>NZ_JBCNJW010000001.1:0-1193794 GCF_039596355.1 Fluviicola sp. | reverse complement strand
GCATTTGTGGGAAAGACAAAGAGTTCCTGCTAGCAGGAACTGAAATTATGAATCATACAAGTACTTTTTGTAGTCACCTGATTAAAGTACATAAATCCCTTCGTTAGACGCCTAAAAATTCGTGAATTCGTGGCTTTTTGTTTTATCATCTTTAATTTAGGACACACTAACACGCAATGAGATGCTAAATAAATGGACAGGAACTTACCGATACGACTCTGAAAAAATTCAGAGGATCGTTGGACATCCATATACGCGGTTTACGATTGAAATGGAACTGTTTGAAAACGATACGCTCAAAGGAACCGTTCAAGATGATCCCGATACCGGTGGAATGAGCGGGATTGGGACGATTTCGGGAGAAATTCACCAAGGCAGGATTTACTTTGAGAAACAAATGCCGGTCAGAAGTGTGATCCTGGATAAACAAGGCAATAGAAAAACAACCGATGAGCAGCATCCGGTACTGTTTTATGAGGGGAAATTAACCGGTGAAAACAAGTACGCCGGAACATGGACCTTTGAGAAAACATGGGGTTTCCTGTTCGGATTTATTCCCGTCAAATATTGTCCGGGACGTGGTACCTGGGAGATGGAATTACTGGTGGACTGATCAAATACGTGAAAAGAACAACCTAAATTAAAAAACACATAAAGAATGAAACGAATCAACGAAATTGCCTTGCTTTCACTGCCGTTTGTTGCAGTACCCGCCTTTTTACTCATGGGAAACCTGCTTGCAAATTCCAAAATTGAAGCGAAGCAGGAAGGATTCAATAAAGTAGTTAAAACCGAGTATTTTGAAGATACACTGGCCAATTACAGGCTTTACAGTGATTCATTGATCATTGAATTTCAAAAACCATTAAAGATACCTGATTGGTTTGGAGAGATCTTCGTCGTAAAGAAAGACCGTTGGGAAGTGGGGGCAGAAATTCAGATGCCGGGTAAGAAGGACGGACAGTTGGGCGAAATGCATTTTACCAACGGAAAAGCAACATTCCGCGGGTTCCATTTGCAGAAAGACTCCCTGTCATCCTATCGGGTGCTTTGCCGGATGGTTCCTCATTACCCGGGCAGGGTTGGAATAGGAGATGTGTATCTCCCGCAATACCTTTTTTCTTCCAGTGAAACCATTCCGAATAAGCTGGTACTCAGTGATCAGGTGAAAGATTTGAAAATCTTGGTCTATGATTTGACTGAAATAAATAAACTGGAACGGGACGTGCAGCTTTTTTGCATCGATTCAATTGAAAAGATTATGGATCATTTCTACGGCTTGGACAAGTGAAATAACAGCAGTTTGTGTGTCAATCCTGCCCCTGTGTGCCAGGAGCAGGATGTTGATTTTTTCGAACTATTCACCGTATTTCAACAGGAATTCCGGGTTAATGGCTTTAAAACTGAAACGTCCGGCATTCCAGTTTTCGTCTGAGGAAGGCGCATTGTTTTCTTTTCCGTAAGGCCGGATCACAATACCTTCTGCCCAGACATCTTTCAAAAACTGGCTTTTGATCGTCGCTCTCCGGATGATTGCATCAATGTCATTTTCGAGTTCGTAATCCAATGAAAGAACAGGCACAAGCGGAAGATCCAGTTGCTGCAGTAATTCATTGAAATCGGAAAAATCGAGGTGTTCATAGGCATCGATATCAAAAGCGTTGAAAAAACGGATCGTTTGTCCTTTCAGATTTAGTTTGTTGCTTTGGATTCCTTCACCGATCAATTCTCCCTGGATGGCGATGTTTTTACCAAGCGACCTCAATTTTGCTTCAATATCCATTTCCCGGGCAATTTTCCAGAGACTGTTTTCAGCATCTTCCACTAATTCCAGGTTGCGGCTGCATACGCCGAACTCGTTATCTTTTACATAATAGGTCGTTGAACTTCCATCCAGTTTTTCAGTGATGTAGCATTTGATGCCTTTGAACTTGTCTAAAACATCCTGCAAAATCTGAACCCGGGTTTCGTCTGTTTTTGGGATGAAGGAAGGGAATTTACCTTTTGCAACGCCACTCAGACAGGCAGGCATCGGAGGTTCGTATTTGGTGATTTCGAGCACGTCCGTACAGTCTGCGTCTTCCGTTACCTCAAAATCAGCGGGAAGTACCGAAAGCGGGAAGCAAATGCCCTGTGAAATTTGTCCTCGAAGCCGCACCGTTCTGATTCTCATCCCACGCGCCTTCAAAAACTCAAATGCAGGTTTTTCGGGCATTAAGCTGTCGATTTCACAGTACACGATCAGATCGCCTACTTGAAATTCTCCTTTTTTGACCACTAACTGCCAGCCTAATACAGTTGCTTTTTCAATGGCATCTGCGCCTTCAATAGGATCTAATGCTTTTATTTTTTGGATACTTGCTAATTTTCGCATGTTTCATTGGTTTAGATGGTTCCTGAACGGAAAACCGATTTTTATCGGTCGAGGGCAAAAATAAACTGTTTTTGAAAATAACCGGTTTTTTTATCTGAATATCGTTCCCGATTTGTTGACGCTTTAGTTTTCATTATTAGTATCTTGTATCTGTCAAATACGATCAACACACACTGAAACATGAAAACCAACTATTTTGATTCGCAAAGTATTGCCCGCCGCTACGAAAAGGGACGGCCCTATTTCCAGGGAGAAGTGATTCTCCGCGTAAGAGAGCAGTTGAATTTTCCATCGATGTTACCGAATGCGTTGGATATTGCCTGCGGAACCGGACTTTCATCCAAAGCACTTTTGACTGTTGCAGAACAGGTGTATGCGACGGATATTTCTGCTGAAATGCTGCAAGTTGCTTACCTGGACGAACGCATTCATTACCAGGAAGCCAAGGCGGAACAGCAACCTTTTGAACCCGGTTTTTTTGATTTGGTCACAGTCAGTTCGGGAGTACATTGGTTCGATATCAATCTGTTTTTAGCGGAAACCAACCGGGTATTGAAACCCAATGGCTGGTTGGTGATTTACGACAGTTTTTTTGCCGGAAAAATGAAAGACGTAGAAGCGTTTAGCAATTGGTATCCGGATGTATATGGTAAAAAATTCCCGCCACCATCCCGAAATGACCGTTATAACTGGACGAACGAACACCTGAATGAGCAACACTTCACGCTTTTCCACGAAGAATCCTTTCAACAAGTATTCGAATTTTCATTGGATCAACTGGTTCTGTACTTCACCACCCAAAGTAACATTACCGCGCAGGTAGAGCAGGATCAACTAAGCTATGAAGATGCGGAACAGTGGTTGTATCAGGAATTGGAACCGTTTTTCCAGGGCGAGAACAGAAGTATGTTTTTTGGAGGCTGGATCAAGTATTTGCGGAAGGTCTGATAAAACAAGCTGAAAAAAATCATCCATCTAATGACAATCATTTGAATTAGTACGTTTAGAAAACGATCTTTGCCTAAAAAACAGCACATAGATCAGGTAACATGAGTACTGCAGTTTCAAAAACGGAATTTTACAGAGAACTGGAAGCTTCCCTGGCTGCAAGTACCGGAGAACAACGGAAAATGTGGGCAACCAGGATCATACGGGACGATCTGGAAATCAAAGAACTTGCCGGCCTGCTTACGGGAGAACAGAAAGTTGCTACCCGGTTTTTGTGGCTTCTGAGCGATGTGGGCATCCTGGCTCCAGAAAAATTGCTATCTGAGCTTCCTTTTTTGTTTCAGTTCTGTACAAACCTTAACCCGGTTTATAAAAACTCCTTTGCATCGTTTTGGCTGTATGCAGGTGTACCTGTAGAAAATGAAGGTGAAGGTGAAGCGATAGACTTGTTGTTCCAGTTACTTCTGTCAAACGATACAACGGTTACCATCAAATCAAGAGGGCTGTTTGTACTTGCCAAACTGGCTAAAAAGTACCCGGAATTGAAACCTGAATTGAAAATCTGCCTGGAAGAGCAAATGGACAAATACTCTGCCGACTTTAAAAAACGGGCAGCTAAACTATTAACCGAAATCGCATCATGATGAAACGATACAACGCAATTTTCTTTATTTTTTTAAGTATTTTGCTTGCATCCTGTTCCAATAAAGAACGGGAAGTCTCCATTTTTTCGATTCCATCCGGCGCAACGCCCTCCGAACTGGAAGCGAATGGTTTTTGGGTAGACAGGGATTTGAATTTCCGCGGTGAAACGGATTCTCATCATGATGGAAAGGTGAATTTCTGCAACCTGGAACTGGGTTATGCGTGTGTACACGTGTCTTACGACGATGATGACCAAATGAAACGGTACATTATCCAAATCGATTGTAAACCCTTTGAAAAAATGACCGGCTTCAAAGCAAAGGCCTACAAAGAGTTGGAAATAGAAGGAATAAACTACCAGGTGGAAAAAGACAGAGGTGGCTTGTCTTTAAAATTGACGCGAATCGGATTAAACAACTAAAAGAAACCCGGAATATGAATGCAGGTAGATCAACCAGGCTGTTCTTAGTGGTTTTGTTTATCAGCACGAAGACGCTGGGACAGGACACGCTTTATATCAACGAGCAAAGCAGCGACTGGACTAAATTATCCTTTTACAAAAGCTGGAGAAAAGAAGATACTTTGATTCCGGTGTCCAATGAGCCGTTTTCGCATGGGAGTTTTTACAGGGAGTATATGCATCCCTTGTATTACAGCAATGATTCAACTCCTTTTAATGGGGTGATCATTACCCAATTGGAACAGGCCTGGTCATTCATTACGGACTATTGGCTGGATGTATTGGAATACCGGGATGGAAAATACGTTTCGATCACTGAATTCGGTTACAAGAAAGGGAAAGCCAATACGAAAGCAGATGCAACGATCTACCGCGACCTGGGAGTCACCAACCCGATCTACCTGAAAGCAAACCCGAATTACGCTGAACGCTCCAATTATTACCTGTGTGGATTTTCTGCCACCCCGAAAAAATCGCGTTATGATTTTGATTCAATCGGAAATACCATCTATGCGCAAAATTGGCCAGACAAAAAGAACTACAGCGAGATCTATTATTTTTCGAACGGACAAATTTGGCATGAGACCTGCGAGAGCAATCTCGATAGTATTACGGCCCGGAGTTTAAGTGTGTACTATTCCGAAAATGGAGCAATTTTGTCAGAAAGCGAAACAATTACCGATGAGTCGACACAGAAATGGCGTCAATCAGAAATCCGTTTTAATGAAGCCGGAGACACGATCGCTTTTTCCAATTACATTCATGGAGCATTCCAGGGACTCATGATTTACGAGTTTATGAATTATGACCAGCAGAAAGACCTGATCCGGATCATTTGGAAAGACAACCGGATAATCGATGTGATCAATACGAACGTTTTGTACCTGGATAAAAAAGGACGGATCATCCCGGAGGAAGTCTATTTAGCGGGGAGAAGTAAGCAGGAAATCCCCGATTTTTTGAACCTCGACGGATTTTCCAGCCCGGAATATGGTTTGCCGCTTAGAATCAACGGACAGGAATATGTGTGCTATGCTTCTTTAATGCCGCAATCGCGGAAACTCTGGAAAAAGGTTGCGAAAATCTCCGCGAAATACCAGGTGAAGCCTTAAGATAACCGGATTCATCCTCATCGGATAGTTTCGCACGCCGGAGTCTTTTAATTGTTAATAAATCATTTTTTGCCGGGAGGTTTTCAGTGTAATTGGTTAACTTATTAGAAGAAAGAACTCGCGCATGAAAAGATTTGTGATCATACTATCTGCTGTTGCCGCTCTTTTTAGTTCGTGCCGGCAAAACGAAAAATCATCCGCTTCACCTGCGGATCAAGTTGCTGCATCGTCAAAATGGAAGAAACCGGAAAAAATGGGTTACGAGTTCCGGAATGCAAAAGAATGGCTTCAAAATGATTCGTTGTACAACCATTCCCGGCGCGCCATTGTTTTTGCTTTGAACCGGGTCGACAGTACGCACTTCGCGAAAATGGATTCGGTCATCGTACCGGTTGATTTGAGCGGCGATGTGGTCTATTACTTCCCGTTTCCCTTAGAGGTTTCAACCCTGAAAGATGTTGACAAAATCATCTTTTTCTCCTATGCGACTCAATCGTTTGGGGCATATGAAAAAGGAGAATTGGTTTACACCGGGCCTACGAGTATGGGAAGGGAAAAAGACCAAACCCCGACCGGGTTGTTTTATACCAACTGGAAGGCCAAAAAGACAATCAGTACGTTTAATGACGAGTGGGAGTTAAAGTGGAACTTTAATATCCTGAACAAGGCCGGTGTGGGCTGGCATCAGTACAGCATGCCCGGTTATCCAGATTCTCATTCCTGTTTGAGACTCACCGCACGAGATGCGAAATACCTCTACACCTGGGCAGATCAATGGGTGCTGGCGAATAAAACAACGATCCGTGTAAAAGGAACCCCGGTCATGGTGTTCGGAAGTTATGATTTCAAAGGCCCGAAACCGTGGTTACAGTTGGTTCAGGATCCGCATGCCCTGGACATTTCCGAAACTGAAATCCAACAGCTGGTAGCACCGTTTTTAGATCAAATCCTGGCAGATCAGAAAATCCGGGAAGATTATGAAGCCTCTAAAACAATGCGTACGAAAAACGAGTAGATTTTACTACATTTAGACTCAGATAACTTAATGCCTGATTCAATCACATAATTTCCGATTATTTAAGTAATCAGAATAACGGCACAGTACGATCTGTTGCAATGTTGATGATCCGTCATTCTAAAAAACAATTAAAAGACACCAGATATGGAACTGATTCTGTTTGTGGGGATTCAGGCTTCGGGAAAGACAACTTTTTACAAGGAAAACTTTTTCAAGTCTCATATCCGGATTTCGATGGATCAATTGAGAACCAGAAACAAGGAAGAACAATTTATCAATACGTGTTTGAACACCCAGCATCCGTTTGTTGTGGATAATACCAATCCAACGAAAGCAGACCGGGCAAAATACATTGCTGTTGCAAAAGCGAAGAAGTTTAAAGTAACGGGCTATTATTTTCAATCAAAGCTTGCGGAATCTCTGGATCGGAATGATGGGCGGGAAGGCAAGGAACGGATTCCGGAAGTCGGGATCAAAGGAACACACCGTAAATTGGAGTTGCCCGGTTTTGATGAGGGTTTTGACGAACTTTATTATGTGAAAATTGAAAACGGAAGTTTTAAAATAAATCAATGGACCGATGAAATTTGATGAGTTAGACGTCAAAATGAGGGTTTACGAAACAGCACAGGATCGCAGTGTTTTACCCGGAATGTATCTTGTTGCACGGATTGATGGCAGAGGTTTTACGAAACTTACGAAGGAAACTCATGATTTTGAAGCTCCTTTTGATGAGCGATTTAGAGACCTGATGATTGAAACTCTCAGGCATTTGATGAATTGTGGTTTCAATGTCATTTACGGTTATACGGAAAGTGACGAAATATCCTTATTGTTCGATCATCATGAAACTGCCTTTTCCCGTAAAACCCGGAAGTTGATTTCGATTTTAGCAGGGGAGGCAAGTGCTAAATTTTCTTCCTTGCTGGGAGCTGTAGGAGCGTTTGATTGCAGGCTTTCCGAACTTCCGAATAAACAGCTGGTGGAAGATTATTTTCGATGGAGAAACGAAGATGCATACAGAAATGCGTTGAATGCACATTGTTACTGGCGCCTGAGGCAGGATCAGTTTTCACCAAAAGACGCAACTGCAAAAATTCAGGGACTAAGTATTGCTGACAAAAACGAATTGTTGTTCCGCTATGGAATCAATTTTAACGAATTACCTAATTGGCAAAAAAGGGGAATCGGGATGTATTGGATAAATTCGGAGAAGGAAGGATTTAATCCTAAGACGAACGAAAAAGTAGTGACTACCCGACGCGAGTTGCACACCGATTTTGAGCTGCCTATGCGGGAAGATTATAACAGGTTTATCATGGAACTGATTGAGAAAAACGCTAGGAACGAAGAATTTTCGGGTTTTGACCGGGAGTTCTGATTTAAAAGGCCCGAAACCAACATCAAAAGCCAGGAGAACCGTTCTCAGATCACGTTTTTGTTGAGAAGAAATAAACACCTAAAGATTAGCAGATTTTACTACTTTTAAAATCCGGATAACTTGTACGCCTGAATGTTCATACTATTTTATCAGCAGGAGTCAATTGTTCGTTTAAAAAACAAGGATATTATGGCACTATTTGACCGATTCAGGAAGAAAGAGAAAACCGCAGAAGAAAAAACAAATCCGATAGCACCGCACAGCGAGCTTTATTCGGCTATGAGCCGGTATAACGAATACATCGTTCGTTTCATGAACATGCAGCACCAGGGCAATTATGCTCCCATTTCAGCTTATGAACATGCTGCAGGAGGAATTTCCGGTTTTTTGTATGTGATCGGTGATGATGCTTCTTATTCGCTTTCCGCGCAGGAAGTCATTGACAGGATGGAAAACCGCTTTGAACAGGAACTGGCACAGGGAAAAATCAATTCATACGTTATTCTGTATCACTCACAGTTTGCCAATGATACGAATCACCAGCTGGCGAATGATGATCATGAATTCAAAGCAATCACCATCTCGTACCATTTCAACAACGGGGAGAAAGGAAAGATCGGCCTGCCTTATTCTTTTGGAAATGATGAACTGACATACCACGGATTTGCAAATTTCAGCCAGGAAGAGAATAACCTCATTTTCAGAACACCATTGAAAAACAATCACGATTATTTCCAGGACAGGGAAGAAATCACCGCTCCTGTTTCTGAAAACGAAATCGGTTTAAAAATCAAGAAAACAAATAATTCGGATTTGAGTAATACCTGGGGCGGAATCTTCGGGTTTGAAAGTTACCGGAAACCGAATGGAAGCCAGTCGTTGCGGGAACACTTTGCCCTTGCAATGATCAAAGAACCCGTTTTTTCAACGAACGGAATCAGTTGTTCGGAGTTGAATTATGAAGATGTTGCACTGAAAAGCGTGGTAGTAGACGGAAAACCGGTCACCATGGTTCCGGTAATCAAAACGGATGTTGTTTTGGATGTCGTGAATAAGGAAATCCATGAATGGGAAAATGTATCAGATTTGCAGGCGATTATAGCAGGCGGCGGAAGAGATACCTTCGGGATTTCGTATTTGGCAACGGATTATGCTGAAAACCGGGAAAAATACCTTTCGCAAAAAGCATGGGACATGAAAATCAGCGGGATTGTGTATGTCCTGGATGTAAGTACATTGGGCGAGGAAGATGGGGAGTTAAAATACAGCGAAGATTTTACCATGTACATGCCGAACAATGATTTGCCGGGGCAGGCTTGTTTCGACTTTGTGGGGCAGTTGGAAGACTTCCGGGAAACACATTTATTGGAGAACAACACCGTAAAAGGTTACCTGATGAGAGTGCGGCTGATTACCAACCCGGATGTTAAAGACTTCTTTACGATCGATTTGTTTGTGAACCCTGAAAACATGCGGTTTCCGGAACTGACCGCAGGAATGAAACTGACTGGAATGTTCCAGATGCAGGGACAAATTGCCGGATAAGTGATCAGCTATGAAAACAAGTAGATTCCGTTACAGATTGCACTATAGCCTGATGGGGTTGCTATTGCTGAGTATGGCAAGTTGTCTGAGTCACAAAAACGTGATCAGAAATTATCCGTTTGCACAGGACGATTCCTGCGATTGTTATACCAAACATCCGTTGATCGTTGTGGGAACAAACTCCAACTATTTTTCAAAAGAGAAGGCCTTTTGTACCCGGGTCAATTATTGGATGCGGAGAGACTCCATCGCCAAACTGGATGAGTTGATCTACCGGATGGAAGATGAAACGCACACAACGGACTCGCTGAAACAGGTTCTGACATTTGTTGATTCGGTGCGGAGAAAGTTGAAAAAAGAATGGACACACACCTACATCAAAACGAAGTGGAGGACCGCTTCCGATGGAAAAGAAGTGACTATTCTGAAACAAAAAATAATCTATTACAACCGTTTTAAATCCGGAAGAAAGCGCATCGGGATGAAAAAATACAAACACGGTTCGCTGGTCAAATCTTCTTCTAAAAACGGGTACGCTATTCCATAATCAGATGATGAAAGTAATCAGCTATATCCTCATAGTCCTTGCGGCGGCCTCATGTACGAATTCTGCGAACCCGGAAGCACCGAAAAGCGAAGTCAAAGAGCCGGTTCAGGCAAAAACAACCGAAGTTATTCAAGAGAAAGAACCCGAGCCGGCTCCGCTTGGTTCGTCCGACTCCCAAAACGACTTTGAAATCCTGCTTCCCAGCCAGTACCGCGATTGGGAGGAGAAAAATCCGGCCAATCAGTTAACGGGTGAATGGATTGATTTGTACCGGAAAAGCGGAAAGTACTACATCGGGAAAGCTGAATTTATACGGTCGAGAGGATATTCCGAATGTTCGGGAGATTCAACCTGGATCATCGATTCTAAAAATAAAACGCTGCTTTTCATCAATGATCCCGAACTGACAGCGGGTGAAATAGCCGTAGTCAAACGTATCAAAAAGAATATCTGGCCGAAAGAAAAATGGTCGTTCAGCTTTAACGGGACGGAATATACGCTGCGTGGAGCAGGAGACATCCGATCCACAGAAGAACGGCATACCGATTCCGGAAAGGAGGTTTACCACCAGGTGGAGCATTACAAACTCTATCTTTCAACTGGAAATGGTACCGAAACACTGCTTCTGGATGAACCTTCATTCAACGATACCTTTACCGAAATGTTGTTTATCGGGGACATCGACCGGGACGGAAAACCTGATTTTGTCATCGGTTCAAACAGGGATTATGAAGAAGAAAGAGTACTGTTGTTTTTGTCTTCCAAAGCAGGTAAAGACCGCCTGAACAAAAAAACGTCTGAAGTGGCGATCCAGTTTGATTGCTAGAACATAAAAGAAAGAACATATCAGAATGAGTCTCATGAAACTTTACATCGCAATGACACTGGATGGTTACATTGCAAAACCAGACGGAAATCTGGATTGGCTGACTTCGATTCCTTACCCGGAAGACGGAAGTGATTACGGGTATCAGGAGTTACTTGATAGCCTCGAAGTGGCCGTTATGGGACGCAGTACGTACAAGGAAGTCCTGAAGTTAAGCCCGGAATGGCCTTATGCGAATTTGAAATCATATGTAGTGACAACAAACCCGGATTATCCGATCAGCACGCCGAATACCTTTGTTGTTAGTTCGGATTTGCTTGCTTTCGCCCGTGAATTGAAAAGCAAAGCGGTGAAAGACTGCTGGCTTATCGGAGGAGGGAAAGTCATTTCGTATTTCCTGGAGCATGATTTGATTGATAAATTGACTTTGACTATTGTTCCGAAAAACCTGGGAGAGGGAATCCGCCTGTTTCCGGATAAAACAAAAGAAATAGATTGGAAATTGATCGGGGTGGAATCCTTCAGTACCGGGTTGGTGAACCTGACATATGAACGCTAACCGGATGTGTATGTTTTTGTCCTGAACGTTGATGCTTCTTTCAGGAATAATTGATACTTTGGAGGTATAAAAAACACCACTTAAGAAGCAACCAATGAAAACAGATAACCTGTATCATATCGTCTGCAGAAATGCTGTAAAACTGTTTGAATTGAACGGTTACGAAACCGTAAACATGCCGGATATTGCGAAGGCAAGTTCCATTGACGAAGACGAATTGTACAAACGTTTTGGAAACAAGGAAGACATCATCCTGTTTCTGTACCGCTGCATTAATTCCGACTGGCAGTTGCAGGTTGCTTCCATTCCCGAAGGAAAACTATCCGAACGTTTTGAAACGGCCCTGAAGCTGAAACTGGATTTGATGGAACCCTATGAAGCGTTTTTAGGGAATATTATCGGGAAACTGCTGGAGCAAAACAGAGCACTGGCAGTTCGGTCATTCCAAACGGCACATATCCGGGCAATGGGATTGAAAACCATTCGCAGGATTATTGACGGAGCAACGGACTCCGGCAAATTGTCGAAGAAAGTGAAGGATCTTCCGGCTTTGTTGTACCTGATGCATTGGTCTGTGATGTTTTTACAGCTTCAAACCCACGACAGGGAGAGCAGCGATCAAGCCGTTCGTCTGATGGCGAAACTCATCCGGAAAACCAACACCTTTCCGTTGCTGGTACATTTCTTCCCATTGATCAATGAATTGGGTTCCTGGGCAAATAAAATGACAGTCGATGAAGACGTGCACGAGCACCAGGTGAACCGGGATATTCTGAAAATCATTTTCAATAACCGGAAAATCAGTGACGGAACGGAAGCCTGTGAAAACGGAACCTGTGCGGCCTGTTTCGAACAGCACGAACTGAATCTCGATTACTTCACCAGCCAGTCACTACCGATCCATTTCATTCTGCCCGCTTTCCCGGCCAAATCGCCCAATGAAGAAAAAGTAATTGGAAAACTGCCCGATCTGGGAGAAGAAATCGCGCTGAATACACTGAATAATCTGTGTAAAGAAATCCGGAGTGTTTACGAGCCGGGAGCACACATCACCATCTGTTCAGACGGACGTATTTTTTCCGAGCTGGTAGCTGTGAGCGACGACGATATTTCCACTTATGTGCAGCGAATCAACGAGGTCATCGAAGAACAGCAGCTGGAATTCGTGGAGATTGTTAATCTGGAAGATTTACTCGAAGGAAACTCATTTAATGAATTGAGAGATACTGTTTTGAACACCTATGCGGAATCGCTGGATAGGTTGTATGAACGATTGAAAACCGATGAGGAATTCCGGAAGTTGTTTAACGGCATGCACCGCTTCATTGTCGAAGACAGGAAATACCTGTTCCCGGATTTGTCGACCAGTAAGATCAAAGAAGAGTCCAGGGAAATAGCACTGAAAGTGATTCGCAACAGCAATGCCTGGACGCGTTTCCTGACCTATGTTTATCCGCAGTCGATCAGGCTTTCCATTCATACGTATCATGCCCATTCAGCAAAAATAGGGGTGAAGATCACCCGGGCGGAAGACAATTGGCTCACTCCCTGGCACGGCGTCATTATTCTGAAAGACGACGGTTATGTGCTGATGAAACGAAAAGAAGCCGAAGCAGCAAATGCCCAACTGGTATCTAAAAACAATCAACCACATTATTACACACTCATTCAACAGGGATGAATTACACCATCGAACTCCTGGAACCATTTGGAGTGGTGATCCGAAACCAGCATTCCGACCGCTCGTTGACGCAATTTCCGGTTGACCAGATCGAAAACTGGGTGAGCCAATACAAACTAGTCGTTTTCAGAGGCTATGAAACCATGCCGAAACAGGAACTGGCCTTGTTCGGGCAAAAACTGGGCAAGCCGCTGCAATGGGAATTCGGCGCGATTAATGAACTGAAGGTCAAAGAAAATACCGGGAACTACATTTTTACCAATCACGAAGTGCCAATGCATTGGGATGGAGCTTTTGTGGGAACTATTCCGCATATTATTTTGTTCCAGTGCCTGCTTGCGCCAAAAAAAGAAGACCTGGGAGGAACTACTTTCTGCGATACGGAAGCGGTGGTTCGGGATTTGAGCGAAGAACAACTGGCAAAATGGAAGGAAATTTCGGTTACATACACGACGAAGAAAATAGTCCATTACGGTGGTCAAATCGTACAGCCATTGCTTCAGAAACACGAGGTTGAAGACAAACAGGTTTTGCGTTACGCCGAACCCGTCCATGATTTGAACCCGGTTTCCCTGGAAGTGAACGGATTGAATGGTCAATCGGAAGAAGCATTTATTTCAGAAATGAAGGAATTGTTGTATGATCCGAAATACTTGTACGTGCACCGCTGGGAAACGAACGACATCGTACTGGCGGATAACCACACGTTGCTCCACGGACGGGAAGCATTTCTGAATCCGAATGAGCGCCACATTCAGCGTGTCAACATCATTCACCGCCCGAAGAAGAAAACCCTGAAACGCTTTCTTCAAAACTCCCTGGCAATCCGGCGCAAGGAATTTTTCCTCGCTGAGCTGCCTATTTTCCTGATTCCCTTATTACTCAGTATCGGATCCTGGCAGGATTTCCTGAACCCGATGCTCTATCTTGGATTGTTATCGGTTGTGCTCCTGTTCAATATCGGCGATATGATCAACTGCTATGCCGATTATGAGCTGGATTCCATCTACAAAAGCTACCTGTCGAATGCGGTCTATGAACTGGGGAAACGCAATGTGCGAATTCAGATGATTGTTTCCGGTGTACTCGCATTGCTGATTTCGTTCTACATTTCTATTGCAACCAAACAATACTATTTGATTCCGCTGGTAATCGCCGGAACATTTATCGGTTTGCAGTATTCCGTCAAACCATTCAAGTTTAAATCGAGAGGTTTGTGGCAATTGCTGTGTTTGTGGCTGATTATTTTTTTCGGCCCGATGCTGTATACTGCAATTATCACTGCCGGATTTCCATCACTGTTGCAAATAGCCTTGTTTTCGCTTTACGGCTTCCATCAAATGGGAATTATTTTGCTGAACACTGCCGAAGATTATACCGAAGACAAAGCCACGGGATTGAATACGATCATCATTTACCTCGGTCTGCACCGCGCGATGAACGTTGCCTTTTTCCTGGTTATTTTTATGGGATTGTGTCTTCAGGCAGCAATTTCCCTGGAATTTTTCCTGCATGAGGCTCCTTGGTTCCTGTATTTGCCTGTTCTGGCATTTACGGCAGGATGGATCGTCATTGTTTCCGAATACCGGGTGGTGATCAGGAAAGTCAACGAACTGGACGAAACGGAAGCAATCAAAGTGATCAAGAAAAACGGGTTGAAAGTACCCCGCTGGTTGAAAATCGGAGCATACACGTTTCTGATTCCGGTGGTGGTTTATTTTTTGTGGAATGTGCTTTCGCGGTAATGAATAAATTGTAACTGATTATTCGTCATCGGCTATGTGTTTTATGTTTCCGGCAGACGTTCGCAGTTTATGAAGTCTGACAGGCTATGTGTTCTATGTCCCTATGTGGTTTATTTAGTCTAACAAGCTATATTGCTTAACAATAGCTTGTGTGAGGGATCAACCCCAAACAAATTGATCCCTTTACCAGATAGCATTAAACCCATTCAATCGTGTATTCTTCTGGAAGACGGGATTTAGCTTTTACCGAAGGCTGGTTGGCGTCTTCTGCGTCGCGGTAGCCCAGTGCAACAGCGAATAAGGGTTTGTAATCCGTCATCTTCAGGATGCGGGCATATTCTTCTGTTTTAATTCCTTCCATCGGGCTGGAATCAATTCCCAGGGATGCACAGGCACTCAGGAAAAAGCCCAGGGAAAGGTACACCTGGTGTTGCAGCCAGGATTTGATCTCCGCTTCCGGCAATGGTTTCAGGAAATTGTTGTAATAAGCTACCGATCCTTCCGGGAGGTGTTCCTGGATTTGGGTTTCAAATTTCGTGATGTTGTCGATTGCACTGAACACTACCAAATGACTGGCATCTTTGATTTTCTGTTCGTTGAAATATGAAACGCTTGCCAATGCTTCTTTCACCTGCGGGTCGGAAATAAAAGTAAATTTCCACGGCTGACTGTTGATCGATGAAGGACTTAAACGGATGATTTCTTTCAACTGTTCTATGATTTCGGATGAAACCTGCTGGTTCGGGTTGTACTTTTTGGTCGTGTACCGGTTCTTTGAAAGGTCTGAAAAATGCATGTTTTGAGAATTAAAAGTTATACTATCATTTTTATAGTTGCAAACATAATGTTAGTGTTTTAACTTTGCAATAACGGTCAAAAAGGATAGTAGCATATGTATTGCATCGACGACAAACAATATCCCTGCAGCACAAGCCTTACCATGAGCTTTATCGGCGGGAAATGGAAAGCAGTTATTTTGATTCATCTCGCTATGAAAAAGCGGTATAATGAATTGAGAAAGGAACTGCCGCGGGTAACGGAAAGAACCCTGAGTTTACAGCTCAAAGAATTGGAAAACGACGGATTGATCACCCGCACGGTGTACACGTCCAAACCTCCGCTGAAGGTCGAATACGAACTCACGGAATTCGGCAGAACACTGATTCCGCTGCTTCGATCCATTGCTGAATGGGGGAAAGAGGCTGCTAAAAACAATCCGCGGATCCAGGTTACCGAATTGAATTGATTGTATCTTTACCCGGTGCTGCGCATTTGATTGCGCGCATCCGCTGATAGAAATAACTACCTGTAAAACAATAAAACAACCATGAATCCGGAGAAAAATCCTGAGTTGGAGAAATACATGAAAAGAGAAATTTTAGCCTTGAAACCGAAAGGAGGAATCGTTCGGAAAGCAAGTAAACTGCTGCAAATTCCTTTAGAAGAGGCAGAAATGTGCTATGACACTGTGAGAAGCGGAATCCACAAAGCAGCTGCTCAAAGAGCCTGGGTTTACCTCCTGCTCGGCTCCCTGTTCTTTGGAGTCGGTTTGTTTGCAACACTGGCAAAAACCGGGTTGATTTTTTACGGAGCCATTGGAATAGGAGGAGCTTCGATTGTAACAGCTGCAGGACTTTTTATTGTGGCTTTGACAAAACGGGGGTAAAAACCGGAAGTCAATTTAAAACCAAACACCATGAACATTTATATTTTCGGAAACGGGAATATCCGCTTTTCTGATTTTAAAAGCCATTACGAAGAAGTCATTAATCGCTACCTGGATCAGGAAGATGTTGTCTTTTCCCTTTGTGATTTCAGAGGAGTGGATACGCTGGCGATGGAATTGCTGAAATGTGCTTCCCCGAGGGTAACGGTTTACCATGTGGGCGATAAGCCGCGCTACTTTCCGGATCAATTTAAAACACAAGCCGGAAGCTGGACGGTTCTCGGCGGATTTGAAAACGATCAGCAGCGTGATCTGGAAGCGATTAACCGGTGCACGCATTTTATTGCGGTGGATTTTAACTCGGACAGCAAGCGGAAAAGCGGTACAGAAAAACATCGAAAAGTGTGAAGAGCTGGGGAAAATACGCTTGAAACAAGACGGAATTCAGTAAAAAGGAGTATCTTTTGGTTGTTTTATGAAAGCACACTGAAAATGACACGAAAAGGAAAAATACTGATTGTGGAGGATGTGGTGATCAGTGCGAAATTCATAGCAGCCTTGCTTGAAAAACATGGAATTACCTCAGATCATGCCGAAACCGGAAAAGAAGCCATTGAGAAACTGCAGGAATCAGCATACGATTTGGTAGTGATGGAACTGAACCTGTCGGGGATGAACGGTTACGAAACAGCAGTCTATATCCGGGAAATTTTGAAGAACCCGGTTCCTATTGTTGCGCTGACTTCTGCTATTTCCGAAGACGCTGATCAAAAGTACATCCAGGCCGGAATGAACGGAATTCTGCTCAAACCAGTGCGTGAAGAAGCACTTCTGGCAGAAATAAGCAAGTTGCAGCCAGCCGGTAAAACCAATGATGACGAACAGTTTATCGATCTGTCTTTCCTGGAAAAAACCATGCGCGGAAACAAAGACATCATTGCGCAAACGATGACAATCTTCCTGAAATACCTGCCGGAAAACCTTCAGGATGTAGTGGAAGGTGTGGAACAGGAAAATTTTTCGATGATCCGCCTGGCAGCCCATAAAATGAAATCATCCGTATCTATTGTGGGACTCAATAAGATAGAAAAACAATTGATTGAAATGGAGCAATTAGCGCTTTCCGAATTGGAAATGAAGCGGATAACAGAATTGAAAAATTCTGTAATTTTGTTATGTGACCGCGCTATCGCTGAAATAAATGAGTTAAAAAAGCAATACGAGGAATAATGAGTTTTTTGACAAATCTGTTTAAAACCAAAACACAATCAACCGGAATCGTTTTTATCGTTGAAGATAATAAGACCTATGCCGAAACTCTGAAAACGTTTTTGTATGCAGAAGTTCCTGCGGTGAAGGAAGTGAAAGTGTTTCCGGTAGGAGAAACCTGTCTGTTGGAAATTCACCGTAACCCGGATCTCATCATTATGGATTATTTCCTGGATTCGAAATACTATGACGCGGAAACCGGTTTGGAAATCATCCGCCAAATCCGTGCTGAAAAACCCGAACTGAATATCGTTTTGCTGAGTTCGCAGCAAGAAATTGATGTGGTTTTGCAGGCCACCAAAGAATACAAATGCACCTACCTGAAAAAGGATCGTGAAGCGTTTGACAAAGTCAGCGAGATAACCCGCGAGATTTATCAGGAGTAATCAGCAAGTCTAAAACAGGAAAATTGGATGCAATCTGTTTTTGAATGACCGAATTTGGTAGTACCTTTCACGTCATAAAAATCGGATCACATGAAAAGAAAAGCCTTCCTGTTTTCAGGATTGATTACTGTTGCAGCATTTTGTTTTGGTTTCTGTTTTCAGACTATCTTTACGGGAGAACCAATGAAGCATAAACCTGAAAAAGAAAAACAGATGAAATTAGGAGCATTTTCAATGAGCTTGAGTGTCAAAGACCTGGCTGTTTCAAAAACGTTTTATGAAAAAATGGGATTCCATGTTTTTGCCGGAAGTATGGAACAAAAATACCTGATCATGAAAAATGGAAACGCGCTGATCGGCTTGTTCCAGGGAATGTTCCAGGGAAATATCCTCACGTTCAACCCGGGATGGGATGAAAATGCGAAGAACGTAGAGCCGTTTGATGATGTAAGAACCATTCAGAAACACCTGAAAAGCGAAGGAGTTGCTTTGAGTGCAGAAGCAGATGAAAACACGAGCGGCCCGGGAAGTATCATGCTCACCGACCCGGATGGAAACGTCATCCTGCTGGATCAGCATCGATAAGTTGTATTTGATTTTAACCGCATGGGTCACAAAGTACACATAGCTTTACCCCAGGTACTTTGCGATCGTTGTATGCAATTAGATAACCCTGTTAAACATGAAACACACCGCCATTTTTTGCCTGTTTTGGATGCTTACCGCCGTCCTGAACGCAACTGCGCAAACAGAACCCGTTTATGACACCCTGGAAATAGGAGGAATCCGTCAGGTGATTGCATACCAGGGGAAGACGGAAGCTCCGATCATCTTGTTTTTACATGGGGGCCCGGGAAGTTCACGCATGAAACAAGCAGATCTGTTCTCAACGGAATTGCGCAAACACTTTTTGGTCGTTCAATGGGATCAGCGCGAAACCGGAAGAACACTTGCCCTGAATCAAACTTCGGGCCCGATCACGCTGGAACTGATGGAAGAAGATACGTATCAGCTTGTTCAGGAACTGCTTCGGAAATTCAACAAGCAGAAATTGTACCTCGCAGGAGAATCCTGGGGAACGGTACTCGGATTCAGCATGGCAGAAAAGCACCCGGATTTGTTGTATGCCTACCTGGCATTCAGTCCGGTGGTTGATCAAACCAAAAGCGAACAAATGCTGGTTGATCTATTGAAAGAGGAAGCAAAAGCAGCGGGGAATCAAATCGAAGAAAGAGAACTGAGCACGGTTCATATTCCGTTTGAAAGCTACATGGATATCTTTTATTCCCGGAAATGGATGTTTTATCACGATGGTCAGCCCATTGCCGATAAAGACACAACGGTACTGAAGGACTATCTGAAAGCTTGGGCAGACATCTGGCTTCCTACCTGGAACAAAGCCGTTAGTCAAAACCTGGTACAGGAACTTCCCCGGATCAACTGCCCGGTTTATTTCTTCATCGGGGGAAAAGACCTGCAGACCAATCATGCGATTGCGAAAGCCTATTTTGATGTACTCGACACATCGATGAAGCAACTGTTCCTGTTCGAAGATGCAGGACATTCGGTGCTGGTTCAGAAATCCGAAGAAGTCCAGAAACAGATCATCGAAGAGGTCCTGCACGGAATGAAAGACAGCGAAGATTAACGCATGAAGTTAATTGGTTCGGTTTTGCTCGTCTTCGTTCCCAAAACGTGGTTGTTTTGACTTCAGGTTATCATTTCCGAATTTGTACCCGACTGAAATGCGGAACCCGCGTGAATCGTTGTAATTCCGTATGTCCGTTGATACATTGTTGGAAACGTAGCGGATCAGTGGGCGCTGGCCGTTCAATACATCCTGTAGCGTGAAAGCAACCGAAAGTTTTTTGTTGAAGAACAGCGATTGAACCGAGATATCCAGAATATGCATCGTTGCGATGTGGAAAATCTGGTAGCGTCCCGGAAGCTGTAATCCATAGTTCACGCTTGCGATCAGCGTTTTGGATTTGTTGATCGTAAAGTCGTTGTTGGAATAGAAGTAGGAATTCCACCCCGAAATGGATTGAATGAAATCTGCCCGCGACTTGATTTTCTGAACTGTGACACTGATTCCCGTAAAAGAGTTCCAGCGGCTCCACTTACTGAAATTGTAGTAGGTCGAAATCCCGGTTTGGTACATGTCTGCATAATTCAGCGGCATATTTTTAACCACGTTCGTTACCGGATCCGGAATGGACAAACTTTGGGAAAAGTTCGAAGACTGGGAGTAATACAGCGTTGAAACCCATTTTTGATGAAACATGTAGGAAAACTCCAGGTTATCGATGAAAGACGGTTTCAGAAACGGATTCCCTTCCGAATAGTAATACGGACTCGAACGGATAATGAACGGGTTGAGGTAATCGAAATTCGGTCGTGAAATGCGGCGGCTGTAGTTCAGGGAAAAAGAATGCTTATCGCTTGGTTCGTACGTCAGGAAAGCCGTAGGGAATAGTTTGATGTAATTGTTGACGTTCGTTTGATCCAGGTTTCTGGAATACCCCTCCGTTTGGGTGAATTCAACGCGTAGTCCGGCCTGGGCATTCCATTTGGAACCCAGTTTTTTGTGGAAGGAAGTGTATAAGGCTTCGTTGTATTCGCGGTAGCGGAATTCATTCGACTGGTTGGTGTTCAAAACGCTGTTCCCGGATTCAAGGTCATAAACACGCAGGTCATTCATCGTTTCCGTGTAAGAAACCTTTCCTCCAAAAGAGAACTGAAACGTGCGGAACGGCAGTTCAACATCCGCTTTCCCGGAATAATTCTGAATATGGTTTGTGTTGGAATTCACCGATGAAAAGAAGGTTGCAGGAATAACCGAATGGTTTTCGTCCAGCTCATTTCCGGAGAAGAAACGGTAATCTTTCTTCTGGTAGTTGAAATAGTCCAGATCGATGGTCAGCGTTCGCCCCGAAGAATCTGCTTTGATCGTATTCGACCAGTTGAACGAGTTCATCGTTGGTTTATTGCTGGAGTTGATACCGGAAGCAATGTAGGAATGGGGAAGGGCAGATGCCGTTTCTGTTCGCGAGGTCAGCGGCTTGTTTCCACCTGATTCTGAAGTGAAGTTCCCGGAATAGCGCAGCCCGGAAGTCCAGTTTTTAGTGAATTTGTAATCCAGTCCGGCAGTGATTCCCGAACCGGTTGTTTTGGAAATATCGGTCGCATCGATTCTCCAGGTCTCGGAAGGATAGAACGTTCGGCTTTCAGAAGTGGTTCGGTACTTTTGCTCGCCGCTGTTGATCGAAAGCTGAAGGGACAGTTTGTTGTGGTTGTAGTTAAAGGTTCCATACGCCATCCCTCCGGCATAGGTTTTCTGGCGGTACGTAACCCCGATGCTGGAATTCCAGGAATTTGCCCGTGCCGATTTCAGGCGGATATTGATCAACCCGCTGTTTCCTTCCGCTTCATATTTGGCAGGCGGAGTCGTGATCACTTCAATGCTTTTGATCTGGTCTGCTGGAATAGATTGTAAGAGGTTTGCCAAATCACCCGGAGACATGCGCTGGATCTGGTCGTCGATCATGACCAATACCTCACTTTTCCCCACGATCGAAACCGTTTCGTCCTGTACGCGCACCATCGGCGTTGCTTTCAGAACTTCCAGTGCATTGGCTCCGGCCGTAGCGGCATTTTCGACATGAAACACCAATCGGTCTGCCTGGCGCTCGATGATCTTTTTACGCCCTTCGATTACCACGTCGTCCAGTAACTGGGATTCGTTGACTTCGATGTTCCCCAAATCGGTGTCTCCCAGCAGAATGATTTCCCGCTGCAGGAGTTTTTCACCGAATTGCTGGATGTGAAGTGTGTATACACCGTTGGCTGCGCGGATGGTAAATCCTCCGGCACTGTCGGTCAGTGTCTGACCGGCTTTGATGCTGTCATTCATCAGGAATACATTGGCGTATTCAACCGGTGCTTTTTCCTGGTTCAGGACTTTACCCGTTAGTTGAAACGTCTGGGTGTAACTGGCTGAAAATGAAAATAAAAATAAAACGAGAAACAGGCTCTTTTTCATAACTGTAAATGGGTTTATGCCGGAATGAATTATTTTAAGTATTTGAAAATGTCGACCAGGAAGTATTTGGGACTACGTCTCATGAAATCATTGAAGAAAGCGGTATGTGCGGCTCCCATCAGGATAAAGACCCGGTCATCTTTGGTCAGGTTAATTTGATTCAGGTTGGAATACATCACGAGGTTCCGGTGGTAGAACTTAGCGGCTTCATCGGCTCCCTGGGCTTTTCCTTCAGAAGAAACATGTGTAAGAATATCTGCATTGACGTTGATCATCATGTCGAGATACGCCTGGCGGTTGTGCATTTTCAGTAATTCGAACAGGGGAATTTGGTCTTCCGGGTGTTTGGTGTCAAAGTCGTTAATCATCTTCCAGTAGTTGTTGAACGTGATGCTGTCGGTGTTCTTCTTCACATTGCGGTTGATGAGATAATTATAGCCTTCCTTGAAATCAATTCCGTAGATGCGTTTGCAATCCGAAAGGCGGCCGATTTCGTAAGCCAGCAGTTCGATTTCAGAAGGAGCTTCGAATTTCATCGACGGATTTTTCAGGTACTCCAGGTATTCCTGCTGCAGAGCTTTGTTGAATGAAGGTGGTGTTTCCACGATAATGACAGTAGGTTTGAACCCGGCGATCATGCGTGCAATTTCATGAATCTGGCGCACATTCTCTTTGTTGTATTCATCAAACTCCGTGGTGTGTTCGTCATTGGAATAGCCCATGTGGAAAGTTCCCATATTGATCACAGGAATTGAATCGGCTAGTTTGGTCGGGATGACCATTGTGGTTTCCTGTGCGTAGAGTTGTCCCGATAACAGTAACCCGATGTAGATAACAAGTGTTTTCATGCGTTTTTGTTTTTTGATGAAGCAAAAATTGACAAAGAGTCTGACGGCCGAAACTTTTATCTACGAACCCCCGGAGTTTATCTACAAACCCCTGAAACGGATTGAAACGATATGTCTAGCTTTACAAAAACGAATTTCAAGATGTATAAAAGTTCCGTATCCGTTAAAAAAGAAATCGTCATAAACCTGGTGTTCTGGTTGATCTGGTCTTATTACAACCTGGTCATTGTTAGTAACCAAGGAGTGAGTTTTGCGGAAATCACGCTGTTCCAGGTAACGGGATATATCGTTTACGTGTCAACCTTTTACCTGAACTACCTGTTTGTACTGAAACGGGTGTTCAAACCCTTCCGGTGGAGAAGGGCGGTTTTGGGTTTCTTCACCAGCTACCTGTTTTTTGCAACTGCCCGCTACCTGCTGGAAGAAGTCCTGATGCCATCTCTTTTCGGGAAACACAATTACTATCCGGGTACGGGAATCATTTATTACTATTACGACAACTTATTCTACAGCTTTTACCCGATTATTCTCAGCACGGTATTGTGGTCGGTGATCCTGCTGGTTCGAACACTGGATTACAACAACTACATGATCCGGGAACAGAAGAATATGGAGATCAAATTCCTGAAAGCACAGATCAACCCTCATTTTATCTTCAATACCTTGAACAACATTTATTCGATGGTTCACTTCCAGTCGCCGAACGCTTTATCGGCTATTGAGAAACTGAGCAATATCATGCGTTTCACGACCTACGAAGCACAGAAGAGCCAGGTGCACTTATCAGAAGAGATCAATTACATGAAATCCTACATTGAACTGGAAGAATTGCGGCATTACGAAAAATCATTCGTTGAATGGGAAGTTGATGTTCAAAACGAACACATCGAAATTCCGCCGTATTTATTGTCTCCTTTCGTGGAAAATGCCCTGAAGCACGGAGCTTTTTCCCATGAAAACCCGATTCGGATATCGCTCTATTGCGATAACGAGAAATTGGAATTTGAGGTGAAAAACGAAATCGGGAACCAGAAAAAAGATCAATTGGGCGGGATCGGGCTTCAAAACCTGGAAACCCGGCTGGAAATCCTCTATCCGAATAAACACCGGCTGCAAACGCTCAGGGAAAATGCTCATTTTAGTGCCAAACTTCAAATCCAACTCCGATGAAATCTCCGATCAAATGTGTGATTATTGACGACGAACCTTTAGCGGTGCGGCTGATCGAAGACTATGCGAAGAAAATCACGTCGCTCAATGTACTTTATGCCGGGAGCGATGTGCACCAAGCCATCGATGTGGTAACAACGCAGGACGTGGACCTGATCTTCCTGGATATCCAGATGCCCGAACTGACTGGAATCGAACTGATGAAAGTGTTCAACCGGAGCAATAATTTTATCATCACTTCGGCATATCCCGAATATGCGCTGGAAGCATTCCAGTTTCACGTAATCGATTTTCTGCTGAAGCCTGTTACCTTTAACCGGTTTTATCAAGGGGTCGAGAAATTCATCCAGTGGCGTGATTCCTTTGCATCCATGCCGGTGGAGCAGGAAGATTCGTTGTTTGTCCGTGCTGACAGAAAGCATTACAAGATTGCATTCGACGATATTTTGTATGTGGAAGGATTGAAGGATTATATCCGCATCCATACGCCGAATGAGAAAATCCTGGTACTGGAAAACATGAAAGACATCCTGGAAAAACTGCCGTCCAGCCGTTTTATCCGCATTCACCGCTCGTACATTATCCCGACAGATAAAATCAAATTGATCGACGGAAACCAAATCCAGATGCAGAACAGGGAATACCTCCCGATTGGTGAAACGTACCGGAAACTGGTTGCCGAATGGTTGACGAAGAAATAAGGATCTGCTTAAGTGAAGGATAATAAAAAAATGCGATGAGTTGAAAAAGTTCAAAAGTTGACATGCTTTAAAAGGGGATACCAAGCCTGTCGAAGTATGATACCCTGGAACGCTTTCAACCGATTAAACTTTTTTGGAAACAAAGACATATGAAATTCCCGATAATAAAGAAATGGAGCTGTGTGCTACTGGTTTTGCTGGCTTTGAATAGTTTCGGGCAGGAAAACGCTGTTGTAACTGCCTGGATGAAGGATTTGGATTTTGTGTACCAAAACCTGAAGCAGACGAGTTCATACAAAACGCAAAAGGCAACGCATGCCGCTGTTGAGGCGAAATACCAACGTTTAAGAACGCAGTTGCTTTCAATGGAAATGAGTACGCTCGATTGTTACCTGAAATTGCTGGAGTTAACCGATGAGGTGGCAGACTTCCACAATGAAATTTCGGGAAATGCAGCCTCTTTTTCTTTCGCTGACCTGTCGGATGAAGCTTTTCTCCGGAACATCAAACAGTCATCCGACTACAATTTTTACCCGAAAACAACACTGAACCTGGATAGCCTGGAGCATGAGTTATCCGGACGAAAAACAGAAGATCCAGAAGGAATATATGTGTATAGAAATTATCTCAAGATTGCAGTGGTGCGTTGTCCGGATGGTGTGTTGCAGGGAATTGTCCTCGAAACAAAAATTCCGTCCTGGGAACGCGGCGAAAAGATGCTCTACCTGCTTCCGAAACAAACGAACCGCTTCCGCCTGGTGATGGGGGGATTTGTCGATAAACAACTCTTTTCGGTAATGGATTGTTTCGCAGACGGAGAATTCAAAATCGCCCAATGGCAGAAAGAATGGAAGAAAACCAATCATTACATGGCGGCGTATCCCGATCAGAAATTCGTGTTCCGCAATTTGGGAAACAATACCTGCTACATCAAGCTGGGAAGTTTCAACGCTTCCAATGACGGAATCAAAGAAGCAAAAGCCTTCTACGAACGGATCAAAGATTCTATCCACGGACATAATCTCATGGTGGATCTTCGGAACAATGGCGGCGGTGGAGATAAAAGCTCCAAACAGTTTTATGAGTTATTCAAAAAGCACCGTCAGCCGATTACCGTTTTGATGAATTTTTACACCGTCAGTAATGCTGAACAGTTTATCGTCAAGCTCCGGAAAAGTAATCCGAAGGTAATCTTGTACGGAGACAATACCCGCGGAATGATTACCTACGGCAGAAATTATGCAGAAGACAAAGAAACGCCTTCCGGAAAATTCCGGATCTGTTTTTCCGACCTGAAGGATCATTGGCGGAGTTACCTGTCGTATGAAGGAACGGGAGTCAAACCGGATGTATACCTTTCAAACGAGCGCGACTGGCTGGAACAGCTGGAGAAAGTAAAAGACTAATCAGTTCGTTTGACCGGAAATCGGATTGTTAAAATGAGCTCCCGGTGAAGCTTTTTTTGGTGATTTGTTAGGAGAACTAAGCAGAAAGGCCTAAATTGGATCAAAGTTTATTACAGCTATACCGGCTGCTTTTGTGTATGAGTGAAGTAATCACTAACACACAATGCTATGATGCAGGTCACTATTTACGAAAAGAACAAGCCACTGTTCAATTCGCTGTTAACAGGAGCTTTCTATTTCTTCCTTTGCTGGTCGGTTGATTCGGGAGATGCAACCAAAGGTTTGTTTGTTTCACTCATGTTACTCTTACCAGGCTTAACATTTCCGCTTACGACCTGCTATTTCAGGGGCCGTAGTCATTCCAATTCAGATGTCCGGATTTTGTTGCATGTGGTACTTTCCGTTGGGATTTATCATGGGAGCGCCTGGTTGTTTTCGGGTGAAGGACAAGTCAAATACATCACTGTTTTGGCCGGGGCACTGGGATCGCTGTTTTTCCTGATCATCACCAAGTATTTACTGAATAAGCATTTTTCGGTTACCCAGATTATCCTGACTTCCGTAGTCAGTGGTTTGGCTTTCCTGCCGTATGAGTTAATCGGACAGTTCGGAGCTTTGATGGGGCTTGCCATTTTTCTTTGGACACTTGCCAACGGATCATTGTTGAATCTGGCATACAAAAAACGCAGACACCGGGAAGGACGAAGAATTTGATTTTTTCTGTTTTGTTTCGAATTAATAGAAACTTATTATATTCGAAACAAATAGACCACTATGTCTGATGAAATAAATGAAGTCAATTCCAGTGCTGGAAATGAGGTTGAAAATTTAAAAAATGAGATTAATCAATTTATTCAATGGTTATTTGATAAGAAGATAATCCAAAAATCGTTTTATATAGAGCATACATTTGATTTTCCCTCCGATGATAAGGACTCTATGATGGAGGTCAATATTGATAAACGTCGTGTTTCTTTCAATATGCATATTCTTCAATGTGGAAAATGTTCATTTGATTACTTTCGAATAGTTGTTTTGCATGAGTTTTTTCATTTGGCAGTACAAAAAGTCCCAAATAAAGATGATGCAACGAAAATCAAAGATGATTTTGGTTCAGAATTAATGAAGCTAATTGATATTGAAGCAGATTTTTACGTTGCTCTATATTTGAAAGAAAAGAAAGGATATACTTTGGTTAAGTATTGGGAGATTTATTACGAAGGTGGAACAGTATTTGCTGACAAGTGGATTAGAGCTGCAAAATTTGAACGTTTTATGGGGAGTCTTTTAAGCATTTCAAAAATGTTCATTATTTATCCAGAAGAAGAAACTAATTTTACAGCCTGTGATTTATATTTGCCGACGATTAGTCCAATATACACGGAGGACAGCTTACACATACTTGTCATTAGGAAAGAGCACATTTATTTTGATGAAATAGTTGCAAATTATCAGGATTTTGCTAAATTGAAAGAATGTTATAAGGACGTAACTAATTATTCTGTGAAGGGTTATGTGAAGAACTTGCTGGAATTTTCATCTAAGGCATTAAAGATGGAAATTCCAAAGGACGTTAGAGATGAAATTGATGAATTAAAAAAGTAAGAGGAGATGATCGTAGAAGCACATAAAAAGGAAGAAAGAGTAGTAGTTTCTTGGCTAAAATCTCATGGTTACCATCATATTGTCATTGAAGCGAAGCATTCATATATAGAAGCTGACGGAAGCACTAGAAGAATGGTTGTTGGAGTTAGAACTCCCGAAACTCAATACGAAGATAATGATATGGTTATTGATTTTGCTGGTGAACAAAATCGAGAACCTTGGATCGCTGTTGTTGAGCCTGATAGTGATGTTATTTGGTATTCAATCAAGTAATATAGATTTGTTTCAGAGTCTACAAGTTATTGTCTTTTTAAGAAGAGGCGGTAGCCTCGTATAGCATTTGTGTATTTGTGGAAACAGCCTGAAGCTTATAACCTAGTAGTTTTCTTCCGAAATCTGAACATGAAATCACTTCAAACCGGGTATTTCGCAGCACTCTTTTTGCTGCTTGCCTGCCATTCAAACCCATCCGGGCAAACGAACAAACAGGTGGGAAATACTGCCAAAGCCGAAAGGGAATCCGGAAATATGAATTTTGAAACAGATGAAAACGGATTAACCAGCCGTGTTTACCTGGCAGACAGTTCGACTTTCATTAAGTTTCGCGATCTTCAATTGCGGGTCGATTACCTGGCCGGCAAGCAGGACACTTTTTCAATCAAATCCAGTAATCCGGATGCTGTGGCATTGTATTATACCATTCCGGAAACCATTCAGGGACAGCGTCTATTTGTAACCGGAGGGTCATTGACTGATGTCAAAGTGGAAACAGCATACGAGACAAGCCTCACGATCAGTTTTTCCGGCGAACATTTCGACCTGCTCGACTGGAAGCATTATACCTCGCCCTGGAAAGTGCTTTCCCCGAAAGCGGGAAGGTATTACATGCCGGAGATCAGTTTGAAGGAATCACACCGGTTTCCGCGCTATACGGTAGACGAATTGGAACAAAAAGCCGTTGAAGACAGTCTGACCGGAGTGTACACCCAAAAGGAAGGGAGACCAATTGTCGGAATCGGAAGAATTTTTGTGCGGATTTCCGGAACAGGTAAGCGGGGAAAGCAAACGTATCTGCTGATTTTTGAAGAACCGATGGGATGTTGAAAAAATCGGATTTGCCACTGATTCTGTCAATTTCGCCGGATAAGTTTTTAGCAGATCCACCAGGATCATTAGACTAAAGGTTCGTTTTTTGGCTATTTTTGAGATGATAATATGCCGGAGGGGAACTTTGGTATGTCATTTAACCCTGGAAATAGCCAGTATGAAACAAAAAGAATTGATTCTGAGAAACTTGAAGGAAGTCAGAAGACGAAGTGTCCTCTTGTGGGAAGGCTTGCCGGAATCGTATTACGATTGGAAACCCGACGCAGATGCTGTAACGGCAATTCAAATGATCCGCCACGTCTTGCAGGCAGACTACGGTTGGAATAAGATCATTCTCCAGGAAGACATGTCGAACTACAGTACTCCCTGGGAAAACCGTCCCTATACCCATGTTCAGGACGAATTGCTCTTTGCAGAAGCATACCGGAATAATTTCCTGCAGACAGTAGATCGCTTTTCAGAACAGGAATTGGCAGAAACAGAAATCATTCATCCTGGAAACGGTTCGCGAAAACTGCTGGGCGATTACTTGCTGCGGATTGCATACCATGAATCCGTTCATGCCGGGCAGTTTTTGTCCTATTTACGGGCAATGGGAGTAGACCGCCCGTTTATATGGGATTAATGATCCGAATCAACCAGTAACCGTTAAATCAATCGAAATGGACTTTTTTTCTGAAGAATATCAGCAAGTCTGGCAGGTGTCGAAATACCCGCGGAGTTTTTATACGTTATGGGGATTCGTCATGGGTCGTTATGCAGAGACGTATGAACCCGAACAAGGTATTGTACAACGATTTTTCCTTACTCCCAATGAGAAAGCAGGGCAAAAGCGGGTTGCCAATTTGGAGAAACTGTGCCGGGAACTGATCCGCGAAGCGGGATTGGCAGACGATTTGGAAATGCAACAACTCCCGATGAAACACCACCACCCGAAAGTGGAAATCCGGATTACTTCCCGAAGTATTTGCGACTACATTCCAAAAGTGGAACCTGGATTGGAAGATAGTTATTTTAATCCCCTGTTCAAACCGCCGGTAGGTACCTATGCCCTGAGTTTGAACCAGCGACTGGAATTTGTTGCCGGAGCATACCTGCAGCATCAGTCTGACGAACATTCATTTCTGTTTCACAACAACACCGAAAAAGCGATTCTGGTGTATCGGTTGCTCATCCATTTGGCAGACGAAGAGGATGAAGTCGCCATGAAATCTACTTTTCGAACGCCATACACACATCGGATTACACTGAATGAAAAAGGCAGTTTATGGAAAAACCTCCGGCGTGCGATCAAAAGAAACGGGTACGGGATTTGAATGGATCAATGGCAGAAGAAAAAGAAACCGTTCAACAAGCACTTAAGAGAGGAAAGCGCATGCTGACTTACCCGGTGTTGGTGATCTACTGGTTTATGATCATCTCCTGGGGGTTGGCATTCTCCTATCAGCTTTTTTTCTGGTGGATTGAATTGATTGTCATACCGTTCATGTTATTTTTTGTTCCCTGGGTATACAGAAGCTATTTTCTCACCAAATGGAAAATCAAATCATACGAACGGACCGAAGATCTCAGGGAGTTGAAAGCAAGTGCTATCCTGGTAGGGTTGGTTTCAAAAGAAGAAGGTTTCCTTGAAAAGTTCCTCAGAACAGCTGCTCAGGAACAGAAACTGAACGAACTGGAAAAGAACCCGCCCGTTGCGATTTTTAAGGATCAGTCCGATGTGCCGGAAGAAACGATCCTGAGAAAACCTAAACGAAAATATGTGATGCGGGCTTTGTTCTATGCTGTCGGATGTATTGCCGCATTGTTTCTTTATTGGCTTACCAAACACAACTTTCATTTGGCTTTGTGTGTACTCGGATGTTATTATATCTGGAAAAACATCCGGAATTATCGCAAAAATGAGCCGGAAATCGTTTTGAATGAACGGGGAATTGAAATAGCATCTGAAGGATTAATCAGCTGGGAATTTGTTCAGCATGAACGAGTAGTGCGCGAGGACGATGACGGAGTCAGTTATTATCTCGAATTCGAACACCCCGGAGGAAGGGAAAAACAATGCATCGATACCCTTCCGATCGATGCCCTGGAACTCCATTGCTTGCTGAAGGTGTATCGGGGGAGATATGAAAGTTCCCGCTAATCCTCTACATTCATTGGGCTATGTGTTCTATGTGCCTATGTGGTTTACCATTACATTTAAGGAATACAAAAACCAACAATGAATTAATATCCTTCCTTTTGTTCCATCAATGATTTTTGCTAACTTAACTTCCGTGAGTTAAATAATTGCATGCTATGGAAAACAATTCGAACGAAAGTGGAAAATGTCCGTTTCACGGAGGTACTCAAAAACACAGTCTTGGAGGTGGCGGAACCAGAAACCGCGATTGGTGGCCCAATCAATTACGATTAAGTATTTTGCGCCAGCATTCCACCTTGTCAAACCCTTTAAATGAAGGATTCAATTACGCAGAAGCATTCAAAAGCCTCGATTACCAGGCATTAAAAAAAGATTTACGTGCCTTGATGACGGATTCCCAGGATTGGTGGCCGGCAGATTTCGGTCATTACGGACCTTTTTTCATTCGCATGGCCTGGCACAGTGCAGGAACTTACAGGATCGGTGACGGTCGTGGTGGAGCAGGTGGAGGACAACAACGTTTTGCCCCGCTCAACAGTTGGCCCGATAACGGAAACCTCGACAAAGCCCGAAGATTGCTCTGGCCGATCAAACAGAAATACGGACAGAAAATTTCCTGGGCCGATTTGATGGTCTTAACCGGAAATGTGGCGCTGGAATCCATGGGATTCAAAACATTTGGTTTTGCTGGCGGGCGCGAAGATGTCTGGGAGCCGGAAGAAGACGTATACTGGGGAATGGAACGTGAATGGTTGGCAACGAGTGATAAACCGCACAGCCGCTATTCCGGAGACCGCGACCTGGAAAATCCGCTGGCAGCCGTTCAAATGGGATTGATCTATGTGAATCCGGAAGGCCCGGACGGCAACCCGGATCCGATTGCAGCTGCCAAAGATATCCGTGAAACCTTTGCACGCATGGCCATGGATGATGAAGAAACTGTGGCATTGATTGCCGGAGGACATACCTTTGGAAAAACGCACGGAGCCGGAGATGCGGGTTTGGTTGGGCCGGAGCCGGAAGCCGAAAGCATCGAAAAGCAAGGTTTAGGCTGGTTCAGCAAACATGGAACCGGAAAAGCCGGAGATGCAATTACCAGTGGATTGGAAGTGATCTGGACACAAGCGCCGACACAATGGAGTAACTTCTTCTTCGATAACCTGTTTGGTTACGAATGGGAATTGAGTAAAAGTCCGGCGGGAGCGCATCAATGGATTGCCAAAACAACCGACAAAAATATTCCGGATCCCTACGATGCGTCCAAAAAGCATACGCCTACGATGCTCACAACGGATCTTTCCCTGCGTTTTGATCCGTCTTATGCAAAAATCTCGAAACGTTTTCATGAAAATCCGGATCAGTTTGCCGATGCATTTGCACGTGCATGGTACAAGCTGACCCACCGCGATATGGGACCGATTGCCCGTTACCTGGGGCCGGAAGTGCCAACCGAAGAACTGATCTGGCAAGACCCGATTCCGGTACTCAACCACCCGCTGGTGGATGAGAACGATGTGAACAACCTGAAAGCGAAAATCAGTTCATCCGGACTTTCCGTTTCAGAATTGGTAGGAACAGCGTGGGCTTCGGCTTCTACATTCCGTGGTTCTGATAAACGCGGTGGGGCAAACGGTGCACGAATCCGCCTGGCGCCTCAAAAATTCTGGGCAGTCAATAATCCGTCGCAGCTTTCCAAAGTGCTGGATGTACTGGAAAACATTCAAAAGGAGTTCAACAGTGCGCAAAGCGGAGGAAAACGCATTTCACTGGCCGATTTGATCGTACTGGCCGGGTCTGCCGGAGTGGAAAAAGCCGCAAAAGATGCAGGTAAGAACATCACGGTTGCATTCAAACCCGGGCGTATGGATGCATCGGCAGAACAAACGGATGTAGAATCTTTCTCTGTTTTGGAGCCGATGGCAGATGGTTTCCGCAACTACCTCAAAACGAAATACAGCGTTTCTACCGAAGAACTGCTAATCGATAAAGCACAACTGTTAACCCTCACAGCGCCGGAAATGACTGTGCTACTTGGCGGAATGCGCGTTTTGGATACCAATTACGATGGTTCGAAACACGGAGTGTTTACCAGTCGTCCGGGTACGTTGACCAACGATTTCTTCGTGAATTTGCTGGATATGGCAACCGTTTGGACAGCGAAGGACGAGCACCAGGAAGTGTTTGAAGGCCGCGGTCGTGACGGAAGTGCACTGAAATGGACCGCAACACGTGCCGATCTCATCTTCGGTTCGAATTCCGAATTGAGAGCTATTGCCGAAGTATATGGAAGTGCGGATGCACAGGATAAATTTGTGCGTGATTTTGTTGCTGCATGGACAAAAGTGATGAACCTGGATCGTTTTGATTTGCATGAATAGGTTTTAAATAGAAATAGACGGAGCGGGGAGGAATCCCCGCTTTTTTGTTGGTGTTTGTTTTACTTTCTTTAGATGCTTTCTATCCCTTTAAAAATGGACTTTCCACACATCCCAATAGCGTTCGACTGAGCTAACGCCGAAGTCTATCGGGATTATAAATGTGTAAAATTGCGTGGAAGATCACTCAATCAGCCAAAAACGCCATTCGTTACACAGCCTGCCATCAATCCAGCTTTCCGGGTATATTTACGCTAAACAGACCCGAACGGATAAAAACAACCTTAATCCCAATCAGATGAAACCCATTCAAACAGCTTTTGCACTTCTCATCACACTGAGCGTATTGAATTCCTGTAAAGAGGAACCCGTTGCTCTGAGCGAAGATTTCTATGCAGTTAGTTTTGTGAGCAGAGGAGACGATTTGTACCTGAGAAAGAATCAATACCTGGAAACGGAAAAAATCCATTTTGTACTTTTTATTTATCACGATACCATTTTCCAGGTAGATCTGCAGGAAAAGAAACCGCGTTACAGTTACCTGAAATGCAAACCTGCAGTGCTTGATTCGTTGAAATCAATGTTCGCTGTTTATGAAAAAACAAATTTGAGCAAGCAATTAAAGGATTTGAAGGAAAACGGGCCAAAATTATCCTGCATTCGGGATGAATATTTTTTATTCCGGAAGGGAGATCAAATCAACTTCGGAATATTTGACTTCATGGATTATTATGATTGGTATGGGAGAAGAGCTACAAAAGAAGTGAAACTGAAGAAGTACCAATTCCCCCAAATCTACCAGACAATCTATTTCGGACTGAACTCCAGGCGTTGGGATTATGTCATGAGCAACCGGTATTATTACAAAGAATTCCGGATTCGCGACTTCACATACATTCCAGTGAAATGAGCAGATTGTAAAAAAGATCGGTGCCGATAAATGGACTATTTTTGCAGGATAAAAAAATGAAAAAACATATGGTTTACCCGGTAACACATACAGAGCACAACGAATTACTCTCCGTTTGGGAATCTTCAGTAAAGGCAACCCACCATTTCCTGAGTCGGAAAGATTTTGAATTTTACAAAGAGTTGGTTCCTGCGTTTTTTGACCAGGTAACGCTTTTCTCCGTGAAAGACGAAGACCAACGGATCACAGGATTTATCGGAACGAACGGTGACCAACTGGAAATGTTGTTTATTGATGCCGCTCATCGTGGAAAGGGACTGGGGAAGGCATTATTGCGTTACGCCGTTGAGCACCTCGCTGTGACGAAAGTAGATGTGAACGAACAAAACGAACAGGCGGTGAAGTTCTATAAACATTCCGGGTTTGAAACCAAAAGCAGTTCCGACACAGATGGCTTCGGGAAGCCGTACCCTATTTTGCACATGGAGCTGAACCCGTATAAGAATCGGTACAAAACTGAAATAACCGGAATACAATGAAAATAGTCGTAGTAATTCTTTTGTGTTTGTGCTTTTCCTGCGGAACAAGTTCCAAAGCCGTGCGGGTAACATTCGGCGGGCAGAAAATAGAACGGGCCGAACTGAAACAGGGATTGAATGACAGTTTGTGCGTCAATTTAAGCCCCGGGCAAATCGGGCAGATCAGCGAAGCCGTTGATTTCAAACAGCATTCCGAACCATATAAAACGATCGTAAATTACTGGCTGGTGGTGAAGGAGTACAATGATTCGGTGCATTACTATAAAATCACCAACGCAGGATTGTTCGGCGAACACGATTGGTATATCCGGATGCGGAAGAAAGACTTTTTTGAAAATCTCTGGAAAAAAGAGCCGAAAGTGGCTCGTAATATTCCAATTACATACTGACTTCAGAGCAATTCCAAAATGAACAGACTGCATTTTTCCGTTTACATCATTGAAAGAGATCTGCTCGAATTGAAGCCGGAGCTGGAAGCTTTTTTAAAGATCAAAGAACTCTTCCACGACGCGGAAAATCAATGGGAATATATGGATGGTTACAGTATGTTTTTTGATGCGAAGGTCACTATTTTCAGAGAACTCAAAGAGCGGATGAACTTGCCGGAAGACGAAAAACCGCTGCACATCTCATTTTTCTTTAAGCGCTTGCAAGACAAAAGTACCACGGAGCGAATCGGGCTGGAGTTGAACCGTTTTTTCAAACTCCCGGTGTTTTACGGAGAACTCAGAAATACCGCCGGACAGAAGTATGAACTGGTTCCGGAGAAGCGCTTTGCAAAAATCAACCTGTCGGGGATGATTAAAACTACCGGGAAAGTGAGATAGGCAAAGCTTTTGTGTGGTAATTCAAAATTTCCGGGCGTGAAACTTCCAACCAAACAGGATTTATTGACGTCTAAGCAACAGAAGAAAAATTGAAATCTGTCTATGAGTGTTGTTTCCTTTCCGCACCCGAATAAACTGCTGGTTATCGAATCATTGGATTATCCGAATGCCTACGATTTTCACACACCGCACCGGCACGATTATTTTGAAATCATTTTGGTGAAAGAAGGAGAAGGAAAACAATTGATTGACTTTACCGAATCAACCCTGAAAGCGAACGATATCTATGTCGTTTATCCCGGACAGATTCACCTGCTTAACCGCAACACGTCACAGGGATTATTGATCCAGTTTCACAAAAATATCTTTGATTACATTTTTCCGGTCAAGCATCACCAGTTGTATTTTCAGCAGTCAAATATCCGCTTGCCGGAAGAAGCGTTCGAACACATTTATGCACTTACGGAAATCATTTCAACGCTTTGCCGTACCAAAGAGTTGAGTGCTTTGTCGATCCACAAGGCATACAGTTACCTTAAAATTATCCTGATTACCTTGATTGAACACAGCAGCCAGGCATTTGAAACAGACGACAGCAATTTCGTGAGCAGCTTCCTTTCTCTGATCAGCGAACAGATTAAGGAAAAGAGAAAGGTGGGAGATTATGCCGATAAGATGAATTACAGCATCGATAAACTCACAGTCCTATGCCGGAAATACCTCGGCAAAACGCCCTTGAAGCTCATTCACGAAGAGTTATTGATTGAAATCCGTCGGATGATGGTCGTGAGCGATTTATCACTGAAAGAAATCTCCTTTGAATTGAATTTCGACAGTACGGCAAATTTCAGCGCGTTCATCAAAAATGCCACGGGACTCACTCCAAAAGAACTCCAGGAATCCCTGCAGGTAAATGACCATTCCTAAAAACGACTTTCAACCTTTCTGAAATTCACAACTCTTTGCGGTTTTTTCATAACGGGAATGAATCCAGCCGGATGTAGCTTTGTCTCATTCACTATTAATTCATTTTGTTATGAAAACTACTCATAAAAACACCTGGCTGGCGCTTGTACTGATGGTGCTTCCGCTGGTTGGAAAGGCACAGGTCAGCAACCTGGATTTTGAAATTTGGGATCATCCGGTTACGGAAGCGCAATTCAGTAATCTGCCCACCGGATGGCTCATGCTGGCTCCCGGAAATACGGAACCCTCGTCTCTGGATATTTTTTATGCTCCACCCACAACAAATGCACAAAATGGAGATTATGCACTCACCGTATGTAACTGGTATAACTACATGAAAGACGTTGCCATCCAGATTGGTGCTTACAACACACGACTGAGTGTCGTGAGAGGATTCTACAAGTATACGGAGAACAGCCTTTTAGGAAATACCGACAATGTAATCGATACGGCACAGGTCGCAGTCTATATGACACGTTGGAATAGTGCAACTTCCAAAAGAGATACCGTCGGAACGGGAATCGCGAACCTCTCGGCTGCGACAAATTACACGCCTTTTACCAGTACGATTACCTACGTCAATGCAACGGTACTCCCGGATTCCGTGCGGATTCTGATCGATCCGTCCATGCTGCGGAGAGGGACGGAAAGTTTCATTGTGCAGAATGGTTTTGGTTCCTTTTTAACGATCGACAATCTTTCCCTGGCCGATGAACAAACCGCAGGATTGGAAGAGCAGGAGCCGGCATTCCGGCTCTATCCAAACCCGGTTGCCGATCTCTTGTACATCGATGGATTTAGTGGTATGGTGGAAGTGTTTGATGTAAATGGAAGACAGGTACAAACAACCTCGTTACAGACCAATGAGGCGTTTGTGGCAGAACATTTGCAAACAGGAATTTACATGCTTCAGTTAAGTGATGGAAAACACGTCACCCGCACGAGGATTGTAAAGAAGTAAAGGATCAGAATCATAAGTAATAGTTTAGTTTGATGAAACCCCTCGGGGTGGTGGTTAGGTAGAAAGGATGCGGGTGAAAACCTGCGTCCTTTTTTTGTGTTAAGACAAACCAGACGCATCAAATCTTCAATTGAAAAACCGTTTTTTCGTGCGGAGTGTTTATTTTTGAGCAACTAAAAGTGCCCCGGCTAAATCATCATTCATGATTCCTGTTTTTCACATCTTTTTAAAATCGGCTACAGTTACCAAAACCGGGTACACTCCTGAATTCCGCAAATCATTTTTGGATTGGGGAAGTTCTGTGCGTTCCGAATTGGGGTATATCGAAAACAACCGGCTCATTTTACCGGATTATTGGAAAGATCAGGTGCCGCCTGTTGTGCGAACGGGAGGAATTGTGTTGCAGGATATTTTGGGGTATTCAGGAAGGGAAAGACAGCGGGAGTTGGAACTGGAAGTGAGGCGAAGGTTCCTGCCCGAATGGTACCTGCGTTCGCAGATGGAGCATAACCGGGAATTGTATTGCTTTAACAAACAAAACCGGAAGTGGCCGCTCGGAATGTTGTCGATCGAAAAATCGGAAGAAGGAACGTTTGATTTGTTCGTGGACTTCCTTGAAAATCCCTATCTGATCTACGAATCTCCCCGGGTTCATTACCGGATCGGTACCTTGAAAAAAGGGGAGTCTATTGAAATACGTGCAAACGGAAAATCAGATTTCACGATGACCGGACGAAAACAACGCACCTATTATGAAGTCCGTTACATCATTCAGTACCTGGGTGATGTTCAGGGAATTGATTTTCGCCCGTTTAAAGGAATCACTATTGACCGGGAAATTCCGGAGACCTTTTTCCGGCAGATTGATTTGCGGAAAAAGTACTACTAGACCGAATACCCGTTTTGGATTTTTTAAGAGTTTTTCGACCGAAATACGGCAGTTTTGCCCCGGTTTTGTCTCTTTTTTGAGTAGTTTTGCCTTTATGGAGAACAAAATGCGTCTGATATTTATGACCAGAATGCTGTCCCGTTTGGCGATTGTTCTCCTGTTGGGTACTTATTTGTACAACCTCCATTTGGAAAGACCTTTCCGGTGTAAAACAGAAAAAGTGGGGCAAAACACGACCTTCTTTGATGAATCCGAAGCAGATCTGGCAACTCATTACGAACTCGATTTTATCCGCGATTCGATTATTCAGCCTTTTGCTTTTCATTATTCCGTTTATTTCTTCCCGGAAGCAACTGAAAAAGGGGCATTCATTCCCCGGAAATTCTCCTCGATCTATCTTGAAATTCTGATTCCGCCTCCCCGGAAAAGCAGTTTTATTCCAGCTGTTTCATAAATAAAATCAGAATTACTTAATATTTCAACACATGAATTATCGTGGCGTATTCCTGTATGGAGTACTGATGCTGCTTGCATTGACTTCGTGCGCAGATCAAAAAGAAAATCCGCAGGTATCGGAAACCTATCCCGTTACCTCGCCAGTCCGCATAGACACGAACACCCTGATAGAATACGTAGCCGATATTGCGGCTATAAAGAACATCGAAATCAGGGCAAAAGCTACCGGGTACTTAGAAAAAGTCCATGTAGACGAAGGTTCGTATGTCAGAGAGGGGCAGCTGCTCTTCAGTATCAATAACCGCGAATACAGCGAAGCATTGGCAAAAGACCGGGCCTTGCTGAAAATAGCACGTGCCGAAGCAAAAAATGCAGAGCTTGAACTGGAAAACACCAAAGTGTTGTGGGATAAAAATGTCATTTCCAAAATCGAATACGAATTTGCCAAAAACAAATTGCAGATCGCAAAAGCGAAAGTCGAAGAAATGCTTGCGGAAGAAGCACACGGCAAGCTGATGCTTTCTTATGCCGAACTCCGTGCACCGTTTAGCGGCACAATTTCCAGGCTTCCGAATAAAATCGGTTCCCTGATCGAAGAAGGAACCCTGCTCACAACGCTGTCGCAAAACGAAGAAATCTTCGCCTACTTCGATGTCTCGGAGAAAGAATACCTGGAGTTTATGTCGAAAATTGCGAACGGGAAAGAACAGGATCGCAAGGTGCAGCTCGTGATGGCAAACGGGAAACTTCACCCGGATATGGGCTTGATTGAAACCATGGATGGCGAGATTGACCGCGAAACCGGAAACCTGGCGATCCGTGCCCGTTTCAGTAACAAAGGAAAAGTACTGAAACACGGAGCCAGTGGGAAAATCAGGATGCAGAAAGCGTTTAAGAACGCATTGATTATTCCGCAAAAATCCACGTTCGAGATCCAGGATAAGGTGTACGTGTATGTCATCGACAAATATGGAAAAGCCCGGACAAGAGCTGTGGAAATCCAGGCGCGCATTCCACATTTCTATATGATTTCCGCGGGATTGAGTAAGGACGATACGATTCTGTACGAAGGAATTCAATCCGTGAGTGAAGGGATGAAAATCAAACAGAAACGGATTCCGTTGAAGCACATTATCCGGGAGTTTTCCGAAGCATAGTTCCAATTTAAGATCCATACGATGATTCAAAAAATGATTGAAAGACCGGTACTTTCACTGGTCATCTCTATTTTCATTGTGTTGCTGGGGCTATTGGCAATGAGTACGCTTCCCGTGACGCAGTATCCCGATATCGCACCGCCCGCAGTTTCCGTTACGACACGCTATACCGGTGCAAATGCCGAAGTGTGTTCGAAAGCCGTTGTTACCCCGCTGGAACGGGCGATCAACGGTGTGCCGGGAATGACCTACATGAGTTCCGTTTCAGGAAACGACGGAACCAGCATTATCCAGGTGTATTTTGAGGTCGGAACCGATCCCGATCTGGCAGCAGTGAATGTCCAGAACAGGGTGGCAACCGTACTCGATGAATTACCTGAAGAAGTGATTAAAGCCGGAGTATCTACTGAAAAGGAAATCAACAGTATGCTGATGTACATCAACCTGAAAAGCAGTGATGTTTCAGTAGACGAAAAGTTTGTATACAACTTCTCCGATATCAACGTGCTTCCCGAATTGCGCCGCATCAACGGTGTGGGATATGCAGACATTATGGGAAACCGGGAATACGCCATGCGGATTTGGCTCAAGCCGCAGCGCCTGGATGCTTACGAACTCTCTGCAGATGATGTGGTGACCGCTTTACGCAAGCAAAACCTGGAAGCCGCTCCCGGAAAAGTAGGAGAAAGCTCCGGTCGGAAATCACAATCCATGCAGTATGTATTGCGCTATACCGGGAAACTGACGGAAAAAGAGCAATACGAAAACATGGTGGTAAAAGTAACCGAAACCGGAGAAATGCTTCGTTTGAAAGACGTAGCGGAAGTGGAATTCGGTTCGGTAGATTACGATGTGATTTCGAAAGAAAACGGTAGTCCGTCTGCTGCAATTGTCTTGAAACAAAGACCCGGATCGAATGCCAGTGTGGTCATTGAACAGGTGAAAGCCCGGTTGGAAGAAATGAAACAGAAATCATTTCCTCCGGGAATGGATTATACGATCAGTTACGATGTTTCCCGCTTTTTGGACGCATCGATGGGAGAGGTGATCAAAACCCTGATCGAAGCCTTTATCCTGGTAGCATTAGTAGTATTCCTCTTTTTACAGGATTGGAAATCCACGTTGATTCCGGTCTTTGCCGTTCCGGTTTCACTGATCGGAACCTTTGCGTTCATGCAGTTATTCGGTTTCTCGATCAACCTGCTGACCTTGTTTGCACTTGTACTTTCGATCGGAATTGTGGTCGATAACGCCATTGTGGTAGTGGAAGCGGTGCACGCCAAAATGCACGATGAACACCTGGATGCGAAAACCGCAACCATTGAATCCATGAAAGAAATTACGGGAGCGATCCTGGCGATCACGCTGGTCATGGCGGCGGTATTTGTCCCGGTTGCCTTTCTTTCCGGCCCGGTTGGAGTGTTCTACCGCCAGTTTTCCGTCACGATGGCCATTGCGATTGTCATTTCGGGAATCAACGCGCTAACCCTGACACCGGCGCTTTGCGCACTCATGCTGAAACAGCCGGATCCGAATGCGAAAAAAAGTCGTCTTCAGCGCTTCTTCGATGCATTTAACAGGGGCTATGACCGGGTTTCGGATCGCTACAAAAAACTCCTCGAAGTCCTTGTGAACCGAAGAACGGTAACAATTGGAATCCTACTGCTGTTTGTTGCCGGAACCTGGGGAATCGGTAAGGTACTGCCTTCCGGGTTTATTCCTTCCGAAGACCAGGGAACCATTTATGTGAATGTGACCACGCCGGTAGGTTCCACGCTCGAACGAACGGAAGCCGTGATGGATGAAATCGATCAAATTACCCAAACACTGCCAGAAGTCGAATCCATCTCCAGTCTGTCTGGCTACAGTATGATGACGGAAGGAGTGGGAGCTTCCTTCGGAATGGGAACCATTAACCTGAAATCCTGGGATGAAAGGGGAAAAAATGCGAACGAACTGATCGAAGAATTGATGGTCAAAACGGCCCATGTCAAGGATGCCGAAGTACAGTTTTTCCCGCCACCAGCCGTTCCCGGATTCGGAAATGCAAATGGTTTCGAAGTGCGCCTGCTCGATAAAACCGGGAAAGGAGATTTGCAGGAAACCGCACGGATTACGGACTTGTTCATCAAAGAATTGAAGAAAAGACCGGAAATCAAAGATGCCTTCTCAGGTTTCGATCCCAGTTTTCCGCAATACCTGATTCACATTGATCCGGATTTGGCGGCACGGAAACAGATTTCGGCTGAAGATGCATTGTTCAACCTGCAGGCACTGATCGGAAGTTATTACGCGACAAACTTTATCCGCTACGGACAGATGTACAAAGTGATGTTGCAGGCCGATCCGAAATACCGTGCCCAGCCGGACGATATTTTACGTCTGCGGATTAAGAACAGCGCCGGAGAAATGGTTCCATACGGTGCATTTGCGCGCATTGAACGCGTTTACGGTCCGGAACAGCTTACACGCTACAACATGTACATTTCGGCCATGCTGAACGGAGAAGCAGCTCCTGGTTTCAGTAGTGGAGAGGCTATCCAGGCGATTGAAGAAACTGCAGCGAAATACTTACCACGCGGTTTTGATTACGAATGGTCGGGAATGACGCGGGAAGAAGTACTCTCGGGAAGCCAGATTTTCTACATTTTCGGAATTTGTTTGCTGTTTGTCTACCTCTTGCTGGCAGCACAGTACGAAAGTTTCCTGCTTCCGCTTCCGGTACTGCTGTTTCTCCCGATCGGGATTTTCGGGTCGCTGTTTTTCCTGCAAATTTTAGGACTGGAGAACAATATTTATGCGCAGGTTGCTATGATCATGCTGATCGGATTGCTTGGAAAAAACGCCATTCTGATCATTGAATTTGCGATCCTGAAGCAATCCGAAGGAAAAACAATTGTGCAGGCAGCCATTGAAGGAGCCGTGGCCCGTTTACGACCGATTTTAATGACTTCGTTTGCGTTTACCGCCGGAATGATCCCGCTGATGCTTGCATCCGGAGCCGGTGAAATCGGGAACAGTACAATCGGTTCTGCCGCAGCCGGTGGTATGCTGTTCGGAACCATTTTCGGTGTCATTGTTATTCCCGGGTTGTACGTGGTTTTCGCTTCCCTGTCATCCAAATCAAATTCAAAAAAATGAAACAAATTAATCACATCAAACAGGGAATAATCTTGTTTCTGCTTGTTACTTTGTCGGCTTGTAAAGTCGGGGAAGACGCGCTGAAAACAGACCTGGTTATCCCGAAAACATATGAAGACCGGTCGGAATTAATAGCTATTGATTCGGTGAAAAAGAACGCAGAAGCTCCGATGGAGTGGCGTACATTCTTCACCGATCCGATCCTGGTACAACTGATCGATTCTGCCCTGGTAAACAACCCCGATTTGCAGATTGCGTTGCAGCGCGTGCAGCATGCCCGGGCAGGAGTTCAGTATACCAAAGGAATCCGGCTGCCGGAACTGGGAATCAATCTCGGAACGGGGATTCGCCGTTTTGGAGATTACACCATCGATGGAGTGGGGAATTACGATACACAGTTTTCTACCAACCTGAATGATAAACAACAGCTTCCTAACCCGGTTCCCGATTTTTATGCCGGGGTGTATTCCAGTTGGGAAATTGACTTGTGGGGAAAACTGAAATCGAAGAAAAAAGCAGCTTTGAGCCGGTTTCTGGCCGAAGAACAGGGAAAGAACCTGGTGCTCACCAACCTGGTTTCGGAAGTAGCTCAGCATTATTATTACCTGATGCTGCTCGACCGGAAACGGGCAATCATTGAAGAAAACATCCTGTTGCAGGAAAGCGCGCTGGAAGTCATCGGACTGCAAAAGGATATCGGGAAAAGCAACCAGCTGGCTATTGAACTGATTACGGCAAAAGTGCTCGAATCGCGTGCATTGGTGATGGAAGTGGATCAGGAAATCATCCGGGAAGAGAACACGCTGAATTTCTTGCTGGGACGTTATCCGCAGCCGGTTGTTCGTTCCAGGGCGGAAACTGTGCCGGAACTCACCAAAACCATCCCGGGAGGTATTCCGTCGGATGTCTTGCAAAACCGCCCCGATATTCTCGCTTCAGCTCACCAGTTGAGAGCAAGCAATGCAGACGTGAGAGCAGCAAAAGTGGCATTTTACCCGACTTTAACCCTGAATGCCAACCTGGGCTATCAGTCGTTCCGCGCCGCGTTTTTGTTTGAATCCCCGGCTTCGATTGCATACAACGTCATTGGCGGACTTGCAACGCCTTTATTGAACCGGCGGGCATTGAAAGCGGATTTGATGGCAAGTAAAGCTTCACAGCAAACGGCGTATCTGAATTACGAAAAAACGATCCTCCAGGCTTTCACGGAAGTGTACCAGCTTTTGAAATTCGACGACAATTTCCGTTCGCGAAAATCCGTGAAACAGGAACAGGTGGATTTGCTGAAACGTTCCGTTGAAACTTCCCGGATTTTGTTCTCCTCCGGGAGAGCCGGCTACCTGGAGATTATTACCTCACAGCAAAATTACCTGCAGTCGCAGGTGGAGTTGCTGGAAATTGACCGTCTGAAAAACCAGAACCACGTGCTTTTGTACAAAGCACTCGGTGGAGGATGGAGATAAAACCGGAAAACAGTCCGTTTTGCCAGGGTTGGTTGAACGGGCTGTTTCTATCTGTTCTTCCGGTTGAGTGAACGACTCGTTTGATTGAGGTAGGAATAACTCGGTTTTGCCGGAAATCACTATTTTCAACAATCAAATAACCCACCGGATGAAAAATTGTTTACTGCTGTTTGTGATTCAACTATTTTGCTCAGGACTTTCGTTCAGTCAGATTTCTCACCATGCTTTGAATCAAAAAGCTGCTATTATCAAAAACAAGGTGTCCGAAATACGGGAATGCCCGGTACAGGATTCCATTGCTTTCTTCAAAGAACATCCAAACGGATATTATGCGCGTTTCAACGAGGATGGGAAGATTCTGGAGAAAAACGGGTATTCACACAAAAAGTCAGATGCATTGGTAAGGGTGGAGACCCGGACATTGTTTTTCTACGATGATAAAGGCGAAATGATTGGCCGCGTAGAGCTGTCTTCGGATACCGAAAACCCAGTTAATTCGGTTTCTCTTATTGGAAAAGATTCTGCACGAAACAGCATGAACTACATGGATTTACACAACTTTGGGAACGGGTTTGCGAGTTTGCATCTCAATGAACAAGTTTTAGATACAACATCTGTGAATTGGAATGATACCGTCCGGTTGAGCCGGACACACATCCGGGTTCCCTGGTTCGCTTGGGAAGATTCTGTCTTTTGGGAAGATGTGTACCTGGATAAAAAGGGAAGAGTCGATTCTTCTGAGCGAATTGAAGTGGTGATGAGTAAACCTTATCTGGAAAATCATCGGATTAAAACCCGCTATTTGTACGCTTCGGATGGCAGTTTGAAACAAAAAGTAAGAACCAGTTACGACACCCGGAATAAAAGCTACCGGATTGAAGAATTGTACTACGATCAAACCGGTTTGTTATACCTGTACAGGGAACGATACCTTCCACTGAACCGTGTCGAAGAATCCCGTTTTGTGTATACCTTCCGAACAAAATAAACACATGAACCTGAAAACCATCATCGAATCATTGCTCAGTATGTTGATCAGCACATTGTTCCTATGGGTTATCACCTGGAGTGAAAAGCGCGGAGAATCCGGGATGGATCAGGAAAAAATCCTGCCGGTTGCTTTTCTGTTTAAAGACCGTGAAGAGCAGATTTTAAAGCACTTGTCCGAACAGTGGAGTTGGAAATCGGTTGAGCTGACAAGCGATCCGGTGAAAAACGTTCCGGTATTCAGAACGGTCAGAAAGACCTTAAACGAACTGAAAGCATCCCATGATTCGCTTCACGGAATACGGATTGATTTTCCGGATGAACTAGTGTTCCGGGATTACATCAAACTCCTGGAAATTTGTGGAGAAAAAGAACCCCGGGTCTTCATTCCGGTTTCAAACACTGTTTTCGCCCTTGCTGATCACCGGGAGAATGGGTATTGGTTACAGGAATAGTTGTGTGATTTTTGATTATTTACACAAAACCAGTATTTTAGCTGGAAATAAAATAACCACATGAAATTAATTATCTACGACCCTAATTCACGTTCCAGAATAGAAGAGCGCTTTAAAGTAATCTGGAAGATTTCAATGAAAAAGAAACTGACACTTTTTTGGATCTTTCGTCCGGTTACGGGGTTATTCCTGATCCTGCTGGCATTGTTTACAAAACCTTATAGTACCGCTTCCATGTCGGGAAAAACGATTTATTTGAACCTGAATTTGTTTCTGGCATTGGGAATTGCACTCCTTTTTTACGGGTTGATTGACTTGGTAGGAATCATTCGGGTAAAGAAGAGCATGAGGCTGAATCACTTGAAGAAAGCAGATAAGATCATCACGTTTGAAATAGACGATGAGCTTGTGAAGTGTTATCGCGGAAAGAATGCACGCATCGTTGAATGGGAGAGTATTACATCGTATCATGAAGAGGGAGATTTCCTGTTTTTCAGGATTGACGATTCACTATTAACCCTATTGCCACTGGATAAACGCCTGTTGAATCAAGAGGAACGGATGGTGCTGAAACAACTGCTGGATTCGAAAAATCTCCGTTCTTTATAATCGGTTTACGATTGTAATTCAAAATAGTACGATAGCATGAACGCTTTTGGTAAACTCTCACCGGTCGTTGTCCAATTACAAGATTCGGAGAGCAAATGGCGCAATTTTAAGGAACATAAGCCATCATCGTTTAAGTGGTTGATCCGTTGGATTCTTTTATAGAATTGTTTTTCAGGAATGTCTATTTCGATTAATTTTGGAAGCCTGTGCCGGTTTTAAAGTGACTGTGTGAATTAAATGAATGAATAAATGACCATGGAAGAAGAAAAGGTTTTTCAAACCAAAACCGGTTTTTGCCATATTCTCCCGGACAGACTGGTGCTGACGAGAGACGGAGTAGTGGGGGCGGTGTCGCAGGTTGTAGTAGGTAACCAATTAGGCCGGATTTTGGGTATTTATGGACTTGCTGTGGCCTTTTTCCTCTTTATGGCTTTCTCCAAGTACCAGGAGGGAAAAATGAAAGAAGCGCTTTTCTTTTTAGGATTCTCCCTGTTTCAGGTGGTAATTATTGTGATTTCGAGGAATAATTCTGCCACACCGGTTATTGAGCGCTCACGCATCCGGAAGGTGGTTTTGAAAAAAGCGATCCCTGGATTAACGCGTACCCGCTTCGAAGTGTTTTTTGAAGATGAGAAGGGAAGAATCAAAAAACGGATGATTCTATTGCCGGGAACCTTAACCGGCGGACAGGATGAAACCAAAAAGGCGGTGAAACTCATGCAGGAAGCAGGATTGATCGAACTAAAATAGTTATTGCAATTTTGTTGCATTAATAAAAAGAAAGGCTATTTTTGCTGAAAAGAAACAGACAACTTTCAGCAACATGACACATTCACAGACTTTCGATGTCATCATTATCGGTGGCAGTTACTCAGGCCTGGCTTCGGCTATGTCACTGGGGCGTTCATTGAGATCCGTTTTGGTGATCGACAGCGGAAAACCGTGTAACGCACAAACGCCGCATTCGCATAACTTCCTCACCCGCGACGGAGAAACACCGGCTGCCATTGCAGCAATTGCAAAAAAGCAGGTAGAACAGTACAATACCGTGCAATTTCATGCCGGGTTAGCAATTCAGGGGCTACAAACCGGTTCCGGATTTGAAATCACTACCGAAGCAGGAGAAGTCTTCACTTCCAAAAAACTCATTTTTGCAACAGGTGTTCGCGACTTATTTCCTTCTATTCCAGGTTTTTCAGAATCCTGGGGAATTTCGGTGATTCACTGTCCGTATTGTCACGGCTACGAAGTAAAGGGTGAAAAAACCGGACTTTTTGCAAACGGGGATATGGCTTACGAATTCTCCAAAATGGTCTATAATCTGACGCATGATCTGACCATCCTCACCCATGGAAAATCGACGATGACAGCCGAACAAACGGCCCACCTGGAGACGAAAGGAATTGCAGTTGTCGAGACAGAAATTGAAGCACTGAAACACACCTCCGGAGTATTGGAAGAAGTGGTTTTTAAAGATGGTAAAACATTGACATTGAAAGCGCTATATGCCAGGATTCCGTTTGAGCAGCATGCGGATATTCCCGGGGAATTGGGCTGTGCGCTCAACGAACAGGGATTCCTGCAGGTGGATGCTTTTCAGAAAACAACGGTTCCCGGAGTGTTTGCCTGCGGAGACTGTGTGACCCCGATGCGGTCGGTTGCAAATGCAGTTGCTATGGGAACTTTGGCTGGAGCAATGACGAACAAAGAATTAGTGGATGAAGCGTTTTAGCGGATTCTTTTCTAATTTTAAGCCATGAAGAATTCTAAACCATCCATGCGCATCCTTCACCGGTACTTAGGTTTTTTCCTTGCCGGAATTATGGCCGTTTATGCAATCAGCGGAATTGTATTGATCTTTCGTGAAACGGATTTCCTGAAAACCCAGGTAACGGAAGAGGTGAAAATTGCTCCTCATGTGAAAAACGAATTGCTTGGTAAAGAGTTGGGAATCCGTAAATACCAGTTCGAGCGGGAAGAAGGAGAGATGGTTTATTTTCGTAATGGCGATTACAACAAACAAACAGGAGTAGCTCATATTACCAGCAAGGAACTTCCGTATATCCTGGATAAAATGACACATCTGCACAAAGCAACAACGAGTGATCCGCTTTACTGGCTGAATGTGTTTTTCGGTGTAGCGCTGCTTTTCTTCGTGATCTCTGCTTTCTGGATGTATTTGCCGAAAACCAAAGTATTCAAAACCGGGTTGTTGTATTCACTGGCAGGTTTGGTTCTGACATTGATTTTGTTGTTCGTTTAAGCACGGTTTTTAAGTTCCCTGGATTCCGCAGACTTCGATCCGCCGTGGCGGAGAGTGCGGGTTGAAATGCCAGTAAAATAAGGTGTTGTATGCAATATCGCGAACATGCATCAAAAACCGGATTTTTTGCTGTTTGTATGGTGTTTGCAATGATCTTTTTTAACTCTCTGCAATCCTTCCTGTTTGAATAACACGGCAAAATGCCTTATCTTTGTGACCTGAACGAATAAATTCTGTATGTGATTAGCTGTTTCCCTGGAAAATAAATGAATGCGAAACCCAAGGGGGTTCCAATCTCGATTCATCATTTTAGACCAAAAACATGCTTATTATACAGAATATCTCATACACCCATGCTTCGGGTGAACAGGTGTTTGACACCATTCAATGCGCACTTCAGAAAGGCGAAAAAATGGCACTTGCAGGTGCTAACGGTTCCGGGAAATCGACGCTGTTGAAACTCATAGCCGGAGTACTTGCTCCGCAATCCGGAACGATTCAGAAAGACATCGAACCGTATTACATTCCACAGATTTTTGGTCAGTTTGATCACCAAACCGTGGCGCAGGTACTCGGAGTAGCAGAAAAATTACACGCTTTTTACGAGATCTTGTCGGGAAACGCCAATGAAGCGAACCTCGAAATCCTGGACGACGACTGGACCGTGGAAGATCGCTGCAAAGAAGCTTTGAGCTATTGGAAACTGGACGAATTGGAACTGAATCAACAATTGTCAGCGTTGAGTGGCGGACAAAAAACAAAGGTCTTTCTTGCCGGAATATGGATTCATCAGCCAGAACTGGTATTGATGGACGAACCGAGCAATCACCTGGATCAAACTTCCCGGCAGTTGCTGTTCGACTTTGTCCGCACGACATCGAAAACCCTGCTCATCGTGAGTCACGACCGGAAATTGCTGAACCTGGTTTCAAAAATCAGTGAACTGGACAAACGCGGAATCACGGTCTATGGCGGAAATTACGAATTCTATCAATCCCGGAAAGCAGCCGAATTGAAGGCTTTGAACCAGGAATTGAACAGTATGGAGAAAACCCTGCGGAAAGCCAAAGACAAAGAGCGTGAAACGATGGAACGCCAGCAGAAACTGGATAGCAGGGGGAAAAAGAAGCAGGAAAAAGCGGGAGTTCCCACGATCATGCTCAATACGCTGCGAAACAACGCCGAGAAAAGTACGTCTAAACTTAAACAGGCACATGCCGATAAAATCGGGGGAATCTCAACAAACCTGCAGGAATTGAGAAAATCACTGCCGGATCCCGATAAATTGAAATTCGGGTTCGACGATTCTCACCTGCACCGCGGAAAAATCATCCTCAAAGCCGAACAAGTACAGTTTACGTATTCGGAAACCAACTTGTGGAATGAATCGCAGTCTTTCCAGATCAACAGCGGCGAACGTATCGCGATCAAAGGAGACAATGGTTCGGGTAAAACCACGTTGATTCAGTTGATTCTCGGAAACCGGGAACCCACTGAAGGAAGGATTTTCCGGTCATTGGATCAATCGGTTTACATTGATCAGGATTATTCGTTGATTAATAATCAGTTAACGGTGTTTGATCAAGCCTCTAAATTCAATCAAACCGGACTGCTGGAACACGAAGTAAAGATGCGCCTGGACTATTTTCTGTTTGACAAAAACGATTGGGACAAACCTTGTTCGGTGCTCAGCGGAGGGGAGAGAATGCGTTTGATTTTATGTTGTCTGGCACTCGGAACGAAAGCGCCCGATTTGATCGTCTTGGATGAACCCACCAACAACCTCGATCTGGAAAGTGTCGAGATTCTGACTGCTGCCATCCGGGAATATGCGGGAACGGTGATCGTTGTTTCACACGATGAAACCTTTTTGGAGGAAATAGGGATCGAATCTGTCATCCAACTTTAGCAGGAATACCATAATTACAGGGAATACAGGGAGATTTACATTTTATTTCTCCCTTTCTTGTTATGTTTTAATATTTAAACAAAATGTGTTAAAATATTTTATTTGTTAGTAATTACTCACTTACGATACTATCCTTATATGAAGTGTTACTATCGTGTTATGTTTCTCCTGAATTCTGCTTCTAATTTAGCGACCGTTACAAACTATTTTTTTTTGCATTAATAACTAACGAACGTTAGTAAGCCGAAAAAACAAAAGAAAACTAACTATGAAAAAACTAAAACTACTTGTACTAAGTACGGTCTGCATTGGTTTTGCTCATGCACAAACAGCAGATTCAACCGCTAAGAGAAACAAGTTCCTGGATTCTTTGATGATCAAAACGCCTTATTTCGGGATTAAATTCGGAGGTTTTTTGAGACACGATGCCGCTTTTGATTCGCGTCAGGTGATCGGAGCGCGTGAGTCCAGTGTGCTTTTATGGCCCAAAGATGTGGTGCGCGATGTGGATGGAAAAGACATCAATGCAGCGCCCAATTTCCAGATGCTGGCCATTATTTCCCGGCTTTCAGGTACGATTACCGGTCCGGATGTGATGAAAGCAAAAACGTCCGGAATCTTTGAAGCAGAGTTTTTTGGAAACACGGAAGCAAGTATCAACGAATTTCGTTTGCGTCACGCCTGGATCAAGCTCGACTGGAAAAAAACACAGCTCGGATTGGGACAATACTGGAACCCGATGACCGTGATGGATTGTTATGCCGGCGTGGTGAACTTTAATACCGGAGCGCCTTTCATGCCGTTTAACCGGAATCCGCAAATCCGCCTGACTCAAAAACTGGGAACCAAATTCAATATGATCGTTGCGGCGGTTTCCCAGCGCGATTTCTCTTCGAATACGGAAGCATACCGGAACAGCGCACTGCCGGCCGGACACCTCCAGTTCCAATTCAAGACAGCGAAATTCGTAGCCGGAATTGCCGGACACGTGGAAAACCTGCGTCCGAAAACCAGCGGAACAATTGCTCCGGGAGTTGTGAAGGTTTCCAATGAGCGTGTCACCAGTCTTTCATCGATCGCGTATGCCAAAATCATTACCAAACCGGTGATGATCCGTGCGGAAGCTTTTGTGGGGCAGAATGCTTCCACGTTTGTGATGCTCGGAGGTTTTGTCGGCTACACCTTGCCGGGTGGTTTGGAAACGTATCAAACGATGAATACCAAATCAGCCTGGATCGATATTGTTTCAAACAACAAGAAAATCGCACCGGGAATTTTCTTCGGGTACACACAAAATGACGGTACGGGAAGTTCGGTTGACGGAGCTACCGTTGCCACTTATGGATTGTCTTCCGCTTTGGGAGCTGTTGCTGCAGGAGCCGGAAAACGCACTATCGCATACATGTACCGTGTATCTCCGCGCGTGGAATTCCTCTTCAACAATTTCAAGTTCGGATTTGAAATCGAATGCACGACCGCGCAATGGGGGGATGCAGAAAACGACGGAACGGTTCGAAACAACAAAGTAATGGCGACCAACTACCGGGCGCTGTTCGCAACGACGTATACTTTTTGATTTTAACGACTAACTCTTTTGAAAAATATGGAAACACAAACTACAACAACACCTGCTCAGCCGGAAGAAAAGAACAGTCTTTTCCTCGTCATTCTGGCATCTGCCACCGGAACATTGATCGAGTGGTATGACTTATTCCTGGCATTGATTCTAACCAGCGTTTTATCTGAGAAATTATTTCCTCCGGGAGATTCCAAATTCCTGGAAACCCTTGCCGTGGTTGGTTCGTCTTACTTAATCCGTCCGATCGGTTCCCTGCTGTTCGGGAATATCGGTGACAAAGTAGGGCGAAAATATTCCTTCCTGGTTTCCCTCTTACTGATGGGAGCCGCTACGTTCCTGATCGGGTGTATTCCATCTTTTGAAACCATCGGGTGGTTTGCGCCTGTGCTATTGCTGCTTTTCCGTTTGATGCAGGGATTAGCAATCAGCGGGGAATATGCGGGAGCAACGATTTATGTAGCAGAACACGCTCCGAAACACAAACGCGGATTCTATACCGGGTTCATTCAGGCAACCGTTCCTGTCGGATTGATCATCTGTTTGCTCGTAGTGTATGTCACTAAAAGCAGTATGACTCCGGAAAGCTTTATCAGCTACGGCTGGCGGATTCCCTTCCTGTTTAGCGCCGTATTGGTTGCCCTGAGTTACATTGCACGTAAAAAACTGCATGAAAGCCCGGTTTTCAGCCAATTGAAGAAAGAAGGAAAAACGAGTAAAACACCGATCAAAGACGCATTTAAGGAAAAAGGAAACATCAAACTGATGCTGAAAGCGATTTTTGGTGTCAATGCGGCACAAAGTACCATTATGCAGACGAGTTTATTCGTGACTTTGTTCTTCATGCAGCGTGCAGTGATGCTTCCGGAAACAACTGTTTTGCTGATTATGGGAGTGACCACGATTTGCAGTACGCCGTTTTATCAGTATTTCGGGGCATTGAGCGACCGCATCGGGCGTAAAAAGGTCTTGTTGAGCGGTTTGATTGCCAGTGCAATTCTGATTCCGCTTTCATTCTACCTGTTTATGGAAATCGGGAATCCGCAGCATTTGAAAGAGGTGCACGAAGTCAGTGCTGGAGTCACGATTCAATTGATCGGAATCAGTTTGTTGCTGAGCATTGCGGGAGCGGCAACTTACGGTCCGCTGGGTGCATTCATGCTGGAAATTTTCCCGACGAAAATCCGCTACACGAGTATGGGATTTGCCTACAATATGAGTAACGGAGTATTGGGAGGATCAACTACGTTCATCACGGAATTCCTGAAGAAAACAATTGTTGTGAGTGCGGCACTTTCTCCGTACATCGGCTTGATTTACCCGATGATCCTGATTGTCATCGCAATTGTGGTGAACAGCATTTCCATCCGGGAAACAAATCACATCGACCTGGCTGAAGAATAAAAAAGGAAACAAAATCCGGTTGGCGGGATGACAAACCGAAATCCTGCCACCGGATTGGAATGATAACAGAAAAACAAAAACATGACGTACTTTAACAAAGACATCGAAACCTTACCGATCGACAAACTGCGCAAACTTCAAAACGAACGGTTACAGCACCAGGTTCAGATGATTTACAACACCGTGCCGTTCTACAAACAGCAATTCGATGAAAGAGGGTTGAAGCCTTCAGATATCCGGACGGTGCACGATCTGCATAAACTTCCTTTCACGAAGAAAGATGCTTTGCGGGAAAATTACCCTTTCGGATTGTTTACGGTTCCGGTTTCAGATACCGTTCGCCTGCATTGTTCCAGCGGAACTACCGGAAAACCGATTGTAGTCGGTTACACCAAAAAAGACATCGATATTTTCTCTGAAGTGATTGCACGTTCGTTGACGGCTGCCGGTTGTCAGAAAGGAATGAAAATGCAGAACGCATACGGTTATGGCTTGTTTACCGGAGGTTTGGGGTTGCATTATGGAGCTGAAAAACTCGAAATGACCGTAATCCCGATTTCAGGAGGTGGAACTGAAAAGCAAATCATGTTATTGCAGGACTTCCAGAGCGAAGCCATTTGCTGTACGCCTTCCTATGCGCTCACCATTGCTGAAATGATCGAAAAGAAAGGCATTGATTTGAAAAGCCTGAATCTGAAATATGCCGTTTTGGGTGCTGAACCCTGGACTGAAAGTGTGCGGGCAGAAGTGGAAGCCAAGTTAGGGGTAACGGCGACGAATATCTACGGACTTTCGGAGATCATCGGGCCGGGAGTTTCCCAGGAAGATTTTGAAGAAAAGGGAACCGGAAGCTACGTTTGGGAAGATCATTTCTACCCTGAAATCGTGGATAAAGACACCGGAGAACCTGTGCCTGAAGGTCAAACCGGGGTGTTGGTCTTCACTACGCTGACCAAAGAAGCCATGCCGATGATGCGTTACTGGACGAATGACATTGCGAGTTTGTACTACGATAAAAGCGCGAAACGAACTCATGTGAAAATGGGGCCGATTTTGGGCCGTTCGGACGAAATGCTGATCATTCGCGGAGTGAACCTGTTTCACACGCAAGTGGAAGCCGTTTTGGAGCATTCCACGGATTTCAGTTCGAATTACCAGCTGGTGGTGAAGCGCGAAGGAACAATGGATTCGGTGGAAGTAAACATCGAAATCAACCCGGAATTGTACAAGGGACTTCTAAAAGAAACCTCGCTCGAAGACGTGTTGCAGCACGAAAAAATTCAGCAGGCGCATAAAATGCTGACGAAAAAGATCAAAGACGAAATCGGTTTGTCGATGAAAGTAAACCTGGCTTCACCGGGAATCATTCCCCGAAGTGAAGGCGGAAAACTGAGCCGGATTTTAGACCTGCGATCCAAATAATTCGTTTCACTTAGTCGATTTCACACGTGACAAAAAAACAACTCATACTTGATTCATCCCTGGAACTGTTTACGGAGAAGGGGGTGAAAAGTACGACCACGAAGTCCATCGCCATCCATGCGGACGTTTCCGAAGCGCTGATTTTTAAATATTTCGGCACGAAAGACAACCTGCTGGACGAAATTCTGCGTTCGGAATACCAGCAGGCATCGAAGAAAACGCTGGAATATCTTCAGGAACCTGATGCACTCAAATACATTCTGAAAATTGTAGAACTTCCGGTCATTTTGGTCAACAGTCACCGGGCTTTCTGGAAGATGCAGTACAATATCCTGTCCCTGAACCAGTTGTCGAAGAAATACCACCGGGCATTCATCACTCCTTGCGAAGACCACTTAAAACATGCTTTTTCGGAGTTGAACTACACCGATCCCGAATTGGAAGCAGAACTGCTCCTGATGCTCATCGACGCGTTGTGGAAACACTATGCAAGCGGAAGAAAAGACGAACAGATGACCAGGGAGTTGATTGGGTTGATTCAACGGAAATACATGAATAATTGAAAATGTAAAATTGATACTTCGACTTAGTTCGACAAACTCATCGCAAGTGCTCACTACAGGTCGCTCAGTATTGTAATTGAGAATTGAGAAGTGAAAATTGAAAAGATTTTTGAATTGAACTATTGAACTATCTCTACAAATAAAAAAATCGAAATCAATTATTTCCCGACAAAGCGTATTTTTAGTCCGTGATCACAAGTGAAAGCCGGACAATGAATGCGGATCAGATATTGGATGAAATAGCGAAACTCCCGGAGGAATCAAAAGAATTATTGAAGTCAAAATTGACTGAAGTGCACTTTCCAAAGGGATTTATTCTCCTGCGCGCCAATAAAGTGGAGTCCGGTATCTATTTCATCCGGAAGGGAATCGTGAGGGCTTATGCCTATCAAAACGACAACGAAATCACTTTTTGGTTCGGATCGGAAGGTCAGGCTGTGATCTCCATGAGAAGCTACGTGGAAGGTTTGCCCGGCTATGAAGACATTGAATTACTCGAAGATTGCGAATTACTGAAATTGAAAATGAGCGATTTGAAAAGCTTGTTCCAGACAGATATCCACATCGCCAACTGGGGGCGACGTTTTGCCGAAAGGGAATTGATCCGCACCGAAGAGCGATTGATTTCACGCCAGTTCCGGACAGCTCAGGAACGTTACGCCGCACTGATCGAAACCAATCCCGATTTGCTCAAAAGAGTACAGCTTGGTTACATTGCCTCCTACTTGGGAATCACCCAGGTCAGTTTGAGCCGGATCCGCGCAAAAGTCTAATAATCTTAGAGGAGTGAGCGGAGTCGAACCCCGAACGATCATTTTTTTATCATTTGTAAAAGGCTCCCGGAAATCTCTTTCAGAACTTTGTGATCTGAAAAAACATACAGATGAATTGGATTATTTTGATTATCGCGGGATTATTTGAAGTGGCATTTGCATCGTGCCTGGAAAAAGCAAAAGTGGCTGCAGGAAATGCGGTGTACTGGTGGTATATGGGCTTCTTCGTGTCGATTATCGTCAGCATGCTGTTGTTGATGAAAGCCATTCAGACACTGCCGATCGGAACGGCTTATGCCGTTTGGACAGGAATCGGTGCAGTGGGAACCGTTTTGATCGGAATCTTCGTGTTCAAGGAACCGGTTAGTTTCTGGAAACTGTTTTTCATCGTGACGCTCATCGGTTCCATCGTTGGGCTGAAAGCAGTGTCACATTAGGAAACCAATTCGATCCAATAAAAAAAATCGGGCTTTTGGGCCCGATTTCAAAAAGAGGTTCCGGATTCAGGCTTCCAGGATAGCAATCATTTTTTCAGCAACTCCTTTCGCAGAAGCCGGATTTTGCCCCGTTACCAGGTTACCGTCGGCGATACTGTTTGCTCCCCATGGTGCAACTCCATGGAAGATAGCTCCCTGATTCACCAAGGCAGTTTCCAGTTCGAATGGAACATCCGGTTTTGCATAATGTTCTTCTTCCTCGTTGGTAAATGACGCGATGTTTTTACCGTTGACCAGGTAAGTGCCGTCGCTTAAGCGCACATTCAGCAGGGAAACCGGTCCGTGACAAACCGCTCCGACCACTGCATTGCGTTCATACGTTTCACGGATTGTGTCTTTCAACAGCGGATTTTCCGGCATATCGACCATCGGAGCGAGTCCCCCGGGAATAAATACTGCGTCGTATGCTCCGGTGTTTACTTCTGAAAGTTTTACTGCCTGCTGCATGTCTGCCCAGCCTTTACCTGTCAGGAATGCGAGGTTATCCGGATCATCCGCCAGGTTCAATGCATCGAGGTAGGGCGTGTCGCCTGTTAAACTGGCGAAGTCTATGTGATAGTTTGCTTTTTCAAATTCGGCATAAGGGTGTGCCACTTCGGGTAAAAAGGTTCCTGTTCTTCTGTTGTTTGGCCCGATGGCATTTGCATTTGATACGATAATTAAAACTTTTTTCATGATCTTGAATGTTTGATTGTGTTATTGTGAATGATTCATTCCTTGTTGTTAGAAGAGTTGTTTGACCCAAACGATTTCCCGTGTTTCAAGATGAGGGATGATTTCGTTGACAACTATTCGCTGATAATGTTCCGAATTTCTGTGAGCTTCCACAGCCAGTTCGTCGGCGTATGTTTCGTGAAGGATGAGTTCCCCGGGATTCTGCTCTGATTGATAAACCGCATACAACTTGTTTCCGGGTTCTTGTTGAGTCTGCGCTGCCAGTTCGGGGAGAAATTTCAGGACATCGGCTAGTTTGTCTTCCCTGATCTTCCATTTGACGATGAGTGTTTTTTCCATGATTGTGTGTTTAAATCTATGACACAAATCTCCGGATGTTCTGGCTTAAAAAAATTGATCTATGGTAATTTCGGATGAAAGTGGTGCTGTTTTTACAAAAAGTATTTCCATTTGGGTCAGTTGTAAGGTGATTCTCCCGCAAATCCCGACGAATATAGTGTCGGGACAAGTTACACAAATTAATTGCTTGCCTACTTCTGAAGAGTCGTCTCGCGTAAATAGCGTGTAGTAATCCGCGGATCTAATAAACGATAACGTTTACGTGGATTGCTTACTCATACGCGAGTTCTGCGCGCAGTCTGCTCAGACTTTCAGGCGTAATTCCCAAATACGAAGCCAGGTGATAATTCTTGATATTCGCTTCAATATTCGGGTAAGTCTTCAAAAAGGTCAGGTATTTTTCTTTGGCGGTCATAGCAAGATCAGACAGGATGCGCTTCTGAAAACTGGCAAAAAACCGTTCCATTTTGACCCGGAAAAAGGATTCAACCGATGGAATTTTCGAATACAAATCCTCCATGTTTTCCCGGGTGATCCTGTATACCACGGCATTTTGAACGCATTCGATGTTCAACAAAGCCTTTCCTCCGGTAAAAAAGGCGGTGTAATCACTGATCCACCAATCTGAAACCGCAAACTGCAGCGTAATGTCTTTTCCCGCTTCTGTGAGGTAAAATGTCCGCAGGCATCCGCTGAAAACGTAATACTGTGCAGGAACGGATTGTCCGGCGTGTAATAAAATATCGCCTTTCTTCACAGGGATTTCTTCGAATGTGGATCCGATCACTTCCTGTTCTGAAGCAGAAAGAACCACTTCTTTGAAAATAGCGTCTACGGGAACAGTTTGCATCTGACTAAAATAGCGAATTATCTGTTCGAATGAGCAGAGATGATTTCCGTATCTTTGCTTCTCAATCAGGTTCATGCTTCGGAAATTATTCGGTTCATACAAACTCATTTTGCTTTACGGGATCTCACTCGCCGGATTGTTGTTTCTCATGCGCTGGCTCGAATTCCGTTTGCTGCTGATTGATCATGCTACCGAATTGTATGCCGGAGCGATTGCAGTTGTATTCACCGTACTCGGAATCTGGCTTGCACGCCATCTGACGAAACCCCAGACGGTGCTGGTCGAAAAAACAGTGTATGTGGGCAATACGGAAACGTTTGAACGCAACGAAGCCGTTATTGAACAATTGGGATTGAGCCGCAGGGAATTGGAAGTCCTTGAACTCATCGCCCGCGGATTGAGCAACCATGAAATGGCTGAACACCTGTTCGTGTCGCCCAATACGATCAAAACCCATTGTTCGAGGTTGTTTGAAAAACTGGACGTCAAACGCCGCACGCAAGCGGTGGAATCTGCCAAGCGTTTGGGAATTATTCCGCTCTAAAACGGAAAATCACCCGAAAGTATGAACGGGAAACGCCAGTCAAACAGCACTTTTGCTCAAATTTAAAAACAAAGAAGATGAAAAGAAATGTATTGGTTTACGGAACAATTTCCGGTTTGATTTCGGTGATTTGGGTATTGATTGCGATGACTGTGCTGCCGAAAAACATGCACATGACTCTCGGGATGGTACTCGGCTATACCTCGATGATTATTGCGAATATCTTTTTGGTGGTCGGAGTGAAAAACTACCGGGATAAGTACAACGGCGGAGTGATTACTTTTGGAAGGGCATTTACCGTCGGGCTTCTGATTGCCTTGATCGGTTCTACCATTTATGTACTTACCTGGCTGATTTATTTCTTCGGTGTAGGAACTGATTTTATGGAGTATTATTCGAACTGCATGCACCAGGAACTGGTGGCAAGCGGAGCAAGTGCAGTGGAAATTGCGAAGCAGGATCGCGAAATGCAGGAATTTATGATTAGTTACCAGAACCCGTTTTTCAATGCCGCGGTGACTTACATGGAAATTCTCCCGATGGGAATTTTGTTTACCCTGATTACTGCTTTGGTAATGAAGCGGAAAGTTCCGAAAGCGAATCACGCGAATTAATTAAAATTCTGCCTAATTTGGTGTTGTCATTATTTCATGCGGGATGAATCGAAACGGATTGCTTTTGCTGGTGTTACTGCTTCAGGTTGGTTTAAACCGGAACAATGTGCATGCCCAAACACCGGTACAAAACAAGGAACTGCGCACGGTACTTCACACGATTGCATCGAAATACAAGGCAACGGTTGGAGTGGGAGTGATCCATATTGAAAGCGGAGATACGGTGACTTTAAACAACGAAGTCCACTTTCCGATGCAGAGCGTTTACAAATTTCCCCAGGCATTGGCTGTAATGAACCAAATTGATCAGGGGAAACTGCGCTTGAACCAGGTTTATCACGTCACTAAAGCAGACTTACTGGATGAAACCTGGAGTCCGTTAAAGAAGAAATATCCTGAAGGGAATGTTGATTTAACGGTGGCAGAATTACTGGATTATTCTGTTTCGAAAAGCGATAACATTGCCTGTGATATCCTGTTTCAGCTGGCGAAAGGAACCAAGCCGGTCAATCAGTTCATTCATCAGATCGGGATTAAAAACATGGAAATTGTTGCTACGGAACACGAGATGCACAGCGATTGGAAAATTCAATACACGAATTGGAGTACCCCGCTGGAAATGGCGCGCCTACTGGAAGGTTTCCAACAGAAAAAGTACTTGTCAGATTCCAGCAACCTGTTTTTGATGAACTTAATGATCGAATCGACGAATGATCCGGGAAGAATCAAGGCATTGATTCCGGAAGGTACGCTGGTAGCTCATAAAACCGGTACTTCAGACAGCCGGAACGGAGTTTACGATGCGTGTAACGATGTAGGGGTGATCACACTTCCCGACGGAACACATGTGGCTTTGTCGGTTTTTGTCTCCAAATCTTCGGAAGGCTATGACGATACCCGGAAATTGATCGCTGAATTGGCCAAAGCGGTATACGATCATTATTCCGTCAACTGAAAACGTTGATTCCGAAACTTACAACAGAAATCGCGGACAAACAAACGAATGAAATACACGAAACTAAATAAGAATTGGCAGATTGCCCCGCAAGTTACAGAGGTTCCGGTTTCGGTAACGGATGAAACGCTTACCTTGACTTTTGAACTGGATGCCGATTCCTTTCCGCACATTGATGATGGCGACAAGGGAGTTTGTGCTTTTTCGGAAGTGTATGCCTACCGGATTGTTTCGATGAACCGGGAGGAATATGAAAACGGTGCATTCCGGTTCAAAAGCGATCAATTGTCCTGGGGAGCGTTTTATGAATTGCCCAATTCGACCTGGAAAAGTGATTTTCCTTCGGATAAGGTCGTCGTAAACGATTCGCTCAAAGGCACGAAATTGAAGCATTTTGTATTGTTTCTTCCGGACCGGATCGTTGAATGTTTGGCAGCCGAAGTTCGTTTTCGGTTTGATTATGCGGTTGCAGAAACCCTGGAAGAAAAGTACCCGAAAGGATATTTCAATCATTACCTGGCGCTGTTTTCGGCACATTTTAATCAATTGAACGTCGACAGTTATAAGGTATATACGAATTTGTATGTGCAGCTGGAAGGTAAAAAGGAATTGGAAGGATTGAAAGAAGAACTCAAAAAAATCAAAAGCAATCAGGATGTTGATTCCTATGTGAAAATTGCCAATTACAGCGGGATTCCGAATTTCGGGAGAAAACAACTGGATGAAATGATCCGGGTGGTTGAGGGGTATGATGCCGGGAGTAAATATGTCTCATGAAAGCTCCCGTTTCACCACAAATTTATAAAATGGTGTAAAAAGTCCGTTTTTACTGGCTTTTGAACACAAAACAACCAATCAATGACACACAAAAACGCAGCCGGACGCATGTTCCAGGATCTCACTTTCAATGTCAAAAGTGCGAAAGGAAAAAAACTCGAACAACTGATTGGGGTGGAAGACCCGGAAAACCCCGGGCGTGGCCCAATCCTGATCTACATCAAAATGGAAGGAATCAGCTGGTCGCAGTACTACCTGGATGTCTGCATCGGCGTATGGGAAAACTGGGGTGAGATTGAGCCGGAAGATGAAACTTCGGTTCACCGGAACTATGCCGCGAAATTCGATGTGGAAGGAAAAATGATCCGGTCGGTACAATGCAAAGACAGTGAAATCACGCTGGAATTTGAAACCGGGGAGAAATTGGTTCTCAAATACAAAGATCCGGATGACTGGGATGGCGACCTGGAAATGGTCAAAGTGCCGTAAAGCTGGAACTATGAACAAAAAACAGTAATTTCAGAGGGCGAAAAGACCTGCTGAACAAACAAATGGACGAATTAGAACACATCATCACCGAAATCATTTCCAGGAAACACCGGAACCTGTTTACCTTCCTGACCGGAGCCGGACTGTCTGCCGAAAGCGGCATCCCAACCTACAGGGGAAGTGACGGGATTTGGATCAAAGGCACGAAAAATTACCGCCCGGAGGAATTCGGAACCTTCAAACACTTCCTGGAAGAACCGGAAGAAGTGTGGATTTACACGCTCTACCGCAAGAAAATGTTTGCGGAAGCAAATCCGAACCCGAGTCACCATGCACTGGCGGAAATTGAAACGTTATTGCAGGATCGTTTTCAGCTCATCAGGCAGAATATTGACGGACTGCATTACCGGGCCGGAAGTCGAAAGATGTACGAAATCCACGGGAATATCCGTGAAATGAAATGCGGCGTAGGATGTAAAGGAATTTTGCCTTTACCGGAAGCCGTTGCTGTTAAAACGCTGGATGACGCATTGACGGAACCGGAGAAAGCTTTGTTGAAATGCCCTGCTTGCGGAGCATGGATGCGTCCGAATGTGTTGTGGTTCGATGAGTATTATGATGAGAAAACGCATAAGAAATTCAGTGCTCTGAAAGCTGCAAAGAACAGCGGGGTGTTGTTTATCCTGGGAACTTCGGGAGCGACTTCTCTGCCACTTGCGATTACGGAAACGGCTCTGAAATACGGAGCATTTATTATTGATGTAAACATTGAAGACAATCAGTTCACCGCATTGATTCAGAAGAATAAACGCAAGATCATTATCCGCAAGAAAACGAGTGAAGTATTGACCGTTGTTTTAGAGTTGATTCGAAAACACACTAATTTTGAAGAACAGGGAATCGATGAATAGATGTATTCGGGAAGCAGATGAAAGGAGACATTCGGAAAATAGTGGTAAACCAGGCGGAATATATCTACCGCGTTTCAGACAAATACGATCCTGAAACGGGACTGAATACGCTAACGGTAAAAGTGTTTTTGAAGGGAGTGAAGCGAACTCCGCTGATCATTTGCTTTTTGACCGAAGAAGATTACCGTGTGGGCCAGCGCCTGAACAAAAATGTACGATTGCTCCACAAACCGACCAATTCCGAGGAATGGGTAAACCTGAACGAACCGGGATATATCCGTCGTTTGATCGAATTGGGAATCGAACAAGGATGGAACGGAACAAACAAACTGGAAATTCAAAACGGAATGACTTATTTGACCGAATTGGGTTATGATGTAAGCGAAATGGAAGCTGAAGTAGAAAGACGGCTTCAAACTAAACGGATGAGAAGCTAAGTGCTTCAAAACAATATGAAAAAGAATTCAGAATACGAAAAAATGCCGAAAGCTTTCTCCAAACTGGGATTAAGCGAAAAGGCCATGAATGAAGTGAATAAGGTGAAATGGGTGGTGACCGAAAAGGTTCACGGCGCCAATTTCAGTTTTGTATACGAGGACCGCAAGTTGCTGTTTGCAAAGCGAAAAGATTACCTGAGCTGGGAGGACGACTTTTTCGGATTTCAGCAGGTAGTAAATGAACGGGAAGACGCCGTTTTGCAGTTATTCGAGCAATTGAGTCTGGACGTTCCGGCAGCTAAATACATCCTGTACGGAGAACTGTTCGGTGGAGAATACCCACACCCGGATGTTCCGAAAGATGAATATGTGGAAGCCATTCAAACGGGCATTTACTATGCTCCTTCGGTGGATTTTTGTGCGTTTGATCTGGCTTATGAACTGAATGGGGAGAAGTCTTATCTGGACTATGACAAGGCAATGGATTACTTCGAAAAATCCGGAATCCTGTATGCAAAACCAGTGATGATCGGGAAGCTGAATGAAGTGCAGGATTTCAATATCCGCATCAATTCCGGGATTCCCGCTCAGCTAAATCTGCCTGAACTGGAGCACAATCTGATCGAAGGAGTGGTGATTAAACCGCTTCATCATCAGCATTTACAAAGTTTGGATTTCCGGCCGGTGGTCAAGATGAAAAACCCGGAGTTTGACGAGGAAAAGAAATTCCACGAATCGGAGAAATGGTCGTTCACCAGGAAAATTCAATCGAGATCGGAAGAATTGTCTTTCATTCTGGAAGAATTGAGTACCTACATCAATGAGAACCGCTTGCAAAGTGCCGTCTCCAAAACCGGGAAAATAGACCGGGAAAATGAAGTGCGCATGCAGCAACTCCGGGAAGAAGTTGCAAACGATGTCTGGACGGATTTTGATGAAAACAACAACGGGTTATTATCTGATTTGACTTCAGAACAACAGGATTGGCTGCGCAGGAGAATAGAGGTACAAGTACTGGATTTACTGAACAAATGAGTGCAATTGAATTCATCAAACAGGTACGAAATACTTTGGGAATTGGATTGTCGGAAGCAAAAGAGCTGATTGAGGAGTTCGAATTTCCCGACAAGGCGATAGCGGCCTGGCATCAATTGCAGGAGCAAAAACATCAGGAGGAAGAAGCGCGTGAATATGTAGACCCGAAATCATGGAAAAATCACTGGTACTGGAAATTTCGCCCGGTTGAGGAGGAAGATTTGGGACAATTGAAGATGCTCACCCCAAATTACTGCCGGCAATTGTGGAGCAAATTTGTGACGGAAGAAAGTGATCACCTGATGCGTTCTGATGTGGAACAGCATTGGAAAATCCGGAAAGTGGAACGGGTAAAAGGTTATAATTGGGAAACCGACAGCGATGAGAATCAACTTCGGGGACTTGGAGACTTTTTGAATCCATACCTGAACTGGAACCCGGAAGATGTGGTGTATTTGTTTTTTGGCAGGTATTCCGGATTCCAAATGACCTGGGAATTGTTTTTGAAATACAGTCATCCTTTGCTTTTTCACTCTTATGGAGATGTATTGGTGAATGTGAACGATGCGAAAGTGGTCATTTTTGAAGAACACGGATATGTACGTATTGGAGAAAGACGTGATTTTCTGGGTAGTTTCCAAAATAAACTGAGGACGTAATATTGCGGAATTACGTCCAGAAAAAAGACGTAACAAATCCCGAAAAAATTCAACAGAACAAAGAACTAAAACATGATAACAAAAGAAGAAACAATCGCATTATTCCGCCGAAATGACTGGGAAGGCTGGATCAATCTCGTAGAGATTATTTTCGACGGAAAGCCGGACGGAATCGTCATTCGGGAAGTGTGGGACAAATACGCGGAACTCCGTGTTTACTACGACGGCGACGACAAAGTGTTTTCCAACCTGGTCAACACAGTGGGATTTATCAGCCGGAAAATGTGCCAGAAATGCGGGAAAAGCGGTCGACATGTTCAGATCGATGGCTGGGAAAAGATCCTGTGTGATGAGCACTTTGATGCGACGGAAGCAAAAAACAAATTTGCCAATGAATGGTTTCATCCGGAGAATAAAGCAATTACCAGCCAGCGCCTGGCGCAGGTAGCGCTTTTGGTTGCAGATTACGATGAAGCACTGATTTTCTACACGGAAAAACTCGGGTTCTACCTCGAAGAAGACACACAACTTACGGAAACGAAGCGCTGGATCGTGGTTGCACCTTTGACGCATCACCTGGCAACGCGGATCGTCTTTGTGAAAGCCAAAACGGAAGCAGAACTGGCAGGGATTGGAAACCAGGCAGGTGGGAAAGTCGGATTTTTCCTGTATACGGACAACATCGAACGCTACTTTAACCGCCTGCGTGAAAACGGGGTAAAAATCATCCAGGAACCGCTGGAACAGCCTTGGGGAAAAGTCGCTATTTTCGCAGATTTGTACGGGAACCTGTGGGATTTGATTGAAAAGAAACACGGTTGGTAAGTACAAAATAAGTTTATGGAATGTTGGAATCAACGACATCTTAAGAGTACTTCTCGATAAGAATTCTGATGATTCGAATAAGTCACGCGATATAAATCGGCGGAATTTGCGGGAGAACATTAAAAAGAAAAACTACATGAAACCAATCATATTTTGTGCCCTCGTCCTGTCGTGCTTTATCTCATTTTCACAAGAAGGCTACAAGTTCATTGATCAGGCAGAAAAACAAATCGAAAAAGGAAACTACAAAAAAGCCTCCAAATTGCTGGATAAAGCCGATTCTGCCGATTCTGCCGATTATGGATTTTGCGGTCTTGCCTGGATTGAGGCCCGTTGGACAATTACTGCTAACCGAACAAAAATCCGGGCAGCCAAAGGAGAATATTTGGAAGCAGCTAACGAGCTAAACAGCATGACTTTCTATCTGGATTATGGGATGGATATCTTACGCATGAAGTATTACATTCAGGCTTTGGGAAAAGAACGGATTAAACGCGATATTGATTCGTGCCTGGAATCCATGACCAGTATCGATACCGTAGACTGGACGCTTTCAGAAGAGTTGTATCTGAATGTGGGGTTTAGCGAAAAGCCCTATGGAATTCCTTACGATACCGTTCGGCTCATTTACATGCAAACGTTTTCACCCCTTGCAGCAGACAAGGACAAGCCCTTAATCGATCGTTTTCGCATAGCCGTGAGAAATCAGGAGTTTTACAAGTTGTTGACCAGTCAGTAGATTCCTTTTTTGTTTTTAGGTAATTAACCAAAAACTTCTGTGTTATCTGCGAAATCAGCGGGAGAAAAGCTATTTTAGTTGTGTACAATTCCCGCACGGATGCAAAAAGTATTTCATTTTTTAATCGGATTGGTTTTCTGGATTCAGATTGTGCTGTCTCCGTTACTGATCGGTTCGTTGATCGGCGTAATTGTTTATGTCAACAATACAACATCTACCGGCCTGGTAATCGCTGTTTTGATTGGGTTGGCAGGACTCGTCACCGGGATTTTGTGGGCAACCAGAGTTGCACGAAACCACGGAACCAGCTGGTACATGTCACGTGTGATGGCAACTCCCGAATTGGACAAAAAGAAAGACGAAACACCTGCAAAAACAAACGAATCTGAAAAATGAAAAAGATTGTTCCTTTAGCGCTGATTTTCATCATCGCTGCATGTAGTCAGAATACTGAAAAAACAGCTGCAAAACCAGCTCAAACTGACGAGCAGCCCGCCATCGTATCAAGAGATGAAACTCCTGCGCAGGAGAACGAGACAAAATCCGATACACTGGTTGCGCTTGAACTGCTCAAAAAAGACAGTAAAAACGTCTATGAAAAATACGGAATCGATTTTACGGGTTTTTGCTATGCCTGTGATGTGGCCGATATTGTGATTGAAAACAAACAGATTCGCCTGGTAAACGCCTGTGACAAGGAAATTGTGGAAACATTCCCGATTCTAAAATCAACGGTGACGAAAGAAGGAATGACATTCCAAACCAAAGCGTGTACATTTGAGTTTCAATGGATCGAATCGGTTCCTGTCTACGAGTTGAAAATTACGGGGAATATCCAACGGAATGACAACTTACGGATTAACCGGTATTTCACCATACCACAAGCAGTTCCACGCTTCGAGGTTCACGATTGCGGCGATTTTCAGGGGTAAGACGCTTTTATAGATGGCTTTGCGCCCTTTGCTTCTTTGCGGTAAAGAGAATAATTTAAAAAGGCAGGGTTTTTGCTTAAGTCCAATATCAAATAAATACGTAATGAAACACTTTTTACTATTCATAATGACTTTCCTGTTATCTACGGGAATTCAGGCACAAACCAAGCTTTACAAAGGAAACTCCACGAGTTACTCCGATTGTTTGTTCACCATCAGCGGGTCGAAAATCTATCACGGAAACTCAACCAGTTATTCGGATTGCGCCTTTACACTGAGCGGAGATAAGATTTACCGTGGGAATTCCACCAGTTACTCCGATTGCCTGTACACCATTAGCGGAAATAAAATCTACAAGGGAAATTCTACGAGCTATTCCGACTGTTTGTACACAATAAGTAACGGAAAGGTGTATTTCGGGAATTCAACCAACTATTCGGATTGTATGCTGACGATCAGCGGAAAAAAGGTCTACAAGGGAAATTCCACCAGTTATTCCGACTGCCTTGGGACTGCGAACGAAGAACTCCCGATTACAACAATCGCAATACTTCTCGGAAATTATTAAGGGGGATCAATCCTGTTTCCACACGTTTAAAAACAGAAATAAGTATCTTGTGGTTTCATTTCAAAACAGACGATGAAACGACTTGTTTTTTTGCTTTTACCCTTTGCCGCAGCGGCCCAACTCCAGCCGGTTGATTATGTGAATCCATTGATGGGAACGGATTCCAAAATGGAATTGTCCAATGGAAACACTTATCCGGCTGTTGGATTGCCCTGGGGAATGAACCTCTGGACGGCGCAAACGAACGTGATGGGAGATGGTTGGGCTTACCAGTATGGAGCAGACAAAATCCGCGGATTCAAACAAACGCATCAGCCTTCGCCCTGGATGAATGACTACGGTCAGTTTGCCATCATGCCCGGAAGCGGAAGACCTGTTTTCGATCAAAACGAACGTGCAAGCTGGTTCTCACATAAATCAGAAACGGCAAAACCGCATTATTACACCGTTTACCTGGCAGATTGTGATGTCACGACAGAAATTACACCAACCGAACGTGCGGCCGTTTTCCGTTTCACCTTTCCCAAAAGCGATAGTTCATTCCTTGTAATCGACGCACTGGATCGCGGATCGTATGTGAAAGTCTATCCCAAAGAGCGTAAGATTGTTGGATATACGAAGCGCTATGCAAGAGGAAAACTCACCAATTTCAAAAATTACTTTGTCATTTACCTGGATCGCGATATAGACTTTTATTCCCTTGTTTCCAATGGAAAACGGGGAGCAACAGGCGATGAATCGGCATCCAATCATTCGGGAATTGTGGTCGGATTCAAAACCCGGAAAGGCGAAAAAGTGCATGTGCGAACCGCTTCGTCCTTCATTTCGTTCGAGCAGGCAGAACTGAACCTGCAGCGGGAAGTTGGAAGTAAAAGTTTCAATGAAGTGTTTCAGTCAGCTGAAAAAGAATGGAATAAACAATTGGGTAAAATCGAAGTTTCCGGAGGAACAGACGAGCAACTACGTACGTTTTATTCCTGTTTGTACCGAACCTTGTTTTTCCCGAATAAGCTGTACGAAATCGATGCGGCGGGAAAAGAAGTACACTGGAGTCCGTATAACGGGCAGGTTCTTCCCGGAAAAATGTTCGGAGGAACCGGGTTCTGGGACACATTCCGGGCACTTTATCCCTTGCTGAACCTCGTTTATCCGGAAATCAACCGCGAAATGCAGGAAGGATTGGTCAATGCTTACCTGGAAGGTGGTTTTCTGCCGGAATGGTCGAGTCCCGGCTATTCCGATATCATGATCGGGAACAATTCGGCTTCAGTTGTTGCAGATGCCTATATCAAGGGATTGCGAGGTTATCCGGTCGAAAAACTCTACGAAGCACTGCTTCACGGAGCAAATAATGAAGGCCCGGTGAGTGCGGTAGGACGTTTGGGCGTGAATTATTACAACAAACTGGGCTATGTTCCCTACGATGTAAAAATCAATGAAAATGCCGCCCGGACACTCGAATATGCCTACGATGATTTTGCGATTTACCAGTTGGGAAAAGCATTGAACCGCCCGAAAAAAGAATTGGAAATTTACGCAAAACGCTGCCAGAATTACCGCAACCTCTTTGATCCGGCTACCGGCATGATGCGCGGGAAAAACGAAAACGGCCAGTTCCAGTCACCATTTAATCCCTTCAAGTGGGGAGATGCGTTTACGGAAGGGAACAGCTGGCATTACACCTGGTCTGTGTTTCACGATGTACAGGGACTGATTGATCTGATGGGTGGAAAAGACCGTTTTGTGGCGAAACTGGATTCCGTTTTTTCACTTCCCCCGGTTTACGACGACAGTTATTATGGCGGCATGATTCACGAGATCAAAGAAATGCAGATTGCCAATATGGGGCAGTATGCACACGGAAATCAACCGATCCAGCACATGATTTACCTGTACAATTATGCCGGAGCACCCGGAAAAACCCAGTATTGGATTCGGGAAGTGTTGAATCGCTTGTACAAACCGACTCCGGATGGTTATTGCGGAGACGAAGACAACGGGCAGACTTCGGCCTGGTATGTATTCTCAGCACTCGGATTTTACCCGGTTTGTCCGGCAACGGATGAATATGTGCTCGGTGCACCTTTGTTCCCGAAAGCGCTGATACACCTGGAAAACGGAAACGAGATCGTATTGAATGCTCCGCAAAACAGTGCTGAAAATCGCTATGTTTCGTCGCTCCAATGGAATCAGGCAGAATATACGAAGCTGTTCGTCAAACATTCCGAATTACTGAAGGGAGCAAGGCTTGATTTCAACATGACAGCAACGCCGGGAATTGCACGCCAGTTTGTTCCGGCAGATTTTCCGTATTCCTTTTCCGTTGAAAACCCGTTTAGAAAGAAATAACTTCAGATGATTTGAGGGCTTTATTGTCGTGAGGGAACAGTCCTTTACGAAACGTTTAAACACACGATTATAAATTTGTAAAAATGTGTTGAAAGCCCGTAATTCGAATGAAACAGAAATGAAAGACAATGGATAAAACGAACCAAAAACAGCTCTCGGGGCAATTAGCCAAACACTTGCGCGATGTCCATTTCGGCGGAACCTGGACAACTGTGGATTTGAAAGCCACCTTGTCAGATGTGAGCTGGGAAGAAGCAAAAATGAGCATGTACGGAATTCATTCCATTGCTGCACTCATGTTCCACATGAGCTATTACCTGGGAGTCATGATCACGGTTTTGGAAGAAGGAAAATTAGTGGGGAAAGATGAATTGAGCTGGATTCTACCACCGATTGAAAGCCAGGACGCGTGGGAACAATTGCAGCTGAACATTTGGAAAGAGGCCGAAAAAACAGCGAATTTGGTTGAAAACCTTCCCGATGAAGCATTGACTGCCGGTTTCGTAGACCCGAAATACGGAACAAATTACCGGAACATTGCCGGAATGATCGAGCACATGCACTATCACCTCGGGCAGATTGTGCTGATAAAAAAACTGATCAGACAAGCATAGAAATGGATTTTTTTGAAGCAGAAATTGAGTTGATCGGGATTAATCCGTTTGTGTTTGTTCCGGATGAAATCCTGGAACGCATCTTTCAGCAGGCAGGAAAAAGCAAAGGTCCGGTTCGGATTAAGGGACAGATCAATGGTAAAGATTACCGGCAGACACTCGTAAAGTTTAGTGGAGAATGGCGGCTTTACATCAATACGCAGATGCTGGAAAACTCGCCCAAACGCATCGGTGAAACCGTTTCCCTGACTGTGATTTTTGATCCCGAAGAACGAACGGTGGAAATGCATCCGAAATTAGCAGAAGCCCTGCAGAACAACCCGGAGGCAAAACAGGTTTTTGAAACCCTGACACCTTCCCACAAACTGGAAATTGTGCGCTACATTGCCAATCTCAAAACCGAAGAAAGCGTAGTGAGAAATGTAGAGAAAGCACTCAATTACTTATTGGGGAAAGAACGTTTTGTGGGGCGAAGTATGATAAAGTGACGAAACGACTAGAACTATGGCAACGAATAAAACCAATGAAACAGATCAGGATGTGTATGCATTCATTGACGCCTTTACCACTTCGGAGCAAAAACGAAAAGACAGTCTTGAGTTGATCGCATTGCTGACAAAAATTACGGGGTATGAACCGAAAATGTGGGGGCCGAGCATCATCGGCTTCGGAGCGTATCATTACAAATATGCCAGCGGACATGAAGGAGATGCGCCATTGATGGGATTTTCTCCCAGAAAAGCAGCTCTTTCGCTCTATGTCTACACCGGATTGCCCGAACACCAACATTTGCTCGAAGGACTGGGGAAATTTAAAATGGGAAAAGTCTGCGTTTATGTCAATAAACTCTCCGACATCCATATGGAACGCCTGATTCACCTGATGGAATGTACCTTCGCTTATATGAAAGAGAAATACGAATAGTTTTTAACGCAAAGGGTATTGTTTGAAACGATGTCCAAAGAAATAGTCCTCTTGACACAGAAAAACATTTAGTCAATAATTCTTCATCTGCGTTCCTTGGCTGGAAATAAAAACGTCGTAATCTGCGTAATCCTTGAAATCAGCGGCAGACACGTTATTAACTTTTCTTAATTGGAATTCAACCTCAAATGCGGTAACTTGAAAGATGCAATTCTAAAATTCAGGTTATGCGATTAAAACAATTACTTTTCAGCGTTGCATGTGTTGTTTCAGTTTCAGTCCGGGCGCAGGTTTCCCAACAGATCGGTTCTACCACCGTTTGGATTGATACCCTGACAACCGATGTAACTATTCCGTGGGAAATGAAAGTGGAAGGGGAGGATTATTTGTGGGTAACGGAGCGGGGCGGTTTGGTCAGTCGCATTCATCTGGGCACGGGAACCAAAACCGTGGTGCTGGATTTGACAGCTGACGTGCATACGGTCGGGGAGAGCGGTTTACTCGGTTTCACTTTCCATCCTGATTTTCCCGGAACACCGGAAGTTTTCCTGGTGTACACCTACGGGCCGGAAGACAGCAACGGCTATTTCAAAGAACGGTTGGTGAAATACACCTTCAACGGGATCGATCTGGAGAACCCGGATATCCTGCTGGACAACATCCTGGCTTGGGCCAATCACAACGGTTCACGCCTGCACTTTTTACCCGACAACACACTGCTGATGTCGACCGGAGAATGCTCCGTGCAGGAACTGTCGCAGGATTCCAGCTCGCTTTCAGGGAAATACCTGCGTTTGAATCCGGACGGATCGATTCCTGCCGACAACCCGGTTCCGGGATCGTATGTGTACACCATGGGACACCGCAATTCGCAGGGAATTTGTGCCTTGCCGAATGGAAAAATCCTGGTTTCGGAACACGGACCTTCGACAGATGATGAACTCCAGGTACTTGAACCCGGGAAAAACTATGGCTGGCCGCTAATTCACGGTTTTTGTGATGAAAGTTTTGAAAATGCTCCCTGTGCGACAGGTTTGTACCAGGAACCAATTCATGCCTGGACTCCGACGATTGCGACATCAGACCTCGTTTTTTATGAAAACCCGGCATTCCCGGAATGGAACAACCGCGTGTTGATGACAACCCTGAACGGGCAAAAACTTGTTGCGATGGAACTGGATGCGCAAACAACTGCTGTGGTCGATGAAGTGCTTTACCTACAGGCGCAATTCGGACGTTTGAGAGACATTGCAATCGGGCCGGACAAGGAAATCTACCTTGCAACCAATTCAGGTCAGCACCCGATTATCCGGATTGTGCCGCCGACAACGCTTGGATTGAATGAACCCGAAACAGGAGACGAAGTTTCCATTGTTCCGAACCCAGCGGGTAATACGATTCGTTTGTCTGTGCCGAAAGCTGCGGATCTGGTCACGATTTATGACTTAAGCGGGAAAATCGTGTGGCAGAAAACAGGGCTTCAAAGTGGCGAAGAAATGGAGATCAGCCATTTGGGGCAAGGTACGTATCAGGTCGAAGTGCAGCTAACGGAAACCGGAAAAGTGTACCGGCAAAAACTGATGAAATAAGGTTTTATTCCTTGTGGTGGTCCGAACTTTTCCTTCATTTGTAAAAAATACAGAGAAGTATCTTTATGGAGAATGAGGTGCTCATTACCTCTCTGAAGTTTACATCGATGGACAGTTGGTGCATAAAGCGGAACGAACTGATTCATTGAAAAATCGAAATGGAGAATTGAAAAGAAAGAAGGTGGTATTCGTATTAGTAAAAGATCCTTCTACTTTTCCATTTTCAATTCTGCATTCTACATTTAGATGTTGTATCTTTCGATTTTAAAAACAAAGCCATGATTCATAGAACATTACTTGCAGTTTGTGCAATGACCCTCAACACCTTTTTATTCCATGCTCAAACGTTGGTATTCCAGGCAAAACCGGTCGGGAGTAAAACCTGGGGCTATGCCGATGTCAACGGGAAATTCATCATCCCGGCGCAGTTTGAAAAATGTTATGAGTTTTCATCCAACGGATTAGCGATTGTTTACGATCCGAAAAGCCGTCAGCATTCCATCATTGATTTGGAAAATAACAAGCTCAAAACCGAAAAACCGGATTTCAAGATCAAAGACGGACTGGGATTTAATGCGAGTAAATTTCAAAATGGATTACTGCTCGTAAAAATCGGCGATAAGTGGGGATACATGGATACCGAAGGGAAAATGGCAATTCCGGCGATTTACGATGATGGGAATGATTTTACGGAAGGTTTTTCTACAGTAAAAAAAGGCGGTAAACTAATCATCATTGATACGAAAGGAAAAGAAATCGAACCGGCAGTTGCGGCAATGGATATCAAAGATTTTTCCGAAGGATTGGCCCCGTTCCGGGCAATGGACAAAAAATTCGGGTTCGTAAACGGCGAAGGAGAAATGGTTATTCCGGCACAGTTTGAGAGTGTGGGATATTTCTCTAACGGACTGGCATGGGCAAAAACAGCCGATAAAAAACTGGGATACATCGACAAATCCGGAAAATGGGTGATCGAACCTAAATTTGAAGCCGGGAAAGAGTTTGATGTCAAAAGCGGGCTGGCCCGTGTAAAACAAGGCGATCAATGGCTCTACGTGAACAAGAAAGGAGAGATTGTAACCATTTCCGACACCGAATCCTGGGGCGATTTTTCCGAAGGACTGGCTGAAGGAAAAAAAGGCGCATTGAGAGGATTTTACAATGCAAAAGGCGAATGGGTGATCAAACCGCAGTTCGAAGACGTGCGCAAATTTCAGAACGGATATGCTGCGGCAAAATTTAACGGAAAATGGGGAATAATCGATAAAAGTGGAAAATGGGTGGTAGAACCGCAATTTGAAGCCGTAAAAGATATTATTTTAGTGAAATAATACACTAAAAACTCGTTTATGTTTCAAACCGGAAAAATACTTTCGTCACTGATCATTTTGCTATTTGTTTCCCTGAAGGCTGAAGCCCAGATGGATGACCACTTTTATTTTCCGTCGAAAGACTGGAAGGAAATTGATTCCGTGAAAGTGAAGGAATTGAAACAAAAGGCAGGTGAAGAAACAGTAACGGCTTACCTGTTGTCGAATGTGGCTAAACCAAAAGCAACGATCATCTACTTCCACGGAGCAGGAGGAAACGTATCGAATTATGTGCAATTTGTGCGTCCGTTGTTGAAAGACAGTTTCCAGTTGTTTATGGTCGACTTGCGTGGTTACGGGAAATCTACCGGGAAACCTACACACCTCAATGTGGCATCCGACGGACAAATAATGTTCGACCTGGCTTTACGTCAAAAAGAAATCAAGAATACCAAAATCATTCTGTGTGGTGTTTCGATGGGAACACAGGTTGCGGCACACCTGGCGGCTGGGAACGAAAGTAAACTTACTGCGCTGATCCTGGACGGGACCATCGCTTCCTTTACGGATATTGCTGTTGCAACGTCTGATCCGAAACAGGAAAACACAATCCGCCAGTTTATCGTATCGCCTTATTCCGCAAAAGAAGACATTGGTAAACTGACCAAAATTCCGGTGTTGTTTGTTCATTCGAAAGAAGATTCCGGCGTTCCGTTTGCGCAATATGAACTAGTTGAAGCAAATTGTGTAACCAAACACGATACACTGGTTTATACCGGGGAGCATTTGGAAGGACCGCTGGTTGATCCCGAAAAGTATGTGCTGATGGTCAATCAGCTGCTGAAGAATTAACGTTTGTCAATCAGCCTGCGAGCCATGAAAACCGTGTTTGTCATCCTATTGTTTTTCCTGTTTTCGGGCCGTGTTTTACTGGCCCAGAATGCGCCTGTTTATTATCGAACGGAGCACAAAAGCTACTTTTTTGAACTCTCCGAAACTGGTTGTACGGTTTATGAAATCCTCAAATATGGCGGTTTGTGGGAAACCCAGGTATTGATGCAGGAGCATCCGCTCACCCAACCGTCAGATAGTATTGGGGTGTTGTACCGGAATAAAGTGTATGCCGTTTCGTATGATCAAAACCGGTTTACCTTATCGAAAGTGAAGGGTAATGGAAAAATTTCAACGAAGAAAACGTACGTAGCAACGAAAATGGACGATCCGGTTTTTGTTTACAACGCACTCAACCTGGATTATTGGGGAGATTTGTACGATAAAACCGTTACACAAGTCGGGTTGCATTACCCGGATTTCAACGGAACTTATTATAAATATTACCGCAGAAATCTGCCGGAGTTGAATTTTACGGAAGCACCGGAGGTTTTCAGACCACTTGCAGATGAGGCAAAACTGGCGCTGCGCGATAGCCTGATGCGGACAAATGAGCATTGTAAGGATTTGAAAGATTCGGTTCGAAATCACTTGCACAGCATTGATCTGGCCAAATTCAAATCCATTTATGTGCAGTTCCCGATGGGGTCGTATGAATATACGAGCTACCTCCGGGAAACGGTCAACCTGGTGGCAGAGCAGCGTCCGGATTTGTTTTACGGCCTCGCGGATGAAATGCCCACGGAAAAAGAGCATTTGTTTTCGATGGTTTCGTATGCGAAAGACACTAAAAAAGCACTGAAGGAAGATCAAACGAATATTCCGGTCAAAAAAGAATACTTCAAATACCGGAGGATTACACGTCTGAAAGAAGGATTGGTACTAACTGCCGCAACCATCATACAAGTGGGACTGGTTACCGGTTTGGTGAGTTTATTATTTATTTAGAATAAATGAGTATTGCAGATCAACTGGCATCCGCGTTAGGGCGGAGGGATGAAGTACCGAACCAGGAGTTGGCTTCGAAAATAGCAGCTTCGGGAGATGTTTCTGCCGTGGAAGAATTAGTGACATTGCTGAGTGCGAAGAATAAAGACCTTCAAAGCGACAGTATTAAGGTGTTGTACGAAATCGGTGCAGTAAAACCGGAGTTGATTGCGAAATACATTTCCGTATTCCTGGATTTGCTGGAGTCGAAGAATAATCGGTTGCAGTGGGGAGCAATGGCTGCTTTGGAATCGGTGGCAGGAGAAGCGCCGAAACAGATTTATGAAGCATTGCCGCGTATTGCGGATGCAGCTGACAAAGGTTCGGTAATTACCAAAGACGGTGCGGTAAACATTTTTATAAAATTGTGTGGAATCTCTGATTTTGCTGGAAGTGCGTTCCCTTTATTAATCGAACAATTTCGCAAGAGTCCCACCAACCAGCTTCCCATGTATGCCGAAAGAGCAATGCATCTGATCACCAAAGAAAACCGGGAACTTTTCGTCAATTCATTGAGTGCCAGACTGCATGAAATCGACAAGGAATCCAAACGCAAACGAGTAGAAAAAGTCATCCAAAAAGTGAGTAAGATCAAATAAACAACAAATACCTAAATCAATGAAATACCTGCTGACCATCTTATTGTTTGTTACTTTGCCCGTTGTTGCACAGAAAACATTACAGGCTTCTTTTGGAGTCCATCAACACCATCAATACGTTTTTCAGCCGGATGGAACCTGCAGGGAAATTTTTGCCGGAAAACAGAAAGATTCAGTCCTGCTAAGGCCGTATACTTTGGAAAACAACCGGATTGTGCTGGAAGAGGAATACGATGGCATTTTCCTTCCGTTCAAATATTTTGTGCTCACGAAAGATTCTTCTCTGCTCGATTTGGAGCAGCTAAATACCTATCCAATCAGTACTTCCGGCAGAATCGGGATGGAAAGGCGGATGGATCTGCTCAGCAACAGAAACCTGAACACCGCTTTAGATTTACAGGTAAAAGAATTGAAAGATTCGGTGGAAATGCAGGAAGACCAATACGCGGTAAGAGTTCAGGCAGTGTTGGTCAACAAAGGAACAGATACAATCCGTGTATTGGAAATGACCTGCTCAATTGACGATTTCTTCACGAGCAGTTCGCAAGAAAATAAAGTGATGCCAGTCAAATTGTGCTACAGTAACTATCCTGTGATTGTTGCGATTCCCCCGAAAGACTCCGTGAGTTATGAATTCCTGGTAAAACGCTCAAAACGGGAGACCATGCTCCGGATCGGGTTTTACGCCCTTTCTCCCAATGAATACCTCTCGGAACGGGATTTGTGCCGTTATCATTATCAGAACAGAAAAGAAGGGGAGCTGATCTGGAGTAATCTCATTCACCTGTAAATTAACATGTATGATTGTATTTGCTATTTTCTATGTCGCATTCCTGCTGGATTTTTTCAGTAAAAAGCAACGACCGGTTTCTGAAAAAAGAACGAAAGTGATCCATCGGGTTCATATCTCCACTTTGGTGCTGGTCATCGCCATTCTCTGGATGAGGCGCTACGGGATGTCGTTCCGCGGCTACCGGACAGAAGAAGCAATTTGGTGGCTCTTTTATTTTTCAGCTTTGAGTATCCTGAATTCAGGAAGCTCTGTTTTTTTGAAAGGAATCCGGAAAGTCTATTACAGCATGTTCCTGTTTTTTCCGATCCTATTAGCCTTTCTGCTGTTCATTCCGATCTTAGGGTTGTCCATTGTGGGGGTTGTTAAAAACGAGTTTTTCGGCGAATTCGGACAAGTGCGCTATTCGGATAGCCATTACCGGATCGAACGTCCGGCTGCGGTTGGAGTATTGGGCTCACCACCTGAGCATGTGTATCTGATTGTGAAAAAAGGAATCTTTGAATACCAGGATCAGTGGTTGCATGGGATCAATGACCAGGAAGTAATGGGGTATCACATAACGAAAAAAACATCCAAAGAAATTGAAGTTGAAACGGTGAAAAACAAAACCGGGAAATACCGGAGAGACACGATCCTGGTGCACTTGAACAATTAAAACACCTTCTTTACCGCTAAAAACACGCTCATTACCGTGAATTCAATTGACAATCAGGGATTCAGTGTACATTTCTGCTTCGGAAGAAATTCCGGAAGTAATAACCTGTTTTTATATAAAGAACTAAAACTGGTGAAGTTCAGTCTAATCGTACAACTACGTAAATTGAGATGAAGGTTGAAGGAGTGTGTGAGAAGCACTCCTTTTTTATGAAATTTTAAAGAATCAACCGGTACGGAATAACGAATTTTTTGTATCTTGCTGTAACATAAACTGAAGCCGTAATTATATTAATTATTGGTGAAAGATGGAAAAGATGAAACTTCTGTTGTTCGGTTTATCTGTGTGGTTATTAGGCAACAATAATTTACATGCGCAAAGCGCGCTTCCCGTTTCGGGAGAATCAAATTCAACGTTTTTAGTGGTGCATTCCAGTCCGAATTCGGATTACATTACTCTTGAATTGCTGGGGGTGAAGCAGGCACAATCTTTCCAGATCTTCGGATCAGACGGAAAAGAAGTGTACCAGGGACGAATCAGCGGAACACAATTAATCGAAGTGTCGACCTGGAATTCCGGGACATACTACGTGATCTGCGGTGCTCAACGTGAAAAACTTTCCGTAAGCAGGTAAATGGTACGACCACATAGGTCACATAAAAACACATAGGAATGGATTGTAATTTCGTATCATGATTGTTTGTGTGAATCGGTGCGAATTGATGTATCTATGTTCTTGTTCGGCTAAGCTCATGCCGAAGTCTGCGGAAAATAAGTAAAACGTTAACCGCTAAGCGGATGTCGTTCTGATAAGTTATACCTTCCTGCATCACGAGCGGGATCAGCGGGAAAAACACCAGGGTTCACTCGTGGAAACAGTTAGCCTGAAATACACAAAATTTAACGTTCCGGGTCATGTTGGTTGCCGCTTCGTTCCGTAATTTTAGGGCATGAAACAAATCAAATATTCCGTCCTGGATTTATCCATGATTACCAAGGACGGCAACGCAGCAACAGCCATTCAGCGAACAGTAGAATTAGCACAAAAAGCAGAAGAACTTGGTTACGAGCGCATCTGGCTTGCAGAACACCACAACATGGAGTACATTGCAAGTTCGGCTACCTCCGTATTAATCGGACACGTGGGATCGAAAACAAAAGCTATCCGCGTTGGTTCCGGTGGAATTATGCTTCCCAATCACGCTCCATTAGCAATTGCAGAACAGTTCGGAACCCTCGAAACCCTCTACCCGGGAAGAATTGACCTCGGGCTGGGAAGAGCACCCGGAACAGATCAGCAGACAGCGATTGCCCTGAGAAGAGGCGATCTGAATACGGCATACCAGTTCCCGAAAGATGTGATCGCTTTGCAAAACTATTTCAGCGCGGAAAACAAAAAGTCCATGGTAAGAGCATTTCCGGGAGAAGGACTCAATATTCCGATCTGGATTTTAGGTTCGAGTACCGACAGTGCCTACCTGGCGGCAGAAATGGGACTTCCCTATGCGTTTGCATCACATTTTGCGCCAAAACAATTCAGACATGCCCTGCAGATTTACCGGCACAATTTCCAGCCGTCCGAATACCTCGACAAACCGTATGTATTGGCTTGCGTGAACGGAATTGCGGCAGATACGGACGAAGAGGCAGAATTGCTATCCATGAGTTTGTACCAGCTCTTCTCCGGAATCCTGACCAATGCACGAAAACCGCTTTCTCCGCCGATCCCGAATCTGCTGGATTCCTGGCCGCAGGAATTGATTGATGCGGTGAATGGGATGACAGCCTGCACCTTTGTCGGAAGCAAAGATTCCCTGATTCAGCAATTCAGTCAGTTTATTGATGGAAACCAGGTAGATGAGATAATGATTGCCGGGAATATCTTCGATGCGGAGAAACGCCTGAAATCTTACCAAATCCTGTCGGAAGTTTTTGATGCGATCAATCAATCGTAGTGTGGCGGAAAATCACTAGTTTGCGAAACTAAAGTTGTTTATTCATGAGAAAGTCCGCTTATTGGCTGTCAGGCGCGTTTTTGCTTACAATGCTTACATCCTGTGGAAATTCAACGACTCCAAAAGCGGTTCCGGACAAAGAACCGCTGGTTGATGCTGTTTCCTGGGAGACGAAAAGTGTTCATGCCGAAACGCTGAAAAAGTTCAAAGCATTGGTGTTTGATACCTTAAAAGTGTTTTATGACTATGGAAGTAAGGCCTTTTCCGGCAAAGAATTGACCTTGCAAGAAGCCAAATTGCTTCCGATCGGGATTGAAGAGAATTACTTCGGGAAGTTGTCGGGAGTATATGCCTGCGGACGATTTGATATCGATGAGAATCGTTTGGGACTCATTGCACGAACGCCTTCCGAGTACGAATCTTCATCCGTTCAGCTGTTCTTTTTCGACAAACAGAAAGATCAGTTCCTTCCCGAATACATCCAATTGGGAGAAGTATTCGGGGATGCCGGAGATGCATTTATAAAGACATCCTGGTTGTTCAGAAAGGATAAAAAACAGCTCCAGGCGTTGGTGTATGCTTACAGTTCATACAACCATGAAGTGGAAGACACGACGGATCATACGGTGGACGAATGGAGGGAATACGCCCTGCTGGATTTTTCAAAGCCGAAAACCGATACGCTTTCAACGAATTCAAAGGTGTTGACCAAACGCTTTCGAAAGGTTTTAAAGGGAGAAATCTGATGATTTTCCCAAAAAGTGATTCCTAATTCAAACGAATTGACTAAGTTCATGTACTGAAAAATCAAACCGGCAAAACACATGGAAACCGCACCGAGAAACGAACAGGCAACAACATTACACTTAGAAGCGAGAGAAGCAGGACAGGCTGGGAACTACGATCTGGCGATTCAAAAACTGAACGAAGCCATGGTCATCGAACCCAATTGGGCCTACCCGGTATACGATTTGGCATTTACCTATTTGCTGAAAGGTGATTTTGCCAATGCGTTGAAATACTACAAACAAACCGACGAGTTGGAACCCGCAGGTTTCTTCACGACCAAAACAGCGGTCTACACGCTGGAAGGTGAGCAGAACGGTTTGTTCCCGGAAGGATTGTATACGTTCTACATGCAGATTGAGTGGACGGAAGAGCCGGAAAAGAAATACGAGATCGCGAAACGGATTGTCGACAATATTCCCGGATATGCTCCGGCATGGAAAGAACTGGTTTATCTGCAAAACGATCCCGAAGAACGCCTGTATGCCATCGAGCAGGGATTGGCTGGAAACCCGGATTCGGAAACAAAAGGAATCCTGATGCTCAATAAAGCCATGATTCTCCATGAGAAAGGCGATTCGGATACCGCGCGGAAATTACTCGAAGCAATCATCGAATCGCAGGAAACAACTGCGTCGAACAGTGCCATTGCAAAAGTCGCGATGCGCTCAATCAATGAAAATTAAAGCGTCAGCTGAAAAGATATGAAGACGATCTTCGAAACCCGGAGAAAAGAAAGCCGCGAGTCGAAAGGCAAACGGCTTCTTTTCAATTGGTTCCCTGCTTACCGCAGGACAGGAGGGAGGATCGTTTTCTGCTCCGGAGACTGGAATGAAGTTCATGTGTGCCTGCGCCTGAATTTCTTCACGAAGAATTATGTTGGTTCGGTTTTCGGCGGAAGTATTTACGGAGCACTTGACCCGATTTACATGATTCAGCTTATTCGTATCCTGGGTAACGACTACGTTGTTTGGGATAAATCCGCCCAGGTAAAATTCATAAAACCGGTTCGGAAAACGGTCTACGCCAAATTTGAAATCGGGGATGAGCAGCTGGCTGAAATTCGCGAAGCAGTAGCCCGGAATGGCAAATACACCATCGATTTTACAACCGCATTCCAGGATGAAGCCGGAACAATCTATGCAGAAGCGGTCAAAACATTGTACATCGCCGACAAAGCATTCTACAGCTTAAACCAAAAATAGACTTGTTTGAACTTTGGGGATGCTTTAGATAGGACATGTTGAACGGATACTCTATAAATAGTTGTTATCACCTGTCTTCGTTTAAGCCCGTGTTCCGGGAAAGAGAATGTCTCGAAAAAAGCCCGAAAAATCAGGAATCCGGCAATTTGAACCGTGTTTGAAGCAGAAAACGACCCGGAATTGGTTTTTTTAACAATTCTTATTGGAGGAACATAAGCGTCTGAGGTTTCAATTGTTATCCCTGGATGAACTAATTGTTATGGTGCTTTTAACAAGTTTTGGGAAGGGCGCATGATAGGAAACGGCTCGCTGAAGGCCTATTTTTGCTGGGAATTTTAAAAATACAATATGAAATCACCTTTACAATGGCTAGCCCTAGCCTCCGTCACGATGGTTTCAGGTATCAGTTTTTCTCAACAGACACTTTATGTATCCTCCACCGGATCAGATGCGTCTAATAACTGCTTGACACCTGGAAACCCTTGTGGAACAATCTCTCACGCGTATTCTCAAGCTGCGGCAACAGATACGATTCAGATTGCTCCGGGAAACTACCAACTCACAGCTACTTTGAATTTACTACAATCAGTTGTTTTAACTGGTGCTGACCCGGTAAACAGACCGGTTATTACATCGACAGCGTCTGATGTAATCTCTGTAAACAGCGATGATGTGACTATCAGCAACATCCAGTTCGAAATGGGATTAACGGCTTCTACCGGTTTGCGTGGAATCGTTGCAAACACAGGGGATTTTAACGACCTGAAAATCGTAAACAACGTATTCGAATCGGTGAACCCGGTTTCCGGAACACCGAACACGAATATGGTTTGGACAGCTTACGCGATTTCCCTGGTTTCTGCAGCAGGAGACGTTCAGCACGTAACAATCGAAGACAATGAGATTAGTGCAGATGCATCAGCGAACGTATTCGGACGTGGAATTTTCCTTGGAAACGGTGGCGCAGGATTGGATGCTCCGGGAGGAATAATCCGCGGAAACACCATCGCGGCTTACTACGCAATCCAGTCGGTGTTGATGGGAGATGATTTATTGATCTCTGACAACGACATCAACGGAACAGTGCTGGTAAGTTCTCCTCGTGCTGGCGTTGTAATCGACATCCAGGACAACACATTGGGGAATGATACTCAAATGACTCCTGCAAGTTACTACGCTGTATTGGAATTGCGTTCATTCGAAGTAGGATCTGTAAATGTTACAAACAACCAGTTCAACGAATACGTAAACGTAGGTTTGTTGAGTGAAGCATCTAAAAACGTAACGGTTGCCGGTAACACATTTACACCTGCTGCAACAGCAAACGCATTTGCTTCCATCATGGCAAACACGAAATTGATGACGAATGGTGTTCAGGGGAACACGTATTCCGATGAGATCGTGATTACAGGAAACACATTCAACGCAGGAGCTGCAGCAAGTGGTTCTGCAATCGTTTTCGCAGACCATTACGGAGTAAACACACCTGCATTTGCAAGCATCACAGTTGGAGGACCAACTACAGCAGAGAAAAACATCTTTGCTTCCGGTTTGGGTCAATTCATCGCTTTGGATGCGCAAACAGGAGCAAGTACTTCATTCCCGTTGTGGGCACCGTATCCGGCAACAACCATGAAGCCATTTGCTGAAGATGTAAACGCTTATGCTATTTACAACTCATACGGGTTGACAACATTGGCTGCAATCGAAGCAAAAAACTACGACCAGTTGGATAACAACTTGTTGGGTAAAATCAAATTGTCTGTTGACGGAACAAACCGTTACGTATCAACAACAGGTTCGGATGATGTAAATACATGTACCTTGCCGGGAAGCCCTTGTTTGACAATCGGACACGCACTTTCTGTTGCAGCAGCTGAAGATTCAGTAATCGTTGCTCCGGGGAACTACGCTGAAACAAGCGTATTGGCAATCAGCCAGAACGGAATCGTTTTGACTGCATCTGACATTACAAACAAACCGGTTGTTACAAGCAACCAGGCAAACGTAATCGACGTGAACGGAGACGATGTTGTCATCAACGGATTCGAGTTCAAAATGGGATTGACTTCCACTTCAGGAATCAAAGGAATTGTTTCTACTGGAAACAACTTCAACCACCTGACTCTGAAAAACAACGACTTCGTTTCTACAGCTGCTTTGGATGCTGAAGGAATGGTTTGGACAGCATTTGCAGTGCAATTGAGTTCTGCGGCTGGAGAGATTGATACCATCACCGTAACAGATAACACGGTAACAACTGAGTCTGCGAACCTGAATGTATTCGGTCGCGGAATTTACTTAGGTTCCGGTTCTACAAACGGTCCGGGTGGATTGATCGCTAACAACGATATCAAAGCATATTACGGTATTCAGACAGCGAACATTTTGACTGATCTGACAATCGAATCCAATGATATCAATGGAATCACGATGTTGAATGTGCCTCACAACAACGCATTGTTCAACGTTCACAACAACACATTCTCCGGTGCAGATATGAATACAAGCATGACTTCTGACAGCTTGTACGCAGTAATCGATATCCGTGGAATCTCTGAAGGTTCTTTGGACTTCAACAACAACGCGATTGAGAACTTCTCTACAATCGGTGTATTGAGCATGGCTTCTAAAAATGTAACCCTGAATGCAAACGAATTCACTCCGAAATCAACTGCAGATGCGTTTATCTCTATCATGGCTAACACGAAATTGATGACAAACGGAGTTCAGGGAAATACATATTCTGATGAGATCGTTATTACAGGAAACACGTTTACTGCAGGAGCAGCAGACGGTGGTACTGCAATCGTATTTGCTGACCACTATGGTGTAAACACTCCGGCATTTGCGGATATTACAATCGGTGGTACAACAGCTGCAGATCAGAACACATTCGATACGGATTTAGGAAACTACATCGTATTGGATGACCAGGAAGGAACAAGTACAGCATACCCATTGTGGGCTCCGTACGCTGTTACGACGATGAAACCGTTCTCTCAAAATGTAGAAGCATTGTACGTAAACAACGTTTACAACTTCGGTTCAACAGGAGAAGTGGAATTGAAAAACATCGATTCAGTTGATAATAATATCTTAGGAAAAGTAATCCTGGCGTACTCTTTCGTCGGATTGAACGAATGGTCTGCTGCAACAGCGACACTTTACCCGAACCCTGCAATCAACCAGGTAACTGTTGAGCTGACTGACAAAAACACAGCAGCTGAATTGACAATCGTTGATTTGCTTGGAAACGAGGTGTATCATTCAGCAATCAAAGGGACTGCATCCGTAGATGTAAGCAACTTGAAAGCAGGAGTATATGTGGTTCGCCTGAACAGCAACGGACAAACTTCCGCTACACGCTTTGTGAAAAACTAAGAATCCTTTATTCTTATCATCAGGTCCCTCTATTGGAAACAATAGGGGGATTTTTTTTGCACAAGATGCCTTCGACTCCGCTCAATCGTCTTGTACAGTGAATTTGCCAGTTCGCTTCAATAGTTATCGAGAGTCGAAGCGTAGCGGGAACGGACTGTATTTTAACACACCAAAACCACAATACGACCACTTCTTTTACGTTTTAATAACCAGGCATATATCCATTCGTAATGAAGCATTTGGCATTCGTAATTATTAATAACCTGTTCATAAACTTTCCTAATTCTTTCGAACCCTCCTTCAATTTTGGTTAATTTTATAGAAACTCAATATAGCACATGTTTGACTGGGAAGACGATAGTGATAATTTTGAAAACCACCTGAATGATGATCTGGCGCGCTTTGAGGCGCAGTTGGAGAGCAATTCAGTCGGTTTTTTTGACAGTGACCGTTTGGAAGCGATCATCGATCATTATTTGATGAACGGGAACTATTCCAAAGGTGAATTGGCCGCAGAGATCGGAGCACAGCAGTATCCGTTCAACAGCCTGTTTCAGATTCGCAGAGCCCAGGCCTTATCCGGTTTGGGAAAATTGAAGGAAGCGCTTGAATTACTGGATGCAGCGGAGAAAATTGATTCCGAATCGATGGAGTTGTTTTTGACGAAAGCAACGATTTTCAGTCAGTTGCGCGACAGCAAAAGAGCGGCTGCATTCTTCCGTCGCGCGCTGGAATTGGCGGATACGGAAGAAAAAGATGAGATTTACCTCGATTTGGCAACCGAACTGGAACAGCTGAAAGATTTCAAGGCTGCTGTAGAAGTGTTGGAAGAAGCGATGAAGGCTAATCCGAAAAACGAAGGTGCATTGTATGAACTTGCCTTCTGTTTCGATCAGTTAGGGAATAATGCCCGCGCAATTCAAACATATAGACGTTTCCTGGACGATAATCCCTATTCGTTTACGGCGTGGTATAACCTCGGGAATACCTACTCCAAAGAAGAAAAATTCCAGGATGCAATCACAGCTTATGAATACTGTGTAGCGATCAACGATCGTTTTTCCCCGGCATATTTCAATATGGGAAATGCACAGTTGACCTTGGAGCAGTACCGCGAATCAATTGAGTCTTTTGAATTATGTATTGAAATAGACGGAGACGATCCATTGACTTATTGTTACCTGGGCGAAGCGAACGAACAGCTGAACAACCTGGGTGTTGCCTGGGATTTTTACCAGAAAGCACTTTCACTCGCTCCCAATCTGGGAGAAGCCTGGCTGGGACTGGGAATTGTCAAAGATTTGGAAGGAAAACCCAAAGAAAGCCTGCACTATATCGAAAGAGCGCTCGAACTGGAACCCAATATGGACGGCTATTATCATGTGTATGCCGGGGCGCTGGAAAATGCCGGACTGCTGGAAGAAGCCGAAGAAGCATACCTGGCGTGTTTGACATTGGAACCGGGAAATGAAGACTGCTTTTTCGATTATGTCGACTATATGTTGGAACACCGGGTAGGAGACGCAAGAACCTTTGTAGAAAACTATATTCTGAAGCATCAATTCTTCTTTTCCGTCTTGCCGATCATTTATATGAATTGGGCGGCAGGAAATATGGAAGGCGCTAAGATTGTGTTGCTTGAGTCTTTTAATAAGGATCCTGAAAAAACAAAAGATGTTTTTATTCGCTATCCGGAATTGGAGGATGTCCAAGAATTCGTAAATTTGACTCGCTCGTAGGAGTTTAGTTGGCATTTTTCAATTACCAATTTTACCAAAAATGAATTTTAGTTTACCTTATATTCCGGAACGCACCAAACAACCACGGAAAAACGGGATCACCATGATGATGGACAAAGGCTTGAGTTTGAATGAAGCAGAGAATTTCATTCAGGCAAGCGGTCATTTGACAGACATCGTCAAGTTTGGTTTCGGAACAGCATTCGTCACAAACAATCTGGAAGAAAAACTCAAGGTATATCGTTCGGCAGGATTAAGACCTTATTTTGGAGGAACGCTTTTCGAAGCATTTTATGCCCGCGGACGTTTTGAAGATTACTTACGTCTGCTCGATAAATACGACCTGGATTTGGCTGAAATTTCTGACGGTTCAATCATTTTGAACCACGATGAGAAACTGGAGTTGATCCAGCGTTTGTCTAAGACCAGAACGGTACTTTCTGAAGTAGGTTCAAAAGATTCTGGGATTCTGATTAGTCCGGGAAGATGGATTAAAATGATGAGTTCCGAACTCGAAGCAGGATCCTGGAAAGTGATCGCTGAAGGACGTGAAGCCGGAAACGTAGGTGTATTCCGTCCGAACGGAACAGCACATACTATGTTGATCAATAAAATCATTGCGAAAGTAAAACCGGAAGATATCCTGTGGGAAGCTCCGCAGAAAAATCAGCAGGTTTGGTTTGTTAAACTCTTCGGAGCAAACGTAAACCTCGGAAACATTGCTCCGAATGAAGTAATTCCATTGGAATGCCTTCGTTTGGGACTGAGAGGGGATACCTTCTTTGATTTCTTGCCGGAAGATTACGCCCTGCGCCTGAAGCAGGTAGATTCAGACGAGCCGGAAGAAGAATAAGATATGTTTCGGTCGAAAGTAGTATTGAACGGACATGCCGGCCCGATTTACGCGGCTTCCTGGGATGGTCGTTTTTTATACAGTTCGTCCGGAGATAAATATGTCACGCGTTGGGATCTTGCGGCTTCTCTGCAAGATTCTTCGTTCACTGTTAAGCTGGAACATGCAGCTTATGTCATCGAAGCAAAGCAGGATTGCTGCTTTATCGGGTGTACGGACGGAACGCTGCTTGCAATCGATACACAGCAGAAAAACATCTTATGGGAACACAATTTCTTCGGAAATGCGTGGTTTTCCCTGCTAATGGATACCGATCAGAACTGGCTCATTGCCGGTGACTCCGAAGGAAATTTACTGGTTCTCGACCCAAAATCGGGAAAACGGATTTTGCACCTGCCTCTGGCTGCGGGAAAGATTCGCACAATTGTCAGGAAGGACAGCCGCTGCTTCGTCAGCACGCAGTTGATCGGTGTACTGGTGTTTTCCTGCGATACCTGGAACGAAATTGCATCCTGGGAACCCAATGAGTTGGGAAGTAATGCCCTGTATGTCGACGAAACTGCCAGCCGCATTATCACAGCCGGGAGAGATGCCCATATTGTGATCAATAGCCCGGATTACGAGATTTTGAAACGGATTCCGGCACATTACCAGGCCATTTACAAGCTGATTGCTGTCGGAAATCAATTCGTCACCGCTTCCCTTGATAAAACAATGAAGGTGTGGAATTCAGACTTTTCAAAAGTGGAACAACGCATTGAATTGAAAGAAGGCGGACACAACCGTTCGGTAAACGGAGTGGTTCTGATTGACCAGCAAACCTTTGCCAGTTATGGCGACGATAAGAAGCTGATCGTGTGGCAAAAAGAATCACCGATTTCTTGGTCTGATAATTGATTCTGAAAAAGGAATTTTGTACATTAGTGTTATTATGGACAACGACTTAAATTCACTATATCCGCCAAAACCTTTTTTGGAAAAGGAACCGATGCGGCAAGGTCATATTGCTGTGACGGTTTTTTCGCTTTTGCTTTTCGCATTGAGCTTTTTGCTGTTTTTTGACAATCAGTTTTTGTTCCTTATTGAATTGATCGCGGTATTGGTGATCCACGAAGGTGGACACTACCTGTTTATGAAACTGTACAAATACGAAAACGTGCGGATGCTTTTTGTTCCGCTGATGGGAGCATTTGTGCACGGACACAAGGAATCGTACAGGCAAAGACAAAGCCTGATGGTGGTGATGGCAGGACCATTTCCCGGAATTATTATCGGAATTGCGCTTTGGTTGCTCGGATTGAATTACCAGGTGTCTTGGATGGTTGAAACAGCATTGTTGCTTTTTGCGGTCAATATTCTGAATCTGCTTCCATTGCTTCCGCTGGATGGCGGTCGTATGCTGAGCATCTTGTTTTTCGAGCGAATCGAATTATTCCAGGTTGTTTTTTCATTCATTTCATCCCTGGTACTGATAGGAGTGGGATATTTCCTGGATTGGTACATTATTATGATCTTCGGGTTCCTGATGGGATTCCAGGTCAGAAGCCTGCACCGCCGCTACCTCATTCACAAAGGGCTGAAGGAAGACGAGGTGAACTTCAATTCGACTTATGATAACCTTTCGGACCGTTCGTATCATTTCGTGAAGAACCACGTGTTGGAACACACTCCGGGGCTGAGACGATTTGTCGAAAACATGGAAGGGGAAGACACGAAAACCGTTGTGGCGAATGAAGTGAAAAACATGCTGGAGCCTCCGATGGAACAGGATGTAACACTTCTGATGAAGATTTCAGTACTTATTGCCTGGATTTTGGCTATTTTTGGCCCGATTTACCTGATGTGGAGTCAGGATTTTTTTAATAAAATCTATGCAGTTTAAGATCGGACAAAAAGTGTCGTTTTTATATGAAAAGGGAGACGGTGTTATTTTAAAGCTCGAACCGAACCGGGCACTTGTTTCGGATGATTCGGGTTTTGACCGCTGGTTTCCCTTGAATGAGTTGGTATACATCCATTCTGAGAAGTATGTGGATGATGAAATAACCATTTCCAAAGAAGATGTAGAACCGGAAACGACCTTCCGGGTTATCGAAGAGCGCACCGGAGCTAAAAAACCGCGTACTATTTGGGAAATCGACCTGCATATCGAAGAAATCCTGGAATCTACGCAGGGAATGTCCAATACGGAGATTTTGATGAAGCAGATGGCAGAATTCCGGGCAACATTCAAAAAAGCCAAAAATCAATCGGTTCACAAACTGATCGTCATTCATGGCGTAGGTGAGGGAGTGTTGAAAAATGAAATCCGTACCTATTTATCACAACAAGATCAAATTGAAGTATACGATGCCGATTTCCTTGAATATGGGAAAGGCGCTACAGCTGTAGAATTTCACCCGAACTGGTGATGTCCGAAGAACCGTTCGATCAGCTTAATTTCTCCATTGAAGAAAAGAACAGAAGGAATAAAACGCTTATTCTGTCTGTTGTTTTGTGCATTCTTTTTCTAGTGGGTGGATTGTTCGGTTTTTCTCAGTTCGTCGGGTTCTTAAACGCATATTTTAAGCTCCGCAATAAATTAGTGGCATTCGAAGCGGTATCGGTATCATTAGCTGTTTCCTGGGCATTTCTTCCGTTCATCGCGTTTGCTGGTTGGATAAGAAGAATCCGGAAAGGTCGAAAGGCCAATTATTTTTTCTTCCTGGTTCTGACTTTGCTTTCATATAGCGCTTTTCTGATGCTGGGAATGGAGTTGGTGATGGGGTTAGGGTTAAAAACAAGCAATCCCTTATTACCGGCAGCCATTATTTTTGCTCCGTTCCAGTATTATTTTGACCTGTTATTCCTGCTGACTTCGTTTTTGTCTTTTGGGTTATTAAGAATCTTTACCAGAAGGAAATAACACTTATTTACAGACAGAGTAAATAGAATCTTCTGTTCCGAAAGTAAATTCGCCCTGGTGTTCCCAGAAGTAGTATTTTCCATCCTTTGTTGCGTACTTCACACCGCTTGCCGCACGAACCTGTTGCATGTCGTATTCCCCGTTCAGCTCCGGACTTTTCACAGACACTTTCACACTGGTCGTGCTATCGCCCGAAGCAATGACAACACGTTCGCTGAAAGTTACCTTGAATTCATTTTCGCAGTCGAATTGCATGTTGCGATTCTTTTTGATCGTGCTACCGCCACCCATACAGGAACCCAGCGCACCCGCGGTTAGTAAAATAATCCCCAGCTTTTTCATACAGACAATTTTATTAAAAGTACATAAAAGTACTTTCCGGCCCAAAAAACAGCATCAATTTCATTGAAGCAATGTTCCGGGAAGCGGGCATCATGATTTTTTCATTCAGACGGAGATCAACGTTGTTGCATGACCCGGATTTACATTCAATCGGAGTTTTACTGTTTGATAAATTTGTATGTAGCTTGTGGGTGATACTTCAGACGGATGTAATAAATTCCACCGGGCAAATCATGAATAGGGATGTCCATCGTCTTTGCTGAGATAGCTGCCGATCGCTCCAAACGACCAATTGCACTGTAAATAAGGATAGATTCTTCCTCAGGAAAGTCAGAAAAAGTTAAGGTAATTGTCTCTGATGCCGGATTGGGAGATACAGACCAGGAAGGTTCCGGCTTTTGATAGGCAGCATCTGCCGTACCACAATTAAATTCAAGTATGAAAGAGGTCGTTGTATCGGAAGGACAAATCGCGTTTGGGTTACTGACTTTACAAAAATAGGTTCCGGATGTAGTGATCAATAAGGTGTCTTCATTCGTCATCATTGGTAACAGTGCATTATTTCGATACCACAGGATGTTTTCTGTGCCGGATAAAAAACTGTTCGTATGCAATACCGCAAATATTACAGTATCTCCCGTACACGGATCGCCCATAGCATCAAAGTAATAACCGGACCATTCTGCTGATACCGTATAGGGAACAGATAATTCAGAACAACCGTTGATGGTGGTGATAACAGAAAACCCCGAAGCTCCGTAACGGGAGTAATTGTCTAGGTATTGATTGGTCTCAGGTAAGGGAGTATTGTTCATAAACCACTGGTAAGAATCTGCAACCTGTGTCCGGAGCGTATCGTAATGACACAACCACGGGTTAGTGGTGTAAATTGTTGGTGTATGACTGCAAAATTGAATGACGGTATCTGAAAAGCTGGTATGAATGCCCTGTAAGTCACAGGTTGTGGTTGTTAAAGAAACAGTATAGGTTCCATCAGATGAATAAGCGTGTGCCGGATTGGTTAAGGAAGAGGTAGCGCCATCTCCAAAATCCCAAAAATACACTTGCCGGACACCATTGCTGACCGCTTTGAAAAGAACTTCATTGGTAGTGCTTGTACCGATTTGATACAGCAACTTAGAGAAAGGTGGTTTCTTGAAATCCCAAATTTGAAGATGATCAAAGACTTGTGTTTTTACGGCGTTTCTTATGATAGCAGCCCGCGTTGCATTTAACCCGAAGTCAAAACTAATCAAAGTAGGGTCTTTTTTAAAGAGCGCGGTATAAAAGCAGCATGCAGCAGCATAAGATCCTTCAACTGATGGATGGCTCTCGTCTGCCTGGTACAATTCAATCATCGGATAGTTTTGTCGGAGGTAATTCCAGACTACCGAAACCGGGCATACTTCTCCGTTAATAGAAGATGTAAGGTCTAAATAGCATTCTTTGATGGTACTATCCATTCCCTGATAAGTACACATTGCTGAAAATGCGGCACAATTGGATGGATCTCCGTTTTTTCTTCCCCAGGTCATAAAGGGCACGGTCACGGCGCAGGAGTTGTACTGTTTTATCTGATTATACAAGGTGAGACCTCCATTATTAAACTGATTGTATTGGGTTATGGGTTCCTGGCTTTGTCCCTGAATCACCACATAATCCCAGGATCCGGACATTATTTTACTTTGACTGGTTGGGTCAAGGGTATGATCCAATAGTTGATATCCACCCGGAGAATAGCTGTCAAAAATAATGGTATCACCAGCAGACAAGGCAACATCATGTACGATTGCCGGTAAATTATTTACACTGGTATAGCTGTTGCCGAGAAACAGCACCCGGTAACTTGATTGTGCTTTCAGTTGATTCGTTAAAACACAAAAAAATGAGGCAAGAAGGATACCAGTCAGGTATTTCATAGGCACAAATTTTACACAAGATACACAAAAAGTATTTCCAGGCAAAACGAAAGGAGCCGGAGAACTGGTTAAACCACCTGATTTTCAGTGTCAAAGTGCTTTCGTCATGATGAAATCATCCATCACAAACCCGTTTCCGATATCCAACACTTCTTCAGACGCAATGGAAAATCCGTGCCTGCGGTAAAAATCCACGGCCTTGTTATTTTTGTTCACATTCAGGTGAAGATGCGTATCTGCATGAAAAAGAGCTTGTTTTTCGACTTGTTCCAACAAGCGTTTTCCGATTCCCATACCGTGTGTATCGGGAAGAACGTATAGTTTGTGAATCCGCGTAAAATGAGCTTCCGGATGATGATGCTCGATTCCGCAGAAACCAACTGCCTGACCGTCTTTTTCTGCCAGCCAGAACGCCTGGTTCGAATCCAGGATTGCCTGCTCTATATTGGAGGTGCTGTACATCCGGTCGAGCATGTAACGAATCTGTTCCGGGGTGATAATCCCCTTGTAGGAAACGGGCCAGGTCTTTTCTGAAATCTCCTGGATTAATGCGATATCAGCGACTGTTGCTAAGCGTAAAGTTACCATGTTGTTACAAATCTTTTCCGAAGGAATACATGTCGTTGTGATTGAATTCAATCTTGTCTTTGACATGCTTGATTGTTTTGATCAGACCGAATACAAATTCGTCGGTGTTTTGGTTCAGCCATTTAAAACCGGATTCCTCGTCGTCGATGGCCATTGCTGCGTGATACAGAAATTCAAATCCGTGAACCTGGAGCCAGTGCTGTGCGCTTTCATTTCCTTCTGCTGCATTGATAAAAGCCATCAGGTGCGGATACCCGTTTTTCATGAGCCAGTCGCGGGCTTCCTGTTTGAGTAAAATAGCCTGATTCAGAAAGAAGATTTCTTCGTATCCGTTTTCGTAAAGGAATTTTTCGAGTTCCTGGTGTCCTTCCAGGGCTTTGATCCAGGCCAAAATGATTTTGGTCGGGTAATTGAATTCCGCAAACGCAATATTTGCTTTCTTCACCTCGGCCTTTTTCCGTTTTTCCTCCAAAGGCTCTTTTCCGAATACACGTTTAAACCAGTTCATATCAAGCAAAGAATAAATAGGCAATCAAAACTGCCGCAATTGCTCCTACAAGATCGCAAAATAATCCCGCAGTTGCAGCATATCGGGTCTTTTTTATCCCGACAGAACCAAAATAAACGGATAAGACGTAGAAGGTAGTTTCGGTACTTCCCTGGAAAGTAGCAGACAAGTTGCTCACAAAAGAATCTGCACCAAATTGCTGCATGTTTTCGACCATCAATCCCCGGGCTCCGGAACCGGAGAACGGCTTCATCAGCATCACGGGAAGCGCATCAATGAATTCGGTAGATTTTACTCCCAATTCAATTACCAGCCATTTCAAATTGTTCATCAGGTCGGTTAGCGCACCGCATGATTTGAATAAGCTGATCGCACACAACATCGCTACCAGGAACGGAAGAATGTTCAAAGCCACCTGAAAGCCGCCTTTTGCACCTTCCACAAACGATTCGAACGCTGCAATCCGGCTTTTGATGGCCATGATGATGAAGAAAGTAATGAACCCGAACATGATGGTGTTGCTCAAAATCCGCGAAAGGAAATTGACCTGTTCAGGATGGGCATTCAAATACCACAGAAGCAGCACGATCAATGCAGTTAACCCACCGATATATCCGAGGATAGTAGCATTCAATAAATTGATTTTCTGACGGATTGCCACGAACAGCAGCCCTCCAAGTGTAGCGAAATAAGTCGTTAACAGGATCGGGATGAAGACAGAAGTAGGGTTGTGAGAACCGGCACTTGCTCTGGCTGCAATGATCGAAACAGGGATGATCGTTAAACCGGAAGCGTTGAGTACCAAAAACATGATCTGGGCGTTGGACGCCTTATCCTTTTCCGGGTTGATGTCCTGGAGCTGCTGCATGGCTCTTAAACCGGCAGGTGTAGCTGCGTTGTCGAGTCCGAGCATGTTGGCCGAAAAATTCAGCATGATGCTTCCCATCGCAGGGTGATTTTTCGGAACTTCCGGGAACAATTTGGAAAAAAGCGGATTCACCAGCCGCGACATCACATTCACAGCACCGCTGTCTTCACCGATTTTCATTAAGCCCATCCAAAGGCAGAGAATTCCGGTCATCCCGATTGCCAATTCAAATGCAGATTTGGCCGTCTCAAAAAGACCGTCCATCATGTGTTTCAAAATCCAGGTGTCTTGCCAGAAAATGAATTTTGAAAATCCCATCAGGATGGCAATGACAAACATTCCGATCCAAACTCTATTCAATACCATAGATCAAAAATCGGGATTTAATTGCTCTGAGATCGTTCGTATTGTTCGCAAATATGAACAAAGTTTTCAAGAATGACAGCACCGTGATTTCCGGACACTTCCGGGTGAAACTGAACGCCGTAGAACGGCTTTTCGCGGTGCATCATGGCTTCATTTACGGTGGCATCTGAAACGGCTGTGTGAATGAAATCTTTCGGGATGCTGACTGCTTCACAATGATCTTCCATGAGTTCAATTTCGGAAGGAAGTTTATTAAAAAGCGGGCAATCGGCGATTATTTCCACGGTTTGCCAGTCGCGGTCTTCCCGCTGACGGTTGGAAAGTGCTCCGAAAGTGAGCCCAAGCATCTGGTGTCCGAAGCAGATCCCGAGAACCGGTTTTTCTTCGGTTTTGATCCATTCGAACTGCTTGAGATACGGTTCGGTGTCGACCTCCGTGATCAAAATCGGTGCCCCGGAAATGATGAATCCGAGTGCGTCGGAATGTGCTTCGCGTTGAAATTCGAAAAGAGGAACGACCCGGGTGTCCATGTATTCATATACAATGGATTCGATCAGGGGCGTTTTGGAACTTCCGCAATCGATAACGACAATCATAACTCAATTTGTCCGATTCCCTGACGAATGATTTCCGGTGCTCCGGAAGTACAATCCACAATGGTGGAAGCTTCGAGATTCCCCGGGCCGCCGTCAATAATGACGGAAACTTCATCGTCATAGCGTTCATAAATAGCTGCAGGATCCACGAAGTAATCCATAATCTCATCTTCGGAATCGTGCAGGGAAGTGACCGCCATCGGATTTCCCAATCGCTCCACTACTGTTTGAACAATTTTGTTGTCCGGAATCCGAATCCCGATCTCTTTCTTGCTGACATCAAATAACTTGGAAACTTCGTTGGTTGCGTCCAGGATAAACGTGAAAGGTCCGGGAAGCGATTGCTTCAAGAGGCGGAAGATATTGCGGTCGAGTTGTTTGACATATTCGGAAACCTGGCTCAGGTCTGAACAGATAATGGAAAAATTCGCTTTTGAAAGTTTTACATCTTTCCATTTTGCCAGTTCGGCCAGCGCTTTTTTGTTCATGACATCACATCCTACAGCGTAAACCGTATCGGTCGGAAAAATGATGATGCCGCCTTTTTTGAGTTCGTCAACGACTTGTTGAACCAAACGATTGTCAATATTGTCCGGATTGATTTCTATAAACATGTTGTGAGTTTTGCTTTTATAAATTTAATCAAAATTCGTGGATTTCGAAACAGGGCGTGGGATTTGAGATTGGAACGAGGTTTGTAATGAGAATTCAAAATTCAAAAGTTAAAAGTCAAAAGTTAAAAGTCAAAATGTGAAATGGGAGATTGGGAGTGTGCCTTTTAAATTTTTTGAATTTTGCATTAAGTAAGTATCTTTGCAAAAATTTTTTAAATGAAAGCGTTTATCTTAGTAACAATCTGTTTTTTAGGGCTTCGTGTGCATGCACAGCTGGATCGGAAATCCATTTACACGGCTTTGGCTAGTGATTCGAAAGAGCTGGTACAAAAACAACTGGATGGTTTGCAGAATGCAAAAGAATCTTCGGAAGTGAAGGCATTTAAAGGAGCTTTGCAGATGAAAGCAGCACAGTTTCAGAAAACGGCAAAAGACAAAATGGAATTGTTTAACACCGGTAAAAAAATGCTTGAATCGGAGATTAAATCGAATGACGGGAATGTGGAATACCGCTTTTTACGTTTGCTAATCCAGGAAAACGCTCCGAAACAGTTGAAATACAATGGAAATATCAGCGAGGATGCTACGGCAATTATTACCGGGTATAGTAAGCTGAAGGAAGCGACGAAAACGGCTTTGGAGGCCTATGCGAAGAAATCGGCATCGCTCAGCGGACTGATATAAGTTAAAATTGAAAAGGGGCTTCGACTCCGCTCAGCCCACTTTTCAATTTTCCATTTTAACTTTTCAATTCTCAATGATTATTGCACGTCTGCTTTTACTTTCAGCGTTGTAATACGCGGTTCCGTATTGGCAGTAACAGTAATCGTTTTTTCACTGACTCCTTTTCCGTTCGGTTTGAATCCGACTTCAATTTTATCGGATTTTCCGGGAGCAATCGGGCCTTCCGGTTTGCTTGGAGTAGTACACCCACAGCTTGCTTTCACATCCGAAAGAACCAGTGGTTTTGTTCCGGTATTCGTAACCACGAACGTACAGTGATTTTCTACACCTTCCGTTACTTTTCCGAAATCGTGCATCTCTTTGTCGATTTTCATCGTGGTAACCGATTCGGCTTCGATGCGCTGCTGTTCTTTCAATTCTTTTAAGGCTTGTTCGTTTGCTTTGATCGTTTCCGGATCGTCGGCAACTTCCAGCTTCAGTCCGTCTTCAGGATCTGTTTTTGAAGCGTTATCCGAACAAGCGCTCATGGTTCCGCCAATCAATAAAAGGGCAATGAAGAAACTTTTCTTTTTCATATTAGTTCAATGCGAGTTTTTGTTTGTCGTATTCGTGTGATTCCAGCAATTGAATTGCTTTCTGTAAAATTTCATTCTTTTGGTTGTAGATCTTGTAAAATGCTTCGATCCCGAACAGGTCGTTGGCAATGGTTGCCTTTAAACGCAGTTCCATCAGGTTTTTACTGATCTTGTATTGTTCCTCGTTGAATTCAAAATCTTTGTTTTCCTTTTTGTTGTAAGCAAAGAATTCGTCCATGAGTTTTTTGTCGACGGTGAAATTGGCCACGAACTGATCTACGGTTTCATATTTCTTATTCAGTTCGTCGCGGTTTTTGTCTACGTATGTCAGCGGGAATCCGTTGAAAGAACCGTTCTGCACTGTTTTTCGATACAAATCGGTGATTTCGGATGTGTCGATCGGAACGAAGAAATCCGGCATGATCCCACCTCCGCCGTAAACCGGTCTTTTAGTAACACGTGTTTCGAATTTCAGTGAATCCGGCAGTTTGATACTGTCGATATGTGTAAACTCTCCGTGCATGAACCGTCTCATGTACTCATTTTTGTATTCGCTGATGTCGTCGTAAGGCCGTTGAATGAAACGACCGGAAGGAGTAAAGTAACGTGCAATGGTCAAACGCATCTGAGAACCGTCAGACAAGTCGATAGGACGTTGTACCAATCCTTTTCCGTAGCTTCTTCGTCCCACAACCAATCCTCTGTCCCAATCCTGGATTGCTCCGGATAAGATTTCAGAAGCGGAAGCGGAATTGTCGTCAACCAGAACCACCATTTTTCCCTGTTCCCAGGAACCTTTTCTTCCTGCGTTCAAGTCCTGGCGCGGTTGAGCGCGTCCTTCGGAGTAAACGATCAGTTTGTTGTCCGACAGGAATTCATCTGCAATTTGCTGCGCAGCGTAAAGCAAACCACCGCCATTTCCCTGCAGGTCGAGGATTAGGCTTTCCATGCCCTGGCTTTTGAGTTTTTCAATGCCTTTTTTGATCTCCTCATACGAACTGCGGGAGAAAGACGTCAGTTTCAGGTAACCGATTTTCGGACTCACCATGTAGGCACAATCTACCGAGTTTACAGGAACTTTATCCCGTGTAATGACATAGTTGATGGGTTTCTTTTGTGTTTTTCTCAGGATATCAACCTTTACTTTTGTTCCTGCTTCTCCCAGCAGTTTTTCACGTACCTGGTTGTTTTTCAGACCCACTCCGGCAACGTTTACCCCGTCGATTGTCACAATTTTATCTCCTGCACGGATTCCCAGTTTTTCAGAAGGACCTCCGGCAATGGTTTCAACCACCATCAGGGTGTCTTTCAAAATCTGGAAACGAACGCCGATTCCTACAAAACTTCCGTCAATTGCTACATTGGCAGCTTCTACTTCTTCTTTCGGAATATATACGGTATGCGGATCGAGCTTTTCGAGCATTCCGACGATTGCCGCGTCCATGAGTTTTTTGTCATCGACCGGGTCGACGTACAATTTATCTACATACATGAAAATTTCATCCAGACGTTGTCCGTTGGTTGGGGATTTAGGTTCGGCCGGAACTTTTTGGGCTGAGGACACAAACGAATGAAGGCTTAGTCCTAGAACCAGCAAAATGGGATACTGTTTCATACAATTTTCTTGAGAATACTAATATACGTATAAAACGTTCAAACGACTTGTCAGGTACATTCGAAGTTGCGTTTTGCTGTTAAAAAAAGATAATTTGAATTCATAGTTACGAACAATCCGATGTTGGTCTTTTATTCCGTGTTCCAAGAACCTCTTTTTGTAATTTTAAGACGTATACATCAGTTATGAAGCAGGTAAGAAATGGTTTATTGGCGGTGGTTGTAAGTTTTATTTCGCTTACATCGTCGGGGCAGGTCAAAGCTTTGGACAAGCTGGAAATTTTGTATGATCAGGGGCATTACAAGATGGTATTGCGTCATGCAAACCGTTTATTGGATCAGCCGGATTACGATTATTCCTTCAAACCGGAGTTTTACAAAAGTTTGGCTTTGTTTCAGCTGGCTGACCAGGGAGTCTGGGGGCATTTTCATCCGAAAGCCTTGCAGGAAGCCCGCGAATTGTTCAGTATGGTGATTGCTTCTCCGGATGGAATCAAGGTGTTCAATACACATTTGAACCATGTTTCCCAGTTGAAAAGAGACCTGGTTCAAAAAGCCCTGAATTATAAAGCAGCCGGCGAACGCGATAAATACGACGAAATTCAGCAGATTCTGTTCGGGTTGTTTGACCGCATTCCGGATTTGGATGTTCCGGGAGAAATCCAACCGCCTGTTGTAGATGCTCCGGAGATCAAAGAAACGGCCGCTACGTCGAAAGAACGGGAAGAAATCATCAAATATGCGAAGAAGTACATCGGTGTGCCGTACAAATGGGCCGGCGTAGATGCGAATGGTTTTGATTGCAGCGGATTTACTTCGTATGTGATGAAAGAGTTCAAGGTAACCCTCAGCCGCAGAGCCGAAGATCAGTATACTTCTTCTGTGAAAGTGAAGCAGAAAAATGCTCAAAAGGGGGATTTGGTGTTCTTCAACAACGGTTCGGGAATTTCTCATGTCGGGATTATTGTTTCAGCCAAAGGCGAGCCTTTAACAATGATTCACGCAAGTTCCAGTAAAGGAGTAATCATTACGAATATCGAGGAATCGGAATACTGGCTGAAGCGTCTGTATGCGATCGGGACGTATGTGAAAGGGAATTAAGGCTCTGCCACCCTCCCGAGGGAGGAGTTGATTGATTTCCCTCCTTGAGGAGGGATTAAGGAAGGTGGAAAATCAATGAACCCGTCTCTCTTTCTTCGGGTTGTACAAAAAGATATTCATTAAAACAATCAGCCCGGAAATCATGGCGCTGGTGAAACCAACACTCATCAGGTAAGGAGATTTGTCGATGAACAGGAAAGCTATGAGGCTGATCACCAACAAGAGGAGTAAGAGCCATTTGGAGAACAAACGTCTTTGAATGAACCGGTTGTTCAAATCCAATAGGTAAACGTGTGTTGCAGCGAGCAGGAAAAGCATGTTCAATTTCCAGATGCTTTTGATTTCCACCAATGACGAAAGGAAAGATACCAGGAATGCGATTTGTGCAATCAGCAGGCCGGTATTGATGATCTTGAATGTGCGGGAGCTGATCCGGCTGACGGTCAGAAACTGGAAAAAGAGGAAAACACAACTGATAAAGTAAGGAAGTACCTTGGTCAGTTTCCAGGAAAATTCGCTCCAGCCCAAATACAGGAGGATGAGGAGCGCCAGAAACGCCCAGGCAAGTAACGCAGGCCATTTAGCTTTCATGCGGTGATTTTAAGTATTTGACCGCAAACACACAGACGTCGTCCACCTGATCCAGGTCGTGTTTCCAGTCATCAAAAGTTCGTTGAATCTCTTTGTATTGAGCTTCCATATCCAGGTGGTAAATGGTTGAAAGCAGGTTCTTAAACGGGCGCGATTTGAATTTCTTCATGCGTTCGCCTCCGAATTGATCTACGTAACCGTCTGTGTACAGATACACACAGTCACCGTCTTCCAACTGGAATTCCTGCTGAGTGAACGGTTTGGCATCGATAAATTGACCGATCGGTTGTTTGTTTGGTTTCAACTCGAAAACCTCCCCCTTCCGGATAATGACACATTCGTTGTTTGCCCCGGAGAATTTCAGGATTCCCGTTTGCGGATCGATCGAACAGAGCGCGATGTCCATTCCGTCTTTTACATCCTGCTGACCTTCTTCTGCCTGGAAAGCGTTGAGTACGATTTCTCTCAGTTTGTTCAGAATCTCATTCGGTTCTGTCAGTTTGAATTCGTTGATTGCACGCAAAAGGCCATTATTACCGACAATACTCACCAGGGCTCCCGGAACTCCATGACCGGTACAATCGACTGCTGAGAAGATCATTTTTCCCTGAACCTCACGTGCCCAGTAGAAATCTCCGGAAACAATGTCTTTCGGACGATAGAATACAAAATGCTGCCGGAATAATTCGTTCAAGCGCAAGGTTGTGGGAAGAATCGTTGACTGAATGCGTTTCGCATAATGAATACTGTCAAGAATATCCATTGTTTTTGCCGTAATCTCTTCCTTCTGCATTTCCAGCTGGTGGTTTTGCTCGGCAATTTCTTTGGTTCGTTCCTGAACGGTTTCCTCCAGTTTGAGGTTTTGCCGCTTCACACGTTGTGTAGATAACTGTACCACGAAATAGATCAGGAAGATCAACAGGATTACGTAGATAATGTAAGCCCAAATGGTTCTGTACCATGGAGGAAAGACAACGATTTCGTAGGTGAGAACTTCACTTTCAATACCATATGCAGATTTTGCCTTGACTTTAAACGTGTATGTACCTTCCGGAATTTTTTCAAAGTTGGCGAAATTGAGCGGAGACCATTGTGACCACTGATCGCTGAATCCTTCCAGTTTATAACTGAAAAAAGTAGGGCCTATACTGGAGAAAGAGTTCGCATGGAAGATCAGTTTGAAGGAATTCTGCGCATAATCCAATCCTTCAATTTTCTTACTTTTTGAAACGTCGTAGAGAAAGATTTTTCCGTTCACTTCAAAACGATCAACCTGAACTTTGAATGCATTCTTGTTTTTGCGGATGGCATCCAGGTTCAATACAAACAAACCGTCGTTGGCACCGATCCAGACTTCATTGGTAAAGGGATTTTTTTCCACGGCGAAGACCAGACCTGCATTCTTCAATCCGGCTAATGGCCAGGAAATCCATTCCCAGCGATTCCCTTTTTTCTCAAACCATCCGAAGATGTTTTCAAACTTACTGTCTTTTTTATCCTGGTAAACCACCACCCAAAGCTGATCGTCGCCTACATTGATAATCCGGTGAATGGTATTTTTGTAATTTTTTGTTTTGAAGATGGCAGCCGGTTCAAAAGGAATGATTTTATCCAACGCATCGTTGAAGACAAACATGCCGTTCGCTGTTCCGACAAAAATCTGCCCTCTGAACTCTTCAACGTAGAAATTATTGTTCTGGTCTTCCTTACTGAGGCTTGGAACCGTAACGATATCAAATTTCTTTGTTTTCACGTCATAAATCCCGATTCCTTTGGAGCGGATACTTAAAAAGATTTTGTCGCGGAAATAAGCAAGACTGACGGTTTCTCCGCCGGCATCTCCAACCAATTCTTCGTATTCCCATTTGCCATTCGGGAGCAGTGTCAGTTTGGCAAGCCCGCCTTCCAGCGTCAGGAAAATCGAGTTGGGATCTCTTGGGTCTTTCTCAAACGAAATCGCGTATTGATAGGATGCCGAAGTTTCTTTCCGGGTTTGGGTATTGAGGTCGTAAACGCCGTTATACCCGATCACCATGGACCGGTTTCCTTTGGAAGTCCTGATAGTTTCGATGTCGAAAATGATCTCGTTGAGTGTTCCGAAAGGGAGCATTTTATTTCCTGCATCGGAGTTTTGCGGCGAAATGATTCCGTTGTGTGTCCCGATCAGGGGAATTCCCGAGTTAAAATCGATGGTTTCGACCTGTGAGTTGACTCCTTCGTTTTTGTGGAAGAAGGAAAGGGGGGAACCCGTTTCAATAAATTGAATTCCGTTTCCGAGACACAGCCAGATGTTGAAATTCGAGTCGAAAAAGGATTGATTGATCGTTAGGTTCGCCAGATCATCATCCAGGTTGTATTCGCGGATAATCTTCCCATGGATGTCCCCGATAACCAATCCGTTGTTTTCAGTACTGACAAGCAGGTAGTTGCCGGATTTCACCACTCCGTTGACAAAGTATTTACTCAGGCAGGGAAAGTGCTTTCCGGGAACAGAATCCCATTGCTGCGCTCCAGCGGAGTTTTTAACGCTGAAGATCTTGCTTTTCGCATCAACGATGTACCAGGTATTGTCGATCTGGAAACTACCACGGATGTTTTTGATGTGTACCGATTGCGGTAAATGCAGTTCTTTCAGTTTGGCATTGACGATGTCGTAATACAGGTAATTTTCTTTCCGCGATTTGAATTCTGCTTTCGATTGGTAGGTGAGCAGGAATCCGTTCAGAATCCGGCAGGAAGTTTTGCACTCCAGGTCCTGAAAAGCTGGCGGGACTTCCAACCGGACGGTTTTACCGTTTTTGAAGATGTAGAGCCCTTTTTCTGCCACAAACAGGATGGAATTGTCTCCGAGTTCGAAGATGTTCCAAACCTGCCCGATATCGTTTTTGAGTCCGCCGTAAAAAACCGGGAAATAGACCAATTCTCCTTTCCGGGAATAATCGAGGTAACCGAAGTTGTTTTCACGTCCTACATATACACGGTCGTCTGATGCGAGATAGAGTTTTGAAACATAGGTTTCGGAGCAACCGTCCTGGATGGATTTTTCGGTTTTCTCCGTATCAGTCTTGATTTTCGACCATTCGATTCCGTTAAAAGAGAGGATATCCTGGCGATTTCCGAAGAGTACGTTTCCGTTTGCAGCCTGAAGTCCGGTCCAGATTTGTCCGGCGCTCCCGTAGTCATTGATGGAAAAATGTTTGGTATTAATCCTTCCCTGTAATGTGATGTTCTGAGCGGAGGATATTCCCGCGAAAAGAACCGTGAAAAGGATTATGACTAATACCAGTTTGTTTTTCAACATGGACTTTGTTGTTATAGGACACGAATATATGAATAAATGTTTGGTACGAAAGTTTCGAAGATTCGAAATTTCGTGCTTATCCGGGTTTAAAGGATAAAAAGTAGGAGGGAGCGGATGCCTGAAACCTGAAATCCCGGAGAAGATCTTCGGAAATGAGGTTTGGGATGAAAATGGAGTGGGTAAACGGAGTAAGGTTAGCGCTCAAAATATGCCAGGGATTTCATCCTTTCAGTAGCTGCTGGCAGGGCTCTTCATTTTTCCCGCAAATCCCGTCGAATATCTTGTCGGGACAAGTGGCACAGATTCATAGTTCGCCTACTCCCGAAGAGTCGGGACAGGCTGGTCTCGCTTAAGTGGCGAATGCTACAAATAATCTGTGTAATTAGTGGCTAAAACATCCTTGAACACCTAAATAAAAAAACACCTGAAGAAAAAAGATTCTCCAGGTGTTCGACACACTCAAAAGTGTGAATATCAGTAATTGATTTTTCTGCTTTTTTCCGTTGCACAAACCAGGTTCCACAAAGCTCTGGCACCAACATTGGCATCCCAGTCGCCTTCTTTCCCCGGAGCAACTTCGTTCAGGTCGAACCCGATGATCTTTCGTCCTGATTCTACCAGCTGGAAGAACAGGTAATTGATTTGTTCCAGGTCGAATCCGCCAACAACCGGTGTTCCGGTATTCGGGCAGAGTGCCGGATTCAGTCCGTCGATATCAAATGAGATGTACACTCTTTCCGGTAGCTCGTTCAGGATCATGCTAACCTGTTCTTTCCAGGTTTGTCCTTCAAACTGTCCGCGCTTCAAATCCCAGTCGTAGAATGTTTTTACTCTCGGATCTGAATCGGAAAGCTGTACTTCCGAATGTGCGATATCGCGAATTCCTACCTGAACCAGTTTTTGCAGGTTGTTGCAGGATTTCAGTACGTTGTACATGATGCTTGCGTGAGACTGTTCAAATCCTTCATAGGCTTCTCGCAAGTCTGCGTGTGCATCAACCTGAAGAATTCCAAAAGATTGTCCGGTTTCATTTAAAGCTTCCATTAAACCCAGCGGTGTACTGTGCTCACCACCCAAAACAGCTACGATTTTGTTTTCAGCCAGCAATTTTGAAGCACGTTCTTTCAGGTTCTTGCGCAAATGGTCGGACATGGCGTTGACCTTCTCCAGTACCTGGTGAAAATCGGAACCGGATTCCAATTCTCCGCCTTCTTCCAAAAATGCAATGTACTGAACCGTATCGATACACAACTGGTCGTTGATGTGTTTCATTTCGTCCGAAATCGGCGTCATGAAAACTTGTGTATTCCAGGCTTCCGGTAACTGCGGATGGTAAAAATCCAACTGCGTGCTGGCATCCAGGATGGCTTTCGGCCCGTCGCTGGTTCCTTTACCGTAAGAAGCCGTAGCGTCCCAGGGAACAGGAATAATGACGATTTCTGCGTGTTCTTCGCTTACCGGGAAACCGAAAATGTTCCCGTTTGCAATTCCGACGCCGTTCGGGTCAAATGTCTTCGAATTATCCATTAATCAACGTTTTCACGAAGTTCGGCAACGCGAAACTTGCTTTGTGGATATCGGAGTTATAGTATTTCAATCCTTTTGCAGTGACGAATGCTTCGATTTGCGTTTCGTTTGAAATTGCTTTCGGTTGAGCTGATCCTTTCAATCCGTACTGGAAACTCCACATTCCTGTTGGGTATGTTGGAACGTAGAACAGTGAAACCGGTGCATTTTCTTTTCCGAAGATATGTTGCAGGGTGATGTTCAATTCTGTAAATGCCTGTTCGTTGAATTTTGGAGATTCTCCCTGAGCAACCAGGATTCCGCCCGGTTTCAGGATGCGGTGACAGTTTCTGTAAAATTCAACGGAGAACAATCCTTCTGCCGGGCCAACCGGATCGGAACCATCAATAATGACTAAATCGTATGCTTCGTCTGCTGCTTCTTTTGCAAATGCAATTCCGTCTCCAACGATCAGGTTCAGTTTCGGATCGTCGAAAGATGCGGCGATAGAAGGTAAGTGTTCTTTACATGCTTTGATTACTTCTCCGTCGATTTCTACCATTGTTACTTTCTCTACACCTTCGTGGCGCAGGAATTCACGAACGGTTCCACCGTCTCCACCTCCGATTACCAGGATGTTTTTTGCATTTCCATGCGTAAACATGGCCGGGTGGGAGATCATTTCGTGGTAATGGAATTCATCTTTTTCTGTTGTCATGAACATGTCGTCCAATGTCAGTAATTTTCCGTATTTCGGAGATTCCAGGATGCGTACGCGCTGGAACGGAGATTGTACATCGTAGAATACTTCTCCTGTGTAGCGCAGGGACAATGCCTGGTTGTCATCCTTATCTGTAAACCATACGTTGCGGGTATACATTTCAGGATTCGTCCATTCTCCTGCTTTTTGGCGCATGGAAGAGATGTCGAAGTCATTTCTGGTCAACAACTGAACAGCTCCGCGCTTCATTTCCAAAGCGGAATAATTCTTTGCACCAAAACATTCTTTCAGGTAATCGAACGAAATCCAGGCATCCATTTCACCGCATGTAAACAAGTCTACGGCAGCATAACCGTATTCCGGCCATGTATGAATTGCCAAATGGCTTTCCTGAATTACCACTACACCAGAAACTCCGTATGGAGAGAAATGGTGGAATGTAGAATTAATCACAGTTGCACCTGCTTTCAAGGCCGCGTCTACCATGTCGCGCTCGATTGAAGATACATCATTCATAATGTGCGGATCGCACCCCATAAACTCAACAAGAATATGGTTCCCCAATGCATTACTCATCAGCTATTCAAAAATTAGTTAAAAATGAGGGGCAAAGGTACTGGTTTTAGCTGGTTTAGAGGTGAAATATGTAAAAAAATAATGTAGGGGTAAATTTGGCGTGATAAACGCTTTATCCTGAACGGATTAATGATTGGAATTCCGGGTGTTAAACAGCGGACGTAATATTGCGGAATTACGCCCGCTATTCCGCTAGAGGTTTTGCTCCGAAATCCACCCCGAAATCAGTGCAACCATTTCTGCAGATTTCTCTAAATGCGGATGATGCCCGCAAGCCGGGATCATTTTTCCCGATCTGTTACTGTGTCCTTTTACGATTGAGTGAACTTGTTCTTCCGTTCCGTACTGGTCATTGATTCCTTGAATTGCTAATACCGGCTGCTTGAAGTCCTGAATTTCACTTCGGATGTCCCATGCTTTGAAACCGGGAGAAAGCCAGGTATTCGCCCAGGCATAGAAAAGCGCTTCGGTTTTCTCCCCGTGGATTTTATACAACCCATTCAGTTTTCCATGCTTGAATGCTTCGATTGCCGGATGGATTCCTGTGAGTGTTTCTTCTTCCACAAACGTATGAGCTGCCATTGTGACAACGGCCTGAAGATTTTTCAATTGGTTACTGGCTAAAATCAAAGCGATACTTCCGCCGTCGCTATGACCTGCCAGCACGATTTTCTGTTCCGGACTCAACACTTCGCGAAGCACTTCTGCTGTTTCATCTGCATATTGGTGCAGGTAACGGATGTCGCGTTCACCGGTTAGTGCAGAAGATTTTCCATGTCCACTACGCTCAATGACCAATCCGGGCAGGTTTAAAGAGGTGCACAAATCCTGTGGAAACGTTTTCCATTGAATGATACTTCCCAGTGCTTCATGCAGAAATACCAATAACGGACGTGAGCCATTCATTGCTCCGTGATTGAGCCACTGAATGTTGATCTCTTTTGAGTCGAGGCGAATGATTTTTTCCATGTGAAAAGTGCAATAGTTTAAAAAGTGCAACGAGAACTCTTCCTGCGCTGACTCGTTGAACCTGAATAAAAAGTAGCTAAAAAAGAAAAACCACCAGCCGTTTGACTAATGGTTTTCTTCGAAATATGATTGTTTCTCCAAATTAGTTCTTTACGCGTTCCACGTAAACTCCTGTTCTGGTATCTACTTTGATAATTTCACCCATATCGATAAACAAAGGAACTTTTACTTCTGCTCCGGTGGCAATTGTAGCCGGCTTCATCGAGTTGGTAGCCGTATCACCTTTTACACCTGGTTCCGTATAAGTTACTTCCGAAATAACGTACATTGGCAATTCCACTACCAGCGGAACTTCTTCGTTTGCATCGTAGAGGATGTTACAAATCATTCCTTCCAACAGGAAAGCTGGTTTTTCAATCATTTTTGCAGGAATAGGAACTTGTTCAAATGTTTCATTATTCATGAAAATGAAATCCTGATCCTCCTGGTATAAGTATTGATATTCACGGTTTTCAACACGAACGATTTCAATTTTGTGTCCTGCAGAGAAAGTGTTATCAATCACTTTTCCTGTTTCAATTACACGCATTTTTGTACGTACGAAAGCCGGCCCTTTTCCAGGTTTTACGTGTTGAAATTCAATAATTTGACTGATTTTATCGTTAAACTTGATGCACAGTCCGTTTCGAATATCTGCCGTGGTTGCCATAGCTTTTTCTTAATTAATTTTCGGCGCAAATATAACCAAAAATTCATCCGAAAAACGATTAAAAAATTAACGTTTCATAAGAGATTACTTTAGGAATGCTCAATTAAATCGATTACTTTTGTTGTCATTATGACATTTTTGCCTTTATTTCTCAGTGATGTCGGAGGTTCAGAGATCGTTCTGATCTTAGTTGTTATCCTGATTTTTTTCGGATCGAAAAGTATTCCGGGGATTGCCCGTTCTATGGGGAAAGCGGTTCACCAGATTCGCCAGGCATCGGAAGATGTACAGAATGAAATCAAAAAATCTGCCGGCGATATCAAAACGGATTTCAACCTGCAGAATGTCATGAAAGATACCTTGAATGTGATTGAGAAGCCGATTGTCGAAGAAGCAGTGAAAATGGATCAGATCATTCAAACTCCGACAGAATTCTCTAAACCATTCGGAATTGCCAATCCGTCAGCTCCGGCACATACAACGACCGAAACGGCAACAACAGACACCACTCCTTTGGATCAGCAGCAAGAGAGTTCTGCTGCCCAGGAGACCGTTAAACCGACCGAATCTCAGTCATAGTTACGAATGCCGAATTCTTATTTTTTAATGAAGTAATTCGTAATTCGTAATTCGTAATTCGTAATTCGTAATTCGTAATTCGTAATTCGTAATTCGTAATTCGTAATATAAGATTAATCCTCGTCGTGCGCTGGACTTTCCGTAAACTTAAAGTCTTTTCGTATTTCCGGATGAGAAATTTCTCCGCCTGAATTCCCAACTTCTTTCGCGAAATAAGATGCAATGACTCCGATAATCAACACAATGATCGAAGCGGGAAGAGCCATTGATTTCTTTCTGAATTCAAGAAACAAGGTGATTAACGACAAAGAGAAAATCCCCCACATGATCGGCATTAATTCTTCAGCGTGTTCTTCGTGGATATGAATCAGGGTTTTGAGTTCTTCCCCGTTTTCTAACGTGGTCTGAATGGCATCCGGACAGTCCATGGAAATTGTTTTCTGTTCCGCAGCCTGTTCCACAATGTCTTCAGCTCCTTCACCGGTTGCGGCTGAAATTTGTGCGGTGATACTTGCCAGGATAAAAAGCAGTAGTCCGACTCTTCTGGTGACGCTTGATTTGGCTAGAATACCTATTAACAGGATGATGATTCCGAAAATGAGCCCGATAATCGGAAAATGGTTCATGATTAAGTGTGAATGTGCTGCGTTCATAATCCTTCAATTTGTTCCGAAAATACGAGATTTCTGGTAATTCCAGCATTTTTAAAGGAAAGGACGGCTTATTTGTAATGACTTCAAATTAGCTTTCGGAAATCAGTCCTGCTAATTGCTCACCGACCAAAGACCCGATGGCAACACCCATTCCGCCTAGTCTTACTCCGACAGCACAATGAGGATCAACTTTTTCTATAATCGGTGCTTTGATTTCTCCGACCCCCATCGTTCCCGACCAACGGTAATCAATGGTAAACGTTTTTCCGGGAAGAATATACCCGGCTAAAAGTGTTTCCAGTTTGGTTTGAATGAGCTTGGTTTGTCCCAGGTCGAAGGTGTTTTCTGCTTCAAAATCCAGGTTGCGTCCTCCGCCAAATAATATGCGGTTTCCGACATTCCGGAAGTAGTAAAACCCTTTATCGAGGTGAAACGTTCCTTTTGCCTTCAGATCCGGAATTTCGGAGGTAACGAGCACTTGTGCCCGCGCCGGTTCGACCGCCAATCCGGGAAGCAGCTTTTTGGCAAAACCGTTGACGGTAACGCATAGTTTTCGCGCTTTGATTTCTCCGTAATTGGTTTCGATCGTTACGTGATTCCGGTCGCTTTGAAAACTGCTCACTTCAATTCCGAACAGGCACATGATGCCGTTTCTGGCCAGGTCTTTCTGTGTTGCAAGCAATAGTTTCCCGGTATCGATTGCGCCTTCAAGCCGGTTGAAATAACCGCCGGTAAATCCCTTGAAGCCATATTTCGACTGAACATCGCTTTCAAAAGAGTAGCAATTTTTGTGTCCGGTCAGTGACTCGATTTGCCGGTTCAGGTAATCCAGTTTCGGGTGGTAAAAATCCTGTTCTGCCTGGCTGGAGATCAGGTCGTATGAGCCGCAGTTTTCGTAATTGATTTCCGCTTCCGGGTAACGTTGAAGGAGTCGCTGTAATCCGTTGTAGCGGAGTTTTACGGTGTTCCAAACGGTTGTTTCGTCTGATTTTTCGAGGTCGTCAAGAAGCTCTGTGACGCTTCCGAAACAAGCAAAACCGGCATTTTTGGTACTTGCTCCCAGGGGCAGATAGCTCCGCTCCAGGATCACGATTTTTGCGTCCGGATGCCTGCGCCGTAATTCGAGTGCGCATGCCGATCCGACAATCCCGCTTCCAACTACCAGAAAATCAATCTGCTCCAAAAGCGTTACCTTTTCCCAAAAACTGAGTTGTTTAAATTGAATCATAGCGAATAAAATGAACTTTTTTACCGATATTTGTCTGTAATAACTGAACGAATTTAAACCAAAATCGATTTCGGTTGTACTACGACCAGAATAAACTAAAAACATGAGAGTGAAACTCCTTATTTTAATTTCCTTTTTCTTCCTGACCAATTGGGCAATAGGCCAATCGGACGTGCAGTTTTTTGTCAAGACGATCAATTACACCACCCGCAAAAAAGAAGCGGGAGTTACGGTGACGTTGCTGGAAGGAAGCACCAAAGTGACATCTTCGGTTACGGACGCTTCGGGTGAAGTGAAATTCACACTGAAATCAGGAAAAAAATACAAAGTGGAACTTTCAAAAGCCGGAAAGGTTTCGCGGAATTTCACCATCAACGTAAGTGGAATTGACGACGAATTGTTGCAGGGAAGTTCGAAACCATACGGGGAAGCCGAAGTTGCGCTCTTTGACCAGCAGCAGAATGTGGATTACAGCTACGTTCAGAATAACCCGTTTACCGAATTTTATTTTGACGGACAAAATACCTTATTGCAGTACGACGGGGTGCTGGCTGAAAAGATGGCCAAGAAGATCGAGAAGATCATGAAGGATGCTGAAGCCTCTCAAAAACAGGGCGAAGCAAACTACAATGCCATTATCAAACAGGCAGATGCGCTTTTTACGGCGAAGAAATACGAAGAGGCATTGACTCAGTATGAAGCTGCTGTCAAAATCAAACCGACTGAAAAACACCCGAATGACCGTTTGATTGAAATCGATGGAATTCTTCGGGCAGCTAAATCTGCGAACCTGGCAAATGCACAGGCTGACGGTGAATACAAAGCATTGATCACGGCAGCTGACGGTTTGCGTGATCAGAAAAAATATGCGGAAGCAATCAGTCGTTACCAGGAAGCACTGGCGAAAAAACAGGAACAATACCCGAAAGACGAAATCGCGAAGTGTGAGCTGGCGATTGAAACAGCGAAGAAAGATGCTGAAAATGCAGCGAAATACGATGCGGCGATCAAAGCAGCGGATGCATTCTATGCTCAAAAAAGCTGGATGGCAGCACGCGACAAATACAAGGAAGCGTTGAAACTGAAGCCGAATGATCCGGTTGCAACTGGTAAACTGGCTGACCTGGAAGGGAAATTGAATGCCCAGAAATCGGAGCAGGAGAAAAAGCAGAAATACAACGATGCGGTAGCTGCAGGTGATGCCCTGATGGGAGAAGAAAAATGGGCGGATGCCAAAGCAAAATATACGGAGGCATTGACCTTTGAAGCGGCGGCAACGTATCCGAAAGATAAAATCAAGGAAGCAGATGCTAAACTGGCAGAAATTGCGAAAGCAAATGCCTTGAAGGAGCAGATCACCAAATTGCTGGCAGAAGGAAACACGGCAATCGGTGCGAAACAATACCCGGCAGCGAAAGCAAAATTCGAACAGGTGTTGACACTGGATGCTGCGAATGCGGAAGCAAAAACAAAAATCCAGGATATCGACAAATTGCTGGAGCAGGAAAAAGCAAATGCGGATAAAATTACGAAAGCAAAACAATTGGTTACCGAAGGAGATGCTTTGGACAAAGCGAGTAAATATGCGGATGCCAAAGCAAAATACCAGGAATCGATTCAGTTGATTCCTGATCCGGCTGTACAAGCTAAGATTGATGCAATAGATGCGAAAATACAGGCTGATGCGAAGAAAGCGGAGCAAAAAGCCAAATTTGACCAGGCTATCGCCGATGGTGATGCGGCAATGACAGCTTCCAATTTCGAAGCAGCGAAGAAAAAATACGAAGAAGCTCAGGTGCTGGATGCCGCTTCAGCTGTTCCAAAACAAAAACTGGTTGAAGTAGAGAAGAAGATTGCACAGGCCAATGCCGAAAAAGAGAAGAATCAGAAATACCAGGAAGCATTCAATGCGGGAGTCAGTGCATTGAATGCAAAAGATTATCCGGTAGCGAAAGAGAAATTCCAGGCTGCATTGGCAATTGACAATACGAAAACGGAAGCAAAAGAGAAACTGGCAGAAGTAGAAAAAATCCTGGCTGACAATGCTCAATTGGCTGTGCAGAAAGACAAATACGATGCGGCGGTGAAAGCGGGTAATGACCTGCTGGCACAAAACAAACTGGCAGAGGCCAAAAAGAAATTTGAAGAAGCCGGTGCGATCGATCCTGCTCAGACGCTTCCGAAAGAAAAAGTAAAGGATATTGACAAATTACTGGAGCAGGAAAAAGCAAACGCGGATAAAATTGCGAAAGCAAAACAATTGGTTTCCGAGGGAGATGCTTTGGATAAAGCCAGTAAATATGCGGATGCCAAAGCAAAATACCAGGAATCGATCGGATTGGTTCCGGATGCAGTGGTACAGGCTAAGATTGATGCCGTAGATGCGAAAATTCTGGCTGATGGCAAGAAAGCAGAGCAGAAAGCCAAGTTTGACCAGGCGATCGCTGATGGTGATGCGGCAATGGCAACATCCAATTTCGAAGCTGCGAAGAAAAAATACGAGGAAGCTCAGATTCTGGATGCTTCATCAACAGTGCCAAAACAAAAACTGATTGAAGTAGAGAAGAAGATTGCCCAGGCCAATGCGGAAAAAGATAAGAACCAGAAATACCAGGAAGCATTCAATGCCGGAGTCAGTGCATTGACGGCAAAAGATTATCCTACCGCAAAAGAGAAACTGCAGGCTGCATTGGCAATCGACAATACAAAGGCAGAAGCAAAAGAGAAACTGGCGGAAGTAGAAAAGATCCTGGCTGACAATACACAATTGGCTGCGCAGAAAGATAAATACGATGCAGCGGTGAAAGCCGGAAATGACCTGCTTGCACAAAATAAACTCGCAGAGGCCAAAAAGAAATTTGAAGAAGCCGGAGCGATTGATGCTACTCAAACGCTTCCGAAAGAAAAGGTAAAGGAAATCGACGGATTGCTTGCGAAAGCAGATAAAGAGAAACAGGTGACACAACTACTTGCTGAAGGAGCTGCGGCATTGGGCAAAAAAGATCTGTCCGGAGCGAAAGGAAAATACCAGCAGGTGTTGAGTCTGGATGCTTCCAATGCAACCGCTTCAGAAAAGATTGCTGAGATTACCAAACTGGAAAATGACCAGGCAGGTGAAGCACAGGAAACAGCTGCTTTTGAGAAACTGAAAGGCGAGGGAGCTGCACTTCAGGGGCAAGGTAAATATGCAGAAGCAAAACAAAAATACGTAGAGGCGAAAGCGATCAAATCTGATGATGAGATTGAAAAAGCGATTGCTTTGATGGATAAGAAGCTCGAAGAAGAACTGAAAAATGCAGATCTGAACAAACGATACGATGCTGTTTTGGCAGAAGCGAAAAACCTGGAAGCGGCGAAAAAGTATGATGATGCGATTGCAAAATACAACGAAGCATTGCAAATCAAGAGTAATGAACAGGAACCGAAGAACCGCATCAGTGCAATCAAAACATTGAAAGATTCGGAAGCAGCGCAACAAAAAATTGATCAGGAATACCAGGCAGCGCTCAAAAAAGGAGATGACCTGGTGGCTGAAAAGAAATATACGGAAGCGGTTCAGGCTTACAATGTAGCCTTGGTATTGAAGCCTTACGAAAAACTTCCGGTAGAAAAAGCAGAATTAGCGAAGAGTTTATCTGAAAAGGAAACCAGTGACGGTGATATGGCATACCAGAAAATCATCGATGTGGGGAACAAAGCTTTTGATGAAAAGAACTACACGAAAGCGAAGGAAATGTTTAACCGTGCGGCTAATTTCCGTCCGGCAGACCAATACCCGAAGCAGAAACTATCTCAAATTGACGAAATTGAAAAAACGGAAAAACTGGCGCAGGAACAGCAAAACCAGTTTGCAAAGAAAATGAGCGAAGCAGATGCTTTGGCGAAGGCAAATAAACTGGAAGAAGCAATTACTGCATACAAGGCTGCGAAGACCATCAAACCGGATGATCTGACTCCGGATCAAAAGATCCAGGACCTTCAGTCACTGCTTGCAAACAAGGTTGATCCGGCGAAAGAAGCAAAAACACGTTACGACGAAGCGATGCTGAAAGGAAAGAATGCCGCAGCTTCCAAAGATTACAACGGAGCAATCGGGTATTTCGAAGAAGCATTGAAGCACCAGCCGAAAGACCAGCCTGCGTTGAGCAAGATTGATGAAATGCGTCAGATCCTGGATAATGTAGCGAAAGAGAATGCAGCAAACAAGGAACTGGCTTCATTGGTGGCTGCTGCAGACCAGGAATTCAATAGCGGAAAATGGTCCAATGCAAAAGCAGCTTATGACAATATCCTGGCGAAATATCCTTCCAACAATTATGCTTACGAGCAATCCAAAAAATGTGAGATTAAGCTGAAAGAAGAAGCAGATGCTGATAAAGAGCGTGTTTACCGGAACCTGGTGAACAGTGCGAATGAAAAATTCAATGCTGCGAATTACAAAAAGGCAAAAGAACTGTATGAACGGGCAGTAACTCAGCGCCCGAACGATCCGTATCCGAAACAAAAACTGAGAGAGATCGAAAACATCCAGAATCCGCCGGTTGCTAATCAAAATCCTTCTACAGCATCTGAGCCTACTCCCATTGAGTTGAAGAGTCTGGGAGAAGAAACAGACAATTCACTGGCAGAGGGAGCGAAGAGACTGGAGCAGGCATCGAAAAAACGAAAAGGAAACCTGTCTCAGAAAATGGCTGAGAAGTCGAAGAAGGTCAGTGACAAGTCTGCGGAATTGGGTAACCAGCAGGCGAATGCAGCACTTTCTACCGATAGTACATTTACAAAAATCCGCATCGACAATACGGAGCGCGATGTGGCTGCTACAGCGAAAGTTCAAAACAATGTTTCGGCAATTGAAGGTAAAAGTGAGTCGGTTGCGAAAAGCAATGACGAAAATGCAACAATCAAGGAACTGAACATTGTGAACCAGAAACAACAGCTGGATGCGGCAGGACAGGCAGTGATCGTTACAAACAGCACACTTGATGGCGGGGCGGTTGAAAACAACGAAGTGATCAAGACCGCAAAAACCAACCTGGGAGAATCAAATAACAAGATGGCGGAAGAAAAGAATTCCGAAATCGCTAAGAATGATGCAACATACACCACGATTCGTTTAACACAGGAGAAAAACGGGATCGATGATACACAGGATCGTTTGGCTGAGGAGAAGAAAGTCCGTGAAGCTGAAGTTACCCAGGTTCGTTTGAATGAGGAAAACAGTGTGAAAGCCGGTGAAAGAACCGTAGAGACAAAAGAAGTGTTGAAACAGGTTGAAAATAACGTTTCGCAGAAGGTTGTTGAAGAAAAAAAACTATCCAACAATAACAATGAAGTGATTAAGGAGATTGATAAAGAGACATACAAGCAAGGAACTCAAAAGAGTACTGCCCAGGTAGAAAATTCCCAACGCTTTGCTGCGAAGAACAGTGAAACTGAAAAAGTAGTAGCGAAGGCAATTTCTGACAGACTCGAAGAGAATCGTGAGAATACGAACGTGATTGAAAACGTCAGAGATCAGAAAATGGAACTGGAGCGCGCAGACTACAACAAAGCATACGTGAAAAACCTGGAGAACAAACAGGTTTTATCTGTGAAGACCCGTGAAATGGAAGATAAAGAAAGTTTACCATCTATTGCGGTTACTGAAAATAAAAAGAACCTTGATGAGATCAAGCAACATGCAAACCAGATTGAAAAAGATAAAAACGAACAGAACGGCGATAAACTGTTGAGCAATGAGCAGCAACTTCGTGCTACACAGCAGCAAATCCAGGAGAAGCCGCAAAGCACCCAGTCAACTGATAATGCAAACCTGATCAAAAATGCGAAACAGGAGTTGGGAACAACTGAACAGATTCAGCAGGACAAAACGGAAGATAAAATTGTGGCTTCCAAAAAGGCGATTGATAATGCCGCTAAAGAACAGCCGCAGAAAGTGTCTGTAGGGGCCTACGATGTGGATTTATCCAAATACAAAGAAGGTGTGAACCAGGAGCAATTTGATCAATTAGGATCAGACGGATTGGTTTCTGCTGTTGTAACGCGAAGAGTCGTGGTTAAAAACGGAAAAGCAGATGTGTATATCCGTACGCAGACGATGGATGCCATTACCTATACCAAAAACGGTCAGGGATGTACGGAGTATGTTTGGCAAAGAGAAACACAAGACGCAACGCTGAAACGCAATTATTAAGATGGTGTGTCCATTCAGGTGCGAAGCGTATCGAGAATGGACACAGGCAGTATTGCCCGAATGGACAACGTCTTTGCCGGGATATAAAGAAAACAAGATTAAGAAATGAAAGGAAGAGTGTGAGTAACTATTTTTACTCACACTTTTTTTTTGCCCGGATTCCGGTAATTTCGGGATCAACTTTAATTTCCAGTTTATGAATGTTCATTTTATAGCAATAGGCGGAAGCGCCATGCACAATTTAGCAATTGCTTTGTCACGTAAGGGAGCGGTGGTAACCGGCTCTGATGATGAAATTTTTGAACCTTCACGGACGCGCCTGGAAAAACAGGGAATTCTGCCCGAATCAATCGGGTGGTTTCCGGATAAAATCACGACTGATCTCGACGCAGTTATTTTGGGAATGCATGCCCGGGAGGACAACCCGGAATTGCTGCGCGCAAAAGAACTTCAAATCCCGATTTTCTCCTACCCGGAATACCTGTATGAGCAAAGTAAAAACAAACACCGGGTTGTTATCGGTGGAAGCCATGGAAAAACAACCATTACGTCCATGTTGCTACACGTTGTAAACGCATTGGAATTAAACGTGGATTACATGGTAGGAGCACAGCTGGAAGGTTATGACTGCATGGTCAAATTATCTGAAGATGCACCGTTCATGATCCTGGAAGGGGACGAGTACCTGAGTTCTCCGATTGACCGCAGACCGAAATTTCACCTGTATAAACCCAATACGGCATTGATCAGTGGAATTGCCTGGGATCACATCAACGTTTTTCCGACCTGGGAGAATTACGTAGACCAATTCCGATTGTTCTGCGAGGTGATCGAACCGGGAGGCAGACTGATTTACAATTCCGAAGATCTGACGCTGAATGAGTTGGCAGGGGAGTTTAAAGACCGTTTGGATACCAAGCCTTACCGGACACCGCAATACCGCGTGACCGATTCAGGAACAGTTCTGATTTACGATGGAAGAGAATACGAGCTCCAGATTTTTGGTGCGCATAACCTGCAAAACCTGCTTGGAGCGATGTATTTGGCAGAATCGATGCGGATTTCTAATCACGACTTCCTGCAGGCGATAAAAACGTTCACAGGAGCGGGAAAACGTTTGCAGAAGGTGGTTGAGAAAGATACTTTTACCTTGTTTAAGGATTTTGCGCATTCACCATCTAAACTGAAGGCTACGACTTCCGCGGTGAAAGAACAATACCCGACTAGAAATGTGGTAGCCTGTATGGAATTGCATACTTTTTCTTCCCTGAGAAAAGAGTTTCTTCCGTTATATGACGGTGCAATGAATGCAGCTGATGAAGCGCTGGTATATTTCAGTCCGGAAGTGGTCGCACATAAAAAACTCGCTCCGTTGAGTATTGCTGAAGTACAGGCTGCTTTCGGAGGAAGGGTGAAAGTGGTGAACGATACGGAAGAAGTCCTTCAATTCATTCGTGAAAAGAACTGGAATGATTCGGTGTTACTGATGATGTCTTCCGGGAATTTTGACGGAATTGATTACGACCGGCTCGGAGAAGAACTGGTTCAAACGATCGGATAAAAAAAATGTCTGCTATTCCGGGGAATAAGCAGACATCGTCTTTTTTATAATGCAGTTTAAAAAGTTCGCTGTTTGAACAAAATCCTGCGGAAGATGACCGTCAGGAGAATGGCATTGACCGTTGAAAGTATCAGCATTCCCAATAAAGAGATGGTCATTGTAGAAACAGGATTAAACATGGAGCGGTAATTTGTCATCGCTTTGTTATAGATCTCTTCTTTGGTCAAAACCTCCATTTCCGGATCTTTTCTCAACTCCTTCATTTTCGCAGGATCATCCAGGGTACTTTTGACCACTTCTTCTGCCTTGGCCAATTGATTGGCATTGTAGGAAGGGTCGATTTTAGCATAATACAGGTAAAGTAACCCGGCTACCAAAACGGTATAAAGTAATCCGCCGCCCAGGGTGTTCTTAATATCTCCCAGAGCGCTGCTTTCCTGTCTGTTTTCAGATCTTTTCTCAGCGATTGTACCAATCGTCATTCCCAATAACAGGCAGAGGATATTCCACATCACCTGGAATTTGACACTTGCTTCGTCCTGGAGGATTTGGGTATAAAAAAAGATCATTTTGCCGGTAAACCAAATACCAACAAACAACACGGCAATTTTTAAAGAAATTCTCATGATATAAAAATAAAGTCCCGGATTCCCCGGGACTTGAATGATTATGAATTCATTGATACTAAAAACTCTTCGTTGGAGCGTGTATTTTCCATGTGTCCTTTCACAAACTCCATGGCTTCTACCGGGTTCATATCTGCAATGAACTTGCGGAGCAACCAGATGCGTTGTAAAACATCTTTCCCTACCAGTAAGTCCTCGCGGCGTGTTCCGGAAGAAAGAATGTCGATCGCCGGGTAAATTCTTCTGTTGGAGATTTTACGGTCGAGCTGTAATTCCATGTTCCCCGTTCCTTTGAATTCTTCGAAGATTACCTCGTCCATTTTAGAACCTGTTTCTGTTAATGCAGTCGCCAGGATGGAAAGTGAACCTCCGTTTTCAATTTTGCGGGCAGAACCGAAGAAACGTTTTGGTTTGTGTAGTGCGTTTGCATCCACACCACCGGAAAGAACTTTACCGGAAGCAGGAGAAACGGTGTTGTAGGCACGAGCCAGACGGGTAATGGAATCCAGTAGGATACATACGTCGTGACCACATTCTACCATGCGTTTTGCTTTTTCCAAAACGATGTTTGCCACTTTTACGTGACGGTCTGCAGGTTCGTCGAAGGTAGAAGCAACTACTTCCGCTTTTACGCTGCGTGCCATATCTGTAACCTCTTCCGGACGTTCATCGATCAGCAAAACGATCAGGTAAACTTCCGGGTGGTTTGCTGCGATAGCATTTGCCACATCTTTCAACAACATGGTTTTACCGGTTTTCGGCTGTGCCACGATCATTCCGCGCTGTCCTTTCCCGATAGGGGCAAACAAGTCCATTACGCGTGTCGACATGGTTTCTTCTCTGTGTCCGGTAAGTTTGAATTTCTCATCCGGGAACAACGGTGTCAAGTATTCAAACGGAACACGGTCGCGGATATATCCCGGATCACGTCCGTTAATAGAATCTACTTTTACCAGCGGGAAAAATTTCTCACCTTCTCTCGGTGGACGGATTGTTCCGCGAACGGTATCTCCCGTTTTCAGACCGAATAATTTGATCTGGCTTTGAGAGACATACACGTCATCCGGAGACGGAAGGTAATTGTAATCCGATGAGCGAAGGAATCCGTAACCATCCTGGATCACTTCCAAAACACCTTCAGCTGTTACGATACCAACGAGGTTGTATGCTTCTTCGTCGATTTTTTCTTCCTGCTGATTATTTTGGTTTTGATTCTGGTGCTGCGGGCGATTCTGATTTTGATTTCGCTGCTGATTATTATTCTGTTGATTCTGATTCTTCTGATTGTTATTCTGATTCTGCTGGCGTTCCTGGTTTTGTTGATTTCCCTGGTTTTCGCCCTGATTGTTGAATCGTTGTTTGTTGCCAGGGTTGTTTTGATTGTTATTCTGGTTTTGGGAATTTTGATTTTGGTTCTGATTCCCTTGATTTCCCTGGCGATTTTTATTGATAATGCGTTCGAAAGGCTTGATTCCTGCAGCCGGTTTTTCTTCCGTAGTCTGTGTCTGCTCCTCGGCTTTTTTAGGCGCTTCTTCTGTCTTTGGAGTATCAGGAGTTTCTGCTTTTACTTCTGTTGTTTGAGCAGCAGCTGCAGCCGGAATACGTTTGCGTCTTTCTCTGGATGAGTTGTTCGGAGCCGGTTCCGTTTCCGGTTTTGCTTCTTCTGATTTGATTTCCTGAGTTGAAGATTCCGGAGTTTCTGTCGTAAATAAGTCTGCCGCCGGGGCACTTTTCTCACTTTTCGATTCAGCAGTTTTTTTAGTAGTCTTTGGTTTGGCAGGTGCTTTTTCGGTCGGTTCAGCGGCAGGTGTTGAGCCGGTCAGGATTTGTTCAATCAATTCACCTTTTTTAAATGATTCAACTTTCTTGACACCGAGAGATTTAGCAATTTCCCTTAATTCTGGCAATAACTTGCCGTCTAAGTCTTTTTTATTCATATAAAATTTTGGACTAGTTGTAATGTATTCGACTGAATACTTGCGAAAAGCAATGTGATTTCAATTACGATGATGCAATATTACAAATATTCCTTATACAAGCACAATGAAATTCCTTTTTTTCAAAAAAAAAACCGTTTTGTTTTCATTTTTATACTATTAAATTTGTGCCACACCGGAAAAAATGATAAAAATTCCCCATGAAGATTTCAAAAAAACAAATACTCCTGCTGCTGATTGTGTTGTTCTATGCCTTGTTGTTTACGATTGGGATTTTTAGAAAAGAAACAGATCCTTTTGCCCTGATTGCTCCGGGAACGATTGTGGCAGGAATCATGGCAGGTTGGTATCTATTCCGTTCACGAATGAATCTGCTGTATTATGTTGCCATTTATGGGTTGACAGCTTTGTTTTTCTACGTTGAGCGCCTGGGCGGGAGCGCACTGTTCATGGGAGGCCATGTGGTGAAGTTTTTACTGATCGGCTTACTGATTGCATTTTCCATGCGGAGTAAAAAACTGTCGCTTTGGATTTTTTCTTCGATGATCATTGGAGTAGAGGTCGGATTAGATTTTCCGGAGATGTCACTGGAATTGAAACGCTTCGGGGATATTTTCCTGAGACTGATTAAAACGTTGGTAGCCCCATTGCTGTTTTCAACGCTGGTGGTGGGAATTGCCGGACACAGCAGTTTGCGCCAGGTGGGGCGAATTGGCTTGAAGAGTATTATTTATTTTGAGGTAGTAACCACATTTGCCTTGTTTCTTGGGCTGGCAGCGATTAACCTGACACAAGCAGGTAAAGGAGTGCAACAGGTAGAAGTGTCCGAGAAAATGAAAGAGAAATCGACTGATTTGCTGGCTCAGTTGGAGAAACCGAAAGACCACCTGGTGGATATATTCCCGGAGAATTTCGCGAAAGCAATTGTAGAAAACCAGGTGCTTCAAATCGTGGTATTTTCCCTGATTTTTGCCATTGCATTGAGTTTGGTTCAAAACCTGAAGCATAAGGAAACCATGCTCAACTGGATGGAGAGTCTTTCGGAAGTCATGTTCAAGTTTACGGATATCGTCATGTATGTGGCGCCGATTGCTGTTTTCGGATCGATAGCTTACACGGTGGCGAATTCTGGAACGGATGTATTGGCAAACCTGATGAAACTCGTAGCAACGCTTTATGTGACACTGGTGGTTTTTGTATTGGTTGTCTTGCTTCCGATTGCGCTGATTGCGAAAGTACCGTTACGAGGATTTCTTAAAGCGGTTACAGAACCGTTTTCGGTTGCCTTTGCTACAGCCAGTAGTGAGGCTGCGTTGCCAAAAGCATTGGAAAATATGGAGAAATTCGGCGTTTCTAAAAAGATTGTCGGTTTCGTGATCCCGACCGGGTATTCGTTTAACCTCGACGGTACAACCCTGTATTTATCAATGGCAACTGTTTTTGTGGCCCAAATGAGCGGGGTAGACCTGACGATCGGTCAGCAGGTTTCCATTTGCCTCACATTGATGCTCACCAGTAAAGGAGTAGCAGGAGTTCGTGGTGCTTCCTTTGTGATTTTGACGACTACGTTGATGGATTACAAACATTTGGGAATCAGTGTGGAAAAAGCGGGGATCATTCTCGGAATCGATGCATTGATGGATATGGCCAGAACGTCCGTTAATGTCCTTGGAAACTGTTTGGCTTCAGCGGTTATTGCCAGAAGCGAAGGAGAGTTGCAGACAGAAAAAAATAACGGGTAATCGTTTGTTTGATCACCCGTTATCAAATACTATTACTTACTTTCTAAAGAGGCTCATTGATGCGCTTTACAACCGTGGAATTGGAGTATTAATTCTTCAGCAGATGACACATGACGTTCCGTTTCTTCTTTGGCGATATAGTCCTTTGAGGAAAGCGAAGAACCGGTTTCATGCTTCACTTCTGACTCAGTCGAACAGGATGGTAACCCATTGATTGTGAATAGTGTGAAACAGATTAACAGAAACCTCTTTAGCATGATCCGAATATAAGTTAAAGGTCGGAATGCAGAAACGGAAAGTGTCCTTTTTGCTACTTTCGTCGAATAAAATGTTGCTTTCGTCGACTAACAAGCCTTACTTCAACTTATGCTTTAAGTGCTTCGCCGTGTAGTTGTTTGCCTGCTGCACCAATTCTTCCGGAGTTCCTGTAAATTCAATGTTTCCGCCATTCAAACCACCTTCCGGGCCAATGTCAATAATCCAGTCAGCAGCTTTGATCACGTCCATGTTGTGCTCGATCACGATAATCGAATGTCCGTCATCTACCAATCTGTTGAAAGCAACAAGCAGTTTTTCAATGTCGTAAAAATGCAGACCGGTTGTCGGCTCATCGAAAATGAAGAGTGTTTTTTGATCTTTCTGTGCTCCTTTGATCAGGAAAGATGCCAGTTTAACGCGTTGCGCTTCACCACCACTCAGGGAACTGCTGGACTGCCCCATCTGCAGATATCCCAACCCCACATCTTCGAGTGGCTGGATTTTCTGAATGATCTTTTCATCCAGTTTGTCATTTCCTTCCTTGAAGAATGCAAGAGCCGCAGAAATATCCATATTCAGGATATCCGAAATGTTTTTGCCGCGGTAATGCACTTCCAGGGCTTCCTGGCGGTAACGGCTTCCTCCACACGATTCGCAGGTGAGGTGTACATCAGCCATGAATTGCATGCTCACGGTTACAACACCTTCTCCTTCGCACATTTCACAACGTCCGCCTTCCACGTTAAACGAGAAGAAACCTACTTTGTAGCCGTTGTGTTTGGATGCATTCTGCCGGGCAAACAATTCGCGGATATCGTCAAATGCTTTCACATAAGTGACCGGATTGCTTCGGGAAGATTTTCCGATCGGATTCTGGTCAATCAGTTCGATTTCCGAAATACCGGATAAATCTCCTTCAATGCGCTTCACATTTCCCTGGTGATCTCCGTATTGACCTAAATACTTCCTGATTCCGGGATAAAGAATCTCTTTTACCAGGGTCGATTTTCCGGACCCACTCACGCCGGTTACAGCCACGATGCGATTCAGGGGGAAATCAACCGAAACATTTTTCAGGTTATGTTCTTTTGCGCCGATCACCGAAATCTTATTCTTTCCGTTGCGGCGTTTTTTCGGAACCGGAATTTCCCTGACTCCGGTTAAATATTGTGTCGTAAGACTCGTTTCGTTTTTTGTGAGTTCATCGAATTTCCCCTGGAACACGACTTCTCCGCCGAATTTCCCGGCAGCAGGGCCGATATCGATGATCTCATCGGCGTGGAGCATCATGTCTTCTTCGTGTTCTACCACGATTACGGTGTTCCCGATATCGCGCAGTTTTTTCAAAACGCTGATTAGTCTTTCCGTATCTCTCGGGTGCAGTCCGATGCTTGGTTCATCCAAAATATACATCGATCCGACCAAGCTGCTTCCCAGGGAAGTTGCCAGGTTGATACGCTGTGATTCTCCTCCGGAGAGCGTGTTTGCTGCACGATTCAGGGTCAGATATCCCAGCCCGACATCACATAGAAACGAAAGCCGCTGTGTAATCTCCGGTAGAATGCGTTTGGTAATTTGTGCTTCAAATGAATCTACTTCCAGGTTTTGGAAGAAATCCAATGCTTTTTCGATCGGCATCAAGACCAGTTCTTTGATACTTAAACCACCGACTTTGACGTAGTTTGCATCTTCCCGCAAACGGGTTCCGTGACATTCCGGACACAGCGTTTTTCCACGGTAGCGCGACAGCATCACGCGGTATTGAATTTTGTATGACTGACTTTCGATGAATTTGAAGAATCCGTTGATTCCTGCGAAGTATTTGTTCCCGTTCCAAAGAATTGCCTGCTGCTCTTCCGTCAGTTCTTCTACTGCGCGGTGAATCGGGAAATCAAATTTACGGGCATTTTGCACCAGCTCTTGCAGGTATTCGCCCATCACTTCGCCTTTCCAGGGAGCTACGGCTCCTTCGTAAACACTTAAACTCGGATCCGGAATCACCAGGTTCGGGTCGATGCCGATAATAGAACCGTAACCTTCACAGGTTTTACAGGCTCCAAACGGGTTATTGAAGGTGAACAAATGCGGAGTAGGTTCCACAAATGTCATATTGTCCAGTTCGAAGCGGGTAGAGAAAGAGCGCTCTTCCATGCTTCCCATGTGAATCACAGAACAATCTCCGTGACCTTCCATAAAAGCCAATTGAATGGAATCTCCTAAACGGCCGGAAAAGTCATTGTCCATTTCCTGGGTCACAATCCGGTCTATCACAATCATAATGGAATCGGAAACCGACAAATCTTTCGGATTGATATCTTCCAGCTGTTTGAGTTCGTGGTTGTGCAGAATACGCACATATCCCTGTTCTTTCAGCAGTTTCATGGATTTCTCGATCCCGTATTTTTCCAGGGAAGGAAACGGCGCAACAATCAACAGGCGCAGATCTTGTTCCAGTGAAGCGATATAATTGATGACATCCGTAACGGAATCTTTTTTGACTTCATTCCCGGAAACAGGGGAGAAGGTACGTCCGATACGTGCAAAGAGAATCTTGAGATAATCGTAAATTTCGGTTGTTGTTCCAACGGTTGATCGCGGGTTATTCGTGATCACTTTTTGCTGAATGGCAATCGCAGGAGCAATTCCTTTGATGAAATCTGTTTCGGGCTTGTCGAGTTTCCCTAAAAACTGCCGCGCATAGGACGACAAACTCTCAATGTAGCGTCTTTGTCCTTCCGCATAAAGCGTATCGAAAGCCAGGGAAGATTTCCCCGATCCCGATAATCCTGTTATAACGGTCAGCTTCCCGTGTTCGATTTTAACTTCTAAGTTTTTCAGGTTATTAACCCGTGCTCCCTTGATGTGAATATATCTCTCAGACATAGTGCAAATTTCGGGAATTAATTCCGAATTATAGGTGTTGAATGACGAATAAATAAACGCTTTTTTATTACTTTTTAAGATAAGGAGGTGCTGTGTAAATTACAGGTAGAATTTATAACCAACTAACGGGACATTCGGAATTATTTAAGTTTTTTTTTGATTTTATCTGAAATAGTTCTATCTTTCCAAAAAATTCATAACGCCTATAGAGAAAATTCTACTTTAAACTGTTATTAAACAACTGGTTAAACCTTTAAGAGTAGAGTTATGGCTATGAAATTTCTAGACGATCAAGTTCTTGTACATCATTATTTGGAAGGAAACGAACAAGCTTTTGAAGTTTTGTTGATGCGTCATAAAGATAAAATTTATCGTTCTATCTATCATAAGATCAGAGAAAGAGAAATTGCCGAAGATATTTTCCAGGAAACATTTGTAAAAATTATTCAAACCTTAAAATTGGGTAATTACAATGAAGAAGGAAAGTTCTTGCCCTGGGCTATGCGAATTGCACAAAACCTGGTGATTGATTACTTCCGCAAACACGGAAGAATGAAAATGGTGAGCGAGCGCAATGCAAAGAGTGAAGATTTCAATATTTTCTCCGTGCTGAAGATGGATGCGTTGAATGTGGAACAGAGTATTTCCAAAGACGAATTGGAAAAACAACTTGTTCAGTTGATTCACCACCTTCCTGAAAGTCAGAAAGATATTATTGAAAAGCGGATTTTTCAGGATCTTTCTTTTAAGGATATTGCAGAGATGGAAGATATTTCGATCAATACTGCGCTTGGAAGAATGCGTTATGCGTTGATAAATTTGAGGAAGTTGATTGAGAAACACCAGTTAGTTACGGATCTCGATTAATTGTTAGCTACCACAATAAAATAGGAAATCCCTCGCCGAAAAGCGGGGGATTTTTGCGTTTTGCAGGTTGTTTACCAGGGTAAGTAGTGCATAAGTGTACACTTATCCACTAAAACCGGAATGAATGTGTTTCAGGGGCTTACCATTTGGGAAAAGAGAAGGGAAAAGGATTGGTTTCAAGTGCCAAATTTGAATTTTGAATAAGAAATCAGAACTGTTCATAAAAAATAAATAATTGATGTTCTGCATGTTAGGTCCGTTTTGAATTGCTCTCTCCGTTTTTACGCTTTTCGCCTCTTTGCAAAGTCCGGATTATAGCTACTTTTGCCGCCTAAACAAGTAAGAATCAATTTAACTTAATGATGAAAAAAACAGCGCTTTTAACGTTATTTTTAGGACTTAGTGCATTGTTCGGATTTGCACAAACATTGTCCATTGACTGGGGAACTTCCTTTGACAGTAACACCGACGTTCAGAAAATTATCGGATTTGCAAAAAACAAAATGGTCGTTTATTCCGCGAAAGGAAAGAAACGATTCATCGAGGAGTATGATGAGAAGGGATTTGCACAATTGTCTTCTACAGAGTACCAATTGCCGGACGTTTCCGGACAGCTGGTTGGCCTTTTGAACATTACGGTAGCGAACGACGATGTTCTGGCGGTTATTTACAGCTACGATAAGAAAACAAAATCCTTTACCCTGTACACTCAGACCTTGAGCACGAAAGGAAAAGAGAAGGGAAAAATGGAAGAGTTTTACACTTCCGAAGGAGATGAAGACAAAATCAAAGACGCGATCGTAGACGTTCGTTTCTCTCCTGACAATAACAAAATGCTGGTTTTCTTTGACCGTGCAGACAGAGACCGTTTGACATTCATGAGCAATGTGGTGATGGTTGATTTGAAAGACCTGAGCAACAATCAGAGTACGGAAGTAAAATACACGATGCGCGATGCAAAATCGGAGAGTGTTCAGTTTAAAATGACGCACACCGTAAACAATGACGGATCTTATTTCTTCATTTCCCAGTTGACAGAGTTCACGAAAAAAGCAATTTCGAACTTCGAGTTGAATGTTGCTGGTTACGATGCAAAAGGAAAGAAAATTGGTGAAAGTGAAATCGTAGACAAAGAAAGCTTGTTGCTGAATCCTACCATGGTACAGACAGATCAGGGATATTCTGTAGTTGGTTACTACATGACAAACCCTAGAAAACGTGCGATAATCACAGGTTACACCGGGTTGTTTGTTGCAAAACTGGATAAAAACGTGAATGTAACAGAAGTGAAAAAGAACGATTTCAAAGATGAGTTCTTCAAAGACCTGTACTCGGATCGTTACATCCGTCGTATGGGAGAGAAGCAAAAAGAAATCCAGGTTCCTGCACCGTATTCCATGGACAATGTGGTATTACATGCTGACGGAACCATGACAGTATTGTCTGAGTACTTCCTGGTAACAGTTATCCAGGACAAAGGTCAGCGTACAACCACTACAAATTATGGAAACATCATCTACTACAAAATTTCGCCTGAAGGAGAAATCATCGCGGCAGATGTGGTGAAGAAAAACCAGATCAGCAGCACGCAATCCATTGGATTTGGTGTAAGCGGCGGAGCAATGATGATGTTCATGAGTTTCGAAACAAAAGATCAGCGCAAGAAATACTGGTCTTATTCACTGGCGGTGAAAGAAAATACGGTTTACCTGGTATTTAACGATCACAGAAAGAACATGGTGAACGAAGACGGTGAAATCTCTGCTTCTTTGGCAAACCCTGCAAAAGGACTTCCTTACCTGGTGGAGATTCGTGAAGACGGAACATTTACCAAAAAAGCGATGGCTGAAGCAAGCGATGAAGACACGTACTGTGTTCCTCAGATCACGTACCAAACAGAAGTAAATGAATTTATTATCTGGGGTGTGAAACGCAAGGAAAACAAATTCGGAAGAGCAACAATCAATTAAGATTGAATCCATAAAAAACAAACAAAGGCTGCCCGGTAAAGGCGGCCTTTGTTTTTCCTGCAAATCGCGCAATAAATAAGGAGACAGATAAAGCTATGTGTGCTATGTACCTATGTGGTTCATGTCTCACGCAGATCAATGAATTAATAAAAGCTATGTTTCTATGTGGTTCCTCGCTAAAATTTAATCTGCAGGCTGGAGCAATGAGCTGATTGCAATCCGGTTCCAGGAATTGATTAAAACAACTGCCATGATAATTTGAGATAAGTAATGTGCATCAAAAACAGCTTGTGCTTCCCGGTACAAATCTGTCGGAATTCCATCCTGGTGGATCAGTGTCACCGCTTCGGTGAGAGCGAGGATGATGCGCTCTTCCTGGGTGTATAGATCGTTGACTTCTTTCCAGGCATTCAACAGGAAAATGCGCTGTGCCGTTTCTCCTTGTTTCAGTGCGTCTTTGGTGTGCATGTTGATACAAAACGCACAGCCGTTGAGTTGTGAAGCGCGAATTTTGATCAGTTCTTTGTGTGTGTTGGTCAATGCGCTCTTTTCAATGTAACCAGCTAAGGCATACATGGCTTTTGTTGCTTCGGGTTCCGTTTCCAGGATGTTGATTCTTTTTTCCATTTTTTGTGTTTTTGTGATCCCGCAAGTGTTGTGGAATGGATTGAAACAAAGGTCTGAAACGGAAAATCAAAAAAACTTAAGGTGGTTTAAGAACGCTTTTTCTTGCGGATTTCGCTCAAATATTCCGGAGTGAAACCCAGATAGGAAGCGACCAGGTATTGCGGAATGCGTTGTACGAACTCAGGGTGAAGCCGGATGAAATGAAAATAAAGCTCATCTTTGGAATAGTTGTACAGGAATTTGAGACGCATCTGTACGGCAGCATACGCACGCTGGTACACGAACCGGAAATAGCGCTCCATTACCGGGAAATCCTGAAGCAGTTTTTCCTGCGAATGGAAATCGATCACCAGAACTTCTGATTTTTCTACAGCCTGAAAAGAAAAGGGAGATTCCGATTGAAATTCAAAAGACTTGTTATCAGTCAACCACCAGGTTTCAATGGCAAATTCGGTGGTGATCTCAACGCCTTTCTCGTTGATAAAGAACTTTCGCAAACAGCCCTTCAGTACAAAATAATGCTGCCGGCATACCTGACCTTCCTGCAATAAGTTTTCTTTTTTGGAAACCTGCAGGGGGGTAAAGTACGTGAGAATCGTTTCAAACTCTTCGTCGGAGATGGAGATGAATTTTTCGAGGTGCTGTTTGAAAATGTGTGACATCTGTTTGTTAATTGAATCGGGTAATTCTTTCCAGGGAGATGGTGTCGTGAGGAACTGCGACAGTCAATTTGTTTTCGCTGACAGTAAGGATATGAACGAATGTTACGAGGCAACCTTCTCGAATATTCAATGTTTTGTCCGTCACAAGGTAATTAAAAAGCAACGGATTAGCTGTATTGAAATGTTCGAAAACCTCGGCTCTTCCGTCTTCCCGGATATACCATGCAAAGGGTTTGTTATAAAATTCCGGCTTGATGTAAGGATCTGGTTTTGTATCTTCAGATGGTCCGTTGAATTTCCACCAGCCAAGTAACTGACCTCTTAACCGGTGATTATCCATGGATTCGGCCAATTCTTTCTCAACATTTTTATGAATGCTTTTTTGGTAGTAACAAGTAGTTTGGTTGTATTCATCGCGGATGACCAACTGATCGGAATCTAATGAGATGACGGGGTATTCCATATCATATTGGTTGAACAACTTTTGATTTTTGTAGCATCCGTAAGAAACCAGTTCATTTCCTGTTGAATGGGAGAAGATGTGAAACTGATCATCGCGTGTAATGCAAAGAGCTTCCGAATTGAGCGCTCCGTTTGAGACCGAATCCAACCACCAGACGCCGTATAGAAATTCTTTCCGGATCGGTGTTTTGGTTTGTTCGGACGTGCTTTTGTTTGTATTACACGCCTGGGAAATCACGAGAAATAGACAAGCGAAGACGAATGTTTTCAGCATAAAATGCCTGAATTAATGAATAACTCGTTTTTTACGGGATAGCAATACTGTATATAAACTGCTTGATTTCCTCCAGCTTGTCCAGGTCTTTATCAAAAACAATTCCCTGAACCAACACAATCTGATCTCCTTTTTTGAAGAAAGCCTGGTAGGACGTTTTTGAAACGCCACCTGCAGTAAATGAAATTTTCAGGGACAATGTTTCATACCCGTTAATCGGTTCGTGGGACAGTTCTGAAACTTTCAGATCGGTAACTCCCAGTTTTTTCATGCCTAAGCGGTTCATCTCAGAAACTTTATCCAAAGGTGCTGTTCTCATATGTTCCATCGTCGTAACCATAATCAGGGGTTCCTGGGAATTGATCGCTTTGAGCTCACCATCGATGGTGTAAACGTCAAATTGCTCCATTTTTTCGCAGAATTTATACCTGGAATTCGTATCTGTAAACAAGTAGGAAGCATTCATCGAAAGCTGCGATTGGAAATTCCGGTCGAAGTAAATGCTTTCGAGAGCATGGTAAATTTCCTCACGCGTTTTTTTCTCCACCGTTTCGTAATCCGCCTGTACAAGTACCGAGAAACTGTTGTCTCCGAATAACAAATACAGTGTTTCCGTATTGTTCAATTTTCCCGGAGTCACGATCAACTTCCCTGCATATTCATTGACATGCAGCAATTTGGAATCCAGGATTTCCTTCCCGTGATTGGTAAATGCCGAGTCGTCATAGAGTGGAAATGCACTTCGGATTTTTTCACCTTTCGATTCAATGACCCGGATCGTGCAATTTCGATCCCGGATTAATCCCACAAAGTCATCGGCGATTGAAAATCCCTTCGGAGGAATCATGAACAGGCGCGTACTCCCGATATTTAAGTGAGAAGCGGTCTTTTGAGAACGAATATCCTTCAGCTCCGGTCGTTTGTCTGAACAGGATGAAAAAAGGAATAGCGCAGTAGCAACGCAGAATAGGGTTAATGTCTTCATCATTATTTACTTGTTTTTTTCTTGTCTTTTTGCCGGCCTTTGTACTTTTCGCGTGCCAGTTTCAAGGTGTGTTTCAATGCCTTTTTGCCCGGAGTTATTTTCTGGTGTCCCGGAATCACGGTTTTTACCTTCGGATATTTGTTGATCAGTGTTTTAGCCGCCACGCGCCACATGCCGATGTTTGCATCCGAAAGATTTCCCAAATCCTGTGCTTCTGCCGATTTGACAAAACAACCGCCTACCAGCAAACGATCCGCCGGGAAATACACCACAATATTATCTGACGAATGTCCCGCTCCGGGATAAAACGTTTCAAAAACCGTATTCCCGATGTGGAATGTGGTGTCTCCTTCAAAAGTATATGTCGCTTGCGGAAACTGATGCTCTGCACAGAGATTTTTGGTTGCGTAGGTGCTGTAGGTTGCAATTCCTTTTTTACGGTAATAATCCAGTCCGGCAGTGCGGTCTTCGTGCCAGTGTGTAGACAATACGAGTACAACCGGAAGATTGAATTTCAATTTCACGGAATCCAGCAGGGGTTGAAACTGCGTTGTGTCCCACGGAGTGTCAATCATCACAACCCCGGTGCTGGTTAATTTTAGCAAGCCGTGTGACGAAATGCGCGCCTGCTTGTAGGTTTGATATGTCGTAAAAATGTAGGAACTATCCGAAATTTTGGTTAGATCCAGTTGGGCATTTGCCCCGGACGCTAACAGAAATAACCACAAAAAGACCCGTGTTCTCATACCTATAAACATACGCAATTAAATGCTTCTTCGGGCTCTCCGAGCTTGATTTTCTTGCAATTTCAGGGCAATGTGATCCGTCACCTCGAACGTTTTCATTTCCTCAAGTGCACGAATGACCACAAGTGCCTTTTTATAGCTGAGAAATTCATACAAGGTGATCCATTTTTCGGATTGAGTCTGAACCAGGACGTCGTAGGTAATCGATTTTGAAGTAGCGGTGCTACCTCCGTAATAATTCGTACTTGCTCCGAACGTGTAATCCCGGTATGATTCACTTTCAACGGATAAACGCAGGTGAAAGCTCTCCGGCTGGGGAATTTTCTTCCAGGTTCCCCACATGTAACCCAACAAAGATTTGAAACTACGGTATTTCATGGTTTGTTGATCTAATTCCAGCCCGGTTTCAGCCAGGCTCAGGATGATGCTGATTACTGCCAGTACAATCCCCAGCGGCCAGAAAAATACGAAACTGATGAGTGAAGCAATGGAACAAAAGATAATCGGAATCAGGTAGATGAAGGTTTTTCCTTCGTTGACAATCAGAGTGGCGGTGTTTGTTTTCATGCAGGTATTTAAGATTTCACGGCGAAAATTAGCGCAAAGATTCAACCGGGATAACTTGTTAAGTATTTTTATGAAAACACAGTCATCGAAATCTGTTCCCGCTTTCCGCGCAATTCGAGGGAGTAAGAACCAAGTAAACAAAAAAGCCCTTCGCCAAACGACGAAGAGCTTTTTAGAAATCAATCACTGATTTAAACAGTCAAATAATATTAAACAGTCACTTTCGGTGCTGCAGCCAAAATATCTGAAGACGTTTCAGCAGCAAACTGTTCAAAGTTCTTAACGAATTGATCCGCCAAATGGTTGGCAGTTTTGTCATATCCTGATTTGTCAGCCCATGTTTCACGCGGATTTAAAATCTCTGCAGGAACTTCCGGACAAGAAGTAGGGAAAGACAATTCAAATACCGGCAGGGTATCGTAAGCTACATTGTCCAGTTCTCCGGTTAATGCAGCAGTGATCATTGCACGGGTATAAGACAATTTCATGCGGCTTCCCACACCGTAAGATCCTCCGGACCACCCAGTGTTGATCAACCAAACTTTGATGTCTGTTCCTTCCAGTTTGTCACCCAACAATTTAGCATATTTAGCAGGGTGTAACGGCAAGAATGCTTTTCCGAAACAAGCGGAGAAAGTGGTTGTAGGCTCAGTAATACCAACCTCTGTTCCGGCAACTTTTGCAGTATAACCAGACATGAAGTGGTACATTGCCTGCTCTTTCGTCAAGCGGGAGATCGGAGGCAATACACCGAACGCATCAGCTGTCAGGAAGAAAATATTTTTTGGTCCGGATCCGATAGACGGAACCATGATGTTGTCAATGAAATCGATCGGGTAAGAAACACGCGTGTTTTCTGTAATAGAACCATCTGCGTAATCCGGAGTGGAAGTTCCGTCGTGGAATCCGATGTTTTCCAGGATTGCACCGAATTTAATCGCGTTGTAAATTTGCGGCTCTTTTTCTTTAGATAAGTCGATCGTTTTTGCGTAGCAACCACCTTCGAAGTTGAACACGGTGTTGTCTGACCATCCGTGCTCATCGTCACCGATCAAACGACGGTTCGGGTCAGAAGACAAGGTTGTTTTTCCCGTTCCGGACAATCCGAAGAAAATAGCCGTATCTCCAGCTTCACCGACGTTAGCGGAACAGTGCATGGAAAGAACATTTTTCTCATGCGGCAATACATAGTTCAATACGGAGAAAATTCCTTTTTTGATCTCTCCGGTATATCCCGTTCCACCGATAATAATCATTTTACGGGTGAAGTTCAGGATTGCGAAATTGGCCTGACGCGTTCCATCGATAGCAGGATCTGCTTTAAAACCAGGAGCACAGACGATGTTCCACTCTGCTTCAAAGTTTTCGATCTCAGCATCTGTCGGACGCAGGAACATGTTGTAAGCAAACATATTTGACCAAGGGAATTCAGTGGTCACACGAATGTTCATTCTGAATTTGTCATCAGCACATGCGTAAGCGTCGCGTACGTAAACATCTTTTCCAGTCAAATAAGCTTTCATGCGGTTGTATAGCGCATCGAACTGCTCAGTCGAAACCGGGATGTTTACATCTCCCCACCAAACACTGTCTTCTGTTTTTGCATCGCGAACTACAAAGCGGTCTTTTGGAGAGCGACCTGTGAATTCTCCTGTTTCGATAGCAATTGCTCCAGTGTCTGTCAAAACACCCTGGCCGCCTAGAATGGTATCTTCTACTAATTCAGCTGGTGTTAAATTCCAGAATACGTTACCGAGATTTTCTAACCCGATAGTTGCTTTTAAATCGGCGTTTTTTCCTCGTTTACCAAATTCATCCATAAAATGTCTTTTTGTATTGCCCTGAGGGGGAATTTATTTTGGTGCAAAAGTACACTGATTCGTCAAAAAATCAGTCTTTTTCACCCGGAAATATTAACAGAATAAGAACAAATTGTTTACATGAACCGATTTAAGGCGCTATTTGACAGTGTTTTGACTGTGGAATGGAGTTGATAACTTCTTCCTGTTTCGATCCGGTACTGAAAATTAGAGCTGGTTTTTCAACAGGTTGAAACCGTTTAAACAGTTCCAAAAGTTCAAAGAATTCACTGGTTTCATGCAGCTTTGAACGATTCAACTCATGGAACTTGTTCGAATAACCAGCAAGTTTCAATCGGTGGAATTCTCGTGAAAGACGGATAAAGCCTGATCTTCAGGGAACCAGGTTCCAGTCTTTTGCAATCTCATAGGTGCTGAAGAAATCCCCGTCCAGTGCGTGTTTGGTCACAGTTCCTCCTTGTTTCGGCCCCGGCCCAGGATCGATCATCAGGTAGTGTCCCCAACCTTCAGCCGTATAGAAAATGATCACAGAGCGGTTCCTGGCATCTTTGAAATCTTTGCGGATAATGACCGGAGAGTTGGGACTGGTATTGACCTTTTGTTCGGTTTCCGATGCGATTTGGAACGCTGTTTTCCATTGTTTGACCAATACTTCGCCGTTTCCGTAATTCACCACTTTATCTCCGGTTCCATGTACTACGATCAATTGCGGAAATTCCCCGGTGTAAAGTGAATCCTGTGAATACAGGCGCTGGCGGAGCACATCTTCCGGAAAAGAAGTCGGCTGGCGCATTTCAGCAAAGGATTTCATCGGTTGATCCACTTGTTTGTAAGCGGTTCCGGCTAAAATCGCACCGGATTTCAGTTTATCCGGGTAGCAGACCATGAAATTGACGCTCATAGCAGCTCCGGCGCTGACACCGTAGATGTACACGCGGGAAGGATCGACCGGGTAATGAGCAATTGCATACCACATCATTTGGCGGATGCTGGCCATTTCTCCCTTGTCTTTTTCCTGGTCGTCTTTCAAAAACCAGTTGAAACAGCGGAACAGGTTATTGGTTGTTTTTTGTTCCGGGTAAAGCACCAGGAATCCAAGCGAGTCTGCCAATTCATTCCATCCGGAACCCAGCGCAATGTCCGCTGCAGTTTGATTACAGCCATGCAATACAAGTACCAAAGGCATGTTTCCGTTTGGTTTTTTGAACGGTTCGTGCACATACGCATTCAGGTTTCCCGGATTTTCAGTCAACTGAGCCGTGATCTCCGTCATTTGGGAGAATCCCCAAACCGGGAAGAGGAGCAAACACACTATGGCTTTTTTCAATTTCAAATCACCTGGTATTTTTTCATGATGAATGTTGCGCTTTTATTTTGACAGATGCCTTTTCGGAGCGTGTAATCAAAAAACAGGTCATTGTCCCGGATTTCCACTTCGAAGCACTGGTTGCTTAAATACGCAGGATGTGCCTTGGTGGTTTCGCAGACTTCCAAATCGTGTGTTGCAATCATCCCAATGGCGTTCAAACGTACCATTTGTTCTACAATCCCAATGGTTCCGTTTTGTTTGTCGTCGGAGTTTGTTCCGCGCAGGATTTCATCCAGGAGTACAAAAGCGTTGTCCGCTTTCAGGTGGTCGATAATGAGTTTCAGGCGCTTGACTTCTGAGAAGAAATACGAGGTGCTTTCCGAGAGGGAATCGCTCAAACGCATGGAAACCAGCAATGGGATCGGGTAGAAGCGGGCGCTTTTTGCCGGAACGACCGAACCTGCATTTGCCAGGATCACTGCAATTCCAAGAGTTCTTAAAAAGGTGCTTTTCCCCGACATATTGGATCCGGTCAGGATCACGAAACGTTCCTGGTCAAACGAAACCGAATTGTTGACGCGCGTCGTTTTCGGAATCAGCGGATGTCCCAGTTCTTCAAATGAAATGGATTGCTCCGAAAGAACCGGAAAGGCGTATTCCGGGTTGTTGACATGAAAATTACTGAAGGAAAGAATGCTTTCAACCTCCGCAATCTGTTCAATCCATTGACTGATCGATTCCCGGTGTTTTTTCTTCCAGCCTACCAGTTGCCGGAAAATGTGTACGTGAAACTGAAGCGTTCCGTTGAGCAGAAAAACGGCAATCCCATTGTTGATGCTGTCCAGGTTTTCATGAATACGTGCGGCTTCTTTCAATAAGGAACTCGCAGCCTGGTTTTGGGAATGGACTTTTTGATGGATTTCCTGCAGTTGCCCGGATTTCCACTTCCGGCTTTCAATCAATTGCAGCATTTCGCCATAAGCAGACAAAGCGGCGCCGATCCGTTCTGTTTTCCCGATTTCCTTGCGGATATGGGAGTGAACCATACCAAAAAGAAGCATGTTGACCGAAAACAAGGCAACTCCAAGATTAAACCAGTAAACATCCGCGGTACGCCACAAAAAGATCATGGTAGTCAATCCGGCCAAAGGCATCAAAAAAGAAAGAATGACTGAGAAAATGGAAATCGACTGCCTGGAATCTTGCCAATGCTCGATGTATTTCCGGATTTCAGCCGTGTCTTCTCCCAATTTGGCATACACCTGGAATGCTTGCCGCCATTCCAAATCTTCCGACACTTCGCTAACAGCTTCTTGTGTTTCTGCCAATGCTTCGGTGGTTTTGGTCTGTAGCAAAGCTGCTGCCAGTTTTTCCCGCCCGATGACAGTAGAAGTCCGGTTCAGGTGCTCGTAGAGCGAGTGTGGTCCGAAGAGATCAATGTCGAAGGAATACGGATGTGTGGTATCGGTAAATTCCTGTCCGTTCGGATAATACGGAACAGCCTCTTTGACGAATTTATCCTCCGATTCATTCAGCCACAAATAAGTGCTTGCCACTTCGAGTTTTCGTTTTACCCGGAAATGGTAGAAAACCAGGAAAACAAACCCTGCTGAAAACAGGATTCCCAGGCTCAAAAAAAGCACTTCAAGCTGACTTCTCGATTGGTAAAAACAAAAAACAGCGATCAGCAGGGTGAATAACCTCGACCAACCAATGAAGCGAAGGTGCTTATTGATTTGATTCACACTGTTTTTGTAGTGGGCTGATTTCGCAGCGTAGTCAGGAATCATACCGTTGCCAGTTTCTTCAATTCGGTTACTGCCTGGCGGATATTATTCCAAATCTCACTGATGTTTGCTTCCATCATATAACAAGGAGCTGTGACAATTTTATTTTCTGTGTCTACCAGGATTTCCTGAACGGTTTTGTACGTTGTAGAAGCTCCTGTTTTTTGCAATCCCTGTGAAAATGCTTCGATATCATAAGGTGAAGGTGCTGCAGTGGAACCAATTGTTAAGGAAGGATGAATGGACGAATCTTCCAGTGCCTTTGCCAGCACTACAGGACTCACACAAAGTGCCGCGATCGGTTTTCCGATATTTACCAGGTTTACCAACAGCAGCTTTACTTCCGGGAGAATACTTCCGTCCGGGCCTTCAAAAGCCCATTTGGTGAAATTTTTTGCACTTCCGAATCCGCCCGGGATAATCAACGCATCGATATCAGAAGGCTGAATATCCTGGATCGGTACAATGTTTCCGCGGGCAATACGCGCTGCTTCCACCAACATGTTCCGGGATTCGTTCATCGGTTCTCCGGTTACGTGATTGATGACGTGAAACTGATCCGCATCTACACCGATACAGGTGTATGAATCACCCAATTCCGAAACAGCGAGCATACTCAATACCGCTTCCTGAATCTCTGCTCCGTCGTATACCCCGGAACCTGAAAGTAAAATCCCAAAATTCATGTAGTTCTTTTTTTGATAAAAGTAGCGGATTCGTTGTCGGGAAATCTTTACGTACCTCTTTTTCTTTGCGATAAAAATGTCAAGTGTTCAATCAAACGCAGAGAAGCAAAGAGCGCAAAGGATTCCAGACCGCATCCTGCCGGTTTAAAATTCGTTGTTTTTTCAAAAATACGATTCTATTCTGTTTCGTATCTTTGTTAGATGAACAAACCGATCATTTTTTACGATGGCGACTGTGGCTTCTGTAACCGCACCGTACAGTTTGTTCTGGATCACGAGAAGAACCACGAAGTTCATTTTTGTGCGCTTCAAAGTGATTTTGCAAAAGCATTCTTTCGGCAGCAGGGAATCGAAGAAATGGATTTGTCGACATTTTATTTCTGGGACACGAACCAACTGAACAACCGTTCCACAGCAGCTTTGAAAGTGATGAACTACCTGCGTTTCCCTTATCAGTTTGGAAAAATCGGGTGGTTGGTACCGCGGTTTCTTCGGGATGGGGTTTATGCGTTTATTGCAAAACGAAGGATGAGGCTGGCGGGGAGTTTTTGCGCGCTCCCCACACCGGAGCAACGAATTCGCTTCCTGATTTAAAGAGCGGAGATTGGTTGTTTTTCCACTTTTTCAGTCGTTAAAAAGTGAAGTAAAAGACTTGTAAGCTGACTTTCAAAGGTGTTTTGTGTTCCGAGAATACAATTTTTCTGAAATGAATTCATCCGGATTTGCTCATAATGAAAATAATTTTGTATTTCTTTCAGAATACTCATCCGGAGTTACATTTTGTCATGTACTTAAGTAGAAAACAATAAAATAAACAGGATGTTAAAATACCTGTCAACTTTTGTGCAAATTCTGTTAATATCATTCTATGAACATACCTTCCGGAGGGAATTCTTTCGTTACTTTTGTCTTATGAGAATCTCAGCCTCGATTTATTCCGACAAGAACCGTAGTTTATCTGAAACCATTGAGGATTTGGCTGCTCACCATGTCGATTTACTGCATGTTGACTGCAATGATGATCCATCGGTTTTTGATGACATCAGCCAGATCAGAAAGTGGTGTGATATTCCGATTGATCTGCACATTATAACGAAGCATCCGTCGAATTATTATGATTTACTGCGCGAAGTTCCGGTGGATTATGTGACCTTTCAATTGGAAGATTTGGAAGAAAACCTGGAGATTCCGGCAGATATTACCGGGAAGAAAGGATTAGCCATTATTACTCCGACACCGATTGAAGCATTTGATCAGTTTCAGAATTTTGATTTCATCCTGATCATGGCAACCATTCCGGGGCAGAGCGGGGGAGTCTTTGATTCCGTGAACTTCAAGAAGATTCGTGATTTTCAAAAGAAATATCCGGCTAAATCGGTACACGTAGACGGCGGAGTAACCGGAGAAGTTTCCTTCATTTTGAGAAATATGGGGGTTCATACGTCTGTTTCCGGTTCCTATTTGTTCAACGCGCCGAGTGTGGGACATGCTCTGATGGATTTGACTAAGCGAAACCTGAACTCACAGTTCCTGATCCGCGATTTTATGATTCCGCTGAGCGAAGCTCCCGAGATCGGTGAAAATGCTTCCGTACTGGAAGTGCTGAACGAGATTGAATCCGGGAAACTGGGTTTTACGTTGGTGACCAATCAAGCTTCCGATTTGAAGGGCTTGATTTCCAATGCAGATATTCGAAAAAGCCTTATCCGTACCAACGGGAATTTAAACCAGGAATCGATTTCAGAAATCATGAACCCGGCTCCGCTGGTAATCCCGGAAACGGCCACTGTGAACGACTTACTACAACAGATTAAAAAATATGCATTCCCGATTCTCTATCTTCCGGTTGTAGACCAGGATCAGAAAGCAAAGGGAATAGTAACATTCGTAAACCTGATTAAAGGGGAAATATGATCATTCATTTAAAACAAACGGTCAGTGCAGCTGACGCAGCCAGATTAGCGGAAGAAAACAAAGCATTCCACCTGGTTTCGCAGGGAATTAACGTACTGGTAACCGGATCCGGAGTGAAAGAGGTTCCGGCAGGATTGGAAGCTGTAGCAGACGCTCACTGGGTATTCCCGAACGATATGCAGCTGGCATCACGTCATTACCGCCAGGAAACACGTGAAGTGAAAATCGGAAATGTAACGGTAGGAGGAAAAACCGGGAATACCATCGTGATTTCAGGGCCTTGTTCCGTCGAATCGGAAGAGCAGATCAGAGAATCTTCTGATTTGTTGAAATCATTGGGTTTAACAGCACTGAGAGGTGGATGCTACAAACCGAGAACGAGTCCGTACAGTTTCCAGGGATTGGGACTGGAAGGATTGAAGTTGCTTGCTAAAATGCGTGAAGAATACGGTTTTTCCGTAGTTACCGAAGCGCGTGATGCAACACATATCGATGAAATTATCGAACATGCAGATGTAATCCAGATCGGTGCGAAAGCGATGTACGACCAGGGAATCCTGCGTGCATGTGCAAAAACGCAGAAAACGGTTTTGATCAAACGCGGTTTTGGAACAACACTCCAGGAATTCGTTCAGGCAGCTGAATTTGTTCTTTCAGGAGGAAATGAAAACGTGGTTTTGTGTGAACGCGGAATCCGCACATTTGAAACGGGAACACGTTTTACACTCGATTTATGTGGTGTTGAATGGTTGAAACATTACACCAATCTTCCGGTGATCCTCGATCCGAGTCATGCGATGGGATATGCTTACGGAGTGGCAGGATTGTCACGCGCATGTGTTGCCTTGGGGGTAGACGGTTTGCTGATCGAAGTGCACCCGAACCCGAAAGTGGCAAAATCAGATGCATCCCAGCAGCTGAACCACGAAGAGTTTAAACAGTTGTTACAAACACTCAATCCGATTGCTTCCAGCGTTGGATATAAACTGGTATAGCCTTGTTTTTAGAACAGAATATAAAGGGACTGTGCGCCAAATTCGGTGTTGATTTTTATCAGATGCTGAAGGATTTTGACGTAGACAGCGTGACCGAATTGTCGATCCTGGATCTGGAAGCCATTGCAGAAGAGTATGAGGTGGATTTTTATTCCCTGCTCTTTAAACCCTTGTTTGTTTTCGATCATCTGAAAAGCAAAATCGCGAAAATCAAATTACTGATTCTCGATGTAGACGGCGTAATGACGGATGGCGGAATGTATTACACGGAATCCGGAGACCAGATCAAGAAGTACAACACCAAAGACGGAATGGCCATTATGAAAGCCCAGGAAAAAGGACTTTTGTGTGGAATCATTTCATCGGCATTTACGGACAAAATGGTTCGGAACCGGGCGGAAGTACTGAAAATCGGGCATGTGTATGTCGGACGCGAGCAAAAAATCACCGTTTTGAAACAATGGTGTGAAACGCTTGGGATTTCACTGGAAGAGGTGGCAATTATCGGCGATGACATCAATGATTTGTCCATTATGCGTGAGGCGGGACTGAGAGCTTGTCCGAAAGACGCGGTTCAGGAAGTCAAGAAAGAAGTAGATATTGTATTAACGAAAAATGGCGGAGACGGAGTAGTGAGAGAATTTATCGATAATTTTCTGCTTTCGGAACCGATCAAAGAATATTAAACAACAAACATGAATCAAGTGAAATTAGGCATCATCAGAGAAGGCAAAGTTCCTCCTGATAAGCGAGTTCCACTCACCCCAAAACAATGTAAGTTGGTTGAGCTGAAATTTCCACAGGTAAAAGTGGTCGTTCAGGCGAGTGAAGTTCGTGCCTTTGACGACGAAGAATACGAGGCTGAAGGCATTGAAGTGGTGAAGGATTTGTCGGATTGCGACGTGATTATGGGGGTCAAGGAAGTGAATATCCCTGACCTGATTCCGGGAAAAAAATACCTGTTCTTTTCACACACGATCAAAAAACAGCCCTACAACCGCGATTTGCTGCGCGCCATCCTGGAGCGTAAAATCCAGCTGATTGATTACGAAGTGCTGAAATCGAAAGAAAACAAACGCATTATCGGGTTCGGGCGCTATGCCGGAATTGTAGGAGCATACAATGGTTTATTGGCTTACGGAGAACGCAATAATCTGTATAAACTGAAACCGGCAAATCAATGTTCCGGAAGAAAAGAAATGGAAGCGGAATTACATAAAGTAGTTCTTCCTGTAAACACCAAATTAGTGTTGACAGGTTTCGGAAGAGTGGGATATGGAGCCCGTGAAATCATGGACCTGCTTCCTTTTACAGAAGTTAGCCCCGAAGAATTCCTGACCGAAAATTTCGATACACCGGTGTTTACGCACCTGGAAATTGAAGATTATTACAAACGCAAGGACGGAAAACCGTTCAGTAAGCAGGAGTTTTATTCCACACCGGAGTTATACGAATCCAGTTTCGGACGTTATTCGGAGGTGGCCGATATTTATATTGCCTGCCATTTCTGGAGCAATAAATCGCCGTTCATTTTAACTGCTGCCGACCTGAAATCCGAAAAAAATAAGATCCGGGTTGTTGCGGATGTTTCCTGCGATATCCAGGGGCCGATTGCTTCATCGATTCGTGCGTCTAAAATTTCCGATCCCCTATACGGTTACGATCCGCAAACAGGATTGGAATGCGATTGGAAACAGGAGGGAGCCATTACGGTCATGGCGGTTGATAACCTGCCGTGTGAGCTGCCGAAAGATGCCTCGGAGGATTTCGGAAATGAGCTGATCAAATCGGTATTCCCGCATTTGTTCGGTGATGACCCGGATAACATTATCGGGAGAGGGTCTGAAACGGATCTGAATGGAAACCTGACTCCGTATTTTTCGTATTTGAACGATTACGTGAATCAGCTGACCACATAACTAAGCAACTTCTACTATGGCGATACAAAAAGGCGACAAGAGAACGATTAGAGGATGGGTGATGTATGACTGGGCGAACTCGGTGTACAACCTGGTGATTTCATCTGCGATTTTTCCTATTTTCTATGATACGGTGACTACGAAGCAGTATTTATCCGAAAAGAATCCCGGAATTCCATGGGAAGAACTGGATCCTTCTCAGCTGGGAAAAGGGGAAGAGGTATTGGTGGATTTCATGGGAATGCACATCCCTAACTCCGCTTTGATGAGTTTTGTATTGTCTGCTTCCTTCCTGGTGGTATCGTTTTCATCGCCGTTTTTATCCGGTATCGCGGATTATCGCGGGAACAAGAAACGCTTCCTGCAGTTTTTCTGTTATTTGGGAGCATTGTCGTGTATTTCGCTGTATTTCTTCACCGATTTGATGCGCGATGGTTTACTGGAAGTAGCGATGCTCTCGTTGTTCTTTGCCAGTATCGGTTTCTGGAACAGTTTGGTGTTCTATAATTCCTACCTACCCGAAATTGCACCCAAAAAAGATTTGGATAAGATTTCTGCCCGCGGGTTCACAATGGGATATCTCGGTTCCATGATCCTGCTGATTATCTGCCTGATTTTAATCAAAACACAGGATTTCCCTGTTTCATACTGTTTCATCCTCGTTGGTTTGTGGTGGATTGGCTTTTCCCAGTTTACCTACCGCGTTTTACCGAATTCCACTTCTTCCCGCATCAAGGAAAAAGGATATATCTGGAAAGGATTCAAAGAACTCCGGAATGTATTTGCCGAATTCCGCAAAACCAAGCGTTTGAAACGCTATCTCACTTCGTTTTTCTTTTTCAATACCGGTGTTCAAACTGTTATGCTGATGGCTACATTCTTCGCGAAGAAAGAAATCAGTTGGCCGGTGAAAGATGGGAAAGTAGACGACAGCGGCTTGATCATTGCCATTTTGCTGATCCAATTGCTGGGTGCTGCAGGAGCCTTCATCATGTCACGTTTGTCGGGCAGAATCGGAAACGTCAAAACCCTGGGAATCTCCCTGGTAATCTGGCTGGGAGTTTGTGCTGCCGCATTTGTAATCAAAACACCTGTGGAATTCTACATGCTGGCTTGTACGGTTGGAATCGTGATGGGAGGTGTGCAGGCTTTGGCGCGCTCAACGTATTCCAAGTATTTACCGGAAACGGAAGATAATGCCAGCTACTTCTCATTCTATGATGCAACGGAGAAAATCGGGATTGTTACCGGAACGCTATTCTTCGGGTTGATGGAAGTCGGATTCGATTCGATTCGTTATTCGGTTGTTTCCGTAGCGTTCTTTTTCATCGTCGGACTGCTTTTGTTATTCCGTATTCCAAAGCAAGAACGAAGTGATTTAGATGCGGTCTATGATTAATGGAAAGGCAGTACAGGTTAAACAGCTGACTGCCCTGATTTCTTTTTTGACAGGACACATTCCATTTCCGCCCGATTACTAAAAGGATCGGCTCACTTAAAATTTGATTGAAAAATTGGGGGCAATGTTCCGGTAAGAAATACGTTATTTGTATGAAAGATCGGCACTTATGAAACCTTGGTTCCTTTTCCTAATCATCGTCGTTATGGGTTTTAAAGGTAAAATCCATGCGCAGTTGTCCGGGGTGATTAACCAATACACCTCTGTTACCAATATTTCCTGCAACCAGGTAACCGTTCTGAATCCATCTTTTCTGTCAATCGGAGATCGTGTATTGATCATCCAGATGAAAGGAGCGGAAATCAATACTTCCAACAGTGCAAGTTTCGGTATGATTACCAACTACCACGGTTGCGGAAATTACGAGTTTGCAAATGTCACAGCCATTTCCGGGAATATTGTCCAGTTACAGTATCAGCTACTCAATGCATATGAAATTACCGGCCGCGTTCAATTGATCCGTGTTCCTCAATATACCAATGCAACAGTTGTAAATACGCTGACCGCGCAGGATTGGAATGGAAGCACAGGTGGTGTGCTCGTCATGGAATTATCCGGCACATTGACATTGAATGCGCCCATTTCGTTGAACGGAAAAGGATTTCGTGGTTCTTTTGCCTGCTCAAACCCGGATGGCGGTTGTGGTAATTTTCCGAATTACTTTTATGCTGTTTCATCCGGTTATGGAGCCGAAAAAGGTGAAGGAATTGCAGAAGCACCTGCCAATATGAATGGGGGGCGCGGAGCATTGGGGAATGGTGGTGGTGGTGGAAACAAACACAACACCGGTGGCGGCGGTGGATCCAATGGCAGCAGAGGAGGCCGGGGCGGAGATCAGGCCAGTTTTTGCGGGACACAACCGATTGGTGGTGAAGGAGGAATGGCCTTGAATTACGGGATGGGAAGACTTTTCATGGGCGGTGGCGGCGGCTCTCCGGATCACAACGATCAGGTGGGGACTTCCGGTTCGAATGGCGGTGGAATTATCATTATACGGGCAGCAACAATTCAATCCAATAATACATACATCGAATCCAATGGTGGGGATGTATTGACTCTGAGTAACAACATCGGTGACGGGGCCGGCGGCGGTGGGGCAGGAGGTATGATCGTACTGGATGTGAACACCCTCAGCGGAAACATGGAATTGAGAGTGAATGGCGGAAACGGTGGCAATCAGCAGACAACATATGGTGCTTGTTTCGGGCCGGGAGGTGGAGGTGGAACCGGTGCAATCCAGATTTCAGGAAGCGCTATTCCAACCAACGTAACCACCCAATTCATTCCCGGAACTGCCGGAGTAGATTTAAACAGCAGTTCAAGTTGCTTTTCCCAAACATACGGAGCCGCAGCCGGCCAGTTTAGCCCGGTTTACGTATTCAATGCAACTTTGCCGGAAAGTCATACAGCACCTGATAGCCTTGATATCGGGCAGGATATTGAAACCTGTGATGTCAGTGCGCTGATTGATCCAGGAATTACTGCAGCTTCTTATTGGTGGTCTACCGGTGAAACAACCCCTACGATTACCGTAATTTCATCCGGTGATTATTGGCTTTCGGTGTCATCCGGTTCAGGCGGTTGTTTGTTAACAGATACGATTTCAGTTGATCTCGGAAGTATGAGTGTGGATGCCGGACCGGATCAAACGATCTGTCAGGGAGAAAATACCACATTACATGCCGTTTCTTCTGCGGGTAACGCCGGTGTCGGTTTAAGCTGGGATAACGGAGTTACGGATAATGTCCCGTTTTCACCGCAGGTAACCGGGGTTTATACTGTCATTGCAACAGACCAGAATGCCGGATGTTCTGCAACCGATAGTGTAACGGTTACCGTCATTCCGCCTCCTGCGGTTGCTGTCTCTCCCGCTGTAACCGCCGGTTGCGCGCCACTCACGGTGACATTTTCCAATGCCTCAACGGACTGTTCAAATGCCGTGTGGGAATTTTCCGATGGTACGGTATTGACCGGTTGCGGAAATCAGCAGCATACGTTTTTGAATCCGGGATGTTATGCATTGACTCTGAACATGACTTCTGCTTTTGGCTGTAATGCATCTGCCAATTTTCCATCCGTTGTTTGCGTTTCATCTTCACCCAATGCGTCATTTTATCCTTCTCCCGTGATTCTGAATTCGGAAAATGCATCTTCAACGATGGTGAATACTTCAAGCGGAGGAACGCGTTATGAATGGAATTTCGGTAATGGAGCCTCGTTTTCGGATGAGTTTTCACCGGTACAGACTTATCCGACGGATGCATTCGATTCCTACACGATTCGTTTGATTGTGACAAATGAAGATGGCTGTATGGATACGGCATTTGCACATGTATACGTAGAAGGCGGACTGGTGTATTATGTTCCCAATGCGTTCACACCGGACGGTAATGAGTTCAACCAGCTATTCAAGCCTGTTTTTACATCGGGTTTTGATCCGGACGATTACAATTTTCAGGTTTATAACCGCTGGGGGGAAATCGTTTTCGAATCGAATGACCCGGTTGCGGGCTGGGACGGAACTTACCTGGATAAATTGTCGCCGGAAGGGATATACACCTGGCGGATTGAATTCAAAAACTCAAAAAACGATGTGAGGGAAGTTGTTCACGGGCATCTGAGTTTGTTGAAATAAACCGAAGAATTAAGAAGGCGAACCGGTTCTCAACAAAAAAGACCAATCTGCCGGGGCTGACTGGTCTTTCAAAATAATGAGATCTGAAAATCAATGTGCTTCTTCTTCCGGATCAGGAGGGAACAATTTCTCTGCATTTTTCACATTCTGCATGCGGTCGATGAAATCCTCCAACTGGGAAATCGTCAATTGTTTTGCAACGATTTTCTTGTCTTTGTCCAATACGAAAATACGCGGAGTAGCATAGATGTCGTATGTATCATGATAGTTCAATGCTTCAAGCGTGGTGTATTTCGGGATCAGGCTTCTTGGATCAGCAGTTGCTTCTTCGTACAGTTTTTTCGTCAATCCCACGTTGATGAATGTCAGTTTGTTATCACGAATGAATTTCTTCCATTTTTCGAAATCTTCACCGGTCGCTTTTCCTACTGCAAAAATCTCAACGTTGCGGTCTTTGAATTTCTTCTCGTAAAGCGTTTGAAGCTTTGGAGTGGTTTTCTTACAGTGTCCGCATTCCGGATCCCAGAAGTACAAAATCGTGTATTCACTTTTCAGGCTGTAGAAGTCTCTCCAGTTCACGTCTGTTGTGTCGCGCAGACTGATGTTTGGAGGGCGAACTCCCTGAACCAGGTTCATACGCACTTTGTTTTCGTCACACAACTCTTTCAATTTGTCCTTTTTATCGTTCATCCAGTATGCGATGGAATTACCGTTCTCATCCGTTTTACAGTAGTAACGGTTCACCATGTATACATACACTTTGTCCATTCCCATGATGTTGGATTTCGCAAAGGTATTCGTGATGTAATCTACCGCGTATTTGAATAATTCGGATTTTTTGTCGAACTGGTCACAGAAAGGGAATGCGAAAGCCAGGATGGTATCCGGGTGCTGCACCAGCATGTTTTTCCCGAAGAAATATTCCACTTTGGAACCGAAAACCGGTGTATTCACCAGGCGGTCGTCTTTCATATCAATGTTGTCCCAGTAATGATTGCGGTAGTAGTGGTATCTGAAGTTTTCATCAGTTACTTTTCCTGTGGCATCTTTCGGAGCATCCGGAACCACTACATCCATGGACATTTTGATGATTTTGGAAACCAGTTTTGTCGGGTTGTTTTTTTGAAGGTCTAACTGGTAGTTGGTAACCAATTTGGAAACGGAATCCATTTTTTCGCCGTATCGTTTGTACTGCGGATCACCTTCTTTGTATTTTTTACGCTCTTCGGAATAACCGGTAGCCACTTTTCGCTGCTCTTGCAGGTAATTGATGTATGCTACGAATACTTTGTTTTCCTCCGATTTTTTAACCTTCATGTTGGAAACAAAATCAGGCCCTTTGGTCTCAATATTGATTTCTTCTTTGTTGTAAATCACCTCAAAATACTTTTGTCCCGGCATCAACAACGCAATGATTCCCGGCTTGAGGTCCGGTTTTGCGGTAAATTCAACTACACCGCCTTTCATTTGAGCCGTATCCGCGTAGAACAGCTTCGAACCGTAGTATTTTGTTAAAAAGACTGTTGTGTCTTTTGCTCCATCGACCTTGAACCGCAGTTTTTGACTAAATCCTGTTGAGGAAACAAGCAGCAAGGCAATAATAAGAAGTTGTTTCATGTTTGAGTTGTTATTTTTAATCATGACGTAACAAAAATAATAAAGTCATTGGTTTAACATAAAATTAACCATTGTTCTGTTCGTAAATTCCCTTTCTGGCACTGAGATACGAAGCGAGTGCGAACAAGGAATAAGCAAGGATTAATGCCAAAATACTCAGGACACTTAAATGGGTATCGATGTACAAACCTCCGGACTCAAATACCGAATCCAGCAGGATTTTGAACCCGATGAATGTTCCGAGACTCAGTAAGGCAATCAGTCCGAATACTTTAGAGAAATACACCAAGAATGTGCGAACCAGCGTTTTCGGGTGATGTCCCAGGCGCATGAGTGTTCTGACTTCGTATAAATTCTTGCTCAGAAGCAGCTGCAGATACTGAATCAGGACCAAACCGGACAGGAATACGGCAATAATCGAAATAACGAGAACCACCAGGATCAGTGTTCCGACCATACTTTTCAACCGGCCGACAATGACTTGTGCGTTTTTCGACTCCAGGTGGCGGTCTTTGAGCATTTGCTCCACCAGGCCAAATTCATTTTCTTTCCCGGAAATCATGATCTGTGTGATCTTTTGTTCTGCATCCGGTGCGAAGCGCTTATTGGCCCAGTTCATGAAGTTTTGAGGCACAAGTACGGAGGGCACTTCGTTGGTGAAACCAATGATCCGGCAGGAAACGTATTCCTTCATGGTGTCGTTCATCAAAGCAAATTTGAACTTGATATCCATTGCCAGTTCGTCGCTCACCTGCGGAATGCCTGCAGAACTCATATACGTGTTCAGCATCACGAGGAAATCACGCGGCATGATCATCGGAACGAGTGTATCCCCTTCTTTCCAGTGCCATTTATCCGACTTCACATCCAGGAATCCCGGATCGACTGTCTGAATAAAGATATTTCCCCTGAATCGCGGAACCATCGGGTCGTTGGTTTCAATGGAAACCGTAAAATTGTTCGATTCAACAGGTTTTACGTCCAATATGAACGGTTCTTTCTTCATCTGTTCAATCTCGTTCAGTGAAAAATCGGTTTTCGTCATTTTCAGCGTACTGAAGCTGGAAACTTTCTTTTGAACGATGATCGTATTCGGGCCGAGGATTTCCGCTCCTTTCCCGAAATCATTCACTTTGATCAGGTAATGGATGGAAGTGATCAGGAAAGTCATTCCCAGGAAAGCCCCGATCACGGCAATCACCAACTGGCGTTTGTCCTGGTGTTGAAATAAGAGTTTACGTAACATGGCTCAGAGCTTTAATTCGTAATCATACGGAAAACGGTTGTCATCATCCAGAGACGTAAGTACAAAACCTGCTTGCTGTTTAGTGCATTCGCGATCAATCATCGCCAGGCATTTCAAGCTGTTTTGCTCGTCCAGGTGAGAAAACGGTTCGTCTAGTACCAGCCACTGAAAAGGCTGGCAGAGCGAACGCACAATGGCTACACGCTGTTGTTGTCCCATCGACAATAAACCGCAGGGATCGTTCCATTTGTGTTCAATTTCGAGCTCGCCGAGCATCTGTTTGATTTCGGATTCGGTTTTGTGATCCGTCAGGTGGTTTTTCAGAAGCAGGTTTTCGGCCACGGTCAATTTATGGAAGAGCTGCAGATCCTGGAATACGGTTGAAATTTTCCGCTGGCGAATTTCAACCCATTCGTCTACTAAGAATGAACGGATATCGCGGTTGTCGTAGAGAATGCTTCCGGCGTAGTCTTTCCGGATTCCGAAAACGGTCATGGAAAAGGTCGACTTTCCCTTTCCGGAAGAAGCATTCAGCAGAATTTTCTTCCCGGATTCAAGTACAGCCTTATTTCCCCAGATACTTTCCGTTCCGTGGCTGATAGAAGCGAGCGGAGCGGGCATGACCTGATTAAATTGAATGTTCATCTGAGTAATTTTTCAATTCATTTTCAAATATCATTCCAACTTTACAATTGCTTATTGCTGAATGATTTGTAAAATATCTGTGCACATTTCGGAAGTGCTTTTTGCCTCCAGCCAGGTCGTTTCAGGATGTCTCCTGAACCAGGTCAGCTGTCTTTTGGCATAGTTCCGTGTATGCTGTTTGATCTTGTCAATACAGGTTTCAAGCGTATATTTCCCGTCAAAATAATCAAATACTTCCTTGTAACCAACTGTTTGCAAAGCGGTCAGATGGCGGTAATTTTCCACGCTCTTCACTTCGTCAATCAAACCGGCTTCGATCATCAGGTCTACGCGACGGTTGATGCGGTCATACAGGATGTCTCTCGGATGATTGATCACAAAGCGGATCACTTCAAATGGACGTTCGGAGCCTTCGTTTTTTCTCCAGTCTGAAAACGGAATACCAGTCAAACGGATCACTTCCAGTGCGCGAAGTATGCGCACCGGGTTTTGCCGGTCTACCTGGCTGAAAAAAACAGGGTCTTTTTCCTGCAGTTCCGATAAAAGCGCCTCGATTCCGTTTTCGTCGAGTTCGGCGCGGAGTTTGGACTGAATTTCAGGATCAGTAGGAATCGGATCAAGTCCCACGCAAAGCGCATCGATGAAGAGTCCTGAGCCGCCCGCCAGGATTAATTGCGGACAATTTGCCAGTTCGTTTTGAATTAACTTCATGGCTTCAGCTTCGTATTGAGCGGCAGACACCGGTTCGGAAATCGGGTGGGAGTCAACAAAAAAATGCGGAATTCCCTGCATTTCTTCGGGAGTTGGTTTTGCCGTTCCGATAGCCAGTTCTTTGTAAAATTGCCGGGAATCTGCCGAAAGCACAACGGTATTCAGTGCCTGAGCCAATGCTACGGCAAGGGCTGTTTTTCCACTGGCCGTCGGACCTTCGATTACAATCAGTTGCTGCATAGGCAAAAGTACACTTTTGCAGCTAAAATCAGCGTTTCACCAGTGTTTTGTATGTTTCGTAGCGTGAAGTAATTCCACGAACGTAGCGGATGGTGATATTTCCACGGAATGCACCACTTTTCACCACCTCATCGGTGTAGTAGGAGTGTTTACCGAGGTTCATAACCATTTTCTCCACGTTTTCTTCCCACACATGTGGATTCAAGCCTTTTTTCTCTGCCAAACGTTGCGCGTCCAGGATATGTCCTGCACCGGCATTGTAGCTGGCAAGAATGAATTTATTGCGTTCCTCATCGTTCTTGATTCCAGCCCACAGTTTGGAAATCCGGTTCAGGTATTTGTAACCTCCCTGGATTTGAACTTCGGGTGGTGAAGTCGGATAAACCCCGAATTTTGGTCCGGTTCCCGGCATGAACTGCATCAAACCATAGGCTCCTCCGAAGGCTCTTGCATTCGGGTTGAATTTACTTTCATGGAAGATCAATGCGGCTACCAAGCGCCAGTCGATGTTGTATTTACTTCCTTCGGCTTTCAAAATGGCATCGTAAGGAGAAATACTTCCCTTGCGCGATTTGAAATTGATCCCGCCGTCGACCGAACTTCTGATCTGTTCGAAATATTTGCGTTTGATGTACGAGAACGATTCGCGCTTCATGAACTTTGCCAGCCAGATATTCAGTCGTTTTTGAAGAATCGGCGATTTTTTATTCAGTCCGAATGCAATGTTTTGTTTGAAGGAAATCGGAAGGCTCACATCGAGGTTGTCGTAGAACCGCTCGTTGATTTCAGCCACATTTTTTTCGGCTACGGTGTAATCGATCAATCCGTCAGATACCTGTTCGATCAACTCTTCCACACCTTCCTGTGCTTGTGTAGGGCGAATGAAAATCGTATCTCCGATTTCATCTTCGAGGTGAAGCAATCGCGTGTAATAGCTCGATTTTTCCCAAACCACTACTTTTTTCTTCGCCAGTTGGATCGGATCGGTGATAAAGGTCACTTTCTGATCTTTGGTTTCCGGCGTGGATTTACGCTGCACGAGCACCTGATTGGTTTGCAGGAACGGAACGGAGAAATTGATTTCGGACCGTCGTTCGCGTGTAATCGTATAGTTGCAGGCAATAATATCTCCTTCGCCACGGTTCAGGATTTCATTGATTTCATCGAGATTATTGACGATTTTCACTTCGAGGGCTACTCCCAGGTCTTCGGCAAATTCTTTCAGGAGTTCGTATTCGAATCCCATCTTTTTGCCTTTGTAAATAAAAAAAGATGTGGAACTGTTTTCTGCCAGGACAACGAGTGTTCCCCGTTTGTAAATTCCTGGTAAATCAAAGTCATGTGCGTTGAGTGGTTTCTTTCTGAGGTCTATTTTTTCGGAGGAACAGGCCGCCATAAATAAGGCAGCTGTCAGGAAAAATAAACGAAAAATTCCACTCTTGGTTTTCGGCATCATATTCAAACTTACGAACAAATTACGACAAAAAAGACTAAAAGGTTCTCATTAAATATTCATTCGCATCGCGCATATATTCATGAAAACAACTAGTAATTTCGTTCTGAAAGTCGTAAAACACCGTGTGACCGTTCTTTAAGGCGTTCTCAAAAGAAAGCTTATTACTGACTCCCTGACACATTCGGTAGAGACCTTCTTCAGTTGGGTAGTAGCTCATCCAGTTTCGTTCAATCAACAAGCCGATAAAGTGTTTAAAATCTGCAGGATAAGGTTCGCTACTTAAATCAATATTGGAATAGAGATTTGCCAGGAAATCAGGAAGTTTAACCGGATGATACAGATCCCAATTCTTCGCCAATAAGTGGTCGAAATAAATGTCTACGGCAATCGGAGCAACTTTCGGGAGAGAACCCCGGATTTGATGAATCAACTGGATTACGTCGTAATGGTGGTCGATGAAATCGTCAATTTTCCGGTGGAGTAACACCCCTTTTTGAATGTGTTCCGGGTATTCCAGGTATTTTTTTCCTTTGGTAAAATCACCGAACAGGTTGGCTACTGCCAATTGCGGATCATTATTCGAAAAGTAGATATGTCCGAGGTAATTCATGAACTTAAATGTATGATTATTTCTGACGTGATTACGTTTCCTTGAATAAAGAAGTGATTAAATTGTAATAGGTTCTGACGATGACCTGATCACTTTCATTTTGACACTCGTACGGTTGATTGATCAAAAAACGCTCGCTATAAATTTGATCTTCCCCGGAGAACTTTAGCAATTCAATTCTGAAATACCCATATTCATTGTGGTAACGACATTCCTCGCTGTCCCCGGCAATTGATTTTGAAATTTGCTTCACACGGTCCATTTTGATGCTGTCTGAAAAGAGAGAAATAGATAGATCTGTCTTGATTTTTGTGAATTTCCGGTGAATATTCTTGCGGTAGTAAATGGTATTGGTCTCTGGATTGATTTCCAGCTGTTCTTTGATTGCTCCGGAATGGTTGTGAATGTAACTGATTCGTGATATTCTGACCACACTGAATTCCGTACCTTGTGAAAACAAGTGTCCGGCGTTCAAACAGATCAGGAGAAGGGTTAGAATAAAAGCTGTGTGATTTTTCATAATTAGAAGCGTCGAATAGAACTGTAAAACAGTGTTATCAGCGTGATTTCCGGGTAATTTTCACACTGAAAACTGATTACTGCTTTCTATTTTCCCAGTTTTCTTTCGTGATTTCATAAATGAAGTTCATCTTGGGAGTTTCGCCGAAATAGGTAATGTCTTCTTCTGCAATTTTAACCGCACCGAGTCTGCCGATAGCAATTTGTGAACGGATGTTGGTTGCCCCGATGTGAAAATGGACTTTGGGTACAAACCGGAACGCGTAATCCAGCATGAGTTTCTTTACGGAAGAGTTGATTCCTTTTCCCCAATAATCACGGGAATAGAAGGTGTAGCCGATCAAAATGCTGTTGTCTGCTTCATTGTAATCGTAATACCGCGTACTTCCAATGACTTCTCCGTTGGATTTGGAGACAATTTTGAACGCTCCTTTACTCAGCATGGCTCCTTCAAAGAACTTGGCAAACACTTCTTTTTTCCAGCGGTCTTTATTCGGATGCTGTTCCCAGATTCCCGGATCAGAAGCAGTGGCGTACAGTGCCTCGAAATCAGTTTCCTGAAGCGGATAGAGGATTACCTGGTCATTTTCTAAAAGGGGTTGAATATCAAAATGCATGGTTTTCTACTTGTTGAATGAGTTGTTGGAATTCAGAGTTAAACTATTTTTCATCGGGGATCAATTACTGCTTGTTTTGATATTCAAATGCCCCATGTTTGTTTTTGATAAAGGACTCATTGTAGCAGCATTTCAGACGTTGATTGTTAACGGTCATAATCCAGGGCAGGAAGTTTCAGTGGAGTGGGATTCAAATTCACCCATTTTACGCCCAGTTCACTCATGCGGTACGTATCGCCGGATCGTTGTTTGACTGCTTTGACGATTTCACCGACTTCCGTTAATTCGGAAGGAGGGAGGGGCGTTCCGTTTTGTACAAAAGTCAAAAAGGCATCGGTCATTTTCTTGTATGCCGTATCCCAGTTGATTCCGCCGTTTCCTTCCAGTTCGTTGGCAATTCGTCCTGTAATGCGGATGACTTCGCCCTGGATGGTTAAACACGGGCCACTTGACGGAACCAGTTGTTCCCAGAAATCCTGGTGCTGTTTCTGCCACGTTTTTTCGGAACTCGTAATGGGAGCTTTACCATCATGAATGATGCGTTTTGCCACTGGTTCAACTCCAAAAAGGACATATAATTTGTCCAATGCAATGCTGTATTCGTCGACAGAATCTATGTTGAACCCACCTCTGTGAAATTCGAAGCGCTTACCGATTTCAGATACAAATCCCTTCATCTTTTCCGTGATCTGAATGCCCTGATCCAGGTAGATTTCAGCGAGTTGAACGGTGTTGATGATGTCGATGTTATTACACGATCTGAGTGCTTGTTCCAGCGGATTGAACCCGTAGGAGTTTAGCAGGTTACAGTCGGCTCCGTGAGCAAGAAGCAGTTTGGTGTTTTCTACATGGTGGGAATCTGCCGCTGCATGTAACGGTGTTCCGATGGAGCTACTTGCGTCATTGACATCCGCTCCCAGTTCCAGCAAACTTTGAATATTTCCGAAAACACTGCGGGATCGTTCGTGAAGCGGTGTGTTTTTCCAGTTGTCTACCGCTTGAATATCTGTTCCGTTTTCGACCAGCCAGGAGGCCAATTCATGCGGGCATTCATCAAAAGCCAGGGCGGTGGATTTACTATAACCTCCACGCGCATTCCAGTCGCATTTGTCAAATACCGCTTTCAATTCTTCCAAATCGCCTTGTTGAAGCAATTCCCTGAAATCTTTCGGAAGCGTTTTTCGTTTTGCCATTGTTTTGAGTGCTTTTGAAGTGCTTCGCAGAGATTTACCGTTTTTAGTCTGTAAATCTCTGCGAAAGGAACCTCATAGGATGTGGTTATTTCTTAATACAAAAAGCTGTTGTTCTTTCCGTAATAGAGCATTTGCTCAATGAAACCTTGTTTGTTTTCGATTTTGATATCGGTAATTTTTCCGTTTGAATCCATCACCGGAATGAAAACAGGATATACGAACCCGTTGTAAGGAGCGATATTCAGTGGTTTCACGCGTTTCAATACTTCAGCGTGTAATTTCGGATCTACTTTTACTCCGTATGTTTCTACCAGTTTTTTCCCAGCCTGGTAATCCCCTTCGGATTTGATGCGTTGAATTTCACGCAGTAAATCTCCGAAAAGCGTCCGCAGTTTATCGTAATCTTTGATGTCGTAGTACGTTTTTCCGTTTTTAACGACTTTCTCAATCACGTTGTCTTTCTGACCTTTTTCAAAAACCCATGCGCTCACCAACTGGCGGTTTTGCATGTGTTCTTCTTCCAGGTTTTGACCTTTTTCCAGGCGCTGTAATTGTGTCACCAGTCCGTTTCGGATGTATCCGTCGTATTCTGCTTTTCCAACTTCCAGTGATTCGATCAGGCCTAATTTGACCATCTGCGGATCCATGATGTAGTACAGACCAACCAAATCTGCACGTGCTTCTTCCAGCGTTGAAGCGTAGTTTTGCAGCGTTTCAGCCGGCTGCCCGATTCCCGGGTTGATTTGTCCGCTGGCATGTCCGATTACTTCGTGCAGCGCCGTGTGCATTTTTCCGGCAAGTGCGGCATATTTTTTCGCCCGGTAAATTTCTTCCTGGTCGTGTGCAAATTCTTCCGTCAGAGATGGCCCTCCTGCTTTGTTGTAAGCTTCGATCAGGTTTCCAAGTGACACGGATTTTGAGCCGTGCATCTGGCGAATCCAGTTGTTGTTCGGCAGGTTTACACCGATCGGAGTGGAAGGAGCCGCGTCTCCGGATTCACTTGCCACTTCAACCACTTTGTAGGAAACACCGACTACTTTCTTTTTCTTGTGTTCCGGCATCAACGGCGAATTGTCTTCGAACCACTGTGCATTTTGGGTCAGAACGGACATTCTTTTCGATGCCTCGAAGTCGTTGATCTGTACAATGGATTCAAAATTGGCTCTTTTTCCTAAAGCGTCACCGTATACTTCAATGAATCCGTTGATGTAATCGATATCTCCCTTGGTTGCAGTTGCCCACAGCACGTTGTATTCGTCCCATTTTTTGAGGCTTCCGGTTTTGTAGTAATCGATGAGTGCTTTCAAGGCATTCGCCTGCTGGTCGTTTTCAGCAACTTTTACCGCTTTGCGGAGCCAGAAAATGATCTGGTCGATTGCCTGGCCGTATTTTCCGCCGCTTTTCCAGACTTCTTCGACCACTTTTCCTTTTTTCAATACCAGGGTTGAGTTCAATCCCAGTTCCACCGGTGTCGGATCATTCGGATCGGATTTCCCTTTGTAAAAGTCCTCGACCATTTTTTGTGTCACGCCTTTTCCGTAGAAATTGTTGGCAGATGCTACGATCATGTCAACATTCGGGTCTTTCACCTTGCGTTTTTTCTCCAGGTTCGGGTTGAAAATTGCTTCCAGTGCTTCCGGACTCAGGTTGTGTTCTACAGCCTGCATCAGTTTGGTGAAATACGCTTTGCTGAATGTAGGCTTGATTTTATCCATACTATAGTGGTGATGGATTCCGTTGGAGAAGAAGACTTGTTTACTCCAGGTGTCGAATTTTTTCCAATCGGCACTGGTTTTGTCTCCGGTGTATTTTTCGTGAATGGCTTCAAGTGTTCTCCGGATCTCGAGATTGAAGCGGTTGTTCTGATCGTAATTGATATCGCGGCCGGCCAAACCTGCCATCGATAAATAGTAAACCAGCTCTTTCTGTTTTAAGCTTAGTTTGTTCCAGCTCGGAACTTCAAAGCGAAGAATCTGAACGTCTGCAAAGCGCTCCACAGCTGTTTCTGCTGAAGCCGGGGTTTCTTCTGCATCGGTTGATGTTTCCTTACTTCCACAAGCCGCCGACAGCGCCAATAAAGAAGAAAAAGCAATCATATTGTGTAATTTCATAGCAATTAATTATCTGTTTTGAAGATAACCAATTATTTTGAGAAAGCGAATCCGGAAGTGAGGGAAGCTGAAAAAGATGGATAGACATCCCGCAGTGGCGGGACAAGTTATGTCTATTTGCCCAGTAACAGCGCGAGATTCAGAAGAATTCAACCTCACAGGAAAACCCAATGACTAAAAAACGAACAAAGCATTAAAAAAGTAGACTGAGCGGAGTCGAAGGCACTTTTTTCAGTACTCAATCATGTGGTACATAACACTCTCCGGCGGTTACCGATACGTCGATCCGGTTTTCCGGCGGAACGATCGGGCAGGAGTAGCGATCCGAATACGCGCAATACGGATGGTATGACGCATTGAAATCCAGTTTGACCTTTTTTGCTTTTTTGCCGAAGTAGCAATCCATGTATTTTCCCGCGCCATAGGTCGAAATACCGGTGGTGCCGTCTTTAAACGGAACGAAATAATAGTTTTTGTAGGCTTTCTTCCCGGCCAGATCCAGGTTTTGATACACGTTCAGTTTACAAAGCGTGTCGTGAATTTTAAACGATAAATAGCCGACTTTGCGGTAATACACCGTACGAGCCTTGCTCATAGGCATTACAAATGCAGGGCCGACTTCCCGGGTGAAATCCGCCATCACCATGAAGTTGGTATCGATGGGAAAGAAACAGATTTCCGGATGGATTTTCCGTTCTTCTTCGTTCAATACCTGTTGCAGGAATTCAGCTTCGTTCTTTTCACGCGCTTTCGTTAAACTATCAGCATAGGAAAGTTGTGAAAAAGCGGCTTTTCCAAACGCCAGGAATGTCATTGCTAAAACAAGTGTTTTCATCTCCCTCCGAATAATGAACTTCCGACCCGGATCATGGTGCTGCCTTCTTCAAGAGCCAGTTGGTAATCACTGCTCATTCCCATGGAAAGAACCGCGAAATCCGGGTTGTATTTGAAATAGTTGCTCTTTAGAATCGAAAAATAGTTATGCAGGTTCCGGAATTCATCGCGAATCTGCTCCTCGTTGTCGGTAAAGCTTGCCATTCCCATCAATCCGCTGATGGATACGTGCTGCATTTCGACAAACTCCCTGCTTTGCAGGATATCTTCCGCTTCCTGGAAGGAAAGTCCGAATTTGGTTTCTTCCTGTGCAATGTGGAATTGAAGCAGACAAGGAATCACACGCCCGGCCTTTTCCCCCTGTTTATTGATTTCCTGGAGCAGTTTCATACTGTCAACGGAATGAATCATCGAAACAAAAGGAGCGATGTATTTTACCTTGTTGGTTTGTAAATGACCGATCAAATGCCACTGGATATCCTTTGGAAGAACTTCCCATTTTTCGACCATTTCCTGCACTTTGTTTTCTCCGAAAACGTGTTGTCCGGCGTCGTATGCTTCCTGGATTAAGGTTGCAGGTTTTGTTTTTGAAACGGCAACCAAAACGGCTGTGTCGCCGATTTCTTCTTTCAGATTCCGAATTCGTTCTGCTAAAGACATGTTATTCGTTAATGTTGTAAATCGTTAATCCGCTTCTCATTTTCGGCTCCACCCAGGTCGACTTCGGAGGCATGATTCCTCCGTGGTCAGCTACTTCCTTCACTTCGTCGATGGATGCCGGGAAAAGCAGGAATCCGACTTTAAATTCTTCTTTTTTGACCAATTCCACTACCTTCTTCAAATCCCGTGTTCCCGGAACAAAATCAATGTCTTTACTGGTTTTCAGGTCTTCGATTCCCAAAATAGGCGTGAGGATGTAATCCGTAAGGATTTGTGCATCCAGCTGTTTCACCACATCTTTGATCTGGCTGATTTCCTTTTTGACTTTGAACGAATAAGTACATTTCCCCAGCAGGCAGATGATTTCGTGCCGTTGTTCAGGTCTTCGGGCTTTTTTCAGTTCTTCAATCTCAAAATGAGCTTCACATGCTTTCAGGAAACTTTTTGCAGATAAGCCGTTCAGGTGTCTCACCAAACGCTGAAACTCGAGGATTTCCAGTTTTTGTTCGTCAATCAGGTAAGCCAGGAAGAAATCCTGGTTCGGAAATACCGCCTGGTTATTTTTCCGGATGGTATCTTTCAGCCGGGCAGAAGAGGCAGAACGGTGGTGTCCGTCTGCGATATACAATTCTTTCAATCCGGCGTAGATTGAAACCAGTTTCGGATCTTTTTCGGCTGAGATCACCCACAATTCGTGTTTGATCTTATCCGTGGTCGAAAATTCGTATTCCGGACGATTTTTGGTGACTTTGTCCAGGTACTTGTCCAGTTCGGGCAGGTGTTTGTGTGCCAGTAGTACCGGCTCGGCATTAAACCCGGTGATATTCAGGTAATTCGTAAACATGGATTCCCGCGATGTAATCGTTGCTTCATGTTTCTTAATCTGATCGTTCCGGTATTCTTCGATACTTACTCCGGCAATAACGCCTGTAAACTGGTGCGAGCCTTTGGTCTGCCGGTACACATAAAACGAATCTTCGGGATCCTGGATCAGGATCCCGTCTTCGATAAATGATTCAAATCGTGCTTTGACAGCTTCAAAGCGCTCCACGGAATTGGCTTTGGAGTGATGTTCCTTGTCACCTTCCGGATGAATGATATGCAGGAAGGTATACGGATTCTCATCCAGCTTGGCGCGGAGAATATGCTTACGATAAGCAGCAAGCGGTCGTGTTGAAACCAGCTGCGCTTTATCTCTTGTCGGACGAATAGCCTTAAAGGGGTGGATTACGGACATTCTCTGAGCGACTATGCAGGAACCTGAACTCCAAATTGTTTTACAATCAAATCTGCCAGTTCCAGCCCAATGCGATCCTGAGCTTCTCCGGTTGCAGCACCGATATGCGGTGTTGTACCGATTTTCTCATTGTTCAGCAAGTCTGCTCTTGGATTCGGTTCGTTTTCAAAAACATCCAGTCCGGCGTAAGCCACTTTTCCTTCTGCAATTGCAGCAAGTAGTGCGTCTTCATCAACCACACCACCACGAGCGGCATTTACGAGGACAACTCCTTTTTTCATCAGGTCGAATTCTGCTTTTTGAATCACTGCTTCGCCGTTTGCCTGTTTCGGAATGTGAATGGAAACGAAATCGGATTCTTTCAATGCTTCATGCAGGTCTTCCGTAGTCTGAATCGGAACCTTGATTTCTCCTACTCCGTGAATGGCAATCGAGATTTCTGCCGTAATGTCGTGGTTGTTTACCGCGATCACTTTCATGCCGCAACCCAGCGCGTAGCTTGCCAGCGACTGACCGATGCGTCCGAAACCGACGATGGAAATAGTTTTACCACGCAATTCGATTCCTTTTCCGTACTTCTTTTTCAATGCGGAGAAGTCTCCCGTTTCCATTTGCTTGAATGAATCATTCAGGAAACGTGCTCCGGCAAACAAATGCCCCATGACCAATTCTGCAACGGATTGAGAAGAGGAAGCCGGAGTATTGATGACAGATAATCCTTTTTCAATGGCGTAAGCCACATCGATGTTGTCCATTCCGACACCGCCTCTTCCGAGCAGTTTCAATCCCGGGCAGGAATCGATGACCACCTGGCGGATGGTCGTGGCGCTTCGCACCAAAATGATTTCGATATGGTTTGCGTTGACGTAGTCGATCAGGTCGTCTTGAGCTACTTTATCTGTGATAACAGTATAACCTGCCTTTTCGAGTGCTAATTTTCCTTCGTTTGAAATTCCGTCGTTTGCTAATATTTTCATAGTTCTTATTTTGTTTTGTCCTCAATCAGAAGGATTTCTCAAATAGTTCATTTGTTCTATATCCCTCGGCTTTTCTGTCTTTCCAGACAGGGCCTTAGTCTTCACCAGCTATGCGGGCTCTTATCCGTGTTTTTTAGAGAATTCATTCATGACATCAACCAATACCTGTACGCTGTCCAGTTCCAATGCATTGTACATCGAAGCTCTGTAGCCTCCAACGCTTCTGTGTCCGTTCAGTCCGATGATACCTGCTGCTTTCCAGGCCGCATCAAATTCGTCTTTCAATGCATCATTGGTAAGCAGGAAGTTGACATTCATTTCAGAACGGTCTTCTGTTGCAGCTGTTCCACGGAACAAGGGATTGGAATCAATTTCACGGTAAAGCAAGTCCGCTTTTGCCTGGTTTTTCAATGCCATTTTCGGAACACCTCCGTTTGCCAGCAAATCACGTAAATTCAACATCGCAACGTAAACAGAGAATACGGGTGGCGTGTTGTACATGGAATCTTTGTCAGCATGCTGTTTCAAATCCAGGTAGCTCGGCATGAACGGAGACGTGGATTTTCCAAGCGCGTCTTTTTTGACAATGTACAAGGTTGCTCCGGCTGGTCCCAGGTTTTTTTGAGCACCGGCATAAATCAAATCAAAATCAGAAACGTTGATTTCTTTGGAGAAAATATCTGAAGACATATCACATACCAACGGCAAGTCCGTTTTCGGGAATTCTTTGAATTGTGTTCCGAAAATCGTGTTGTTGGAAGTGAAGTGGATGTAATCCGCATCTGTCGGAACCTGAAGGTTTTTTGGGATGTAGCTGAAGTTTTTGTCTTCGGAAGATGCGAAAACATTTACGTCAACACCTACTTTCTTTGCTTCCTTGATTGCTCCGGAAGCCCAGGTTCCTGTGTTGATGTACCCAGCTTTTTTGGTTGAACGCATCATGTTCAACGCTGCAATTGTAAAACCTAAAGTTGCACCGCCCTGAAGGTAAAGTACCTCGTAGTCGTCGGAAATGTTCAATGCTTTCTTTACTAAATCACGCGCTTCCTGCATCACTGCTTCATAATCTTTGCTTCGGTGTGAGACTTCCAGGATCGATAACCCGTTAAAGTCTAATACTGCTTCGGAAGCTTGTTTGAATACGTCTTGCGGAAGAATACATGGTCCTGCGCCAAAGTTGTGTTTTTTCATGATTTGATTTTATTTTGCTCTCTGTTTGGAAGTTTACAAATTTCGAGATTTTTGGACTAAAAGCGAAGTGTTTTTCGCTAAATTATTTCACAAAAAAAGCCCCGCCGACAGGCAGAGCTTTTTATATGTTGAAGGATTTTTCATTCGATTACTCTTCGGATTTTTTAGCTGGTTTAGCAGCGGGCTTTTTTGCAGCAGGTTTTTTCTCCGCTGCCGGCTTCGCAGCAGTTTTTTTAGCGGCTGTTTTTGTTTCTTCAGCAGCTTCTTTTTTTGCCACCGCCGGTCTCGCAGTTGCAATAGCTTTTTTTCTTTTACGGGTATTACCATAGGAACCGTTCACTCGTTTTCCCTTTGCCGTTTTGATATCACCTTTTCCCATAATAGTTTTCTGTTTTTTAGTATGAAAAGTATTACAAATATAACTTTCTCTGTGAGTTAGCGTGTGAAAATTATCAAAAACTTCAAAAAACCGTCGGTCTAATTCTCGTCGTTACTATAACGTTAAAGCTGATTGGCAAGGCGTTTTTCAAGCTCCTTGCGGACTACATCCCCGTTGCGCATATAGCGCTGGCACCATTTCAGTTTCACATCCGTTTGTTCTTCTTCAGTGAGTTTCCAATCCAGATCGGATACTACCAACCTTTGACGAAGTGCCTGCAGGGTGAGTGCTACTGAAACAGAAACGTTGAAGCTTTCGGTGAAACCAACCATTGGAATGGCTACTTTGTAATCTGCTACTTCGCGGATTTCGTCTGAAATACCTTCCCATTCCGTTCCGAAAGAGAGTGCGAGAGGCTGATCCAGTGGAATATCGAAAACGGAAAGTGTTGCATCCGGAGTCAATGCGGCAATTTTGTAACCCTGGGACTTCAATTTGGAAACAGCATCCATGAGCGGCGTGGTTCCCTCATTGTAATTAAACAGGTCGACCCATCTTCCGGCTCCGCGGGCAATATCGCGCTGCACTTTGTATTGGTTTTTACTTTCCACAACATGCAGTTCCTGGATGCCGAAGCAGTCGCAGCTTCTCAGAACGGCACTGGCATTGTGTTCCTGGTAAATTTCCTCCAGCAAAACGGTCAAATAACGTGTCCTGTTAGAGGCTACATCGTCAAATAACTGACCTTTTACTTCCGGAATTAAATCGTAAAATGCGCGAAGCAGTTCCTTTTTCATGACGCAAAGCTAGTGATTATTGTAAAAATGCCGTGACTTTCACTGTTTCGTCAGGATTGGCGGGAATAAAAAAAGCCCCTTCGTGAAAACGAAGAGGCTTCTCATTAAGAAATGTTTTCTTCTTATTTACCGCCGTTAACTGATCCTGCCAAATCTGCTCCAGCTTTGAAACGGATAACTTTTTTAGCTGCGATTTTGATTTCTTTTCCAGTCTGTGGGTTACGACCAGTTCTAGCCTCACGATCAGAAACGGAGAAAGATCCGAATCCTACTAATGAAATACGGTCACTTTTCTTCAATGCTTCCGTAGTAGCACTTACAAATGCGTCCAATGCTTTTTTAGCATCTGCTTTAGACAATCCTGCTTCAGAAGCAATCGCATCAATTAATTCTGCTTTGTTCATAGTTTGGTTTTTTTTTGAATGATTTCTAATAATTAACACAACAAAAATATAGGAATATGCTTCTCTTCCAAGACCAAATACTAAAAAGCGTTGATTTTGTTGATAAATAAACGTATTTGTTGATAAACCTCCCTGTTTTTGGGCCTTTTCCGACTAAATTGCTATTTTCTTCGATGAAAATTAACCCTTCAAAATACTCCAGTCTGCGGCCGAATTTCCGACCAGCCACTCCCGGGAAGTCATTCTTTTCCGGCCTTCCAGCTGGAATTCGACGATCTCGAGCTTGCTTCCAGGGGTGTCGATGAACAATTGGGTCTTCGTTGAATGAATCTTCCCGGATCCGTTTCCGGTTTCATTTGTGAGAGCTGTACGGAAGATTTTGACAGAGCGAATTTCCCCTTTGGAATTCTCCCAGATCGTCCATGCAGAAGGATATGGATTTAATCCGCGCACCAGGTTATGGATTGTTTCGGGAGCCGCCGACCAATCGATCCGCGTATTTTCCTTAAATAATTTTGGTGCGGGTCTCTTTGGTGAATGGGTAAATTCGGATTGCGGAATCGGCTGCACGGAACCGGAAGCAATATCATTAAGGGTTTCAACAACCAATTGTCCGCCTTCAACCATCATCCGGTCGTGTAGTTCACCGGCAGATTCGTTTTCGCCGATCGGCATGCGGAGTTGTTTGATCACATTTCCGGTGTCGATTTCCTCGTCAATAAAGAACGTACTCAAACCTGTTTCCGAATCTCCGTTAATGACTGCCCAGTTGATCGGTGCCGCACCGCGGTAATCCGGAAGGAGGGAGGCGTGGAGGTTAAATGTTCCTTTTGCCGGCATTTTCCAAACTTCCGCAGGAAGCATTCTGAATGCAACCACTACAAATACATCTGCTTTCAATGCTTCGAGTTCCCGGATGAAATCCGGATCTTTCAGTTTTAAAGGTTGAAGCACCGGAATATTATTTTGTACCGCGAATTGTTTTACAGGACTCTCATGCATGAGTTGACCTCTTCCTGCCGGTTTATCGGCAACGGTTACAATTCCTGCCAGGTTCAGTCCCGCTGATTGGATTGCTTCGAGTATTCCAACGGAGAAATGGGGGGTTCCCATAAAAACAATGCGCAAGTTATTCATGATTTGCTTATTTATTTGGTCCAATTAAATAGTTTCAAATACCCGAAGGATAAGGCTCCCATCGTGATGAAATAGACGTATTCTACCAGCCAAACCAAATGAATCGGCCAGTTCCAGATTTTAATGAAGAAATAGGCAGAAATGACATAGAGACAAGTCGCAACGCATTCTACCAGTAAAGTCACCCGCGTGTGCCCGATTCCGCTGATGGTTTGAAGGTATACGCTTCCGAATCCGTAAATCAGGATGGAACCGCTTACAATACGCAGAATCTGTGCGCTTCCTGCTACATGGTCTGGATGATCGGAAACCAGTCGGATCAGTGTTTCGGGATAAAGGATTGCTCCATGGAAAGTCAGGATGAGAAAACCGATGGTTAGCAACTGAATTCTGCGCTGAATAGTCGGGATGAACAGAAATTCCTGTGCTCCGTAATACTGAGCAATGTATGTTTTAGTTGTCGCGGCAAATCCCCAGATCGGGATAAACGCCAGGAAGTAAATGTAGCGGATGTTCAGGGAGACGGTCAGGTTGTCACCGCCCATCTGTTCGATCCAGATAAAGAAAATGGTCCAGATTGAAAGGGCCACGATTCCCTGGAACAAAAGCGGAATGCCGATGCGAAGATTTTCCCGGATTTGTAGTTTGCTGATGAAGTTGGCTTTCCAAACCGGGTAGTGCTGCTTCAGTTTTCCGCCCAGGAGAGTACACAGGAGGAAAATCATCGCCAAATATTCGGCTGTGGTGGAAGCAATTGCCGCACCTTCCAGTCCGAGTCGGGGAAAAGGTCCTGTTCCGAACACCAGGAAATAATCCATGATAATATTGGAAACAGCTGCTATCAGGGATGCAATCAATACAAGTGTTGTTTTTCCGACTGCCAGGTAAGTGGCTTGAATGCTCAGTGTAATGGTTGCGGCCCAAAAAGAGTAACTGCGGATTTCCAAAAAGGATTGTTCTGCCTTTGCCAGCTCCGGGTTAGTCACCAGGTAATGCATCAGTGCGGGCATGCCGAGTTGCACCAGGATGGTCAGAATAATTGCTCCGGCAACCAGGATCACGAAATTCGACTGGAAGACGGCCGCAAATCCTTTCACGTCTTTTTCCCCGACTTTCTGCGCCATTCCAATCTGTGCGCCGTCTCCAAGCCCGATAAAAACCATGTAAAAGGTAATGTACCACAATCCGGCACTTCCCGAAGCATCGTATGCGAGTGTGCTGAACCTGCTCAGAAAAGCGGCATCCGTGATGGAAATAACGGATTGGATGAATCCGCTCAGCATCATCGGTAAAGCCATTCTGAGAATGCTTTTGTATTGAATGTCGAGCATTAAATGATTTGTAAAAGCAGTCCTTTTAAATATTCACCTTCCGGATGAAAAGCATTGATCGGGTGATCTGCAGGCTGGTGCAGCTGCTCCAGGATTTTCACCGTTCTCCCGGATTCAATCGCCGCGGCAATGATCGTATTGTTGAACAGTTGCTTGTCTACGACCTGCGAACAGCTGTAAGTCATCAGGAGTCCACCCGGACGAATGTGCTGGATCGCCATCGCATTCAAACGTTTGTAGCCCTGGACAGCCTGGTGCCGCTTGTCACGGTGTTTTGCAAACGCCGGCGGATCCAGGATGATGATATCGTATTCTTCTCCCGTTTCGCGGATAAAATTCATCGCATCAGCCACAATGGACTGATGGTTCGAAAATCCGTTCAGTTCCACGTTTGCATCCGTCAGTTCAATCGCCTTTTTCGAGCTGTCGAGTGAGTGTACTTCTTTAGCCCCGTTTTTCAAAGCTGCCAAACTGAATCCGCCGGAATAGCAGAACGTATTCAAGATTTTTGCCCCTGCGGAATATTTGGCAAGCAGTGCGCGGTTTTCGCGCTGGTCGATGAAGAATCCTGTTTTCTGACCGGTAATCCAGTCCAGTTGATACTTCACACCGTTTTCAAGTGCAATATGTGGTGTGTCGCACGTTCCATATACATATCCGTCTTCTACCGGAATTCTTCCCGGAAGTGTTTCTTTTGATTTGTTGTAAACCGCTTTCAAATCCGCTCCAATTGCATGAACCAGCGCGTTTTTGATCAGTTCGATTTGCAGATACATGCCCAAACTGTGGCACTGAATCACGGCAACGCCGCCGTAATAATCGATGACCAACCCCGGAAGTTCGTCGCCTTCACCGTGAATGATGCGGCAAATGGAGTTGTCTTCCCGGAACAGGTGCAGTTTTTTGCGCAGTTCAACGGCATTCGAAATGCGTTTATTGAAAAATTCCTGGTCGATTGCCTCATTGCTGAATGTCAGAATCCGCACCGCGATCGAACCGTGCTGGAAATGTCCGCGGGCAATTTCGTTTTTACGTGAATCCAGTACTGTTACTACTTCTCCGTCTTCAATGGATTTCGGCATTTCTTTCAAAGCGCCTGAAAAAATCCACGGATGTCGTCTTTCCATCGATTGCGTTTTATGCGGAAGTAATTGAACACTGGAATACATATACTGGTTTTAATTTTGCGCAAAGATAGTTTAAATTGAAAAGTGATGCTTTGACTTAGAAATTCAAAATGCAAAATTCAAAATGCAGATTGCAAATTGCGAAATGGGTCGTGAAGGAGAGTTTGATCTTTTTGAATTTTGCATTTTACATTTTCAATTATGAGTATCTTTGTGTTCCATTCTTATAAAAAGCAAAATGTCTTATATCATTCAGGTGTTTTTAAAAAACAATTCCTTCTCGGAAGACTATGCCCTAGAGAAGTATGACGGGAAAGACTCGCCGGAAAATATCCGGTACGAGTGGGAAGATGAATTCCGTTTAACAGACGATTCGGAGGTACTTGAAATTGTGAGAGACCAGCCTTTTGTTCTTGCCGGAGAAATCGGTGAAGGGAAAGCGTTTCATTACGAAATCCAGGATGTAATCCAGTTTATTTTTCACGGAGAAGATGGTTCAACGCCGATTGTGTTTTCTGAACAGTGTTTGGATGAATACATCATCGACCACGACAATAAGCGTTTGAAAGTCTATTTGAATGACGACGAAGTGGTTGAAAACCCGATTCCGGGAGTATATATCGTGTTGAGTGCGTTTCCAAAGGAACTGAGAAATTAATGCTTGTACTGGATCAGCTTCATTTTTCGTACAACGACCGGCAGCACGTTTTAGATCACATTTCCCTGGAATTGAAACCGGGTGAAATCTTCGGGATTGTAGGAGCAAGCGGAGGTGGAAAATCAACGCTGCTAAAAATCATTGCCGGACTCATTGATCCGCTGGATGGAACGGTTTCCTGGAATGGCGAACGCATCAAAGGTCCGAGTGAAAAACTCATTCCCGGTCATGATGAAATTCAGTTGGTAAACCAGGATTTCGGTCTCGATTTATTTCATACCGTCAAAGAAAACGTGCTGATCCGGATGCTGCATTTGCCGGAGCGGGCGCGATTGCGTTTCGGGAAGGAACTGCTCGAATTGGTAGAGCTTACACATCTTTCCGATAAACAGGCACGTTATTTATCCGGCGGAGAACAGCAACGCTTGTCCATTGCGCGTGCTTTAGCCATGGAGTCGGAGGTTTTATTACTCGATGAACCTTTTTCGCACCTGGACGCTCATTTGAGGCTGAAAATCGGATCTTATATCAAACAACTGATTGAAATTCGGAACACTTTGTGTATTTTGGTTTCCCATGAAGGAGCTGAAGTGATGCAGTGGTGCGCAAAAATCGGGTTCCTGGATGAAGGAAAATTAAAACGGATCGATACTCCGGAAGCATTTTATTTTCATCCGTCCGACTTGAATGAAGGTGCGTATTTCGGTGAATTGAATGAACTGAAAGCGGGCAAAACCACACACCTGTTTCGTCCCGGTGAATATGAAATCGCAGAAACAGGAAGTGTGGAAATCGCATTTACCGATGCTGTTTTCTTCGGGGCATACTGGAAGTCGTTTTTTCAGACCAAAAAAGGAGAAACAATTGTGCTGTATGCAGATCAGCCACTCAAAAATGTAAAACGTATTGAGCTCAAAAACAAACATACGAAAGCTTAAGTGGAATGAAGTAGGAACGCTATTCAAGCGTACTTTTCTGGAGTTTTTTCAGGAAAATTCCTTTTTCCATGGGGCAGCACTGGCATATTATGCGGTTTTTGCTATTATCCCGATCATTTACCTGGCGGTCATCAGCTTTGGAAAGATCATGGGACAAGCCGAAATCCTGCGTTTGATTAAAGTATTACTTGAAGAACAGGTCGGGTTGAAGGATAGTTCCGGAATTCTCGCCTTTTTATCCGAAGTACATTTTGAAAAAAGCAGCCTGGTATTGAATATTATCGGGATTATCGCTTTGATGTTTTCCAGTTCGGCATTGATTTCTTCCCTGCGGATGAGCGTCAACGAATTCTACGACATTCACGTAAAAATCGATGATCATAAAACCAAGATTTTCCATACGGTACTCACCAAATTGATTTCCGTATTTATGTTAGCTGTATTCGGTGTTTCCATTGTATTGCTGTATACAGGTGAAACCGTTTTTATGTCTGTCAGTGGCGAAATCTATAAGTCACTTCACCTGGAATCGCAGAAATGGCTGTTGTGGGGAACAGAACACGTGGTTGCCATTGTCATTAATATGGTGTTGTTTGCCTTGGTGTATAAGTTCCTACACGATGGGAAAGTAGTCTGGAAGCTGGCCTTTTCGGGAGGTTTACTGACTTCTGTGTTACTCTATTTGGGACAGATCGGTTTGAAATTTTACTTAACGCGCTATTTCTTCGGAAGCCAGATGGGAATTGCCGGAACCTTATTGATTTTCCTGGCGTGGATGTATTATTCGTCGCAGATTATCTTCCTCGGTGCGAAATTTGTCAAAGTCTATTCCGACCTGGTTGGGAAGCCGATTACCTTTGAAGTACACAAACTGCTGCAGAAAATGCAGGAGCGAAGAAACCAGGGGTAAATATTTATCATTCGGTTTTTTGTTTAAAGGATTGTAGCATAGTTCTTGCTAACTAGTTGGCTTTATCTTTCCCGTTGATTGTTTCTGCAAGAACATAAGTTGTTTTAGCTCTTAGTAATTCTGACGAAGAATTTTGCAGGAATTGACGAAAAAATAGTTTAAAATTTTGTCAGACTAAAAAATAGTCATATTTTTGATTAAAATTTGATCGTTATGAAGTTGGGAAACAATTTAAAACTGATTCGCAAGAGTAAGAAAAAATCACAGGAAGAAGTAGCTTCTGATTTGGGTTTGACCCGAAGCAGCTATTCCGGGTATGAAAATGAAATTGCCGAACCGGGAATTGAAACACTCATCGCGTTGAGCAATTACTACGCTGTTCCGATTGACGATTTGCTGACCAAAGATTTCGCTGCGTTTACAGAAAGTGATTGGGCAACGATCAGCAGGGGACTTTATGCAGATATTAACGGAAAAAATTTGCGCGTATTGACTTCATTGGTGGATGCCGACGAAAACGAAATGATCGAATTGATTCCGCAGCAGGCGCGGGCAGGTTATGCTACCGGTTATGCTGACCCGGATTACCTGAAAGTATTGCCGACCTTCAGTCTGCCATTTTTGTCCAAAAACAGAAAATACCGTTCCTTCCCGATTATGGGAGATTCCATGCCTCCGGTCGACGAAGGATCTTTTGTAGTGGCAGAATACATTCAAAATTGGGGAAGCATTCGAAACGGAACTCCTTGTATCGTGGTAACCAAAGATGACGGGATTGTTTTCAAAATCGTGAATAACCACATCGAATCACAGCAGTCATTCGAGCTTTGTTCAACGAATCCGTTGTATTTGCCGTATTTCGTGCATGTCAATGACATCGTTGAAATGTGGAAATTCGTAAACTACATTTCTCCTAGCTTACCGGAAATGCGTATTGATGATTCCCTTTTAACGAAAAGCATCCAGGAATTGCAGCGTGAGATTATCGATCTGAAGCGGACAGTTACCGCGGGAGGGAAAAATGTTTCCCGCTAAAACGAATCCGTTCCTGCGTAATCAATTCTTTGAGCGTGGATTTGATCTTTGCCGCAAAAGAAGGATCGAATTGAGAAGTAATTTCTGCTAAGGTCATTTCCTTTTCTTCCAGTAAGGCAATCAATTCGAGTTCCAGGCGCGGATGTTTCTCCAGGAGGTTTTGTTCCAGGCAGTAATCGCATTTGCCGCAGGGTTCGCTTTCCTGTCCGAAATACGAAATGATGTAACGTGGTCTGCAGTGTTTCTGCTCCAGGTAGTTCTTCATCACATTCAGGCGGTCCAAAGCACGTTCCTTTCGGAAATGATATACCTCCGGTCTTAATTCAATGTAATCATCCGGAAGCCGTTCGTGAAGGAAGGTCACCATGGGAAGTTCAGTCCGCCAGGTAATGTCGATAATTCCATGTTCTTCCAGGTGTTTCAGCTGGCGTTCCAATTCTTGTGACGACAATTTCAAGCGCTGACAGGCATCCTCTTCATCAATCTCTACAAACGAATCAAAAACATCCGTGTAATTCCTGCAAACCCAGGTGATCAACGGATCCAATACCGGATTTTTGAGTTGATATCCGTAAAGATGTGTTTTGTCAATACTGATCTTGATCCGTGAACCTCTCAATCCTTGTTCCGAAAACAAAATACTCCCGTTCATTTCCAGCAATTTAAATGCAGGATAGACTTCTGTCATATTCAGATTGAATTTCTTTACGAAATCCTTGAATTTCAACTCGTAAGATTCATGTTCGCCTGACCCAATGGCAATTCGCAGGTAGTTGCAAAGTGCCCGGTAAATCAAACGAATCGTGTCCGGACTCGGGAATTGCGTTAACACCCGTTCAGCAATTTCATCCAGATCAGCAGGTTCAATGAATGCAAAGGTGCGTGAATCCAAACCATCTCTTCCGGCTCTTCCGGCCTCCTGGAAATAGGATTCCGGGTTGTTTGGCACTTCGTAATGCGCCACAAAACGCACATTCGGTTTGTCGATTCCCATACCGAATGCGTTGGTTGCAACCATCACAGGAGTTTTCTCCGAAAGCCAGTCGGCAAGTGCCTTGCTACGTTCCTTGCTGTTCATGCCTCCGTGATACATGTTGGTGCGGACTTTTTGAGACTGCAGGTAAATCATGACGTCCTTCACGCTTTTACGCGTCTGGCAATACACAATTCCCACATCGTTCGGGTTCTTGTGAATCCATTTGGTAATTGCATCCAGTTTATTGGAAACGTGATATACTTCATAACTCACATTGTTTCGCTCAAAAGAAGCTTCAAACAGCTCCGGGTTTTTGAGTTTCAAATGAGTGGCAATATCTTCTTTTACTTTCGGTGTTGCCGTTGCCGTTACTGCAATAATCGGTACTTCCGGGTGAAACTCGCGGAGTTTGGCAATTTCCAGGTAGGCAGGACGGAAATCGTGGCCCCATTCTGAAATACAATGGGCTTCATCGACTACAAACAACCCGATTTCCATTTGCTTGACACGTTCCTGGAATAAACGTGTTTGAATACGTTCCGGGGAAACGTAGAGAAAATCAACTCCCCCGAATTTGGCATTGTCCAGTAAAATGTCAATTTCACGGAATGACAAACCGCTGGTCAGTGCTTTTGCACGGATTCCTCTTTTTTGCAGTTGATTTACCTGGTCTTCCATCAGGGCGATCAGGGGAGAAACAACGATCGTAATTCCTTCACGGGCAATTCCCGGAACCTGGAAACAGATTGATTTTCCACCGCCGGTTGGTAAAAGAGCGATCACGTCTTTTCCGTAGATTGCGGCATCGACAATCTCTTCCTGTAAAGGTCTGAATTGGGAGTAACCCCAAAACCTAGAAAGAATTTCTTCACTCTTTGTTGACATCTGTTTTTGAATTGCTGATTTTAACTCCTGGGCGTAATTCCGCAATATTACGTCCGGCAAAATGCGTTTCAACTTTCGGAACCGGCAAAATTAAGGTTTCAACCCGGTTTACAAAATCCAATACCCCGGCTCGATCCAATCTGCCTCCTTCAGACGGCGGGAATTGCCCCTCCGGTTTCAGGAGAATAACTCCGATCGGATCGCAAAGATAAAACAACAAAAAAGAAACGTGAATGAGTAGTAAGTCGATGCATTTGTTTGAATACATTAAAAATAGTTGTTGTTACAAATATTGGAATTACTTCTGAAATCGTAACGGAATCCTCAACTTATTTAGGTATATTCGCATAACTATTAGTCGTTATGATACATCAAGACACAATTAAAGTGACTCGTACCCAAGAGTCAAAGTTAAGTGCTGTTGATTGGAATAATTTACCTTTCGGTAAAGTCTTTTCCGATCACATGCTCATCATGGATTTTAAAGATGGTGTATGGCAGGAACCGGAAATTATGCCTTTCGGACCGTTATCCATGCACCCGGCTACGTCAGTGATACACTATGGTCAGTCCATTTTTGAAGGATTGAAAGCATATAGAACGGATAACGGGGAAGTAGCAATCTTCCGTCCGGATATGAATGCAAAACGTTTTGAAGAATCCTGTGTGCGTATGTGCATGCCGGTAATTCCTGAGAGCGTATTCGTTGAACTGACACGCAAATTTGTAGAGATTGAAAGCGAATGGATTCCGAAAAAAGAAGGATATTCCCTGTATTTGAGACCGTTCCTGTTCGGAATTGACGAGTACATCGGGATCAAACCTTCCGATACATACCGTTTTGTGATCTTTGCATGTCCGGTTGGAGCTTACTACAACGAGCCTGTTAACGTACGAATCGAAGAATTCTACACCAGAGCTTCAGTAGGTGGAGTAGGAAGAGCAAAAACAGCAGGAAACTACGCAGCAGCGCTTTACCCGGCGAGATTAGGACAGCAGAAAGGATATCACCAGTTGATCTGGACAGACGGAAAAACACACGAGTACATCGAAGAGTCAGGAACCATGAACGTGATGTTTGTGATTGACGGCAAACTGATCACACCTTCGGAAGAAAGCGACACGATTTTGAGAGGAATCACCAAGCGTTCAGTTGTAGAAGTTGCCCAGATGTGGGGAATGCCGGTTGAAGAACGCAAAGTATCTGTAGCTGAAGTGGTTCAGGCACACAAAGAAGGTCGATTGACCGAAGCTTTCGGGGCCGGAACAGCTGCAACCATTGCACACATTGCAAAAATCGGTTACCGCGACGAAGATTTGATTCTTCCTCCGATCGAAACACGTGAGTTTTCCCAGAAAGTACATGCTTACCTGGATGATGTGAAAGCCGGAAAAGTAGAAGATACTTTCGGGTGGCTTTTGAAAATCTGATTGATTTAGAGAATTATAAACATGAGAAGGGGATGTGATGTGTCACGCCCCTTTTTTAATGTGCCTTTTTTTCATCTTTATTTATGAAAATTTGCATTCATCTGCATCTTTAAAGAAATTTGCAGCCATGAAACCGATTTTATCCCTTCTATTTGTATTATTCCTTTCTGCCGGCGCATTGAGTCAAACAACCGTTCGAATTATTGCCAAAGACAGAAGTAATGGAGATCCTGTTTCTCGTGTATTCATCCGCCAGTACCAGGGAGATTCGATGGTGAAATCACAATACACGAACCTGAAGGGAGCAGCTTATTTCACTGTTTCAACTCAAGAAGCAACACGTTTTGAATTGGAACACATTGCTTTTAGTCCGCTGGAAGACATCCAGACAAAAATTTATTCCGGAAAGGCAAATGATACCCTCACGGTACAGGTGAGAATGTATTACCTCAAGGAACGCATGCTGGATCAGGTTGTGATTAAACCGATCGGAGTGCCTGATACGATTTTCGAGTCTTCCCGCGTTTCAGTAACCGATTTTGAGTTTCTTCCGGATGACAACCTGTTGCTGTTGACTTATCCGAAGAATTTGAAGAAAGGAACCGAGTTGGTTTTGTATGACGGCTATAATCTGCTGGGAGAAATTCCGCTCCCGGAGAAAGGGAAGGAGCTGATTCGCGATTACCGCGGAAATCCGCATGTGGTGACCGAAAAAAATGTCTACGGAATTACTGAAACAAACAAGCAGATTCAGATCGCACAGATCGAAAAGAATTATTACATGACCTATATCGCACCAATCCTGGATACGTCTTATACAAAATACTATTTCTCCAATTTCAACCCGAATTACCCGGCATTTGATTATTTCACCTATGATGTGGTCGATTCTACTTACCGGAAAATTGCAAAGGTACAAGACGACCTGATGATGGAATTGTACCGGTCCGAATTCAAATGGGTGGATATCCGCACCAAATTGTGGGCAAAAGAGAAAGAAAATGAAACCGGGATCGACAAAGAAATCTGGGTGGGAATGTATTATTTCACCGGTTCAATCTACTACAAGGAATTGTACGCGCCGATGTTTGAACGAAATGATTCCATTTTCCTGTTTGATCATTACAAAAACTTATTATTCAAATATTCTTACCTGGGAGATGTAATTGACAGCATTCCGATCTATTATCACCTGCAGGCAAAAGAGAACGGCTGGAAGAAAGAACTCATTCAGGATTATGAAACGGGGGAGATTTATATTCACTACGAATTGGCGGGAAAAGCCCAGCTACGTCATTTCAATACAACAACCGGGAAATTGAGCTCTCCGGTAGAACTTCATTTCAAATACCCGGAGAATATCCAGATCAAAGGAAACAGTGTGTATTACATCTACCGTCCTTTTGAATCGACGCAGAAAAAGTATTTGTACCGGGAACGATTACCCTTTGCATTCAAGTCTCAGAAGACAAATAAAGGTACACTGGTGGAAATGGCAAAGCCCTAAAAGCGTAAATGGAGTCAAGACGGGCGTCCTAACTCCATTCACTAATCAACCTAACCTAACCACCTAAATCATAACAAATATACAATAAGTAATTAGACTTTCAATGTTTTTGCTCAAAAAAAGCAGATAAAAAATCGTTAAAAAAGTTATTGATCTGATTTTCAATAAGATGATTATTTAGAAAATGCAGTTAAATGATTGTCTTCCGTCCGATAGGGCCTTCGCAAAACAACAAATCAAGGATTGAAACCTGGGGAATGAAGCGTTTTTCACCAAAGAAAACCTGCGTATATTCTCCCGACATTTCCAGTGTTTCGTAATCGGAGTTTCTAAAATCGAGGGGATAATCGGAGCGGTATTCTTGTGTCTGATAAGTGAGAACCGGCAACTGGTATGTTTTTATGAAAAACTGGGTAATCTCTTCGTTGAAATCAATCAGGAAACGGTGCTTTCGAAGCAGTAATTGCTCAATGTCGGAAGCATAGTGCTCAAAATAGGGAGCAGAAGCGTATGCCGTTTTGATTGCCCGCCAATGAATCACCGGCCAATTTTGCTGATAGGAAATCAACACATCCCGCGTAACGGTTTTAGAACCATTCGGGCGTTCGAGCGGCATGGTGAGAATCTGAGGCCCCTGCGATCCCAAAATCACCGTTCTGTTTCGAAACGTTTGTTTCGGAAAATGATCACAAACTTCCAGTAAAATCTCACCTTGAGAGGCTAAATCCTGGAAATAGCGAACACTTCCGAAATATGCAATAGGAAAAAATGACGGGTGATCCAAAAAAAGCATTATCGGATGACGTTAAACACACGATCCCAACGGATTCCGTTTGCTCCTTTGGAAAACCATACAATGGATGCTTTTCCTACCACGTGGTCTTCCGGAACAAAGCCCCAGAATCTGGAATCGACAGAGTTGTTTCTGTTATCTCCCATCAACCAGTAGTAATTCATCGCAAAGGTATACGACGTTACTTTCTTTCCGTCGATGTAAATGCCATCCGGCTTTTCCTGCAATTGGTGTCCTTCGTAAGCAGTGATTACCCGGCGATACCATGCAATGTTGTCTTTCGTCAATGTTACAGTACTTCCTTTTTTAGGAATAGACACCTTGTAATTGCTCACGGAGTTACAAATCTTCGGATCGTTCGGGAAATAACGCATGTTTGCGAGCATTTCCATGTAAGTCAACTTTTGAATGGAATCTTTGTGCTCCACACTGTCATCGTAGATCTTCATCTTTGTTTTCAGCTTCGGAAAACGATTCAGAACTTGCTTCTTCATATCGGTTGTCAGGAAGAATGTCTGATCCCCGCCCAGGTATCCGTATTCTTCGTTTGTCAACCCCAGGGTCTCCAGGTAAGAATAAGCCAGGAAGTCTGCTGAATCTGCCTGAGCAATGTAATACTGGTTGTTCTGGTTCGGAGCCGGCTGAATGAATTTGCCGTTTACATACAAATCAGCGTTACGCAGTTCGATTTGGTCTCCCGGTAATCCCACACAGCGTTTGATGTAGTTTTCACGTTTATCTACCGGACGGAAAATCACCCCTCCGTGTTTTACATAATTGGTTCCTGCATCTCTGTTTGGTCTGCTGTACGTAATTCCGCTCGCAATTCCGATTCGGGCTCTGTTTTTCCATTGCTCCAGGTTTTCGAAGAAGTCTCCCGCGTATTGGTTGATTTCTTCCACGCTGTTCAATTGGATGTTCGGATGTTTGCTCACAAAATCACCTTTCCAGTAATAGAAAGCTTCGTCAAGCACGATTGCATGGTAATCATGCCCCATCAAACCATCCGGAACGCGCGGATCGAAAATAGCGGTATCTCCCGAAGGATAATTGAATACCATTACATCCCGCGGCTTCACATCTCCGAATCCCGGAATACGGTAGTAATTGGACGTCTCGATTGTCAGGTAAGACCTTACGTTGAGCCACGGAATGGTATTGTGAACCAACGGGAAGGAAAGCGGAGTAACCGGAACCTTTGCTCCGTAAGCAAGTTTGTTTACAAACAGGAAATCTCCAACCAGCAAGGTTTTCTCCATCGATCCCGTAGGAATCTGAAACGGTTCGAAAACATAGGTGCGAATGATACTTGCTGCTACCAATGCAAAAACGATGGAATCACCCCATTCTTTGATCGCTGACTTTTTCCCGATGCGCTTGGAACGGAAAGACAACAAATAAGCAACCGCATGACCAATCACCGGCAATGCCAGGAATAATACCACGTGATCTCCGTTTGTTCTTTTGGCAGCTTCCACCGGACTAGCCCAGTTTGTAGGGGCCAGCACAGGTAGTTGTGATTCGTTTGAATTGGCAATCTTCCACAGGATCAGGTAAGGGAAGAAGATTCCCTGAAGCGTGTCGCCGATCGTGTAAAAACCAAATCTGCGGATGAAAGATAAGTTGGCAACCATCCACATCACCAGGTGGATTCCCGGAATGAACATCAATAAAGACCACCACGGTTTTCCCGCCCCGAATTTAAAAACGATGTAATAATTGTAAACCGGAACAAACGCTTTCCAGGTATCCACTCCCATGCGTTGAAACGGTTTCCACCAAAGGGCAAGAATCGGGTGAACAAGGATTAAAAAGAGGTAATAATAAAGAATGTTCATAAGGCTTAAAATGCTAGTACGTCACGCATGGTGAAAACTCCTTTTTTTCCTGCAAGGAATTCAGCAGCGACGACAGAACCCAATGCGAATCCGTCTCTGGAATGCGCTTCGTGGCTCAGGGTTAAAGTATCGATGTTTGAAATATACGAAATGGTATGAGTTCCGGGAACATCCGGTTCTCTGACTGCCTGGATCGGAAGTTCGGACGCTTCGGTGTGCGGCCAGGATCCCGTTTCTGATTTCCAGGAAGTGTAATTCTGATTGTTTGCGATTAATCCCTGCGCCAATGAAACAGCTGTTCCGCTTGGAGCATCCAGTTTTTGGATGTGGTGGATTTCTTCGATCTGAGCTTTGTATTCCGGATGCGCAGACATCAGCGCGGCCAGTTTTTCATTGATATGAAACAGGATATTCACCCCGACACTGAAGTTGGAGGCATGCAATAAGGTTCCGTTCTTTTCCGAAACGAGTTTACTGATGCGTTCCAGTTCGCTCTGCCAGGCAGTTGTCCCGACTACTACCGGAACTTGCTGTTCAAGACATGCCTCAATATGATTAACAACCAGGTCAGGCCGGGTAAACTCAATCGCTACATCTGCCTGTTTGAGATCAGTTTGGTCGATGGTATTTTTAGAGTCAACTTTGTAGACAACTGAATGCCCCCGCTCCAAAGCAATTCGCTCGATTGCTTTTCCCATTTTTCCGTATCCGATTAATCCTATTTTCATGTAGCGCAAAAATACTGTTTTCAGTTTCCAATCCTAACTTTTAACGAAATTTAAATCGAAAGGAAACACCATAAGAAGATGGGGTATATGCCGTTGGGTGAATGGACAGTGATAAATCTTCACTGATGTCGAAATGTACGAAATGAGCTTCAATTCCGGCGTCCAGCACATTGAGCAGGTAAACAACCCCGATTCCCAAAATGGCAAAATCCCTGCGGCTGCGGTGAGTCGTATAAAGCGTCAGTAAACTTTGATCGTCATACTGTGTAAAATTCGCCGGAGCAATTCCATTCATCCGGTCGGTATATTCCTTACGGTATGCCTTCATCATGGAATTGTTGTTGATCGCAAAATATGTTGTCACACCAAGACCCGCGTAAATGAGTGGCACCTTCCAATACGCCTTTTTTTTGCCTTTGGGCATGGCGATATGATTGTAGATTTGCCCGGAACCAGGAACTACAGCAGAAAACAAACACGCTTTTTTCCAGGAATGTGTTTTGACAGTATCTGCCTGAACAGCCAGCGAATCTTGTGCATTGGCCTTTGCAGAAAATACCAGGATCAAAACTCCAAGGATATAACGCATTAGTTGGATTTATTCAATAACTCGATGATGCGGTTCAGATCAACCTCAGATGAAAAATTAATCATGATTTTTCCACTTCCGGAATGTGTCTTTTTGATTTCCACTTTCGAAGAAATGCGGTCGCTCAAGTGATTCTTGAAAACTTCCTGCAAAGACGTCAAATCCGGCGTACTGATTGTTTTCGGAGCATTCGGAGTTTCTTCTTCCGTTGTTCTGGAGCTGTTTGTACGGATCAATTCCTCGATTTCGCGAACAGAAAGCTGGAAATCGATAATCTGTCGGTACAAGTCCAACTGACGATCTTCTTCTCCTGCGGAAACAAGTGCACGGGCATGCCCCATTGAAATCAGGTTATCGCGTACTCCCAACTGAATTTCAGCAGGAAGTTTCAGCAAACGCAAATGGTTTGTGATACTGGTTCTTCCTTTGGAAATCTTTTGAGATAACTGATCCTGCGTCAGACCGATTTCATCGATCAAACGCTGGTAGGAGAGAGCAACCTCAATGGCATTCAAATCCTCCCGCTGGATATTTTCAACCAGGGCCATTTCGAGCATTGCCTGGTCATTTGCTACGCGGATATATGCTGGAACCTCTTCCAATCCGGCAAGTTGAGACGCTCTGAAACGTCTTTCACCGGAAATTAACTGATACTTGTCTTTTGCAAGTTTACGAACCGTTAACGGCTGGATAATTCCGTGAACAGCAATCGACTCTTTCAGTTCGTTCAGTGCTTCTTTCTCGAAATTGGTACGCGGGTTAAACGGGTTTGCTTCGATAAACGTGATCGGAAGCAGGGCTACGCCGCCTGAACTTTCGGACGGAGTTGTTGCCGGGGGTGTAATATCAGCTGTAGAGCCTTCCAATAAAGCTCCCAAACCTTTACCTAAAGCTGCGCGTTTTTTCGGATTAGATGTCATTTCCTACCTGAAATTGTTTGTCGTTATTACCGATTTTAGTTAAATCATTTCGTTGAAGAATCTCGCGTGCGAAATTCAGATAATTGATGGCTCCTTTGCTTGTAGCATCATGAAGCACGATGGTTTCCCCGAAACTTGGAGCTTCGCCCAGTTTGGTGTTTCGGTGGATAACCGTATCAAAAACCAGATCCTGGAAGTGTGTTTTCACTTCCTCCACTACCTGGTTTGCAAGTCTCAGACGTGTATCGTACATCGTCAGGACAATTCCTTCGATCTCCAATTCCGGGTTTAATCTTCCCTGAACGATTTTGATCGTATTCAATAATTTACCCAGACCTTCCAATGCGAAGTACTCACATTGCACCGGAACCATGACAGAATCAGCAGCTGTAAGTGCGTTTACAGTAATTAATCCCAGGGAAGGGGAGCAGTCGATGATGATAAAATCATATTGATCCTTGATTTTATCTAACGCCTGCTTCAGCATGTGCTCTCTGTTCGGCATATTGATCATTTCCAGCTCGGCACCAACCAGGTCAATGTGAGACGGGATAATGTCCAGATTCGGATTTTCCGTTGGAATGATCAGTTCTGACGGGTGAACGTCGTTGATCAAACAGTCGTAGATGTTGCGCGAGTTTTTAGGATCCAGACCAACACCGGATGTAGCATTTGCCTGCGGGTCAGCATCGACCAGCAATGTCTTGTATTCCAAAACACCAAAACAACCACCCAGGTTAATAGCCGTGGTTGTTTTACCAACACCTCCTTTTTGATTCGCTATAGCGATTATTTTACCCATAAGAGCACTGTAAATTTGAGGATAAAGATACGTTATTGAAATGACCTAAACGGCATTTGTTTCTGCTATTTTTTTCAACGAATGCGATGTTGAAAGATTGTTTGGAAGTTTTCTTACAAATCTTCAAACTGAACGTCGCTCAGGTAAGATGAATCCGTATTATCGTTTGTATTCAGTTCATTGGCTTTATTCATCACTTCCAGCAGCGTTTCCGAAAATTTTCCGAAATCCTCTTTGTACAGGAAAATCTTGTGTTTTTGAAAGACTTCCTTTCCGTTCAGCATGACTTTCTTGCTTTCAGTGACCGTAATGTAGTGGTCTTGTCCTTTTGTGGCTTTTATATCAAAGAAATAGGTGCGTTTCCCGGCTTTCACAACCTTCGTGAACACTTCTCTCTGAGCATCATAATCTTGATCGTTTTGCATAGTTTTATTTAAGGTTGCAGCAAAACAAATATGCTTTTTTATTTAAAAAAAACCAACATTTCGGAAATAAAATTACTTTTTACCCTTTTTCTTTTTGCCATATCCGGTAACGGAAGAAGGGTCTTTTTCCTTTTTGTGTTTCTTCTTTGATTCGTAGATCTGCAAAGCAGTCATTTCTTTTTTGTCCTGCTTCACGGTCTTTTTATTCTCTTCGGTCGTGTTTTTTGTGTCGGAATCCGGTAGAACGGCGACATGCACATCATTTTTACCTGATCCGGAACCTGAAGTAGGGTCAATCCATTTGTTTTCAACAGTGTAGGTAGAAACCTCGTCTTTTTTCGCATCGTACTGGCTCACAGAAACTGTCTGCGGATTTTTATTGATCCCGATCACATCTTCCTTCAGTACCCAGCGGTTGCCGTCGAGCATGAACGCATCGTACGACATATCCGGGACATAGAATTCATAAAACCCAACCATGGTCGGCGTTTCCGGCATTAAATGATCGAAAATAATGCGTTTGTATTCTGGTTCGTAACGCAGCGACATCACGGTCTTTTCCGAATGCTCGAAAAAGATCCGCTTGGCAGTTCCTTCAGAATATTTAAACAGGGGATAACCCAGTTTCAGGCTATTTCCTGTGAAATACAATACATCAATGAGTTTGGTGTTGCTCATGCGGGTTCCGCCGTCCCAACCCAACAGGGTGTAATAGGTTTTATTCGCTTTTTCTACCGGGATGATTTGGTAATATAAAGCTCCGTACCACATGTTCGCTTCCAGTGTTTCATCCGGTTTTCCAGGGAGCATCATGGAATTATCGACTAATTCAATGACTTTGTGTTCGCCTTTTTTCAGGTCTTTGTGAATCACATAAGCATAATATTTTTGAGATCCGTCGTCCTGTTCTACGTTCCAGTTGACAATGCGCACCATGTTGTCGGGGCTGTCAATAACGCCAAGTGTTCTGAGTTTGGGGAATGTAATATCGAAGATCGAAGGTTCGTGCAACGTTTGCTCAACCAGCGTTTTGAATTGCTTGTTCCAGAATTCTTTCCGATCGTTTTTTCGTGAAGCGCGCAGGGAATCCAGCAAAACAGACAATTCCTGCTCTCTTGTCGAAGCATCGAACTGTGCCAACGATTGAAGGCTCAGCGTGAGTAAAAGAATGAGTAACGAAACTTTCATACCATTCAAACGTTCAAAAAGCAACTATGTTACACCGCCGAAAAAGAAAAAGAGGGCTTAAAGGTGCATAAAGTCCTTCTTCGCCAGCAATTCGTCTTCGCTTTCACGGTAATCCGGATCGTCTACACAACAGTCAACCGGGCACACTGCTGCGCACTGCGGTTCATCATGGAAACCAACACATTCCGTGCATTTATCCGTAACGATGTAGTAAACATCCATATCTTTCGGTTCAAAGCTGTCATCAGCCTGAACTTCATCTCCATTCAATGTTGTAATCAATCCTTTTAATGACGTGCCGTCCGCATACGTCCATTCAGCGCCACCTTCGTAGATTGCGTTGTTCGGACATTCCGGTTCGCATGCACCACAATTGATGCACTCGTCTGTAATCATGATTGCCATAAATGCTTTTTTTGTGCAAATATACGGAGGTCTCTGCTTTAAACCTGAAATATTCTGAAAAAATCATTTCTGCCAGGGTTTCAATAATGGCTTTTAAACTTCTCGCAGATTGCGCAGAGTCTGAGTTTTTAGCGTGTTTTTGATACGTTATTCTTTTTGGAAAAGGGTAAGAGCGTTATCGTCTGTGCCCGGCGACTCTGCGAAATCGTTTTGCTGAGTTCACTCCGAAGTCCAAGGGAGATTTACGCAATTCACACAAAAAAGACGAGGGATTCAAAGCCGGGAAACGGAAATGATTCTGCACTCATCTACTGGAGAATTTAGCGCGGATAAAGAGCCGGTTTGCATAATAAAACACGCAGGAATCAAAATAAAGCATGGGATTTCTCACAGACCCATTAATTTTGCAGTGTGGAAAAAACAGCAATCATTCAGATTTTCGAGCAGCTTCGAAAAACATTACAATTTGTTATTCAAAACGAATCCTGGCCGGGCTACGAGTGCGGGTTAACGGAAGAAGAGTTCCTGGATTTTAAAAAGACTATTAACAAAGAGGTGCAATTAAATCCCTGGTTCACAAAGGAGAATTGCTACAAAGCTTTAAGTGGGATTGTTCATTTGATTGAAAAAGAATCGCTTGAATCCTTTTCGAACAAGTATCCTTTTGCAGAAAAACCAAAAACAGTTGCTTTGATCATGGCTGGAAACCTGCCGTTTGTTGGCTTTCACGACCTGCTTTGTACTTTGCTCACAGGAAACTGTGCACTTTGTAAACTGAGCAGTTCCGACGCACGCATCCCCTTGAAGATCATTGAATGGATGCAGCAGTGGAACCCGGAAATGAAAGAACGAATCCGGATTTCGGCTGGTCCGATTAAAGATTACGATGCTGTGATTGCAACAGGAAGTAATAATTCCATTGCGCAGTTTGAAACCTATTTCAGTCATGTGCCGCATTTGTTTCGAAAGAACCGTACGTCTGTTGCATTGCTCGACGGAACGGAATCCAACGAAGAATTGGAGGCGCTTGCTTCCGATTGCTTTGACTTTTTCGGAATGGGCTGCCGTAACGTATCGAAATTATTTGTTCCGGAAGGTTTTAATCTGAACCGCATTTTCGAGAATTTCCTCGGACAAACACACCTGATTCAACACCACAAATACGGGAATAACTACGACTACAACCGGACGGTTTATCTGATGAACCAGATTCCGTTTTTAGATAACAATGCCTTTATGCTGAAAGAAGACGAAGGACTTCATGCGCCGCTTTCAGTTATTTTCTATGAATACTACACGGATAAAAAAGATGTATTGAATCGTTTGGAAGCATTGAAAGACGAACTTCAGGCGGTTGTGGGACACGGGTACATTCCATTTGGAAAAGCCCAGGCTCCGGATATCACGGATTTCGCGGATGGAGTGGATACCTGTGTGTGGCTGAATACGCTTTGAATTGAAAATTTCCAGTCAGTTCGAGTACCGCAGTGTAGCGGAGGTTTATCAAGAATAGCTGGAACACGCTCGTCGTTCTCGATATCCCGGATGTCCGGGACTCGAACAGACGAGGTTTAGTGTTTGTAATTCGTTCCAGAGTTATTAACAATTAAAACAAGAGTTTTCAACATTTTTTGTAACCATGTTCATTTTTTTGCGTATTCAAGTCAGAATTCAATGCATTTTGACATGAAAAAACGCTTAGCAATTGTAGGATTTGGGATCTCTTTTTTCTCTTTCGGATCAGAAGCTCCCGCAAAATTAAGCCAGAACGACTACGTAAGTATGTGGTCGAACGTTGCGGTTGAACACATGTTGACCTACAGAATCCCTGCCAGCATCACATTGGCGCAGGGGCTCCTGGAAAGCGGGAATGGAAATTCGCCGCTGGCTGTTCAGGCAAACAATCATTTCGGAATCAAGTGCAGTGACTGGACCGGGGATAAAATCTATTTTGACGACGACGCAAAAGGAGAATGTTTCCGCAAATATCCGAGTGCTACGGAATCATATAACGATCACAGTTTGTTTTTAACGAAGAAAACACGTTATGCGTCGTTGTTCCAGCTTCCGGTTGACGATTACAAATCGTGGGCAAAAGGTTTGAAAAAAGCTGGGTACGCGACGCATCCGGAATACGCTGAGAAATTAATCGATTTGATTGAGCGCTTGAAATTGTACGAATACGACGAAAAAACAGCTCCTTCAAACAGTGGAACGGAATTGCTTGCATCGAATGCGAAAGAAAGTAAGGACAAGGCAAGTGCGAAAAATACCGCTTCGATGAAAATCGACGAGTCGTGTTTGAAATACCAAAACCACACGGCGAAGGAAAACAAAAACGATGTGAAGTTCATCATCGCACGAAAAGGGGATACCTACTACAAAATTGCAAAGGAATTCCACCTGGCGATGTGGCAGATGTACCGATACAACGATTTCGTGGATAAGAAAGACATGCTGGAAGAAGGGGACATTGTTTACCTGGAACCAAAACGAAACAAAGCAAGAGCAAAAGGTGCAACGTATGTTGCTAAAAAAGATATTACGCTGATTGAAATTTCTCAGTCTGAAGGAATCAAATTGAAAAAATTGGTTCAGATGAATGGTTTTACATCAGAAAAAGTAACTGTCCAGAAAGGACAAAAGGTTCTTCTCCGTTAGTTCCTAACCAACGTTGAAGTTTATTGTTGTTGTTTGTGAAAGGTTGTGTAAAGCAACCTTTTTTTGTTTTCACCATCTTCACACAGGCATGTTGTGTTTCGGTTTTAGCATTTTCAATTCAAATGCAGTCGGACTGTATTTGATCTGATTTCTGTTTTAGGATTTCAACCGCTTAAAAACCGATCTCCCTGCATTTAGTGTCACTAGCTTGCTAAAATGTTTTAAAAAAACTTCTAGGATTGAAACATATTGTTAAATTTGACAAACTCCTGTATTATGAAACCCTCAAACGAACTGTATAAACTTATTAAATCGTTAACCAAATCTGAGAAGCGCTTTTTTAAACTTTCGTCAGCTTTGCAATCGGGTGAAAAAAACTACCTGAAGATTTTTGACTTCATCGAAAAGCAAGGCGTATACAAGGAAGAAGATTTGAAAGAGTTTTTCCAAAACGAAACCTTTGTCAAACATCTGCCTTCTGAGAAGAATCATTTATACCGGCTGATCCTGAAAAGCCTCCGGGTATATTACTCGGAACAATCTGCTTCCAGTATTCTGAAACAAGAATTGAAAAACGTAGAAATTCTCTACAACAAAGCTTTGTATAAGGAATGTGAGAAATTTGTGCAGCGTGCAAAAGGCCTGGCGGTAGAGTACGAAGAATTCTATTACTGGTACGAGTTGATTGCCTGGGAAAAGAAATTACTCGAGGCTGCATACGAAGACGGTGAATTCTCCCGGAACCTGGATGATATCATTGTGGAAGAGGAAGATGTGATTGCCAAACTCCGGAACCTGGCTGAATACCAGGTCATTTATTCCAAAATCAACCTGATTTTCCGTTCCGGAGGATTTACTCGGAATGAGGAAGAACGCAAGATTGTAGACGATATTGCTGATTATCATTTGATCAAAGGAAAGAACACCGCGCTTTCAACACGTGCATCATCCATGTGTTACTATATCAAAGGATTGTGTGCCGCAACGAACCGGAATTACGAAGATAGTTTCCAGTTTTTTAACCGCACAAAAGACATTCTGGACAATAATCCGTTGATCAAGGAAGATCTTGGACAGCGCTACATTCTGACCTTGTCGCATTTGTTGAGATGTTATATCGATAACAAACAATTCAAAGAAGCTGCCAATACCATTCACGAAATTCGTTCGCTGGAAGGAAAAAAAGGATTCAGTTCTACGGATTTGTCCCTGCGGATATTCACGATTTCCTACAACGGGGAATTTGCCCTGAATCACGCAACCGGGAATTTTGAAGCATCTGCAAAACTGGCGGATGAAGTGCGGTCAAGACTTCGTGACCTGGACGATAAAGTATCGAAAGAACAGAGCATTTTGTTTAGTTACAACCAGGCGTACACCTATTTCGGAATAGGGGATTACAAAAAAGCCTTGTCGACGCTCAATGAAGTATTGAATGATAACGAACAGCGTCTGCGCCAGGATATTTACAGTTTCGCGCGTATTTTCAACCTGATTATCCACCTGGAACTGGAGAATTATGACTTCCTGGAATACGTCATCAAATCCACGAACCGTTACTTAAGCAAGCACGACCGGGATTATGAAATTGAAAACGTGGTGATCAAACACCTCCGGAAACTGGCGAAGAGCATGAATGTGACGCAACGGAATGAAATCCTTTCCAAGATGAAAACCGAAGTGACTGAATTGATGAAGGACCAGCAGGAGCGCGTGATCCTTGATTATTTCCATCTTCCGGCATGGATTGATTCCAAACTGGATAAAATTGACTTCTCGAAATCAATCAAGAATTACAATCATTTGTAATCAAACTTGTATTGAATCCCAACATTGAAAGTCGTATTGGCGATGTTCAGTTCGGTACGGCTTTCATAAAATGCTTTGTAAACACTGCTTTGCGCTAAGTATCTCACCGACATATCCAGGTAAATGCGGTTCACCCGGAATCCGAGACCGCCGCTGATCGTTTGGTTGTAGCTTTTTCCGTAGCTGCGCGCCAACGTGTCACCTTTCGGGTAGTAACCATATCCTGCACGGATAAATACCGTGTTATTGATGGCCCATTCTCCACCGATTCGAATATTCAAGGCATCAACCATTTGTGCTTTGATCGTTGCGTTTTCTGCGGCATAATTGTAGCTCGCATAAGCTCCGTCTGTAGTTGTTTTCAAACGCGCCCATCCGTAATTGACATACTCCAGATCCACATTGATACAGCCGTTATCCTGGAACACCAAACCCAATGAACCCACGAATTTAGCCGGGGTCCAGATACGATATTTGTAGCGATCTGCAGGAACAAAACTGGGATCTACTGTCCGCATTCCATCGTTATGCAGCGCTTCCATGTTTGCTGTGTACTGATCTGTTAATTGGTAGAAAGTGGGGGTGTGTACCGCGATTCCCAACCTCAGGTAATCTACCGGAACGAAGATTGCTCCGAGTTTTACGTTTGCACCACCGCCTTTTGTCGTGTAATCGTATTGGTAAACAAACGATCTCAAGCTCACACCAGTCGTATCGGTCAATGTTTCCTTGTGAACGTATGATTCGGAGAAATTGACCGTATTGTATGAAACGGACGCTCCAAAATAGATTTTATCGAGGTAATTGGCGCTGATAGCCAGGTAATACTCATTGATTCCACCCTTGTTGAAAACGGTCCGGTTGTGAATGACATCACCGGAATTCAATCGCGGATAGTAATTGTTATTTGCATCCGGATCAATTGTGTATGTTTGATATGCCAGGGAAGAGGTGTAAGCCAGGTTGTTGTATAAATCTCCCGGTGCGGTTCCGTTGGCACTTGCTGCAAACACATCCAAAAGCGATTCGAATTGTTGTCCGCTGTAATTGAACGAGTTGTTGAAGTTTGCCACCCGGTTGATTCCCAAACTGATCTGGGTGTAAATCAACCCGGAATTGGAACTGGACACATCACTCACGATGGTTCCTGAAAGGTTCGGAACACGGACTTTGAACGCATCCATCGAGGAACTATTCCCATTGAAATGAGCATCTGTTTTTACAGATGTGCCGGAAAGTCCGAAAGTAAACGCACTGACCGAAGCCCGTCCGAAACCTGCGGGGTTGATCCCAATACAGCCGCTTTCGGCTCCAAGGGCTCCGAATGAACCTCCCATTGCATCAAAGCGGGCAGATCCCTGCACATAAGTGTTTGACAAACGGTAGGCGTCTACTTCATTTTGTCCGAACGTAAAAAAGGCTCCCGTAAAAAATACTGAAGCCAAAAGGATTTTTTTTGTCATTGAATAGGTTTATCTTCTTCCACCGGTTCTTGCTCCACCACCTGTGCTTCCGCCGCCTCCGCCGGAACCTCCACCACCACTGCGGATCGTTGGAGTAGGAGTGCTGACTCTTACAGGTGTCGAATTTGAATTATCAATTGTTCTTGTTCGTGTATTCGAATTGTTGTTGTAATCCACGCTGGAGTTTCCTGTTCGCTGGTAGCCGCCGTTCACCGTATTGGTACGCGGTGCAGAAACCATTGGCCGGACAGAATTTTGCGGTCTTGTTACAGAGACTGTGCTTCCCGAATTGGTAGCCGGCTGAATTCTTCCGGAGTTCATTGTTGCAGGAGCTACGTTGTTTCCTTCACGCAACGTGGTGTTTCTTCCAACTCCGTTGAACGTGTTTGCACTTAACGTTCCCGTTGAAGGATTGATCAGCATTTTATGCGGGTAACTGATGATTTCCCCGTTGGAAGATGATCCCATTCGTCCGGAAGAGGTTCCCGCATGCATATTGGACAGGTTCGCTCCGGTATTCGGCTTGCTTTGTTGTGTAAAAGAACTTCCGCCTCCGTAATAGTACCCGTAATATCCGGGTCCGTAGTAATTTCCGTAATATGCATTGTTGTAGTACGGAGAATTCCAGTATGGATCGTAGTAACCACCGTAACTGTAGGAATGGTACGGATAACCGTAATATCCTCCGTATGGATTGTACCCGTAAGGGTTGTAATTGTAGTAATTACCGAAGCCGATAGAAGAATAATAACTGTTTCCGAATCCGGAGTATGGACCTCCGTAGCCGAAATAGCTCAATCCCGGGTTCATGGAATAAGGAGAATATCCGTAGTTCATAAACTGGGAATAGTAGAAATAATCCCTGTAATCGCGCTGGGAAACGTATGCTGTTTTTTCAGGTGTTGCGGATTGTTCTTTTTTGGCAACGAATGTGGCGTAATCCGTCACATCATTCAAATCCGTACCCGGAGGCATGACAGGAGTACGTGTGTTGTAAACATCGTCCTGCATGAAATGCTCGGAAGTAGTACCACAACTTGCAAGTGAAGCAATTACTCCGACACAAACACCGATTTTAAATACTTTTTTCATGACGAGAAAGATTAAATGGTTGCTTAAAGATAGCTGATTTATTTCTAAATTTACGGTTTTATTCTTAAAATTTAACATACTCAAAAATGTCACAGAAGTACGCTACTCGCGCAGAAGATTATTCAAAGTGGTATAACGATTTAATTTCCAGAGCAGACCTTGCAGAACATTCGGAGGTCAAAGGAATGATGGTCATTAAACCCTATGGATTTGCTATTTGGGAAAATATGCGCGATATTTTGGATGCAAAATTCAAGGAAACAGGTCACCAGAATGCTTATTTCCCCTTGTTCATCCCGAAAAGCTACTTCAGTAAAGAAGCTTCGCACGTGGATGGATTTGCGAAAGAATGTGCAGTAGTGACGCATTACCGTTTGAAAAATGATCCGGACGGAAAAGGTGTTGTTGTGGATCCGGATGCAAAGCTGGAAGAAGAGTTGATCGTACGTCCTACTTCGGAAACTATTATCTGGAATTCCTATAAAAACTGGATTCAATCCTACCGTGATTTGCCGATCCTGATTAACCAGTGGGCGAATGTCGTGCGCTGGGAAATGAGAACACGTTTATTCCTTCGTACCAGTGAATTCTTATGGCAGGAAGGACATACCGCACACGCAACGAAAGAAGAGGCAATCGGCGAAACAGAGCAAATGCTGGATGTTTACGCAGATTTTGCAGAGCAATATATGGCTATGCCGGTAATCCGCGGGCACAAAACCGAAAGTGAGCGTTTTGCAGGAGCCGATGATACCTATTGTATCGAAGCAATGATGCAGGACGGAAAAGCACTGCAAGCAGGAACATCCCATTTCCTTGGTCAGAATTTCGCAAAAGCTTTTGATGTAAAATTCACAGATGCTCAGGGAAAACAGGATTTCGTCTGGGCAACTTCCTGGGGAGTTTCCACACGTTTGATGGGGGCTTTGATCATGACGCACTCGGATGACGAGGGACTGGTTTTACCGCCGGCTCTTGCGCCTATCCAGGTGGTGATCGTACCAATTTACAGAAGCGAAGAGGAATTGCAGCAAATTACAGAAGCTGTCAACCGTATTTCCGGAGAATTGAAGTCTTTGGGAATTAAAGTGAAATACGATTCAGACGATCAGAAGCGTCCGGGATGGAAATTTGCTGAATACGAAGCAAAAGGTGTTCCGGTGCGCATGGCGATCGGGCCGAGAGATTTGGCAAACGGAGTAGTGGAGATTGCACGCCGTGATACCAAAGAGAAATACGCAATGAACCTGGAGAATATCGGTTCTTCCATCAAAGATTTGCTGGATGAGATTCAACAAAATCTGTTGGTGAAGGCGCAGACTTTCCGCAAGGAAAACATGCACACGGTGGATACGTACGAAGATTTCAAAACGAGACTTGAAAAAGATGGCGGATTCTACCTGGCTCATTGGGACGGAACTAAAGAAACAGAAGCAAAAATCAAGCAGGAAACACAAGCAACAATTCGTTGTATTCCAATCGACATCGCTTCCGAACCGGGAGTGTGTATGGTGACAGGTGCGCCGTCGAAAGGCCGCGTAGTTTTCGCGAAAGCTTATTAATAAATAATAGCATTCAAAATGCAAAATTCAAAAGGCAGGAATCTGATTCTGCTTTTTTGAATTTTGCATTTTATCTTTTTGAATTAATGCAGTTATGGAAGAAACCCGAAAAATCATACAGACAATCCTGGAGCAGAAATCGGTTTTGAAGCAGGATATTTTTCACGATACGAAAAACCATTTTGAACGCTTTAAGAAGCATTTATTGGAAGAAATAGGCGCTTTGAGGTCTTTGGTCGAAGACGGACGTATCCGGTTGCACGTGGAGTACAAAGGAGAGTTCCAGGTGCAGGTTTACATCGGAAGCGATGTGTTGGTATTCCAAATGCACACGAATGTCTTTAAATTGCCCGATGAGCATCCTTTGTGGCAGACTGATTACCTGAAAGAAGATAAATCGCGGGGATATTTCGGCATTATCAATATCTATAATTTTCTGGCGGAGTCATATCTGAAGAACCGCATGAACGATTTGGGCTACCTGATCGGGCGTGTTTTCATCAACAAGGATGAACATTTTATGATTGAAGGGAAGGGACAACTCGGCTTTTTATTCCGTGATTTACCCCAATCTATTCTCTCGGATGCGATCCTCCGACACATTATTCAGGTCTCTTTTGCCTATGCTTTGGAGTTCGATCTGCTCACGCCGCCATACGAGATCGTGTCAAAAGTGACCGTTTTCCAAATGCACGAGATCGAAGCGAGTAATCAATTGTCAACCGGTAAACGTCTGGGTTTCAAATTTGAAGCAGAAGACACGGATATTTTTTAGAAAAAAATGCTCGGAAAGTATTGCAAATAGGAAAAATCCACCTATATTTGCACTCCGAAATTCAAAAACGGCCCATTCGTCTAGTGGTTAGGACGCCAGGTTTTCATCCTGGAAACAGGAGTTCGATTCTCCTATGGGCTGCAAAGTTTCAAAAGCGTTTGAAACGGTAACTGAGAAAAATATTCGGCCCATTCGTCTAGTGGTCAGGACGCCAGGTTTTCATCCTGGAAACAGGAGTTCGATTCTCCTATGGGCTGCAAATTTTAGATTGTAATAAAAGAAAAAAATGGCAAATCACAAGTCAGCACAAAAACGAATTCGTTCTAACGATGTTAAGCGTTTGCGTAACAAATACCAACATAAAACAACCCGTAACGCGGTACGTAAACTTCGTTCTTTGAAAGATAAGAAAGAAGCTAGCGAGTTGCTTCCGGTTGTTGCTTCTATGTTGGATAAATTGGCTAAGCGTAATATCATTCACAAAAATAAAGCTGCTAACCTGAAATCAGGATTGACAGTTGCAGTGAATAAATTGTAAGAAAATTCATTTAAGAAATCAAAGGGTCTTGTCTGCTACTGGCGATAAGACCTTTTTGTGTTTTAATAAAGTTTCATGAAGCAGTGGGCTTTGTTATGTGTTATTGTCGCCTTCTGCCAGCTGCATAGCCGGGCGCAATCTCCCTTTGGACATTACTTTCAGGATACCCTTAAACCCGGATACCGCATCTCCGGAAAGATGGATTCTATTGATGCGAACCTGGCGTCATACCAGCATACGCTTCCGGGGGATTTCAATCCGTTCCTTTTCCGGTTTTCCTATTCTGATCTGAACACGACCTGGCAGAAACCATTACCACGAAGGTATTCAACCATTCCGCATATTGCTTTTGAATATTCCATGGGATCCAAACTGGCACAATTCGGCCGGATCACCTATACTCAAGCAGTAGATTCCAATACATTTATCCAGTTCGATTACATCCGGAACACGACGAACGGGAACCTGCGAAACTCCAATTTTGAACGCAATTCGGTTCAGCTCGCGATAATGCACCGTTCCCGTCATTACGGAACGATCCTGGATGTTTCGTTTTACGGAAACAACAACCAGTTGAGCGATGGATTGATCGGGGATTCCGTGCGGGAAGGATTTGCACTGGATTTCCAGGAAGTGGTCAAATCCAATGCAGGAAATAAAACCAAAGAACTGCACGCCGACTGGAAGAATTACCTCTCCTTTACGAAGGATTCACTTCAGAAAGTAGGATTGTTGCTGCAATCGCGGCTGGATATCAAGAATCAGCGTTATTTTGAACGCGATACATTGAAGGAGATTTACGGATTCTACAATTACGATTCTACCTATTCCTACGATTATTGGGAGCTTTCTTCCCTGCGCTTAAACGGCGGACTATTCTACAAGAACCGTGATTTTAACTTCGAAGCCGGTTTGGGAACGCGTTACTGGGATTATGATAACCTGGTGATTCACCAGGATACGACCGAAGCGTATGGATTTGCTGCGCTGGATATGAAGGTAGCTGGTTTCGCTCTGAAAGCGGCGGCAAACTACACGTTTGTGGGAGCAAACGGAGAAACAGCTGTCATTGCAGATCTTACGAAACGGATGAATCGCAACTATTTTGCTGTTCACGGGGCGTTTTCACGCCAATACCCGGAGAATTACCAGCGGAATTATTACGGAAATACGTTGAATTACTACTGGTTAAATAAGGAATTGAGTACCAAAGCAAGCGGAAATGTACATTGGTCCAATAAAAACCGGATCATTCCTTTCTTTGCAGAAGCTTTCATTGAATCAAACACCAATATGCCCGTATTTGTTCAGAACCGTTGGCGCCAGGACACACTGAGTCAGTTGACTGTTGCTGGAATCCAGGTCGGTTTTGAATATTCCTACAAGAAATTACTGGTTCAGTCACGGGCATCTTACCGGGAAAGTACCGGGAATTTGCTTCCGAACTGGCTCATCTCCGGGCGCATTGCCTATAATGGCGGACTGTTCAAAGCTAAAAAACTGAAAACCGTTACCGGAATAGAAGTGGGGTATATCAGTTCCTATCAATTGATGGATTTCGCTCCGCTGATGAACACCTATGTATTCGCAAACTCCGGGCGTTCGTTCCGAGAAATGATGAAGCTGCATTTCTACAGCCAGTTTGATCTGGGATATTTCCGTTGGTTTGTGCGGGTTGAAAATATCGAGCAGACATTTGTGAAGCCGACCAATTTCGAAGGACTGGGGTATCCTGTCACGCCGCTACAACTTCGTTTTGGCGTTTCGTGGGATTTCTTTAATTAATGATACTAAAACTAAAATTTTCACCCCGACTAGTTTTAAACAAATCAGCCGTATGAAGGAAACCTTTCCTATATTTGAAGACCAAATAAACATTCATGGGATTATTAGATAATAAAGTTGTATTAATTACTGGAGCATCCAGAGGAATCGGGAAATCAATTGCAGAAGAATGTGTGAAACAAGGAGCGATCGTTGCTTTCACGTATTTGTCTTCTGAAGAAAAAGCACGTGCTTTGGAAGCGGAATTGACTGCAAACGGAGGAACTGCAATCGGGTTTAAATCTGATGCGGCTAATTTCGACCAGGCTCAGCAATTGGTAGATGATGTAGTGGCGAAGTTCGGGACGATTGATGTGCTTGTGAACAATGCCGGTATTACTCGCGATACACTTTTGATGCGCATGACTGAGGAGCAGTGGGATGAAGTCATGAACACGAACCTGAAGTCTGCATTTAACCTGACAAAGGCGGTACAGCGCCCGATGTTGAAAGCGCGTTCCGGATCCATTATCAACATGTCTTCTGTAGTTGGAGTAAGCGGAAACGCCGGACAGGCAAATTATGCAGCTTCCAAAGCAGGATTGATCGGATTTACAAAATCAATTGCCCAGGAATTGGGTTCCAGAAATATTCGTTGCAATGCCATTGCACCAGGATTTATCGAAACGGAAATGACCGGAGCGTTGGATCAGAAAGTAGTGGAAGAGTGGAGAAATTCCATTCCGTTGAAAAGAGGAGGACAACCTGTTGACGTTGCAAACGCAGTTGTTTTCTTAGCTTCTGACATGTCAGCTTACATTACAGGACAAACCATCCACGTGTGTGGTGGAATGTTGATGTAATTGATATCATATTATAAAAGCCCCGGTCACTGAGCGAAGTCGAAGTGCCGGGGCTTTTTTATTTCTGAGCTCGTGTCTGTTTGAGTATCCCGCATGTGTTCTCGGTACGTCCGGTTTAGCCGCACACTTGAACTGACATTACGGGATGTGTTGAAAACACACGAGTGTTATTTTTCTATGAAATGCTTCGGGACCTTCTTGCTTTGGAGAACAATTCCAGGAATTTCCGGAGCAGGTCATAATAAAGTGTGATAATCAGCAAGATTGTCATTCCCCAAAGAACCATGACATTCGCCAGGAAAGTACTCATCGGGATTCCGAACCAGTATTTTTTGTAGGCGTAGAACGGTGCGTCCAGCAGACGGGTGTTCTTCGGATCGATGTAAAGCGGATCGTCTTTTTGAATCAATTCGTTATCCGTCACAATGATTTTCTGTACCTCTGTGCGGTTGGTTACCAAATCTTCCAGGCTTTCATTAACATAGGCTTCCTGTGATTTTTCGTATGCTTTTTCGCCCATCTGAACTACCAAACGGTCCAGTTTTTCGGTTGCTTCGTTGTATGACAGGTTGTACTGCTTTTTCATCATTTCGAGGAATCCACCGATGTCGTACTGCACTTCCTGTACCGATGTTTTTCCCTTTTTCAGGGCCGTAACACTTTCAATACATCCTTTGCATTCCAGTTTGTCCCACAGGTTGATTTCTTTCCTGATTTCATTTGCCAGGATGCGTTTTGCACGTTCAAAATCCACCAGAGAAGACTTTTTATCTGCTAAAATGGTCAGTTGATTCTTCATTTCCGGAATCCAGTAATCCCGTTTCCAGCTGGCGTTACTTTGCTTCTGGTGCAGGTTGAACTGCATCCGCTCATGTTCGTTGTCCGAGGCCTGAACAACCGCCAGTGCTTCGTATGCCCAGCGCGATGCCATGGCATTTCCAACCCACGGCACTTCGTTATTCGCGGAAAAAATCGGGTGGAGTTTGTCGAATTTCACGATTACCCCGGAAAATAATAACTGAGGAATGATCAATAACGGTACAATGATGTAGATGACTTTTGCGGAATTGAACGCACTGGAAATGTTTAATCCGAGTACATTGGCCATGCAGGAAGTGGAGAAGAGTACCACCCAGTATTCCAGCCAGAGTCCGTGGATTTCCAGGATCAGGTTTCCGATTAGCACGAATAACGCGGTTTGCACAGCCGAAATGATGAACATGATCAATATTTTTGACCACAAATAGGAGCCGAGGGAGAGATTCAGGAAACTTTCACGCTTCAGAATCTTCTTGTCTTTGATGATTTCTTCCGCTGCAACGGTTAATCCGAGGAAAAGCGCTACAACCACTGAAATGAACAGGTATTGCGGAATGTTCTCGTTTTCGTAGAATACGTAGTCTTCATGTCCTTTGCCGTCTGAGTTAAAAAACTTTACGAAGAAAGAGAGAATCGCGGCTAAAACGGGGGCTTCCAGCATGTTGATAACCATGTACTGGCGGTTCGCCAGCTTGCTCAAAACGTCTCTCAGGAAGAATACCTTGAATTGCCTTATCTTATTGGCAATGTGTGATGTACCTTTGATTGGTTCAATAATCTCTTCAATATCAGGTGTTTTGTAGTCAGATAAGTATCGTTCGTTCCATTCTTTCGGACTGACTTTCCGTACCTTGGTTTGGTTTCCGTACTCATCCACCACTTTGGATTCGATGATATTGAAAATCTGTTCCGGATTCACGTTACCACAAACCGGGCATTCCCGTTCATTGGCATTGACATGGTGCACGTGTGTTTTGAAGTAAACCACTGCATCAATCGGGTCACCGTCAAAAACCGGGTAGCCTCCCTGGTCGAGAATCATCAGGCGGTCAAACATCTTGAAAATCTCGGAAGACGGCTGGTGAATGACCACAAAGATCAGTTTTCCTTTCAGGGAAAGTTCTTTGAGCATATCCATGATATTCTCCGAATCACGGGAAGAAAGTCCGGAAGTAGGTTCATCTACAAACATAACCGCCGGCTCGCGGATTAATTCCAGGGCAATATTCAGTCGTTTGCGCTGTCCTCCGGAAATGGTTTTTTCCAACGGGCTTCCGACTTTCAGGTTTTTGGCATCGCTCAAACCGATATCGGAAAGCAGGTCCAATACTTTTTTCTTTAATTGTGATTCAGATAAATCATTGAAACACAATTTGGTATTGAAATACAAGTTTTGAAAAACGGTCAATTCGTCGATCAGCAGGTCATCTTGTGAAACAAAACCGATCACACCCTCCAGTCGTGATTTCTCACGGTGAAGGTCTACTCCGTTGATCGTAACGGCTCCGTGAGTAGGCGTGTAGTTCCCGTTTAAAACGTTCAGGAAAGTTGATTTTCCGGCTCCGGAACCGCCCATTACTCCAACCAGTTTCCCGGATTGTTCAATGAAATTGATTTCGTGCAGACCTACTTTTCCGCTGTTGAAATGGAATTGCAGGTGATCTGCCTTGAATGTGATTTTTTCCTGGTTGGCATCGTTGAGAAAGCGGGAGATGACATCGCTGTAATAAATCGGTGCAGATTTGTTGGTGCGAAGCGAAGATCCCTGGTTCAGGATATGACGGCGGAAGCTCGAAACAATCTGGCCATTCAGCACCAATTCTCCCTGGCCGAAATATCGGAAAAACAAAATGTTGACACTGTCGATGCGAATCACGAGGATAGCTCCTTCCAAACCATCCTGCCGGATGAATTTTGCCTGCTCGAGATGCATTGCCTTGTCGCTGATGTACATGAAATGCTCGTCGTCCAGGATTGTTTTCTGATTTGCTTCAACAAACGCCTTCAGCTGCTGGTATTCGAAATCAGGAATATTGAATGATTCCGAAACGGTGTGTACAAACTCCTGCTCCTGTTCGTGAACCTGGTCGTTTGCATGGATAAAGTCGAAAATTCGGAGCAGTACGATCATTTTCTGTCGCTGCGTCAATTCTTCATTGATTTGAGCACAGATGCGCAAAACTTTCACCGAGTTTACGGATGTTCTTTTGCGCTGACCGTCTTTTTTACCGGATCCCTGGTGGTGGACCAGCAGAAACTCGTCAAAAAGCTGGATGTATCTTTGGAGTAATTCGTCGTTTAATTCCGTACGCAGAAATGCTTCCACGATCCGGCGCCCGTTGGAACTTTCGATAGCTTCACTGCTCGGGTCGGTGACTTCATCAACTTTCGCAATAATAGCGAATAACTGCATTAGAGCGCGGAGTATGCGTTCACTCATGCTATATCGGAGTTTAGTATGCCCTGCGCGGGAAACAACGGGTTTTGTACTGAAAAGGATAAATCGTCAAAAAGGTTCAAAAAGGACGAACCTTCTGAACCTTTCAAAGCGTGTATGTTATCTGTACTAAGCGGAAGAAACCTTTTCATTTCCGGTCAAGGCGTAGAATTAAGTACTCGTTTTTTTGTTTAGCGTTTGAATCCGATCATCATTACGGCACACCCGGTGATTTTCTTGTCCATATCCAATTCTGTTTCCACAATGACAGGGATCGTTCTTGGAACTTTGAAATCCCAGTAATTGGAGTTTTTAAATTTACGGTTGGTGAACAAGATATTTCCGTCGAGATCTTTCACGGTAAAAATGACATATTCATCGTCTTTTCCTGCTGTAGTAGCGATGCGATACGTTGTTCCGCCGAAAAAGGTTGTTTTGAATTCTGCTTTCTCGCGATCCAGGAAAGCGGTGTAAACCTGTCCGTCTGAAACGAAATTCTGTTCTTTTCCTTTGAGGATCTTTTCACAATCCTTTACGAGTGTTTCGCAATCTTGTGCTTTTACTCCAAATCCGACGAACAGGGTAAAAATGCTATATAGGGCTATTTTTTTCATATGGCTGCTGTTATTCGGTTACTTTTGATCGGATCGATTCAATTTTCTGATTGATAAAGTTCAATACGTTGGAATCAATTGTCACCACGGTTTTGTGTCGTAAAGTGGTTGTTTTTGCTTTTGCATTCGTCACCGGCTGGTAGAATTCGTATTTGATACTGATCTGATCAAAGTAGAATTTCAAATCTTTCATATCCTTGATCAATTCATCCCAGGCTCCTTTTTTATTGTAATCGCTCAACAAGGCAACAATCGTATTCAATGTTTCGGTTTGTTCTGCGATGCGATCCAGGATTTGATCATTGGCATGTTCCTTATTGATGTTACAGGCAATGTACATGGATTCGATCCATCCTCCGACCAGGATCAGTGCAGAAACGCTCTTACGGTTGTTTGACTTCAGGAAGTTGTCTGATTTTTTAAAGGCATCTGAAACAATGACCATCATGGAATCCTTATTGGTCGAATTCTTTTCGAAACGTGTCATGAAATCTTTATCAAAAGCACCTTCCAGCCCTAATTTACTGGTTAGTTTTTCGATGGTCGATAAGTATTTCAAGGCTGTGCTGTTCTGTTTGTAGATCGAAACATAGCCTAAATCTGTTCCGTAAATCCCCAGGTTCAACGCTTTTTTATACTCAGAAGTATAATCATCCACCTTTCCGAGGTCATTCAATAGGTATTCGTTGTAAGGAGCTTTGGATTCTTCCAGCAGAAGCGCCATCTGCATCGGGGAAGGAATACTGAAGATTTTGTCGTCGAATTTTGCGTTCAAAGAACTGTTGGGATCAGTTACTTCCTGGCTTATTTCCGGCTTTTTTTCTTCTTCCGTACCACAGGAACTGATTAGCAGCACAACACCGGTACATAGGGTGAAAGTAGTTAATAGCTTATTCATAAGTTGCATCGTTTCTCTTCGTTAACATGTAGACGAAAATATACAAAAAAATGTTAACGGAAGTTTGTTGTTAATAATTCTGAACCAGAATTGTTTAAAACGCTGATTTGAGCGAATAGTTCCGGATTCTAATTAAATTTGTGTCGCGAAATGAGAATATCGGTGAAGGTCTGAAAAAGACTAAGGTTTTAGGCCGTTCTCGATACATCCCGCACATGTCAGTTCGAGTGTCCGACTCCTTCAGTCGGACGTATCGGGAACAACAGGCGGGATACTCGAACAGACCCGTGAAGCAACGTTTTCACGCATTTTCAGAATATAAAAACGTATTATATGAACATCCGTCCGCGCAGAAATCGCAAAAACGCAGCAATCAGAGCCATGGTTGAGGAGACTCAATTAGGTCCTCAGCACTTGATTTACCCGATTTTCCTGAAAGATGGGAAAAACATCCGGGAAGAAGTTTCGTCTCTTCCGGGAAATTTCCGCTGGAGCATGGATCAGCTGCTTCCTGAGTTTGAAAAATGGATGGAACTGGGAATACGGACGTTTGATCTGTTTCCAGCGGTGGACGAACACCTGAAAGATCAATTGGGAAGCTACAGCTACGCGGATGAGAACTTTTACCTGCACGTCATCCGTACGCTGAAAGAAAAATTCCCGGAAGCGGTTTTGATGTCGGATGTGGCGCTGGATCCGTATTCTTCTGACGGACACGACGGAATTGTCATTGACGGAAAGATTGTCAATGACCCGACACTGGAAATCCTGGGGAAAATGTCTGTTGCGCAGGCGCAGGCAGGAATCGATATCATCGGGCCGTCTGATATGATGGACGGACGGGTAGGGTTTATCCGCGATGAATTGGACAACGCCGGATTCCAGGATGTTTCCATTATGTCCTACACGGCAAAATATGCCAGTGCGTTTTACGGTCCTTTCCGCGATGCGTTGAACTCAGCTCCGAAGAGCGGCGATAAAAAAACATACCAGATGAATCCTGCCAACAAGCGCGAAGCATTGATCGAAGCGGAACTGGATGTGGCAGAAGGTGCAGATTTCATTATGGTTAAACCGGCTTTGTGCTACCTGGATATCATTCATATGCTGAAAGAAAATTTTGCAACTCCGGTAACGGCTTACAATGTGAGCGGCGAGTGTGCTATGGTGTATGCAGCAGCTAAAAACGGCTGGCTGGATTACGACCGCACGATCATGGAAATGCTGTTGAGTATTCGCCGTGCGGGAGCGGATGGTATTTTGACGTATTTCGCTCCGGACGCAGCGCGATTGATGAAGAAATAGTTAAAAGTTTGACTGTTTAAAAGGTTTAATGTCAACTCCTTGAGCTTTTAAACCGTTGCAACTTTTTGTTATGGATAGGTGTATCGTGTGATCGCGAAGTAATCATCGCCACGCATGTTGAATCCCTGGGAATGCTGTTCGCGAAGCAAGCCGTTTTCGTGATAGAACAAGTGGATGATTGATCCTTCGTACGTTTCGTATTTATCGTGCAGGATGATACAGCTGATTTGTCCTGCTTTGTTCCATTGAAAAACCAGGGAATCAATATCTCCGGTTCCTTTTGTCCGCACGATTTTAATCAGTTTATCGCCTTCGTATTCATATTGCATGCGCAATGCAAACAGGCTCACACTGTTTCCTTCCGCCCGGAATTGGGAAGAAATGAGTCGTCCGCGATCATCGTAGGTGTATTGCGTAGAAGAGTCAAACCGATACCCTTCGAGGCGGAAACGCTGGCCTTCTTCTTCATAGAGGATGCGGTGCTGCTCGTCAAATAACTTAAGTGTTTCGCGGCAATTACCATCCTGAGACAGTGTAAGCTGTCGTTTGCCGTTTTCGGTGATATACGTAATGGATTCCAGCCTTTCGGAATACAGACTTTTTGAAATCCATTTCATTAGAATGGTGTCTCCGCAAGTCTCATAGATAAAAGAACGGGTATTATTACCGGAATCAATCAGGATTAATGAGTCATTGTCGTCGTAAAAACACTGGGAAGCATACTCCACCTTTCCATCCGGTTTGTAATTGAGTGTTCGATCGACTTTTCCCGTTTGGGTGTAGGTTCTGCGAAAGCTAAGATATTGCAGGCTGTCTGCCAGTTTGTATGTCGCAATGATTCGGCCCAATGAATCCACTTCCGTAATCGGCTGATAGGCACGCAAAGTTGTTTTTCCGAAATCGCAGACCTCGGTAGTGAGCATGTATTTGGAAATACCCAGTTTCCCCATTCGTTCATGCTGCATCCGATCCAGCAGTTCCAATAGATGTAATCCTTGAGCACGTGCCGGCATCACTCCGGAAACGGTTAGTAAAATAAAGATACAGGTCGTTTTGTAAAACATGAGTTTTCAGTTCGTCGGATGTTATAAGCGGAAGTTTGTTTTTGGTTACGCTCTAGAAGCATGAGTTCATGAGGATTAAAAATCAAAAGTCCATTTTTTGCGCTCTTCCAGTTCTTCCTGCGTAAACAAAATCCGGTGTTCAGGGTTCTTCGGGTAAAAAGGATTCTGAGATTCAAACAACTCGCCATCATCCAGGAACCAGTCTAATTGCAGGTCTTTGATTTTTTCCTGATCCAGTTCTCCGGGTTTGTAACCGATTGAAACATATCCTTTGTCTGACAGGTTTTCGCAACATTCGCATTTTTTGTAATAAACGGCTTCATAACCACATATCAAACAGAATTCAACCTGGCTGAAATGTATTTTGATATGATTTCGCAAGCCATAATTGAATGGGATGGACTCCTGGAGAAGTCTTTGAAGAAGTTCGCCGTAACCACGCATCGAATCGTGCACAAAAAGCTGGTCATCATCATTCCAATCATTCCGGGGAAGAACACCAGGTCTAAATTTCAACCAAAGACATGTGTACTTCTGGTCTTCGTCTGTAGATATATTCGTAATGTCAGACCACCAATACAAAACATCATTTATCATGAATCCATTTGGATCGAAATGGATGTACCGGGTGTTTTCCAGGTGGTGTTCTCTACAAAGAGTTTGTTCCCAGCCCCGATGACGGTTTTCTCCCCGTTCACCACAGATTTCACAAATATGACGTGATCTCGATTCATATTCTTCGATGAGATCATCGTATTTATTATCGGTGTAAAACCGGAGGGAAGCATACTTTTCTTTGATGCAGGAAACCCGTTTGTCCCAGCCAAGTTTATCGAGTTTCTGGATTAACTCAATCACCAATGGATACCAGCCAGCATATATTTGAAGGGTTATTCTATTCAGATCCGCCAATTTTTCCAGGTCGTATGCGTTGATCTGGTCATTGATCACGAAATCTTCCAGTAAGGTACATTGCTTATTCAGAAACTCCACCTGATCATATTTCGAATGGATCACGATGGGCATTTTTAACGGATCAAATTCCGGTTCAGACTCGGTTTCAGGAACTATTTTCTTTTCTGATTTAAAAAGGCCGGCTAATTTTCTGAAAATCATAGATGCAAATGAACGGAAATTAATTCGAAACGATGGTACTCAGGAATTCTTCCAGTATTTTTTCTCCCCGGAATTCTTTCAGGAAATGGGTGATGGAATTGTCTGTTTCAATTCCGTATTCGGTGTAGTCCTCCCTGGAGTAGGTGACAAATCGCCTGCCTTTCAACTCCGAAAGGGTGTAGTTGATGTAATTGTTCTTTTTGGTATAACCCAGTTCATACGTGGTTTGAAAAACCGTGTCGGGCGGCATGGAATCTTCGGATGAAACGTATTCTTTGTCTGTTTGGAGCAGCAAGGTATTCCCGAAAGCGAGGTAATGCCCTTTCACATAGACATCGCCTCCGAGACAACGCTCAATGTAAATAAACGAGGTACTGTCCACAAACGCAAGATCACTTGCACAACAATCACAAGCCGCAATGATATCCGCATTAACAGAATCAATTTCCGGCCCTATGAAAAACACTTTCCCGCTCATATCAGCACTTGCGGGATTAATTTGAGGGAGTGGAAGCTGAAAATGGGGTTCTTGTTTTGCTGATTTGGCACAACCGGTATGCAACGCCAGCAGTATGGTCATTACGCAAAAGAGTTTCATTGGATAGTGTGTTTCATTCCTTCAAAAATACGGGATTGAATCGTTTGTTCACGGCTCTTTCGGTTTTTTAACGCTGTTTTCTATATAATTGACACGTGAAAATTGATAAGTGAAAAGAAAGGCAGGTATATTTGTTCCCTCTTTAGAAAAATCATGGAAATCTTTCAACCATACCAGACATTTCAAAGCAAAGACGAATTTGTGGATTTCACCACCTTGCTGAACGACCATCACATTGAGTTTGAAACCGAAGATTATCCGATTAATTTTATTTCAGATATCCGGAACGATCGTTTTTCGCACGAATACATCATCAAATTGAAACCGGATGATTTTGACCGGGTAGACAACATACAGGAAAAACTGGTACTGGCGCAATTAGATGATGTTCCACAGGATTATTACCTGTTCAGCTATTCCAATGACGAACTGATTGATATTCTGCACGCAAAAGATGAATGGAATCGCTTTGACTATGTGCTGGCGCGTGATATCCTGGATCAGCGGGGAGTCAGTATTACTGATCAGGAACTTTCACTCATCAATACAGATCGGATAGAGCAACTGGCCGAACCGGAGAAACACGCGCCGTTTTGGGTCACTGCCGGTTATATTTCTGCTGCTCTCGGCGGCTTGCTCGGAATCATGATTGGCTGGCACTTGTATAACGCCACGAAAGTACTTCCAAACGGGGTGAAGATCGCAGTTTATGCAGCAAAAGACCGAAACCACGGTTTCCGGATTTTCATCCTGGGAATCGTGATGCTGGTAGTTGCGCTTGTTGTCCGCGTTCTTTCAAATACACCGTAACTCATCAGCAGAGGATGATTTTGATTTTGTTGTGGAGCAGTATGTTGATGGTGAACATCTTTTGGATGCTGAAAAAGAAACCGTATCAAAAATACCGGCAGGCAACATTTCGCAAACTTCGCCTGGAAATCCGATGGCGCAGGTGGTAGTTAAAGGCATTGTGTATCAATGTGTTTTAACCCCGGGTAGCAGTTGCTGTAATAATACAAACTCCGCATTACTCAATTGTTTGTTGCCTCTGTAATCGGTCGGATTTGACTGAATCCAGAATTCTTTCAGGTTGTTCAGGTAGCAAATGTTCTTTGGAACCGTTTGGATCTTGTTTCCTCGTAAATACAGTTCCCGGAGCTCAGACAAATCACCGATTTGATCTGCGATGAATTGAATTTGATTCCTTTCGAAACGAAGTGTTTTTAACGTTTTTAATTGGTAAATGCAGGGCGGAATTTGCTGAAAATCATTGTGGTCAAAATCCAGGATCGTTAGTTTTTTCATCTGTGAAAGCGAATCCGGAAGGGTATTGAAATGATTGAAACTCAGTAGTAGGCTTCCAATCGATTGACTGTGCCAAATTGAATCAGGTAATGAGGAGAGCTGATTGTGGGATGCAAAAATACTTGAAAGTGTTTTCGATTGATGAATGTTTACGGGCAATTCCTCCAATCGGTTGCCATAGATAACCAGCGTTTGCAAACTAGCCATGTGCATTAATTCATTTGGAATTTGACGCAGGAGATTGTTGTTTACGATCAATTGTTTCAATGAATCCAGGCCGGACAAGGTAACCGGAAGAGTCGTTAGCCGATTGTTTTCAAGTGACAAATTGTTTAGTTTGTGAAGAGATCCGAAACTATCCGGCAGGGAGTTTAGGTCATTAAATGAAAGTTGCAGGTTTTTGAGATTAGACAGGTTTCCGAAGTGTTCAGGAAGTGATTGAAGTAAATTTCCCTGCAAGTAAATGATTTGAATTTCGGGAAGCCTGCAAAAACCTACCGGAAGCGAGGTCAGTTGATTGAAATTTGCTGAAAAAAATCGAAGATGAGTCAAGTTTTCAATAGTTTCAGGAAGTGTGCTTAACCTGTTTCCTGAAACATGTAGTTCTTCCAATTGGGATAAAGAACAAACAGAGGCAGGTATTGCCGTTAAGTTATGGCCAGTGAACCGGATTACCTTCAATAACGCAGGAAACTCTACCGAATCGGGGAGGACGGAGTAATGATTGGTGTTGATTTCCAATTCGACCAGGTTTCTGAATAACTTCAGAAAATCCAGTTGATCCGGTTGCGTAAGAGCTAAATCCAGGCTGTATACCGAATCGGGAGTTCTCAATGCTTCTCCCAGGTTTTTGAATACATGTAGTCGCAGGTAATTCAGCTTTTTGCAAACAACGCTATCAATTGGATTGAATGTGTATGCTTTCTCATACAAGGTCAGTTTGTTTTTCAATTCATATGTTTCCCGGTACTTGTCAGCATATTTCATGATAGTCAGGAAAAGAGGCTGGGGATCAATTCCGGGAGCATGTTGTGTAATAAAAGTCCGTTCTCTTTCAGCTGATGCCCGGTAATAGTTCATCGTTTTCTTTGAGCATAGCCTGGGATTGATTTGACGCGCCAATTGATAACTGAACTCAGCTTCGATAAAATCAGATGATTCACTGCAGCGTTCTGCACGAAGAATATGTGCGTGAGCAATTGAGTCCAGGTCTTGTGCCTGAAGCCGGAGAGAAAGAAATACGATTAGTAACCATTTCATATTACCTGATAAAACTGTGATCAAAAAAAGTTCAATTCTCATACACACATTTCAATTGATTTGTATCTTGTAAAAAAGGAATGTGGCATGCAAATTCTCTCTGCAAAACAACAAAAATACCTCGATGCATTTACCATTGAGAACGAACCTATTTCGTCAGTGGATTTAATGAACCGGGCGGCAAGTATTTGCGTGGAAGAAATCATCGGAGAGATCTTGAATAATGAACGAGTGACGTCGGTGGTTTTGCTCTGCGGAACGGGAAACAACGGGGGCGATGGTTTTGTCTTACTGCGTTACTTCAAAGCTGTACGGATTCCGGTAACGTGCTACCTCGTTCCCTTTGGAACGATGAGCGAAGATTGCCGGGTTCAGTACGAACTGGTCAAAGACAATGTCCTTATCTGGGACGCGGAGACAAATCCGGAGTGGGATGCACAGACACTCATCATCGATTCCATTTTGGGAATCGGGTCGAACCGTGCTCCTCAAAATGAATTGAAGCAGGCTATTGATTGGATTAATGGGGCAAACTGCCCGGTTTATGCCATTGACATGCCCTCCGGACTTCCTGCTGACGAACTTCCGACTCACCAAACCATTGTGCGGGCCGATAAAACGTTTACGTTTCACGCTCCGAAACTGACGTTCTTTTTACCCGAAACAGCCGAATATGCCGGAGAATGGAAAGTACTCGATATCGGTCTACTGCATCGTCCGGAACTGGAACAATCACCTTATTCAGTACTTCAGGTAAAAACAGTTAAAGAGTTGATTCCGAAACGTAAACGATTTTCACACAAAGGAACATACGGACACGCCTTACTCATTGCCGGTAGTGATGGGAAAATGGGAGCATGCCTGCTCAGTGCAGAGGCGGCACTGCGATCTGGAGTCGGATTGCTGACTGTTCACACGGTTTCACAAGGTAAGTTTCAACTACATACGCGGATTCCGGAAGCAATGGGAATTTGGGATATGAATGAACAGGAATTGAGCGGGGAACACCTGCCGGATTTGCAACCGTATGCAGCTATTGGAATCGGGCCCGGACTGGGAACCGGAGCAGGGACACTGAAAGCTTTGAAAAAAGTGCTGCAAGCGAAAAAGGCATGTGTTATGGATGCAGATGCGCTGAATGTATTGGCAGAAAACCCCGGATTGATGGAGGAATTGCACGAAAACTGTGTGCTGACTCCGCATCCGAAAGAATTTGAACGTTTGGTGGGGACTTCTGAAAATAGCCTGGATCGTCTGAATCGTGCGGTACAATTTACACAACGGCATGCGTGTATTTTGGTTCTGAAAGATGCCATTACGGCAATTGTACATCCATCGGGAACGGTTTGTTTCAATATCACCGGAAATCCCGGGATGGCAAAAGGTGGTTCAGGCGATGTGCTGACTGGAATGATTCTGGGATGCCTGGCACAGCGGATCTCGCCGTTTGATGCCGCCCGGATAGCCGTTTTTCATCATGGCCTGGCAGGAGATAAAGCCCGGGATGAAAAGGGGGAGTACGCCATGCTTCCGCATGATCTCGTTGCACATATCAAAATTGCACCTGCATCTATAGACGAATCAATTACGACTGTGAAAAGGAGCTAGGAATCATTGGATTCTGTCCCCATCTTTGCATACGTTTAACTTAAAATCGAAAACGATATGAAATTGAAACAGATCTTTTTATCCGTAGCATTCTTGTTAATCGTACAAGTTGCAAGCGCATTCACGGTTCGTTATTACAACCAGGATTCTAAAAGCTACTCCATGGAAGTTCGTTCCAACGGAACTACTCAGAAAATTGAGTTTAACGGTTCCACAACCAGTTCCACATCTGTTCAGACAAGTGCTTCTGAAGTAGAAATCAAAACAGAATGTGGTTGGGTAAAAGTGAAAGACGGAGCAAAAATCTCCATCAAAAACGGATGCATCAAAATTGAGTAATACCACCCGCTTAAATAAATCGAAAGCCCTGTTTTGCAGGGCTTTTTTTACATCTGAACAGTTCGGAACAGCTCCTGGTTTTGGGTGTCGATTTTGGATGAAACGGGGAGCTGTCAAAAAAAAATATCGATTTAGTTTGGTGGAGTAAAAATTCGGATTTACTTTTGACACATGAAAATGACATCCTTACATCATCATCATCGCATGCATAGCTAAGCGCTTTGGTGAGATGATGTATATCTATAAAATCTTTAACCCGCTTGGCAATCAGGCGGGTTTTTTGTTGTCATTTTCTTCGTTCAGCATCATTGAATCTCCGGTTGTCAGGCATTTCAAAACAATACATGAAACGTTTGATTATCGCGATCCAGAAATCAGGTCGCTTACAGGAAGGATCTCTTGAATTATTGAAAGAATGCGGTTTGAAAGTAGACTACCGCAACGGACAGTTGAAAGTGATTACTTCCGATTACCCGGCAGAAATCCTTTTTCTCAGAAACTCCGACATTCCGCAGTATGTTGCCGACGGAGTGGTTGATGTGGGAATTGTGGGTTCAAATGTACTCGAAGAAGAACCCAAGCATGTAGAACCCATATTAAACCTGGGATTCTCCCGCTGCCGCTTGTCTTTCGCTGTTCCGAAAACCTCTGAAATCAGCCAGGTATCTGATTTAAACGGAAAACGCATCGCTACATCGTACCCGAATTCGGTCCGCCGGTTTTTAGCACGTGAAGGTCTTTCTGCTGAAATCCACACCATTTCAGGATCGGTGGAGATTGCCCCTTCGCTCGATTTGGCGGATGCTATTGCAGACATTGTTTCAACCGGAAATACTTTATTTCAAAACAACCTGCGGGAAGTGTTTTCATTCCTCGAATCGGAAGCCGTTCTGATCAAAGGTGCGGATTTGGACCAGGAGAAACAGGAATTACTGGATCAGCTCGTTTTTCGCATTGAATCCGTTCTGGCAGCAAAAGAATTCAAGTACATTTTGTTGAATGCACCGAAACAACAACTCGATCGTATTTGCGAAATCCTGCCGGGAATGAAAAGCCCGACAATTCTGCCTTTGGCAACAGACGGGTGGATCAGTGTACATTCCGTAGTCCGGCAAAAAGAAGTGTGGCAGGTTGTCAGACAACTCAAAACGGCCGGCGCTGAAGGAATCTTAGTTTGTCCAATCGAAAAAATGGTTTCCTGATATGAAAACAATGATCAATCCTTCGGCGGCAGAACTGCGCGTGGCTTTGGAACGCCCGCTTTTGGAAAGCTCCGGACTCGAATCCCTGATACAAGAGATTTTTACTGAGGTTTCTTTGAAAGGTGATCAGGCATTGAAAGTATTTACACGACAGTTTGACCGGGTAGATTTGGATTCTATTACTGTCAGTGATTCCGAACTGAGTGAAGCTGAAAATGCATTGCCGGAATCCCTGAAAACAGTCATCCGGACCGCAGCGTCTAATATCGAACGCTTTCATGCTGCCCAGAGCGTGCAGGAACGGGAAATCGAAACCACTCCCGGAGTTATCTGCTGGCGAAAATCCGTCGGAATTCAAACGGTCGGGATGTACGTTCCGGGAGGAACTGCTCCGTTGTTTTCCACCGTACTCATGCTGGGGATTCCTGCGAAACTGGCAGGATGTGAAAACCGTATTTTGTGCACTCCTGCTGGGCAAAACGGAACAATCCATCCTGCGATTTTGGTTGCTGCAAAGATAGCCGGAATCACACAAATTTTCAAGGTTGGTGGTGCACAGGCAATTGCTGCCATGAGCCTGGGAACGGAAACTATTCCGAAAGCAGACAAACTATTCGGTCCCGGAAATCAATACGTAACGGCAGCTAAAGTATTTGCGCAAAAAACAGGAATTCCGATCGATATGCCGGCCGGACCTTCTGAAGTGCTCGTTGCAGCAGATGATTCGATTGCTCCTGTAATCATTGCATCCGACCTGTTGGCACAAGCCGAACACGGAACGGATTCACAAGTTGTATTCCTGACGGATTCCGAAGATTTGGCAAAAGAAGTACAGTTGGAAGTGGAAAAACAGCTTCAACAACTGCCCAGAGCCGAAATCGCTGCGGCAGCATTGGAAAACAGTGTGATGTTGGTCGAAAAAGCATCACGTTGGTCAGACATCATCAATCAGTATGCGCCTGAACACTTGATTGTGATGGGGAAATACGAAGAAATGATTACAGAGAATGTCGTCAATGCAGGAAGTGTTTTTATCGGGCAATACACCGCCGAAAGTTTTGGTGATTATGCTTCGGGAACCAATCATACCTTACCGACTAACGGTTTCGCAAAATCGTATAGCGGTGTTTCCCTGGATTCCTTTGTCAAAAAGATAACATATCAGCGGGTTTCGAAAGAAGGATTGGTCAATCTTGGGCCAACGGTTATTGCAATGGCTGAAGCAGAAGCATTAGCCGGACACGCAGAAGCGGTGAAAGTGAGGCTTTCCCGTTCGGGAGCACTTGAATCTGAAAATAAACCAGATGTCAGGACACTGATCCGCCCGGATTTGCGAAACATCAGTCCATACAGCTCTGCGCGGGATGAATTTGAAGGTGCAGGAAGTGTTTTCCTGGATGCGAATGAGAATGCCCTGACGGTAAAGCACAACCGGTATCCCGATCCGTTACAGCGGGCACTAAAGAATGTCATTTCAGAAGTGAAAGGAATTCCGGTCGAAAATCTGTTCCTGGGAAACGGTTCGGATGAAGTATTGGATTTGATTTTGAGGTTGACCACCATACCATACCGGGATAAAATGGCGTTTCTAAGTCCTTCTTACGGCATGTACCGGGTTTTGGCAAAACTCAATGCACTGGAAGTGTCTGAAATCCGGTTAGATGCTGATTTTCAGATTGATTCCATAGATTTGTTGCAACAAGCAGCAGGTTGCAAGGTATTGATCTTGTGTAATCCGAATAATCCTTCGGGCAACGTGATTCCTATGGAAGACCTGGTGCAGATTGTCCGTGAATTCAAAGGTGTTGTCGTTGTAGATGAAGCATACAGCGATTTTTGCCCTGAAAATTCATTGGCATTCCGCATACGGGAATTTCCGAATCTCCTGGTGGTTCAAACACTTTCAAAAGCCTACGGAATGGCCGGTTTGCGCATTGGAATGGCAGTCGCTTCGGAAGAATGGATCAAAGCATTAAACCGGATCAAAGCTCCCTACAACCTGAGTTCACTTGTGCAGGAAGAAGCTGTAGAGTTACTTCGTTCAACGAATTGGGAATTCTTGAAATCAACCATCGTGTCGGAACGTGAACGGCTCTTCCGGGCGTTGGATTCCATTCCGGTGGTGGAGAAAGTCTTTCCTTCCAAAGCCAATTTCCTGCTTTTCAAAGTAGCAGATGCAGACAAGGTATATGCACAGCTCCTTAACTCAGGAGTGGTGGTTCGCAACCGGACAGGGGAATATAACTGCACCAATATGCTTCGGGTAAGTGTCGGAACCCCGGAAGAGAACACCCGTTTTATTGAAATCATGAAATCGCTATGAAAAAGAAAGTATTGTTTATTGACCGGGACGGAACGATTATCCGTGAACCGGAAGGCTTCCAGGTGGATGCTTTTGAAAAGTTTCAATTTGTGGAAGGAGTTATTTCTGCGTTGAAAACAATTGCGTCGTGGCAGGAATACGAACTGGTTTTGGTAACGAACCAGGATGGTTTGGGGACGGAAAGCTTTCCGTATGCCGATTTCATCGGGCCGCACCGCTTGATGTTGGAAATATTAGCAGGTGAAGGGATTGTTTTCGCAGAAGAATGCATTGACCGTTCTTTTCCGGAAGAGCAATCTCCCAATCGCAAGCCCCGCACGGGAATGCTCACAGCTTATTTTTCGGAGGAGTACGATCTGGAAAATTCACTGGTGATCGGTGACCGCTGGACGGATGTGGAGCTGGCAAAGAACCTCGGATGTAAAGCATTTTTCCTCCAAACGGGAGAAATAGATGTGCAGGCCGAGTTGAGCGTTTCAACAGAGGAATTGAAGTCCAGCATTCGCCGCGTGGTTCCAGACTGGAATTCCTTACTGGCAGATTTGCGTCTGGGAGTACGGGAGGTTTCCGTTCGGCGTACCACCGCAGAAACAGATTGTGAAATCCGGCTCGACCTGGACGGAAGTGGTATTTCCGGGATTCAAACCGGGATTGGTTTTTTCGATCACATGCTGGATCAGGTGGCGCGCCACGCACAGTTGAATCTCACGATCAGAACCAAAGGAGATTTGCACATTGATGAGCACCACACTGTTGAAGATACGGCATTGACATTTGGAATGGCTGTAGATCGGGCGCTGGGTTCGAAACGGGGAATTGAACGTTACGGTTTCTGCCTGCCGATGGACGATTGTTTTGCCCTTTGTGCGCTTGATTTCGGCGGCCGGCCGGAATTGATCTGGGAAGTGGATTTGAAACGGGAATACCTGGGAGAATTGCCTGTTGAAATGGTAAAGCACTTCTTTAAATCATTCTGTTATACAGCTCGTTGCAATATGTATGTGAAAGCTTTTGGTGAAAATGAACACCACAAAGTAGAATCGGTGTTTAAGGCTTTTGCGAAAGCAATTTTGATGGCCAAACGCCGCAACGGAAATTTCGAATTATTACCAACGACCAAAAATGAACTCTGATGAAAGTAGCGATTATTGACTATGGAGCGGGGAATGTTTTCTCGGTGAAGCAGGCACTTACCCGTTTGGGAACGGATGTGGTTCTCACGGCTGATCCGGATAAAATTCGTGCGGCTTCGCATGTGATATTTCCGGGTGTAGGTCACGCAAAACCAGCCATGGAGCAGTTAAAAGTGTGCGGACTTGATCAGGTGATTCCTGCTTTAACGCAGCCTGTTTTGGGAATTTGCCTGGGAATGCAACTGATGTGTGCTCATACGGAAGAAGGTAATACTGCCGGATTGAGGATTTTTAGCGCAGAAGTCAAAAAGATGGAAGCATTTTACCCAATTCCGCACATGGGATGGAATGATGTGAAATCCGGAGAAAACAGCACGGCATATTACTTTGTTCACAGTTATGCGGCAGAAATTTGTCCGGAAACCTGCGGAGTGACAACCTATCCGAATCCGTTTTCCGCCCTTTTAAAGAAGAATAATTTCACAGGAGTCCAGTTTCACCCGGAAAAAAGCGGAAAAGCCGGAGCGGAACTGCTTCGTCAATTTTTAGAATCATGATCGCAATACCCGCAATAGACATGATAGACGGAAAGGTCGTGCGACTTTTCCAGGGTGATTACACCAAACAAACAGCGTATGCATGGGATCCGTTTGCATACGCACTGGAAATAAAGAAATCCGGGATTGAACACCTGCATTTGGTGGATTTATCCGGTGCAAAAGCAGGAAAAGTCATTCACCTGGAGTTGCTGAAGAAGCTTTCAACCACCGAATTGGCGATTGATTTTGGTGGTGGGGTAAAGAGCAAAGAAGACGTGGAGAAGATTCTGCAAAACGGAGCTTCGCAAGTCGTGATCGGGAGTTTGTGCGTAACAGCTCCGGAAACGGTACTTTCCTGGATTGATGAAATGGGAACAGAACGGTTTATCCTAGCACTTGATACAGATGGTACTTATCTTAAAATCAACGGCTGGCAGCAGCAAACGGATGTAACACTCGATGAAATAATGACGCATTTCCAGGAACTTGATGGACTGTGCATTCTGACAACGGATATCCGGAAAGACGGAACCGGATCCGGGCCGAATGTTGGGTTATATCGGGATTTGGTAAAACGTTTTCCAAACCAACGCTGGATTGCCAGCGGCGGAGTAGAGACCATTACAGACCTGGAAGCATTGCGTCAAACGGGATGTTACGGAAGTGTGGTGGGAAAGTCCTTGCTGGATGGTAAAATAACCTTGAACGAACTAAACAGATTTAACAATGCAGGTATATAAACGAATCATTCCCTGTTTGGACATTCAGCGGGGAAGAGTAGTGAAGGGAATTCATTTTGAATCGATCCGGGATGCCGGAAACCCGGTTGAACTGGCCCGGTTTTACGCAGAACAGGGGGCAGACGAGCTGGTTTTACTCGATATTTCAGCCACTCACGAAGCGCGCAAAACAGTTCTCCCGATTGTAGAAGCCGTAGCCAGCTGCATTGATATTCCGTTCACGGTGGGCGGGGGAATTGCTTCTGTTGAAACAGCCCGGGAATTACTCCGGTGCGGTGCGGATAAAATATCGGTGAACTCTTCTGCCGTAAAACGCCCGGAATTGATCTCCGAGTTGGCGGAAAACTTCGGGAGTCAATGTGTAGTGGTTGCGGTTGATGTCCGGAAAACAGGTGATGCATGGACAGTATACACGCATGGCGGAAGAAGAGATACGGAAATCGATGCGCTGGATTGGGTCGAAGAAGCAGTGACACGTGGAGCAGGAGAATTACTGATTACCTCGATGGATGGAGACGGAACCAAAAAGGGTTTTGCCCTCGACTTTTACCGGGCAATTGAAAGCCGGGTTTCCGTTCCGGTAATTGCTTCCGGTGGAGCCGGGACAAACGATCATTTTGAAGCGTTATTTACTCAGACTTCCGTTACAGGAGCATTGGCAGCAAGTATTTTTCACTACGGAGAAATAGCGATTCCGGAATTAAAACGAAACATGGCGAAATCGATCCGGGTAAGAACTGATTTTTAGTTTCAAAGTGTTCAAAAACTTTGAACGGTTTGAACTCTTTAAACGTGTTTAAATAAAAATAGTATAATGATGAAATACAACGAAAACGGACTCATTCCGGCAATTATCCAGCAGGCACGAACCAAAGAAGTGTTGATGCTGGGATACATGAATGAAGAAGCGTTTCAATTGACAAAAGAAACGGGAAGAGTGACTTTCTTTTCACGTTCCAAAAAGCGGATTTGGGTCAAGGGAGAAAGCTCCGGTAATTTCTTAAAACTGGTCGACTGGAAACTCGATTGCGATGAAGATACACTGTTGATTTTTGCTGAACCGGAAGGGCCTGTTTGTCATAGGGGAACTTCCAGCTGCTGGGGAGAAACGTCTCTACCGGATTTTTCAGTACTGGTACAATTGCTTCAAACGATTGAACAACGTTTCACCGTTCCGGAAGAGGGTTCTTATATTCAATCGCTGATTGAAAAAGGATTGCCGAAAATAGCGCAGAAAGTAGGAGAGGAAGGTGTTGAACTGGTGATTGAAGCAATGAGAGACAAACCAGAATTATTTAAAGAAGAAGCGGCTGATCTGCTGTTTCATTACCTGGTGCTTCTCAGAGCAAAAGAAGTTAAACTCAGTACTGTATTACAGGTTCTCGAGCAACGATCCCGGTAATTTCCGGGACTCGGTTTGTGATATTTTGTTAAAAATTAAATTGTGCACAATTTAATTTGATGAAATGTTTTAACTTTGTTTCAGCAACAAGAAAAAAAATGGAAGACTTACTCCAATTAGATAAACAGATTTGCTTCCCGATATATGCTCTTTCAAGGGAAGTAATTCAGCGCTACCGTCCGCTTTTGGACGAGCTGGATCTGACCTATCCGCAGTACCTGGTTTTCCTGGTTTTGTGGGAAGAAGATAAACAAACCGTGAATCAGATAGGTGAGAAGCTCTTGCTTGACAGCGGCACGTTGACACCGCTCCTGAAAAGACTGGAGCAGAAAAACCTGATCACCAGAACACGCCGTAAAACGGACGAACGCATCGTGGAAATCAGTTTGACGAAAGAAGGAAAAGAGCTGAAAGAAAAAGCAGCAGGCATTCCGGAGAAATTACTGAATGATCTGAACATTTCGTTGGATGAACTCAAAACCATGCGAACCATTGCACATAAAATTTTAAATATCACACATCAATAATCAAAAGTATGAAAACGTTATATACAGCTTCGGCAACGGCAACGGGCGGCAGAAACGGCCACGTGAAAAGTGAAAACGGAATCCTGGATCTCCAGGTAAGAATGCCAAAAGCACTGGGAGGTGCAAACGATGATTATCCGAACCCGGAAATGCTCTTTGCTGCAGGTTATTCAGCTTGTTTCGACAGCGCTTTGAGTCGCGTAATTATGCTGACAAAAACTCAGACAGGAACCACCAGCGTTACTGCAAAAGTCGGAATCGGAGCAATTGAAAACGGTGGTTTCGGACTGGAAGTGGAATTGCGTGTAAACGTACCGGGAGTGAGTCTTGAAGAAGCAAAACAACTGGTTGAAAAAGCACACCAGGTTTGTCCTTATTCCAACGCAACCCGCGGAAACATTCAAGTTATTTTATCTGTAACCAACGACTAATCCGAAATGATTGTAGCAGCACACATACTGACAGCACTTGTAGCCATCGAGCATTTGTACATTCTGTGGATCGAAATGTTCGCATGGGAAACGGCAGGACGAAAAACATTTAAATCGTTTCCGGCAGAATTATTCGGCGCGACCAAAGGCCTTGCAGCCAATCAGGGGCTTTATAACGGTTTCCTTGCAGCAGGATTGATCTGGTCATTTTTCATCGCCGATCCGGTTTGGTCTGAAAACATTCGCTTGTTTTTCCTGGGATGTGTTGCTGTAGCAGGAACTTTCGGAGCCTTAACCGCTTCCAAATCAATTTTTTTCAAGCAGGCATTGCCGGCGATCGCAGCATGGATCGTGGTGATCCTCTCATAAAAAGGAGTATTCACTAAAAATAATATGACATGGAATTTAAAAATGTAACCGTAGCGGGAAGTGGTGTTCTGGGATACCAAATCGCTTTCCAAAGTGCATTTCACGGATATCACGTGACGGTTTATGATATCAACGATGAAATCCTGGAAAAAGCAAAAGCGAAATTCGAGGTACTGAGTGCAGCTTTCAAAACAGATCTGAATGCAACTTCCGGGCAATTGGATGCTGCTAAAAAACGATTGAGCTACCAAAGTAACCTGGGAGAAGCGGTCAAAGATGCAGATTTGTTGATTGAAGCTGTTCCGGAGAATCCGCAGATTAAGATCGGGTTCTACCACGAACTGGCGAAACTGGCTCCTGAAAAGACTGTTTTTGCAAGTAACTCATCTACCTTGCTTCCAAGCCAGTTTGCGCAGGAAACAGGTCGTCCGGAACGCTTTCTGGCACTGCATTTTGCCAATGAAATCTGGAAGCACAACACGGCAGAAATCATGGGACACGCCGGAACCGATGCAGCTGTTTTTGACCAGGTCGTTGCATTCGCCAAATCCATCGGGATGGTGGCACTGCCTCTTCACAAAGAGCAACCGGGATATATCGTGAACTCCCTGCTGGTTCCGTTACTGAGCGCCGGATTGGATTTACTGGCAAAAGGCGTTGCAGATGTGGAAACCATCGATAAAACGTGGATGGTTGCGACCGGTGCTCCGGTTGGTCCGTTCGGAATTCTCGACGTAGTTGGTATTACAACCGCTTACAACATCAACAAAATGGCTGCGGATGTGAGCAAAGATCCGATCAAGCAAAAAGTAGCCGATTACCTCAAAGAGGAATTCATCGATAAAGGGAAATTGGGCGTTGAAACCGGAGTTGGTTTTTATACCTACCCGGACCCTTCTTACAAGAAAGAAGGTTTTTTAAAATAGCAACTAGTCCTGTATGAAATTAGAAGTCCTAATGAGAAAGTTCAAAGAGTGGAAACGTTTAAAAGTTCCAATTGAACCCTTTAAACTGTTTGAACCTTTGAACAAATTGAATTGATCTGCAAAATGATCGAAATGACTTATCAGGAGTTCTCATAATAGGAAATAATAAAAACAAAATAGTAGAACAAAAATGGCTTTATTAGAAGATTTGCACTGGAGACATGCCGTGAAAGCATACGATCCGTCCAAAAAAGTAAGCACGGAAGACATCCGTAAAATTGTAGAGGCAGCCCGTTTGGCTCCAACTTCATCCGGATTACAGCCTTTCCGCGTCATTGTGGTTGAATCACAGGAATTGAAAGAGAAAATGGTTGAAGGAGCATTGAACCCGGAAGTGATGCGTGATTGTTCACACGTACTGGTGTTCGCTGCATGGGACGAATATACACCAGAGCGCATTGATGCAGTGTATGACCGTACGACCGAAGAACGCGAATTGCCGAAAGGACGCTTCAACAATTACACGGATATGCTCAAGAAAATCTACGGAGCACAAACTCCTGAACAGCATTTTATACATACTGCCAAACAATCATATATCGGTTTGGGACTGGCACTTGCGCAGGCTGCAGAATTACGCATCGACACCACTCCGGCTGAAGGATTCAATAACCAGGTAGTGGACGAGATACTGGGACTTGCAGAACACGGTTTGAAAAGCGTTTCCTTACTCTATGTCGGATATGCCGATAAGGAAAGAGACTGGCTCGGAACGATGAAAAAAGTACGGATTCCACATGAAGAGTTTCGTATTGTGAAATAAAGAGGTTCTTCCTCAAAAAGAGGGAAACGGCTTGGGGGTATCCGGGCCGTTTTTTTATATTCTGAAACACACAATTTTACAAATTGATAATCCCGATAGCGTTCGACTGAGCTCACGCCGAAGTCTATCTGGATGTGTCAAAAGTCTGCTATCACCGGATTGCAGCTCAATGATTCGAAGACCGGATATGATCAATCACCAGCAACTGAAGGATACTAATCAAATGATCTGTACTTAGTTGTTCGGCATATTTCATCTCACCGACGTAATCAAAAGGCGCGAAAATCCGCTTCATAAATCCCTTCTTCTTTCTGCGTACGATGAGCTGGCAAACCACCTCCTGATCGCCCATTCGGTATTCAATCACTTCAGGAGAAAAGGAGTAATGAAAGTTGTTCTCAGTACAAGTGAGTACCAGCCCGTCGCTAAACGACAGCCGGTTTCTCCACGGATAGCCAGGACCAAAAACAGCATGGGGATTATTGCTTTCCTTTTTGCAGAATAATTCGTTGTTCAACGTCAGATCAAAGATCGATTTAGAAGAGAAAAACCGCGATTTGTCATAAATGCGGAGTTTGATATTTTCTTCTCCGTAAATCACTCCCGAAGTATTATTCGTAACAAAAATCACGAACAGGTTATCGTCATCGGATGATAACTCGATGCGGTAGCAGTCGGAAAAACGCTTATCGAGACGAGGATCATACAGATCGTCGTATTTTTTAAGTGTGAAGTAAAGGTGTTTCAAGGTACGGTGGTGCGGTTAAATTACCAATGCTTTTCAAAATACGCTTTGTCAAATACTTTTTCGTTGGTTTTGAAAAGTGAAGAAGCGGTGTTTTTCAAATGAAGCGGGTCTTTTTTACCGAAAAGTTTGGTCAGCATTGCAATCGGGAAGAGGAATACATAAAAAATGATGCTTAGTACGATATTCGGAACGATATAACTCAGGACGAGTGTCAGTTTCATCCAGACGAAATCGATCTGCCGGGCAATGAAATCCGATAAAATACCTGCCAGCCCGACAAAAAAAGCTACCGATAAGCTCCATTTCCACTTGGTTACGAGGTAAATCAAAAGGAATCCCACCACGATGGTTAGAACCGTTTTCGCCGGGTTGGACTGCTTGTTTTTGGGAACACTCATGTGACGGATTGCTTAGAAAAGGGAATAAATGAATGGTGCCAATGCACTGGATCCTCCGAAAACGATCAACACACCAATCAGCAAAAGAATGATAATTACAGGTGCTAACCAAAACTTCTTTCGCTCTTTCATAAAGCGCCATAAATCGCGTAAAAATTCCATTTTTCTAGAGTTTCTTTGTTTCCTGAAGTAAATACTTCGCCATTAATTCATTCATCTCCGCATTCGGATGCGCATCTCCGGGAAGGGTATATTTTCCCTGGTACACGATTTTCTGCGACAAATCTATAAACTTAATTTTCTTTTTCTTTAAATACGATTTGAAAATTTGCATCTGCTCCGGAGTATACGCCACATAATTCGGGTAAATCACCAGATAGAATTTGTCGTTTCCGAATTGCTTTTCGTAGTTCTTTTTGGTTTCCAATACCATTTCCGTCACTAAATCGTAGTGTGAGTCATTCAGCTTCAACGGGAGATCCGCTTCGAAGTACTTCACGATATTGGTCTGATACAACCGTTCATACATACTTGAAATAAACGGGCGGCCGTCTTTGAACAATTTATGACGGATCAATTTGCCGTTTTCCATTTTGTAGTACGGAGCCAAATGAAGCCATTCCGTATAGCGATGCATCGTTCCGATCGCTCGGTAGATGTGATCCCAGAAAAAGATGTAATAGCCGCAACCGTCTTTCTCGGTAACTTGTTTCGATAAATCGCGGTACTGGATTTCAGCCAGCATGTGGTTGGTTCCTGTTCCCGAGATCGCGAAATTGTAAGAATTGGTCGATTCTCCCTGCTGTTGTACCTGGTATGCCAGTGTTTGATCGTCTTCCAGTCCGTAACCGAAACCGATGGAACAACCGAAAAACAAAGCGTAATTCTTTTTCGTGGAATCAAACCCGGGAGTAATTCGCTTATTCATGTGGTCAATGGAGTAGTGCACGTCAAAAACCGTGTCTGTTCCATTTACTTTGATGTCGTGGTACACACTGTCTGCATAATAGGTCATTCCAACCTGGCGGGCAATGTGGTTTTCCGGAAGGTCCGGAACGCTGAAATCCTTTTTAAATGCGGACGGCATTCCTAAAACGAAGAACAAAATCGTTTCAAGCAGTAAAACCAATAAGGCAACCAACGTAAGGTTTGCCAGGATCACTTTCTTTCCTTTCAGGAAGAGGATATAGAAGCAGATGAGAAGCAAAAGCAGAGAAACATATTTCCACAATCTCAGCCATCCGAAAATTTCCGGTCCGATTCCGTTTTTGGTTACGTTGAAACAGAAAAGACTGATGATTCCGGCAAGGAGCACCAGGAATGTACGCTTATTTGCTTTTACAAAAGATTTAAACCGGTTGAGCATACGCTTAGTCCATTTTGAATTTGACCATCCACTTTTCTTTGTTTTCCCAATCAGCTTGTTCGGTTTTGGTATAAACAAAATCTCCCACCACGAGGTAGTCCATTTCGGTACTCATAAAACAACGGAACGCATCATAGGGCGTACAAACGATTGGTTCTCCACGCACGTTGAAACTGGTATTTACAACCAATCCGTAAGATGTTTGTTTTTTGAATTCCTGGATCAGTGCATGGTATCGGGGGTTGGTTTCTTTGTAAACCGACTGAACGCGTGCCGAAAAATCGAGGTGTGTGATCGATTGCAGATCACTTCGCTGCTGGTACAAACGATCCCAAAGCGGCATGTCGTGGTAATTCTCCGGAAGCTTTGCACGGCGACTTTCTTTCACAGGTGCAACGACCAACATGTAAGGCGAATCTGCCTGCAGGTCGAAATACTCGTTTGCATCTTCTGCCAAAACAGATGGCGCAAACGGTCGGAATCCTTCGCGGTATTTGATCTTCAGGTTGAGTTTTTTCTGCATTTCAGGATTGCGGGCATCTCCGAGAATACTTCTGTTCCCCAAAGCGCGCGGCCCGAATTCCATTCTTCCCTGGAACCAGCCTACGACATTTCCTTCAGCCAGGCGGGAAGCTACAAATTCCGTGAGGTCCTGAAAGTCTTCGTATTTGCGGTAGTTCGCATTCGTGCGCTTGTTCATAGACTGGATTTCCTTCTCCGAATAATCCGGCCCAAGGTATGTTCCATTCATTTGATCGTAGGTATAATCAACCACACGTGCTTCTTCAAAATACATGTGGGAAACGGCCAGTGCCGCGCCCAAAGCTCCTCCGGCATCACCGGAAGCGGCTTGAATATAGATTTCCTTGAAAATGTTCTCTTCCAGCAGTTTCCCGTTGGCAACACAGTTGAGAGCAACTCCTCCTGCCATGCACAAGTAATCGGAATTGGTGATGCGCTTGGCTTCTTTCGCCATTTTGATCACGATTTCCTCCGTTACTTTCTGAATCGCAATTGCCAGGTTACAGTGGATCTGCTCCAAATCCGCTTCGGCTTCCCGGCGCCCGATTCCAAACAATTCTTTCCATTTGTGATCGTGAACCATGCGGAGTCCGGTTGCATAATTGAAGTATTTCTGGTTTAACCAAACAGATCCATCTTCTTTAATGTCAACCAGTTCTGATTTTATTTTTGAAATAAACTCCTGGGTTTGAGGCGAGAACTCATTTCCGTACGGAGCAAGTCCCATCAGTTTGTATTCCCCGGAATTAACCGTAAACCCAAGGTAATATGTAAATGCACTGTAAAGCAATCCCACCGAATGCGGGAATTCCATTTCACGTACCAGTTCAATCTTTTCGCCTTTTCCGATTCCGATCGATGCCGTACACCATTCTCCCACACCGTCAATGGTCAAAATTGCTGACTCGTTGAATGCCGAAGGGTAGAAGGCGCTCGCTGCGTGAGACAAGTGGTGTTCCGGGAACAGGAGATTCACTTTACGTTTGTCGTAAGTACCGACATCGCGCAATCCTTCGTGGATCATTTTCTTGAGGAACATTTTCTCGTTGATCCAAACCGGAATGGCTTTCAGGAATGAAACAAGTCCTTTCGGCGAAAAAGAGTAATAGGTTTGAAGCAGTCGTTCGAATTTCAGTAAGGGTTTATCGTAGAAAACAATTGCATCCAGGTCATCGATTTCCAAACCGGCTTCTTCCAGGCAGTATTTCACCGCTTGAACGGGAAAATCCGGAGTGTGTTTGTCTCGTGTAAATCGTTCTTCCTGTGCGGCGGCGATAATCCGGCCTCCAATGACCAGTGCAGCAGCAGAATCGTGATAAAAAGCGGAGATTCCTAAGACTTTTTTCATTAATCGGTTTAATCTGTTTTACTAACGACAAAAACGCCGCTTCATTTTGATGAGGAGCAAAAATAAGAAGAAAAAGCTTTGCTTTTGAAGAGGAAAATTGCTTTACAAAGTATTGTTTTGAGGAAGGCCTTGGCTTTTGATACAGACAACCATCAGCGTCATTATTTTTTAGAAATGTGAGATTGAAGCGATTAGGGATTTTTCATTCGGAATCGGCTGTCAGGAAACGTGAAATTTACTCTGCACGCATAAATATTTTGTACTTTTACAGCAAAAAAAGAAATGGAATCGTTTAGCAAAACACTATCTATCCGCTGGTCAGACCTCGATCCGAATTATCATGTCAGACACAGTGCATATTACGATTGGGGAGCTCAGCAGCGTGTTGAAATTCTGAATGACCTGGGGCTTTCGCTGAAGGTGATGCAGGAGAATCATTTCGGGCCGATTTTGTTTCGCGAAGAATGTGTTTTTCGCAAAGAAATCCACATGCACGATGAAGTGACAATGACCTTGTCAATCAAATCAATTAACGAAGACGGTTCCCGCTGGACAATGCAGCACGTATTGACCAATTCGAAAGGCGAGTGGTGTGCGACCATTACAATTGACGGAGCATGGATTGATACGCAGAAACGCAAACTGGCAAATCCGACGCCGCAGATTGTGATGGATGTAATGAATCAGTTTCCGAGAAGCTAGTCTGCGGGTTTTGTTACACTGCCTTCCTCCACAAATTCATCAATTTGTAATGGTGTGTAAAAAGTCAGTCTCCAGAGGGATTACCCCTCCCTTTGTGTGTTTCGGTGATTCCTGGTATTCCGACACAGCGAACCGCCAGAACGGGCAGCACCGGAAATTGGAGTACGGCTTAAATCACCTCGCAAATCCGATCTTCTGTTTCTTTCCCTTGATCTTCTGATCCCGTAATTCCGGAACGACTTGTTCTGCAATATCACTTCGGATTGCAACAAAAGAACTGTGATCCATCACGGTAATCAGCCCGATTTCATCGGGACGGAGTCCTCCGGTTTTATGCAGGAAGCCCACGATATCCACTTTATTGACTTTATCCTTTTTTCCCGCACTGATGTAAATGGTTTTCCATTTCGGAGCTTCCGGAAGCGGTTCGTCCGGGATTACATCATACAATTCGTGCTCGGGAATAAACGCAGGAACTTCTTTTTGAGCATCCAGGAATAGGAAGACTACTCCGTCTGCGTCCTGCCGGCCGGTTCTTCCGCTTCGGTGAATAAATTCTGCTTCTTTCAACGGAAGTTGATAATGAATCACGTGTTCAACTGCCGGAATATCCAATCCGCGTGCAGCGAGATCGGTTGAAACCAGGAAATCCGCACTTCCGTTCCGGAAACGGATCAGCGCACGTTCCCGGTCATCCTGCTCCATTCCACCATGATAAGCAGCTGCAACCACACCGTTCGACTTCAAAAAGTCTGTGATCTCAACAACCGGTTCGCGGTGATTGCAGAAAATAATCGTTTTCCCTTCCGGAAGATTGCACAGCAATTCCAATAAGGTTCCTTCTTTGTCTGTTGGGATATAGTGAATGCCGAAATAATTGATCCGGTGGCTTTGCCCGGTCAGGAAATCGATTGTAACCGGGTTCTGAATACGTGTAAATGCTGGAATTTGCTCCAGTTTGGTGGCGGAAACCAGGTATTTATGCTTCAGAGAGTGAAGTTCGGAAATAATTTCCGTCATGTCCGACTCAAATCCCATTTGCAGCGATTTGTCAAATTCATCGAGTACCAGGGTGTGTACCTCGGAAAGATCCACGTTGTTTCTGCGGACATGATCCGCCAGTCTTCCCGGTGTTCCGATCAGCACAGCAGGCGGAACCGATAAGTTGTTTTCTTCCACTCGCATGGAATGCCCCCCATAACACGTATTTACTTTGAATCCGGTGCTCAGTTTTTTGAACACATCCTCAATCTGAATTGAAAGTTCGCGGGTCGGAGAAATAATCAATAACTGCACGGATTGCTGTTCTTTGGAAAGTTTCCCCAAAGCCGTCGTCAGGAACGCAACTGTTTTCCCGGATCCCGTAGGAGCATGCAGGATAATATCGTTGTTTGTTCCGGAGGTTTGAAGCATTTCCTGCTGCATTTCATTCAAGGATGAAATACCCAGTTTTTCGAGCGAGAAATTGGAGTGGGGGATTTTCATGAAGCAAAGGTACATGTTTCCGTACGAACCAGCCCTATTTTCGTGAAAACCCAAATTCCCAATATTGGGACAGAGGTGATTTTTGAAAATCAAAAACATACTTGACCTAAGAATATACACCGTGGTAAGCACCTTGTTTTTCAGCTGTGTTCCAGTCAAAAAAGATACTGGTAAAATGACTTGTAATTAACTGTTTTACAATTAGAAACATCTTTTAAAAACTATTTCTTTCTTCTTGCTGAAATTTCATTTCTAATTTTCCTTTTTAAGCTTATCTTTGACCTTATATTACAACTACCGTGAAATACATTTACCTTATTGTTTTAACCATCTTTACCGCTATTCGGGCAAATGCCTGTGATGCGACCATTTCACCATCAGACACCATTTGTTACGAGGCTGGACTCAATTACCAGGTCATTTTTACCGGATCGGGCGGAACAGCACCTTATACGTTTGTGTATTCAGTAAATGGAGGCCCTGCTCAAACTGTTACATCCGGTGGAACAAGCGATTCTGCTGTTTTAGATTTGCCTATGCCGGGGCTGGGAAATGTAAATTACACCCTGTTAAGTGTAACAGATGCAACTGGTTGTACAGCAACGATAAACCAGAGTAGTGATTTCTTGTTTGTTATCAATCCGGTAGGAAGTGTTTCTGGAACGACCACCGTCTATCAGAACAGTACGCCTTTTCCGGAATTTGTACTAACGGGGTCAGGAGGTATTCCGCCTTATACGTTTAAATATACAATCAACGGCGGACCACAACAGACCATTACGAGTCCTCCCGGAACATCATCCGTTCATATACCGATTTCAACCGCTACAGTCGGAACTTATACGCTTGAATTGATACATGTATACTCCTCATTCCTGTGTCAGAGTTTACCAACTACAGGTATCAACGGATCAACGGCAACAATAACCGTTATTCCGAACCCGATGACGGTTTCCGGAACCAATCAAACGGTGTGTGCCGGAGCTGCTTCTGCTAACTTTTCCTTTTCTGCTTCCGGGAGCACAGGCCCGTATACGTATTCTTATACAGCCGGCGGTGTACCGCAAACCATCACAGGAGGAAGCCCGATTACAATTCCTGCATCGACGACTACAGCCGGAACGACCACTTACCAGTTGACAGGAATAACGGACTCATATGGAAATTACCAGGCGGTTAGCGCTAGCAGTAGTGTGATTGTTTTACCCACACCTACAGGAACACTCTTGGCTAATGGACCATGTACCAAATACACCCTTAATTTGAGCGCATCCGGCGGGACAGGCCCTTTTACCTATCAATACACGGTGAATGGTGTGACAAATACGGTAGTAGGAGGTAGTTCACTGACTGTGAACGGGCCGAATGTAAGTTCACCGACTACGTTCGTTATTTCAGGAGTCAGTGTCACAAATTCTGCAGGATGTACAGGGCCGTTATCCGGTGGAGGTTCACTTTATATTGTACCGAATGAAAACCGTACGATGAGTGTAAGCGCAACCAGTGTCTGCGTAAACGGACCAATGCCATCTGTTTCTTTCTCATGTTACTCTTGTGCGGCTTATTCCTACGGCTACACGATTAACTCGGGATTTCCGCAATCTGTTCCTGGAGGTGGACCAGCCAGTGTACAGGTACCAACAACTACTCCCGGAACATATGTTTATACCATGCTGTCAAGTGGACAAATGTGCGATCTGAGCATGCCTCAGTCTGTAACAGTTGTTGTGAAACCACTTCCAACGGCAACCGTAACCGGAGCAGCAACCGTTTGTAAAAATGCAACGCAGCCAACCATTACCTTTACGGGAGCAAATGGTACTGCGCCTTATACATTCACGTACAAGCTCAATGGAGGTGCAAACCAAACAATATCTTCCGGCACAGCTTCGACTGCAACAATCAATGTTCCGACAAGTACAACCGGAACATTCACCTATAGCCTGGTCAGTGTTTCGAGTGCTGCGGGCTGTTCTCAAAGCCAAACGGGTTCAGCAGTGATAGTTGTCAGTCCTTTACCGACGGCATCGATTTCTGGTTCGACGATGGTTTGCCAGAATGATGCAGCACCATCCGTTACTTTTACCGGTTCAAACGGAACAGCTCCCTATACCTTCAGCTATAACATCAATGGAGGAGCGACACAAACCATAACTTCAACCGGATCAAGTATTGCACTGAATGTGCCAACGGGAGTATCGGGACTGTTTACGTATAATTTACTGAGTGTTTCAGAGACAAACGGGTGCTCTCAAAATCAAACAAGTGCTGTAACTGTTGTGGTAAATCCCTCTGCAACAGCGAGTATTTCAGGTGGTGCAACGGTTTGTCAAAATGCCGCTTCACAGGTCATTACCTTTACCGGGGCAAACGGTACAGCACCATACATATTCACCTACAAACTCAATGGAGGTGCAAACCAAACGATTTCTTCGGGATCAGGTTCGATAGCAACAATCAGTGTTCCGACAACTGTGACCGGAACTTTTACATACAGCTTAGTTAGTGTAGCAAGTTCTTCCGGATGCGGCCAAAATCAAACCGGTTCTGCGAGTGTAGTCGTGAACCCGCAGTCAACGGCGAGTATTTCAGGTGGCGCAACGGTTTGTCAAAACGACGCACAGCCCGGAGTTACCTTTACCGGATCGGGAGCAACAGCACCTTATACGTTTAGTTACAACATCAACGGTGGTGCAACACAAACCATTTCCACAAGCTCCGGTTCAAGTGTTGTCCTCAACGTTCCGACAACAACAACCGGAACATTTACTTATAACTTACTGAGTGTTTCCAATGGAGGTGGTTGTTCCCAGAACCAAACAGGCTCGGCAGTAATCGTTGTAAACAGTATGCCAACAGCAAGTATTTCAGGTGGTACAACGGTTTGCCAAAACAGTACTCCATCAGTGGTCACTTTTACCGGATCAGGAGGAACAACTCCTTATACGTTCACCTATAATCTCAACGGGGGAGCCAATCAGACGATTTCTTCCGGAACCGGTTCAACTGCTACAATCAGTGTTCCGGCAACTGTGGCAGGAACGTTTACTTATAACCTGATTAGTGTTGCAAGTCCTTCGGGATGTACACAAAATCAAACAGGTTTAGCAAGTGTGGTCGTGAATCCGGTGTCAACGGTAAGTATTTCTGGAACGGCAACGGTTTGTCAAAATGCCGCGCAACCTGCAGTTACATTTACCGGATCGGGCGGAACAGCGCCTTATACGTTTAGTTACAACATCAACGGTGGTGCAACGCAAACCATTTCTACAAGCTCCGGTTCCAGCGTTATACTCAATGCTCCAACAGCAACAGTAGGAACATTCATTTATAATTTACTCGGTATTTCCAATACAAACGGCTGTTCTCAAAACCAAACAGGTTCGGCAACAATCGTTGTAAACGGCATGCCAACAGCAAGTATTTCAGGTGGTGCAACGGTTTGTCAGAACACCCCTTCACAGGTGATTACTTTTACAGGGGCGAATGGAACAGCGTCTTATACGTTCACATACAATCTCAACGGGGGACCCAATCAAACCATCTCTTCCGGAACCGGTTCAACGGCAACCATTAGCATTCCGACAAGTACAAGCGGAACTTCCACATATAATCTGGTTAGTGTCGCAAGCTCTTCGGGATGCACTCAAAGTCAGACAGGTTCTGCGAGTGTGGTTGTGAACCCGGTATCAACAGCCAGTATTTCAGGTGGAGCAACGGTTTGTCAGAACGCTGCACAACCAGCTATTACATTTACCGGATCGGGCGGAACAACACCTTATACGTTTAGTTGCACCATTAATGGTGGCGGAACACAAACCATTTCTTCCGGAACCGGTTCAAGTGTCGTGCTCAATGCTCCGACTGCAACCGCAGGAACAGCTACTTATAGCCTGTTAAGTGTTTCCAATGCGAACGGTTGCTCTCAGAACCAAACAGGTTCGGCGATAATCGCTGTAAACAGCATGCCAACGGCCAGCATTTCAGGAACGGCAACAGTTTGTCAGAACGCTGCACAGCCAGTAGTTACGTTTACCGGTTCGAACGGATCACTTCCATATACCTTCACGTACAACATCAACGGAGGCACAACGCAAACAATTTCTTCCGGAACGGGATCAAATGCGGTGGTCACTATTCCGACAACAACAGTAGGTACATCCACTTATAACTTGTTGAGCGTTTCCAGTGTAAACGGCTGTTCTCAAAATCAAACGGGGTCGGCTACTGTGATTATCAATCCCACACCAATAGTTTCCGGGGCATCTTCTGTTTGCCAGGGAGCTTCCATCCAGTTATCCGTAACAGGAACTTCAACGGGGGCTTCCTGGAGCTCATCTCATCCGTCAATTGCAACGGTTTCTGCTTCGGGAGAAGTTACAGGTGTTAGTGCAGGAACGGTGCAGATTACTTATACGGAAGCCAGTGGTTGTTCAACTTCTCAAACCATCCAGGTTCTGGGGCTTCCAACTGCTTCTATTGGCTCGAATGCCACTATTTGTACAGGTGACAATGCCAATTTCACACTTTCAGGAACACCGGGCTCAACAGTTGATTATACCGATGGAGCCACTACATCTTCCATAACGATTCCCGCATCAGGAACGATTTCCATTTCATCACCGGCATTGTACAATACAACTAACTACACGCTTCTGCATGTTCAGTCGGTTTCCTGTTCACAATCGTTGACAGGTGCAATTACCATCACGGTAAATCCGATTCCTGTTATTGACCCTGTTTCGGACATCAATCTATGTGCCCGGGGGTTGGTTCAAATTCCGGCTTTCACCGGAACAAACGGAATATCATTTGCATGGACGAATACAAATACAGCGATTGGGTTAGCAAGCTCCGGGACAGGGACAATCCCGGATTTTACAGCGGTCAACAATCAATCGGGATCTCAAACTGCCATTATTGAAGTCACTCCAGTGATAAATAACTGTGCAGGAACACCGGTTTCTTTCTCCATTACTGTAAACAACCTTCCTGTTGCTGACGCCGGAAGTGATCAATCAGCTTGTTTGAATGATGGAATTGTACATCAAATCGGGGCCGCTTCTTCAGCAGGAAACACGTATTCCTGGTCGCCGGGAACGAATTTGAACAACACAACTATTTCCAATCCGGTTATTACTGCCGATTCAGCTGGGACAATCTCTTATGTACTTACGGTAACAAACAATCTCGGATGTGAAAACACAGATACGGTGGCTTTTACCGGAGTGGAGGTTTCAGATGTTTCCCTGAGTTCTTCATCGTCTTTCTCCTGTGAAGATGGTATGGTGTCTATTCACCTCACTACAACGGAACAAGTGAGTATTCAATGGTTTGTAGACGGAACACTGAGTGCCAGTTCGAATGGAACGGATCTGAATACCTATTTCGGAACCAGCGGAACACACTCGGTTGATGTCTTGGTGACGAATTCTTTCGGTTGTTCGAAAATGGAAAGTTTAAATGGAGGTATCCAGGTTTATCCGGATGTGACTGCTGATTTTACAACCGGGTTAAACAGCAATACCATTGACGAATTTACAGATCAAATCGAACTGGTGAATCTCTCTGAAAATGCCTCAGTTTACAATTGGTATGTGAACGGGAATTGGGCTTCTGCAGCAACGAATCCGACCCTGGCTTTAGAGGAAGGACTCGGGAATGTAGAGATTTTGCTGATTGCCGCAAACGAATACGGTTGTTCGGACACTGCGACGCTTGTTATTGAACCGCTGAGCGATGGAGTCGTGTACGTACCGAACACATTCACACCCAATGGCGACGGAACCAACGAGTTATTCATCCCAGTGATTTCGGATGATTTCAGTTTGGATCATTATCTTTTCGAGATTTACAACCGCTGGGGCGAGCGCATTTTTACAACTACTGACCGGAATGCCGGATGGAACGGGTCGTATCTGGGACAGCTGTGCAAGACAGATATGTATGTCTGGAAATTGAGTCTGAAATCAAAGAGAACGGGATTTGCGGAATCAATGGAAGGGCATGTAAACCTGCTTCGATAATTAATCCCGGAAGCGGTTCGTTGGACGTAATTCCGCAATATTACGTCCAACGTATTAAATAGCGGCGATCAATTGAACTAAATCAGGGTATTAACGTATTGATAACTAATGTTTTTTAGTTTTAGCCTGGATTCATTTCCCGGACGTAATTCCGCAATATTACGTCCGGGAAACAAACCCGTTTCAACGCTCTATTTTTTGATAACTCGTCACAATCCCCTTAATCAACGCCGAACTAAACCCGCTATGTTCCATTTCATTTAATCCCACAATGGTACAGCCCTTCGGCGTGGTAACCTTATCAATTTCAGCTTCCGGGTGCAATCCGTTTTGAATCAACAGCTGTGCAGCACCTTTCACTGTCTGACTCACAATTTTATTAGCCGTTTTGGCATCAAATCCCACTTCGATTCCTCCCTGGATCATGGCCCGGATAAAACGCAGTACATAAGCAATTCCACAAGCTCCGAGAATCGTTGCTGACTCCATAAGCTGTTCATCGATCCAGACTGTCTCCCCAATAGCATCAAACAATTCGGAAACATGTTCTTTTCGGTTCAACGGGTCATTCAACCCGCTTAGAGCAGTCATGCTTTCCTGGACATCTGCTGCCGTATTCGGCATTCCTCTGTAAAGTGAAATTTCCGTTATTTCCAGCGCGTTCCGGATTTCTTCCAGGGTTATTCCGGTCGCTACGCTGATCAAGGTGTGTCTTTGAGGATCAAACAATGCTTTGTGCTCCGAAAGGAATGAAAGGATCGTATAAGGCTTCAGCGCAATGATCAGGTAATCACACGCTGCAATAACAGCTGCATTGTCTGAAGTAAAATGAGTCAGATCGTCTTCTGTGGGGAGTCCGGCAAGGTTTCTCCTGGTTCCGTACAAATGCGCATCGGGGTATTGTTTCCGAAATCCTTTCAACAATGACAATCCCAGGTTTCCACATCCGATAATTCCGATCTTTTTCATAATCACTTTTTTGAGTTAAAAATACACATTTAATATGCAGTCTTCGACACTATTCAGACTACATATCAAAATGTTTTTCGTATCTTTATAGAGTCATTCGCCCGCCCGAGCGCGGGGTGAAAATGGCAGTTTTCCATAGTAGGAAGACACACCCATGCAGTGATATTGTTGACGTCTAACATTTTTTTGCGAACGGGGAGTCTTGATTTTTCAATGGCGGGCTGCAACCGGCAACGGTTTCGTCAGGACGACGATCGGCAGATTACAACGAAAAACAGCAAACCAAATCGTGCTTTCTGAGACGTTCAGAATCTCCCGTCTTTTGGCGGGCACTGTATGGGTTTTTTATTGATTCCGCTTGAAGTAGCTGAAAGTAGTCACCTGGTTTTTATTCCGTTTCATCACCAACTCATCTTCGGTCAACTTCGTAATAATGATGCGTTCTTTATACGATGAGTCCTTATCCTGGTATCTGAAATGCAGTGTTGAATCTTCATAAGTCCACTGACCGATTCTCCGCGTATGGATCGAATTCAGATCTCCGGCAAGCCATTTCTCATTTTTCAGGGTGTCGTAGATATGAAAATATCCCGTCTTCTCGATGCTGACAATGATATTGGCGGGGTCGCCGTTGAAATTCTTTTCCAGGTTGCGATCCGCAAGGCGGCGCTTTACCAGTTTCCAGTTCCCGACAATGGAAGCCGATTGGCTTTTTGAAGGTTCTTCCGGTTGCTGAGATCCGGAGCAGGCACTGATTAAAAATGACAAGGACAAAATGCAGGGGGTAAATGCCTTTACATGCTTGTTCAATGAGCTAAAACTAGTTTTCATATTCATCCTTTTCATTTCAGAAGACTGGTTTATACCAAATAGTATAAACTAATGATCTATTCTGAATTAAAAATAGATGAAAAATCCAATTTCCAACTATCCGGACTGCTTGTTTTTTTTTAGGCTACAACTGCTTTTTGTAAATCCGGCAGTGAACAGCACGGTGGTCTGAAAATGCAACTTTTTGAATTTCAAAATCATAAGCTCCCAGATCGCCGGAATGGAAGATGTAGTCAATTCTTCCGGCAGGAACACGACCTACATACGTCACACCAATTCCGGAAGAAGTTTCCCGGAAAGAATCAACTAAACTGGAATTGAATTGATTATACACATAAGACATGGGAGTATCGTTGAAATCACCGCAAACCACTACCGGGTAAGGAGAAGTCTTCATGTGCTCAACCACCCGTTCTGCTTGTTCAGCCCGTGCCGGATAAGCAATTCTCAATTTATCGATCAGCAGGCGGATGGTAGAAGATTTACTTCCTGCCTGTGCGTTTTTCTCTCCGAATAATTCGTAATCCTGTTGCTGTAACTTGATGGATTGCAAATGAATGTCGTAAAAACGAATCGTGTCTTTTCCTTTGACAATATCCGCATAAATACAGTAATTATCAGTCGTTTTGAAATTCTCAAACATCACGTCGCCTTTTGCAATGATCGGGTACTTCGAGAGCATGCAGATTCCGAAGTTTTGACGGTTGCGGATCCGGTGGGAATAACGTTCGTGGTAATATTTGTAGCCCATCAATTCAATCAGCGTATCCCGGGTAGAGAACGCGGAAGGCTTATCCTGGTGGAAAAACTCCTGGAAACATGCTACGTCCGGATCAACGCGCTGAATGTAACTCACAATACTATCTCTGGATTTGTTTCGTTCCTCGATGGAAGAATTGTACACATCAAACAAGCGCACATTGTAGCTCATAATATTCCAGGAATCCACTTCCGTTTCCGGTTTGGAATCTGAAAAATGAATCGACAAGGTTCTGAAGTGCAGGCTTCCTCCGCAAACAATGGCTACCAGGATATAAAAGAACCACCGGGATTTTGCAAAAGCCCAATAGATCATTAAAACCAGTGCCAAACAAATGAAAATAGGATAGGTGAGTCCGAAAAACGGCAGGATCCGGATTGAATTCGGATGAACGAAAGGAGCTAAATAGGCCAGTAACAAACAGCAGATCACGGTGACAGACAGAATCTTGATCACCGTTGAAAATCGCGCTATTTTTTTGAACCAGCTCACGTTTATTTATTGCTTTGTGAAAATAGAAAGTCTTTTTCAGCTTTCGTGAGCGATTCGTATCCCGATTTAGAAATTTTATCTAAAATTTTGTCAATGCGTTCTTGTCTGGCCTTGGCGTCCATGTTGTATTCTTCGTCTGATTTCGGAACCCTGCCGCCACCGGATTGAACCTTCATTTTCGTCCGGCGTTTTCTATTTCCTGAGAACCAGGACAACACACGCTGATGAATCGATTCGGTCCAGTTGATGATATTGGAAGAGGAATGTAAATTCTGCACAGACAAGAAACCAATCAAAGCACCACCTAAATGCGCAAAATGAGCTGTTCCGTCGCCATCCAATGCCTGAGCCAAATCTCCGACAAGATAGATCAATGCGATCACATAAATTTTAACCGGGAACAATCCCAATAAATTAATCTGGATATTCGGTCTGTAAAAAGATATCGCAATGAATAAGGCCATGATGGAGCCCGAAGCACCTAATACGGGATAACCGGTTCCAGTAAACTGGCTCACGATTAATTCGCAAATTCCTCCGAAAATTCCTCCGACCACATATACGTGCAGCATTCTTCTGTCCGAGAAAAACTGACGGAACAGACTCCCTGCAAAGTAGAGGAAGAACATGTTGAAAAGGAAATGAAAGAAACCGAAATGCGTGAAAATGCTGGTGATCAAACCATACGGCGCATACACAAATTCTTTCAGGTCGGTGTGAAGGGTGAAAAACTGAGTCTGAAACCAGTCCGTCCAACCGTTGGGAGCTGCTTTTCCTGCCAAATGAAGCAGGATCATTGCCAAAAACACCACCGAGTTAACAAAAATCAACTTGATGTGCATGCCGCCGAAGCGAAACTGGAACTTCAGTTCTTCCGTTAAATTTCTGTCGTTAGTCATCTTTAATAAAAGTTTTTACCGGTTCTTCTCCAGATTAAAACAATGATCGCGCCAACAATCGCTCCGCCGACATGCGCCAGGTGCGCCACGTTGTCTCCTGAATTATTCTGGAAACTGTTATACACTTCAAATAAAAAATATCCTCCGATCAGCCATTTCGCTTTGATTGGAATAGGAGGAAAAATAAGCATTAACTGGGTGTTCGGGAATAAGATTGCAAACGCAGCCATCAAACCGAAAATAGCACCGGAGGCCCCCACCATCGGGATGTATGATTTAATTGCGTATGCTTCAACAGCTCTCAACTGTTCCATAGAGGTAATGCCATGATTTGAAGCGTAAACAACTGTCTCGTAGATGTCTTGATTTAATTCTGCGATTGTTTTAGCCGTAAAACCATTCTCTCTAATCATACCATTAATTCCAGCAAGAACTTCACTATCCCCTATGATTGATTTGTATTCCATAATTTGGACATAACCGACAATATTGTACAAAAGGACTGACCCAAGTGCAGCAGCTACATACAAGATGAAGTACCGTTTTGGCCCCCAAAGCCGCTCCAAAAAACTTCCAAACATCACCAGGATGTACATATTCATGAAAATATGCAAAAATCCGCCATGCATAAAAAAATGGGTAACGAGTTGGTAAGGCTCAAACAAAGGCGTACCAAAGTAGTGAGCTCCCAATAGATTTCCCAAGTCAATACTATTTCCTGAATATTCAAAAAAAGACGTCAACACGAACATTGCGATATTGAGCAATAGTAAGTTCTTCGTTACCGGCTGTATATTTCCAAACATAATTCGTCGATATTAAAAAAGTTGAAATAATTCTTCATTCGTAATTTGTGCAATGATCCGCTTGCCCGAAGGAGAGAATGTGTGTTCATCTGCTTCGAATAAACGGGAGATAAAGTCCGAAATAGCATCGGAGTTATCCGGAATTTTGAACGACATACTGCCCGCGAAAGCAATCTGTGACAACACCGTGTGTGCAATTTCGCCCTTATCCAATGTTCCCATTTGCAATTGCTCCAGGATTTTATCTACACACGACAAAACGGTCGATTCATCCAGGATTTCGGGAATACCGCTGATTTGCAGTTCCTGTTCTTCCCAGTTCCAATTGAAACCGATCCGGGAAAGTGTTTTCTCGTGTTCATTCCATGCCAGCTGTTCCTGTTTGGAGAGTTTTTTCTCCATCGGGAAAATCAACTGCTGCGAAGCCAGCGGGTTCACCATAAAACCACGCATCAGTTCGTCATACAGCATGCGTTCATACGCACGCCGGTAATGGAAAACCAGCAAGCCTTGCGGAACAGAACAAACCACAAACGAACCTTTCAGGATGAACGGCCCGAGCGATTTGGTCGATTCGACTTCAATTTGTGTTTGAACCGGTGTTTCCTCTTGCTGTTCCTCGTTGACGGATTCCGTATTCCACAATTCATCAAGACTAGCTGATTGAAATTGGGAACCGAATCCAGCATTATTCAAAGCAGTTGAAAATCCGTTACTTTTAAATCCGGAACCCGAACCGGATGATTTAGCGGAAGAAAGTTGCCCTTCACGTGTATTCTGAACATGAAACGGGTTGTAATCTTTATTCACGCGAATCTCCGGCTCAACCGGCAGCTGATTCGCCATCGAAAGCGGTAAATCGAATTCGCTTTCACGGTCAAAGTCCAGCGTCGGGGTAATGTTGAATTTCCCCAGCCCAAGCCGTACCGCACTGCGGATAATGCTGTAAATCGCTTTATCTTCTTCGAATTTAATCTCTGTTTTGGTCGGATGTACGTTCACATCAATCTGCTTCGGGTCTACATCCAGGAACAGGAAATAACTCGGGAATAATTTTGCAGGAAGCAGGTGTTCAAATGCCGCCGAAACCGCATGATTGAAATACGTATCCTTGAAAAAACGGTTGTTGACAAACAAAAACTGTTCTCCCCGCGATTTTTTAGCTGCCTCCGGTTTTCCTACAAAGCCATCCAGTGCCACGATATCCGTTTGTTCGGTTACCGGAACCAGGCGGTCGTTGAAATTCCGTCCGAAGACATCCACAATCCGCTTTCGGAGCGGAGCAGGAACCAGGTGGTAAATTTCCTGGTCGTTGTGCACCAACCGGAAAGCAAGGTCGTGATGAGGGAGTACAACCCGTTCAAATTCATCGATGATGTGCTTGAACTCTACGTTGTCCGATTTCAGAAAGTTTCTCCTTGCCGGAACGTTGAAAAAGAGGTTGCGGATTTCAAAATTGGTTCCTTCCGCACACTGTACGGGTTCCTGGTTTACCAGTTCTGTTCCTTCGATCTGGATTTTGGTTCCGAGTTCATCGTCAGCACGCCGTGTTTGAAGCGTGACGTGCGCAATCGCCGCAATCGAAGCAAGTGCTTCACCACGAAATCCTTTTGTTTTCAATGCAAACAAATCGTCTGCATGCGCAATTTTACTGGTTGCATGCCGCTCGAAACACATGCGGGCATCCAGGGGTGACATTCCCTTTCCGTTGTCTACAATCTGGATCAGCGTACGGCCGGCATCCTTAATATATAACTCAATTTTGGTTGCTCCGGCATCAATACTGTTTTCCACTAATTCCTTCACAACGGAAGCTGGTCGTTGAACAACCTCTCCGGCCGCAATTTGATTGGCAACATGATCGGGAAGTAAGCGAATAATATCTGACATGAATCAATGAGTTTTGTTTTTTTGAATGCTGTTTTTTCGTTGTTCTGTTGGCAATCTCAACAAAAATAAAAAAAAGCGGCAGCTTTTGACGCCGGCAAACGTTAGTCCCGCCATTATTTTCGTTAAAACATGTGGATTCTTTTTAACAATTCCCGTTCCAATATTTTCTGGCTGACACCCTGTCAGTTTTCATGAATTATAACGTAATTTTGTTTTATGAACAGAAAGACCATTCGCAAAACAGCATTCCTGTTTTCTCTTCTTTTAGGCTCCGGATTGATTACTTCCGCATTGGTATTGAAAACCACTCCGAAAACCACTGGAAAACAGAAAACAAGCCGGGTTTCCGCAGACGAAGATCAGTGGGTGGAAACCGAACTTTCAAAGTTGTCGCTGGAAGACCGCATTGCTCAATCGTTCATGGTGGCATGCTGGTCGAACAAAGGAAAAGCACATTTGGCAGAAACTGAAGCGCTTGTCAGAGATCAGCATATCGGCGGATTGATTTTCTTCCAGGGTGAAAAAGACAACCTGCAGGAAGCCATTCAGCAAATGCAGGGAGCGGCGAAAATGCCGTTATTGATCGGAATGGATGCCGAGTGGGGAGTGGCGATGCGTCTTTCCGGAGAACCACGTTTCCCGTATCAGCAGGCAATCGGAGCAGCAAATGATTTTGACCTGACGGAGAAAATCGGTTACCACATGGGGGTAGAATGCGACATGCTCGGAATCCACATGAATTTTTCTCCTGTTGCAGATGTAAACCTCAATCCGAAGAACCCGGTGATCGGTTTCCGTTCATTTGGTTCCGATCCGCAAACCGTTGCCAAACAAACCGCTGCAATGGTGAAAGGAATTGAAAGTGCAGGTGTTATTTCCTGTGTCAAACATTTTCCCGGACACGGAGATACGGATAAAGACTCACATTTGGAACTTCCAACCGTTTCACACAGCGTCCCGGAGTTTGAAACCAAAGACTTTTTACCATTCAAAAGTGGAATTGATGCCGGAACACGATCTGTTATGGTCGCACATTTAAATGTTCCTTCACTGGATCCGAGCGGTACACCAAGCAGTTTATCCAAACCGGTGATCGAAACCTACCTGAGAAAAAAACTGGGATTCAAAGGATTGGTCATTTCCGATGCATTGAACATGAAAGCCGTTTCGGAGAAATACGGGAAATCAGAAGTGGTGGCAAAAGCATACGCAGCAGGATGTGACATTTTGTTGTTCCCGGAAAACGTAAAAGATGCGATCAAACTGATCCAAACGAAAGTGGAAAGCGGCAGTTTGACAAAAGAAGAAGTCAACGAGCATTGCCGCAGAGTCTTGCATGCAAAATACCAGGCAATTATTCACAAACCAATGGTGAAGCGCAAAGATCCGGCTCCGGAAAGACAGCTGATCATCAATCAAACGTATGAAAAAGCATTGATCTGTTTGAAAAATGAGCAGGACAATTTGCCGATCGACCGACTGGATCGCGAAATCATCCGCATTGGAGTTGGAACACACACGGCATCTTTCAGAGATCGTTTAAATGATTATGCGAAAGTAACTCATTATAAATACTATACACCGGAAGAAGCGGCAAAACGATTGAAAGAAGTGAAACTCAATCCGGAAGCTATCTATATTCTTGATTTCCATTCTGATGCACAGCGCGCACGTAACAATTACGGTTTCGGTTCGTGGAAAAAAGTACTGGACGTTCTTCCTGAAAATGCACATGCTTCAGTAATCCTGTTCGGAAATCCGCTGGTGCTTCAGGATGAAACAGACTTCCCGAAAGCGGTGAAATCCATTCTCTGTGCGTATGAAAATACGGCAGCTGCACAGGAACGAACCGCTCAGGCAGTGATGGGAGCTTTTGATATTACGGGGAAACTGGCCATGGAAATCAATAGTCACTGGAAAGCAGGTTCCGGAATTCAATTGAAAGGAAACGGACGGTTGAAATATTCCCAGCCGGAAGAATTGGGATTGAATCCGGCAAAACTCAAGGAAGTGGATGACATAGTGGCAAAAGCCATCGAAGCGAAAGCCTTTCCGGGATGCCAGATCGTAGTTGCTATTGACGGGAAAATCGTGATTCAGAAATCTTACGGAACAACCGTTTATGAAAACGGCGACAGCATCACGAACGGACACATTTACGACATTGCTTCAATTACCAAAATCGCTTCCTCGACTACGGCCTTGATGCGCTTGAAAACACTCGGTAAATTTGATACGAATATGAAACTGGGCGAATTGACCCCGGATTATGTGGAAGGAACTGAATACGCCAATTTGAAAGCCATTGATCTGCTCACGCACCAGGCAGGATTAACTCCATGGATTGCATTCTACAAACGCACCATGAAAGACGGTGAACTCGACCCGGAAATCTATGACAAAAAAGACAACGGCATCTACAAACGCGTAGTAGCTGATAATATCTGGATTCGCGATGATTACTGGAAAACGATGCTGAAAATCATCGTAGAAACGCCTTTGACAGGGAAGAAGTCCTACGAATACTCCGATTTGAGCTATTATTTCTTCAATAAATTCATTGAGCGGGTGAGTGGAATGGGACAAAACGAATTTGTTGACAAGGAAATCTACCAGCCTTTGGGATTACAAACAATGACGTATTTACCGCTGGAGAAATTTGCCAAAAAACGCATTGTACCTACTGAGTTGGACAAAGACTTCCGCAAACAACTGATTCACGGATATGTACACGATCCGGGAGCAGCGATGATGGGTGGAGTTGCCGGACATGCCGGTCTGTTCTCCAATGCAACGGATTTGGCAGCTTTGATGCAGTTCCTCCTCAATAAAGGCCAGATAGGAGACCAATCCATTATCAAAAAAGAAATTGTAGATCAGTTTACAGCGTGCCAATTTTGCCCTGGAAACAGAAGAGGAATTGGTTTCGACAAACCGACAGTGAGCCTGAAAAACGGTCCGACCTGTGATCTGGTTTCTCCGTCAACATTCGGTCATTCCGGGTTCACGGGAACCATTACCTGGGCAGATCCTGAAAACAAGGTAAACTTCGTGTTTTTATCAAACCGGGTATACCCGGATGCAGACAATTGGAAAATAACAAAGATGAGCGTGCGAACGGAGATCCAGCGAGTGATATACGAAGCACTTTTTGAAGCACGCCGGAATTAATACATACACCCCATGAAAATAGGAATCGTACTTTATCCCACATTTGGCGGGAGTGGCGTTGTAGCCACTGAATTGGGCAAAGCCTTAGCCCAGAAAGGACATTTAGTCCATTTTATTACTTATTCCCAGCCGGTGCGTTTGGGAAGCTTCCGCGAAAATATTTTTTATCACGAAGTACAGGTTTCAGATTACCCGCTTTTTGAATACCAGCCCTATGAAACCGAATTAGCCAGTAAAGTGGTGGATGTGGTGAAATACGAAGGCCTGGATATTCTGCACGTACATTACGCAATTCCACACGCTTCGGCAGCTTTTATGGCCCAGCAAATCCTGAAAGCACAGGGAGTGAACATTCCGTTTATTACCACACTGCACGGAACAGATATTACACTCGTCGGGAAAGATCCTTCATTCGAACCGGTCATTTCATTCTGTATCAATGCTTCGGATGCTGTTACGGCAGTGTCGGAAAGTTTGATGAAAGACACCTATGCGCATTTTGAAACAAAACGTAAAATTCACGTGATCCCGAACTTTATCCAGTCGAAACCTGCTTTGCCGGAAATCAACATGGAGAAAAGACGGCATTATGCAGAAGATCATGAACTGATTTTGTGTCACATTTCAAATTTTCGCCCGGTGAAACGCATGACGGATGTGGTACGCATTTTTGAAAAGGTTCAGGAGAAACTACCCGCACGACTGCTTTTGGCTGGTGACGGGCCCGATCGTGCCATTGCAGAACGTTTGGCGCGTGATTTGGGAATCTGCCAGAAAATTACGTTTACCGGTAAAGTGCGCGAAACAGCTCCGATTCTGGAATTAAGCGATTTATTCCTGCTTCCTTCCGAAACGGAAAGCTTCGGGTTGGCAGCTTTGGAAGCAATGGCAGAGGGAGTTCCGGTCGTTTCATCCAATACAGGAGGAATTCCGGAGGTAAACATCGACGGATTCTCAGGGTTTACATCCAATGTAGGAGACATTGAATCCATGGCGGAAAACGCTATCCGGATTCTGAAAGACAAAGCAACACACCAGTTGTTCCGCCAACAGGCACTGGAGCAGGCAAAACGCTTCGATCTGTCAGAGATTCTACCGGTTTACGAAGAATTGTATGAATCCGTTTTGAAAGGTCATGCAGATGCGGTACGCATTTAGAGTTGAATGAACAACCGATATGAGCATCGGTTTATACTTAAAAACAGGTCGCCGGGAGTTTCTTCCGGCGATTTTTTTTGTTTTCTTGTTTTAAATTCAATACATTAGAAAACCACGCAACGTTAAAAACTACTTGTTATGAAAAACGTAACCCTGCAAAATGTAGTATTCATTGTTTCGCTCATTATCTATTTCTACATTCCTTTATTCGGTTTGGTATTGCTGGCGTTTTCAACCGGTTGGTTTCTTTTGGAAATCAGTCGGAAACGAACAAAACTCACCTGGGCACTGGCTGCTTTGTCCGGAATCGGAGTGTTTTTACTGCTCCAGGATTATTCTGCCAAACGACAGGCTAAAATTCTCGTGGCAGAAGTCTTCGACTACTACCGGCACCATCACAAAACCCCGGATGACCTGGGAGACGTGTCAGCCTCCGGGAAACTAATGACCACCGCAGCATTCGGAAATTTTGATTACGAACACCAAATTCTTTCGGAACACCGCTGTGAGTGGAAACTCGAATTCACGAATATCTGGGGAACCGGTTACTTCTATGATGACGGAACGGGGAGATTTGAGAAAATCCTTCCAGGACAAGGAACCAGCCGGCACTGGAATCTATTCTGGAAAGCAGAACCTCACTTGAGAACAGCTGAGTTGTAGGGTATAACCCAAGGTAATTGCGAAACGCATAATCACTTGTTTTGCTCCTGGAATTCCCCTAAAGACTCCCTCACAATTTTATACATTTATAATAACGATTCTAAATTTTTAGTAAAAACGTATATCCACAATTTATCAATGAGTTACGTTAAAAGTGAATTTTTCTTAAAAGCAGAACACCAATTCGGGAAAAGAATAAATTAGCTCAACAACAATGTAAAAACAACATGAGTTTACTACCTGAAAAAACCACGAATCACCAGGCGATGACCGCTCCGAATCTTTGGAAACAAATCCGTGATTTTGAATTTGATTCCGGAAACGTTCAATTCTCTTTCCTCCAGCGCCTGGCCCGCGAAAACAATTGGTCAATCAATTACACCAGGCGCGTTCTTCTCGAGTACAAAAAATTCATTTACCTGTGCGCTGTCAGCAAACAACCCATCACTCCTTCGGACGCTGTGGATCAGGCATGGCATTTACATTTGACCTATACGCAGTCTTATTGGGAAGAATTGTGTCAGAAGACACTGAAACGAAACCTGCACCACCATCCCACCAAAGGAGGGAAAAGTGAACAGGAGAAATTCTCGGGCTGCTACGACGCTACTTTTGAGATGTATGTCCGGGAATTTCACCAGGAACCACCGAATGATATCTGGCTGGATCATGATACCCGTTTCAAACAAGTACATTACAAGCGAATCAACGTTGCCAATTACTGGATGATCCGGAAACCTGCCAGGCACGTTCTCGGAAGCATCGGAGTTTTACTGTTTATCATTCCTGTTTTGTTTTTACTCCCACAGTCTTTCGGAAACAACCATTTCGGGATGGTAATCACGATTGCAATCATCTTGTATGTCGTGATTCAGTTTTTTAGAGGTGGTGGAAACAATAACGGTTGCTCTTCCGACTGGGATGACCATCATCACCATCATCACCATCATCAGGATTCCAATTCCGACTCAGGGGTTGGCTGTATTTTCGACGGATGCAGCGGTCATGGACACGGACATCATGATTCCGGGTGCAGCTCCAGTGGTTGCAGTAACTCAAACTAATTCCGGTATCTCCAAAATTTCAATACCTTTAGAATCAGAGAATCAGAACTATGAAGTCAATATTCAACGAAACGGAGCGGAATGAAATCATTCGAAGGATTGAAACACTGGATGAAGCATCACCCGCACAGTGGGGAAAGATGAATGTCTACCAAATGATCAAACATTGCTCCGGTTGGGAAGCATGGATGCAGGGAATAGGAGATCACACGTATAAACAAGTTTTTATTGGGAAAATTTTCGGGAAAATGGCTTTAAAACGCATGCTCAAAGACGATAAGCCACTCGACAAAGGAGTTCCGACTTCTCCCCAGTTTAAGATCAAAGAAAATGCAGGTGACATTCCGGCTGAAAAACAGAAATGGGTGGAATTGATCCAATCCTGGGAACATTACTCGAACCCGGGATTCATTCACGATTTCTTTGGGAAAATGACCGAAGAACAAGTTGGGATGATGGTCTACAAACACAATGATCATCATTTACGACAATTTAATAGTTGATAAAACAGGCATTTTGGATCACTTATGGCTCTTCATCACATTGGCCTTACTGGCTGAAATCCTCGGGACAGTAGGAGGATTCGGTTCTTCCTTGTTCTTTGTTCCGATTGCCGGGTATTTTCTCGATTTCCAGTCCGTGCTAGGTATTACGGCTCTTTTTCATGTATCCAGTAACCTCACTAAAATCACCTTTTTCAGGAAAGGAGTCGACAAAAAACTGCTGTTTTCCATCGGAATCCCAGCCGTGATTTTCGTCATTATCGGGGCGGCGGCCAGCAAGTATTTCAAAAGTGAACTCCTGGAAAGTATTCTGGCAGTCTTCCTCATTCTATTGAGTTTATTTTTCCTGATTTTTAAATCTTTTTCCGTAAAACCAACCCGCGCAAATTCGATTGGAGGAGGAGTTCTCTCCGGTTTAATGGCTGGCCTACTTGGAACCGGAGGTGTAATCCGGGGGATGGTTTTGGCTGCTTACAACCTGAAAATCGAGGTTTTTATCGCTACATCAGCTATTATCGACCTGGGGATTGACCTGAGCAGAAGTGTTGTTTATACTTTAAATGGTTATGTCCATACGCATGATCTTTACCTGATTCCCATTTTACTTGTAGTCAGTATTGCAGGAACATATATCGGGAAGCTGATTTTATCCCGGATATCCGATAATCAATTCAAAACCATCGTGTTGGTATTGGTTCTGGTGACAGGAATAGTGATCCTTTTTAAACAATTTGAATAATACATCAATTCCATTATCTTTGAAATCAGATGGTGTCCGCCAAATAATATCAACCACATGAAACACATAATCACCAGCTTGTTACTCCTTTGTGCTTTTTATGGAAATAGTCAGTTATTATACCTCGAGGAAGACGATTTTGAAGTCAAATACTACCCGAAACGAATCGAGGAAGTGAACAGGCTGATTGCTGGTGACAGTACGGAAATCAGCTACTACTACCATCGGGCAAATATGAAGTACAAACTCAAGGAATACCAGAAATGCATTGATGATTACCGGTTGATTCTGCAGAAATTCGGAGAGAAGCAGGAAGCATTCGCCAATATGGGAATGAGTTATTGTTTTCTGAATGATTCGGCCCGTTCGATCAGTAACATGAAAAAAGCTGTTTCGATGAACTTGTCATATGCGCGAAACCACTTAAACCTGGGCTTTATTTACTTGTATTTCAACCAGTATACAGCAGCCATCCCTTCATTAGAGCAGGCAGTTGCATTAGATAAAACCTTTGCAAAAGCATTCTATTACCTGGGCTACGCCTACCTGATGACAGGGAATTTTGAAAAGGCACGCACAAACCTGTCTAAGAGTATTTCGTTGGCAGAATACAACCCGGAGGGTTTCTATAATCTTGGGGTTTTATCCTACAAACAAGGTCATTACAGTGAAGCGGCAGAACACCTGTCAAAAGCATTGGAATACAGACCTTCGTTGTCATCCCGCAAGGAACTGTTTTTAATGCGCGGGGAGTCGTACAAACAAATCGGTGAGGCGGAGAAGGCGAAACGGGATTTTGAAACAGCAGAAAAACTACCTGTAACCAACTAAACCGGCATGCATTCCAGTAGAACATACCGGATTCTGTTTCTCTTGTCAGTCCTGATTACGACATTGGGAACTTCCTGTCAGAAAGAGAAAGCATTGTCTGTAGATCCGAATTTCATCGGAACCTGGAAATTCATCGAACACCCGAACCGGATTCATTACATTTCCATTAAAGACGACAGCCGGGGCACGTATACCGTTTATGACTCATCCGGAAATTACCTCAAATGGTCGAGCGACATGGTTCGCAGATGGGTGATTAAAAAAGATGTACTTCATTTCGGATGGATGAGTATGAAGGAACAACGGTTTACCATCAATCAATACCCGAAAACAAGCGAGGTACAGCTCGTTATTCCGTATGATACGATTGAAATCGGGCAGGGATATGCCATCATGGACGACCAATATTTCGTCAAAATCAAATAACAGCCTGAAAAGTTAAAATCAGGGATATCCCTCATTGTGAAGCTTAAAAACAAGCTGTACATTCGACGGAAACACCCAAAACCAGTTACATGAATAAACGTGTTGGGAAACCGGTAAGGAAACAAACCGGGAAACAGAAATCATCTTCTGCGAAACAACAGCATCCGATCCAGCAACTCGCCGGTTCCCGTTTGGAAACAGATTCTATTCACAATTACCAGCAAGCCGCCGACGGAAGTCCGCAGGCGCAGCAGATTGCACAATTTCAGAAAGCAGCCAATGATCGCGCTGCGCAACACACATCCGTTACAGGAAAAGACCATCAAACGGGGTTGCCGGACTCACTCAAAGCTGGAATAGAAGATTTGTCCGGGTATTCACTGAATGACGTCAAAGTGCATTACAATTCCGGGAAACCGGCTCAATTGCAGGCACACGCTTACGCTCAGGGAGCCGAGATTCATGTAGCTCCCGGGCAGGAAAAACACCTTCCGCATGAAGCCTGGCACGTGGTACAGCAAAAACAGGGCAGGGTAAAGCCAACGACGCAATTACAGGAAAAGGTTCCGGTGAATGATGATCAATCTCTCGAAAAAGAAGCGGATGTGATGGGAGCAAAAGCGGTTCAGTTCAAATGGTCGGATCATCCCGTGAATCAGGAACAAAAGATCTCCGGTGTCAGTAACCAATCGGGACACCCGGTGCAGCGTGTGAAATTTGACCGCTTCATGAGTTTTCTCTACTACAATAGTGCAGAAGACAAACTCATTGAGAAAGAAAAAGACGTCAATGCATTTTTCCTGGAGATGCAGCCTTATGCTCCGCGCTTTCCGGAAATCACCACGTTGGGGCAGGAGCTGGCCGTACTCAAAAACAAAACCATTAAATCCACTGAAATAAAAGAAACCTCGAAAGAACTAAAAGTCATCCAGGAAAAATTAGACCTGATAGCTTCTAAAATTACACTGGTTGGTGTCAAGGGCGACCAGGATATGATGCTTGCCTATGGCAAGAACACCAAAGATTCCAACGTCGGAAAAATGATTCAATACTACCTTGACACCATTGGATTCCTTCCGTCCTATATGGATTCAGAAGGCAACCGGAAAGTTATTTTACATACCATTCACCCGGATGTTAAATCGGTTGATGCGGGATATGACAATCAGAACCTCCAAGAATCGGATCTGGTTCTGGCTCAAAAAAGGCACATCGAGCTGGTAAGAAACATCCTGAACCTGGATGAGCTGCTCAAAAAAGACTGGAAAGACCTCCAACAGAAATTCGGATTAAAAGGTGCTTTGAAAAAAGTATCCTTTACAGGTTCTGATTTGCATCACGGAGCCGAGCAAGTGGTGATCATCGAATCGGCAGGAGGGCAGAAGGTGGTCTACAAACCGCGTTCCGTAGCTCCCGACAAAGCATTGCTGGATACGGAAAACGGAGCCTTTGCGAAACTCAATAAAAAAGGAGCCAATTTGCCAACGATGAAATTTCATACATCCAAAACGAAAGGATCGTATGTCGAATTCATTCAGCAGCAACGCTTAAAAACAACCGGCGAAATCCAGGATTATTACTTTAAAATGGGGCAGCTCGCCGTTGCAGCAAAGCTATTCGGAGTCAATGACCTGCATTATGAAAACATCATGGCTGCAGCCAATGGCCCCAACATTATTGATGGGGAAACATCCTTCCTTACAAGCGTAATGACAACAAGGGATTTCCGGTCCAACGAGCTGCAAATGGGAGTTTTTGAACATATTTCTGCAATCGATCAGAAATTATCCAACAATGCCTTTTATACGGCACAGGAAGAACAAAACTGGAAAAACCTGGAAAAAGATGAAAACGGCAATCCCGGGTTCGATAAATATATCGGGAAAATCCGGAAAAAAGATGTCAAAGCCGGCGGAACGTATGAAGCAGATTTAAAACGGGGAATTGCGCACCTGGTAAATCTTATTCGGGTCAACCGAAAGGGAATCCAAAACGATACGACATCCGCCATTCTTTCAACGGATCAGGTTCGGGTGGTTCCTATCGGTACAAATGATTTCAAAAGTTGTATGCGCAGTTACCGCGGCCATAAAAGACACCAAAGCGAAAAGGGGCTGAACGGAAGTGTCAAATCCGCAGAATTCGACGTGGTGAAATCTCTTTACGAGAAGGGATATACGCTTTACAGGGTGAAACAAATCAACCAGTTGATCCGGGAAGATTTTGAAGCGGGGAATATTCCGATTCTGCATTACAACGGATCCAAAAATCAATTGGTTTGGAACGAGAGGGTTATCGGGAAAAGACCAGACCCGAAAAACACCAAAAAAGTTGTAAATCAAAATGTGAAATGGATCCTGATGCAGACCGTTGATCAGATTACGACATCCGTGCAGCAGATTGACGATGTTTAGGTTTATTTCAAAACACAAATAACGTTAAGGAATTCCTTGATTTTACGGTGATTTCGGGTTGAAGTGGTAACTTTAATCTAAAAATCACACATGGCTTCATTTTCCGAAATAATCAATGCTGATAAACCTGTTTTGGTCGACTTTTTTGCAACCTGGTGCGGACCTTGTCAAACGATGAAACCCATCCTGGATGATCTGAAATCCAAACTGGGAAATACGGCTTCAGTGCTGAAAGTGGATGTCGATAAAAATCCGCATGCAGCGAGCAAATACCAGATTCGCAGTGTCCCTACATTGATTCTCTTCAAACAGGGAAAAGTGGTCTGGAGACAATCCGGCGTAGTTCCTGCAAATCAATTGGCGCAAATCATCAAACAACACGCATGAAGTATTTCTTGATTCTTGCAAGCACTTGGTTTACCGGGGTTCTGTTTTCTCAGTCGATTGTACCGTTTACGCTGGAAAACAACTGCATTTATATCTATTGTAAAGTCAATAACACGGACAGCGTACGTTTTCTCTTCGATACCGGAGCAAACAGTTCGGTGATCAATACCGAATCAGGGAAAAAGCTCTCCCTTCAAATCGACGGTAAATCTGTCAATGAGGGTTCAAACGGATCAAACGAAGTACCCACCAGTGCAAACAACCGGATTTCATTCGGCGGAATCGTGAAGAACCAGGTTCCATTGATGTTGATTCCTTTCGGAACAACTGATTTCGATGGCGTTTTCGGCACCAACCTGATGAACAAACACCTCATTGAAATTGATTACAACCGGCGGGTAATGAAATTCTATGAACCGGGAACTTCCAAAATAGACCTGAGTTCATACGACAAACTCAAAATTCACTTCGTTGATTCCTATCCCGCTATTTCCTGTTCGATCGTAGTGAAGGGAAAAACATACAAAGGCTTGTTTGGATTGGATTCCGGGGCAAATGATGCGTTGACGATTGCTTCTCCCTACGAAAAGAAAAATAAGTTCAAAGAGAAGACCGAACAAATTGCTACCGCTTCGTTCCAGGGGTCAGATGGTTCCCAGTATGAAATGGCCATTGTGCTTGCTCCGGAACTGAACATCGGGGAGAAGTCCTTTTATGCTATTCCCATGAATCTTTCCTCTGCCAGTGAAGGAATTGACGCAACGGAGAAAATGGCGGGTTTCTTTGGGAATAACTTTTTGAAGCGTTTTGATATCGTCCTGGATCTTCCAAATGGTTATATCTATTTCAAACCAAACGAATTGCTGTATTCACCGTTTTAAACATGTTGCCGCAAATCCCGCTGGTTACACAACGGAATGATGTGTGTATTAAAACAAAAAAAGCCCTCAAATGAAGGCTCTCTAATCTATTCGGGTTGGTTATCTGCTTAATTCAAAGTCACAACCAATTCATCCAACGGGATCCGTACTTTTTTCGCTTTAGCAAGGAAATCCGCTTCTTCATCACGGTAGCCCAATGCCAGAATCACTACAGATTGCAAGCCTTTTTCTTTCAGTCCCAGGATTTCGTCAAAAGCTGCATTGTCAAAACCTTCCATCGGTGTACTGTCTACTTTTAAGTTCGCAGCTGCAACAATGGCAGTTCCCAATGCGATGTATGCCTGACGTGCAGCCCAGTTTTTAACAAACTCTTCCGGCATGCTCGCGAAACCGGATAATTTCTCCTTAAAATCGTTGAGGCTTTCTTCCGGAATACCACGTGTTTTTGCAACCAGTGAAATGTACTCATCTACGTGTGTTTGTGACACGTGTGTGTAAGAAGCAAAAACCAATAAGTGAGACGATTCTCCGACTTGTGGATTAAATGAAGCTGCTCTAAGTTTGTTTTTGATCTCCGGGTTGGAAATTGCAATCACTCTAAATGGCTGCATGCCGGCAGAGGTCGCAGTCAGGTTAATTGCTTCCAAAATTTCGGTTACTTTTTCCTCTGATACTTTCTCAGATGTCATGCGTTTCACGGCGTATCGCCAGTTCAATGTGTCTATTAAATTCATCGTATGTGTTTTTTGACAAAGGTAATCAGAATAGTTTCCAAAAAATACCAATATACTAAAGTATACCAGTATCCGCGAGGAAACTGACCTTGCTTTTTAAAAATAAAATCAGAGGATCATTTATGTAAAATCAGGTGAGCTTTCATTTTTTACCTTTGTCAGATACACGAGAAAAATGAGCATCAAACTTCACGAAGGAAAGACCTTCAACAAGGTTAATTACGTCAACAAGCAATTAATCAATAACGAATTCAGTGACTGCCGGTTTGTGGATTGTGATTTCACCAAGGCAAATTTCAGCAACATCGATTTTGTGGATTGTGAATTTGAAGCGTGTAATTTTTCGCTGACAATCCTGAAACATTCCGGTTTGAAGGATGTTCACTTGAAGGATTGTAAGATTGTTGGAGTAGATTTTAGCGCCTGTAACGAGTTTCTCTTCTCCGTTAAATTCACCGATTGTCATATCGACTACGCGACTTTCCATTCGAAGCGCATGAAGAAGACCGTTTTCACCAATACCATCCTGAAAGAGGTGGATTTTTCGGAATGCGACCTTTCCGAATCCAAATTTGTGAACTGTGATTTGACCCGAACCATTTTTGACCGGAGTAACCTGGAAAAAGTAGATTTCAGTACTGCCGTGAATTTCGAAATCAACCCGGAACGAAACAGGATCAAGAAAGCTGTTTTCTCACATGCAGGATTGCTTGGGCTGCTATCCCGGTATGATTTGGTGGTAAAGGATTGAATTCACAGGAGGTATTCTGGATTCAGATGCACTTTTGGGCATGTTTCATTGCAGATCACGAAAATTAAGCTTTAATCTTTGCTTCCAGCTAATATATGTCAGGATTCAGAAAACATAGAAATAAAAAAGCCCAGTATAAAACTGGGCTTTTTGTAGCGAGACCGAGAGTTGAACTCGGGACCTCAGGGTTATGAATCCTGCGCTCTAACCAACTGAGCTATCTCGCCAAATCCTTGCCTATTCCTGAAAGGCGGTGCAAAGATAGTTACTTTTTTCTTCTGTGCAAGCCTATGAGCGGTCTTCTTCGTATAAAACTTTTGTTTTATGTTTTAGAAACTTGAAAATCAGGCTAAATAAAATTGCACCTGCGATCCAATAAATGTAGATTAATGGGTTTGCAATCGTTTTTGTCATGAAAAATTCGCGTACTCCGGCTACAAAAACGAAGCCCAGAACAGTTGCGGAAATTCCGGAGTATTCTCTTCTCAGGATGGTCTTCATGGAAAAAGGAATCGTTCCTTTTACATAGTTCTTCCTGCTCGGCCAGAATGCCGGAACAGAGTTCGACCAGTTCACATAAGCATCACCGAATTTACGTTCCAGGAAACGCTCTTCTGCAAACATAATGCGCTCGTAATAGATCCAGAACAACAAGCTCACGATAACAATGAAGTAAATATTGAATGTAAAACAAACGATACCGATCCACATGAAATAATTCCCCAGGTAAAGCGGGTGACGCACCGTTGAGTAAATTCCTTTCGTATTCAAAGCTTCTGCAACTTGCTCCTGCGTATTTCTTCCCGACGTATTCTTGTTACTCGTTCCGATTGCAATAGCACGGATCACCTGACCCAAAACGGACATCGCAATGGCAATACCTGTACAGATGTAAAACCAACGGTCATCATCCATAATACACTGGACGTCTGTGAAGTAAATTACAGGAACTGCCAAAAGGAATAAAATTACCGGAATTTGACCTCTGTATTTGAAGAGCTTGTTTCCGTTTTTTTCAAATGAATGTACTAATGCCATGAAAAGAAATGTGTATATTTCGAAAATGATTTTTCGGCGCGAAGTTAACATTATTAAACTACTATGACAAAAAAGGAACCATTCGAGTTAGAATATGTACTAAAAACCTCACCAAAGGTTCTGGATAAGTTGTTATCCACCCCTGATGGTCTCAGTGAATGGTTTGCGGATGACGTAATCGTAAAAAATGATGTGTACACGTTCCATTGGGATGGAAGTGAAGAACATGCGCGTTTAATCTCCAAGAAAGCAGGGGAGTCTATCAAGTGGCAGTGGCTGCATGACGAGGAAGACGAACTGGAAACATTCTTCGAAATGAAATACACGATTGATCCGATGACCAAAGTGGTTATCCTAACTGTTTCGGATTTTGCCGAAAGAACAGAGAAAGATGAGATCGTGCGGCTGTGGGAATCCCAAATCAGTGACCTGAGAAGGGTAATAGGAGCATAAAAAAAGAAGGCCGGAGCCTTCTTTCATATGGACAGGTCTGTTCGACCTATTTGTTCACTTTTTCATTGGCTTTTTTGACACCTTCTTTGGTATCATCCCAGGCTTCCTTTACTTTTTCGCCCGCTTTATCAACGCCTTCTTCTATTTTATCGCCAGTTTTTTTCGCTGCTTTTTCGATTTCTTCACCGGCTTTCTCCAGTTTTTCTTCTGCATCCTTCGCGGCTTGTTTAATCGCTTCGTCTGCATCATTCAAATACTCCTTGATTTTATTGTTCGCTTCTTTTCCGGAATATGCCTTGGTTGTTGTCACCCCGTCTTTCGTTTCCTGGACTGTCAGTTGAGTTGTCTCATCTGTTTTATCCACCACAAATTTCACCTCTCGATGACTCTCTTTGGAAGCACAAGAAGTAACTAAGAAGAAACCCAACGCACATGCTCCGATCACTATTTTCCAATTCATCATTACTTTTTTAACAGTTAAACATGTTTTAATATACGGACTTTTTCCATTTCACATTGTTAACCGGTGTTAATTAGCTACCTGAAGCAGTGATTGCTTTAATTCAGATTTTGAATGTATTCCTGGAGTGTTACACCGATTTTGCCAAGTGTTTCCTTTGAGAAATCAAACGATAAACCAGCCGTTTTGTAGATTTCCGGAATCGATTTCGTATATCCCAAAGACAAGGCGTTCTTGTAATCTTCCAATGCTTTCGGAGCATCTTTACGGTAATTGGTCCAAACTCCCAAAGCTCCCAGCTGGGCAATTCCGTATTCAATGTAATAGAACGGAACTTCGAACAAATGCAGTTGTTTGTGCCAGGAACTTTCTAAAACGGCTTCGTAACCTGTGTAATCAACCAATCCGGTACCGAAACGCTGACTCAATCGAAGCCACTCCTGTGTGCGCTCGTCAGTTGTATGAGTAGGGTGTGTGTAAATCCAATGCTGGAATGCATCAATCTGTGCAATCCACGGCAATACTTTTACGATCGATTCAACCTGCTCCAGTTTGGCGCGTTTCAAATCATTGGAATCCGAGTAAAACTCAGACCATAAATCCATTGTCAGCAATTCCATCGACATGGAAGCCAATTCCGCTACTTCGGAAGGAAGGGATTTAAACCCGGTCAGTTCCAAATCACGGCTCAGGAACGAATGCACGGCATGTCCGCCCTCGTGAACCATGGTCGATAAATCGCGCTGCGCACCGGCTGCATTCATGAAAATAAACGGAATTCCGGATTCATACAACGGATAATTGTATCCTCCCGGAGCTTTTCCTGTTTTGGATTCCAGGTCCACATACCCTTCTTCTTTCATCGTTTTCAAACATGAACCGAAGAAAGGGTCCAATTTTCCGAAAATAGCAATCGATTTATCAATCAAATCGCTTCCGGTTTGGAATGGTTTTAATGGATCCAAGCCGTCCGGATCTACTTCCGAATCCCATGGTTTCAGTTTCGCTTTGCCCAATTTGGCACATTTCTTTTCGGTAATTTGTTTGGCAATCGGAACAATCATCTGCTCAATAGCATCGTGGAAAGCCAAACAATCTTCCACCGTATAGTCAAAACGGCCAAGTGCCTTGAATTTGTATTCTCTGAAATCCGCACATCCGGCGTTTTTAGCCAGCTGATCACGGAGAACAACCAATTTACCGAACAATTCATCCAATGTTTCGCGGTCTTCCAAGCGCCGGTTCGCAATCAGTTCAAACACTTCCTTTCGAACCGATTCATCCGTGTTTTTCAGGAAATTTGCGGCCTGTGGCATGGTCAATTGCTCACCTTTGTAAGTAATCTGCTGTTTTCCGGAAATTGCTCCGTATTGCTGTGAAAGCGTATTTAATTCGGTTTCAATCGGAATGTTTTCTTCGCGGAACAATTCAAGGGCTGTTCGCACACCACGGAAATATATCGCGTAAGCTTCTTCTTTCTCAAGTTCGGAAATCCACCCGGAACTCATCATTTTCTGATTCAGGGAATCTTCATATGGAGCCAGGTTCGGCTGAATTTCGGTCACAAAAAACTGGTAAGATTCGGTTAGTTTCTCATCCAGTGTATTGATCGTCATTTTGATATAACGCCAGGCCATGTTCTCTTCCAGAACAGCTTCCAATTCACTTTTGTCCAGGAGCCATTGCTTGAACGATTCTTTACTCGAAATATCACGGTTTTGGAGATCCAAAAGGTACGATTCTACAGAATTCCAACTTTCGCAAGTGAAGTCGGGAGCTACAAATTTTCTCATAAACACAAAAATAAAAAAAGTCGGGGCGAAAATTTTTTCACCCCGACTTTTTACAAAATATTATGACTGCACTAACGCTTGTCTTCATCGAAAGCAGTGCTTTCTCTTATTTCCCTCTTGACGAACCTGTTTTAGGTGCAGCCACTTTCTTAGCACTTGTCGCTTTTGCAGATGCCTTAGCCGGAGCCTTTGCAGCAGGAGTTTTTGCTGCTGTTTTAGCCGCCGCTTTCGGTGCAGCAGCTTTTTTAGCCGGCGCTGCTTTTTTCTCCTTGGCAGGTTCTTCCGAAGCATCATCAGCTTCTTTCTTTGCAGCAGTTTTAGTTGCTTTTTTCTCTTTTGCAGGAGCTTCTTCAGCAACCGTTTCTTTTTCTTCTTCCATCACCAAAGCTCCCGCTTTCAACAACAAGTTGTACCACTGGAAAATTTTCTTGATATCTGAAGCATAAACACGTTCCTGGTCGAATTCAGGCAAGATCTCCAACAAATAGTTTTTCAGTTTGCTCTGGTCTTCTTTGTGAGAAATCGCTTCTTTTCCACCTTCTTTTTCAAAAATCGAAATGAAAATCTCTTTTAACGGTTTGTCCTCATCATAGGTATAGATAGAAATATCATCCAGCGCGGAAATTCGGTCGGAAGCATATGCAGGAACGCGTTTTTTGTCCTCCAAAGATTCTACAATGATGTTGTTTTTACCTTGAGCCAAAACTCTATAAAGTCCCGACTTTCCTGAAATAGCAATGATACCTGTTAAATTCATTCGATTAATTTATTTGAGCCAAAAATACTGCTTCTTTTTAATTCTTCACAATTTTCACCTGAAAGTATTGAACATCCGTGTGAATAACTAAATAATAAGTGCCCGATTCAAGCTCAGAAACAGAAACTTCGTGCTTTCCATCCGTTACCTTTTTAACGGTTCTTCCCTGTACATCCAAAACAAGTACATCACTCACCGGAACCGACGCATCGATATTTACCGTTCCTTGTGTCGGGTTCGGATAAACGTTGATCTGGTTTGCCAGCTCTTCGATTCCCAATGAAGGATTATACGGCTCGGAGAAGACTTCGCAACCGTCTGTGCTTGTCCGCGCAACGGTGAAATAGGAAGATGAAGGCAATGTAATCGTGTAACTCGCATTCGTTGCTCCCGGAATCGCTGTTCCGTTTTCATACCACTGCAAACTCGGGTACGGATCGGTAGAAAGCAATGTTCCGTTGACATAAATCACCGGAGCGGGTGGGGCAGAGAGCGCTACAACCGGAATCGTATCGGAATACGACTTACATCCGTGCTGGTCATACGCGATGAAATAAGCATCCCCGGAAGTCGTTAATGCCGAATTGTACGACGTACTTCCATTCATCCAACGAATGGTGTATGGAACCGAAGCCGTAGAGAACGCGCTGTCTCCGGGACAGAACGGTGAAGCAGCCGTAATGGTCGTCGTGAAATTGGATTGCAGCATCATGTTCAATGCATGGATTTTCCCATAGCCATACGCATTGTTCGGAATAGTTCCCGTAAATGCATCTGTGAAAGCAGTACTGTGAATGGCATCCAGGAAACTTTGATAATTTCCTTTCGTACATTTTTCCAGGTAAAGTGCCGCAATTCCGGCAACCACCGGAGAAGCCATCGAAGTACCACCGTTTCTCACATGCAACCCGTCAATATCGACCGCCGCGTTGTAGCCCGGATCGTTCAATAACCAGAAAGGTCCTGCACTCAAAGAAACGTCACCACAAGCAGAAACATCCGGTTTGATCACCCCGTGTCTGGTAGGTCCTTTTGCTGAGGCAGGAGTTAACTGACCCACCGCCGTATAGTTCGGGGGATTCGGTAAGTACACATTTCCGTTTTTATCAATATGACTATAGCGGTTACGGATATTTCCGACGGTCACCACCTTCGGCGAACAGTTCCAGGAAGAAACGATCGTTTGAAGGGAATCAGGCATGTGGTAGTGCTGAATATTCGGGTAAATTCCCGCAGAAGGAAGCCCGGTTGTCAGCATATCGTTCAGGGAAATGGATTCCGACCCGCTCCAGGCATCGTATTGCCCCGAACCTGTTGTTTTCAATGCATAGAGGTAACTTGTAGAATCTACATGATTCAGATAAAATTCGATGTGCAGGTTTGACCCTACAATTTCCGGGTAAATCTCCATCGTTGCAATCCGGTTGCTTCCGTTCCATAACGTGTCGCGGATAACAGTTCCGAGTCCCGAATTTGCTGCTCGATAAATGGTTTGTGCACGCTGTTGGAAATTACCACTTCCTTTATTCGCTGCGATGGCATAGTTCCAGCCGGCATCCGTTAAATCCGTCCAAAGATCCAGGTAAACCGTATTCGCTCCCAACTGGCTTCCCGGGTTTGGTTTCACCCAGACAAAAGAAGTATCGGTGTCGATATCTCCGTGTACGTGGTATTTCCCCCATGAACCGGAATTTCCGGCAGCACAAACAATAATGCGTCCCGTTTGTGCATCCAGCAAATTATCCATCAATACAGCGGCAGGATCCGTTCCGTCGTGACTTCCCAAATACGAACCTACTGAAAGATTCACAACAGCGGGAAGTCCGAGTTCATTTGCTTTTTGAAAGATAAAATCACAGGCATCCGCAACTGTCAGTGTCCAGTTCGGTAAATTGAAATTCGTTTCGATTACGATGATTTTTGCATCCGGAGCCATTCCTTTTTCTTGTCCGTTTGCCAGGCCGTTTGAAACTCCCGCTCCGGTTACCGATGTACCGTGAGCTGAAGATTCTTCCATACTTCCGCAGTTTCCGGACTGGATATCATTTGCATCCCAAACCTGGCCGTATCCGTATGGTTGCGGCGTACGAACAGCATCATAAGGCAAGGTGTGATCCCAGTAGTAAAGCACACGGGTATTTCCGTTCTGGTCCTTGAAATCACCGTGGTTATAATCCAATCCCTGGTCTACAAACCCCACAATCACATCTTTCCCGGTATACGGAATCTGCAAACCACCTAATCCCTGGTGAACCGGTTTTACATAGTGTTTTACCAGCGTAGAATCATTGAGTGCTTTCGGAAGCGAAAACTCCAGGTAAAAAGATTGAATGACCTGAGACTTCATGGCTTGCTCAATCCAAATTGGTTTCGCCTGGATGTAAATCCACTCGCGGGTAACTTGTTTGACCGAAATTTCTTTCGTTGCCAGTAAACGATCCAGGTTTCCGGAGTTCGTCACTGCAAAAGCCATCGGGACATCCGGCTGTTCGGCCAGCAGCTTTCTGAATTTGAAATTATCGACCTGGGCAAGACTTGTCAGTGAACAGAACAAAATTAATCCGGCTATCCGTAATATTTTACTTACCTTCACCGCTTGTTGTCGTAGATTTCCTATGAACATTTTTTTTAACCTTTAATAAAGTATGGTAACAATTATCTTATGCAAATTAAGATATTTGTTTAAATGGAACTATATTCCTCTTAAAAAAAGAACTTAGATAGACATGAAGAAGAGAATCATCACATTGTCATTGGCCTTATTTTCCTTAGGTGTAATGAATTTTATTTATGGTCAGAAAGTAGAAGAAATCAAGAACTGGTATAACGGCCCGACTCCGGGAATGAATACTGAAAAAGCTTATTCTACACTGAAAAAACAAAAATCAACCACCGTTATTGTAGCTGTCATTGACTCGGGAATCGACATCGAGCACAAAGACTTACAGGGGAAAATCTGGACGAATGAAGACGAGATTCCAAACAATGGAATTGATGATGACAACAACGGTTATATCGATGATGTCCATGGATGGAACTTCCTGGGAAGCCCGAACGGAGAAAACCAAAACTATGCGCGTTTGGAAAAAACGCGGATCTGTGCAGATTTACATGCGAAATTCAACGGGAAATCCGAATCAGATATTTCCAGTGCAGACAGATCGGATTATACCAAGTACAAGCAGTTGCTGAAAGACATCGAAGAGGAGCGCAACCAAAACCTGCAGGCTTTGGAGCAATACAAACAATTGGAGCAGATGCTTCCTGCACTGAAGGCGAAATTGGTTGAAAGACTGGGAGAAAACTTCACGGAAGAAGACGTTCAGAAGATGAAACCTGAATCACAGCAGGATATGCAGTTGAAGCAGATCGGTGTGTACATCGCAAGCGGACAGCTGACAGAAGAAAATATCAAAGAAGCGTTGGATCATTTCCGTGCAAGTGCCGATTACCAGTTGAACATGGAATACAACGATCGTCAGTTTATCGGAGACAACCCGGACGATTTCAATGATACACGTTACGGAAACAACGACGTAGAAGGACCGGATGCCTTGCACGGAACTCACGTAGGTGGTATTATCGGAGCGGTAAGACACAACGAACTGGGTGGTGACGGTGTTGCCGAAAACATTAAATTGATGTCTATTCGTGCCGTTCCGGACGGAGATGAGCAGGATAAAGATGTGGCAATGGCCATCCGCTATGCGGTTGACAACGGTGCTTCTGTAATCAATATGTCATTCGGAAAAGCATATTCCAAGCATCAGAAAGAAGTATACGAAGCGATGGCTTACGCAGATTCAAAAGGAGTTTTGCTGATCCACGCAGCAGGAAACGACGGTGTGAACCTGGACGATAATCCGAACTTCCCTACAAACGAATACTCATTCCAGACAAAACCATTGGACATGTACGTATGTGTAGGAGCTTCCACACGAGATAAAAAACATCTGGCAGCTGATTTCTCTAACTTCAGCTCCCGTCAGGTAAATGTTTTTGCACCAGGATACGAGATTTACAACACCATTCCACAAAGTGATTACAAAATCCTCCAGGGAACTTCCATGGCTGCACCGATGGTTACGGGAGTTGCTGCGTTGTTGAAATCTTACTTCCCAAGCTTGTCTATGAAAGAAATCAAAGACATCATGCTGGCATCTGCAAAACAATACAAAGGAACCATGATCCCTTCTCCGGGAACAGGAGAGTCCGTTGATTTCGGGAAATTGTCTACGACAGGAGCTGTAATCGACGTAGCTGCCGCAGTAAAAATGTGCCAGGCTAAAGTGAAGAAGTAATTCAAGAATCACGTATATTGCATACCGTCCCGCTTTATGAGTTGGGGCGGTATTTTTTTTGCTTATGAAAAAACACACATTCCTCTTTGTCGTTTTGGTGGGTTTCTGGTTTATCTCCGGGTTCACTGCACCGAAAGTGAAAGTATCTGAAACAGAAACCATCGATCTGTTAATTGACAACTGGCACAAAGCTGCTGCAGAAGCAAACTACGCCAACTATTTTGGCGTGATGGCCGATAATTTCATTTTCCTGGGTACGGATCCTTCCGAAAGATGGAACAAAGAGCAATTCAGTGCTTTCTGTAAACCGTATTTCGACAAGGGAAAAGCATGGGATTTTCGCAAAATAGAACGCCACATTGAAATTTCAAAAGACGGAAAAACGGCCTGGTTTGACGAAACAATCAACACCTGGATGAAGGATTGTCGTGGAAGCGGTGTATTGGTAAAATCAGGCAAAGAGTGGAAGCTGGTTCAGTATAACCTGGCCGTACTGATTGAAAACGATAAAATACAGGATTTCATTCAGTTGCGGGATAAGTAGTCTCATGTCCTGTCGAGTTTTTCAATGAAATTGAAAAGTATCGAGGCGCGGACTTGTAGGAGTTTCGCCTTATCCTCGATACTTCTTCACTCGTACCTCATTCGAAACTCGGATGGACAGGCTTAGAATACAACTATCACAATAATCGTTAATGACTGGTAAGCTTGGTACAGGTTTTGTAACTTGTATAAGCGTTAAAACACCAGTTATGAAAAAGTTGATTTATTTGGGGTTGATCATGGTAACAGGGTTATCATTCAACACATTCGCTCAGGATTCCGACAGTACGGGAATGCCTGGAGACAACTTTGATTTGCAGGGAGCTCTCCAGCTTTTTAAGCAATCTTCCACGTTAGAAGAGTTTGAAAAAAAACTGAACACCGAATCCAATGCGGTGAACAACCTGGATTTAAACGGGGATAATCAAATTGACTACATCCGTGTGATCGACAAGAAAGAGGGAGACAACCATGCCATTATGCTGCAGGTTCCTGTAAACAACAAAGAATCCCAGGATGTCGCTGCGATTGTCATCGAAAAACGTTCCGCTTCAGAAGCTCAATTGCAAATTATCGGGAACGAAACACTGTATGGAGATGAGAAAATCATGGAACCGGTTCAGGACATGCCGGTTAAAAAAACAGGCCCGGATGCTTACAATGCTCCGGCTGCCGTTATCTTCGTAAACGTTTGGGGCTGGCCCTGCGTTCAATACATTTATGATCCCTGGTACAGTCCGTGGTACTCTCCATACTACTGGGATTATTATCCATCCTGGTGGTATCCGTGGAGACCACTCTACTGGAACGTCTATTATCAACGGGTTTATCCATACCACGGATGGTGTCAGTACACGACCTATTACCAGGTTCCTTACGCACACCAGATTTATAAAAACGGGTATACCAACAGTGCTTACGTGAAAAGCAGATACGAGCCTCAACGCACGGCTTATAAAAACAGAAATACCAGCAATCAATCTGCGAATGCAGGAAACGGAAGGGGAAACAACCCGACCGCAAATCAGAACGGAACTATCAATACGAATGTCAGACCAATGGTACGGAATGAAGGTGTGAGAAACGAAGTTGTCCGACCTTCAACAACAACGAGTCCTGCGGGACAACAGGGAGCGGTGGTTCGCGAGGTCCCGAGACCTATCAACCGTGGTGATGGTATGATCAATAGCGGAACTAACGGTACGAATCCGAACGGCGGATTCAATACCAGCAGTCCGCGTACGGCAGACCCTGTCAGACGAGATCCGGGTATGATTCAGCAGCAACCACAACAACAACCGCAGCGTCAGATTGAACGAATGCCACAGCAACAGCCGATACAACAAAATCCGGGTCGAATTCAAATGGAACCGCGTCAAAATGCTCCGGTATTCAGACAAAACATTCCGGACCGTCCGATGATGAACAGCCGACCAATGGGCGGTGGTGGAGGCGGAGGAGGCTTCCGCGGCGGTATGGGCGGTATGAGAAGATAACCTGTACAACTTGTGGCATTGACTCCGCTCAGCCGACAAGCAGTATAAAACACAAAAAACTCCCGGCGTTTGATCACCGGGAGTTTTTTTATATTCTTACTTCAACTAAAAAGGCGGGATTCAGTATCCCGCCTTTTTAGTGTTATTTCTTTTTCGTTCTGTTTTTTGCTTGTTCCTGCTGTTGTTTCTGCAGGTCTTCCAAACGCTGCATGAAGCTGGATTTTTTCTTCGGGCTGGTTGCCTTCTTAGCAGAGTTTGTTTGTGCTTCTGCCATTTTCGCTTTCAGTTTATCTTCATCTACGAAGAATTTCTTGATCACAAACATCAGGATGATGGTCATCAAGGTAGAGATGAAGTAATAATAACTCAAACCGGAAGAGTAGTTGTTGAAGAAGAAAATCATCATCACAGGGAAGAAGTACATGATCACTTTCATGTTCGGCATTCCCGGCTGTTGCTGCTGTGTCATGTTAGACGAGTTCAAATGCGTATACAACAAGGTTGTTCCGGCCATCAACAAGGTAAACAACGACATGTGGTTACCATACAGCGGAATATACGTTCCGAAATCCCAGATAGAATCGAAAGATGATAAATCTTCTGCCCAAAGGAATCCTTTTTGTCTCAGGGTAAATGTTGCCGGGAAGAAACGGAATACCGCCAGCAAAATCGGCATCTGGATTAGCATTGGTACACAACCTGCCAACGGAGAAGCCCCTGAAGCACGGTAGAGCGCCATCATATCCATCTGCTTTTTCATCGCATCTTCTTTCTTCGGATATTTCGCGTTGATTTCGTCAATCTGCGGCTTGAGGATTCTCATTTTAGCAGAAGAAACGAACATTTTCCACTGAATTGGCATCAACACCACTTTCAGGATGATTGTCAAAAGCAAAATCGCGATTCCCGCATTCAGACCGAAGTTCATCAGGAATTCAAATACAGGCTGTACCGCATACAAGTTAATCCAACGGAATAACCCCCAACCCAGGTTCAGGATATCATCGTAATCTTTGTCGTATGCTGCCAGTGTATGGTAGTCATTCGGACCGAAATACCAGCTGAAGCTTACCGTGCCGTCCTTCACGGACGTCAATCCCAGGTTCAGTTTCGACTGGTACTTACGAATGTGTGTAAAGTATTTTTCTGAACCTTCCTTGTAATTCGTAGAAGTGAACTTGGTTCCGGTTGCTTTGAAACCGTTATCAGCATCCAGGATAGAGGAGAAGTAGCTTTGTTTGTAAGCCACCCATTTCATATCCGCTTCAGCCGTTTTGTATGCTTCTGCTACTTCACTGTTCCAATCCAGCTTTCCTGCTGTAGACTGGTAACAAATGGTAGAAACCTTGCGCTGCTCTGAAAGCAATCTTTCCGAACGCAACATTTCCATCTGCCAATCCAGCAATACGGAATTAGGAAGGATGTTTCCGGACAAATCTTTCAACTGGATCGTGTACCCTAAATCATATCCACCTTTCAGTGTATAAATGAAATCAATGGAACCACCCGCAACCTCATGTCTGAACACGATTTTGTTTTTCGATTTGGAGACCATTTCGAACGCTTTGTTCCCGGTTGCATACTTCTTTCCGTCAATATTGAAAATCAACTGGTTTTTTTGATCACCGTCCTTGAATAAGTAAAGCGGAGTCAGTTTCCCGTCTTTTTTCGCAAAGTTGACATACGATTCGTATTCTTTCAACTGAACGGCAGAAACAATTCCTCCTTTCGTGGAAAAGTCTACAATCAGTTTCTCAGACTCCAGGCGGAAAGTTTCTCCTTTCGTCAATACATTGGAAGGAACCTTTGCACGCGCAACGATTGCAGTATCCTGCTTCGTTTTTTGATTGATGTAAACCAAACGACCTTTCTCGTCCTTCATCTGGTTTCCTTCTTTATCTTTTTTAGGTACCAGAACCGGCTTGTTTTTGTCGGCTTTTTCAATCGAATCCGCTTCCTTTTTAGCTTGCTCCGCTAATTCTTTTTGCTCTTTTTCTTTTTGTGCTTTGACCTCTTTTTCACTTGGCTGGCTCATGTATGTAAACACTACCAATAAAGCACCAATAAGCGTAAGACCAATGACTGTATTCCTATCCATTCGCGTTTATTATTTTATTTAGTTGCCTGAACAACCAGCTGTGCTGATTCATCCGAAGCGGTGTTTTTTATGTTTATCAATCAGTTCTCAACTGATTTCTGATTCTCAATCGCAGCTTTCACAAAAGCAACAAACAACGGGTGCGGATTATCTACCGTACTTTTGTACTCCGGGTGATACTGTGCTCCTACAAACCATGGATGCCCAGGGATTTCAACTACTTCCACCAATCCTGTTTCCGGGTTTTTACCAGTTGCAATCATTCCTGCTTTTTCAAAAGCATCCAGGTATTCGTTGTTGAATTCGTACCGGTGACGGTGTCTTTCCTCAATCGATTCGGTATTGTATGCAGTAGCAACTTTCGTGTTCGGTTTCAACTGACATTTGTAAGCCCCCAAACGCATGGTTCCGCCCATGTTTGAAATGCTTTTTTGTTCTGCCATCATCGAAATCACCGGGTATTTGGAATCTTCTGCAATTTCTGTTGTATGTGCGTCTTCGTAACCCAGGACGTGTCTCGCGAATTCAATCACCGCACACTGCATTCCCAGGCAAATTCCGAAGAAAGGTACTTTGTTTTCACGGGCGTAACGCACCGCTTCAATTTTTCCGCTGATTCCTCTGGAACCGAATCCCGGTGCAACCAGGATTCCATCCAATCCGGCCAGTTCGGACTCAATGTTTTGTTTGGTCAATGACTCGGAGTGAATCCATTTCACGTTCACACGTGCTTCATTGGCAACGCCTCCGTGAATGAATGCTTCGGAAATGGATTTGTAAGAATCTTTCAATTCGACGTATTTCCCAACCAAACCGATGTTTACTTCTTTGGTCGGGTTTTTCAAACGTGTCAGGAATTCTTTCCATTTAGACAATTCCGGGGAATTTTTAGAAGGCAGTCCGAGTTTTTCCAATACGACCTTATCCAATTCCTCTGCCTGCATCAAAAGCGGCACGTCGTAGATCGATTCAGCATCGCGCGACTCGATTACTGCATTCATGCTCACGTTACAGAATTTCGCAATCTTCTTACGGATTGTCAAATCCAGTTCATGCTCCGTACGGCAACATAGAATATCCGGCTGAACTCCAAGCTCCAGTAACTGTTTAACTGAGTGTTGTGTTGGCTTTGTTTTTAACTCTCCGGCAGCAGATAAATACGGAATCAATGTCAGGTGAACCACCAGACAGTCTTTTTCAAATTCCCACATCATCTGACGCACTGCTTCCACAAACGGAAGGGATTCAATATCACCGACTGTTCCACCGATTTCGGTAATCACAATATCAAATTTCCCGGTTTTCCCCAGAATTTGAATGCGCTCTTTGATTTCGTCTGTAATGTGCGGAATGATCTGAACCGTTTTCCCCAGGTACTCTCCTTTACGCTCTTTATCGATAACACTTTGGTAAATGCGTCCGGTAGTTACGTTGTTTGCCTGTGAAGTAGGCACATTTAAGAAACGTTCGTAATGTCCCAGATCCAGGTCGGTTTCAGCTCCATCATCCGTCACGAAACATTCTCCGTGTTCATACGGGTTCAATGTTCCCGGATCGATGTTAATGTATGGATCTAATTTCTGGATCGTCGTAGAGTAACCGCGTGCCTGAAGCAATTTCGCCAAAGAAGCTGAGATAATTCCCTTACCCAAGGATGATGTTACTCCCCCGGTTACAAATACGTATTTTGTTGAATTGGACATATATAAAAATTGTAACTACGGGGCGCAAAATTACATCAAATAAATGAATAAACACGAATGTTCTATGCGCTTTTTCAGAAATAAAGGTGAAGTGCTGATTTCTCCATTCATATGCGATAAAAATATCGGTGAACAGAACCTGGAATTGAGAATTCCGGTAGTTATCGGGGCGTGGAGGATTTTAAAAGGATTGCCTGAACGCTGGTACAAAACCAATTGTCATAAAATATGAAGAGAGAAGCAGATTCGCCCCTCTCTTTTATGATATATACGTTTTTGATTGATTACCGGTGCGTTAACCGTTGTTTCGGCATCATTTAATTCGATGTTGGAGGAATGGAATGATAAAAGTCGATTGTTTGACCTTCCAGACAGGCAAAGAAGTGATCTGCTCCATTAACAGTTACCTGTGCACCGAAATGTTTGGAATTGCCTTTACTCGGATCAGTTCCGAACGTCTTGTTATTAATCGTAACGATTCCATCGCTGCTATCAAGTGCCATTTGCAATGACTTGGACACATCAATTGCTTGTGTTTGGTTTTCATTTCCGCCATTTAATGCTCCGTAAACAGCGAATTTTACAGTAAAATTTGACATAACTTATTGTTTTTAAGTGAATATTGGTTGAACAAAGTTATCTCATGGAGAGGTGATTTTTCAGGGTAATAATAACTGGTTGTGATAATCCGGTATTAATGCCTGCCTACATTACAAGCGACAAAGAACAGGTTTCAAAAAACACTTTTAACGATGAAATGACGTTTTTAATAAGGAAGCCCGTCATTCAGGAAAGTTTGGAAGTAAAACAGCGGTTTTCGCGCTTCTTTCCGTGAATAAACGTTGTTCCCGTTGTCGTCCAGGCGCGGATAGTGCGGGGTGTTCCGTTTCATGCTTTTCGGGAAAAAGATCAGATCGTGACTGATTTTGTTCTGGAAGATATGCCGGATTTGTTCGCTATCCCAGCCCACGCGGCCACCCGCAACCTGCATTCCTGTGAAGCGGTATTTCATTTCTCCGTACAACATGCCATGATTCAGTTTTCCATAAGGTTTAGAGGTCAAATCCCGGATTCCGTTCGGCGCATCCGGTCGCGGCGTTCTGTCCCAAACCGTTCCGCCGGTTTCTCCGGTCCAGATAGTAAGTCCCAAACTGGCTTTATACAAACTGTCGCGGTATGAAAACACCAACGCTCCGGTACGGAAACGGTCTTTGGCTTGTCCGGCAAACACATCGTTTTCAAGCAGAATGTCGACGCGTTTGATTCCAAGGTTCCACGCGCCGGATCGCTGCGAGGTTCCGATCCGGTCAAGATACCAGTAATGTGCATAACCAATCGAGTAGGAAGAGGTGCTTTGATGCAAGGTTCCATCCCAGTCCATGTTGACCGGGTTATCCGGTCTTCCAAACATTACCACCGCCCCCGTGCTGATGCGTAGCTCTCCGAAATTCCGCCGGTTTCCGAGATTGGTCAAAAAATAACGCGAGGTCAGCCCGGCATTAACCTGCAGGTATTGATTTCCGACGTATGAATCCAGCTTGACTCCAAAAGTGTTTTGATGTGATCCGAACGCAATCAAAAGTGTTGCTTTGACTCCTGCATGAGGAATCCACCTGTTTTGGGCAGACACTGGTTTACAGGCACAAATGAAGAGTAATAAAAGGATCCGGTTCATCGAAAACGAATGTACAATTTTCAGACCGAAATCGCTTGTTTTCCTGAAATATGTCCGATCACCACGGTTAACTGCCGTTTATTCCAAATAAGCGTTTTTCGCATCGTATTTCGGTTATCTTTGGTTTTATGTTTAAAGCCAGAAAGACTTATTGGTTAGCCCAGATCGGTGGTTGGGCTTTACTTTCGCTGCTGATTTTTTCGGCATCTACTTTCTCCAATCAAAAGATTGAGTTGAAAATGATGCTGATTTCGACAGGCTGTTTCTTTGTTTTCGGAATTACGCTGACGCACTTAATGCGTTACTTTTTTATCCGGATGGGATGGCTGAATATGCGTCTCACCAACCTGATTTCCCGCATCCTGATCACTTCACTGGTTGTGGCCGGAATCATGGCGTTTTTGAATAACCTGACGTCACATTTTCTCCTGAATATCAACTCCAGAGAACCTATTCCCTTCAAGTTTTCCTTCCTGGAATTCTCATTGGAATGTTCTGCCACCCTGATTTTCTTCATTTTGTGGAACGGTGTTTATTTTACGTTTCACTTTTTCAGACGTTCCAAGGAGCAGGAAGTGAACAACCTGCAACTAACGGCAAGCCACAACGAAATGGAATTGAAGAACCTGCGTTCTCAATTGAATCCGCATTTTTTGTTCAACTCCCTGAATTCCATTCGTGCACTGATTGATATTGAACCATACAGGGCACAGGAAAACATTACCAAACTATCCAACCTGCTTCGTAAATCACTGATTATCGGTAGTGAGCAATTGGTTCCACTGGAAGAAGAATTGCTGATTGTTCAGGATTACCTGGATTTGGAAAAGGTACGTTTCGAAGAACGTTTGAACGTGGTACTGGAAATTGACAAACAAGTCAATAATATTCTCATTCCGCCGTTTATTCTTCAAACCTTGATTGAAAACGCGCTCAAACATGGAATCGGGCAGCTGATCAATGGAGGCACTGTCTGGGTTCGTGCAAAAAAGACAGATCAGGTTATTCTGCTGGAAGTTGAAAACACCGGAACATTGCAGTCCAGTAAAAAAGATTCGATGGGAATCGGCGTTTCCAACACGCTGCGAAGACTGGAGCTTCAGTATCGCGGAAAGGCTAAATTTAATTTAAGACAAAACACCCCAAATACGGTTATAGCTATAATTGAAATTAAAGAAACATGAGAACAATAATCATTGATGATGAAAGACTTGCACGTGAAGAGTTAAAGAAATTGTTGAAGGATTATCACGAAATCGAGATCATTGACGAGGCGAAAAACCCGGAAGAGGGAATTGAGAAAATCAAGGCTTTGAAGCCAGATCTGATTTTCCTCGATATTCAAATGCCGGGAATGACCGGTTTCGACATGTTGAAAAAACTGGATGAAATCCCGCAGGTGGTGTTCGTTACTGCCTTCGATGATTTTGCACTGAAAGCATTCGAAGTCAATGCGCTGGATTATGTTTTAAAACCGGTTGACCCAGCCAGACTGGACGAAACGGTTAAAAAGCTCTTAAACAACCCGGAAGCAGATTTTCAATCTACGGCAAAGGCTCCCAAGATTGACCGTTCTTCGCGTCCGCTGACTATTTCGGATTCTATTTTCATCAAAGACGGGGAGAAGTGCTTTTTCATTTCCCTGGACAAAGTGCGTATTTTCGAAAGCGACGGTAATTACGTAAAGGTTTACTTCGAGAAAAGCAGACCATTGATTTTAAGATCCTTAAACAGCCTGGAAGAACGCCTGGAACCACAGCATTTCTTTCGTGCGAACCGCAAATACATCATCAACCTGAACTGGGTACAGAAAGTGGAAAACTGGTTCAATGGCGGGCTGCAAGTGGAACTAAAACCCGTGATTATTAAAACGTCGACCGGAGAGGAAATCCGCGAAGGTGAGAAAATCGAAATTTCCCGCAGACAAGCGATTAAGTTTAAGGAGTTGTTTTCGATATAACAGGTACTTCGACTCCGCTCAGTGACCTGTTATATAATCGTTTTGGGTTGACTGAGCGGAGTAGAAGCCAACCTTTATCCCTCAATTAACGTAATTCCATTTTCATGCAGGCTGATCAAACGTTGTTTGTAGAGGTTTCCAACCACTTGCTTGAATACTTTTTTAGACCAGCCGGTGCGGTATTGAATTTCTTCCGGATCGGATTTATCCGTTAAATCCAGGAAACCATCGTTGTCATGAAGCATTGCCAGGAGTTTCCGTGCCAATGTATCGATTTTATCATAACCGGCTGGCTGTAACACGATATCCAGCTTCCCGTCCGGACGAACTTTCTTCACGAATCCTTTCAGGGTTTCTCCCATACGGACTCTTCGGTGCAGGTCGTTTTTAAAAATCAATCCCTGGAATTGATTGTTCACCAGCACTTTCAGTCCCAAATCGGTGAATTCCCAGACCATTAAATCTACCGCGTCGTTTTCTTGTACTTCATCCACAACCGGTTTGATATACATCCCGATGCGGGAAGTTCCCACTAATCGCTGGGTAGCTTCGTCGATATACATGTAGATGAAATAGCTTTTGCCTTCTTCCAGAGGTTTCGGTTGTTCGCGGAACGGAATCAACAGGTGTTTTTCAACACCCCATTCTGCAAAAGCTCCGAACTGGTTTACTTCGGCAATTTTCAGGAATGCAAACTGGTTCACCAGAACTTTCGGAGTCAGCGTTGTAGCAATGATGCGCCCTTCCGAATCTTTGTACAAAAACACTTTTACCAGGTCATCGATCTGAAAAGACGGATCCACATACTTGGTAGGAAGCAACACGTCGTTTCCTTCTTCATCTTCGAGATAAGCCCCCGGACTTGTAAACCGGTCGAGGCGCAATTCATTATAAACTCCTAATTCCACGAAACAAAGGTAGCATTGTAAATGGATACTTAAAAATGTAATGAAAAATAAGATCGACCTTGCGTTTCCGGCTTCCTGCACGAATTCTCACATTTTATTCGCATTTTAGTATTCAAATTCCGATCTATGAAAAATGTACTACCCATATTTGTACTTGCTACGGCAGCGCTTTATTCCTGCCAAAACGACACCGTGACGCCCACTTCGAAAGAAAAAGAGAAAAGCAGGTTGGAAAGAGCAGAATGGTTGCTCGGAAGATGGGAAAACAACTCCAAAGAAGGAAATTTATCTGAAACCTGGGTAAAGAACGGCAACAATGCCTACACCGCAGAAACGTTTATCGTTTTGGGAAAAGACACGGTGTTCAAAGAACATTCTTCCCTCGAAGAAACCGGCAAAACACTTCAGTGCGTCATTACCATTCCGGATCAGAATGAGGCGAAGCCGGTGGTGTTTACCATGACCAAACAGGAAGACAACCTGATGGTGTTTGAAAATCCGAAACACGATTTCCCGACAATGATTCGTTACGAACACAAAGGAGATTCAACGATTGCTGAAATTTCAGGAATTCAGAAAGGAAAATTCGCCAAAGAGCGGTTTCCTATGAAAAAAGTCAAGTAATCCGTGAAAACTAGTAAATACCGCGGGTGATGATGTTGTAGATATACTCCTCATAAACAAAAGACTTCAACTCATCGATGTATTCCTGAAGCAACGAGAATGATTCCTTTTCAATAAAAGTACCGTTACAATAGTGAGGATCATCGGCTATTTCCGGAGGACAAAATGCGTTGATTGTTGCCAGATCATATGCGTAAAGATCAATTTCTCCGACGAACGATTCATCCGCAGGCGAAAAATACTCAATCTGTAAAACAGTTGAGCTGTATCTGCTACTGTCCAATACTTTTAGAAATACAAATTACCGGATTGTTTCGCCGCGATAATCATACACGGTAACTTCATTTCATTGGTAATCAATGATTGCGCGAAGTTGTCGAATTGAGGAAGCAGACTTTCGGAGTGATATGCAATGGCAATGATGTCAATTTTTTGTTCTTTCACATAGTTCATCACCTTTTTGGCATAACCACCACTGGAAGGAAGCAGGTTTACTTCACATTTCGCGCCTTTTTCATCGTATTTATTGCGGATCAGCAAGACGCGGTTTTTGGTTTGCTGTGAAAGCCCTTCGTCCGTATGCTTTTCACCGATTACGTGAACCGTTGCGTCAAAAATACGTGCCAAATCTCCTGCGGAACTCACAATCTGCAAACTCTCTTTTGTCAAATCGATCGGAACCACAATGTTTTTGATTTCCTGGTGTTTGGTTTCCTTCTGCACCACAATAAACGGAATATCGCAACTGGTAATGACCTTCATTGCAAAACTTCCGGTCAATTTCTGGAAGCCTTTTGCTCCGTGTGTTCCCATCAGGATCAGCTGCGCGTGTTCACGGGTTGCAATTTTATTGATGTCGGTAAAAATATCGCCTACCGTAACCAGTACAAACATTTCCACGCTTTCCGGAATGGACTTGTTTTTAACAATGTCCCACAGTTTGGCTTCGATAGTGGCGATTTTTGCCTGATTGTCGACCAGATGTAGCAACATGATGTCCGTTTTCACGTGCCTTCCAAGGAAGAGCGCATAATCCAAAGCAGTGTTTCCCACCTCCGTTAAATCATGCGGAACGATGTACAAATTTCGACTCATAGCAATTTATTTTTCACCAAAATAGGAAAAAAGTCGCTTGCTCAGATGCTTAAATTTTTAACATTTAGATGTTGATTGATTATTTCGCCTATTTTAACGAAGATTGGCTTCTGACGGTTTTTCTAAATCCTTATAGTCTATACCTTTATCCGTTGAAAAATTGAACCTATGTTTGGATTATTTCTGTTGTTGATTCTACTTGCCCAGGCAACATTTTCGTATATACTTTTTGAACACCACAATCTGTACCTGACCATCCTCGGGATTCTGCAGATTACCTTGTTTTTCGGAAGCATGATCATCATGATGCGCTATTTCCGCAACCGCAACACCGCCGACTACCGTAAAGGATTCAATGCGTTCGGTGTCATGATCTCTTCCGGCGTTCCGGCACTCGGATTTTTCCTGTTCGGGATCGTTTATCTTTTAACACATATCGCTTTCATTAAATACCTCGGTTACGGCGTTGCTTTGGCTATGTTTTTTGCCATTCTTGCCGGGATTATCTGGGGAAGATGGAATTGGAAAGTACACAGCATCGAACTGCCTTTTGAAAACCTTCCGGAAGAATCTGACGGATTGAAAATTGTCCAGATCAGTGATATCCACGTGGGGAGTTTCTTTCATAAATACGACAAAGTGGAACACGCCATCCGGATGATTAACCAGCTGGAAGCGGATTTCGTTTTCTTCACCGGCGACCTGGTTAACAACATCGCAGAAGAAATGTTTGGCTGGGAGCCGATTTTCTCTAAAATCCAGGCAAAAAAAGGAAAATTCAGCATCCTCGGAAACCACGATTACGGTGATTATGTTCCATGGGACAAAGAGGAAACAAAGAACTCGAACCTTTCCAAACTCATTTCCATCCACAAAGAAATCGGTTTTACACCTTTGCTGAACGAAGCGGTGGAACTGAGACCCGGATTCTGGCTTTTAGGCGTTGAGAACTGGGGAAAAGCGCCATTCAGACAAAGCGGTGAGCTGGGAAAAACACTGGAACACGTTCCACAAAATGCATTCAAAGTATTGCTTTCTCACGATCCTAGCCATTTTGACGAGCAGGTCACAAGTACCAATATTGATTTGACACTTTCAGGGCACACCCACGGCATGCAGTTCGGGATTGAGCGCTTCGGCATCAAGTGGAGTCCGGTTTCATTGCGCTACAAGAAATGGGCGGGATTGTATCATGTCGGGAAGCAATTCCTGTATGTGAACCGCGGCTTCGGTTATCTTGGGTTCCCAGGAAGGGTGGGAATTTATCCTGAAATCACAGAGATTGTATTGAGAAGTACACGGAAATAAAAAAAGGTCGGGGCTAAAATCATTCGCCCCGACCTTTTTATTTTCTTAATGAATGACCTGGATTCTTCCGGATTCGAAGGATTTACCAGCTACCAACAACTGGTAAACGTATGTTCCACCGGCCCACCGGTCAACGGGTACTTCTATTTGATCCATTTCGGGGGAAATGACTTCCTGCCAGATAATTTTTCCAAATAAGTCTGTCACAACAACCATTTTTTCAATTCCTTTCAGGTTCCCCGAAAAAGCAAATTGAACTGCTTCGGATGCCGGATTCGGGAAAACAGCTGCGAAAGAAGAAGAAGCATCCGCCTCTGAAATCCCTGCCGTAGATGAAATCACGAAACAACTGTCAGTCATACAATTATTGGCATCCGTCACTTCAACACAATACGTTCCGGGCATCCCCAGAATCTGGCTTGTTGTGGCATTATTCGACCAATCAAAGGTATACGGGTTCACACCGCCACTTACTGACAATGCAATGTTTCCGTTACAACTTGCACATGCGGCGTGTGTAATCACCGCAGAGAGATTAACCGCTGTGGGTTGTGTAATGGTGTACTGATTCGTGTAAACACAGTTATTGGCATCCAGAACATGTACATGATACGTTCCCGCAGTTAAATTGCTTGCTGTTAGTCCCGACTGGCTGATTCCGTTTCCTGTCCAGGAAATCGTGTATGGAGCAGTCGCACCGCTCACATTTACAGTTATTTCTCCATTATTTCCGGAATGACAACTCACGTTCGTATGCGTTTGGCTGACGTTGAAATTCGGAATGGAGATGATTTGGAATGTGGTATCTACGGAACAACCCGCTGCATCTGTAATTCCGACACCACAAGGTCCGGAAGGCAAGTTGATGACAGCTTGTGTGGTACTTCCGTTTGACCAGGTATAATTGATCGTTCCTGTACCTCCGGTCAGCGTCAGATCAATTGCCCCAATACCCCCGGGACAATCCGGCTGTGTGATTGCAGCATTCAGTTCCATTCCGGGATGAACCACTACGGTTGTTGTGTCCAATCCATTAACTACCGGACTGCTTGATTTGATCCGCACGTGGTAAGCTGCATCGGAAGTTCCCGCAGGAATCAATCCGTTGATTGTTCCACTGTTTGCCTGGCTGTTCACCGACCCGATGGTCAGGGGAGAAGCAAAGGAGCCGGAAGCATCCGATAATTCGAGGGAGTAAGTGTTTCCGGGATTAAATGTTCCCACAGCATTGAATGTGACCTGGATGCTATCACCTCTCAGAGACGAAACACAGATTGGATCGCCGGTTTGAACAGTAGCCGCACTGATGGTGTAAGGGACACCTGGTGACGAGTTTCCGTAAAACGTCGTATTGTTGATAATTCTCATTTTACCGAGAGAGCTGCTGGCATGCCACGCCACCAGGCGGAAAACAACACTGTCGGAAGGGGAGACCTGGATAGCGGTAGAAGGGATTATCATCAGGGAAGTCGTCGGATTTGTTGACGGGTTTAAAATGGCGTGAACAGTGGATGTTACCGGAACATAATTGTAGCCGGTTGCAGGAGATTTATATTGAAGCATACAGGAATCCGGGCCGGTGCCGGATCTTCCGAGAACCAGCAGCAAGCTGTCGATCTGAAACTGGGTAGTGTTATTTGCAGTTGCTGAAAACGTAAAATAGCGGTTTGCCGTAATAGCATCCGCAGCAGAAGTGTTTTGCCACTGACCGGAGTTGATCCCGTCTGTTGCTGTAGAAAATTGATTTCCGGCTCCGCGTGCGGGCTGGTTAAAGGTAACTCCCGGAGCGGCAGGAAGGGTTGCAAAATAATTGCCTGGAGTACTGATCCATCCGGAATAGGTATTCGGATTGAAAGAAGTTTGTGCCTTGATCGTGCTGAAAGCTGCTGAAACGAACGAGCAGATCAAAAAAGCAACTAATTGTTTTTTCATCTTTGATTTTTATAAACGATCAAAAGAGCCCCTCCACCAAAACGGAAGGACTCTTTCGAATGAGCAAATTTCCTGGTTATTACTTTTCTGCTTTCACCACGCGAAGTGTTTGGTTTTGAGAAGCAGAAGCGATACGAACGATATACGTTCCGGCAGCCAATTTAGACAAGTCAGCTTCCATACGGTGTGTTCCTTTTTCAAGGAGTCCGTTTTGAAGTGTCATTTGCGCTTTTCCTGAAAGATCAAACAATACTACAGAAACTTCTTCATCAGCTGTTGTGTTGAAAGTCAACATGACTGAACCTGTTGCAGGGTTAGGGAACAATTCAGCAGAAGCAACTGCAGCAGAAGTGTTCATGCTCCGACCCTGAGCACAGTTTACGTTTACAGCAATTTGTCCCGGAGTGGTGTTACAGTTGTTAAACGTACAGAAAGTACCTGTTACATTAATGACAGAGTTAGCAGAACCAACTTCGATATCTGCACAATTGTCAGCAGCACCAGAAATAGTTGCGTTTCCGGAAGCAACAGCGAAGCTGTAAGAAGAAGCTCCGTAGCTATCGTGAGTTCCTAAATTTGAAACATCATTCTGTGTCAATGTATCCCATTCTGTAGTCAATGTAGGGAAACCACCGATCCCGGCAAGATCCGGATTTGTTGTGATACCAGCGTATACACATCCTTTTCTAACCAATGTTTTGTTTTCAGTTGACCAACCGTAAGTTGCACTTGTAGAGTCATTATCTCTCCAGGATGATCCCGGATCGTTTCCTACTGAACCAAAGATATCAGCGACAGTAGAAGTGTTTCCGTTATACAATACCAATGCATCGTCTCCGTTAAACTGCAAGTTAGCAGAGTACATGTTCGGAGTTCCAGCCCAAGCTGTTGCAGATGGGTGAGCGATTACGAAAGTACCTCCCGCAACGATGGTTCCTGTCAAAGCGATCGTGTAAGTTGGAGTTCCGTCTGCACCGTTGTGGTATGCACGCAATTGGTAACCTGCAAGATCTACATCCGCGCAAGTACCGTTGTAAATTTCCAGGTATTTGTTGAATGCGTCTCCTTCAACGTATTCAGAGAAGAACAATTCCGGAGCTTTTACGCTTACACAAGCAGAAACCAATTGTTTCACACATCCTTCCAATGTAATCGGGCAGTACTGTACTTGCGGATAAACGTGTACGTATACTTTTTGAGTTGTAGCTTCACATCCCAATTCGCTTCCTACTACTACATAGTAAGTTCCGGAAGTTGCAGGAGAATAAGCATCCGACTGAGCACCGGAAATAATACCATCCTGGTTGTACCACTGGTAGCTTGGATCTGTAATTCCCGTCGTCGTCGTCAGTTGTGGCATCGTAGCTCCTGCACATACTACAGTTGCTCCTGATACGTTGATTGACGCTGTAGGCGTTCCGCAAGAAACTGTTGAACCACAAGAGAATGCGATATCGTCAATGCGGTACTGAGGGTTGGATGAAGATGTTCCAACCAATGTGCTTCTGAAACGGATACGCAGGTTTGCATTGTGTGCTCCTGCAGGCAATGCAACTCCTACTTTGTACCATTTTGAAGTTCCTGTTCCCGTAGGTAAAGCAGGGTATGTGATTCCCGTCCACGTAGATCCGTTATCAACACTGTATTCCAATACCAGGTAATCGATTCCTGTAGCTGCATTGGTGTTTTTGTTGATTCCGAAGAAAAGGGAATCGTTGCTGCGGCATCCTGCTGCGTTGATACCCTGCATTTCAAATGTTTCCTGTGCCTGGATCAAGGTGTTGTAACCTCCTGAAGCACCGGTGTAGCCAGTTGAAGGAGTTGTTGTTCTCATGTCTGCAGTCCCTGCATACGTAAGGGCTGTCAAATCAAAACTTCCCGCTGCTTCTCTTGCGCTGATTGTTTGAGTTCCGCTTCCTGCAGTTCCCATTGTTTCCAGTAATTGCCCGTTAGCGGCAAAACCGATAAGTGCCAATGCACCTGTTGCGAATAGTTGTTTCATTACAGTGTTTCTTTTTTTCATGACTGAAATGTTAAAGTGAATAGAATAATGGTTTCGAAACCAATGTAAATGTACAACGAGGTGATTTTGAGGGCGTAAATCCAAAAACAAGAATGTTTTAAGCTTTTTAAAAGAAGATTCGGATCTCTTAATCTTTGATCAATAAACAGCCCGATCTTTTTTAATACAACCGGTTGATTTTGAATCTTTTTATCCGGAAAACATCGTTCAGCAAAAAGCGGATCGGTTTTTGAATATTATAAGTGTTGATCCGGAGTTGGTAGTTGGATGTATTCCGGAGAGAAGTCTCTCCAAACCAGAGCAAACAGGGAGTAGCGGTTTCTTTTCGGTTTAAGACAACACTTCGGTAATCAGGAATTTATATTTGGAGAAAATAACGTCGTCACAAACTGCTTATTTGGTTTTTTGAATATCAAACGTGTTCAGCTTTTCCTGTTCAAGACACTTATGATCAGCTCGGTATCGCGCATGCCAGTCAACACCATTGCGAATGTCTAATAAACGATATACCCTTTTCATGTAATCATTCTCCTGATGATGAACGACACATCCTTCATTCATCACGATCACACCGTATTTTTCTCTCAATTCATTAAAATCGGAATAGGTAGTGTACCCATAATGCAGAAAATAGAATTTCATGCCGGATCGATTCAAAAAAGCACCTATATCATCACAGGCGAGGAAACCAATAGGAACGATCTGTCGTATTCGTTCATTTGTTAAGTCGATTATTGGGCCGTAATACGGCTGGTCGTATTCGAATATATAGTTCTGAGCCATTAACGAATCAAGAATGATAGTACCATCAGGTCTCAAACAAGAAACCGGGAGCTTAAAAGTATCTCCCGGTGTCAAAATATAAGCTACCAGTGAACTATCAGCGGCATTTAGAATGACCATCTGAAAATCCAGGGAATCCCGTTGTGTCCTGCCCCAGAAAGGGAGGAAGAGCAACAACCAAAACAGCTTTTTAGCCGAAAAAGTGAAACCTAAAAACAAAAAACTAGGGTTTGTAAAGTGTTTTGAATTGCTGCCGGATTTCCTCCAACGTGTATCTCGCCGGAACGACTTCTTTTCCCGACCGGTCGATAAAGCCGTATGCATCTGAGATATTTTTGACCAGTGCCACATTCGGATCAAATTCTCCGAACTTCCCGATTTTAGTGTAAATGGGCGGAACGACTTCCTTCCCGTTATTGTCGATGAAACCGTATGTTCCCGCATGGGTTTTTACCAGGGACCAGTTTTGCTGGTATTCTCCGAGTTTGTAAACTTTCTTATATCCTGTTTGTCCGTAGGAAACGGAACTGAAGAGCAGGCAAATCAATACCAATTCTTTTACTTTCATAGCGATACGTGTTTATATGTGTAATTATACTTCTATTTCCCTGAACAAGTCAATCAATTCATCTCTGAAGCGTGGTTTCAGGGTTCCAAATTTCATTTTGCGGAATCCATTCAGTTCCGGGCGGATTTTAACAACCGATTTATCGTCTTCGATGATTAATGATGAAACAACAGCTCCATCCTTCATGAAATCAAGCTGAAAATGCGGCTCAAATGTGCTTTCGGACCAATTGAACGAAAGCGGGTCGTTGACAATGACCAATAAGCGGGAGATCTGTTTGGTTGTTAACAGATGATTTTCACCGGAGGACTTATCTGTCAAAACAACTTCGCTGAACGAAGCCATCGGGTAGAGTCGATCCGTTTTGTATTTATCATTCCGAAGATCAATCAGGAGTTTGTGAATTTCTTCTTTGTAGAAGTCAGCTGCCGAATTTCCTCCGTCGATATCAGGTCCAACCAGCAACGTATCGGCGTAGAGCGAATCACGAAGTTGTAAATCCGAGTACTTTTCCCAGTATTTCGGATAGAGGTGTTCAAAATTCTTTTTGTGTTCCGAAGTACTGCACGAAACCATGCCAAGCAGCAGGAATAAACCTGTTATTGTTTTGATTCTGGTAAAGAGTGTCATATCTGTATAGTGTAACAAGTACAGGGAAAGTGACAGGGTTTTAGCGGGTTTTAGCTATTATTTCAATCCTGACCATTTAACCTGTTTAAAATAAACAAATTAAGTGAACTTGTTTTTTTTGATCTCCGTTAATCTGACTTCACTATTTCGATCAAAGCTTCAAGGAAAGAGCTCAGTTTTGTTTGGGTTTCGATATCGGTTACTTCTCCGTTTTCATTTAACTTCCCTTTAATTCCCTGGATAAGCAAGGTGGTTTCCCCGGTAAACCTGGCGGTCAATGTTTTCATGAGCAACAGCAACTCTTCATGACCCTTTTCTCCCTGGGCGGAAGCAGTAATCAATCCACATGGTTTATCGGAGAAAACAGTTGTGGAAACGCACCATTCAATGGCATTTTTCAGCCCGGAAGGAATACTGAAAACGTATTCGGGTGTACAGATAAGGACTCCATCAGCCGACTCGATTTCAGTACGCAAATCCACCACTTCCTGCGGTGGATTTGCTACGGAAAGTTCGGGATCAAAATGTGGCAAAGACTTTAATCCCGTGTACATTTTAAACGTCAATTTATTCCCGTCTTGAGAAGCCATAAATTCGACCAGTTTTTGGTTGGATGAATTTTCGCTCGCACTGCCAATGATTGCCAGGATTGTTTTCATTTTGAAACGTCAGGATTTAATTAAGCTCATTTATTCTTTATACGAAGGATAATTTCCATTTTCATCTGGTATCTCACCTTCAATTTTTGTCCCTTTATAAAAGGAAGACCGAATAATTCTTACTATTCCATCATCAGCATCACATTGAACTTCTATTTCTATTTTACTCTTCTCTTTTAGTTTTTTTATTCGATTTAGTACTTGATGAGTAAGTCTGTTTTTCTCACCGGAATATCTTTTCTTACCAATCTTCACACTCCATGAAAGTATTCTAAAATGATAATCCATACCATATGTATAGATGCTAGGTCTTAATATTAGAATCGTTTCATCCGGGTTAAATTCACCCTCCGAGGAAGTTGCTCCAAAACATAATTCTGGATTGGGTAAACTGATATTGTTAAATACTATTTCTGAAATACGAACAGTGTCTTCACCAATTAATCGATATACCTCAATAATTGTTTTCCAATTTTCAGAAGGTAAAACAAAATAAGTGTGTGCAGGTAAAGCGTTTCCCAAAGAGTCAATATTGGTTATTTTATCACATGAACAAACCAAAAAATAAGGCTCATCCATGTTGGCAAAACCAATCCGAACCAAATTAGGCACCCTATGATACAAAAACTGAAAATAGGATGATGAAGCCACAACTGTTGTATCCTGAGCATAAAGACTACAGGAAAATAAGAGCATGAAGATGAAGCTAATTTTCATATTTAATTTCCGCTTTGCATGCGTTTCTGCCGCTGCATCGGGTTTTCACCGTTTTGTTTTTGCTGGAACAACTGGAAGCGTGTAGGACCGGAAACATGCGGGTAAGCATTGTTGTCTGTATCGCAATCTGCCGTTTCCAGGAATGGGTCTAACTGGAAAGAAACCACCGGCTGATCGAAGATGAACACTTTCGTAACCGTTGTTTCGTCCATTCTCCAAATTTCTGCCGGGATCCGAATGACCTGATCCGTACCATCTGCAAATTTTGCCTGGATTACCAGCGGGGAGACTAATCCTCCTTTGTTGGTGAAAGCCAGTTCGTAGAATTGCTTTTTGGATTCGAGCAGTTTCTTTTGTTCCGGAGTCAGTTTCGCCTGGAATTCCTCGTATTCCTTCTTATCCAGACGGTCTACTTCGTAGAGGTTTCTTTTCGCGTAGAAATCGTCGATCAGGGTATCGCGTTCATTGACTGTTTGCTTGATTGCGTCTTTGTTACGGATATCGCCGATAAACTGAGGTTTGGAATCTGCTGCTTTCTTGTTTTCAGCTTTTTCCACATCCGGGTTGTTGGAGTTCAATTCGAAATGCTTCACATAATCCAATGAAATATCTACGTAATCCGTTGAATAGAACCAGCCTCTCCAAAACCAATCCAAATCCACTCCGGAAGCATCTTCCATGGTGCGGAACAAGTCGGCAGGAGTAGGGTGTTTGAATTTCCAGCGCTCACAATACGTTTTAAACGCAAAATCAAACAATTCTCTTCCCATCACGGTTTCGCGCAGAATATTCAAGGCTGTTGCCGGTTTTCCGTAGGCATTGTTTCCAAACTGCCAGATCGATTCCGAATTCGTCATAATCGGGGAGATAAACTTCTTATCACCGCGCATGTAATCGGTGATCATGTTTGCCGGACCTCTTCGGGAAGGATAACCGCGTTCCCATTCCTGTTCTGTCAGGTACTGAACAAAGGTGTTTAATCCTTCATCCATCCACGACCACTGACGTTCGTCTGAGTTGATAATCATCGGGAAGAAGTTATGTCCTACTTCGTGGATAATGACTCCCCACATGCCGTATTTCGTTTGTTCCGAATAGGTTCCGTCTTCATTCGGTCTTCCACCGTTGAAACAAATCATCGGGTATTCCATACCAATTTGGTTCGAATGTACCGAAATTGCTACCGGGTACGGATAATCAATCGTATATTTCGAATATGTCTGAATCGTGTGTGCTACCAGTTTCGTGGAATAGCGTTCCCACAACGGGTTTCCTTCTTTCGGGTAAAAAGACATACACAGGATGTTTTTCCCTTTCACCACTGTATTTTGCGCATCCCACATAAACTTGCGGGAAGTAGCAAAGGCAAAATCGCGTACATTTTTAGCTTTAAATGTCCAGGTTTTGGTAGAAGTCGCTTTGTTCTTTTCTGCATTTTCTGCTTCTGCCTGCGTGACGATCAGAACAGGCTTATCGGATGTTTTTGCTTTGTCCATGCGCTGTCTTTGTTCAGCGGTCATAACCGCCGCCCCGTTTTGCAATTCTCCGGTTCCGGCTACAATGTGGTCAGACGGAACGGTAATGGAAACTTCGTAATCCCCGAATGGAAGCGTAAATTCTCCTTTTCCAAGGAATTGCTTGTTCTGCCAGCCTTCTACGTCATTATATACACACATTCTTGGAAAGAACTGTGCGATGGTGTACAGGTAATTGTTGTCTTTTTCAAAGTATTCATACCCGGATCTTCCGCCTACTTTCATGCGGTCGTTGATGTTGTACCACCACTTGATCTTAAAGGAAATGCTTTGTTTCGGCCCCAGCGGTTTTGCCGGGTCAATGCGCATCATCGTTTTATTGATCGCATAACGCATTTTTTCACCGTTTACCGTTGAAACAGATTCGATATTGAATCCACCTTCAAAAACCATCAGTTTGCGCTCCACGTCCCTGATCGACTGAAAATCCTCCATTTTCTCCACCGCAATCAATTTGCTGTCCGAATCCGGCTTGAAAATATTCTGATCCAACTGTAACCACAGGTATTCCAGGACATCCGGTGAATTATTGGTATACGTAATGATTTCTTCTCCGCGGATGATTTGTTTCTCATCGTCGAGTATGAGGTTCATTTTGTAATCTGCTTTCTGCTGGTAGTAAGCATGTCCGGGAGCTCCGGCAGCCGTCCGGTATTCATTCGGAGTTGGCAGCTCAATGTCCAGTTGGGCAAATTTAGTCTGAGCAGAAACGCTGAATACCGAAAGTACGATCGGGAAAAAGAGGATTTTTTTCATAGTTACAGGGTTATGATTTCTGTAGGCTTGGTTGGTAAAAATACAGCCGTCTGTTTTTGTTTATGGTGTATAAATGTGATCTTGTTCTGCTGATCCGGAAAGGTTTCCATCAGTAAGTCAAAGCGAAAGAGTAGGGAGCTTTTCAATTCGAGCGGTAGGCTTTCCATATAGACATACAACTGTCCGTTTGGCAATACGTCGAACCCCATCAGGGAAATCGAAACGGGCTGATCACCGTTTGAGATAGAAAACCCTTTCAATAAATAGGCCTCCAGCTGTTTTTTGAATACTGCATTTTGGGATTGATTCTCCATGTGCTTGTCGAAAACAACTCCAGTCTTCTTTAAATCAGACTCCATGTCGTGCGCACTCAACTCCAGGGTAATCTCCAGTTTTTTGGTTGTTTCATTGTATTCTACTTCACCGAACGCAAAGTAATATTCATGTGCACGAACCGAAAGCACGGTCAAAGCGAACGAACAAAACAACAGTAATTTCTTCATAAATAGATATACCAAAGGGCAAAAATAACAGAATGTCCGTAGGAGTTGTTCAATTTTTGACTAACCGGTAAATATTTCGGTTGAGTGTTGGAAAAAACGGGATGAAGCGGAGTGAATTTTTGTGGCTCAGAAATGGCTACCCGGGTAAGTGGTGGATAAGTGTACTCTTATCCCAAAAACGCTCCTAAGATGTTCAAAACACAAAAAAGGAGCCCGAAAAAGGCCCCTTCCTGTTTATTTTCAATCCGGGAAAATTTCGGATTATTTATTTCCTTTTGCGTGATCTGCCAAAAACTGAGCTAATCCGTTATCTGTCAACGGGTGCTTCGCCAGAGCAAGAATTGCACTCAATGGTCCTGTCATCACATCTGATCCGATTTCAGCACACTGAATAATATGCATCGGGTGACGGATAGATGCCGCCAGGATTTCTGTTTCAAATCCGTAGTTGTCGAAAATAATACGTATCTGCTGGATTAAATCCATTCCATTGGTAGACACATCATCCAAACGACCAACAAACGGAGAAACGTAAGATGCTCCCGCTTTGGCTGCAAGCAATGCTTGCCCTGCGCTGAAAATCAAGGTACAGTTTGTTTTGATTCCTTTGGAGGAAAAGTACTTGATCGCTTTAATTCCTGCAGGAATCATCGGGATTTTCACTACAATATTTTTGTGCAGCTCTGCCAATGCTTCTCCTTCACGGATCATTCCTTCAAAATCTGTTGCAATGACTTCCGCACTTACTGGTCCGTCTACAATGTTGCAAATGTCAACGTAGTGTTTCAAAATATTGTTCTGACCTGTAATTCCTTCCTTCGCCATCAGGGATGGGTTAGTAGTTACTCCGTCCAGGATCCCCAAATCATTTGCTTCGCGGATATCATTCAGGTTTGCCGTATCGATGAAAAATTTCATGTGTATTGAATTTGAACGACAAAGATAAAAGCATTTAGTTAAGCCATAACAACCGACAGAATGGAAGTTTTACACAAGTATTTCCGTGGATATTTCGGCCGAGAATGGGGTTTAACACCTTGCAGAGCGTTTCGAAACAACTCAAAAAAACACATTCAAATTATTAATAATCAAATTGTTAATATTAAGAATCTAACCAATCACTTTAAACAGGTTCGCAATATTGCGAATTCGCGAATTTATGTTCGAAAGGGATTTGTCGTTTAATGCTTATTCATTCCTTCAATCAACTTCAATACAAACTTCACCTGCGAATCTTCCTGATTCATAAAATCCCCAAATGATAACGGAACCGTATAATCCGGACGAATTCCATGACCTACCGGCTGATCTTTCCGCAACGGGGCATCCTGGTCTACATGCACAATGGAAAAACGGGTCGTGATTCCTGAATTCGGCAAGGTATACTCAATCGGGTAATGACCGTTGTGACCATAATAACCACCCGAAGTTTCGATTCCCACAACGGTTGCATTGCTGTAACCTCGCACGAGTGAAGCAAAATGCGAAGCCGCTGACCCCACGTGTTCGTTGATCACCAGATACAGTTTTCCTTCAAAACGGTTGGAATCCGGATGGTAAACAGGGTTAAAATCCGGGTGCTGCAGGTAATAATTTCCCTGCTTCACGGTAAAAACACTTTTTAGGTAATCATCCTGTGATTTGACCATGCGTTTCTGGTTTTCCTTGTCTTCGGATTCCTTCTTGATATACTCCGGATAAGGGATTTTGGAAAAGAGAATGTACGCTCCCTTGTTTTCATAGAATGAACGGTTTGTCAAATACGTGAACACTTTTTCGTAATTCGGATCATTTCCCCCGGGATTGTTGCGTACATCCAGGATCAAATGCGTGATGTTCTCCTGTTTTATGAATGTAAAGATGCTGTCCAGGTAATGAGAGAATACGGCAAATTCAGGATCCTCCGCATTGGAAGCCATGGTAAAAATCCGGAAATTCAAACGCGCCGTACTGTCATTGATTCGCACAAAGCTGTATTTCGGCTGGAACTCATAGTTGAGCAAACTATCTGCCGGGGCTGAATAACGATTGAAATAACGCCGGCTGTTCTCGTCTGCACTCACGGTTTTCATCCGGATAGTTTCTATACGATCAGATCCGGGAAGTTTATAGCCGATTTCGAGCACGTCTAACGTTCCCATTTCAAAAGGAAAAAGCCAGCCGAATGCATCTTCTGCTGCCAGACGTTCCTTCGCCGTGAGGTTATATCCATCGGTGGTGAAATACTTGTAAAACCGTTTTCGTAACTCCGCATCCGGGATTCCGTTGACACTTACAACCTGAGAGCCTAATGGAATTTCGCCTCCCTGATAATTCACCAGCATTTTTCCATCGACCCATTTCATGAAAAACGGGAAATAACCGCGGGTTCTGTCAAACATCATGTTTCCTTTGAAAGGCAAACGTGTTCCGTTGTGGTTACTTCCTTCAAAATCTGTCAGCACCAAAATAATCTTATGAAAATCAGTAATCGGCATTGCTTTTTTCGTAGCCGAGAAAGCCCAGGAATAGATGCTGTCGATTTGCTGCACCGTGCGGTATCTGTACAGCCCGGAATTTGCCTTTTCGCGAATGGATCTGAAAGCAAGTAAGTCTTTTTTCATTTCTTTCGGCGAAAGCAGGCGGTTTTTTCGTTCGTCGTCCGGAACACGTACACGATAGCGGATACTGCATTTCCCGGAGGATGTATTTGCCGGATCTGACAAGGGTTCGATCGACACGATCAGGTTTGAATGAACCATTGGAGTCAGTTCAATACGTTCCGGCCCGTACAATCCGTTCGGACTATCCATTTGTGCCAATTCTTTTCCGGTACTGTCTCTCAAAACCAAAGCCACATCAATTCCCTTTTGCTCCAGGTGAATGACATACGGTGTTCCCAGCTGCAGTTTAATCGCAAATGTCTTGGTCGTTCCTTTTTCCAATTGAATTGTTTTCAACTGATCCTGTTTGAGGACTTCTTGCTTTTGAGCAGATACAAACAAGGGCAATACGATCGCAGCGGTGGTAAAAAAACGCTTCATACTTCTATTTTGGTTACAAAGAAAGCGCAAAAGTACACCAGAAAATAGAACCAGATTAGCCGTTCATAACATTCGGTAGTTTTTCGGACTCATTCCTGTGTAGTGCTTAAACACCCGGATGAAGTGACTTTGATCCGCAAATCCGCATAGAAAAGCGATCTCTGAAAGTGAATGTTCCCGCGATTGAATCAACGGTAAACTTCTCTGAATGCGCAACTTCCGAACATATTCGCTGAGCGTACAGCCAAAATAACGCGCAAAATGCTTCGAAATCGTTACCGGATGAACTCCGAGTTCCACAGAAAGTTCATTCAGGTGAAACGGCTCGGCCCAGCGGTCATTGATCAGTTCATGCAATTTCACGCACCAGTGAATTTCCCTGTAATTTTTCACATCCAATCCCGTCACAAACTCAAATAACAGTGCATGCAGCGCCGATTCCGTGAGCTGATCATTTAAATGAATTTCCGACTGCATCCGGAGCAGGAAGAGATTGCTGTCCGGGTTTTTCCCGATTGCTTTTTTCAACTGATCTTCCGAAAAACGGTTTTCATCGAGGAAGGCACTGTCGATTTCCAGGTTGAGATTCCGGGTATGTTCCGTTGCAGGAAGTGTTTTGTGCAACTCTCCGGAATGATAGAATGTCACTTCGTTTGCACCGCGAACAATGGATTCTGCACCACGGTATTCGATATTTCCGCCCTGTAAAATGAAACTCACATGCGGGTGCTCATGCGCATGGAACGACGGATTGGAATCGCTGTCGTATGCCGTTTTACTGGCAATCAAACCACGATACTCTTTCCATTGCCGGATATTCCCGGAATATTGTCCTTTGTCAAGCGTGAGCACTTCCATTGAGACAAATGTATGCGATTGTGTTTATTCTGCAGGATATTTTCCGGATCAAGCAACACTTTTAAGTTATTTTGGCTTTGAAAGAGGCTGATCGGGTAGGGAATGAGAACCCAAAAAAAAGACAAAAAAAGAGGGGTAAGCTACTTCTATCGCACCGCTACAACCTCTCACCTTTGCTACGTTCCCGTCCTGGAGGAATCAGAGGGAGCTGGTCGTAAAAGACTTACCCCGGCGCAAAAGTAGTCATTTCTAAGAGATCTGCGTTTACAAAAGTTATTTTTTTCGAAATATCGCTTTAACAAAAACATAACCTTTTCTGTTTCAGCGCTGTTTATAACTGCTTATTCGGGCAAATAGACGAATTTCAGGTAGCCTTCCGTAAGTCCTTCCTGCTGCTGAAAGCCATTTCGACTCAACAAAGCAATGGCTTTGTCATTTTCCGGCTTTGTCAATGCGATGACCTGATTCAGCTTCATTTCTTCCATTCCGAATCGGGCGGTGAGGTTCAAAGAAGGAAACATGAATCCCTTTCCGCGATAAGCCGCTTTCAAAATACATCCCAATTCACCTGTTCCATTTTCAAATCCCCGGAAATACCCCACTAAACCGGCCAATTCTCCCGTTCCGGCTTCTTCAATCAACCAATTAACAGCATTTCCAGCCTGGTAATCCCTGCGGATTTTCGAGATAATGGCGACTCCTTCGTCCAGCGTTTCGGCTGTTTTCCCGTCATAAGTCAATACATCAAGCAATAACGGAATATCCGCGTCACTCACTTCCCGCAAAACCACTTTTTCGGATTGCAGCACCGGGAACACATCAAAAGGAGGAAGTTTCATCATACACTCACAAAATTAAACTTTTGACTTTTCAATTACTATATGCTGAGCGAAGTCGAAGCATCACTTTTAACTTATCAATTAACGAGTCCTCTTTTCTTCAAATTCCGCCATTTCAACTGGTTCTTTTTTAACAGGTACTTCTTTTTAATCTTCGCTTTCAAAACTCCATCCTTTGTTTTAACGTTCAGTTTTTCAGCACCATTCTTTTCCAGGTAATAGCGGCCTTTTCGGACATAGCACAACTCAAATCCGTCCTGGTATATCTGTCCATGATACCTATTTCCCGAAGTATGTTCCAGCTCGATTAACAAGTCGAATTCTTTGTTGTAATACCCCACTTTTTCAACGCCGTCTAATTTTACTTTTAAGAATAGTTCACCTTTCGGAGATACTTTGCTGTAATCCGACGTGTATACCAGGCAGGCATTGGGCGAAACGGAATCGCGATTGAGGAACCAGTGCTCAATTTTGGAGGCTTTGTCTTTGAAAAGATACCAATCCGTTCCTACAGGAAAATAACTGACGACTTCTGTAACAGTGTTCTTGAGCAGGGTCGTGTCGTTTCGCAGCCTTTGCACCGAATTCGATAGACCGAAAATATAGAAAGAACGGCCTTTCAATGATTCCTCAGGCAAAACAAGTATCGGCGCATGTTCATCACTGATCCCGATGATCTCGCAACTACGCCTGCGGAAAGTTTCGTAAAGCCGAAGTACTTTGTGAACCGAATCCCAATAAATCTTGTCCGGAATTGCTCGCCGGATATCGTTCCCCGGCTGATCACCCCAATTCAAACCGGACGATTTCACCTCCATTCTGATGTTGTCCTGTTCTTCCTTCGATACAGACAAGCACGAATCCATCTTAAACGAGATGATTCCGCTCAGCTTCAGTCTTCCACCATAATAGGTTTCGAGATTAACGTCTTTTTCATTCACGAAGCCCGTCGTTTGCTGGTAGTATATTGTCGGTCGCAAAGCACAAACGCCGCAGTCTCCGAACGAAGCCAAACTTTTTTTGATGATGACACCTTCCGGTGATTTAAAAACCACCTCCAAACCTTCCATCGGGGTGATGTAGAGGTCTACACGACGTTGGAAAGCAGCGTTTTTATTCTGGATACTGGAAGTAAAATCCTCTCCTTCGTTAAACGTCCGGATTTCCTTCGGGACTACTTTTTTCTTTTTGAGATAACTTAACACCGCATCAATCCGGTTTTGGGAAAGTTTCCGGTTGTAGCTATCCGTATTGGATGTATCGGTGTAACCGTAAATCTCCAGGATGAATTCGGAAACTTCTACGGATTCGATCAAACTGTCGACCACAGATTTCCCGTCAGGTTTCAACGCTGATTTATTCAAATCGAAGAAAACGCTGGTTGGTTTACACAGATTTTGTGCGTTTAGGACGCAACTGCTCAAAACCAAAAAGAAAAAGGCAAGTAGGTATTTCATACAACCCTATGTCGGGGAAACAGAAAGGTAAACACATTCGATTAGTCCACCCGGATCATCGTTTCGTCAAACAGCTCCATTTCGTGCTGTACCAGCAGTAATTTCAACTGCCCGAGGTATTGCGCATTCTCGTGAAGTGCTTTGAACAAAAGGGGAGTGAGCCATTCCATGTTGTCTCGAATTCCCTGGTTAAACTGCAGGAACACATTCATCCACTGCTGAAAGTTATCGCGCTCAAGAGATTCCCAGTACATTTCCGGCTGCACATCATCCAATTCCGATTCAATTTCCAAATCCAGGATGCCACAAACAGCTATGTGCTGCGAATTGATCAGGCGGGAAAGTGCCAGTTTAACATCCCAGGGAATATCCCGGTCATTTTGCTTCAAATGATTGATCCAGCTCAGATTTAACTGGTGGATGTAGGAAAAACGTTGTTGAAAGAAATCGAGCATTACAATTTTTTCAAAGAAGCAATCGTAGCTTTCGGATCCGGGCTATTGAACACGAAACTTCCTGCCACCAGGGCCTGAGCACCCGCTTCAACCAATTTTGCTCCGGTTTCGGTATTCACGCCGCCATCTACTTCAATTACAGCTTTTGATCCCGTGCTTTCGATCAGTGCTTTCGTCTGCTTCACTTTTTCAATGGCTTGCGGAATGAATTTTTGTCCTCCGAAACCCGGATTCACAGACATGATCAATACCAGGTCCAAATCTGCAATCACGTTTTCCAATACCGAAACAGGTGTATGCGGGTTTAGTGCCACTCCAGCCTTCATTCCCGCCTCATGAATAGCAGCAATCGTTCTGTGCAGGTGTGTACATGCTTCGTAATGAACGGTCAGAATATCGACTCCTGCCTTTGCAAAATCTGTAATGTACTGATCCGGGTTCACAATCATGATATGACAATCGATCGTTTTCTTTGCTACTTTCTTCAATGCGGAAATGATCGGAAAACCAAAGGAAATATTCGGCACGAATACCCCATCCATCACATCCACATGAAACCAATCTGCCTCACTTTGATTGATTAATTCAAAATCGCGTTCCAAATTTCCGAAATCGCAAGACAAGATAGAAGGAGCAATGATCACTGACATAGTTTTGTTTTATTTTTTTGCAAAAGTAAGGAAATCCGGTCAGTACTTGCTAAATCGATTCGATATTTCAATTGACTTTTGTGCGCATAAGTCAAAAAACGTTTCCTTTTCAATTATCAATTCGCTATTGGAATTGAAGCGTCCCCTAATTTTTACAAGATAATCTTCTGTTTTTACCATTTCAATCGATCAGAATATCCGATTTTTGTAAAAAAGACAGCTTTCGACAAACGTATAAAACAAACACGATGAAAAACATTCAATTGTTATTGGCTTTATTGCTTTTAATCTCAGGGATCAGTTCCTGCAACGCCCAACCTGACACTTCCGGAACCAATAAACAAACACCAAAAGAAGAACAGGTCAGTAATTTGCTGTTCTATAAAATTCACGAAGCCCGGGGAACGGAAGCGCCGGTTTTGGTCGTTCTTCTCCATGGTTACGGTTCCAATGAAGACGATTTACTGTCATTGGCGCAGTTTTTCCCGGAGAATTACATCGTTGCATCTTTACAAGCGCCTTACCCGATCGGAGCGGCTTCGTTTCAATGGTATGACATTCAGAACACTCAAAATCAACAGGCAGAAGTCACTGAAAGCAGCAAAAAAGTAGTGGCAACGGTAAAGGAACTTCAAAAGAAATACGGAGTTTCCGCTTCCAAAACCTTCATCGGAGGATTTAGCCAGGGAGGAATCATGAGCTACCAGCTCGGTTTGTCGGATGCATCTCTCGCGAAAGGAATCCTGGTACTCAGCGGCAGATTATTACCTATGACCCGCGAAGCAACTGCCGGTAAGAAAGCGAGCGAACTGGCTATTTTCATTGCCCACGGGGATTCGGACAAGCGCATTTCATTTAACGAGGCGAACGATGCCAAACAATGGCTGGAACAACACCAGTATTCCATTGATTTCCATATTTACAAGGGAATGGGACATGCTATCTCGCAGGAAGAGATGAAGGATGTATTGGAGTTCGTGCAGAAAAATGATTGAGTAGTTTGGTAAACCACATAGCACACACAAGGTCACATAGCTTGCTTCATTTGGATTAATTTTTCCCGCAGAAGAACCAGGTAAATTATGTATGAATCATTTAATAGTATCACCACATAGTTCACAATAGAATACATGGGAATAATCATTCTCTAACTATAAAAACCTATGTTTCTATGCGGTTAATCACTGAACCTTTGGGTAGATTTTCATGGCTTTCAGGTATTTTTCATCGCGGTCATACACATCCGGGAAGAATACCAGTTTTCCGTTCTCATTTGTCACAACGGTGATGTAATCCAGCTCCATCGGGATGGGTTTGTGCAGGGCAATCGAATAATGTTCTTTTCTTGCAATCAGCGTGTCGAGGGAGTCGCGGGTCATTTTCTGCTTATCGTCACGACTCAAAATGAAGCGCGCCAGGGAATCCGGCATCTGGCAACGCACACAACCGTGCGAGTAGGCGCGAATGTCTTTGTTGAAAAACCCTTTTGACGGTGTATCGTGAATGTAAACGCCGTATTTGTTGTTGAACTCAAATTTGACCAAGCCGAGCGCGTTATCGTTTCCGGGTTCTTGCCTCACCCTGAACGGGAAATTCTTTTCCTTGTAGCGTTTCCAGTTGATCGTTGTCGGATCGACTTCTGTATCACCGCGATACACTTTGTAGTGATTTTTGGCAGCATAACCGGAGTTTCGCTGGATCGCAGGCAAAAATTCTTTACTGGCAATGGATTGAGGCTGTGTCCAGAAGGGCATGGAAACAATGGCACGCAAACGCGAAGTCAACTGAGGCGTTTGATTTTCAGGCTTTCCAACCACTACGCGGTGTTCGGAGAACAAGGTATCGTTGTAGAAAATACGCAGTTTGTATTCCGGGATATTGACCCACAGATAACGATCCGGGAAAGGTGCACGCCATCTCCAGCGCTCCAGTGAGAGAACGGCCCGGTGACATTTGTACCGTTCTGATTCATCGAGTGCTTTACGGGTGTATACGCCGATCACTCCATCGGGCTTCAAGCCATTATCTGCCTGAAAACGACCCATCGCTTCCCAGAAAGCGGCAGAATCTGTCTTTTTTTGATCCAAATAGCCTTTGTCGATCAGGGATTCTTCTGCCAATTCCAGTGAACGCAGGGAATCTTCGACCAATGCAGGAACTTCAAAATGAATAGAAGAGAGTTTTTTTCCGTGGGCATAGTTGAACAAACCAATGGCCAAAGCCCGGTATTCCGGCCTGGATGGGCCCATTTGTGCAAACCAGTAGCCCCAGTTTTTAACGGTATCCATCTGGCGGACGCTTTTGTCGAGTGTTTTGAGATCAATGGAAACGATCGGGCGGTAGTGGTTCACAGCCGTATCGAGGAAACCGACTTTCAAATCCTGCTGCAATTGCGCCAAGCGTGCTGTGAGGATGAATTCCTGGATAATGGAGCTCTGACTCAGGGAATCTTCTTTGAAGGTAAACGGGCGGTTTTCGGGCAATCCCATGGCACAGGGATATTGCAATAATTCTTTCCAGTTTTCACCTTTCGGAGTCAGCATCGAATCATTGGCCCACACCGGACGGAAATCACGAGCCTTGTAGAAGGCGTAAACAGAATCTTTTAATCCCTCCGGAAGTTGAAGTGTTGTTAATAAGTCGTTTTCAATAGCAATCCCGATTCGTTTTTTTAACGACACTTTTTTGTCAAAAACCGGGTTTGTTTTGTCGATTGAGGAGGTACAGCGAATCAGTGTAAATGCAAGAAACAGTATTAGAAGTCTGTTTATTTTCATATCAGGGTTCAAAAATAATAAGCAATTTTACTGCAAGATATTCACACTGCAAAACATGGAGCACCAAATTTATTCAACATACATCATTCTTATCATTTCAGCCATCGTTTCATTCATTGGTTTTAACAATGAGGGATTCCGGGATAAATACCTCTTTTATCCGTATGGAATTAAAAACGAACGGCAGTATTACCGCTTTGTAACCAACGTGTTCCTGCACGGGGATATGCAGCATTTGATTTTCAATTGCGTGACTTTTTACATTTTCGGTACTTATCTGGAGGTTCGCTTGCTAGTGATATACCACGATCCGATTATGACACAGGTTGTTTTCTGGACGTTGATTTTCGGTTCGATGGTGACTTCCAGTATGTATGCCTATTACAAACACCGTTTTGATCCGTATTACCGGGCCCTGGGGTTATCCGGAGTGGCGTGTGCCGTACTTTTTGCCACATTCACGCTGGATCCGAATATGGAAATCCGAAACATGATCTTTCCGATCCCATTCAAAGCCTGGATGTACGGGATCATTTACCTGGGTTTTGAGATTTATGCCAACCGCACCAAAAAGTCAAATATTGCACACGACGCGCACATATCAGGCGCTATTTTCGGTATTGTTTTCATTTTAATTACTAATATTGAACAAGTGATTATTGCATTTCAAAACCTACTTTAAGATGAGCGACCAGGAACTTTTTGTAAACAATAACGGTAAAATAATCAGTAACTCAGGACATTCCATCACGGCCGGTAACCGTGCTTACACTTACGGCGACGGTCTTTTTGAGAGTATGCGGGTCATGAATGGAAAGGTTTTGAACCTGGCTCATCACTTTTCACGGCTGGTTGAAGGAGCAAAAATCCTGAAAATGCGTTTGCCTGCTTTTTACACCACCGAATTTTTCCTGCAGCAGATCGAAGAGCTGATTACCTTATGCAAAATCACAGAAGGCGCGCGTATTCGTCTTTCAATTGATCGTTTAGGGGGCGGGACGTATCTTCCTGATACGAATGAAGTTAGCTATTACATTGAAATTTACCCGATTGAGCAAAACCTGTTCGGACTGAATGCCAAGGGTTTAGAGGTTGACTTGTACCAGGATATCAAAAAAACGAAGAATATTCTGTCGAATTACAAGACCAAAAACGGGATTTTGTATGTTTTGGCAGCTATTTCTGCGAAAGAAAAAGGGCTGGACGATATGTTGATCACCAATGAAAACGGTCAGATTCTTGAAAGTTCGCACAGCAATATTTTTGTGGTAAGCAACGGCGTGCTTTACACTCCAAGTCTTGCCGACGGTTGTTTAGCCGGAACCATGCGGATGCAGGTGATCAATCTGGCGCTGAAAAACGGCTTGAAAGTGTATGAATGTCCGATTCTGCCTTCTAACTTACTGGTTGCAGATGAAGTATTCCTGACCAATGCTGTGCGCGGAATTACCTGGGTGGGCGGCTACCGCACCAAACGCTATTTCAATACCACTGCCCGAAAAATTGTTGCTTTCCTGAATGAAGAATGGGACAATTGATTCCGGCTTATTTTAACTGGAGCGGGGGAAAGGACAGTACGCTGGCACTGTATCATGTATTGCAGGAAGGTGTGTTTGATGTCCGTTACCTTTTAACAACGCTCAACCAGGAAGCAGACCGTGTTTCCATGCACGGTGTCAGAAATGAACTGCTGAGGGCTCAGGCCCAGGCACTGAATATTCCTTTAAAACTGTTTTTCTTCCGGAAAGCTCAGATATGAAAGCCTATGAATCAGTGATGAACCAGGCCATGGAAGAACTCAAAGCGGAAGGAATTTCACAATGTATTTTCGGAGATATTTTCCTGGAAGATTTGCGGAGTTACCGCGAACAAAAACTGGCGGAATCGGGGATTACAGCACATTTTCCGTTGTGGAAACGCGACACACGTGAATTGCTTCTTGAATTTGTTGATCTCGGATTCAAAACGATGGTGGTCTGCACCGATGCTTCCAAGTTGAATGACTCGTTTTGCGGGCGCGTGATTGACCGTGAATTCCTTTCCGAACTACCTGAAAACGTGGATCCGTGCGGAGAAAACGGCGAATTTCACACCTTTGTGTTTGACGGGCCAATCTTCAGCGAAGCGCTTCGTTTTTCACAGGGCGAGAAGGTCTACAAAACCTACACTTCGCAAACAAGCGACGGAAAAACCACTGAATACGGATTTTGGTTCCAGGATTTAATTCCGGAAAACGGTTAATTGTCTTTTAAATCCGATTTTTTGGTCCAGAAGAGTGCTTTCGGCAGTTCGTCTCCCAATAAATATCCGTAGGGTTCCAATCCCGGAGCAGCATCGAATACGACTTTTAAAATAGCCGTAACCGGTATCGCCAGGAACATTCCCGGAATTCCCGCCAGTGATCCGCCGATGATGACGGATAAAATGGATGCCAGGGCATTGATTCGTACTTTCGACCCGACAATTCGAGGCATCAGGATGTTGTTATCCAGGAATTGAACAACTGCAATAACGACCAGTACACCGATCACCGATTGTTCCAGGTTCGGATTACCGGAAAGTGCAATCAAACAGCTTAGAAAGCTGGCAATAATAATTCCGACATAGGGAACAAGGTTCAGGAGACCGGTTAAAAGTCCCAGGAACAGGGAGTAAGGCGCACCAATAGCCCAAAGTCCCAATGTTGTTAACGTAGAAACCACCCCGACTTCCAGTAACAATCCCAGAATGTAGCGGCGTACGATCAATTTGATGTCGTTTACTACCACCTGCATTTTTTCAGTGCTTTTTGCAGGTACAAGTTTGATCAAAAAGCCGAGCAGGAGGGAGCGATAGAACAAAAAGAGGAACAAATAGATCGGAATCAGGACGAAATACATCAAAAAACCGGTCAAAGATCCGAAATACTCCATAGAGATCATGCTGGACTTCATCAGGTTGTCCTTCACAATTTTCTCCTGCTGGAAATTTGAAATGCCGAAATGCTGGTAAATCCATCCGTTGAGATCCGAGATCACTTTGGTGATGTTTTGCTCCACTTTGGGCAGATCATCGAAAAACTCTTTTAACTGCATCCCGATCAGGAACAACAAGCCCAGAAAAAATACTACCGCAACGACCAGCGTCAGAATCACCGAAATGATTTTGGGAAACTTCCACTTGTTTTGCAGAAAGGAATCTATCGGGCGGATTAGTACCGCCAGGATGAATGCCAAAATGAGTGGAAACAAAATATCGTTGGCAAGGTAAATAACCGCTGTGAGTACCACCAGCAAGAGGATCGTAAAAATCCGTTTCAAATAATTCGGCTGTATTTTCTCCATAAACTTCCTATCAGTTCTTTTAAATATAGCAAAAGACACCTGATTTGCAAGTCCGGGGAGAGGAAGTTTTGGGGTTTGAGACTCAGGAACGCCGCTCTAAAAACCAGTGATTCCAGGCTTTTTACCTAATTTTATAAATTTGTAAAATCGGGTTATTTGTTTGCATATTTTAACCAATTCAGTTAGCGCATCATTGCCCAAAAACAACTCCAATTCCTCCCTATTTCAACACCAAATGCATCGAGATTTCATCGTGATAGCGGCCGTTCTGCTTGAAAACCTTCGGCATGCGTCCATGTTCCCTGAATCCAATTTTCCGGTACAAAGCCAACCCCGATTCATTCTCGGCATATACCTGTAAATAAATCAATTCCAGTTCGGAATGATCCCGGCCCCAGTCAACGGCATTTTGCAATAAAGCCGTCCCCAGACCACAGCCCTGCCAGCCTTTGTGCATCCCCATTCCGAAAACAGCAGTGTGCCGCATAATTTTCCGCTGGTTACCGTCCAGGTTGAGATTTCCGATGATCGTTCCATCCGGTGCTTCTGCTACCAAAAACAGGGAATTGGCACGCTCCACGTAATTCTTCAAAACCGCTCTTTCTTCTTCCAGTGTCGGGTTAAATTCTCCTTCGCTGAGCGGAACAAATTCTTCCTCATACACGAAGCCCTGAACAAACGGAATGATTTTCTCTGCATCTTCAACTGTCACATGACGGAGCAGGATTTCACGTCCGTCTTTCAAGGTTATTTTTCTCGGTTCAAATTTCATGATCTCAATTAAGGATTATTCCGCTAAAATGAAAAAGGCTGCCAGTGAACCGACAGCCTTCCAAAATCAATTTTGAAGATTAACGCGTCAGTTGCAGCGAATTACATTCTTTTTGGCTCATCATGAAGGGACCATGCCAAATCAAACTATTTGTCTGATCGTAAATCTTATAGTAATGTGTTCTGTTTTCTTTTTTGAACATGGATTCTTCGTAGACAAAATTCCCTGTTCCGCAACCCGGATCTCCCGTATAATGTTTAGAGGCATCAATGGTTTTCACAAATTGCTCATCCACATACAGACTTAAACTGGTAATTCCGTATGCACTCAAATCGTTTGCTACTTCTGTGTTATACCAAAATGAATAAGTACCTGTAAATTTCTTTTTTGTACATGCCAATAAGGAAAACACGCAGAAAGATAGGATAATTAGTTTTTTCATGTCTGAAGAATAATTTTACGCAAATTAACTAAAAAGTTCTTAAAATGATTCCTTTTACCGGCCCGGTTTCGTTTTAATTGATCATTGAGGCACATTTCGTTAACATCCGGTTCGGATGCATGATCAAAATGCGTAAGCTTCGTTTATGACTTAATCTCCTTTTGCATAAGCATTTCGGATCAGGTATTCTCCCAGGAAATAAGCTCCGAAAGCTGTTGAAACATGCCAGAGCCAATGTGTTCCCCAGGGCATGAAGCCGATCACGATTTTTTCGTCGAGGAAACGGAATAACAAGGCCAGAACGAAAAAAGTAATTGCAATAAACAACCCTCCTGCATTCCGGAACCTGGTTTGACGCAGAAATAAATAACAGGGCAGCAATAACATCCATCCCCGGAAGAAATAACCGGCAGAAATGCGGTCCTGACCGTTTAAAAAGTACATGGAGAGGAAGGTTAATCCGAAGAACAACAATAAAATCCAAACCAGCTGAAACTTTTTAGGGAGTACCTTCAGCCACATCCAGATACTCACCCCCAGAACCAATACAACAATCGGAATGGCGTCCATTAACAACAGTAAGCGGGAAACCCGGAATGCATGAAAAAAGGTGCTTCCCAATCCTCCCAATACCAAAAGCGGACAACAGAACCAAACAATGAATGCATATTCGGAATAACGGCCCCGCAGCTGCCACAAGAAGATCATTACAGGAATAAGAAAGGTGAGGGAAGACCAGGCATTCCAGGGCTCCACAATCAATAAAGACAGATCGGTTGTTTCTCTGTAAATGGGGCCGTGATCAGGGACAGAAGTGATAATGGCGGATAAATCCATACTTGTTGTTTTTAGTGTGTCCAAAATTCGGGGTGATCTCACAAAGTTATAAAAGTTTGAAAGCGAAAAAATCAGGAATTTGCGAACATGCTGATAAATTTTCAGTGGAATCCCAATTCAATTTCTAAATTTAGTATTCGTACATTTAATCAGATTTCGCCCGCGCTACCGTGAGAAACCGATCGCCCATATTAACACTTGCCTGCTTCGGAATCGTTGTTGTTTCGATGTTTTTGCCTTTTTATGAAACGCTTCTTCCCAAAGCATCGGTCCAGGCGGATAGTTTTACCGTTCTGAAAGTGATGGAGTTTTCATCCACTCATTCGGTATTTGAGTTGAACGGTTTCGGATCCCTGTTTGCGCTGATCAACTTACCCGTAGCAGGACTATTGGTGTTATCGCGTTTCTTGTTTCCGGCTTCTGTTGTTTCTGCCGTTATATGTGCCTGTACGTTTACTGCCTCCATGATTCTGCTCATTTATACGAATGAAGCGAGTGCTGCCACGCGTTATGAGAATTCTATGTTTTCGGGTTTCTACCTCATGCTGATCTGCGAAGTGGTCCTGATCACACAGGCGTTTACCAGCATCATCAATGCTCCCGGCAAAGTGAGAAAGCACCGGGAAGACCATGACATCCTTGATCTTTAAACAGACGGGGGACACTGCAGATTTAACCGATTTACCCCTTGAATCCATTTTAGCATTTCAAGAAAAAGTTTATTTTTGTTTAAGTCACTTTTTAGATTACGCTTGGACAATTACATTAAAGATATCAACAGAATAAAGTCTTTGCTGGCTTATGCAGTAATTGATACTCCTTCGGAAGAATTTTACGATACGCTCAACAGTTTGGTCTCTACCATCTGTAATACACCGATTGCCCTGATCTCTTTTATTGACGACAGGAGGCAGTGGTACAAATCGAAGATCGGGATGGACATGGTGGAGCTTCCCGTTGAGGAAACCATCTGTCAGTACACTTTAAAAGAACCGGATATCCTGGAAATTACGGATACACTGCAGGACGACCGTTTGACCGAAAATCCTCATGTACAGGCTGAAAACGGAATCCGCTTTTATGCAGGTGTGTCTTTACGCGCTAAAGACGGTTACGCGATCGGTTCGGTATGCGCAGCAGATTTCAAACCTCAACAACTTTCTGAAATGCAGCGTCAGGCATTGCGGGATGTGGCTAAAATCGTGATGCTCCACCTAGAAGCCAAGAGACAGAATGAAGAAATGGAACACGAATTAAGAACTGTTTTGACTGAGAAAATTGAACTTTCAGAGAAACAGCTTCAGGTTCAGGACAAAGTATACAACAGCTTGCTCCAGGCCATTTCGCAATCCAACGCCGTGATTGAATTTTCAGTCGACGGAACCATCCTGAGCGTAAACAACCAGCTTGCCGACATGCTCGGTTATAGCCCGGAGGAACTGGTGGGACAAAAACACTCGCTTTTACTGAAACAAGATTTGAACCCGGAGGAACAGGATTATTTCTGGAAAAAGCTGGCTGCGGGAGAACCGTTTTTGGGCAAACTCAAACGCAAAAACAAACAAGGAGATACCATCTGGGTACAATCCTCTTACAGCCCGGTTATTGACCTGGATGGAAATATTACGAAGATTACCAATATTTCGATCGATATCACCAACGATATTAAGGCTGTGGATGCACTGGAGGAACTGAGTATTCAAAAAGATCATTTCATTGCGAATATCAGTCACGAACTGCGTTCTCCGATCCATGCAATTCTCGGTTTTACTGAATTATTGCTTGAAAAAGAAACCGACAACTCCAAAACAAAACAACTTCAATCGGTGAAAAATGCCGGAGATTCACTGCTTTATCTGGTCAACGGAATCCTGGATCTGAGTAAAATCGAAGCCGGGTTGTTCCAGTTCGATTCAGCGGTATTCAACCTGGACGATACGGTAGAGAATGTATTTTCCATTTTACAGGTGAAAGCAGATCAGAAACAGTTGCAGTTCGGCTACACCATTGATCCGAAAATTCCGGATCATCTGCTCGGAGATAAACACCGTCTTTCACAGATTTTGATCAACCTGGTTGACAATGCTTTGAAATTCACACAAGACGGAGAAGTGAAATTATCTGTTGAATTGAAGAAAAAGAGAAGGAAGCAGACAGAACTGATATTTCGCGTTTCCGACACCGGGATTGGCATTCCGGAAGATAAGCTGGAAAGCATTTTCGGAAGGTTTACACAGGCAGAAGAAAACACCACCCGGAAATACGGCGGTACAGGTCTTGGATTGAATATCTGTAAACTGCTGGTTGAAAGACAGGGAGGAACCATTTTTGCCACCAGTGAAACCGGAAAAGGGACTGAATTTACTTTTGAGCTGGCATTTGATATCGCCGAAGAACAGCAGGAAACAGAATCATCAGGTGCTACAGACGATTACACGCAACTCAGAGGACGCATCCTGATGTGTGAAGACAACCAGATTAACCGCTTTTTTGCGCAACAATTGTTTTCAGACACTTTGGTGGAACTCGATATTGCGGAAGACGGAAAAGCAGGGATAGAGCTATTTCAGCAGAAAACATACGACCTGGTTTTGATGGATATCCAGATGCCGGAAATGGACGGTTACCAGGCAACAGAATTCATTCGCAATGAGCTGCATTCCCCAACTCCGATTATTGCCCTGACAGCTCATTCCATTGTAAAAGAAAAAGAGACCTGCCTGGAAATCGGGATGAATGATTACCTCTCAAAACCTTTCCGGAAAGCAGAGTTGTTTGATAAAATCAAGTTTTGGGTCCCACAGGAAAATATGGAATCAACGGTAGTAGCCCCCGTTCAATTCTCCCTGGCAATCCTGAAAGAAGCATCCGGTGGAAATGAAGCTTTTGAAAAACAAATGCTGGAGTTGTTCCTGATCAATTCACAGGAATCGCTGAACCTTATTTCCGCAGCCCGTGAACACTCGGATTATACCGCCATTTCACGGGAAGCTCATAAACTGAAAACGTCTTTCGGTATGTTCGGAATGGATACTTCAACTCTGGATCAGCTGGAAAAGCACACAGAAAGTATTGATTTAATGACTACAATTCAAAAGCTTGGAAATCAACTAAATGAAATACACTCACACATCCATAACCTGTTAAAGTAGAATGGATATTGAGAAAAACAAAAAGGTGTCTCCAACTCGATTGAGACACCTTTTACATCAAATAAACAAAATTTCTGCTTTTCAGGAATCGCAAACTGTTCCACCACAAACAGCTTTCATGTAGCGGTATCCGCAGCCCGGATGATGCGCATCAACAACGGAAGAAAACTGTCCTGTCATCAGGTGGTCTCTAATTGCTTTGATTCGCGTAGTTTCTCCCGGAACCAGCGGATTTACTTTTCCTTTATGGTCAATATACCGGAGATACCCGACAGGCTCATAATCCAGGCTTTTCATTTCATTCAGTAATTCAACAAATTTCTTTGGCAAACCCGGAAGTGTTTCCAGTAAGTCCACAAACTCGGGATTGGGAGGAAGAAGCGGGATGATATCGAGGTAATTCTCATACCGGATGGCTTTCGGGAAGAGCTGGCTGTAGCTTTTTCCAAATGCGAGATTTCCGGGATGTGGTCCGGCAAACGTAATGACCTGCTCCACATTCAGCAAACCACTTTTTTTGAAGAACATCCCGGCAATTGGTGCAATTCCACCACCTTTACTATGACCGGTAATGTACACCGGAAGTCCGGCTCCCTGATCCAGCTCCTTAACCGCTTTGAAAATTCCGTCTCTCAAGGCCGTAAAAGCAAACGCAAAGCCAGCATGTATTTCTCCTTCAATATCCGGGTATTTGGTAGTCGGCATAAAAAAGTCCTGAATCCAATCCAGGATGGAATCCCAATGGAGGGCAGGAGGTAGCGTTCCTCTGAAAGCAACTATAATTCCGAATTCGGTTTTGCCCACCAATGCCGCTTCGATTTGTAAATCGGTGATTACATAAGGTGTTCCAATAAAACTTACAGCCTTGTATTCTTTTTCATAATCGGTTCCTGTTGCCGGGTCATACTGACCACTACGATCTTTGGGATTGATTGCATAAGCAGCAACAGATGCGCATAACAGCTTGCATGGTAAAGAAATGGTACTCATATCATCTATGGTTTTCGGGTTAAACGAAGCCAAGTTAATGAGTTACAGGCTGTCAGACACCGGTAGAAATACGCGTATTTCGAAATCAGATAGTTTTATCCTCCTGCTGCGTCCGGACGTAATTCCGCAATATTACGTCCACCTGATTAAACTTTCAATTTTCCACGAAACCCACGTGCTGCATAGTAAGAAGACGCTCCGTTGTGATACAGGAAAACATGGTCATAACGGCGATCGCAAAACAGCGCTCCGTCCAATTCCCGGATTGCGGCAGGTGTTTTCACCCAGCTGGATGTCTTCAGATCGAACTTACCCAATTGCTGTAGTTCTCTGTAATCTTCTTCCGTCAACAGTTCAACTCCCATTGCCTGTGCCAGGTCTTCCGCACTGTTTTCGGGTTTGTGTTCTTTTCTGGCATCCAGAGCTGCACGGTCGTAGCACAGACTTCTGCGCCCTTTCGGACTTTCAGCCGAGCAGTCGCAGAAAATGTATTCATTCGTTTTTGCATCAAAACCAATCACATCCGGTTCTCCTTCGGTCAGTTCCATTTCATTCAGAGACCAAAGTTTTCCGGGATTAGCCCGTATTTTTTGCTCAACATCCTGCCAAATCAACCCTTTATGGCGGTTCATGTGTTTTTCAAAGCGTGTTTGCAACACCTGTAATAAACCGGATTGTTCTTCAGCCGACACTTGCTTTTGCTTACTCATATTTTCAGGGGAATTTCGTTAATCATTTAAGCCACGGCCGTTCATAATGGCTTCCATACTTTTTTCGATGCGTGCTTCGCGTGTTTTTACCTGTTTGGGCTGCCCGAAATGGAGCAGGTAAGCCCGCTGTCTTCCGGGTGTCAGCGCTTCAAATGCTTTTTTCAAAGCCGGAAGTTCGTCCAGTTTTGCCTGAAATTCTTCCGGCATGGCAAATTCGACCGTTTTTTTCATTTCCACCTTCAAGCCAGCTTTTTCCACTTCGACAGCTTCAAAAATGGTCGCTTTCAGGATCTGCTCCAACGCCGTAATTTCCTCCAGGCTGGTAAAACGCACCTGTCTTGCGGCCTGTACATTTTCCGTCTGCTGAATCAGGATTCCGTCGGAATTTTTCAATAATGCGCCTTTCGGGAAGAGCAATGCGCAATATTCCTTGAATCCATGAATCAGTACCACATTCGATTTTTGGAACGTGTAGCAGGGAACACCCCATTTCAATTCTTCCGTGAGTTGGCAATCCAAAACAATCGTTCGCAACTTCTCATATTCTTCCTGCCATTTTCCGGCTTTATGGAAGAAGAAATCCACTTTCGGGTTCATCTGACTCATGTATTCAATCTTTGAATAAAGTTACGCAACTGAAACAACTTTTCTACTTGCCGGTCTCAAATACCAGGATAATCCTGTTAAAACCAAAAGCAAGATGGATGGAAACGTTTCGCTGAACGGATGTGCAGAAACCAGGTGCGAGAATGCCGCTCCCGACATCGCAAAAAAGAACCCGGCATACGCCCATTCCTTCAATACAGGAAGTTTCGGCAGCAACACGACCAATACTCCCAAAATCTTCCAAACGCCCAGCCAGGTCATCAGGTAAGCCGGATATCCCAGTTTCTCAAACATCAAGACTTCTTCTTTCATTCCCACCAACTGCACAATGGCACTGGAAGTCATTCCAAGCGACATCCAAACGGTAAAAATCCAGTAAGCTATTTTCGTACTCTTTTTCATCTGCTCTTATTTAAGTTGGTTTCCAATTTCCTGCAGGCGGTTATGCGCCATGTTGATTCCCTGTGCGAACGGGAGTTGTAACTGTTTGTCCCGAAGCTCCACCGACCGGTAAACAATCTGCATGGTCAGTTTACTGGTATCGTCGGTTAATGCTTCAAAATCCAGGAATTCCAGTTGCGGTTGAAAAGGGGAGTTCTCCATTTCAAAAGTCCGGATAATCTGACGATCCGGAATCAATTCATGAATGGTTCCGTTCGCCTGGAAAACCACATTTCCCTGCTGGTCGCTGGTTTGAAACTGCCAGCCACCGTGTTTTTTATTTTCCAGTTTCAACACTTTAGTTCCCATCCATTGCTCCACAATCCCAGCTTCAGTATAAGCTCTGAATAAGAGATCCACCGGTAGGTCAAATTCACGGGTAATCGTGAGTTCCTGCCTGCCGTTTTCGGCATCAATTTTCGTTTTTCGTTCCATGTCCTGATTTATTGCTTATTTGTTTTGTACTGCTTCATGACTTCTTCCAGTTTATTGAAGCGCTCATCCCACATCTTGCGGAACGGCTCAATAAAATCTGCTATATCTTTCATTCCCAGGGCATTTAAATGATAGTAAACCTCTCTACCGTTCTGTTCCTGTTTCAGCAGTTCGCATTCGGTCAGAATCTGCAAGTGCTTTGAAACCGTAGGCCGTGCCGTATCAAAATTGGAAGCAATGGCCCCCGCCGTCATGGATTGACCTGCTACCAGCAGCAGAATCGCTCTCCGGGTAGGGTCTGCTATTGCCTGAAAAACATCTCGTCGTAAATTCATTATGTAGTTATTTGACTACAAATATATGTGTAGCCATTTAGCTACACAAATTTTTCATTCATTTTTTCATTAAAAAAGACCGAACCTCCAATAAGAAACCAGATCATCGGTCTGAAAAAGTGTTTGATCAAACATCAGAAAAGGGAACACTGATCGAAGCCAGGCTGAAGCATTACTGCGGTACCATTGATGCAGAAGATCAGGTTATTGAAAAAAAAATTCATTCGATTAACCAGTCACAGCAAGGGATTCACGTTTCTTAACAATCTTTTTTTTTGATCCGCTGTAACAAATGAGAAGTGAACAGGTCTTACGGGAAACCAATCAAAAAATTGAAGATATGAAAGCAATCGTCTTATTCACAAGCTTACTTTTCGCAACTAGTTACACTGCACTGGCAGGAAACGGAGAAACATTACTGGACCGCATCATGCACCGAAAAATTTCGTACCCTGAAGCTCTCAGAGCAAAAGGAATCGAAACCACGGTGAACGTAAAAGTGCGTGTGGTAGCAGAAAATCAACTAGAAATTGTTGAAATCACTTCCGACTCAGAGGAAATGAAAGCTGCAGTAGAAAAACAAGTGAAACAAATCAAATTGAGTGTACCGCAAAACCTGATCGGGAATACTTTTAACTATACTTTCAAATTCCAGGTACAGAAATAATAATCCATATATTCGAATGACTGGAATCAGGAAATGAAAAACGGCTTATGGCCGTTTTTTTTGTTTCTACCACAGACGTAATATTGCGGAATTACGTCCAGCTGTTCATACCAGGCAAAGACCGAAAATCTCTCACCCCTCCAAACTCATCCGCATAAATCCTTTCACTTCCTCATTCACATCTTCCAACTGTAACATCCGGAAATGATGATTAAACTGGCCACTTCCCGGAACCTGACCCACTTTTTGAAAACACAAATTATCGTGAAAGGGCTGTTTGAATGGAAAAACCACGTGAATGAAGTTCTTTCCCAACTGAGTGATCCAGGCCACACGTCTTTGTCCGTTATCAATTGCAATCATGGTTTTGGTCGGCTCCAGCGTAATTGCACCAAGCGCTTCATATTCCTTCACAAAATGTGTAAACAAACTCAGCGTGTACTCCGATTTTCCCGATAGAAAAACGTCAACGGATCGATACTCAGACATATTCATAGAACCAAGATACAACCTTCGGACTGAAATCGTGAAAAATAGTTGGATTACATACCTCGTTTTATTTATCTTTGCAACTAAGATATTTATTAGCCAAGATAAATGAGCGATCCAATTACAATCATCCGGAAGTTAACTCAGCGTTATGCTTATACCTCTATTCAAATGCACGAAGCGGTAGCACGCCGGGCAGGACTTTCCGGAACCGACCACAAATACCTGGGTTTCCTGATGGAAAAGGGAACCATGACCGCCGGAGAACTGGCCGTACTAACCGGATTGACAACCGGTGCTGTAACGGGTTTAATTGACCGGTTTGAAAAGAAAAAACTGGTGAGCAGGCATTTTGCTGAAAACGACCGCAGAAAAGTGATCATCAAAGCCAATACAGACAACATTATGGCGCTTTTGCAGCCGCTTTATGCCGATTTTCGAAGTCGGTCGGAAAAGCTTACGGCTTCTTTTTCCGAAGAAGAGGTCACTGTAATCGAACGGTACTTTTCGCAGGCAATCGACCTCATGAATGATGCAATTAAGCAATTGAATAATCCCAAACCGGAGAACAAATGAGAAAGGATTCATATGTGCTCAATTTCAACGAAATTGATAGAAAATCACTACCAATTGCAGGTGGAAAAGGCGCTAGCCTGGGAGAATTATCCCGGATTGAAGGAATCCGCGTTCCCGACGGTTTCTGCATTACGACGGACGCTTATCAGGAATTAACGGAAAACCATCCGGAACTGAATTTATTACTGACCGAATTGGAGCAGCTTCCCGCCGAAAACCATAAAGTAATTAGTGAAACAAGTAATCGTATTCATCAAATAATCACCAATATAGAAATACCACCGGTTATTCAAAAAGCCATTTCAGACCGCCTCCTGACATTCGGTGAAACAGATGCTTATGCTGTTCGTTCAAGTGCCACTGCTGAAGACCTCCCAACAGCTTCTTTTGCAGGTCAGCAGGATACTTTTCTGAATGTTACCGGAACGGAATCCATCCTGAAACACATCCCCAAATGCTGGGCATCGCTGTTTACCGAGCGGGCGGTGACTTACCGGATTCAACACGGTTTCGGACATCGGCAAATACAGCTTTCAGTCGTGATTCAGAAGATGGTCTTTCCACAAGTTTCCGGAATTTTGTTTACCGCCGATCCCATTACTTCCAACCGGAACATCTCATCAATTGACGCCGGTTACGGATTAGGCGAGGCTTTGGTATCCGGTTTAGTCAATGCCGACACTTACCGGATTCAGGGCGGACAGATTACCGACCGGAAAATCCCATTGAAAAAGCACGCAATTTATCCGCTTCCGGAAGGAGGAACCATGGAACAGGAATTGGAGCCGGAAAACCAGCGCGAACAGGTATTGACAGATCTGCAAATCCTGGAACTGGAACGGATCGGAAGACGCATTGAGGCTCATTTTGGTTATCCGCAGGATATTGAATGGTGCCTGGACAATGGCGTTTTTTACATCGTTCAAAGCAGACCGATTACAACTCTATTCCCGGTTCCGGAGGTGGCAGACAATGAAAAACAAGTATATGTATCTGTTGGTCACCAGCAGATGATGACCGATGCCATGAAACCGCTTGGTATTTCTTTCTGGCAATTGTCTACTTCCCACCCGATGCACACGGCGGGCGGAAGGTTGTTTTTGGATATTTCCAAACAGCTTGCTTCACAAACAGGAAGAGATTCGCTACTAAACACACTAGGAAAGTCGGATCCACTCTCAAAAGATGCCTTGACGGACATAATGGAACGCAATATCATTCCGCTTTCCAGTGAACAAACCCAACCGATCACCAACAAACTAACTTCAGAAGTAACACTTTCAAACGATCCGGAAATTGTGACGGAACTAATCCGGAAAGGCAGGCAGGCAATTCAGGAATTACACGAACAAATCCGGACAAAAACAGGATCGGGGCTCCTGGATTTTATCCGGGAAGATTTGGGTAGACTCCGGCAACTACTCTTTGATCCGAAAGGTTTCCAGGCGTTGATGGCTGGTATTACGGCTTCCGCCTGGATCAATGAGCACATGCAGGAATGGCTGGGCGAAAAGAATGCCGCTGATGTGCTTTCCCAATCGCTTGACAATAATGTGACTTCTGAAATGGGACTTGCATTGATGGATGTGGCAGATATCATTCGTCTGTACCCGGAAATCAGAACCTTCCTGGAAAATACGCCGGGAGAAGATTTTCTCCATGAAATCAAGGCATTCAACGGAGGGGAAGTTGTTCACGAAGCGATTACGCATTTTTTGGATCAATACGGCATGCGCTGTGCCGGTGAAATTGACATTACCAAAACGCGCTGGAGCGAAAAACCAACGATCCTGATTCCATTGCTTCTCAATAATATCCGGAACTTCGAACCACAGGCGGGGAAACGGAAATTTGAACTGGGCAGAGCTGAAGCACTGGAAAAAGAACAGGAATTACTTACGCGATTGAAACAACTCCCGGATGGCGAAGAAAAGGCTTCCGAAACCCGGCAAAGGGTTGCACAACTCCGGATTTTCAGTGGTTACCGCGAGTATCCGAAATACCTGATGATCAACCATTATTTTGAGTACAAACAGGCACTCATGAAAGAAGCTGAAAACCTGGAATTGACAGGTGTTCTGAGCAGTAAGGAGGACATTTTCTTCCTTCGCTTCGAGGAATTACAGGACATTTTCCGCACCGGGAAAGTCGACCAGCAGCTCATACAGCAAAGAAAAGATGCGTTCAAAACGTATGAAAAATTGACACCGCCCCGTTTCATCACATCCGACGGTGAGGTGATCAGCGGCCGCTATAAACGGGAAGATCTTCCCGAAAATGCACTTGCCGGGCTGGCTGTTTCAACCGGAGTAATCGAAGGACGGGCACGCGTGATCCTCACCATGGAACAAGCCGTTTTGGAAGAAGGCGATATTCTCGTAACCACCTTTACCGATCCCAGCTGGACACCGCTGTTTGTCTCCATCAAGGGATTGGTGACGGAAGTCGGTGGTTTGATGACACACGGAGCAGTTATTGCACGTGAATACGGACTTCCGGCAGTTGTCGGGGTGGAAAATGCAACCAAACTCATCACGGACGGACAACGAATCCGGGTGAATGGAGGCGAGGGCTGGGTGGAAATCCTGTAAACAAAGTCCTGCTTCATAATTTCCATTGTTTCATCCGCTGTTTCTTCCAATTCCGCTGCCGGTTGGAAATCGTGGAATTATCGGTTTCCCATCCATGTGGAAAACAACGGGAACATCCGCGCTGATCTCCGAAATACAGACGGGAAATACGGGTGTTCGAAAACCGAACAGGGAAATCGATCAGTCCCCATTTATTAACTCCAAACGCCTGACGCAGACGCTTGTTTGACTTTTGTAACATCCTTCTATTAAGTTTTAAACCTAATAGAGTGCGCCTTTTCGATAATTGGATCTTTTTTGATAAAGCATTGACTGATCAAAATGGTTTTGTCTGTTACAGACGCAGAAGTCCTTCTTTTGGTTGTCCGAAAAGATTTCCTAACGCTTCAGTTTGCCTGACACAAGTACTTTCGCAAGTTTCAAAAACAGGTAAAATTACTTATTGACAGTGCATTGCTACTTTTGTACTTTTACCCCGTCCGGCAGCTGAATACCATACACAACAAGCTATTCAGCTCCGGAAAGTAACCATATTCACTATACATTATGAAAGAACGAAAAAACGTTTACAAGCTTCCGTCCGGCGACAAAACGCTGGAATGGTATTCAAAAGCGGTTGCAGTCATGAAAACACGACCTGCGACTGATCCTACAAGCTGGTATTACCAGGCAGCCATCCATGGATTTTATGCCTCCAATCCTTTCTGGAGTGGAGTAGGAACCCTGCCTCCTTTGAGCGAGCGGGACACTTATTGGGAAAGATGCCAGCACCAATCGTGGTACTTTCTTCCCTGGCACCGCATGTACCTGGCTTATTTCGAACAAATCGTTGCACAAGCAGTTGCAGATTTAGGCGGACCAACAGACTGGGCACTTCCTTTTTGGGATTACTCTGAAATCAGCAATCCTGAAAGGCTGGATATTCCGGCTGCGTTCACGACCCCAAACGATGATTCCAACCCATTGTGGATGCCGGGTCGAAACAACCAGGTAAAAGCAGCAGACACCGTTCTCACTGCATTGGACATCGACTTTTATACCACGCTTTCCAATGGAATGACCGGATTCGGAGGGCCTGTTACGACATTTCATCATGGCGGCGGTTACAGCGGCGGACTTGAAAGCTTGCCGCACAACAAAATCCACGTAGACATCGGCGGAGCAATGGGTGATCCAGACACCGCAGGACTCGATCCGATATTCTGGCTTCACCACGCAAACATCGACCGTTTGTGGCAAGTTTGGTTGAATTTAGGAGGTAACCGTCACAACCCTACTAAATCAGATTGGCTGGATTTTTCCTTTGATTTCCACGACAAAGACCGAAAACCGGTCGTGATCCAGAATAAAGACGTGCTGGATACACGCAAAGTACTTTCCGGGTATACTTATCAGGGCGTGCCGGTGAAAAATACCGAACCGGTTGTCGAGTCAACTAAAAAGCTGGTAAGACGATTTGTACCACCTCTGGATATCGTTGCAGCTTCGGATAAAGCTCATGAACTCACAAAAACAGGTGCTCAACTATCCCTTGAACTGTCTCCTTCGAGAGCGAAAGCAACAGCCCTCAAAAGCGCCGGACTACTTGAAAGAGCGGGTGATAAAAAGCACATTTTGCTTCGTTTTGAAAACATCAAAGGAACGGGAATTGCACCGGTTTATTCTGTGTACATCAATGCTTCGGATAAGGATGGGAACAAGCAAGCCAATTATGCAGGATCCATTGCACTATTCGGGTTAGAACGTGCTTCAACCAGTGACAAACACCATTCCGGAAGCGGGCTGAACGAACAGCTGGATGTGACAGATTTAATCGCACACCTCCGAACACTGCCCAACTGGGATGAGAAAAAACTGGACATCAGTATCAAACCGGATCGGGAAGTAGGTGATAAGGTAACGGTTTCAATCGGACGAATCAGTTTATACAGTGAGTGAATCGTATGAAATAGCGAACCGGTCGCGGGAAAAAACAACCGATTATGTTGCACAGATCCGCATTTTTCTGGCTGCTCACCCGGAATGGTGGACGTGGCTTGTGAGTGCGTCTGTTTGGGGAATCCTGATCGTCTATACTTACTTTTCCGCGGATCATTTCGCTGCATCTTCACAACCGAAAAATATCATTTTATGTCTCTCTTCCGGCCAGTACGGAGGGGAGACCTTTTCTTCCGCCGCCGAAGTCACACAAACAAGTGTTCAAGACAGTATTTACGCTACCATTTTTTCAGGAATGATTCCGTGGGCTTTGATGGTCTTTGCTATGATGTTTCCTTTATTGAAATATCCGATCAGGCATGTCGCTTTTTCTGTCCGGCAAAGAAACCGTACCCAGGCCATTGGGATTTTCCTGCTCGGATATACGTTCATCTGGAGTATTTGTGGCATCTTTTTCCGGCTGATTCCGGAATTTTCAGGAAACATTTCTACCGGGTCTTCGCTAAACGTGCAGAACCTGGCCGCAGGTTTGATTTTCTTACTCGCAGCCATTGTCAGCTGGCTTCCATCAAGGAAGATCACTATGATGAAATGCGATATCACCCTGCCCATTCGTCTCAACGGGTGGTCTTTATTTAAAGATTCAATCGTTTACGGGATCAAAATCGGGACCAACTGCATCCGCATGTGCTGGATTCCGATGATTGGGCTGATGCTCGTTCACCATTCTGCTTTATGGATGCTGGCCGTTAGTCTTACAGTAGTCATTGAACGATACTTTGTCCCTCCCGGCAGCAAATCAATCGGGTACGTCTGGGCACTTTTAGGCGGCATCGTTTTAGGTTCCGGTATTATGCATTAAATCCGTACCTTGTACTAAAGGCAACAAGACAGCAAGCATATGCGCGAACAAACTTCAGAAACGATTGCGATCCTGCAACATACCGATGACCTGGTACTCCGTTCAGGGCCTTCCACACTGGAAATCCGGTTTGCTGACACTCCGGCGGCACATTCCGTATTGCAACAATTGGCTTTTTCGTCGACTGTTTCTGCCCTTTCGCTCCGCATTCTGCACATCCGCGGCTACCATGTTTTTCCGTTAATCGATGTTTATCTGAATGCAAAAAACGCCCCTTTTGACGAGCGTTTACAGGTCGGTTCAATGGCTTTGTATGGCCTGAGGGGAAGCTCAACAGCAGATTCAAAAAATCCGGGAACAGGTTTGCATGAAAGCTGGGACGTGACCCGTGTATTTGAAATTGCCGCCCGGCAAAAAAACTGGTCTTATCACTCTTTTACCCTGACTTTTGTCCCGCAACATGCCTTCCCGGAAGGTGCGGAACTTTCGTTTGAACGCATTGAATTGGTTGTTTTTAACTGATCGAACGATCCCGTTTATCTTACCGTTTAATAATTCGCTTGATAATCAAATCAGTTGACGGGGTTTTCAGCACCAAAAAATAAGGCCCCGGGGAATAGTCGGAGAGATCCACGGTGAAATTCTTTTTCCCGATTACTTTTTCTGACAACCGTTTGCCTTCCATCGAATAAACAGAAATTTCTTCTATTTCAACCCCGGCTCGCACATCCATCGAATTGTTTGCCGGATTGGGATATACTTCCACACTTTTTCCCTTATTGAGTTGTTCTCCGATTCCTAAAATTTCGGAAGAATACAAATGGAAAGTGTCTACCAGCATCGGATTTGACGGATAGGGGCAGACTACTGATGTATCGTGAAAAGAGTTGATCTCCAGTGCAAACGGAAACGGAACGTTTAAATTGATGACGGTATCATAGGGAAAAACCATCTGGTTCAGCGGGCATCCTTTGAAATACAAGTTGAGAACCTGCGTATTATTCATATCATTCAACGCGGTCAATGTGATCCCGGACAGCTCCATTTGCGGCCTGATCCCTTTGATATAAACGGAACTTGAGGGACTACCGATTGTCACAGCTACACTGTCAATTGTTTGCGAAAAACCAAAAACGGGCAGGAGCAATAAGCCGAAGAGAATGATCTTTTTCATGCGATACGTTATTTGATCAATGCAAGGCAGGATTACCCAACCCCGCCCTGCATTTGATTTACCTATTATTGAACTAAAATATTTCTGTAATCGACCACATTCCCATCGCAAATCAATACAACAGCATATTGTCCTTTTGCATAAGCTGACACATCGATTGTTTTTGATTTCACGGATGTGTTCAGGATGTATTGGTTCGATGTTCCGGTGAACAACGGCACAATCATCACGTATGCAGAACTTGCTTTTTGAGCGGTGTACTCCACATTGATGACAGTACTTGAAGGGTTGGGAGAGATGCTGTTGATTGCAAACTCTTTGACCTTCACTTCCACGTCATCGTAATCTTTGAATCCGTCGATAGAAGCGATTACCTCCAATTTGTATTTCGTAGTCACATCCGGGGTAACGGTAAAGTCTTTACCGGTGTACACCAGGTTACCGCTTTCATCATACCAATTGTAGACTGCCTGTTCTCCAATCGGATATGCACTCAACGTGGTACTGCTCAGTTGCTCGATTTCTTCGTCTTCGCCTGCATTCGCTACGAAAAGTGCTCTTTTTTCTGATTTATAGATTTTGTAGGTTTCTCCGCCCACCACCGAGTTATCGGAGCTTTGTCTTTGAATGACACAAAAATCGAATTCATTTTGATTGCTCGCCTGCTGTGTTAAGAAGTTGAAAGCCACATGTACCAGGTTTCGCTCATTTGGCGTGAATGCCAGGTTCTGCAGTTTTGCATTCGGTCCGGTCATCACCAACTGGTGTTCCTGCGGATTAGCAACTTCTATGTTTTCAGACTGATACCCTGCATGTACCCATTTATCCCACAACGCAGCATCCAATGTGATGCGCACTTCGGCTTCAGCTGTAACCGGGTTTCCGGTAAAATAATCCGGGTTGGTGAACTCAAGAGTATACACTCCGCCGTGATCCCATGAATCACCTACAAGCACTGTAGCTCCGGTATGAAGTGTTCCACCCGGCGCGATATTGGTCGGGTCGAGATCCACAACAGACAGGTTTTTCCACACGATATTATTATTGTTATTTACATTGGCTCCCAGGTTCACTGTTTCAGCTACGGTCATTGGATCACCTGCCGCAACAATTCTGGACAACAGACAGAAATGATGTGGCTCTTCAGCCCAGAACAACGATGGATCACTTGTTAATCCTCCGACGTAATTTGCCGGGTTTGGCGGGTTCCACGGGAACGTAACAATGGTCGCATTTCCAGGTTGAATCACCGGCAATGTAATCGTTCCGATTACTCCTCCAAGCGGGAATCCGCCACTGGTAAGCACCGAACCATTCCAGTTACTCGGCCATCCCAATGATGTTGCAGCTTTCGCCCAGTACAAGGTTACTTTTTCTGTTCCTGTAGAAGCGACACATCCTCTGTTTCTGATGCGCACATACACATAATCGTGGTTGGATGCAACCGCATAGTATTCCGGATCCTGGTGTACCTGGTTTGCGATACCGTCATTTTGCCGGCGTACCCAAATGTCCTCACTTTCCCACAGGTTGCTCACGTTGCTGGGCTCTCTCCCCATGTCCCACGGTTTGTCTTTGGAATACAAATCCAATCCTGATTTACTGATGGAAAAGCCTGTAATGCTCTGAATCCATGGTGCGTAATTCCGGATATTGGTATACACTGTCGGCAATTGGTCTTTCGGCCAGTAACCCCAGCTGGATGCACCCAGGTTAATTTTGTTCCCGTTTTTATTAATCACAGCCGGGCCACCGCTGTCACCTGGTCCAGCACCTGTTCCCGAATTGTAAAACGAGATCATGTTGGACGAGATATTCTGCGTGTAAGCGGCATTGTACGCTGCATTGATAGCCATAGCTGTAGCATTCGTAACAAACGGGATCGTTAATCCCTGCAGATACGTTGCAACTCCGCACGAATTACAGGTAATTCCCCAACCGGACAAATACACGTTATTCCCCGCATTGTAATCCGAAGTATTGGTATTACAGCTATTTGCATATTCAATCGGCATGACGTCGTTATTGAATTGCAAAGGTGTTGCAAGGTGCAGTAATGCCACATCATTCTCCGAATTGGAACTGTTGTAGCTCGGGTGTACATAGATGGCATTTACAGCGATATTCTGTCCGGCACTGCTCGTTTGGTTATTGCTTCCGGCGTGAATGATTGTATTGGATGTGGTTGCTCCTCCCAGTACCACACAGTGGGCAGCGGTCAGGATCCATTGGTCGGAAATGATTGAACCTCCGCACGCATGACTCCCACCAATTTTCATGGAAACCTGGTAAGGTGCTGCTGAGATTGGAATCGTTGTTCCTCCCAAAATATTTGAAGTTCCATATCCCCAGGAATATCCGTTGCTTCCCGCAGGAACATTTTTTGTCTGGGCCAAAACACCTTTATTAAAGAGAAAAAGTGCCGAGAAAACTACTAAGTATTTGTATTTCATCTTGATTCATTTTTGTTGTGAATAGTGATTTTGTGAATGTTTTTTCCAATGAAATCAGGGTTTCAAGGAGGGTGTCTTGATTTAAGACTCAGTGAGCGTGTGTTTGTTTTCATAGCATTTCCTGCAACAGTTCGTCATAAATAGCCGGCAGGAACAACTAAATGGTCCTATTCCGTGTGCCAGCCAGATCCAGGTTGCAAGGCAATATTGATTATCTTCGGACAAAACAGGCCTATTTCATCCGTTTTATCCGAATCATGCAGTTTAACCAGCGAGGAAAAGAACAGCGTTTTCCCCTCACCAATTCAGGCATTCCATTTTCAATATGTTAAGACATCTGTCATTTTCCGGATGAGCACGGGATTTCCGTGTCGAACCGGCGAATTGCGGACGTGAATAGTTGTTACATCAATCATGCACCAGGTACATGTATTTTCAAATATAAACGATTATTTCACTGGTAATGAATCACTCCATAGTTTTAACAGAAAAACCACAAAACGTGTAAAAAACTTATTATTCGTATTTTTTACATGTTTTTAATTTCATGTATTTCTACATTTTTCAATAAACAGGTATAAACACCTGGTTTCGATTCAACTGTTTTCTGTTCATTTGCCTCTAAACCTTTCAACTATGAACTGGAAACTAATACTCCTGGTACTACTCGTACTTGCCCTGGTTGGCGTAGCGGTATATTACTGGCGTTTAACCAAAAATTACGGGAAACACATTTTCAAACTTCCGTTAAGAGACCTGGGATATCCCAATATTCCTGCGGTTCCTTTTCAACTGACCGAAACAATCGGTACACTGGCCCGCTTATTACTCCGGGCTTATGCCATCACACAGGCCAAATGGGGAATGAGCAACGAATACCGCATCGGTGATCAAACCGCCAACGGGTATACCTTTCAATATGGCCGGGGAACCAACTCCGACTCAGAAAAGATGTCTGATCTTCAATCATTGAGAGATGACCTCAAAAAATCGTCTTTGAAACGGGAACTAATGCCCGACCGGGTTAAAAACCGCTTGAATACCTTCACGCATCCGGTTAGCGCCGCTCAGTCCGATCCACTGACGTTGCTTTCTCTGACAGACCCCGAACAGTTTACGATGTCGTGGACAACTTTTAATTACGTTTACGAGAAAGGGCAGCAGGTGCTTCCTGCAATGATCGAAACGATGACTTCGGCTGCAAGTGCCAATCGGTCATTCTGGCCCACCATTTCCCAACACGGATTTGCGTTCAATTTGCTGATTCTTGAAAAAGTGACTCCTGAAATGGCTTCCGATTACAAAGAAGTATTCGGAAATGCCTGGACTTCCGCGGAAGAACAATTGATGAACGACGGAAAACTGTATGCCATCGACCTGCGGATGTTTGCTTCTTTACCTGCCAACACGGTGAAAGACGCGCCACGATTCACTCCCGCAACACTCACATTACTGGCTCAGCAAGCCGATAAATCACTGCTTCCGGTTTCCGTAGCGGTTTCCAATCCGGAGGCATCTTCAGCATACGTCGTTTACCAATACGGTGTCTGCACGGATGGTTCCTGGCTCTATGCGCTCATGGCAGCCAAAGCTTCCATCACGGTATATGGAATCTGGATCGGACACGTGTATCACTGGCATATCGTCTCGGCGGCTTTATTAATGACTTTGAACAATACCGTAGAAGAAACACATCCTTTACGGATATTTATGGCTCCGCAGAGTGATTTCGTGATTCCGTTTAATGATGCATTATTGCTTCTATGGAAACAAATCGCACCGCCGACATCCATTAGTACAGCCGAACAGTTTATTGCTTTGATGGACCGGTTTGCAACCGGTAGAACCTTCCTGCAGGATAATCCGGATGAAATGCTTGCTCAAAACGGCATTCAGGCAAGTGATTTTTCCAATGAAAAGGAGTGGGATCAATTTCCGATTGCCGGAGAGATTTTATCCGTTTTTCATGCTTCGGAGGCATACGTGCGCGTGTTTGTAAACCAAACCTGGGAAAGCGATGCCGCTGTGGTGGCCGACAAACAAGTCCAGGCCTGGGTTGCAGCTTCTTCTGATCCGGCAAACGGCAATGTGGCGGGAATTCCATCACCTGACAGCCGCGAAAGCCTGATCACTATTCTCAAAAGCCTCGTTTTCCGGATCACCGTTCACGGAGCATCCCGCCTGAACAGCACGGCAAACCCGGTATTTTCCTTTGTTCCGAATTACCCGCCCTGTCTGCAACGCACCGATCTTCCTGCTCCGGATCAGGAACTTTCTACAACCGAATTATTGAAATATCTTCCTCATACCGGTACAATCGGAGAAATGGTAACCTTCCTGTTTACATTTGTATTCTCAGCTCCATACGTTCCGTTTATCCCTGTTTCGGGCAGTGAAACCGAACTGATTTGGCCGGGAGGTACGGATGACCCTCGTAATCAGGCTTTAGTCCGGTTCCGGCAGTTTATTGAAGATTTTATCGGTTCATACGAAGGCGACACGGAAACAGCACAAATTCATCAATGGCCCCGAAATATTGAGACGTGAGAAAGGCTGGTTGTCAATCCGGAAAGGGGTTAGATCCTGATGACACTTTTCACATAGTGACTTTCCTCTTTTGTAAAGCCATAGCTTTGCATTAAGTTTTTAAGTTCGTCTGCCGAAAAGTACGGGTTGTATCCTTTATGGTAAAAAACATGGAACAATTGCCGCGACACCAGTGTCAGCATCCGGGATTCCTCCGGACTCAAGTTCTTTTTAACAGCATGCTCACGTGTTCGGATGAGATCCAGTTCCGAAACACATTCCATGAATTCACTTTTCGGGAGTGTGGAAATACTTTTCAACTTCAATGCTTCCTGGAATTCTTTTTCAGGAAGCATCAGCGTACGGAAACGGATCACAGAATCTTTCTTCGATTCAATGGCTAACTCCTCAATGGATTCATACCAGGGGAAATCCAAACTATTTCTTCGGAAGTCACTAGCATACAGTCTGCCGGATTTGCTGAGAATAATTTTTTTGGCAGGATCGGTCGTATTCAGGTAATCATACATCAGGTAGAGCGAATCTCTTTGAAAAACGATATTCATCTTCTTTCGTTTGGATACCTGGTCTGGATTTGTGAGATTCACACGAATAAAACTGATTCCGTCTGCAGTCACCTCGACCGCCTCAACTTCGTCCTTACGTTCCAGGTTGAGGTAGTAATACCTGCCTGTTTTGAGCGTTCCTCTATAGCGAAGCGGAAACAACTCTTGCGAGTAAGCCGTATCAATGATACCATCCGGACGAGTCATGTATACCGTTCCATCCATACCTGTAAACATTCCTTTTGCAATTGCTTTGTTAATCAACGGATCAGAACTCACTATTTTTTCAGGGCTGAAGTTCACAGTGGAAATCGTGTATGAAACCTGGTTATCTTTGAAATAATCATACGTCCACCGAAAAGTCTTTTCATGATCAAACTCCCATGAAAGCACCTCTTTTTTTGCTTTGAACACGAGATTTCCCCGTTCATCAAATCTGAAATGACAATCATGTTCCTTGTTTTCAGAAACGACTATCGAATCTTTGAGCTTTCCGTTGGAATAAAACGTGAAGCGCGAAACAGGAAACGTTTTTGCAGAAACGGAACCATCCTTTTGATAAACGACTACTTCTTTCGGACGATCCAGGTTGTAAAAATCAAACTGATCTGAGCTGTAAGTCGCATTCTGAATCAATTCCTGAACAGCACCAACTGTGTACTCTTCGAAAGCATGCATCTGCAATTTACAAACAGCATGAAACAAGGTATCCACAACCACGTCATTTCTTCTGGAAAAATGCCAGCGGTGAATTTCTGCCGCCGTATTTGATTTCAGGAAGATTGTATCCAGCTTTTCAAGCATCTGATTCTCTTTATACGGGATTTGCACTCTGAAAAGGAATACCAGTTCTTTCTTTGCGCCGGCAAAGAAAGGTCCCATTCTGAATGTCTCAATACTATCAGCATTTATCCTGGTTTCATAACCCGTTTTGATCCCATTGGTATAATTTCGTCTAATCAGATCAAGTCCGTAATGCTCTGTTTCTTCACCATCTTTAACTCCCATTTTGTAGGTCGTCGACGTCTTCACTCTCCCGGAACCATCAACTATTTTCAGGACTCCATCAAACACCTTGTTTTTGTGAAAACCAGAAGCTTCCAGTCGATTACCACGGTATCGAACGTATGTTCCGTCAGCTCTGTATTCTTCACGCACTTCCTGATTATTCTGTCCCTTTGATTTAGGAGAGTCGATTTCAATTTTCTGAGAAAAAGTAAACGTATTAAAAAGAATCAGGCAGAAAAGGAAAATAATTTTTTTCATCTCTCAAAAATAAAAAAATCCAACCGGACGGAACGTGTTTTCCAATCATTTCAATGTCCATGATTCTTTAGCTAAATTGCTTATCTTTGAATGTATAAACCGATTCCAATGCTTTCGAAATCTGCCTATCTCATCATTTGCTCCGTCTTTCTTTCGCTGTCCAATTGCTGGAGTCAGCAACAACCACTGAATGACATCGATTACCTTGCGGATCATGCGGTTTTCTTTACAAACGGAATTCTCACCTACAAGGAAAATGGCAAGTACGGTTTTGTGTACAAGAATCACCCGCTTTCGGAAGCCATTTACGACACCATTTACAATTTCGGACAGGAACTTTGTGTGGTAAAACGTGGTTCTGTTTTCAACTTACTCGACCGGAATCTGAAGAATACCTATTATGAACCGATTCAAAGCATCGAGAAATACTATTCCGATCAAGAACATGCTTTTATCCTGAAAGTAACCAATACTCAGGGCTATTCCAGGGAATACATCACAGATTCCTTCAGCGGCTGGAGTGTGGCAGGATTCTTCCAGGGAACCACATTTCCCTTGCAACAGGATGCTTACTTGTACTCCAGGAGTATTACAGATTCCATTGACAGGGCAGACCAGTTCCCGGAAGCAAAGGGGAGGGGCGAAATCAAAGTTCTCGTAAATCAAAACACACGTTATCACGGCCCCTATGCCGAAGTTCTTTTTTGCGGAAACATGCTCAAATTTTTCCCTCAATCGGGAATGCCATTTGTCAAAGAGCGTCCCGGCTTGAGTGTGTCTGATTATTTAGGAGAATCACTGATTGTGTACCGCAATCCCGAAAAAAATGAACAGGTTATTATCGATGAAGCGAAAGAGGACACCCTTGCTGTTTCCGAGTTTAATTTTTCAAGTTTCATACAGGACGGACAGTTGTATCTGAGCAGTGTATCCTATGCTGAACACGGAACGATTGATCATGTAAACATATACAACAACAAAGGTATCTTACTTCATACTTTCACTCCCGGAATGGTTAACGGGCGGAAAAACAGAACCTGGTTCAACGGTGGAAGGATCTCAGAAGAAATCAGGTATATCCAAACCGGAAAAAGCGGTTATTCGGTTTATGCCATATACGCTGCAGCAACTTTAGAGCGCGTTTTGAATAACGTGACGGAGCTGGTTTCCAACAAAACCTATTCATTCTGCTATTCGCCCAAAAACAGAACCTATTTTTTGTTACGGGGTGGGGAAGTGATTTATTCCGTTCAGGTCAGCAAAGGAAATTACGCCACATTGAGTTCACTCGATGAAAATAATTTGTTTGAAAAAGAGCCGGCCTGCATCCGGATTATTTCAAAAGATGATCGCGTACTTGAATCCATTTTGGTTTCTGCATCCGGAAAAACACTCCGCAGAACCAATAAAAACACCTTTGGATTCAGTCTCAGTTCGAATGAGGATATTATCCAGGTTCATGAAATCCACAGAACGGATGACACCAACAAATGCTTCGGGCTTTATACTCCCGAAAAAGACAGTGTGTATTGGTTTCCGATAAAAGACCTGGAGGTTTATGCGCTCACAAAGGATGTTTTACATTATCACAATACGCTCGAATCCCAGAACTATTTGAGCAACCGAAAAGGAGACACTTTGCTTACTTTTAATGAGCAACAGCTTTCATTCATCCGGTTAAAAAACGGTCATTTTCTGCTCACGTTGTACAATGACACGATCATGTCTGTATACAACGATCATTTCCAGCTTCTGTGCGATCAGTGTGACATTTTTCCGATCAACGCAACCAACAATATCGGTAACAATATCACAACCCTGATATTGGCCCGGAGAGACGCTCAAAAAACATTTTACCAGTTGGTTGACGAACAACTGAATCCGATCAATCCCAACCATTACCGGGCCGTTTTGAGCGGAGTAGGGAACCTGGTTGCGCTGCTGACCGAAAATGACACTATTGAGTATTGGATGATCGGGGAGTAAGTGATTCTCCATTCCCCACATCAAAATCGGGAATGATTCTTACTTTTACGCAAAAATTCGCCTCTTATGCTGAACAGAAAAAACAAGGGAATCATTTCCAGGGCTGACTGGATTTTCCTGCTTTTTTTTGCAGGGTTCTGCGCCTTGTTTACCATTATGGAATCCATCAACGGCAGACTTTGGACGAATGATTTCCGGGTGTATTACGAGGCGACGCGCGACTTTTTTGCAGGAAACAATCCCTACAAACACAACTACGGACTTGATACAGGCTATTTCAAATATGCACCGTTTACCCTTTACCTGTTTTCCCCTCAATGCCTGTTTTCATACGGAATCGGGCAGATCGTACACATCCTGTTATTGGCTTTCTCATTCATGTATTCCGTGATGAATATGCGGTTGCTGGCGGAACGCTTTGCTATTTTCGGTTCAAAACGGGTTCCTTCCGGCATGCTTTACCTGCTATTTGCCTGCGTTGCAATCCACATTACCCGTGAAATGCATTTGGGAAACATCAACCTGCTGCTGCTGCTGTTTTTCAACCTCGGACTAAGCGCATTATTGAATAACAAAGAACTTCCGCTGGCCATTTACTGGAGTTTGATGATCGTTTTGAAACCCATTATGATCCTGATCCTGCTGCCGCTCCTTTTCAAAGGCCGCATCAAAACCATCCTGATAATGGCTGGCTTCGGACTCTTTTTCTTCCTGTTCCCGGCGCTTCATGTGGGATTCAAAGGAAACTGGATTCTCTGGACGGATTGGTTTCAAAGCATTGTCGCACACGGGCAATACCTGTCGAGTTTCAATACGATTGATTCACTCGTAAAAAATCACACAGGACTTCCGATCGGCTGGTTGGCAGCGCTGCTTTGTCTTTTGGTGCTGATCGCTTGGATGATCAACGATATCTACCGACTGAAAAAACCGGCATCCGATACTTACCTGGCCTGGACGGCCATTTTCGCGGCGTTCATTCCGAATTTCTTTATCACGGACACCGAACACTTCCTCTTATCGCTTCCTCTGATTTGGCTGCTGCTCACGGCACTCATAAATCGTGGAAAATGGTATCACTGGACAGGGTTCTTCATCGGGATGAGTCTCTTTTCCTTTAATTCATCCGATTTATTGGGGAATCTGTCTGATTTTGTGTTCGATCACGGTTTGCTGGGAATCGGGAACCTGGTGTTTATTGCTACTTTTTTAGGGATTCGAACTGAAAAAAAGATAGCGGAAAATGAAAAAGCCACCCGATAGGCGGCTTCTCCTGACTAAAACGACTGCTCTTCAAAATCGCTGGTTCAGCGTTTGATCCCGAAATCCTTTTTGCGGATTTTGCACATCCGGCCGTCAGCGATATGATGAAATACAATTCCTTCGATATATGTGTTCTTGTCTGACAAGAGTGTGCGGAATGCCTCAAAACCGAAATCCGTGATCTCCATGATTTCTTTTCCGTGGGGAATCAATACATGCCGATCCAATTTCTCCGGATTTCCCTGGATTTTCGGTCCGCACAATTCGTAGGTTCCATCCACGATCTCCGGCAAAGCGTCAAAGGCTTCGAAGAAGAATTGATCTTCTTTTTTGGCTCTTTCACACCGTAACCAGTGAGGATGATGCCCGGACAATGAGTCGGCTTCCTGGCAGGGAATTGCATTTTCAGGAACGGTTCGTCCCTTTTTCACATCGTATCTTTTGTGCAAAACACCGCCAATAATAGCTACTGAGGTTCCGTCAAATTTACGGGTGGCAATTCCTTCGCCATTCAAGACCCAGGAATTTTCAGGATTGATTTCGTTGATAACCCGACCTAAGTTGTTTGGATCTTTTTTGAATAAAGTGCTAATCTTTTTCATGTGATAAAATATTAGTTAAACAAGTTTTCGAGTCCTGTCCACCCACCAATATTTTAAGACGAAGCAAAATTATAAAAAAGTCTCACACCAAAAGTCCAATCTGCTCAAATTTTCATGGTTTTCGGGTCGTTCAATGAGTTGAAAGCATGCTAAAATTCAAAAATGTGTTGGATCCGTTTCACTTTTTAATCGTTGATCTATTATCTTTAGCACCTATGAATTCGACCTATATTTTCCTGGCGATCGGAATCGTGATCAGTCTCCTGATCAGCTATTCGCGGTACAGTTTGAAAAAGAATCGTTCCAAAAAGAACCCGGATCGGCCGTTTCCACATCCATGGAGGGAATTATTGATAAAGCATGTCGCTTTTTATAACCGCTTGAATCCCCTGGATAAGACTAAATTCGAAAATCGCGTGCATGTTTTCCTGTTGAATGTTCAGATTGTGGGTGTTGATACGGAAGTTACACATTTGGACCGGATTTTAGTTGCTTCCGGAGCAATCATCCCGATTTTTGGGTTTGATTCCTGGCATTACTCCAACCTGGAAGTCGTTGAGATTTACCCCGATCAGTTCCTGATTCCCAACACGCAGCAATACGCGAACGGGCTGGTTGGCTGGGGAAAGATGGAAGGGAAGGTCAAGCTCTCACGGAAAGCGCTCGTTCACGGTTTTTACGATAACAACGACCAGAAAAATGTGGCCATCCACGAATTCGTTCACGTCCTCGACATGCAGGACGGAGCAATCGATGGAAAGCTGGGAACGATCATGAAAGAAATCGATATCAAACCCTGGCTGCAGATTATCAACAATAAAATGAGCCAGATTCATACCGGGAATTCCAGCATCCGCAATTACGGTTCCACCAGTCCTGCAGAATTTCTCGCCGTTGTGAGCGAATTCTTTTTTGAAAGTCCGGAAAAAATGAAAACAGAACACCCGGAACTCTACCAAATCCTGGATCGGTTTTACAATACTAAAAACGCCCCGAAAAATCAACCGAAGGAACCGTTTAAAGACCCGCGGGAAGTGAAATCGGCGCTGGTGAATTGATATTTAATCGGGATTATTCCTGTTTCTGTCCAAAAACTCTTTATTCGCTGCATTTCTGCCAGCCAGTTTGCCAACCCAGAAAATAAGTAAGATAAGTAATACGGGAATACCGATAATAAGAAGGATTTCAGTTGCGCCTAGTTTCATGATAGTGATTTTTTACTAAGATAGATTAATTTTCTAATTAGCAATCAGTTATCTTTTTCTTAAGAAAACTAATTCTTTGTTGTTTGAAAATCAATAATTAATTTAAAACATTGAAACCTCTTAATTAGCTTAATTATTCAATGCTTCTATTCATGTATCTGTCAAAAATCAAATTAAACAGAACCAAGGTTCTCATCATTTTTTCACCTTTTGTCTTCTATATAATATTTCACAAAAAAGTTGAGTCTCTAATTAACAATTGGCTTATAAATGATTGGTTTGCTATTGTAAACTCCAACAGGATCAACGATACCCTTTTTCTCATTTTCAATTTGATTATCATTTACACCTTTATTAATAGATTAAAAATGAACTTTATATCATCTGTGTATAGGGTGATTTTTGTATCGATGCTACTAATAACCTATTCATACTATCGTTTTTTTGATCATAATTACTTATTCATAAACTACACTTTTTTCAAACCTTGGAAATATTTAGATATTATAATACTATTTACAATAGCTGAAATCTCAGTTTTTGTTAGACAGATAATTCGAGAAAGTTATTCTAGATATTCTCTTGAATCATTATTTGAAATTGATGACCCAATACAAGTAAAAGATGAAGATTTATTAAACAGAGCTACGCTCTCAATAGAACTGGCAAATAAGATCATTGGTACAAATGGTAATAATTCAATAGCAATTGGCATTACAGGCAAATGGGGGAGTGGGAAAACTTCATTTATGAATCTCTTAAAAGAGCAATTTAAAAATCACCAAGACATTATTATTGACTTTAATCCTTGGAAAAGCTTAAACCATGAAGTTTTAATTCGTGACTTTTTTAAAACTCTTTCAAGCCAACTCGAAAAATACAGCTTTACAGTTTCCAAAGAGATTAACGAATATGCAAGCGAACTCCTTCAATCAAACAACCAATCATGGAGTCAGGGAATAAAATCATTTTTAAACCTTGATAGTACTATCGATCTGGAAGACAGATTTCAATCAATAAATGAAACTCTAAAAAAACTAAACAAAAATGTTGTTATTATCATTGATGATGTAGATCGATTGGATAAAAAAGAAATAATAGAACTTTTAAAGTTAATACGAAATACAGGAAGCTTTAATAGGATCAAATTTCTAGTCGCCTTTGACAGAGAATATGTTATTAATTCTATTACAGAATCTAATTCTTATTCATCATCAAAATATCTCGATAAGATTTTTTTACAAATGGTTGAATTACCTCCGATTAGTAGTAAAGAACTAACTCAACTCTTATCAAAAAAAATAGCACAACATTTTCCAGAGGTTAAAAGTAAAATCGAATATATGATTGACCGAGAGATTTATAAAGAGACCAGCTATATAGAAAAGGTCATAACTTCAATTCGCGATATCAAAAGATTTATCATCCATTTTATTCCAGAATACAAAAAGATTAAAGGGGAAATCGAATTTGAAGAATACTTTAATTTGAGTTTATTACACTATAAATTCCCCTCCGTATACTGGGAATTATATCTGAATCCATCCATTTATCTTCAAAATAATGGTTATCTCAAAAAGGATCCCGATAAATCAAATAAAGAATCTATCTCAGTACTCCAAAAAGTACTTGAATCAGAAAAAAATAAGTTTTCATTTGATAATCATGAAATCAGAACATTAATTAACTTAATCACAAACATTTTTCCAGATAAAAATTTCACCGATAGTCCTGGACATCTTTCCGTAAGAAGAGTTGTCAATTTTGACAAGTATTTCATAAGTAGATTGAATTCAAGTGATTTATCTGAAGTTGAATTTCAAAATGGTACAAAAGGGAATCTTAATGATCTAAAGATCGCCATTGATCAATGGTGCTATGATTGTAAGAAACTATTACTAATGACTAGATTTAAAGCTCTTGATATACGTGAATTGGAATCAAAAGATGATTTTGAAAAAATCATCCAAGCGATTGTCTATTTAGGAACTAAGAAAAATAGAATAATGGACCGGACAATGGTTAAATACGGATATTTTGATGATGATTTCTATTATAAGTTGAACGATACAAATCATTATTTGTCTAAGCAATTCTACAACAATAATAGCGAAGACTACAAACAATTTCTCTTATCAATATTCAAAACATCTGAGCAGCCCTACAGATTTCTCGCTGAATTTGCCAGTTATATGATCAGAAATGAATATCTTCTGGAGAGCTTCCCGCTATCAAAAAATGATTTAACAGAGATAACATTAAACTATTTCAAATGCTATTTGAAATTTGCCTCGATTCCAGATGATAGAATTTGGGATCTTTATCATTGCTGCAATACTTTTTTATATGAGAACGATAAAAAATATATGGTACCAAATAAAGAGGCAAATAAAATTTTTATAGAATACATTTATAGTAATTCTATTAATTTAAAATGGTTCGTTCAATCAGTTATCACTAATGAACGAAGAAATCAAAATCATTTTTATTTGAGTAGAATCATTAAGGACATATTTGACAGCTTTGACCAATTTAAATTGACCTTTTGTGATTCAAAAATTCTAGGATCTGACTATCAAATGGAATTTGAATTATTTCTAAATAGATCGGCAGAAGCAAAATACCAAGCAATAGAATTTCAGTTTGAAGTCATTCCGATCAAAGAAAATTAATCTACATTTTCAGACAAAATTAATTTACCCTTAATCCAATCACGCTATGTTTGTCTGCTCGTTTTTTGTTAAATTTCACCTCAATATTGTTTCGTACGAAAATAATCGTACCTTTGAAACATGAAAGCAAAAAACTCTGAAAATAATCCGCAATCGGAACCGACAAAATCAGAACTGGAGATTTTACAGGTTCTTTGGAAAAACGGTCCTTCAACCGTTCGTTTCGTCAATGATTACCTGAATGAACAGAAACGTGCCGTACAATATACTTCCACATTGAAGCTGATGCAGATCATGACTGAGAAAGAAATGCTGCTGCGCGATGCCTCGAGTATGAAGCATATTTACAGCCCGGCAATCGAGGAAAATCAAACGAAGACCGTTCTGCTTGATAAGTTCATCGATACGATGTTCAACGGCTCCAGTACCAACCTGATGATGCAGCTGCTGGGGAACAAGAAAACCTCACAGGAAGAACTGGATGCAATCCGCGCCATGCTGGATCAACTGGACAAGAAATAAAACCCATTAAAACCTTCATACTATGAATTCTTTAGTAAACGACTCTATCATCAAAGCAGTCAGCTGGACATTAGTCCATTCCCTTTGGCTGGGACTCGCTGCGGCTCTCCTGGCAGGACTGACCCTTTTGCTGACTAAAAAAGCAACTTCAGCAGCCCGGTATAATTTGCTCACGGGATTGAGTGTTGTCTTTTTAGTGACAATCGGTTTCATTTTCTACAACGAACTTGAAACACAGGCGTCCGTTTCACAAGCAGATCAAGTGATCAAGAGTGATCTTCAAACAGAACACCATGTATTATCTGCTACACCCGCAATCACTGCCGCAGATGAAGAGGGGAGTGCTCCGTTTTCAGAGATTTCTGCATTCATCAGCAAATCCGGTTCGTGGATCTTTTTCAGCTGGCTGGCCATTTTTATGTTTAAATGCATCCGCATGACGGGCGATTTGCGCCAGGTTTACCGTGCCCGAAATTATCAAACGATTCCTCCACCGGAAATGTGGCGCCAACGCGTGTCAGAACTCCAGGTTTCACTCCGGATCAGACGTCGGGTTCAATTACTTGAATCCAGATTAGTCACGATTCCATCGGTAACAGGCTTCTTCAAACCCATTATTTTGGTTCCCGTCGGATTGCTGAGCCATATTCCCCAGGAACAAGTAGAAGCTATTTTGCTGCACGAGCTGGCACACATTCGCCGCAGTGATTATGCTGTCAATCTCATGCAAACATTCATTGAGATCTTGTTTTTCTTTAATCCCGGAATCTTGTGGATTTCCTCCCTGCTGAAGGATGAACGTGAAAATTGCTGCGATGATTTGGCGATCCGCGTTACAAACAATAAAAAGGAATTTGTCAACGCCCTGATTTCCTTCCAGGAATACAACCTGAACACCCAGCGTTTCGCACTGCAGTTCGGCGATCAGAAGATGAAGCTGGCTGACCGTGCCAAAAGAATTCTTTTCAACAGCAACAAGATGCTCAGCGTCCGTGAAAAGTACTTTCTGTCGGCTTGTGTCGCAGTGAGTGTCATTTTTTCGCTGGTGGTTCTGAACGTCAATTCTTCTTCCGCACAGGAAATCAAGCCACCGGTACTAGACACTTTGAGCAGCAATAAATACAATCCGAAGGAGATTCCTGAAGGAACTTCTATTCGCTATGTGGATGGAAAAAAAGGGAAAGAATTTCACGTATACATTTTCAAGAACAATGGAGTGCTGTACCAGGTTCCTGAAAATCTGGAGCATTTTAAGGTCGACGGGAAATTGATCACCGGAAAGAAACGGGAGACTTACCTTCCTGAAATCAAGCAATTGATTGCCATGTATGAATCGGTGATTGCTTCAGAAGAAAACAGCGAATATGCAACCGGAGTCGATGTTTCAGAAGAAGAACGCATCATTGATGAAGCATCCCGGATTATAGACAAACACTCAGCAATCATTGACAAGCATACAGCAGTGATTGATAAACATGTAGCAGCTATCGACAAGCAGGTAAAGATTATTGATGCTGAAATCAGTAAAAAAAGCGGGAAGATCGACTGGAAAAAACACGACGAAGCACAGCGACGCATCCAGGAAGAACAAGCTAAGATTCAGGTCGAATCAAAAAAGATTGATATTGAATCCCGCAAGATCGACGAGCAATCCCGTAAAATTGATGAACAGTCGCGCAAGATCGACGCCAAGCTGAAATTGCAGGAAAAAGAAGCACAGCGTGTGGAAGCCGTTCGCAAAGACATCACTGAAACAATTATGGACGATCTGAAAAAAGCGGGATACACCGAGCAAATTCTTTCCTTCGAACTGAACGAGAAAGCCTTGATCATTAACGGAAAAACACAACCCGTGACACTCTTTCAAAAAGTAGAAAAATACATCAAACCCGGCATGCGCATCTTACATAATATTGATACGCATTAAAGTATGTCTTAAGTACAGTTTAGGCATCAGTAAGTTAAAGATGAAAGCTCCGATCGTAACAGTCGGAGCTTTGTTGTTTTGTTGTTGGGGATTCATGGACTACAATAGTTTGCCGTTGTTTCACTTTTAGACGGTTCGCTTTCTTCTGGTAGGATATTTTATTTGGCGTTCTTTGAAATCCGTTATTTCTTCTTTCAGCTTCTTATTGGCTTTCTTCAACAACTCATTCTGATGGCGCATGATACTGATTAAGTCATTCATCTCATTTAAGTTTTCTAATTGACTGAAGATTAATGCTTCCAGTTGCGATTTTGTGTAGGCTCTTTGAAGTGACATATTCTTATTTTTAATACTTTTTATCCGATTTTCTAAACAAACGTATCGAATTTCGGATAAAATTCCAAATGATTTTTCAGATTTTCGGAAAAATTGTTCTGTTTTGGTAGATTTATGTTCAGAAAAACAGACAATAATGACCGAATTAGGATTATTTCTTTCCCGAAAATCAGTAAACCGTTCAGACGTTTCCAGGAAGACTGGAATCAGCAAAACACGTTTAAGTGAATTGACGAATAATGCCAGCACGAAATTGCGAGCGGACGAGTTGTACTTGATTGCCTTGGCGATTGACGTTGATCCTTGTGAATTATTAAAGGAAGTCTGTAGAGAATTACAGTTGAAAAATTAATGAATAAAAACCTACGCTATGAATATCACTGAATGCCCAAATCCAAGTTGTCAAAAACCACTAAAAGAAACTTCTTTGTTCTGCGGTAAATGCAAAACACAAGTAAAATGCTTGGATTGTAGAGAACCATTATCTGTAGAAGATGAGTGCTGTGAGGCTTGTGGAAAAGATGTTTCAAGGAAAAGCTCATCGAATGGAGCGATTAATAAACTTCGAATTCAAGAAACAGTTGACGGTCGATCTATTGAAGCAGAATTCACTGATCCTGCTGCAAAAGGATTGATGGATACGTTGGGTAATTTCCTTGTTGCAAAACAATTATCTCTCAATACTACAAACATTCAAGACATTAGTAAGTTTGATAACATCTCTACCAATTCGCATGAAAATATTGAAGCTCAAATAATTGCGGAAACAGTTGTCACTTCAACACTACAAAACACAAATTACCCGACTATAGAAAGTGTTATGATGAAGAATCTTCCTTCTAGCGAAACAGAATGGATTACAATTTATAGCTTTTACACCTCAAATTTCGGAAAAGATATTTTTACACGTCAAGACATTATTAATTGCTATCAGCAAACCAAACGCAAAACACCACAAAGAATTAAAAATTTAAGCGGAAATATCAAAACCGTTGTTACTGCAAACTATATCAATCCATTAAGTGACAATCAATTTTCTATTCTTGACCCTGGCATTGAAAAAGCCAAAGAAATTTTATCAAGAACTAGCGGTAGTCCAGCAAAAATTTCAAAAACAACTAAAACCGTTAAAGAGGGTGTTACAAAATCAACTAATTCGAGTCCAAGCAAAAAAGGCACTTCAAAAGGTAAAAGTCAGCCACTAACACTTGATAAAACTATTAACTTTCATCCTAAAGGATCAGAAAGCCTAAAGGATTTCTATGCAAAAGTTGAAGCGAATTCAAACTTTGAAAAAAACTTGGTTTTCATTCATTATCTAAAAGAGGTGCTAAAAACAACTGATGTTGGCTTAAATCAAATATATACTTGTTACAAGCAAGTTAATGAAAGAGTTCCAGGTAATTTATACCAAAGCCTTGTCGATACAAGTCAGCGAAAAGGTTGGATTGATACGAGTGACCTAAGCAAAATTTCCATTACTGTTCCTGGAGAAAATTATTTCGAACACGATTTAAAAAGAAAGTAACGATAATTAGATGCAAAAAGACACATTAGAGATATTTTGTGAGCGTACAAAGATTCAAGATCTTACCAAGCTTGAAATTGCTATTGGATTTATTTGGTTTCATAGTAAAATTACAGGCGATGAAAATGGGTGTGATGCTTCGACAATAAATGAATACTTTTCAATGGTTTCTCTTCCAAAGTATAATCCAACATACTTAAAACGTGATCTTCAAAAATCCAGAAGGATCACCAAAGGAGCAAAGACAGGTTTGTTTAAGCTTGTACGTAGCGTTAAACTAGAATATGATCAGTCTCATGGCTCTCTTTTTGAATCACAGGAACCTTCGGTTTCAACAAGTTTAAACTTACTAGAAGCACCTTTTATAGAACTAGTGGATGTGCAAGCCGCTCATAAAATGGCAGAACTATATGTAATTATACATTGTTATGAAAATTCGGCACGAAGACTCATTGAAAATACTTTGACAAACACCTTGGGTTCACAATGGTGGGATCAAGCAGCTAATTCTAGTATGTCTAAAAAATATACTGAAAGAAAACAAAAGGAGGAAAAGAACAAATGGTTAAGTCCACGAGGAGCTGGTTCACCTTTATACTACTTAGATTGGTCAGATCTCGTATCAATTATTAGAAAGTTTCCAGACCAATTTTCTGCGGTAATCCACGACATCAAGTTTGTGGAATTGAGATTGGAAGAGCTTGAGAAGACGAGGAATATTGTTGCACATAATGGAGTTTTGCCATCTGAAGACGATTTTCAAAGAGTCATCCTATCGTTTAAAGATTGTGTAGTGGTTAATTAAGAATGTGGAATTGGTCCCGATCTTAAAACGCCTAAATCCCAATACTCAAAAGGCTTTCCGGAACTTTCAATGATTTGACTTAAAAAGTGGAATCGACTTTTTGGGATCGTTTTCGTGTGGAATGCGAAAATTGGTGGAATGCGCTACCAGTCAAAGATTTAATTAGTTCCGGAGAAGAATTACCTAATACCTTGGAATGAGATTTTTGGCCAGGAAGAGGAATTACCTAATAGATGATTTATAATATTGGATAACATCTGTCAGACATGACATTCAACCTGCTCAAAATGTGACAATTAGTCAGTTGTATAATGTGATTTTGACAGAACTTTACTCTTGTAATAGTTTGGAATGATTTGTGACTACAATTATTAAATATAGCCGGGACAAGACCGGTAGATACGTTTTATGTAAGTGCACGTAAGTGTTTCCACACGCAGATTTTGGCTGACGTGTGAGGCGTAATTCTGATTTTCCAAATCAGAACACATTTAGCAAGAAGATGTGTCGCTGATATGGCGAATAGACTTATTCCTGGTTCGACTTCTGTTATCGCTGTCATATTGATAGTTATTAGCAAAGATATGAATCTCATTCTATTAATGAGTGGCGTTGTACATAGTGAAAACGAAAAGCAACATCAGGCATGTATCTACCAATAGGTAAGCCACGACCGGCTATATTTTTTTTCTTATGGAACTAAAAGACGACGACTGGTTAAAGTTTAAAAAGTACCCTCATATTGGGGAACCATTGAATAGAGTAAAGGATGGAGAATGGATTAAAAGGTATGTTTTAAATCCAAATAAAATTGCCGTTCACAAATTTTCACCACTTCTTCACCGAGTGATTAACCAAAGAAAATTTCGTCCTGATAAAAACTCCAAAAAAAACAAAAGTCGTAAGCGTATTCGTACAGTTAAAGATCCTAAAGAGCGTCATATTTACTTTGCATCACATTTGGATTCCATAATCTATAGCTACTATAGTAATCTTCTAACTAAAGCGTATGAAGATTTTTTAGGGGACAAATCTTACAATTCAGTTGCCGTAGCTTACAGAAAAATTGAAATTGAGAAAGGAAAAAAGGGAAATAAATGCAATATCGAATTCGCTTATGAGGCTATCAAATTCATAGAGGAAAATAAGAACAGACAACTTTCAATTATTGTTGCTGATGTAACTTCATTTTTTGACAATTTAGATCACAAACTCCTTCATAAACAATGGAAACGAATTCTACAATTAAATAATTTACCAGATGATCATTATGCCGTTTATAAGAATCTTGTTGCCAAACGATATGTTAATGAAAATGAATTGTTCAAGCGTTTTCGACACAAATTAATAATAGAGAGATTTAAGCCTAACGACATTAAACAAAAAGAACTTAAGAGAAAATTTGTAAGTAAAATTCAAAATATGCGACACGAAAAAGTTGTAGCATTTTGCAATAAAGATGAATTTTTCTCTGAGGCAACGAATCTTATTCGATTTGACAAACCAAATAATAATGCAGAAAGAACTTCTCGTGGTAAAAGTCTGTTAAGAGGTATTCCACAAGGAACTCCAATTAGTGCAACTCTAGCCAATATTTATATGTTAGATTTTGATGAACGGGTGTATAACGAGACTAAATCCGATTCTAGAAATGCTTATTATCAGCGCTATAGTGATGATATGATAATCATTTGTGATCGCAAAGATGAAGATCATTTTTATAAATTAATCCGGGAAGAAATTGAAACAAAAGCAAATCTTGATATTCAGCCTAAAAAAACCAACATTTATAGATATGAATTAAACCAATATTCTGAATTTAAAGGAGGTATTGTAGAAAATGATATTGTAAATCCTAATAAACAATTAGAATATTTAGGTTTTGTTTATGATGGTTCTAAAGTGAGAGTTAAAACTGCAGGATTTTCAAAGTTCTATCGGACAATGAAACGTTCATTTAGAAGAGGTGCTCACTTTGCAAAGAAATCTCATATACCTTCAAACTCACTTTTCGAAACACGTTTATACAAAAGGTTTACTCATCTCGGAGCCAAACGACGTTTGAAATGGTTAGTTGACCCTAAAAGACCGGATAGCTATATTCGATCAACTCAACAGGACTGGGGAAACTTCTTAAGTTATTTGAACAAAGCAAATAGTGTTATGAAAAGCATTAATGGTGATGATACAATCGCAAAACAGCATCGTAAAACTTGGAGAAAATTTCATGAGGTAAAGAAAAAAACATATATGGAGATTAATAAAGGAGTTGATTTTGATTGATTCTCGGCTGAGGAACTATTCAAATGAGAAACTAAAAACATTTTGATATTCCGCAATCATCAATTCTGAAAAACATTAAATTAGTTGATTAATTAATAACCATTATTCTATGTATACTATTACTACACCCAAATACATAAACTATACTCCCTTTTATTGTAATATAACTACTCAAGAATCTTTTCCTGATTCTTCCCTCTATTAATATAGCACTCAATAACTCATCAAATAAAATATGGAAAATAAATACTTACAACCGCTATTACAAGCTGGTCTTTTAGATATCGGAGATAACGACGAAAGACTTGCTAATGTTGAAAAATCTATCAGTGATTTAGAAAAACATCTCAAGAAAAACATCTCACTCTTACCAAGCTACATTCTCGTCGGTTTAGATCCCGAAATTAATGAAAATGATCCTGTATTGGAAGAAGTCGAGACGATCGTGGCTTCAAATTGGAAGGCACTCCGTGCTAAATTTTCAGAAAGACCAATATCAATACTTAGGTCTGTTATACTTCATGCTTTATATAATGTTGGTATTAATGATTCTAAAATAGCACGGATTATATACTTAACAGCCAGTAATTTTTACCCCTATGCAAAATTGGGCAGGGAAAAGGTTACAGTAGATTCGATTTTAACAGAATTAGCTGAATTAGCTGAAAGGAATGCAATAGAAGAATGGTCTTTAATCGATGAAGAACCAAAAATTAAAATTGGAACTTTAAAAATAGAGGGATTAAAATCAACAAAAGTCACAGTTGGTAAAGAATCTTTAAAACAAAGTCTTGCACAATCAACAAATCAATCAACTAATGGATACAACCCATACCACAATCAAAATGACTGGTCAAATTCGTTTGCAAATTTAGCTTCAGAGGGAATTTCGAAAGCGATCGAAACTGCAGCTAACAAAGCAACGGAATCATTAGATCTATCCTCGGTAGAAGCCTCTGTAAATAAATTCTTTACGGATTTCAAAAAATCTCTAGATCAGTCACTAAAAGAATCCTTTACATCAATCCAATCGGTGGAAAGACGCAGCAAACTATTGTGGTGGAAAGAAACCTTGTATTCTGCTTCGTTAAAAGATAGCTATCGTACAATTGAAAAGGTTTTGCAACCTATTGTTTTGGCTAAAGATCTTTATATGCAATTACCAGCAATTGTTCCAGTAAGTGTAAATTATTTATTGAAAGATACTTTGTTATTACTTAATGATTCCGCCGACGAAAAACTCACTTTTGAAAAACTATTGAAAGAGCTTGAACAAGAATCTAATAAGGTAATTTTGAAAAATTATTTTTCAGAAGCCGAGGTAAAGGAAAAAAGAATTGCTGTTATTGATTTTATTGGACTGCTTGCTTATGACAAGGTGAAAATTGACTCCTTTAAAAAGTATACCGGAATCGATAAAAATGAACAAACATCCTTTTCCGATATTGCAGTTATAATGCTTAATGACTGGATGACATTTCATTTAACTCAAAAAAAATAATTAAATGGCTGGAACTTGTTCAAAAGAAGATTGTTATCCACTAGAAACTGGGTGTAATCATGAAGGCTGTAATATCCTGACTGAGTGTAAATATTATTCACACACAGAACAGCCAAAGGAAAATACTATCGAAGAGGAAGATGAATTTTATATTCGTATACCATGGACAGGCAATGCATTTGGGCTAAAAGATCTAAACTTTCTTGGATCTTCTTCTCCAGTTACATTAATCGGAATATCTGGAGTTGCTAGTGCGGGTAAGACAACTTTTTTAGCAACGCTTTATTGTTTACTTCGAAATGGTCATAAAGTTGGCGATTATACTTTTTCAGGATCCTTAACTCTAATTGGTTGGGAAAATATAGCTTGGTACTTGAGTTGGAAACAGCATAATAATATTCAATTTCCACCACATACAAGCAGTAATTCAGGTCGTATTCCAGGTATGTTGCATTTATCTCTAAGGAATCCGAATGGAGATAAGAAAGAACTAGTCTTTACCGATGCTCCTGGTGAATGGTTTGATCATTGGACGACTAACAGTAAAGATCCTAATGCTAAAGGAGCAAACTGGATTCATGAATTTGCAGATGCTTTCTTGTTATTTGCAGACTGTGAAATGTTGTCAGGAACACAATTAGGAAGAGCACGGCAACAAACAAAAGCAGTTGCAGATAGATTAAAACAAGGTCTAGATTCACGACCATTTGGACTAATATGGTCGAAATCAGACATTCAAATTGACACAGATATCAAACACCAGATTTCAAATCACATCCAAAATTCTCATATCGAACATTACAAAGAATTTGAGACAAGTGTTAGAAATGAGGGAGATAAGAAATTTCAAGAAAATATACTTAACAGTATTCACTGGATAATTACTACACGTTCGGATCAAAACAATATTTTACCAGAGATTGTTCGAATCGATTCCAATGATCTCTTTCTTTCAAAAAGATAATTATGGCATTAAACGAAGAAAATACAATATTGATTATTGGAGGACCTAATTCAGGTAAAACACACTTTGGCGGTCAATTATATGGAAGGCTAAACACCCGTTCTAACCATTTTAAAATGATTTCTCAACCTGAAGACATTACAATATTTAAAGAAGTATGGGATAAACTCAATGAAGGTAAGTCTGCAGGTCACACACACGTAGATATGCACAAAACACTTGAGCTTCAAATTGAAGACGAAAATGGTATCAAATCAACTTTCACTTTCCCTGATTACGGTGGAGAACAAATTAAATCTATCGTTAATGATAGACGTCTTAACCAAATATGGAAGGAGCAGATAGAAAAAAGTAATTCTTGGCTTTTATTTATCAGATTGCATGAAATCGTTCTTATTGAAGATATTGTAAATCGAGGTATCCCAAATCAAGAAATATTGCAGCTACGAAACTCAGATAAAAATCCAATGAAATTGTCTGATATTGCATTTTATATTGAACTCCTTCAAATATTGATCTTTGCTAAACAAGTTTCTAAAAAAAGCTTAGTAAATACTCCAAAGTTGTCTGTAGTTATTTCTTGTTGGGATTTACTAACTAAAAAAGAGCAGAAAGAATTACCTAGAGAAATACTAGCTAAAAAATTACCAGGACTTTACGATTTTATTCAAACTACATGGGAAAAGAACGCTTTTCAAGTCATTGGTCTTTCATCAACGGAAAAATCGTTATCAAACGAAACACCAGACATGGATTTTATAAAAAAAGGTCCTGAAAATTTCGGATATATTATCAATAATATTGGCGAAAAGAAAAATGATTTGACATTAACAATTGCATCTTTCGTTGAAAACAAGTGATCCAATACTAGTGCAACAAGCCTTTTATGGCGAAGTTAATCAGTCACATAGTTGTATCGTTTCAACTATTGTTGATAAAGAATTAAATGCTTTTTTAACTCGGTTTACTGATCGTCCTGGCCAAGTTCCGGCAGGAATAAAAATGGAACCTTACTATTCAGCAACCAGTTATGGGAATTACTATATCGTGACACTGACATTTCCAGATTATAGTGCGAAACGGTCCGGAATGGTTTTTACTCATGCTTTAATTGTTTTAGCAAAGGATATTGAGAATATATCCACTATAAATGATTTATTTGATCATTTTGTATCCCAGATTCCTGACGCAAATAGAAATTTGGAGATCATAACGCTTTCTCAATCAGAAAAGAACAATCTTGAAGAGAAATTCCCTCCATTCACTACCAAAGTATTAGAGCAATTGTTTTCCGGACAATTACCCGTTGTATTTTGTGGAGAACAAGAAGTCTTTTTGAAATTGATTAAACTTATATGGAGAGGTGTTCCAACCTTAATGCGATCTAAAATATCTTATACGGTTGGATTTTCAGGAAACAATATTGATGTGTCAAAAACATTTTTATTCTTTCAAAAAGATCTTGTTCAACAACTCAATAATAAACAGTTTGTTTCCGATCAAATTGATAACTCCCCCATAGTAAATACCTATTCAACTGCCCAGGAGTATATTCTATTGCAAAAAGAAAACAATGAATTTCATTCATTCATAAGTGAACTTAATATTGTCATAGATAACTGGAATATTATAGATCTTTCAGCGCGAGCATTCGATTCATACAAGGATTTTCAAAACTTGAGCAATGACGCGTTAAAACAATTGATACGACAAGTGGCCAAGATATCACCAAAATCTCAAAATGGGCACCCCATAAAGACAAAATTGATCTTGGAATTAAAGAAGAGACTAATTGATGGAAGTGAGGTAAATCTAAAATCACTGAGAAATATTCCATTGGAAGCATATCATTTAGGAGAAAAACAAATTGGCGAAGGTCTATCTCAACAAATTGACAAAGAGTTTTATAAAGAAAAGGATTTCAATATTAATCTAATTTCAGAAATTGCAATAGACATTGCAAAAGAGCAGTTAATAAATTGGTGGTATAAGGAAGCTATAAAATCATTTAATAAAATCGGGAACTTCACCGAAAAAACCCCATTAAAAAATGTTTGGAAGATACTAACCAAATCAAAAGAATCCTCTGAAGCAATATATTCCTTTCTAACTATTGGAAAGGCAATTGATGAGAATTCATTATTAAAAACTGTTCCCACTCAAATTCCAGTTGAATTAGCAAAACATCTTGCAGCAAGAGTTAAAAATAACAAGTGGTATCTTCTTTACGCTCATTTAATTCAAATTTATTTAAAGCCAAAAGAAGCTTTATTAGAACTATTTTCACTAGAAAAAAACGATACAGACAAAACAGGAACTTCTGCTATACTCCTTAAGGTTTCTGATTCTGATTTACTGAATCTAACACTCCAAAAAAAAGAAAGTTATTTCATTGATAAGTTTGCTGATCGTACTGTATCTAATTCATTACTTCTTAATGATCTTAAACCAAATAATCCCACATGGCTGGAAATATGGGGAAGAAGTATTGAACAAACAAAAGATTTAGGTCTAGGTATTAATAATTTACCTGAAAAGATTGAAAAAGTCATAACTGAATTGTCACATGGAATTAATATTCCAACTGAATTAGTCAAAGCAATTTCGAAAAGCAACTTTGCAGATATTTCCGATCATGAAAAAAGAACTTCAATTTGGAAACACTTATCATTTGATGTCAAAAATCAATTTCTCCAAGCAACTTCAGATTCAATAATCAAAAGCTCAACATTTGACCTTAAGAGTCTGGAAAATGATCTTAAAAACTACATATCTAGTGATGAATATTTAAAAACATCAATAGCTAAAAGTGAATCTGACATTGATTTTATACTGACCGTTTATGAACGAATCAACTTCATGAATGATCAGGCCTTAGCAGATTACATCTCTCGATACCCTCAACCAATAAATGCCGCTCAGGCAACCAGATTGGGAAACTTAGTTCATCACAAGAATTTTAGAAATACTGCTAATGTAATCTATGATAAATCCAATAAACATAATACTTGGCGTTCCGCATTAGTTAACTGTTATAATTTATTGGGTTTATTCAAGAAAATTAAGCTAATACACTCAGGTATTTTAACTGGAATGAATATTACAGAAGACCAGTGGTGGCAAGCAGTTGAAGAAGTTATCTTGAGTTTATACACAAACCCTCAATCATCTGTAACAATATGGACTAGATCAGGAGGTAAAGAAGCCGATTTAAGAATGAATGGAACCACCTCTGATCTTTGGAATGATGCTCTTCGTCGTCTTCGAAGAGAAAATAAAAAAGAAATATCTATAAATAATTTATTGACTGAAATTAATCGACAATATCCTGAAAATGATAACTTTAAAATCTTATTCGAGATAAGAAAGGATTTCATTTAAACATAAACCACTATACTATGAGTCTTTCAAATGCTTATAAAACCACTAGGATAATTGAAACGATAGAGAACTATTCAATATCCCATGACACCAATTATTCTATAAATGACGAACAAGATGGTTATCATGATTTTGCTACTGATGAAGAGTTCTGGAGAAGAATAATCAGTAAACCTAAAAGCTATTGGAACAAAAAAATTGAGTTACATCGTTTTATTGTTTCTGAATGGGTGGCGAGAGTTCCAGGATTATATTGGGCCGATTATTCCGCAATTTTGAGACGTCATTCTCCAAATGATGTTTTTGAACAAAGTCGTAATTGGATTGAATTTAATCCCCCAGGTAAATCGAAAAAAGTTTTGGGTGGTATTGGAACGATATTGTTGTCTCCTGATATTAATGGTAACGTATTAATGTCTGTTAGTGCCGGATGTAATGCATCAACTGGTATTCCCCTTTTAATTTTTCGTAGTGTTTTAGAAATACTGAACATTCAACAAGGAGATATTGTAGATATAAAGGGAGCAAGGTGGCAACAACTTGATACTGAATGGTCCAAACGTTTCCCTTCAACAAGTGGTATTCCAAGAGGTTTTTTAATAATCGATTCGCCAAATAAAATACAAGTTATTCGTAAGGGGGCACCTATGATTTACCACCCTTTTTCCATAATGGAGTATGAAAAAGGTGATGCTTTATTATATGATTATGTTTATCTAACCGTTGAAGACAAAGGAAAAGATGAACCCGATCGAGAATATATAAACAGTTTTTTTAAATCTTATTCCCAAAAAGAAAATCGGAATGGTCAATATTTAATAAATCCTAACACCGTAGAACCATATTTCGAAACACAATATTCATCCCCTCAAGATTTACAATCTACTGGTGATAGAGCACAACTAAATTTAATTAATGCTCGAATCAGGAATACCAGTTTTAAAGAAACTACTATCGAAGAACTATTAATTGGGTTGCCCAAGCATTACGATTCTAAGGATTCAATTAAAAGATTAGCCACCATGGCAGGAATGAGCAGAGCTCTTTTAGTCGACGATGCTCCTGCAAGAATGTCAGCCCAATTAGTTGATTATTGTTTACAAAAAAATATAATTGAAGAATTAATTGATCGAATTATTGTTGAATACCCAAATATTTTTGAATAATGACTTGGACAAAGAAACTAACTCAATTAAATGATGTACTTGGTGATTTAGTAACATCTCCTGAAGGAATAATGAGATATGCAAAAGATGCAGGGCTTAAACCTTCTATGTTAGTTCAAACCGGTACTCCATTAGATATATGGAATAATGTGATCTCTGAGGCTAACAAAAATGGCAAAGTGGACGATCTTATTAAAGCTGTACAAATTAAATATCCTGATGACCCATTCCTAAAAACAGCTGTAGAAAACCCCGAAATCAACTACTCATTAAGCCCTCATATTGATGAAATCTCACAATGGGAGCCTATTTCTGAAGATACTCTCGAGGTACTTACATTAGAAATCAGTACTCTTCTTCCGATTAATTTTCTAGAACAGGGAATTCTTCGCAGTAGATCTGTGGGTAAAGTGGAAATAAAAAATGGAGCTAATTGTGATGTTGGTTCTGGTTTCCTCTTCAGACTAGAAGGGCAGGAAGAAACTTTCTTCATGACAAATTATCATGTGATCAGTAAAACAAATAAAATTCCCCAAACGCGAATCATTTTCAATTATGAATTGGATATTGATGGTAATTCTAAAGCATCTAAAAGTTTTAAGATCGACCCCAATGGTCCATGGATTTGCTCTCCTGTAGAGGATTACGATGTTACAATTTTTAAACTTATTGCTAACAATGAAGAACTAAAAGAATTTGGATTTATTCCGCTCTTCCAAACAAATATCAGTAAAAATGATTTTGTAAATATTGTTCAGCATCCTGGAGGTCAAATGAAACAAATATCTCTTTACCACAACGTTGTTACAAATATTGATGAGAAACGAGTACAATATCTTACTGATACTTTAAAAGGTTCTTCTGGTTCCCCAGTATTTAATTCGTCATGGGAAGTTGTTGCTCTTCACCATAGCGGTGGAAGCATCAAATCCGATGAACCTTCATTACCAAATGGTTTTAAATCCCGAAATGAAGGAATTCATATTAATAAGATTATAGACTTCATAAAGGAAAAACAGCAATCTTAAATATCTACACATATGAAAAATGAAACACTATTCACAGGCTACAAATCAGATTTTTTACAAACTGGAAAAAATGTAGAAATGCCAATTCTTAGCGAAGATCAAAGATCCGATCTTGCTCCAGTAGATGGAAATCCAGATGGAATTGTCAATTATATTAATTACAGCTTGATGTTATCGGTTTCCCATAAATTTCCGTTTTTCACAGCCACTAATATGAATGGCAAAGATTTTAGAAATCGACCTCGAAAAGATAACTGGAGAGATGACGACCGCGTAAAAAAATACCAATGGGGAAAGACATTGTATAGTGCTGCAAGGAGTGATTTCGATCGTGGTCACATGACAAAAAGAGAAGATGTTCAATGGGGCGAATCAGATGCTATCGCATCTGCAGCTGCGGATTCTACCTTTTTTTACAGTAACGCTGTGCCGCAACATAAAGATTTAAATCAAGTTGTTTGGAGAAGCTTAGAAGACTATATTCTACATTCAGAAACTAAAGAACATAAGCTGCGTGTTTGTGTTTTTACAGGACCAATTTTGAGCGACAAGAACCCTATTTTTGTTACAAAAGTAGATTCCGAATCAGTAAGAATACCAATACTGTTTTGGAAAGTCGTAGTTTTTCCAAAAAGTGATGGAAATCACTATCGAGTTGGCTTTATTATGAGTCAGCGAAGCTTACTAAAAGATAATAAAATTATTAATCAATCAGCCTTCGAACTCGAATCAGATAACATTGAAGATAGACTATTTTTAAATTTTAAAGACGCTGATACTTATCAAGTTAATGTTTCCCTTATTGAACAGCTTTCGGGTTTAAAAATGCCCGAAGCTAAAGATGTGTATACAGATGATCGAAGTATTAAACTAGTACTTGAGGAAGTAGATATTTCTAATGAATTAGAAAGTGATTCTTTAGAATATAGGATTGGTTACTCAATCAATATGTCGCTTTAGCTGAATGTCATAAAGGTAAAGGGTAGGGATAACTCTACCCTTTGAATTCTGTTGATCAATAACTCACAAAATAATAATTCGTTTCCTGACCATCAATTACAATACTCATCGTCATTGCCCTTTTAATTGGAATAATATAGATCCTGGAGTTTCTCAATAATTCATGATTTGGTATTGCTCCAGGAGGAAGCATATAGTTGAAAGCACTATCTGCGTTTATACTTAAACGAAGTTCGTCTTTTCTTCCCCGGTCTGATTTAGCCAACTTGATATCAACTGTTCCTCCGGTAGTTCCACCTTTCCAGGACAATACTTCCTCTTTACTATCAATCCATAGTTTTGTTGTTTCATAGAAAATTTGAGTGGAACTATCTGTATAAATACAAGGGGACGGGTAGGGCTTTTCAAAGGTTCCATCAGACAATTTGAGCAAGCGTTTCTCCCTACAGCTTACAGAGCAAATCAGTATTAATACGATAGGGAATAGGGTTAAAAATTTGGTTATTGATTTCATTTTTCGAGGAATTTGGCTAATTGATAATTGTGTTCTGAAAGGTTGATGTAAAGCCTTCTCAGAGTTTTGTTTTCTTCTTCAATTGGATTCGGTAAATCGGATTTTGATTTCATTCCAGGTTCAGACGAGAATGCTGGCAAAGGGATGGACAGCCTGGTTCTCCAAGCGTAAAACGTTTGGACCGTAATTCCATATTTCTCGCAAATTTCTCTCACGCTAATCCCAGTAGTATTGCGTTCTTTCAATATTTCCTGTTTCTCGGAATCTGAATATCTGACCTTGTACATGATCTTCAAAATTTGGTCAAATATATGAAAAAGCGCTGTTTTTAGCGTATTATATTCAACGTAATTATTACGACGTACAATATTTTTCTTTGGTTCATGGATTCGAAGGAAAAATCAAAGGAGCAACTAAAGGCAGAATTGAGCGAAAAACAAAAGCAACAATTGATCACTTTAGGTCAAAAGCTTAAAGAACTTCGCATCAAAAGCGGCTATTCCAGTTATGAAACATTTGCTTTCGATAAAGGAATAAATAGAGCAAATTACGGTCGCTATGAAAAAGGTGAGAATATGAGGGTTTCTACATTGATTCAGATCCTGGATGCTCATGGATTAACATTGGAAGATCTTTTTAAGAAATAGTTCGCTACTTTCATCCTTTGACAGGACATAAATGAATACCCAAGAAACCGAAAATAACTATTCACAATTAACCCAAGAAATTCTTCAAAAAGATTGGAAGAAGTTTTTGAAACTCATGAAGGTTTTAAAATACAGTTCTCCAGGAGAATATTTGCGCCTTTTTTACGAAGATGAAAAATTATTCCTGAAATCAAATGATCACTATTTGAGATCCAATTTCATCATTCGGAAAAACAATCTAATCATTGGAAAAACGATACCCTGGCCAATCACAGATTGGAGACCACTTTTTATTAGAAAGGTACTTTTTTTCAAATATGAAAAACTATTTGATGAATTGCATGCAGAAATCAGAAAACAAGAATTCTTAAATCCCATCAATTCAACAATTGATCTCGAATTAAAGATTATCCAGTATAAGAGATTGTTTCAGTTTCTTCTTTCAAGAAAGAATATGTATTGGACTAAGGTTCAATTAGAAATTGAAGACATGACTCTGTTATTGCAAGAACGAATTCTAAAAGATAAAAATGAAGTGAGTAATATCGAAAAATCACTCATACCAGTTCCGGAACCTTTAAATAAGAATACATCAAAAGACGAACCTCCATTCCATTATCTTGTTGACGGTATTAAGCTTAATAATAAACCAATTAATGCCACTCGAAAATTAAACCGTCTTGGAAAATTTCTGGTTCAAGAAAAGTTTATTAATGAAGAAGATCTAGAGGCTTTCATCTGTTTATTCCAAAGAAATAGTGTGCGAGTTAATTTCAAGTCCAAAGTTGTATGGAATTCTCATCTTATTGCACTCATCTTTTTGTTCAAAAGCTTAATGGTTTATGGAGTAATCAAAGACCACCGAACAATTTCAAAAAAACTGTCTATCGCATTTCTAAATAATAATAATGGTGAGCCTCTAACAAATGATGATTTTCACCACCTAATTGGTGTCTATAAATTCAGAAATATGAATGTAAAGGAAATGTCAAAATGGGTAGAGGAAAATGGAAATGAAAACATCCGAAAAATTTATCAAGAACTCCGGAGAATATACTTTAATGACCTCGATTTATTATAGTTTGAATTATAGATTCGTTAGTACTTTGTAAAAGCGGCTTCTTATTGTCAGAACTTTGTAGTGATCAAATAAAAAAGATCCCTTAGCTGCTGGCCGGTGAACCTTTGCAAACGGGATCTTTTTGAACTTTAACAATTCATGGTAAAAGTAAACATTTCTAGGATAATATCCTACAGACATCCCTGTGTTTTTTTCTTAAAAATCACAATTCAAGTACGAGTTCCAAAAAGGACACTCAAATCACTGATAATTTTCAGTTTACATCTCTATTTTCTTTAACCTGAAAGCTAAGGCTGGCAGGTTCTAAATCCTTGTCCAGTCTGTTTTCACAATTCTAGTTTCTAATGGATATTATCGCATTGGACAGGGATATCTATGTTCAGATATCGTTCCTGAAAAAGTATGGGGTCAATGAGCAAAGTATAAATAATCAGTTGACCCGGAACCGGAAGAATTTAACCAATAACTATGAACACTTTGCAGATCCGGAAGATAAGCGGATCAAATGGATTCGTTATTCAACGATCTCCTGGAAGATGATCAAAAAGTATCAATTGCCAAGTGAGATCCAGCTCTCTGAAAGTCTTGAAGTGCAAAAATTGGAGCGAATAGAAAAACTCATTATCGATAAGTTTGAGTTCGCTCTACGTGATGGTTTTAAAAACTATATCAAGCTTTATGGTGGTGGATACTTCTATGAGACAGAAGTTATTCATCAATACGCTCGAAATCACTCTGTCTTTCAGCAAATTCAGCAACTACGTGGTTTTTCAATTCCTCTGAATCAAATTTTCAAATTCTATTGCAAACTTCCCAATATGGTGTTTGAAACGGATTCACTCAAAGTGTTCTATCATAAACTCAAAAAATTCGAGCAATACGGACATGAGGCGCTAATTCACAAAAGCCTTGGAAAAACAAAGAACAACCGAAAGCTTACTCAGGCTCATAAAGATAAGATCTCGGAGTTGTTTAAAGCTAAAGAACAATGGTCTTATCGAGTAATCCAGGAAAAGTTGAACAGCTGGGCAATCACAAATGGTTATTCTGAGGTATCGGTTAGCTGTGTAAAACAAGTTTTAGCGGATAAATACATTCAAAATCAATGTAAGCCTTTCCGGAACGGGGAGGAGTGGAGTAAAATCCACCTGGATTCCTTTAGGTTACGCGAAGATGCAGAATCAAACGGGGAGCTATGGCAAATGGATGGATCTCGTTTTCAATTTGCATATCTGATGGAAAATGGCCAACCTGGTTTTCTCATTTTGTTTGCGGTAATGGATATTCATTCCAGGAAAATTATTGGGTATGCTTCTGATAAATCTGAAAATCACAGAGTAGTTCTCTCTGCAGTTCGAATGGCAGCCGAAGCAACCGGCTATCTTCCATCTGAAATACTAAGAGACAATGGTAGTTGCTACAAACATGACAAATACAAAGCCCTTGAAACACATATGGCTGCTCTTGGAACTAACATTCGGATTCATTTGCCTCAACATCCAAATGATAAAGGGCACATTGAAAGCTTCTTTTCAACCTTTCAAACCACGGTTTGCAAAGGAAAATTCGGATATCTGGGAGAAGGAATTAAAAGCAAGCGTGAATCGGGGAGACCTTCCCGGAAAGTTTTATTGGAAGCTATCAAGCGAGAAAACCTTAGAAGTAAATCTGAACTCGAGCAATTATTAGCGGAAGCAATTGCGGAATTCAATTCAAGTTCGATAAATCCTTCCAAAAAAGCTCCTTCGATTGCTTATGCAATAGCCGATACGTGTCAATTTAGTTACAAGCTTTCAGAGAACGAAATTGCTTTAATGTTCTGGAACCGTGTCCAGGAATATCATGTCCGTCAATCAATGATTTTGCTTTCAGAAGGAAGCTTTAGGAATAAACAGTTCCAGTACCTGATTGAAGACGAAGAATTAAGATTACGGTTGAATGGAACAATAGTGATTGTTTGCTACCAAAAAACCGACCGTGACAGAATTAAATTATTCGATCAAAACGAACGATTTATTACAGATCTGCAGTATTCCAAGCCTGTAAAATTGGTTTATCGAAGTAAGGAAAACAAACCTTCGGTTCCATTTGATAATGAACACGTTGATCAAATACCTGGAATAAATAAACGATCACGTGAGGTCCACAACAAGCACCATCTTTATCAAACTCCGGGATCACTTGAAGTAATACTTTTAAAAACAAAAGGCCATGAATGAGTTATTAATCAGTACCACCAATTTCAGTACGATTCAAGGTATTTGTACTGATGCTCATAAGTATTCAAAGATGGTTGCAATTATTGGGTATCCAGGCTCTGGAAAAACTACTGCTTTGGAGCATTACCTGGACAATAACAAAAATGTGTATTACTTGTGCGTTACAGCCAGCATGAATGCAAGGGATTTCTATACCAAATTACTGAATTCGATGGGGATAGAGGGCAAAAGCATCGGAAATAATTTACATGCATTAATCAAACAGGTTTGCTATAAATTGAACTACTCCCAGGAGCGACAATTGTTAATCATTGATGAAGCCGGAAAATTTAAACCCAAATTTCTTGAATACCTTCATGAGGTGAGGGATGCTACACAACACACTACTGGAATTATTTTAGCTGGCCCGGAGTATTTCCAGGATAATATGTTGAAATGGAAAAATCAGGGCGTAATAGGAGTTCCGGAACTTTTTAGACGCATCCAGCATTGGGAACATTTAATTCCTCCATCCAAAAATGAAATTTCGGTATTGTGTAAAGCACACGGTATTGAAGATCTGGAATCGATTAAAGAGATCCAGCGATATGCCAATGAGAATTTCTCTCAAGTCACGTATGCGATTGAAGCATTAAAAATTCGTCAAAAGATGTAAAACAGTGCATAAATAACGACCGTTAAACAACCGATCTATTTTGAACAGGAATAGGTCGGTTTTAACTGCAAAATCATTGCACAAATAGTCGAAATGCTGATTATTTATTCAAACCAAGAAAATGAAAACTATAGGATACATTCGGGTAAGTACCGACAAGCAGGACCTGAACAAACAGCGACACTTACTCCTGGAACATGCACAGCGGATCCAGGTTGTCATAACCGAATTCATTGAAATCGAAATCTCCAGTACCAAATCGGTCCGGGAGCGTAAGATTGACGAGCTCTCTTCCAAACTGGAATCCGGAGATCTTCTCCTGGTTGCAGAATTAAGCAGGCTAGGGCGCAATATGATCGAAACCCTCAATATCATCAATTCCTTACTGGAAAGGGGAGTGGAGATCATCTTTATCCGGCAGCCAGAACTTTCCACCTTCCGGAACTCGCATCATGTAAAATTGCTCCTGGCCATTTACAGTTACTTCGCAGAATCAGAACGAGAATTCATTTCCATCCGGACCAAACAAGGGTTGGTCGCTGCGAAAGCCCAGGGAAAGAAGCTCGGCCGGCCAAAAGGAAGCCAGAACCGAAAGGGGAGGGCGCTAGATCCTTTCCGGGAACAGATCCTGGAATACCAGCAACTCGGATTACCGGTTGCCAGTATTATGAAGATTGTGAATAATCAGTTGGAGGAGAAGTTGAGTTATAATACGTATAAAATCTACCTTAAATTAAATTGATAATTATCATTCAAAAAATGGTTAGTTAACTAAGTAATAATAACTGATTGTCTGTCTCTCGCTACACAAACACCATCTTTAATTATATAACATTCAACAAAATGGTTTCCTTTAAAACTTGTCGTTTCCTGATTAGTTATTCCTCCTGCTATGATTTGCCCCCTTATACTATCTGCCTTGATCGCATGTTGTCCTCTATTCAATGTCTTCCAATAAATGGAAAAAGGTTGTGGAATATTGAAATTTTTAACAGTAAAAGTAATCTGTCTACCACGTCCTACTTTATTACCTTGAGTGTGCAATTCATAATTTCTGTGTCCCACTTTTTTATTTACTCGTGCAATTAGTCGCACCTTATAACTAGGGTTTATATGTAAAGGGAATCCCAAGTCTGAAATTTGCTGTTCAGTATTATTGTAAGCAATAAGGCTTCCGTTGGATTCAGTCGAGCTTTCTTCAGATTTGCTCTCGGGTTTTTTAAAACTATCTCCAAATACTTCCTGCCATTTGCTCAAACTTTTTTCCTTATCCGTTTCTTCGTATGCTTCCTTGATTTTGTCACTGTAGTACATCATTTTTGTCCGGAAAACCGACCAACCTTCCTGATGCCAACGATCTCCAAAATTCTCTCCGGTTTCTCCCGGATCTTCGATAGTCGGCATTAGTTCGTGATTATGAACATATGCTTTTATTTTTTTCATAATTGTATACAAGGTTGTAGGAACATCACTGTAACAATTCTCATCCTCTAACAAGGCAGCATCATTGACCTGCTCACCCAATAGAGTATTTAAAATGATAGACTTGATGGCAAATGTCTGTTTGTAGTCTCGTATATATTTTAAAAGACGTATGACTTTTACAAAGTTGTGCTTTGTTATTCTGTTACGTTCGTCGAGCCACTCTGTATATTTTTCAGGATCCGTCAACTCAAAGTTGTTCTCATGTCGATTGGTAACATATTTTTCATCGTGTCGTTCCAAAAAAGGAACGACATCGATATGAAAGTCATTTGCATATTGAATTGTAACACACCTTGTTTTTCGATGTACTTTATCTCTGTAAGTTTTGTTATCCCTGAAAAATTGATATAATTCCTGAACATAGTCCTCAGCCTCCCAATCCGTATATTCTTTTAGGTAGAGTAAAATGTCGGCATCAAAATCCTGAGTGGATTTTACGGGCTTAATAATCGTCTTATGTGCGTATGAACCTTGAGGGATTACATCAATAAAATTATCCTTGAATTTTTCACTATCGCTTAAAAGGTTTGTAATCGTTTCAGTCCTTTCATCCAAAGTGGTAATCCTGGAAGGATTAAGGTTGACTTCATTTTCCAAAAAGCTTTTAAAGTAGTTCGTTAATTTCATTTCGAATTGATGGTTAAAGTTTTTTTGTAAGAATCTCCAGTGCGATCATAAACAGTTATGGCTGGTTGTGCGTCACGCATTAACCCACGACCGCAGGCTATCGCTGCTGTAACCGGTACCGCTGGAAAAAGATAGATTTCATTGCACGTTTTATGCGAGACTTCTATTTGGCTCAAAAACTCATGATAAGTTTTATTGAAGTTTTCATAAGACTTTTTGTTTCTTAAGATATCGCGATTTGGGGTTGTTTCAACCGGTCTGATTTCATATATATTGGAATTTGTAGAAATATTGGAAGGTAAATCTTCAAAATTAATACTGCCACTGAGAGATAATATTAATGCAACATTTTCTGAAGAGCATTCTTTCAGTTTAATAATTTCAAATGTTTCAGCTTTTTCCTTTACAGACCACATCCAGGTTTCTTCCTCACCACGGTGTTTTTGATAAAGGGAAGATGGAATTTTATCACCAAGTTTATAACCCAAATAAACTAATAAAGGAATACGGCTCATTGCAAAAAGTGAAAGATGTCTTACAGAACCATTTTCCACACCTTCAATTAATGGTCGCAAACTTTTATCGATCATGCTCATACCAATAGACCAGTAAGCTTCCCAATTTTCTTCGGGATCTGGAAGCTTGTTTAAGTCTATTTCAATGCCATGCTTGTCAAAGCTATCAATAAACATAGCAAATTTTTTTTCACTATTAAAAATGACATTTCTGGCATGTTCTTTTGATACTTCTACAGACACGCCCCTGATACCACCAAACATTCTTAAAACAATACTTTCTGAATCTATTTGAAGTTCTGTAAGATGATGTATTCTACGTTCATGATCGGCCTTATGTAACATCAAGCGTTCCAAAGTAAACTCTTCAAGTAGTTTCTTTGTGTCTACGATTTTATGATGATCTGCGCATAATAAAATTAGATTATCAACGGTGTTTCTTTTTTCCAAAGCGAGTGCTGAATTACCTCTAGGTGATTTTTTTGCATTACTCCATCCAACGATATGTGCCATCTCACCAGTGGAAACTTCATAATTCAGGTCAAGCAAATATTTATTGCAGATAGCACAGCGGCCACCTGAACGCACCCATAACTTTACTTTGTCTGGTTCTAATATAGATGGTCTAGTCTCTACGACACGATCGCCAATTTCTATTTTTTTATTTTTAATCACTCAATAGCAGTTAATTAGGAGAGCTAATTTAATAAAGTAATTAGATTTTTATACGATTATTTATTAACACTGCAGCCCCAAAGCCCAAGGAAAGAACTCGGCCGGCCAAAGAAGCCAGAACCGAAAGGGGAGGGCGCTCGACCCTTTCCGGGAACAGATCCTTGAATACCAGCAATTGGTTTACCGGTCGCCAGTATTATGAAGACTGTGAATAATCATTGGAGGAGAAGTTGAGTTATAACAGCTTCAAAGCTTATATCAACAAATTAAATTGAGAACGTTTCTTCGATCAATTCAATATTCTTCAGTTCTAATTGCTGGATTACATCCTCTTTGTCAATACTGATGTGAGAAAAACTCTCCTCTTCAGAACTATCGCGGTTCCAACCAAGATTGGATAATGCAAATTCGACATTTGCGTTCTTAACTTTCTCTAAATCTAAAACAAACTCTTTCAGAGAGAAATTCATCATTTCATCCGCAGCCTCGTTTTTAGGTCCATAAGAGCTCAATTTTAAGGAAGGAATATATACTTGATAAATATCATTGGCCATCCATTTGAATGCAGTGACACTCATTTTGACTATTTGTTCTGAAAAATGGATTTGATTCATGATTTATGAAGTTCTTTTTCAAAATTAATAATCCCTTTAAAAGAATCAGTTATTATATTTATCAACTTAAACTAATCATTGTTCAAAATGGAAAACCGCGTTTACTATGGCCAATATTCGCTTAAACATTGGGTTGAGTTAATTTTACAACAAAATATAATCCTTCCCAATTATCAGCGATACTTCGTTTGGGATGAAAGCCGAGTTAAAAATCTAGTAGAAACATTTAAACAAAAACAATTTGTCCCTCCGATCACAATAGGAGCATTCAAAGTTGATCAATCCAGTAACGTTAATTACATACTCGATGGACAACAAAGATTAACTTCCATTTTTCTTGCATATCTGCAGTTATTTCCAGATAAGTCTGTTTACAAAGCCACCAAAGAAAAATTAATAGAGGAAAGGCTTGCGGATGAAAATGACGATGAGGATGATGAATTAGAGGATGCTTTAGATGATGTTTTAGAATGGGACCTAAGTCAATTGACTAAAAAAGGGAAAAACAGAAGTGGAATTCTTACCGGTATAACACCTGGTAATTATAAAAACATCGACTATCAAGTTGATGAGGCATTTTTCAAAAATAATTACTTAGGTTTTTCGTACCTAGTTCCTGATACTGTAAATCCTCAAGCTCAACAAAGATATTATTCATCTGTTTTCAGAAATATCAATGTCCAAGGACAAGCATTGTTAGCGCAGGAAAGTAGGGCATCACTATATTTTTTAAACGAAGGATTAGTAGACTTCTTTAATCCTGAATTAAGTAAAACCATAACCGTTAAATACATTAATTCAGAGAGTAAAGCAGATTTCGTGAGATTTCTTTCTTTATTATCTCAATATGAAAAAGATGGGAACAATAATAAACTGGCAAGAGGCTTTAAACAAAAAATGGAAAACTACTATGAAGATTACATTTATTCGGTAGTAGGAGAACGAAGTTCACATACGTTTGTGAATTTTGCAGATCTTTTTCCTGATGGAAATTACAAACCAAGATTTGATAAATTAAGAGAATCTTTCGAACAGTTAGACTTTAAAAAACAATTTTCATCGATTATAGATTTAGATTTATATCTCTTTGGACTGATCTATCAAATTGTCTTTAAAGACAAATCAATTGATCTGGCAAGAAAAGAGGATCTTCATACTGCATTGGAATCTAAAATCACAGAATTAAAAACAAGTGACGCTCATAGGAAGGCTCCTGCAGCATTGAAATATCTTAAAGAACGTATCTCATCATCAATTGAAATTTTTAATCGATTTATCCATGAGTAAGCATTCAGACTTCATCCTTTCACCAATCACCAAAATTCTAAATGACATGGTGGCTGCTCATTCTGGAATCGGCGTTGGTATCGAAACCTTCCCGTTAAGTGAATACTCAATGCAAACAACATTCCTCAAAATGACTGGATTTCAGGAACAAAAGATGAAATGTATTTGTTGGGAATTGGCTACTGATAACTTCGAGTACCGGTATCATCGTTTCCGCGCATCTCCTTTAGGAGAATGTTCTACGTATAGAGAAAAACAAGCCGTGTATAAAGACCTGATTGAGGCAATTCTAGGTCTTGATGATACATATGACATCAGCGTTGCAATCAATCGAACAGAGATAAAAAACGATACAAAATCCTATTTAGATGAGATTTTTCTAAGCTCCAATCTCGAATCTTGGACCAATGAAAATTACAACGATTTTCTTAAAGCATGGTCTAATATTAGAAGTAATCATATCGCTGTTAGTACAAGTAAACTATTTGAAAATGTTTTGCAAGACAAGTATGACTTGGTATATCGTCATCGAAATCGTTGCGCTCATAATACTTTTTCTTATCAAGATAATCTACCAACATTGATAACTCTTGTAGACGACAATCATATCTATGAAAATTATTATCTACGATTTTCATTATTAATTTTAATTGATTCAGTCTTTCGAAAACTCTACAAGAAATATTTGGAAGTTTCCCAAGTCAATTTTGACTAGGATTCATATGTAGAATTCCACATTTTAAAATAACCAGATTCCACTTTTTAAATTAACCACCACAATTGGTGTAAACAATTAGGTAGTTAAATCCATGAATGAAAAAGATTTTTATCGCGTCCTATAATTACTATTATGTTAAATAGAGTAACGTTTCTCATTTGACATTTATTGCCCATCTCCAAGCTTCCGTTCAATCGCATCCTCCAGCTCATTCAATTCAAACAACTTCCTATACCTTCTTTCCAGGAATCCCGCCAAACTTTTGCTTATGGACATCATTCATACTTAGCCGATTTATTTGCAGGAAAATTTCTTTCACCAATTCATCCGGATGTTGATTCGTGCAAATCCATTCTACGTGCACAATTCCTTACACAAAAATATCTGTGCGATTCTCCGTGCGTTCATTTAATCACTGGCAAGCATTTTCCGGGTTTATATGATCCTGGAAAATCTTCGATCATGTTGGCTCATCCGGAACCAATCTCTATGCGCCATACTTTCAACTGCTCACACTACAACTCCCGAACATCCAATTTATAGAAACTCCCTCAAAACCGAGCATTTTGAAATTCTCGTATTTCTGCACAACGGATCAGTTGAAATCCTACATCAAATTCTAGCGACTTATCTTATGTTAAATAGAAAAGAATGGGAATTCATATCCGAATCTAGCGTATGCAACGGGCAAAATGACATTTTTTGCGATTTATTTCAGAACTCTCAATACAGTAATATTCCTTCTGAAAGCCCTGTTTCTATTGATAAGTCAATAAATAATCTTTCAATTTCCAGCCAACTTTTCTCTCACAAAAAGAGTCTTGATGCTACAAACCCAATGAGAGACTATTTATGAGAATTTTACTACTATGCACACTGTTGTTGACAGCGAATGCCTTTTCGCAACACCTGGACTCAACATTCAATTCAAACGGCTACCTCCCCTACCAGGGACCAAATTCCAATAGTGAAGGAAACCTGGGATCCGGTATGGCTTCTGCCATTCAACCCGACGGAAAGATTGTAACCGTGCTGTACAGGGATCCGAATTCACCGGATTTGATGTTCTATGTTTACCGCTACCTGCCCAATGGTATGCCGGATCCCACTTTTGGGAACAATGGAGCTGCCAAAACGTTCTGCGGACAAGCCACAGTTGGCTATGATGTGGAACTGCAGCAAGACGGAAAAATCGTTGTGATCGGAGAATCCGAATACTGTGTGAACGGAATTTGCGGAGCCAAACAGTTCATTATGATGCGTTTTAAAACAAATGGAAGCCTGGATTCTACCTTCGGAAATAACGGACACTTGCTCACCAGCGACGTATTCGGAACCACAGGAACGTATTCCATTCCGAAAAGCCTGCACATTCTTCCGAACGGAAAATTCCTGGTTGGTGGAAGCGGACCCGGAGGAAAACCGGCCATCGTTCGCTTAAATCCGAACGGATTTCCCGATAATACATACGGAACCAACGGGTATTATTCGGTCAATGTACCCCGCGTTGAATTTAAGGATATGGCCATCGGACCAAACGGTGAGGCTTATGGCTTGATGTTCGTTGATACCTGGGATCAAACAACGCATACATATGATTCTGCCAACTATTCGGATAACATGCTTTTCAAGCTGACACCAAACGGCGCGCTGGACACAGGCTTTGGTACAAACGGTTTTATGACCTTTAACACAGACAATACCGATCGGCCGTTTTCCATTGCGTATACTAATTCCGGAAGGCTCCTGGTTGCCGGTTACAACATTTCAGAAAACTACTACTATTCCACGATGAGCTTCAGTGGTTACGGTCAAATCAACAAAGCTTATGTGGCTTTCGTGAATAACAACGGAACACTGGATACAAGCATTCCGAACGGGTTTGTTACTTTCGATTTCCAGGAAGACAGCGCCACATTCTTCAATAAAATCATCGAGCGCAGTCCGAATGAATACCTGGCATGCGGATTTACAACAGACTACGTAGGCGGAAATTTCCAGAACAAAGGACTGGTTGTCAGTATGACCAACCAGGGACAGCTTAATACCTCATTCAACGGAAACGGCTACATGATTTTCGACCATGGCATGGTAGGAACATCCGGCTGGAACGGGAAACTGGCAAATTTCATGGACGTAGATTTAACCAGTGACAACGGAATTCTCCTGACCGGTTACCGGAATCCAACGGCTGGAGCAACCAAGGGAAGTATTTACCTCCTGAAACTGACTTTCGGATCACCCGGAAACCTCAGTGTGACCGAATTCAATAAAGACGCTGAATTCTCGGTATATCCGAACCCGGTGAAAGGCGGCAATTTTGCTATCGCAACGGAAGAAGCCGCAGGAATCGAGCTGATTTCACTGGATGGACGCGTCCTTTTCCGCAGCGAAGTGCCTGAAGGAATTTCTGAAATTGTACTGAACGGAGAGTACACAGGAATTGCTATCCTGAGAATGCAGACAAAAGATGGAAAAACAGGAACTCATAAACTGATTTTCGAATAACATAACAGAGCCGAAAGGTATTTAAAGATTGGAAATCCGGGTTCGGAAACTGCGAAAAGGTAGTTCCGGAGCCGGATTTTTGTCATTTGTAAAAAGATACTCCGGGAATATCTGTCTGCACGTATTCAGGATTCTCATACAAGAGATAAAATAACTTCTCCTTGTTTACGTTTTGGATTTCGTTTTATATGACAACCCGCTAAACTTTCTTGTATTTTTGTAACATGTACACCAAAGAAGAACTCCGACAGCTCCGAACCGATTTCTGGAATCAATTCAAAGTGAAGATGCAAAAAGTCAAATCTTCCAATGGACGCAGAATGAACTGGCTGGCATATCCTTCCGAAGTAAAAGACATTTACATCCGCATTGATGCAGACGGAAAGGGAGCGCGTTTAACCTTTGATATCCAGGGAAAAGACGAAGGAGTACGCCAGATTTTATGGGAACAGCTGCAGGAATTAAAAGTAGTCCTGGAATCGGAAATGGGACCGGAAGGTGTTTGGATCGAACGTGCTTCATCTTCCTCTGTATCGGAGTTTAACCGCATTATCTGGGAACGAAACGACCTGAATTTTTTCAAACAAGAAGATCATCCTGAAATTCAACGCTTTTTAGCAGATCGATTGATCCACTTTGACGCCTTTTACCAGGAATTTAAGGATATCTTGATAAATCTGGCAATGTAGCCAAAGTCTTTGTATTTTTGCCTTATGTTAAAACAACTAGCTCTTTTTTCAACAGTCCTGGTTTCGGCTCTTTCGCTGAATGCACAGACAACGATTTTGAACGAAGGTTTCCAGCAGGGAATCCCGGCAAACTGGACCATTCTAAAAGAAGATTCCTATACCGAAGTGGATTCTCAGTTTGCACCGGGATGGATTACTCTGGCAGATCCGGACGGATCAAACGATTCGGTTGCCGCTGCAACATCGTATTTCACAACAAGTGGAGCCGCTGACCGCTGGCTGATTACTCCTCCGATTACCCTTGGAACATACGGAAACCTGGTGAAGTGGAAAGCCAGATCGTTCGACCCGAGCTATCCGGACACCTACCAGGTACTGATTTCAACAACAGATACGCAAATCGCCAGTTTCAACGATACCATTTTCCGCGTAGAAGGTGAATGGGAAGACTGGACGGATCGCGAGGTTAATTTATCGAACGAAGGATATTCCAGCGGACAAACGATTTACCTGGCATTTGTTTTGAAAACAAGCGGCGGATTCAAACTGTTTCTCGACGATATCAACGTACGAAAAGACGATCCGCTTGCCGTAAACGAGCAATTAGTGAAAACAGACATCAGTATTTACCCGAATCCAACACGGGATTTGATTCGTTTTTCGGCTCAGGATGCATTGAAACAAGTCACTGTTTATACTACTGCCGGAAACCTGGTTTACAGTCAGGAAAACGGTTCGGATATTTCCCTGGCGTCTTTTGAACAAGGCATGTACCTGGTTCGAATGACAACAAATACAGGTCAAATCATCACGAAACGCATTCAGAAACTCTGATCCGCAGGAACACAATAGTCGCCCAAAAACTGTATCAGGACATTGAAAAGACTCACTGTTTTTAGCATAAAATCCTTCGCAGGTCCGTTTGTGGTCACCTTCTTCATCTCGATGGTCATGCTGATCATGCAGTTTACCTGGGTGTACATTGACGACCTGATGGGAAAAGGATTGAGCACTGCAGTGATCATCGAATTGATGTTCTATGTTTCGGCCAGTTTGATTCCGCTGGCGCTGCCTTTGGCAATTCTCCTGAGTTCCATTATGACCCTTGGAAACCTGGCGGAAAACAACGAATTGACAGCCCTCAAATCATCCGGGTTATCCTTATTCAGGATTCTGAGACCGCTCACTCAAACCGTCATACTCATTGCAACAGCAACATTTTTCTTCTCGAACTATGTGATCCCGGTTGCAAACCTGAAATGGCACTCGATTATTTTCGACATCCAGGAAACCAAAGTCGGGATGCTACTCACACCAGGCTCTTATTCCAAAGAAATCGACGGTTACGCCATCAAAGTAAAATCAGGTAAAAACAATACGTTTTACGGCATTACCATTCACGATTATACCAATCCGAATATTCTCAAAACGGTAAAGGCAGACTCCGGAACCGTCTACAAAGGTGATAACGGAAGATACCTGCTTTTCCATCTTTCTCACGGAATTGTTCACGAAGAACTACAGGCACAGGCCCCCGTATTCACCAACCAGGGAAAACCATTCCGAAGTGGCGATTTCAGGCCGAGCAGAACCACACAGTTCAAAGCCGCAACCTACAAAATGGAGTTGGTAGGGTTCAATTTCAATAAGTCGGACGAAGAATTGTTTAAGAACGACTTCGAAATGCTCAATGTCTTCCAGATCAGCGAAGCCAAGGACTCCATGCAGCGCAAACAAGACCAAATGCTGTCGGATTTTGCAAAGAACAACCTGAACAACCGTCCGTTTACACAGTCTGTTAACTTTGAAAAGATCAAAAACCCGATGCACAAACTCAACGGAAATGCTCAGGAGATCGAACAACTTCAGGCGATTCCGGAAAAAGTGATCAAACTTTCGGATCTAACACCAAAAGAACGTGCAGCTGCCGTTAATACAGCCATTATGAGTGCCCGGAGTATGAGCAGCACTACGATGGATCAGGCATCGATGACAACCGTTCTGTACAAGAATTACAACCTGTTTCAAATTGAATTTCACCGCAAGTTTGCACTTTCGGGTGCCATTATTGTTTTGTTCTTTGTAGGAGCACCGCTCGGAGCCATTGTCCGCAAAGGAGGTTTCGGAGCACCGGTTGTGATTGCAGCACTGCTCTTCATGGTCTACTTCGTACTCTTCAGCGTCGGGGAAAGCCTCGCAACCGGTGAAGTCGTATCTCCGATTCTGGGCATGTGGCTTCCAACCATTGTCCTGATCCCGATTGCCTGCATTTTGATGACAGCGGCGGCCAACGACATGAAGGTTTTCGATAAAAAATTGTGGAGTTACATCCTGAGTTTCGGACGACGCAGATGAAAATACTGTACATTGCACCGAAATCTCCTGCTCCCGTTATCGACGGAGGATGTTTCGCCATGATGGAATGCCTGAAAGGTTTGAGTACCATTGCAGAAGTCGACGGAATCATTCTCGAAACCTACAAACATCCCTACACCAAAGAATCCGAACGCATTTTAGGACAATACCTTCGTAAACAAACGGTTGTTCCGATGAAGACCGAAGTGAATCCGGCGGGAGCTTTGGTGAATTTCATCCGGCGGAGAAATTACAACCTTTCGCGGTTCAAATCGGATAAACTTTACCACATCATCGCGGAAAAACTGCGTGAGAAATACGATTACATCGTGTGCGACAGCCTGTTTGCGGCGGCACAACTGAGTCATTTCGATATGCAGGAACTACCTCCGGTAATCATCCGCTCTCACAACGTGGAATCGGAAATCTGGAAACTCCATGCTTCGCTCGAAAGTTCTGTCATGAAACGCTTTTACCTGCGTCAGCTGGAGAAAACACTCCGAAAAGAAGAAATTGACATTCTGAACAAAGCAGCGGTTCTTTGGGCTATTTCCGAAGAAGACCGAAGCTGGATGCTTCAAAATACACAGCAGAAAAACGTTCTGTTACTCCCGGTTTCAGTTGATTTACATCCTGAAATCCAGGTTCATTATGACCGGAATTCCTTTTTCCATCTTGGTTCAATGGACTGGAAACCCAACCAGGAAGCCGTTCAGTTTCTGGTGAAGAAGATTTGGGTTAATCCGGAAGTTTCGTCATTCAAATTGTTCATTGCCGGTTCCAAAAGTGAACATTTCAAGTTCTACAACTCTGATTCAATCGATGTAGTGGGCTGGGTAAAGGACAGCAATGCGTTCATGGCTCAATCCGGAACACTGGTTACTCCTATTCTTTCCGGAAGCGGCATCCGTATCAAGCTGCTCGAGGCAATGGCACTCGGAATTCCGTGCATTACAACGGCTCTCGGTGCAGCTGGAATTGACGTTGAAAAATCCGGGATTCAACTTGCAGAATCGGCAGAAGCTTTTACAGAAACAATCCTGAAATTCCATGAAAATGCCGGATTAAGGCAAGAATTGGGTGAAAAATCGCGCGATTATATCTTAAAATATCATAGCTTTGAAAGCTGTATCGCAGTAATCAAAGAAACCCTTGAAGGCTAAAGAGCATATTCTGTTTATCGTTTCCCGCTTCCCCTACCCTTTGGAAAAAGGCGATAAATTGAGGGCATTTTACCAGCTGAAAGAACTTTCCAAAGACTATCATGTAACGCTCATTTGCACTTCAGACCTTCCCGTTTCCGCTGAACATCTGGAGATTGTAAACCAATACTGCAGTCGCATTCACATTTTTAACCTGTCGAAACCAGGGCTTTTGTTTCAGTTATGTACATCGTTTCTAAGCTCCAAACCTTTCCAGGTACAGTATTTCTACCGGAAATCCATTCACCGGAAGATCCAAAAGATCATCGCAGAATTACAGCCAAAGCACATTTACTGCCAGTTGATTCGTGTTTCGGAATACGTTAAAAACGAGCACCTGATTCCAAAAACACTGGATTACATGGACGCGCTTTCCAAAGGAATGGAACGCCGGATTCAGACCGAACCCTGGTACAAAAACTGGTTTTACCGCGTTGAAAGTAAGCGTTTGAAGCAATATGAGCGCCGGATTTTCGACTATTTTGAGCACAAAACGATCATTTCGGAACAGGATCGCAAATTGATTTATCACCCGGAAAATGCGCAGATTGTAGTCGTACCTAATGGAATCGATCAGGCATTTTTCGAAGATTTAGCCCTTCCGAAGGATTACGACCTGGTTTTCACCGGAAACTTCTCCTACGCTCCGAATATTGAAGCTGCGGTTTGTCTGGCAGAAGAAATCCTGCCACGGATTCACCAAAAAGGAATTCCATGCAGACTACTTTTATCCGGAGCAAGCCCGGTGAAAAAAGTACTTGATCTGCAGTCGAAAGATGTGCATATCAGCGGTTGGGTGGATGACATCCGTACCAGTTACCAGCGCTCCCGGCTCTTTGCTGCTCCTCTTTTTATCGGCACAGGGTTGCAGAATAAACTACTGGAGGCGATGGCCAGCGGGCTTCCATGCATCACCACTTCATTGGCAAACAACGCACTGGGTGGTATCAACTACGAAAACATCCTATTGGCAGAAGATATCGACACCTTTGTCGAAAAAATAACCGAAGGTTTAGTTAATGAAGGTAATTTTAGTTCCATTGCACTTCATGGAAAAAACTACATTGAACAACACTATTCATGGGAAAAACAAACATTAAAACTGTTACAACTCCTGTATTCGCCCCCCTCCTGTTAGCTTTTTTGTTTTTCTCGTGCTCCAGAAAGGATCATTTGCCTCACTGGATCGGAGGCAACTGGGTAACTTCACTTGATAACGAATTGATTCACGAGAACTGGACGGTTCACAACGGTCACCTGTCGGGACAAAATTACATGGTTTACGAAAACCGCTTCCAACGCGAAAAATTGCGCATTTTCGAGCACGAAAACCTGCTTTGCTACCAAATTGTGATTGACAAGGACACCCTTCTGTTTACATGTGATAATTACATCGATGCAGACACATTAACATTTGTAAATAATCAGAATTCCTTCCCCAAACGGATCAATTATGCCCGTGGAAACGGTTCGCAAATGTCGGTTTGGATCGGAAACGCCGAAAATGACCCGCACGGGATTTTCTTTACCTTTAAAAAAGTTAAATAGTTTACCCCGATTGCAGAATTCGGAGTAAATTTGTGATACTTTATTAAATCCTTATGTCAGGAAAACTAAACACAATCGAAGAAGCGATTGAAGATATAAAAGCCGGAAAAGTAATCATCGTTGTGGATGATGAAGACCGCGAAAACGAAGGCGATTTCATTGCCGCTGCAGAAACGGTGACTCCTGAAATGATCAATTTCATGGCAACCCACGGAAGAGGACTCATTTGTACACCGCTTACCGAATCCAGATGTAACGAACTGGAATTAAACCTGATGGTTACAAACAATACGGTTTTACACGAAACCCAGTTTACGGTTTCCGTAGACTTGATCGGTCACGGATGTACAACCGGAATCTCTGTTTTCGACCGTGCAAAGACCATCAAAGCATTAGTTTCTGAAGACACCAAGCCGGAGGATCTGGGACGCCCCGGACACATTTTTCCGCTTCGTGCCAAAAAAGGCGGTGTTTTGCAACGAACAGGACACACGGAAGCGGCAGTAGATTTGGCGCGTCTGGCAGGGTTTAAACCTGCAGGAATCCTGGTGGAAATTCTGAACGAAGACGGATCCATGTCGCGTTTGCCTCAATTGATGGAAATCGCGAAGAAATTCGACCTGAAACTGATTTCCATTGCGGATCTGGTTGCTTACCGCATGAAGCACGAATCCCTGATCTCACGTGAAATCGAAGTGGAAATGCCTACAGAACATGGTGATTTCAAATTGGCTGCTTTCTCCGTGAAATCCAACGGACAAGAGCACCTGGCACTGATCAAGGGAACCTGGGAACCGGGAGAACCGATTTTAGTGCGCATGCACTCGTCTTGTCTGACAGGAGACATTTTCGGTTCTTGCCGTTGTGACTGCGGACCACAGCTCCATCACGCGATGAAAATGATCGAAAAAGAAGGCAAAGGAGTGATCGTTTACCTGAACCAGGAAGGTCGCGGAATCGGATTGCTGAATAAATTGAAAGCTTACAAACTTCAGGAAGAAGGATACGATACGGTTGAAGCAAACCTGAAACTCGGGTTTAAATCAGACGAGCGTGAATATGGAATCGGAGCTCAAATCTTGCACGAATTGGGTGTTTCCAAAATCCGCCTGATGTCAAACAACCCGAAAAAACGTACCGGTCTGATCGGATATGGTCTGGAGATCGTTGAAAACGTTCCGTTGGAAGTGGGACGTAATGCTCACAACGAAAAATACCTTCAGACCAAGGTTCAGAAAATGGGACATTCTCTAAAACTGGACAAATAATGCTGATTGCAAAGGGAATCCAAAAGAAATACGGACAACTGGAAGTTCTGAAAGGAATCGACCTGGAAATTCAATCCGGGGAAATCGTTTCGATCGTAGGTTCATCCGGAGCCGGTAAAACAACGCTTCTTCAAATTTTGGGAACGCTGGACAAACCAGACTCTGGAACACTTACATTAAACGGTGTGAATCCTTTCAGTTTATCTTCCAAAGGTCTTGCCGGATTCCGGAATCAGAAAATCGGGTTCATTTTCCAGTTTCACCAGCTGCTTCCGGAGTTCACAGCGCTTGAAAATGTGGTGATGCCGGCACTGATCGGTGGAAAAAGTATGCCGGAAGCAAAAGAACGCGCTTCCCTCCTACTGAAAAAACTCGGACTTCAAAGCCGGGAAAGTCACCAGCCTGCGGCACTTTCAGGTGGAGAACAGCAACGTGTGGCAGTAGCAAGAGCACTGATGAATGAACCGGATATCATTTTTGCAGATGAACCTTCCGGAAACCTGGATTCTAAGAATGCAGCCGAATTGCACCAGCTTTTCTTTGATTTGAGAGAAGAATTCAAACAGACATTTGTGATCGTCACCCACAACAACCTCCTGGCTGAAATGGCAGACCGATCCATCGTAATGGCAGACGGGGCACTGGGATAAGTTACCTCAGGAAACAATTTTCCTGATCGAGTGCCCTGCAGGTATTGGCCATTTCACCAATGCCCTCATGTCGTAATAGAATTTATCTCCGTTCAGGAAATAACATTTACAGGTATTCGGCTTTCGCATACAGGAAGACAGTGAGAAAAAACCAATTGAAATGGCTGTAATAATGACTAATAAGTAGTTTTTTGTTTTCATAAGTCATTCATTTACAGTACGAATTTAATACTTCTCCGGAATATGAACCAATCGCAACTCATTGATTATCTGAATAAAAAGGTTTTAGAATACAACCGCCCGGATTTCGTTCAAACCGATCCGATTCAAATTCCAAAACAGTTTACCCGGAAGGAAGACATCGAAATCAGTGCTTTTTTAATTTCTACGCTGGCCTGGGGAAACCGCACCGCAATTATCAAAAGTGGCGAAAAACTCCTAAATATCATGCAATTCAAACCATATGAGTATGTGATGAATTACGAGGAACAAAAACATGCATTTGTGCATCGCACTTTCAATAGCGATGATCTGAATGCCTTTTTTGTTTCCATGAAACGCATTTATGAACAATACGGAGGTCTGGAAGCTGCTTTCAAGACGCATCCGGAAATTCCGGGAGTACAGGGACGAATTGTTTCCTTCAGAGAAGTATTCACCCAGGAGCCATTCCCAGACAGAACACACAAGCATCTGGCCAATCCGTTGAAAGGGTCTTCTGCCAAACGCATCAATATGTTTTTGCGGTGGATGGTTCGCAAAGACGAATCCGGAGTGGATTTCGGAATCTGGAACAGCATCCCGATGTCAGAATTACACCTGCCATTGGATGTACATACCGGAAATGTTGCCCGCAAACTGGGGATTCTCACCCGAACGCAAAATGATTGGCGCAGCGTAGCCGAAATCCAGGAGCAGTTGACTCTGTTCGACCCGAATGATCCGTGTAAGTACGATTTTGCACTGTTTGGACTGGGAGCTTTTGAGGGAGTTAAATAACTCCGTTTGCTGTGACAAAAAGAATCTTGAATGACGAATTATTCGATCAACACTTTGAATCTGGTGATCTTTCGTAAAAAGTACATTGATCAAAAATCACTCACGTTTACTTTCAAAATATTGAAAATCAAAACATTTAACACTTAAATATAAAGTAACACTTAAATCTTGTCCCAATATTGGGAAATTGGGAATTCCCGAATTCCCATTATACAACACAAACTCCGAATTTCATGGAGAGTGCTTCTATTCTTCGAGTATCAGAACATCGTGGAAATGAGACTAAACATTTCAACTCGTTAAATTGTTTAAAAATCGTAGAAAAACACTTCCCGTTCGTACCCCGTAATTCGTAATTCAATGTTATTTTAGCGTTATGAAATGGGTTTATCCTGAATTTTTGTTCGCCCTACTAGTCTTGGTCATCCCAATACTTATCCATCTTTTTCATTTCCGGAGGTATAAAACGGTTTATTTCTCGAGTATTGCTTTCGTTAAATCAGTGGAGCAGCAACAAAAGAACCCGAGAAAACTCAAGCATTTACTGATCCTGATTGCACGGGCGCTTGCCTTTGCCTGTTTGGTCATTGCTTTTGCACAGCCTTACTTTCCTCATTCCGATCTCAGCAAAAAAGATGTGCAATTGATCGGTGTTTATGTTGACAACTCCTTTTCCATGTCACGCATCGGGAGCCAGGGTGAATTACTGGCCCAGGCAAAAACACTCGCAGAATCGATTACGGAGAAAGCGCCCCGAAACACCCAATATGTTTTGTTCACGAACGAACTAAGCGGAAATGAGAAGCAAACACTGACACAAGTCAAATTCCTCGACCAGGTTGGAAAGATCAACTACTCTCCGATTTACCGTTCCCGAACAGAAATCCTTTCGTTCTGGAATCAGTGGGTTGAGGATGCCCAAAAAGAGGGAAATATCAAGACGAAGCCTTCTCTTGTTTTTTTGTCTGATTTCCAAAAAGGTAAATCCGGACAGACACTGAAGAAATTCAAATCGATTTCGTCCGTTTCTCCATTGGTTTTGAACCCTCAAAACGCTGGAAACCTGTATGTAGATACGCTTTGGTTCGAAACACCGATTCAGAAAATGGGTTCATCACAAACACTTTCCATCCGGGTGGTGAACAGCGGAAAAGAACCGATCGCATCAGCGGTAGTCAATGTACAGATCGGGAAAATGAAGCGTGATTTGTTTGCCGAACTTCCGGCTTTTGGCTCCGATACGGTACAACTAAACTATTTCAACCAGGAGGCAGGAATCGTAAAAGGAAAAGTGTCAATCAACGACAAGCAGATGATCCAGGACGACTCTTTCTACTTCAATTACGAAGTAAAGAAAAGCAGCGCTGTACTGATTATCAACGGTGAAGATGCTGTGGATAACGTGGGAATCGTATACGGATTGGATGATTTTTACAAAACAAAGGAAATTTCAACAACTCAGGCTTCCCAGGAAAACCTGGAGAATTTCGACCTGGTTGTGCTGAACGGACTGAATCAAATCCCAAGCAATCTGAGCACTTCACTGGAATCATATAACCAGGAACAAGGTTCGGTTTTACTGATTCCCGGAACAAATGTTTCTCCGACAGGATGGAATGCTGTTCTTGAAAAGCTGGCACTTCCTGCAATGAACGGAACACAAACCGTTGGATTATCCATTCAAAAACTCAACATCAAAGATCCGTTCTTCCACGGCATTTTTGAGGGGAAACCGGACAATATCTCACTTCCGGCCGTTGCAAAGGCATACCGCTTGCTCAGCAGTTCGAAAACACTTTCAAGCAGCCTGATCAGTTACCAAAACGGGACACCATTCTTTGTGAAAAGTACCGGAAAAGGAACTTCATACCTCTTCTCGACTTCCCTGAAACCGGAATTCAGCACCTTTACGAGTAACCAGTTGTTTTCTACGCTTTTGTTACATGTTGGGAACCTGAGTCAGCGACAGAATCCGTACTACCTCATTATCGGTTCGGATGGAAGCTATCCATTGAATACCAACGCTTCCGGAGATAATCCGGTGCACCTGAAACAAAACCAGGTTGATTACATCCCGGTATTGTTTAACAAAAATAAGCGACCATACCTTTCCGTTCAGGGATTGGAAGCGATTCGAATCCTGGAAGCCGGGAATTACACCATTCAGCAAGCTGGGAAAACCATCGGAACAGTTTCCATGAATTACAACCGCCAGGAATCACAAACCACCGAATCCACACAAGAAGAAATCAAAACAAGCTTTCAGCAAGCCGGAATTAAAGTGAATTCCGTGCAGGACGGTTCCAATTGGAATAGCGCTTCTCTGTTAGAAATCGGGGAAAGTTATGACTTATGGAAATGGTTTGTTTTCTTTGCAGGAATTTTCGTCCTGTGCGAAATGGCGTTGCTAATTTTCTACAAGAAATAAGAATATGAAATTACTGATCCGACAAGCAAAAGTTATCGATCAAACCTCTAAATGGCATGGTAAACAGGTAGATATTTACCTGGAAAATGGAAAAATACACGAGATTGCTGAGCGCATTGAGCGTTCCTGCGAACTGGAAATCAGGGAAGAGAATCTTCATGTTTCAAAAGGATGGACCGATTTGAAAGCTCATTTTGCAGATCCGGGAGAAGAACATAAATCCACTATCCAGGGAGGTTTGGATGCAGCTGCATACGGTGGATATACACACGTTGCGGTTCTTCCTTCAACAAAACCTGTATTGGACAACAAAACCAGCGTAGAATACGTATTGCGCCGCGGAGAAAATGCCGTAACAACCATCCACCCAATGGGCTGTATTACGAAGAAAAACCAGGGAGAAGCTCTGGCAGAAATGTATGATATGTTCCAGTCGGGAGTGCGTTTGTTCTCTGACGACCTTGTTCCGGTAAACGGTGGAATCATGTACCGCGCCCTGCTCTACTCGAAAAATTTCGATGGAATTGTCGTTGGTTTTGCACACGACAAATCCATCTCGGGCGGAGGATTGGTAAACGAAGGGGAAGCTTCTACCAAAACCGGTCTGAAAGCCGATCCTTCTATCAGCGAAGTCATCGAACTGGAGCGAAACCTGCGCTTGTTGGAATATACCGGAGGAAACCTCCACGCAACCGGAATTGCAAATGCAGAATCTGTTGATTTGATCCGCAAAGCGAAAGCAAAAGGATTGAATGTAACGGCTGATGTGCATGCTCAACACTTGATTTATAACGAAACAGCGGTGTTGGATTTCGATGTCAATTTCAAACTGATGCCGCCACTACGAAGAGAAACCGACAGAATCGCGCTTTGGGCAGGATTGAAAGACGGAACAATCGATTGTATCGTCTCCGATCACCGTCCGAATGACACCGAAGAAACAGATTTGGAGTTCGACCACGCCAATTTCGGAAACAGTACCCTGCAAACCCTTTTCGGAGAATTGGGAGCTTGCCCGGAATTCGACCTGGAACTGGTTGTGAAGGCATTGAGCGGAAAAAGTCGAGAATTATTGTCACTTGATACCAACGCGATCGAAAACCAATCCGTAGCAGATCTTTCGCTCTTTATCCCCGGAAAACCGTGGACTTTTACAGCCAACGAACTGCTGACTCCAGCTACTAACACTCCGGCGTTGAATAAACAATTGAGCGGATTTGTTTATGGAGTGATCAATAATGGTAAATTCGCGCTTAAAGAAACCAAAGAACATGTCTGATAAGCGTTCGTTTATACAAAACTTCTGGAAAGAACGTAAAATGGTTGGAGCAATGGCTCCAAGCTCTAAATACCTGGCAAAGAAAATGCTGGAGAAAATTGATTTCTCAACAGCTAAAGTCATCGTTGAACTTGGGCCAGGAACCGGCGTGTTTACCCGAAAAATTGTTGAAAAACTGAGTCCCGACGGAGTGCTTTTAGTCTTCGAACTCAATGATAGTTTCATGAATATGCTCAAAAAAGAGTTCAAGGATCCGCGCGTGATCCTGATTCATGATTCGGCTGAGAAGATCGGGGAATACCTTCAAAAACATGGATTATCACAGGCAGACGCCGTGGTTTCCTCGCTCCCATTAGCCAATTTTCCTTCGGAATTGAAAAACCGGATTTTGAAAGAAAGCCACGAGGTGATGCATGACAATGCACTGTATGTTCAGTTTCAGTACTCCCTGAATGCGAAAAAGAACATCAAACAGTTTTTCAAACGCATGGAAATCGCCTTTACTCCTGCCAATTTCCCCCCTGCTTTTATTTATTACTGCAGAAAATAACCTTGGATTCCTACCTGAAAAAGACTCTCCGGCGAGAGCTTATTTGACAGGCTGGAAATCCCTAATTTTGTAATGGATACAAACTAAAAAAACGAGAATACAAAACATGAGCGCTGAAAGAATCAAATGCCTGATCATCGGTTCAGGTCCCGCAGGATATACAGCAGCTATCTATGCTGCACGAGCTGAAATGAAACCCGTTATGTATCAGGGAATGCAGCCCGGTGGACAATTAACAACGACCAACGAAGTTGAAAACTTCCCGGGATATCCGGATGGAATTTCCGGACCGGAAATGATGATCCAGCTGGAAGCTCAGGCAAAGCGCTTTGAAACGGATATCCGCTCAGGATTCATTACAAAAGTAGATTTCAGCGGACCACTTCACAAATGCTGGACAGAAGATGGTCATGAAATTCATGCCGATACGGTAATTATCTCAACCGGAGCATCCGCAAAATACCTCGGACTTCCTTCGGAACAACACTACCTTTCTATCGGTGGAGGTGTTTCCGCATGTGCAGTTTGTGACGGATTCTTCTATCGCGGACAAGAAACTGTGATCGTTGGTGCAGGAGATTCAGCTTGTGAAGAAGCACACTACCTGTCCAAATTGTGTAAGAAAGTGACCATGCTGGTTCGTACGGATAAATTCCGTGCATCCAAAATCATGGCAGACCGCGTACGTAAAACACCAAACATTGAAATTCTGCACAACACAGAGGCCATTGAAGTATTGGGAGACGGAAACGGCGTAAATGCGATCAAGGTTAAAAACAATGTAACCGGTGAAGAGCATGACATTCCTGCTACCGGTTTCTTCGTGGCAATCGGGCACAAACCGAATACGGATATCTTCAAAGATTACATCAACCTGGATGAAACAGGTTACATCAAATATGAAAAACCGGGAACTTCTCTAACGAATGTACCGGGAGTATTTGTTGCAGGTGATGCTGCCGACAAAAATTACCGTCAGGCAATTACTGCTGCAGGAACAGGTTGTATGGCTGCTTTGGATGCCGAGCGTTATTTGGCAAGTTTGGAGCATTAACTTCTCGTGAGATACTTCGCTACGTTTCGTTACTCGAAACGACATGTTCTCTTCTAAAAAGTCAGTTTTGTTTGCCGGCCGAGCGGAGTCGAAGCCAGCAATAACTCAATACTATAAAACAAAAACCCTTCCGGATTCCGGGAGGGTTTTTGCTGAAACAACGTTTTGTTTCTCTCTTTAACTCTACTTATGGTAAACCTAACTATTGCTTTGTTACAGCTTCTTTGTTTCCGGATTTCCGGAAAATAATTTTTCTTCTTTTCGGCGCCGTTATCTTTTTTTCACAACCGCAGCTCCACTGGTTTCAACACTGGTAGAAACATTTTTGGAGGTAACATCCACTTTGTAGTAAGTCTCGCTCGCACCGGAGCCATCTACCACCAACGATTCCGAAATGTAAATTTCCAGGTGCCCGGCTCCGCTGTTATCCACAGTTGCTTTCTTTGCAACCAGGTCAAACAACTCCGCTTCTGCAGCTCCTGAGATATCCAAATTCATGGTTTCACATTCTCCACTCAGTTTTGCATTCACCGCGCCGGAGAAATCGCCTTTTAGTTTTGTTGCTTTGACATTCAGATTCAGGTCGCTGGCTCCAGCCATATCCAATTCCAGTGAATTAACGACAAATTGTCCTTTCGTTACAAGATTCGTTGCTCCGCTCATATTGATTCGTTCCAGGGTTTCCATCGTCACTTTCACAACGATCTTTTCTTTCTCGTTCTCTTTGCGGCGTTTATTCCACTTTTCAGGTTCATTCGCGATGTGCAGCGTACCGTTTTCAATTTTCACAATGATCACGTCCTTCGCACTCTCCGGAACAATCTCCACACTGCACGTTTTTCCCTGTGTCAATTCCACATCCACCACACCTGAAAGATCCAATTTCGTGAAGTTTCCCCCCTGAACCACTTTCCGCAATGGCGCAAGCGGTGTAATTTCTGTCAGTTTGGAATGCAAATCCGGGATTCTTACAGGAATATGAACTCCCATATCCTCAGGCTGACCTGGCTCCGCCGGAGCAGTTGTTTTTTCGGCCGGGATTTCGGGTATGGGAATCTCCAAATCAGTATCTTCGGTTGATTCGACTGTTCTTACAGGTTCTGCATATGCCCGTACAATCGGTTGTTTTTCTTGTTTTTCTTTCACTTCCGGCTGGCTGAGAATTACAACCGCACTCAATGATGCCCCACCGGCAAGCGTTACAAATGCTGACCACATAATCAAAGGTTTTTTAATGAGAAATAATTTCAATGTCGCTAAGAGTCCAATTGTTGCGGCACCTGCCACAGCAGTTTCAATCCATTGATCTACTTCGGAAACGGAAGTCTGAGCTGATTCATTCCGAATCTCATCAAACAAACCGGAAAGTTTATCTTCTGTCATCATAACTCAACTTTTTTGGGTTCAACTTCCTGTTTCTCACTCATTAATTCGAGGAGCTTTTTTCTACTTCGGACCAACCGCTGTTTCACGGCATCTTCTGAAGATTCCTGCAGTTCGGCAATTTCCCTGATTGAGAACCCGGAGATTTCAAACAGAATAATACTTTCCTTTTGAATATCCGGCAATTGTGAAATCGCTTCATATAGCTGATTGATCTCCAGCTGCCTGTCAGTTCTGTCACTTTCCACGGAATAATTGTATGCCTGCTGATTGTCAGCCAACCGTTCTGTTGATTTTTTACGGTTTTCATTAGCCAGCAAACGAATGGTTATTCCGAACAAAAAGTGCAGAAAAGCACCATCATTTTTCAAAGCATCAAAGCGTTCGTAAGCTATCAACAAGGCATCATGCATCAAGTCCTTGAAGTGAAAATTCCCGTACGCTCTTGCTTTACAAAACTTTTCGAACCGCACATGTATCGGTTCGTAGAGTTCCATAAAGTGCTTCTTTTTTGTGGCTGCCATGCTGCTAAATTGGTCTCTTGATAAAGTTAGTGTAACGAGTTGCGAAAAGGTGACAGGGAAATGACAATTATTTTAAAAGAAGTGTAAAATTGTTTAAATCACAGGTAAACACAAACACGTAATCAACTGTCTAACAACTCATTATTATTAACCGGAGTATGTGTTAAATCTACTTTACCCAGCATTCTTTTAAACTCCAGGTAATAAAGGAACCAGGTAAAAGAAATCACTAAAAAACAGCTATCGGTTACCACGATAGAGATGTGTGAGTAATAGGCAGCTTCGGAAACAAGTTCCGGGATATTTACATAAAATGTTAGAAACGGTAGTATGATAAAGATATAAGTGATTAAAAGGATCATCAAAATCCAGATAACAACAATTTTCCGGTCGGATCTCGCTCCATTCATTTCTGAATAAGCAAACAACTGTTGATTCAATTTCCTTTTGATGATATAAAACAGGAACAGATTTACCACAGGTAAAAAGGACAGCAAGAGGATTAAAATGTGGTATCCTTTCCCTATTCCTTGCTTTTTCAAAAACCGGTTCAGGATAATTATGAAACTGATCTCCAGGATATAAATCAAGATATACATCACCGAATAAGCTTTTCCAAGACCATTTGCGAAGCGTATGAATGCTACCAACCCTCCATTCCCGAAATGAAATGTCCAATCCCAAATTCCTTTCAAAAAGTTCATAAACATGAAAAAGACATTCGCTATCATCAGCATGATTGCAATCCCTTTCAAATACTTTAGGTTCGCGGTTTTTTCCATTTGCGAACAAAAGTAAAACTTCCGAACTATTTTCATTTACCAATATTTGTTACTTTGGAGTTTTACTGGATTAAATAAAAGAACTGTTTCGTATGACCTTATTTCTTCCGCTCACCTTTGAACCGATTGCCGAGTTACCAAACTGGCTTGTGATCATCCTGTTCGGAACTCCTTTTTTTGGTGGCATTGCATTATACGCTTACAAAACACGTCATGCCAGATCCTGGCGTAAAGGAATTTTTCCGCAAAAGCTGAAACCCACGGAAGATAATTACCTGGAAGCGTACCTGGCACTGGGTGCAAAGTTGATTCTCCTGGATTACATGGAATCAAAGGAAAAAGTGCAATTCATCAATCACTATTTTAACCGTTATTTTACCGCTGCCAATTACAACTTCGGTGATTCGCTGTTGTTTTCGCTCAAATATCCCATCCGCACGCATACCATCACCGATTGGATGAAAATGCACCTGAAGGATGAAGGAGCGCGTTCGCAGGTTATCTACTTCCTCACCGGAATGGCCTTGATAAACGGTAAAATGAATGCTTCCGAATTACAATTCCTGAAACAGATCAACCGGGATTTGGAACTAAAGCCGGAGAACCTGACGAAAATCATTGCCATTTATGCTTCATACGAGAAGCACCGAAAAGAAAACGCTCAAAAAAAGCCGGCGAAACAATCCGAAAACTTTGCCTATGAAATCCTGGGACTGCAAAAGAATGCCACGCAGGAAGAAATCAAAAAAGCGTATCGAAAACTGGTGAAACTCCACCACCCGGATCATTTTGCAACCGGAACCGAATCCCAGCAAAAAATGGCGGCTGAGAAGTTTGTGGAGATCCGGAATGCATACGAAAGCCTAACGAATCACTCATCCAACAACTGATTCTCGGAAAGCTCCGGATTCAAAGCACCCTTCCGGGTAATTTTCCGGTGAAACTCTATGAAATAGCTCATTCCGATAACGGAATAACTCAATATACAAGCAGAATTCAGAATACTGCTGAGTCTTTCATACTGAAACGACCCCATCGGGCCGACACGTACGAGGTAATGAAAGATCAGCGACGAGAAAATAGCTGCCAGCAAAGAAACCAGGATCAGTCCCCACATCACCACAATTTTTCGATCCGAAGCTCGCGGGTCTTTTCCTGCATGCGTAAAAATCGAACGGTTGAGTTTTCTCCAAATAATGAAACCCCAGAAATAATGCACCAACGGAATAAAAGCAACGAAAATCCATAACACACGAACTGACTTTTCATCCGTATATTTCTTTACAAATGCATTGTAGATCACGATTTGAAAAAACAACACCAGCAAATCCACATAATTCAAAAGAGTATGGAACCACAACTCCCAATCCAGAACAGAATCGATAACACGGGCCTTTTTGAAGAGTATGATTTTCCCTCCGTACAAAGCATATTCACGAAAATAAAACCCGAATTCAGCAAGATTCAGTAAAATGAATATTCCGTAAAAGATCAGGTGGATATTGGTTATCAGTCGAAGGCTTTTCATATCGTAGATTTAGGGTTGGGAATTGAAAAATTTTTGATTCGCGCTGATCTTTTCAATTCTCACTTTTCAATTCTCAATTACCGGACTGTTTTCTCCAGCATCGGTACAAAGCTGAAATTTCCGAAGACTTCTTCTTTGTATTCCGAATCCGAAATTTTAGTAATGCGGTGCATTTCCTGAGAATCCAGATCACCTACCGGGATCACCATCATACCACCCACTTTCAGCTGCTGCAACAATTTCTGAGGAATAAACGGAGCGCCGCAAGTTACCAGAATCTTGTCAAAAGGAGCATATGTTTCCTTTCCTTCATAACCGTCGCCGAAAAACAATTTCGGAGTGAAGCGGAAATGATCAATGATTTTCTTCGCCTTCATGTGCAGTTCTTTCTGGCGTTCGATCGAAAACACTTTCATCCCCAGCGAACACAAAATACAAGTCTGAAACCCGGATCCTGTACCGATTTCTAACACCTTCTCCCCTTTTTTCAATTCGAGAATCGATGTTTGAAAAGCAACCGTGTACGGATGGGAAATGGTTTGTCCCGCACCAATTTGGAAAGCCACGTTGGAATAAGCTTGCTGCTCGAATACCAAATCCAGGAAGAAATGGCGCGGAATCGCATCAAACGCATCCAAAACGCGCTCATCACTGATTCCTTTTTGACGCAACTGATCAATCAGCTGCTTTCTCATTCCCTTGTGCTTGTAAGTATCTTGCATACAACAAAAGTAATTTAGAAAACGTGGATTCTTTACCATTTCCAAAGAAAGTTTCTACAGTGAATTGTGTATATTTGGGACGCTTATAAACGAAAAAACATGGCAATTGACGCAAAAGAATTGGAATTCAATAAGAATGACGATGAAATGAGGCTAAAAATCTCCCGAATGGAAGCCGAATTAGCCAAAATCATGAAAGGAGGCGGTGAAAAACGCATTGCAGCCCTTCATGAAAAAGGAAAAATGACCGCCCGCGAACGCATTGATATGCTACTCGATCCGAATACCCCGCGTTTCGAAGTCGGTGCTTTTGCTGGAATGGGCATGTACCAGGAACACGGCGGTTGCCCCTCTGCCGGAGTTGTCATGGTGATCGGAAAAGTTTCCGGAAAACAATGTATTGTCGTTGCAAACGACGCAACTGTAAAAGCAGGAGCCTGGTTCCCGATTACCGGAAAAAAGAACCTGCGTGCACAGGAAATTGCAATGGAAAATAAACTGCCGATTATCTACCTGGTGGATTCTGCAGGTGTTTACCTCCCGATGCAGGATGAAATTTTTCCGGATAAAGAACATTTCGGACGTATCTTCAGAAACAACGCGGTGATGAGCTCGATGGGAATTACCCAGATTGCGGCCGTGATGGGAAGCTGTGTTGCCGGAGGTGCTTACCTTCCGATTATGTCTGACGAATCCCTGATTGTAGATAAAACAGGAACCATCTTTTTGGCGGGTTCTTACCTGGTAAAAGCGGCTATCGGCGAAAACATCGACAACGAGACATTGGGCGGTGCAACAACCCATACCGAAATCTCCGGTGTGTGTGATTACAAAGTAGCAAACGACGAAGAGTGCCTGAAAACAATCCGCAAAATGATGAGCCAGATCGGTGCATCGGAATCAGCTGGATTTGACCGCATTGAAGCAGTTGCTCCGAAAGAAGACGCGAAAAAAGTATACGGAATTCTACCGGCTGAGCGCGCAAAACCTTATAATGTAGAAAACATCCTGGATTGTATTTTCGACGAAGGAAGTATTACCGAATACAAAAGTGAATACGGGAAAACGATCTTCTGCGGGTATGCCCGTTTGGATGGTTGGAGTGTCGGAATCGTCGCAAACCAGCGCGAACTGACCAAAAATGCGAAGGGTGAAATGCAGTTCGGAGGTGTGATCTACAACGATTCTGCCGACAAAGCAGCACGTTTCATCATGAACTGTAACCAGAAGAATATTCCATTGATTTTCTTCCAGGACGTTTCCGGATTCATGGTTGGCTCCAAATCAGAGCATGCCGGAATCATCAAAGACGGAGCAAAAATGGTGAACGCCATGGCGAATTCCGTGGTTCCGAAGTTTACCGTAATTGTAGGAAACTCGTATGGTGCAGGAAACTACGCCATGTGTGGAAAAGCATACGATCCGCGTTTGATCGTGGGCTGGCCGACAGCTGAAGTTGCCGTGATGAGCGGTGCATCCGCAGCAAAAACCTTGTTACAAATCGAAGTGGCATCGTTGAAGGCACGCGGAGAAGAAATTACGCCGGAAAGAGAAGCCGAATTGTACAACACCATTAAAAGCCGTTACGACGAACAGATTTCTCCCTACTATGCCGCTTCCCGCCTGTGGCTGGATGCAATCATCGATCCGGCGAAGACCCGTGAGTTCCTGTCAATCGGAATTGAAATGGCAAACCACAAAAAAGCAGAAAAACAGTACAACGTTGGAGTAATCCAAACCTGAAATAAATTCAAAAATCAAAATTCAAAAATTCATCATCAGGTTTATTTTGAATTTTGAATTGATTCATTTTTAATTAAAATAAAGATGCATTTAGACTGGCAATTCAAACCTTATAAAGAACTGACAATAAATGAGTTTCACGACATCATTGCGTTGAGACTGAAGGCATTTGTTGTGGAACAAAACTGTTCTTACCTGGATCTGGACGGAAAAGACAAGAAGGCTTACCACTTGCTGCTGCGCGATGGAAAGGGCGACGTGATCGCTACTGCGCGCATTCTGCACCCCGGAATTTCGTTCCCGGAGGTTGCAATCGGACGGGTGGTACTGACTGCCGAATGCCGCGGTTCCGGAGTTGGAATGGAGCTGATGGAACGATGTGTTCAGTTTGTATACGATGAATTCGGAAAAGTTCCGATCCGTATTTCCGCACAGAAACACCTGGAGAAATTCTACAATAAATCCGGTTTTGTTTCTACCGGAAAAGAATACTTCGAAGATGAAATCCCGCATGTTGAAATGCTTTTAAACCCGGAAAACAATGGTTAATAAAATTCTTCCTCTAACAATCATTACTGCCTCTCTGGTTGCCTGTCAGCCGAAGACAGTTGTTGAAAATCAGGATAAATCAGCCGCTTCCACACCGGAAACAGCTAAGAAAAATACGACGATCGATCTTTCTTACATGGATTTATCGGTGAAACCACAGGAAGATTTCTTCCTCTTTGCCAATGGAACCTGGTGTAAGAACAATCCTGTTCCGAACACGGAATCCCGCTGGGGAAGCTTCAACGAACTTGATCAGCGCAACAAGGCTTTGCTGAAAGAAATCCTGCAAACGGCTGCTGCGTCGAAAGAAAAAGCACCCGGAGACCAAAACCAACTGCTGGGAGATTACTTCACGTCGTATACCGATATGAAAGTGCGCAACGCGGCTGGAATTACACCTTTGAAACAGCGTTTGATCAAGATCGACGAATTGAAATCAAAAGATGAACTGGTTGACATCATTTCCAAACAACACCAACTTGGGATTGAATCCGTATACGGTTTCGGAGTTGGACAGGATTTGAAGAACGTGGATAAGAACACAGCTTACCTCGGACAAGCCGGAATCGGTCTTCCGAACCGTGATTACTACTTCATGGACAACAAACAGGCCATCCGTGACGCTTATATTGTACACATTCAGAAATCTTACCAATTGCTGGGAGATCCAGAAAGTGTTGCGAAAACAAAAGCAGAAGATATTTTCAATTTCGAGAAAGAACTGGCGAATGCCATGATGACTCCTGCAGAATCCCGCTTGCCGGAAAAAACCTACAACAAATGGTCTTTGGATCAGTTGGTAAAAGCAATGCCGAAGTTTGACTTCGAAGCGTACCTTTCCAAAATCGGGTGTGAAAGCTTTGATTCACTGATCGTAAGCCAGCCCGACTTCATGAAACAGGTCAACACCATGGTGGAAAAAACATCCCTGAATTCCTGGAAAAACTACCTGTCCTGGTGTACGGTAAATGCTTACGCCGGAAAGCTGGATGATGTGTGGGTAAAACACAATTTTGATTTCTACAGTGGTGTGCTGAGTGGAACAAGTGCTATGAAACCGATTGAAGATCGCTGCATCGACGAGATTACGGGCTCTGCTCTGAGCGAATTACTGGGAAAAGCATTTGTTGACAAGGCATTCTCCGAAAAAGCGAAGAAGAAAGTAAACGAAATGGTGGATAACCTGCTGGCTAGTTTCCGCATGCGAATCGAGAAACTGGACTGGATGTCGGAAGATACCAAGAAGGAAGCGTTGACCAAACTGAATGCAATCGGAAGAAAGCTAGGTTTCCCGGACGAATGGAAAAGCTACAAAGGATTGACGATCAGCTCAGTGGATTACGTAGCTAACATCGATAACTGCCGCAACTTCTCTTTCAAAGAAAACCTGGAAAAACTGCACAAGCCGGTGAACCGCAAGGAATGGGAAATGCCTGCTCACCTGGTGAATGCTTACTACCACCCGCTGTTGAACGAAATCGCTTTCCCGGCTGGAATCATGCAGCCTCCGTTCTTCGATGAAAATGCGGAAGATGCTGTCAACTACGGAAGAATCGGGATGGTCATCGGACATGAATTCACACACGGATTTGACGACAATGGTTCCAAATTCGCTGCAGACGGAAGTTACAACGATTGGTGGAAAGAAGCGGATAAAGCGAAATTTGTCGCTAAAACAGAAATCCTCGGAAAAACGTTCAGCTCCTTCTGCCCTGTTTCTGATAACTGCGTAAACCCGGATTTGACGATGGGAGAAAACATTGCCGATCTTGGCGGATTGACGATGGCTTACTATGCCTATACGATGACGGACGATTTCAAGAAAAACAAAATCATTGACGGCTACACACCTGCACAGCGCTTCTTCATTGCTTATGCACAATTGTGGAAAATCAATTACACGGAAGCAGAGTTGAAAAAGCGCATCGCAACAGATCCGCACTCGCCGGGAATGTACCGCGTAAACGGTCCGCTGATGAACTGTCCGGAATTCTTTGCCGCATTCAATGTAAAACCAGGCGACAAAATGCGCAACCCGGATGAGAAGGTTGCTAAGATCTGGTAATCATTCCAATTTTTAAAAAGGCCATTTGCTCGTTCAAATGGTCTTTTTTATTTTCATTTACCTAAATTCAATGTATGAAACCACTTTTTATATCCCTGCTTCTTCTCTGCAATATCTCAATCGGTTTTGGTCAGACAACGCCAGACAGTAAGCGTGTAAAACAGGCCATTTCCGCTATCGAAAAAGGAGAATGTGTTTTACTTTTCTACGAAGAACGATTCGCCAATGACTTTGAAAAGAAGCAAATCAAAGAACTGGAGATCGTGTCACAGCTAGACTTCAACACCATTGATAGTATTTACACCAAGAATTCCAATCCGAACGTCAGGCTGACGCTTTTCCATATCCTTTGCTCAACATATCGGTCTCAGATTACTGAGAAGCATATTAATGCCGTGAAGGACAAGAAAGAGACTGTGACGATATGCAGCGGCAGAAACACACAAAAAGGTCCGTTGAATGAAATAACAGCATTCTTGTATCAAAACTCCGAAGAACGAAAAGAAAAGATCAGTGATCCGGAAGTATCCAGGCTGGTAAAAGAAGCTGAAGAGCTGGAATACAAAGGCCCGGTTGATTTTGAAAAAATGATTGAAATACTGAACAAAGCGAATCAACTGGAGCCAAACAATCCTATTATTCTCGACGCACTCGGAAATGCCAAATTCAACTCGAAAATAGATGTGGAAGGTGCTTTGATTGATTTTCAAAATGCCATTGCATATTCACAGGATCAGCGTGCGCTGGAATTCAGACACCATAACCTCGGACTTAGTTTCATGGGGATGGGTGATATTGAAAAAGCATGCAAAGAATGGAAAAACGCTGGTCAGACAGGTGCTTCTTACCGAGAACAACACTGTGAGCAGCCTTTTGACACAACGATCTATCAAAGTCCGGATCAGGCGCTGATACTGAATTTAAAACTGGGAAAAGATACTGCCTTCATCGTATCATCTCACAATCCCCCAGCAATGTCTGACTGTTATGCAAAACTGATTATTGAAAACAAGGAGCTTCAGAAACTAACTATCCGCGATAACAGCCTGCGCTTTTGCCTGGAAAATAGTGGAACGGAACTCTACCTGGAAGCGATTTCAGCAGACGGAAGAAAATTTCACTTCTTCACAGAAACCGAAATCTCCTTTTTTGGTGATGGAAAGGATTTGATCATTGCGCCGAAAGAAAATTATACCAAGCTGATCAATTTAACCCAATTCCACCAGTTTCCGAATCCCGGAACATACCGGGTGCGTGTTGCAATTCGTCCGACAAAGAATATTTCCGGATTGAATAAAACGTATTATTCCAATTGGGAAACACTCATTATTGTTCCAAAGTATCAACGGGATTTTTGAATAAAAGTTTTTGAATCAAGTGAAAAACAGTACCTTTCAAATCATTAAACCACATGATTATGAAAAACGCACTATTCACATGCTTCTTCCTGCTGGCATTCGGCGTCAGCGCGCAAACCTCTGCCGAATTGATCGGAAAATGGCAATTGGTTAAATGGACTCAAAACGGGAAAGAGAAAAACCTGAAGGATCATTTCCACACAGATCAGGTATTCCAACTCTTCCTGGAAGACAAAAACAAGTTTCAGAGTATTGTCGGGGATGAAATTCACAAAGGAAAATGGAAACTTTCTGCGGATGGAAAAACATTGACGATTGTTGCCGGAATTCTACCGATTCCCTTTACGGTGGATTATTTCGATAAAACAAGACGGGTGATTACATATGAAAGCGTGGGGACGTTTGAGTATACCAAGGTGGCAGATTAGGAAGTAAAGAAAGGTTGTTTCGACGTAATTCCGCAATATTACGTTCCACTCAATCCTTACATTAAAACAAGGAATTCAAATACCTGTAAATCAATATGCTATAAAATACATCAAACAAATAAAAAGGCCCTTGAAGGGGCCTTTCTTTTCTAGTTTAAATTCAAAAGCACTTTTTTGCGCTTTAATTTCTTCACCTCCAAAGACTTGCTGTAATTCAGAATCTGACTGATTACGGCTGCGGATGGATTCGCAATCTCAGTAACTTCCTGTGTTTGCATTTTAGTCAAGTATTTATTTACCATAGGCTTAATAAAGTTGCGTTTTTATTTCTTCTAACGAATTTCTTTTCGGTTTATTTTATAACAACCAAAAACTTTTTTTAATTGATCACTCATCAACACATCCTGCAACGGATAACAAGTTTAATTCTTCACTTTTGCCTTTTCCATTTTCAATTTAACTAAGTTTGTTACAAATCACTTTTTATGATCGAAATCAAATACATCCTAATCGGAGTTGTTGTACTCCTGATTGCCTTCAGTTTTGTAACTGTTCAGCAAGGAACTATCGCTGTTGTCACCATGTTCGGAAAATACCGCCGGATCATGCACCCGGGATTGAATTTCCGGATTCCCTTCCTGGAGAAACTCAATAACCGCGTTTCCATTCAAAACCGTGCTATTGAGATGGAATTCCAGGCTATTACGCAGGATCAGGCAAATGTTTACTTCAAGGCCATGCTGGTGTATGCCGTATTGGATTCCAACGAAGAAACAATTAAAAATGTAGCCTTTAAATTTGTCGATCAGCGTAACTTTATCCAGGCATTGATCCGTACGATTGAGGGTTCGGTACGCGGATTTGTAGCCACGAAAAAACAGGCAGAAATCTTGTTACTCCGTCGTGAGATTGTAGATGATGTGAAAGAAAGCCTGGATCACACCTTGGAAACCTGGGGATTCCACCTGATCGACCTTCAGTTGAATGACATTACATTCGATGCCGAAATTACCACTTCCATGGCGAAAGTAGTTGCGTCAAACAACTTGAAAGCTGCGGCAGAAAACGAAGGTCAAGCCCTGTTGATTACCAAAACGAAAGCGGCTGAAGCAGAAGGAAATGCGATTAAAATTGCTGCTCAGGCAGAAAAAGAAGCCGCACAGTTGAAAGGTCAGGGAATTGCACTCTTCCGGGAAGAAGTAGCACAAGGTATGACAGAAGCCGCTGAAAAAATGAAAGCTGCTGATCTCGACACTTCCTTGATTTTGTTCTCTATGTGGACCGAAGCGGTGAAAGAATTTGCCGAAAAAGGAAAAGGAAATGTGATCTTCCTGGATGGTTCCGTGGAAGGAATGGAAAAAAGCGTCAAGCAGATGATGGCAAACGATATGCTCAAGAAATAATGAGGTTTATCCGGCAGGAAAAACAACCTGCCGGGTAAATAAACCGTAACTTTGTTTAAAGTAAAGTTTGAAGATGTTTTTTTCGCTGATCATTCCTGTATACAATCGTCCGGACGAAGTAGAAGAATTACTCGCAAGCCTGGCAGTACAGGATTACACAGAACAATACGAAATTGTAATCGTTGAAGACGGTTCTTCCGTAACCTGCCAGGAAGTGGTAGAAAAATATGCCGGAAAGTTGTCTATTTCTTATTATTTCAAACCCAACAGCGGACCGGGAGATTCCCGGAACTTCGGGATGAAACGCGCCAAAGGTGATTATTTCATTATCCTGGACTCTGATTGCATTATTCCTCCGGGATATCTGAGCAGCGTGGATCAAAACCTTCAAAAAACCTACGTAGACTGCTTTGGTGGCCCGGATGCAGCTCTGGATTCATTCAGCGACATCCAGAAAGCAATCAACTTTGTCATGACTTCTTTTCTCACTACCGGAGGCGTGAGAGGAAAATCCGAAAAAATCACGAAATTTCAGCCTCGCAGCTTCAACATGGGCTTGTCGCGCAAAGCATTTGAAGCATCTGAAGGTTTTGGAAACATTCACCCGGGAGAAGATCCCGATTTATCGATCCGGCTGTGGAAACAAGGATTCGAAACCAAACTCTTCCCTGGCGCATACGTGTATCACAAACGCCGCATCGACTGGCAGAAGTTTTACAAACAGGTCAATAAATTCGGGAAGGCCCGCCCTATCCTGGATGTGTGGCATCCTGAATACAAAAAACTGACCTTCTGGTTCCCGTCCTTGTTTTTATGTGGAGCTGCTTTTTCCGTTTTACTAGCGTTGTTTGGCTTCGGGTATTTCCTGTATTTGTATAGCTTATACCTTGTTTTGATCGGTGTGCTTTCATCCATTGAAAACAAGAATATCCAGGTCGGATTTTACTCGATCATTGCTGTGTGCATCCAGTTTTACGGGTATGGAACCGGCTATCTTACTTCATTTTTCAAACTTCGCTTTTCCTCTAAAAAGCCCGAAAGCACTATCCCGGAACTTTTCTTCAAAAAGTAAACTTCTTTTCGTTGTTTTTTAACCATTAGAATACAGCCACTTAGCTCCTTGATAAGTATTTTTTTCTGCATCAGTAGAACATTTCAAAGCAACTAACTAATCTTTTCATACGTTCTTTAGGCAAACAAAACTACAACGTATGAAAACTTTTAAGCTACTACTCTTTTCCTGGTGCCTGATCCCTGTCTCTAATGCACAAAACAATTGCAATGTGCGCACGTTTATCACCAGTACTTCACTGGATCAATCCAGTTTCACGGTACTCACCTATCCCAATGATCTCCTGGATTCTTTACACTGGGATTTTGGAGACGGGGTAAGCGCACAGAACACCAATCCCGGAACCGGATCTGCATCCCATCAGTATGCCTCCCCCGGAAATTACACCGTCACACTCGAACAATGGGGAAAATCAAGTGGAGTTCCTTTTCACTGTGTTTATTCTTCCGTGAACGTAGTATATGACCATTTCACAGATTCTTTGTGCGGCGGGGATTTCCTGATGCATACCAACGGAAACGTCGTTACTTTCTCCAATACAAGCCTTATCCACTCGCCTTCTTTTAGCTCGCATCCATCTGAACCACTCTGGGATTTTGGAAACGGGACCAGCGGCACATTTATTAACCGGATTTACGATGTGAACTACAACCCGGGAACCTATACTGCATGTCTCTATTACAGCGGGTATTCATTCAACGACGGCGGTTACATGTATAATTGCTCCACCTGTAAAACATTTACCATCGGTACCAATGCGGTAGCAACTTACGGAACGGTTTCACTAGAGATTTTCCCGAATCCCGCCGCGGAAAAACTGACTATCCGCAGCGCTCAGGAAATTGATGCGGTTGAAGTATATTCTGTTCGGGGAGAAAAACAAGCAATCAATTGGGAAACAAACGGAGATCAATCGATCAGTATTTCCCTGCAGCAATTGGGAAGTGGTATGTATTATGTACAAACCAAAAGCAATGAATCAATCGGAAGAATCGCTTTTGTGAAGGAATAAAACGAACGTATTTACACGTCATGTTATTCAGCGGGTTGAGCAATCGACCCGCTTCTTTTATTCCCGGAAAATGCACGGAAAGACAATCGAATCCCGATTACTTTTTGCCCCAAAATATAGCCAATAAACATAAAAGCCATGGAACTCAATGGCAAGTAATTCCATCCTTTTCAAGCATCTAACAATTGCCTGGAGCAAATAATCCCTGTCGGGTACGTCAGCCAGCGGCTAAAGCAGCACCTGAATGCTCGTTACAAGGACAATCTTAATAGCTTCCCCACCAGCGGCGCAGGAACCATTCCGTTGTGAACAATGCGATAATCAGCGCAAAAATCCATTTCCAGTCAATCAATTCCTGGTAACCGGTATCTTCGTACTGAACAGTTGTAATATCGCCGCGTTTTTTGATCTCCCGGATCAACGCCTGGTATTGATCCAACGTTTTATAGGAACCATCCGACTGAACCGCTAATTGATTCAGGGTAGCGAAATTAGCCCGTGTGTCCTGGTCTTCCAATGAAATCTCATCCACCGCAAAGGAACCTGATTTCGAATATTTCTTCCCGTTATTATCAGCAATCACTTTCCAGTCATAGGTTCCGGAAGCAAGCTGCCCTACGTTTAACTGGTAGAAGTTTGCAGTTGGAGAAAATAACTGCTTAAAACTCTTCCCGCCGCGTTTCGTGATCGTCATTTCAACCGCAGGCGTAGTAATCAGTTCCATCGCTTCGTTATAGAATTCGGCTTTGAACACAATTTCTTCGATGGTATTGAAGCGTTTCGGCAACGTTACCCGCAATGGTTCACGGTTTTGTTTCACGGAAATGTATTGTGTTAGTTTCTGCACAAATTCTTCGAAGCCAACGCTGGTTTTCTTCTGCATGAATTCTTTCATCTTCCAGCGCCACAAACCTTCTCCCAATATAAAGCCGATTTTTGCTTTTTGCGTTTGAGCTACAGCGATCAATGGATCGTTCTTCGCAATGTTTCCAACTCGTTGGTTCAAAACCACGATGCTGTTGGACGGAAGTTTATAGGCTCCGAATTTGGTTCTGAGCGGTGTCAATACCGGGATCAAAGACGTAAAATCAGCTGAAAGTCCGAACGAGTTGAAACCGTTTGCCAAAGCCGGGTACACATCTTCATATTGACTTCCGTTCGGAGTTTTGATTGCCAAACCGTAATTCTGCATCAAACTGGTCGATACATTCGGCCCGAGGATCATCAAAACCGGGATTCCCTTCTCCTGGATTTGTTTGAACAAACCCGGATTCGGACGAAGCCCGTTTTCATACCACACCACAAAATCCGGAATTTTATTTCCCAGTGTATAATTGGTCATCAATTCGGAAGAAACCACCGCCTCCTGGTCGAGTTCAAAAACAGATTTCAAAGCCGCCACATCCGGATGCGGTGCACTTGCCAATAAGAGTACATTGCTTTTTGAATCCACAATCTCCACAAAACAACTCTGCTGGTTGTTTTCTTTGGTGAACTCACCTGTAACAGCCTGAACAGAAACGGTGAACCGGTGATATCCTTTGATTTTAGCCGGAACCGTAAACAAAAATTCTTTCTGATCCAGGTTTACATTGGTCACCTGTGCTTTCTGAGACTGGATCACTTTTCCGTCCTGTAAGAGGTTTACCTGGTAAGATCCCGTTGGAACGCGTTGAAAATCGACCAGGGTCTGAACCGGAAATTCGTTGTTCAAAAAGGCTACTTCGTTGGAGCTCACCGAACGCACCACAATATCCCGTTTCAAAGCCGTATCTCCTACTGCCAGTGCAAAAACAGGTGTCAGTTCAATACGCTCAGCTTCGTACATCGGATGCACTCCCTGGTTGTAGTTTCCGTCTGAAATCAACACAATGGCACCGATATTCCGGTTGAAAAAGCGGTCTTTAACGTGTTTGAATCCTGCCGCCAAATCCGTTGATTGATCATTCAAAACCAACTGATCCAAATCCCGGACGTTTGTTCCTACCGCGAGTTCGAGGTATTCATACTCTTCTCCCAAAGATTGCGGAAGTGCGGTTCTGAATCCTTCGATATTCTTTTTGACCTGGCCGCTGTCTTTGTAGTTCAACATGGAACCGGAAGAATCCACCAGGGTGATGATCAAAGGTTTTTCCGGACGGTACTTAATCGTTTCCCAAACCAATCCCAGCAAGAGCAATCCCAACAGGAAAAGTCCGAGGGTTCTGAAAGAAAACAAAACCCGCAGCTGCTTTACATTCCAGACAGACCGCTGATCGGTTCTGAAATAATAATAGAATGAAAATCCTGCAGCGAGTATTGAAATAGGAAGTAACCACCACAAAGAATGATCGGAAAAGTAATTCATGCGACTAAAATACGCTTTTTACTTTTTCACATTCGTTAAAGTGTATGAAATTCCTAAGCCTAATACCGATTTGAATTGTGTACGCGGCCCTGTTCGTCCTTTCGAATCCCGGATTTTGATATCATCATCATAAATCAGATTCCACTGCAGGGAAGCCTGGAACCACTTATTCACCTTAAAAGTGAAGATATTTTCAAAATTAACATCGATGTTTTGCGGATTATGCGCGTAATTGGTGAACAATTCCAATCGGGTCTTCATTTCGATATTCTTGAAGATTTCTTTCTGGAAACGCACCCGGAAGTAGGCCCCTATTTCATTGCGGAAACGCAAACCGTGTTTGATCAGGTTGCCATTATCATCCAGCACAGCAGCTGTTACGCCGAATGCTCCTGCATCTGCCAGGCGCTGATCTCTCACAAACGTCATTTTTGAAGCTACCGGAGACAAGTACACGCTGAAGTAATCTACCGGAGCATATTCGATACCAAGCGAAAAATTAGCATATCCAGGTGCCATAAACGTAGAAATCGGCACGGAATCATTCGGGAAGTTGTACCCGTTTAAAAACTGGGTTCTGAATCCACCGATAGCGGTTAAAAACCAATGTTTCTTAAATTCATATCCTACAGAAGTTGCCAGGTCAATCCGGTCATCCGTTTTCTGCAATCCCTGTTTCTTCCCGGCAGAATCGGTATAATACATTCCACCAAGTGCCAGTTTCACATCGTTGGCCCACTTAAAACGGCGTTTTTCGTAGGTTGCAGAGAAATCAATAAAACTCAGTACGGCAATATTATTCCGACCTCCTGCTGCCCAGTTCACAAAAGCGGTCTGAGAAGCAGACAACCCAAACAAACTGGTGTATGTCCAATATTTTTTCGGAAGCAGCGAATCGTGTGTTGCATCCAGTTTTTTCAGATCATTTCGCATCTTTTCGTACCCTTCCTGGGAAAAAACAGATGCACTTGCAAACAAAACAAGAACGAATAGTATGGCCTTTTTCATATGTGTGTGATTATTTTAATGAACACTGCAAATTTAGTTAAATTAACATTTTATAGGAACTATCTTCCTTTCAAATGTTGGAATCTAAAAAAAGCTAAAAATAAACAAAGAAAATTGAGTAAATTCGTGACCGAAATAATAATTGCTATGTCGAAAGAAGTTTACATTATAGCAGCGGTTCGTACTCCAATGGGAGCCTTTATGGGTGGCCTGTCATCGATCTCTGCTACTCAATTGGGAGCAACTGCTATCAAAGGCGCTCTGGATAAATCAGGAGTTAACCCAGCAGCTGTTGATGAAGTTTTTATGGGAAATGTACTCCAGGCTGGTGTTGGACAAGCTCCGGCTCGTCAGGCGGCTTTGGGGGCAGGTTTGCCAAATACTGTTCCTTGTACAACGGTGAATAAAGTATGTGCTTCCGGAATGAAAGCAATTATGCTCGGAGCTCAAACGATTCTTGCAGGTGACAACGAAATCGTTGTTGCAGGTGGAATGGAAAACATGAGTCAGACTCCGCACTACCTGGACGGAAGAAACGGCACGAAGTTCGGTAACATTTCTATGCTGGACGGAATTACAAAAGACGGTTTGCTGGATGTGTACAGTAAAGTTCCGATGGGAACTTGTGCTGAACTGACTGCAAAGAAATATGAATTCTCCCGTGAGGATCAAGATCAATTCGCTATTACTTCCTACAAACGTGCAGCTGCTGCATGGGAGGCAGGAAAATTCAAGGATGAAATTGTTGGTGTTTCTGTTCCTCAGCGTAAAGGAGATCCTATTTTGGTAGTAGAAGATGAAGAGTACAAAAACGTATTCCTGGATAAAATTCCGTCCTTGAAACCAGCTTTCGAAAAAGACGGAACAATTACAGCTGCAAACGCATCTACCTTGAATGACGGTGCTTCTGCCCTGATTCTTGCATCGAAAGAAGCGGTAGAAAAACACGGTTTGAAACCAATCGCGAAAATCGTTAGCTATGCAGATGCGGCTCATGAGCCTGAATTCTTTACAACTGCACCTTCCAAAGCAGTTCCTAAGGCATTGGCTAAAGCGGGATTGACTACAGACCAGGTTGATTTCTGGGAATTGAACCAGGCATTTTCGGTTGTTGGTTTGGCCAACACTAAATTACTGGGCTTAGATCCTGCAAAAGTGGACGTAAACGGTGGAGCTGTGGCTTTGGGTCACCCGCTTGGAAACTCCGGTTCCCGAATCATCGTTACCCTGATTCACGTATTGAAACAAAACGGTGGAAAAATCGGTGGCGCAGGAATCTGTAACGGAGGCGGTGGAGCCTCTGCGATGATTATCGAAAACATCTGATTTTAAACAAATAATTCGGAGCCATTCTGTCTTTTGATAGAATGGCTTTATTTTTGTATTTAACTTTCTGAGTATATTATCACTCTTTGTTAAAAAAAATAGTTACTACAAAAATTAAAACCGATGAAAACAACAGCTTTTATCCTCAGCACATTCCTCTACGGGGCTTTATCGCTCAGCATGATCCAGGTCGAAATTCCGGAAAACCAATACACCAGTTTAGAATCTTCTTCGACCATTCAAACCGGAGATGCACATGCTACATTTTTAGCACAAGCTCCCGGGGGTGAGCGACGAAGAGTCAGAAGACGCACACGCCGAAGAGTGAAAAGACGCGTAGAACGAAGAGAAAATGCAACCGGACAGTTTTATTTCCTTCCCGGAGCAAATAATACCTGGATGGCATAACAAAAACAATATCTACCAAATAAAAAAGCCGGGAGTTTTATTCCCGGCTTTTTTATTTGGTTTCTTATCTGATTACGGATTCAACCCTGTTCCTTGTGCCAGGTTATCCGCTACTGCAGTCGAAATAGCAGATTTCTCAAAACGCAATTTAGTCCCTTCAGAACTAATCAAAACAGTTGTATCAGTAATTTCCAGGATTTTTCCATGGATTCCACCGATTGTAACTACTTTGTCACCTTGTTTCAGGTTTTCACGAAAAGCTTTCAGTTCTTTTTGCTTCTTCTGCTGCGGGCGAATTAAAAAGAAATAAAACACCACCAGCATCAATACGAGCATTATAATTTGCATAACTCTCTATTTTTATTTAACTATTACTAAACTACTGGTTCAATGAGTTCAAAACAGTATAAAGTTCAATCACTTTGAACAATCAGACATTTTGAACATTTGAACCTTTTCTTACTTGATAATATTTGCCTCAATAACCACTTTCGTACTTGGAGGAGTCGTATTAGACAAAATGGTCACGCTTCTGGTTACAGGTCCTTCGGAAAACGATTCTGTTTTCACGTCTGCTTTTACATAGCCTTTTTCTCCCGGAAGAATCGGGTCTTTGCTCCAGTCTGCAACCGTACAAGAACATGATCCGGATACATCAGACATCACCAGCGGGTGGTCTCCCGTATTTTCAACCGTAAATTTTGCGTGGATTACTTCTCCTCTGGCAATTTTCCCAGCATTGAATACGCTTTGTATTTTCATGGTTGTTTTATATCCGACAACTTCTGAAGGAGAATCAGATCCACAAGCTGTTAACAGCGATAAGGCCATCCCGACTACCGGGGCCAAAAACATGATTTTTTTCATAACATTAATCCATTAAACCTCTTCCGAGTTTAGAAATTTTTCCATCTTTTACCAATCTATCAACGGCTTTATCCAGGATTCCGTTGATAAATCCATGACTTTTCGGAGTTGAATAGAATTTGGAAATCTCAATGTATTCGTTCAAAGTCACTTTCTTCGGAATATTTTTGAAGACCTGCAACTCTGTAACAGCCATTTTTAACAACAGGATATCCATTTTCGCAATACGCTCCAATTCCCAGTTGTCGGTCATTTCATCAATCAGCTTCAGGTTCTCAGAGTCCATCGAAATGGTTTTGCGCAAAAGCGTGCGCAAAAATTCCTGCTCGTCTTCTTTGTCCTTATACAACGGCATAGCGACAAACTTCTCACCTTCTTCCATTGCTTTGATGGATTTGATGACCATCTGGCACGCCAAATCGATATCATCCAGCCAATGAATGCTTTTTTCCTCGAAGAAATGGTAAACCAGCGGAGAGTTTGCAATCTCGGCCTTGAACAGGTTGATCATGAAGTTCTTGTCGTCCTCAAAACCAGTCAAACCATTGTTCATGTACGAGAAATACGTTTCGCTTTCTCTCATCTGGAGGAAGATTTTGCGGAACATTTCGCGGTGATCGTCACCAATCCAGTTCACAGATCGGTCTTCGGATGCTTCACGCAATGAATAACTGTCCTGCAGCAATTGAATCACCGCTGAATCCACAAATTTGCGGTTCGGATTCAGATCTTCCTCTTTCGGACGGATCTTCTTTTTGTTTTCTTCGATACGGTGTTCTGCAATTTCTTTCAGTTCCCCGAAAGTCAGCAATAAATACAAATACAAATCGTAAATGCGGTCTACCGCAAGCATCAATTCGTTCTCTGTTTTCTTTATACTCTCTTCATCTCCCTGGAAATAAGCATAAAGAGCTTGTAAAACCTTAATACGTAAATGTCTTCTGTTCAGCATTCGTAATGACTCTCCTATCTTTTATTAAAGTGGTAATTTAACTTTACCGATAGACTCAATACGCTCTTCCGCCATTTTGTTCGCGATCTGGTAAGTCGGAACTCCTTCTGCACTTGAACGGGAAACGATGTTTCCGATTGTGGTGTAAATGTCTTCCGCTTTTTTCATGGACCATTCCAGCGGCAGGTTTGCCACCTCTGAATAGCAATTGATCACACCACCTGCGTTCAAAGCAAAGTCAGGAGCGTAAATGATTCCTTTATCTTTCACCAATTGTCCGTGTACTTTTTCGTTTGCCAGCTGGTTGTTTGCAGCTCCGGCAATGATAGAACACTTCAAACGGTCAATGGTATTATCGTTAACAGTTGCACCCAAAGCACAAGGAGCGTAAATATCCATCGGTACGTCATAGATTTCATCCAGACCAACCACTTTCACTCCGTACTGGCTTGCAACGCGCTTCAAGGTTTCTTCGTGAATATCTGTTACAGTAACGTCAGCACCTTCTGAAACCAGGTGTTTTACCAGGTATTCTCCTACGTGACCAACACCTTGCACTGCCACTTTCTTTCCGGACAATGAATCAGAACCGAACTGCTGGCTTGCACACGCTTTCATTCCCATGTATACCCCGTAAGCTGTTACCGGAGACGGATCACCGCTTTTTCCGGGAAGACCAACTACATGTTTTGTTTCCATTGAAACCAGTACCATATCTGCAGGTGAAATACCCACATCTTCTGCTGTAATATATTTTCCAGCCAGGGAGTTCACAAACTTCCCGAAACGACGGAACAAAGCTTCTGATTTCATCGAACGGGAATCGCCGATGATTACTGCTTTTCCTCCACCTAAATTCAACCCGGAAATTGCATTCTTATATGTCATACCTCTTGACAGACGCAATACGTCGTTCAGAGCTTCCATTTCATTGTTATACATCCACATACGTGTTCCACCCAATGCAGGTCCGAGAACAGTATTATGCACAGCAATAATTGCTTTCAGGCCGGTATCAGTGTCGTTGCAAAACAACAACTGCTCGTGGCCATACATACTCATTTGAGAAATAACGGGGTTTTCAGCCAGATTTAAATCTTTGACTTCTTTTACTTCAAACATACGCGAGTTTTAATCTTTTATTTCAATGCGAATGGCTAATTTTGTATTTCGAACAAAATCGCAATAGCGCTCGCAAAAATAGGAAATTTATCGGATGAAGTCTCTAAGCTATTTAAACAAATATTTCTACAAATACCGCTGGCGTTTGCTCCTCGGGATTCTTTTCATTGTCATCAACAATTACTTCGGAGCAAAGATTCCCGTTATTATCGGTGAAACCACTGACATTCTGAAAGGAAACAAGGAAACGATTTTCAACGGGAAGACCTTGTTCTGGACGGCGCTCACCCTCGCCGGGATGATTATCCTTTTTAACATTATTAAGGGATTTTTCCTGTTCCTGACCCGGCAGACGATCATCGTGATGTCGCGCTACATTGAGTTCGACCTGAAAAACGAGATTTACGAGAAGTACCAGGAACTCGATTACAAATTCTATAAAAGTCAGTCTACAGGAGATTTAATGAACCGTATTTCCGAGGATGTTTCCCAGGTACGGCAATACCTCGGGCCGGGAATCATGTACACCGTAAACCTGATTGTACTCTTCCCTTTCAACTTATACCAGATGTTGAAGATCAATGCCGAATTGACTTTTTATGCGTTGGTTCCGCTTCCGGTGATGGCTGTTCTCATTTACCTGGTTTCAAGCCGCATGAACAAACTTAGCAAAGACGTACAGCAGGAACAATCCCGATTGAGTACACTCGGGCAGGAAACATTCTCCGGAATCCGCGTGATCAAGGCTTACATCCAGGAACGTCATGCCCGCGGGAATTTCGAAGAGAGTTCACAGGCTTACCTGAAGAAAACAATGCGTTTGGTTCGTACCAATGCGCTTTTCATGCCGACTATTTCCTTATTGATCGGGACAAGTACTTTGCTGAGCATTTATATCGGCGGTCTTTTCACGTACCAAGGCACAGTTACAACCGGAGAAATCCTGACAATTATCCTGATTATCTACAACCTCACCTGGCCGTTTGCGAGTGTGGGCTGGGTAACGAGTATTATTCAACGTGCAGCGGCCTCCCAGGAACGTATCAATGAATTCCTGAAAACGGAACCGGAAATCAAAAACACGACTGAACGACCTGTTGAAGCATTTGAAGAAATTCGTTTTGAAAACATGTCTTTCCGTTACAAACAAGACCTTCCGGATGTACTTTCCAATATCAATTTCACATTGAAACGCGGCGAATCGTTAGGAATCATCGGGAAAACCGGCTCCGGAAAATCGACGCTGCTCCAACTGATCGTACGCCAGCTGGATCCTTCTGCCGGAAAAGTGTTGTATAATAAGGAAGCATTGGCTTCAATCAACTTAGATGCATACCGGAAACAGATTTCGGTTGTTCCGCAAGATGTGTTCCTGTTCTCCGACACGATCAAAAACAACATTGCTTTCGGAGCATTGGATATGGAACATGTGTCCCTGGAAGAAATCCGTGATGCAGCTAAAAATGCGCACGTATTACACAACATTGAGGCTTTTCCTGAAAAATTTGAAACACTCCTGGGTGAACGCGGCGTGAATCTTTCCGGTGGACAAAAACAACGTGTGAGCATTGCACGTGCACTGATTCGCAAGCCCCAGATTTTGTTGTTAGACGATTGTTTATCGGCGGTAGACACCGAAACGGAAGAAATCATTTTACGCAATCTCAAGAAGCTGAACGTAGAAAATCAAACAACTTCCGTAATCGTGAGTCACCGGATTTCCAGTCTTCGCAACTCAGATTACATCCTGGTTCTGGATGACGGAAAAATCCTGGAGGAAGGTACACCGGAGGAATTACTCGGGCGCGACAGCCATTACCGGGAAATGTATGAAAAGCAATTGATCGAGGAAACGAACCTGGATATGTTGGAGGAATGACGAAGAAAACGAGAGGGGGAAAGAAAAATCGCATGAATCGCTGATTCCTGCCGGGCAAATAGACATCCCGCAATGGCGGGACAAGCTATGTCTATCCGTCTTTTAGTTCGATTTTTTCAGCCTATTTCTGTTGCTGATACCTCGTCTCTTTCTCCGGATGCAGTAACAGGTAATGCTCCAGCTTATCCTTGATGAATGTTACCAGTTCCATGTCCGATGCTGTTTTGAGGAAATCCTCGTCCATCGCCATAAAATGCACAAAATCCACAAAATCGTCCGAATCCAGTTTGATAATATCGTAAGATACGTAGAGACGCAGTAATTCCTGGACGATCTCCACTTTCTTATCCTCGTATTCTTTCTGCGCTACAATGGCTTTCGACTGCTCTCTTTTGGAAAAGCGCTGGTACAATGCCGTGATCGGACTTTGAAAGGCTTCAATTCCCGCAATGGTTCGCGTTTCACGCAGCGCCAGATCCGCACGCTCTTCTTTAATTTGCTGAATAGACTTCAATGGACGGATCACCACTTCTTCAATCTGGCGCGCTTTGCGTTCTACGGCAGCATATACATCAAAATGACAGGATGAATCTCCCACAACCCGGAAGCCATAGCGTTCGTATCCTTTTACCGACAAAATAATCGAGTCATTGTTTCCTACATAGACGCCGAAAGTTCCGTTAGGCTGACCAAAAACACCTTCACCTGTAGTTGTGTTCACCACCATCAGGTTCAAAAAAGCGTGCCTGTTTAAAGTATCTTCTACTTTTCCTTTTAGCCAGACTTTGTTGCAGGGCTTTTGTCCATAAGTCATACCAGACAAAAGCAATAAGATTGGAACAATCAGTTTCATGAAACGAAAATATGACTTTTTTTCAGGGTTTTAATTCCATTAACGATTATTTAGAATCCAACTTCCCTGGCTCTCCCGCGAATATCGCTGATTACACAGAAAGAAAATATTCAGTTTGTTCGAACTTTTTGAATGAGTATTCGCACTCATCTTTGCATCCTTTTCACCTTAGCGTTTGTATTTAAAACACCATACCATTATTATTGAACGCAAAGAAACAAAGAGCGCAAAGGAAAACAGACAGTATTCGTTTGTACAAATCTATTTACACCGCAACAAATGTGAATACAAATGTAAACTTCATTTATTCACTTTTGTAACTGTTAATTTTTCGAAAGAAATTGAATTTCCATAAGCACACCTCAAAAGTTCGTAAATTTGCAACATGAAAAGAGTAGTCGTAGGCTTATCAGGCGGAGTAGATTCCAGTGTCAGCGCATATTTGCTGCAACAGGAAGGTTATGAAGTAATCGGTCTTTTTATGCGCAACTGGCACGATGAAAGCGTAACACTCTCCAACGACTGTCCGTGGATTGACGACAGTAATGACGCGCTTTTAGTAGCCGAACACCTGGGAATTCCTTTCCAGGTATTGGATTTAAGTAAAGAATACAAGGAACGCATCGTAGATTATATGTTTGCGGAATACGAAGCAGGAAGAACTCCCAACCCGGATGTGCTTTGCAACAGGGAAATTAAATTCGACGTGTTTTTGAAGGCAGCACTTGATCTGGGTGCTGATTACGTGGCAACCGGTCATTACTGCCGGAAAACAACAACTGAAGACGGCGTTCACCACTTGCTGGCGGGATTGGATCCAAATAAGGATCAATCTTACTTCCTGTGCCAATTATCCCAGGAACAGCTCTCCAAAGCCCTCTTCCCGATCGGAAACCTTCAAAAGGCAGAAGTCAGAGCCATTGCGAAAGAAATCGGGCTGGTTACTGCAGATAAGAAAGACTCACAGGGATTGTGCTTTGTAGGGAAAATTTCCCTTCCGGAATTTCTTCAACAAAAACTTCAAGTTAAACACGGAAACATTGTGGAAATCAATGAAGATGAAGACCAATTCAAAGCATACGCTTCGATTCCGGTTGATTTGAACCACGTGGTAGAACTAAGTAAGGAATTCATCTACTCTCCGGGCATGGGAACGGAAGTGGAAAAACATATTGGTGCGCATTATTATACCATCGGACAACGAAAAGGGCTTCACATCGGCGGAAGACCAAATCCGTCATTTGTCATCGGGATTGATACAGAAACAAACACCGTGTATTCCGGACAGAAAGACGAGCACCCGGGATTAAACAAGTGGGCTTTGAAAATTGAAACAAGTGAAATGCACTGGGTGAACCCGTTGTATGAAATGAATATTGGCGACGAAAGAACGTTTTCGATCAGAATCCGTTACCGCCAGCCCTTGCAAAAAGGAATCCTTACACGGCTTGAAAGCGGTTTCTACATCTTATTTGATCAGAAACAACGCGGAATAGCTCCGGGACAGTTTGCAGCTCTTTATTTAAACGAAGAACTGGTCGGATCCGGAATCATTTCTCATTAGGAAGAAACACATCAAACGTGAAGTCTTCGTAGAGAACCAATGTTTTTACAATCTTCTTATCCGTCCGGTTCCGGGCGGATTTTTTTTGCTCCTGCACCCCTGAAACCACTTCCACTACCCTGTTTTCTCCCACCGAATCCAGCTCCGGAACATCTTTAACAGAAGAAGACTGCCGCCCCGTAAACAACCACTCAGCAGAAACACGCGGAAAAGCAAGCAAAAGCTTCTCCATGAAATCAAAACTCGGCTTATTCCTGCCACTCAGCACATGACTTACATTGGAGCGCTGCACGCCGATTTTATCAGCAAACGAACCCGCATTCAATTTGTGCGAATCCATTATCATTCTCAAACGATCCTTAACCTCCATAATTACAAATGTAATCTTTATAGTTTACATTTTAAAACCTATCAATATTCACATTTGTAACACAACTAAACACAAAAAAGGGCCGCCAGTAGGCAACCCTTTCCACTTTATCTATTTTTCCTCTCTTAATTTGAGCTATAGCCAAAGAAAAGCATGCTTTTTTTAACCTGGGGTAAATTCGGTCCAAATGTAACTAAGTCCATCAATTCAGCTACTTCAACAATTGTCAGATTACTATTCTTTCCCATAGCTTTGTGACGTGCCAGTTTATTTTTCGCCAGGCTTATTGCGTTATTTATCATCGTACTTTCCATATTATGTAAAACTTAAATGCGATTCAATTCTGATCCCGTTTACGCCACTATTCTATATTAGGTTACAAAATAAATTAAAAAAAATACTCAGTTACCCTGTTTTTATTAAATAACCAAGTCAATTAATCACCATCAAACAATTGAAAAACAATAAATTAAGTAATAAAAATAATTTTATCACATATGTACTAAAAAAAATGAAATTAATTGGAAATCAGCTCTTCATATGCATCTTGCACCTCTAAAAAACGTTGTGCATTTTCAGCCTGCTCCTCCTCTGAAAGATCCGGATTCCGATCCGGATGATACTTCTTCACCAGTGTACGGTACTGCTTTTTAATCGCTTCATCCGTAGCGTCTGAACTTAAATCCAGGATTGCCAGGGCAAATTTACGACGGGTTCCTCCATTCGCAATCTCATGCAACCTGGAATGATTGGCCTGTCCGAAAATCCGTTTACGAAACTCAATGACTTTATTTTCAATATATATCGAACGCACACCGATCAATTCACCTAAACGGATCAAAGCCGTGAATTCCCGGTCAATCATGTCGCCATCCACAAACACCAGGTCGACCAGAAAATCAATTAAATCAGCGCGCTCCTGTGTTTCTGTCATTTGCCGGACAATCCAGTTTGCAACACTTCTGACATGAATGGAGGTTTCGTTAACCAAACTTAATTCGTTTGCAATTTCAAGCGAATCAACCTTAAATTGTTGATTTAAATAAACAACTACAAATGATTGTTTTTCAAATGAATTCAATGAATTTTTACGCATCATCCAGGCAGCAAGTAATACATAAATCTGGAAGACCGTTTTTTCATTTTTCTTTCCGGCAGGAGGTTGAAAACTCCGTTTCAACACCAATTCAGAACTGATTTTACGTTCTTTCGTGTCTAATCGGTGCCTCCTGAGAAGAAGCGCTAAAAACAGGAACATTCCCACCCCCAATATCATCAGCAACACATTCATCAAGTCAACATTAATAAACCAGTTTCATAACCTTCAATGCAAGCCACTTACTGCAATAATTTGAGCAATTCTTCATAATACAACTGCAATTCCTGGAATTTCAGTTCGAATTCCTTCCGTTCTTCCGGAGTTGCATCCGGATGCCTGTCCGGGTGATACTCCTTCACTAATCTACGGTATTTTTCTCTCAGTAACTGCTCATCGATTGATTCCCGTTTTACTTCAAAATAAATCAAAGCTCTATCCTGGATGTCTTCGCTATAACTTTCCGCCTTCGGATTTGTTTTACGCCAGCGATTCTGCCGGTTTGCAAATTCCTGGTTAATGTTAGCAATCAGCTCAGCCCATTCCGGACGTGTCAGTTCAAAAGAATCGATGATCCGGAAAAGCTCTGCTTCTTCCCTGTGAGCAATCACTCCGTCCTGAGCCGCCATATGAATAAGAAAACGTACGGTGTTTCTGCGCTGATCCGCATCCTGAAAACGATTCAGCCAGCGCACAATCGACTCCGAATGGTAAACATCTTCATAAGCCATTTTAATCGATTCATGAAAAGAATCATTTTCAGGGTAAAGATAGACGATGTATTCCTTCAGATAGGCGCATTTTTCCCGGAAACAATCCGGGTGTGTTCTCAGGACATTCATACTCAATAAAATCAAGGCATCGACGTGATTGTACTGGTTGAATTTGGTCTTGAAGCGAAATTCCCGCTTGATCTTAGAGCACGTGTACCGGATCAGCCAGTAGGTCGGAACGGACATGATCATGGCAGTAATCGTAAAACCAATGATCATCTCGATCAGTTTCTGGCGCTCCATCTCGCGTTCGGCGAGCGCATATCCATCCAAATGTTCAACCGGAATTTCCAGTAAAAAAGACCAGATCATGTATTACTATTTAGGCATTAGCGGATAAATCAGGTGTTCCAATCCGTTCATTTTGATTTCATAAACCAATTCCAGTTGTTGCCCCAGCTTCCCCGGTGGGTAACCGTTTTGCTTAAACCAGACCAGGTAATTTTCAGGTAGGTGGATCAGGTATCTGTCCTTGTATTTTCCGAAGGGCATTTTGGTCCTTGCCAGTACAACCAATTGATGTTCATCCATAGGGTGAATTTAGCTCAAATTCGCCAGATTGAAGACATATTCCGTCCCCAAATCAGATGTTTTCAACTCAAATTCCCCTTCAAGTTGTTCCGACATTGCCTGGATAATCTCTGTTCCGAAAGATGCAACCGAATTTTCAGCCCAGGTTCCATTATCGCTGTAGTACAATTGAAAACGAACCGACTGAGCAGGTTCAAATTCTGTTAAGCGAATCACAATCTTCGGGTTTTCCTGCTGCGGAAAGGCGTGTTTCAAGGAATTCAGCAGGAGCTCGTTGATCAAAAGCGCCAGCGGAACGATGCTTTTCGACTTCATATCTGCTACTTCCACTTCAATTTCGAAATCGGGTTTCCGCTCAATGGAATAACTCAGCAGCAAACTGTTCACCAGAGAATTCAAATACTTTTCGAGGTCAAACTTCGACAAAGATCCAGACTGATACATTTTTTCGTGAATGATCGCCATCGCCGTCACCCGATCGATTGCTTCCTGGTAGAAATCATGGCTGTCCACATGCCCGCTATTGGCCTGTAACCGAAGTAAGCTCGTGATAATCTGAAGGTTGTTCTTCACCCGGTGGTGAATTTCGCGGAGCATTACCTCCATTTCGGAATTCTGCTTGGAAATGATCTTGTTCTGCTCGATCAGGATATCGTTGTTTTCCTGCAGTTCTTTTTCGGAATACCTGGTTGTGAGAATGTACAGATTCAACAAATAACCAATTGCAAATCCTACAATCGAATATTCGGTAATAAATGTCGCAATGTCATTCCCTGAAAAGGATTCTACACGTAAAATATTCGCTTCGTGAAAGTAAATCAGGTAATAGAACAACAACAGAAAGTGACAGACCAGCAGGGAAACACCCCATTTCTTCCCCAGAATAAAGAACGTAAACATGATGTTCACAACCATCCACATCGGAGTAAGGTAATGCGTTGCTTTCAGAAACAGGAAAGAACCCGAAATAATCCCGAACGATGCAATCGAACAGATTTTGGCAACCAGTTTGTAGTTTTTGGTGTAATTCAGGAAAACAAGTGCCAGCAAACACATGACTACAGCGCAGACATTAGGCGTAGCACTGAAATTTCTATTGGAAAAATTAACAATTGCCACGATCGACATGAGAATGACGAAAAAAATGCACAAGTGTTTCACCAACTTGTATTTAATCTTCTCATGAAAATCAATAAAGTCACGCTCGAGTTTAGCCATGCTATAAGTTATGACGGCAAATAAACACAAAATCCTGGTTTCCACATCTGAAATTCAAAAAAGAAGTCTCAGCACGCGTTAAATATTAACGATATTTCCCGATCAACCGTTGAAAAACGCACCAAAACCACTATTTCCAGGAACTAAATCCTTTTTGGAAATCTCAGGCTGGAATGCGTTTCAACACCTCCAGCAGGTAATCCCAGAATTTCTGAACAGATGAAATCTGCACACATTCGTCCGGCGAGTGTGCACCGCGAATATTTGGTCCGAATGAGATCATATCCATACCCGGGAAGTGTTTTCCAAGGATTCCACATTCCAATCCGGCGTGACATGCCTTGATATTCGGTTCCGCATTGAATTTTTCCCGGTACAGATCGGCCATGATGTTCAAAATCGCAGAATCCGCATTCGGTTCCCAGCCCGGGTACTCGCCATTTTGAACCACAGCAACTCCAACACTCTCAAATGCGGCACGAATCGTATTTGCCACATCCATTTTAGATGAATCAACAGAGCTTCGCTGTAAGGATTGTGTTGTAAATTTGCCGTCTCCGACCGTTACTTTCGCTAAACTGGAAGAAGCTTCCACCAATCCGGGGATAGAAGGACTCATCCGGAAAACACCGTTATGAACGGCATAAATCGAATTAACAATCCGCTCGAAATCAACATGTTTTACTACTCTACTTAAATCAGCAGTTTCAGATACTGTCCAACTTGCATCCTGCTCAATCGTATGAAACTCTGCTTTGATTTGCGCAATGATTTCTTCTGCCGCCTGGTGAAACTGTGTTTTTTCATCTTTCGAAATAGCAATCACAGCTGTGCTTTCACGTGGAATCGCATTTCGAAGACTTCCTCCGTCAAGAGAACACAAACGCACATCGACCACCGACATCACATGATGCAGGAAGCGGTTCATCCATTTATTGGCATTTCCTCTTCCCAGGTGGATATCCATCCCGGAGTGACCACCCAATAAACCGCGCAAACGAATCTCGATACACAAATAGTTATTCGGTAAATCTTCATAGGTAATTTCCGCTGTAGTATTGGTATCAATTCCACCGGCACATCCGATTGACAATTCGTCATCATCTTCCGTGTCGAGGTTCAGCAAAATGGTTCCGCTGATATTTGAAGCATCTACCTGCAAAGCTCCGGTCATCCCGGTTTCTTCGTCAATGGTAAACAAGGCTTCAATAGCCGGATGCGCAATATCAGTCGATTTCAGGATCGCCATAATGGTCGCCACCCCGATTCCGTTATCGGCTCCCAGGGTTGTTCCGTTTGCACGTACCCAATCACCGTCAACAATCATGTCAATTCCCTGTTCGTCAAAATCAAAGATCGTTTCGGAATTTTTCTGGTGAACCATATCCAAATGTGATTGCATCACAATGGTTTGCCGGTTTTCCATCCCGGCCGTTGCAGGCTTTTTAATCACCACATTACCAATATGATCCTGAATGGTTTCGAGACCTAATGATTTTCCGAATTCCATCATAAAAGCAATTACACGCTCTTCTTTCTTCGACGCTCTCGGCACTTCATTCAAATCTGCAAAGTGATTCCACAATGCATTTGGTTCTAAATTTCTTACCATCTTTTTAATTACAAATTATGAATGCCTAATTACAAATTAGACACTCTAAGTTTTATTTTAGATATCTGAATTCCTCATTCGTAACCTGGAATTTGGAATTAAACTAACTGTTTCGAATGTTTACAATCCTGTTGATATAGAGATCTTCTACTTTGGCTCTCGCCCACGGGGTTTTGCGCAAAAATTTCAGACTGGATTTCACGCTCGGTTCATGTATGAAGCAATTGATCGGAATCAGTTGTCCCAATCGTTCAAAACCGAATTCGTCCACCAGTTCAGTGACTATTCGCTCCAGTGTTATTCCGTGCAGAGGATCCATTTTTTCAAATTGAAAATTGAGAAGTATTTGTGTTTCCTCCCTTGAGGGAGGACTAAGGAGGGGGCAGAATTTACCATCCCCCTCGCTCCCCCTTCAAAGGGGGAAGAATTCCAATATCTCCTCTATATTTCTAAACCAGTTTACGATACTTAATTCGCTTCGGAGCAGCGTCTCCAAGACGCTTGCGTTTGTTTTCCTCGTATTCGGAGTAGGATCCTTCAAACCAAACGACCTGTGAATCTCCTTCGAATGCCAGGATATGTGTACAAATACGATCCAGGAACCAACGGTCGTGGGAAATCACTACCGCACATCCTGCAAAGCTTTCGATTCCCTCTTCCAGTGCACGCAGTGTGTTCACGTCGATGTCGTTCGTAGGCTCATCAAGCAACAATACGTTTGCTTCCGTCATCAGGGTCATCGCCAGGTGCAGACGGTTACGCTCTCCTCCGGAAAGGATTCCGACTTTCTTACTCTGGTCAGAACCTGCAAAATTGAATTTCGACAGGTAAGCACGTGCATTGAATTTCTGGTTCCCGATTTCGATGAATTCGTTTCCGCCTCCGATAACTTCAAATACTGTTTTTTCCGGAGAAATATCTTTGTGTGTTTGATCTACATAACCAATCTTCACCGTTTCACCGATTGAAAAGGTTCCTTTGTCCGGCTGCAGTTCATCCATGATCATTTTGAAGATCGTCGTTTTACCCGCACCGTTCGGCCCGATAATCCCGACAATTCCTGCCGGAGGAAGTTTGAAGTTCAAATCATCATACAGCAATTTGTCTCCGAATGCTTTCATGACGTGTTCCGCATCGATGACATTGTTTCCTAAACGCGGACCATTCGGAATCGGAATTTCCAATTTCACTTCTTTGTCTTTCATTTCCTCCGACATCATTTTGTCGTAGTTCTGAATACGGGCTTTGTTCTTCGCGTGACGTCCCTTAGGGTTCATACGTACCCACTCCAACTCACGCGCAAGCATTTTCTGGCGTTTGGATTCCGTTTTTTCTTCTTCTTTCAAACGGTTTCCTTTTTGTTCCAACCAGGAAGAGTAGTTTCCTTTCCACGGAATTCCTTCTCCACGGTCCAGCTCCAAAATCCATCCCGCAACATTATCCAGGAAGTAACGGTCGTGCGTTACAGCGATCACTGTTCCTTTGTATTGCTGTAAGTGCTGCTCCAACCAGTCGATTGACTCAGCATCGAGGTGGTTGGTAGGCTCATCGAGCAACAGGATATCCGGATTCTGCAACAACAAACGACACAAAGCCACCCGGCGTTTCTCCCCTCCGGAAAGTGTTTCAATCAACTGATCATCCGGCGGACAGCGCAAAGCGTCCATTGCACGATCCAGCTTGTTGTCCAGTTCCCATGCATCAACGGCATCGATTTTATCCTGAACCACTCCCTGACGCGCGATCAATTTATCCATTTTATCCGGATCATTCAAGACTTCTTCGTCCATGAAGGCAGCATTGATTTCTTCGTATTCTTTCAGAATATCAACGATTTCCTGAACACCTTCCATGACTACTTCCTTCACGGTTTTCTTCGGATCCAGTTCCGGCTCCTGTGGCAGGTAGCCCACAGAATATCCCGGCGAAAAAACCACGTCTCCCTGATACGATTTATCGAGTCCGGCAATGATTTTCATCACGGTCGATTTACCGGAACCGTTCAAACCGATAATCCCGATTTTCGCACCGTAAAAAAACGACAGGTAAATATTTTTAATGATTTGTTTTCCCTGTGGAGTCACTTTGGAAACTCCAACCATCGAGAATATGATCTTTTTATCGTCTGACATGCTTCATTTTTTATGAAAAACAAAGATAACATTCCGTTAGTAAAATTGATCTAAAAGGATCTGCATAAAACAAAAAAGGTTCCGGAATTCCGGAACCTTTTTGAAATAGTTATCATTGTTCGATCAAATCGCTCTGTTTTTACCAGAAACGGCACGAAATGAATCAGCATCAAAGACTGATTGAGGTCATTAATCCAGTAAATCCGCGTTATCGGATAGTCGTACTCCGCTGCTTGTTTTCGGAAGTGAACGCAGCTTGTTTTTCATTTCAGCTGATTTTACCCAGTAAATGATGAAAATCACCAAACTTCCCAATCCGACTACTCCTTTGATCGCCTGAACAGGAACCAAACCAACTACTCCCAGGATCGCCATAGCCATCCCCAGGTTCTTCAGGTAGTCTCCTTCCTGAGGTGCATTCCGGTATTCAAATTCTCTTCTGAGCGTCTCCGAAATTTTCGGATACATGATAAATGCATAAACAATGTTGAACAATGGAATAAACATCAGCCACACATTCACCGGCGGCATCTGCTGATTTACAGGATCACATTCATTCAACAAGTCCTGCAGGTTTTTTAAATAGAATACGGCGATTACGATTCCTATTGCAAGAGCAACAAGTAAAATAATCATGAACATGGCAAGGGCTGCTCCAAACATAAGTAGTTACTTTAAAAATTCATTTGTGAAAATAAAAATAAAACTCAGTTGATTCTCATTTTCACGATATTTTATTGATTTACAAATGAATTACAGCTGTTTCCCCTGCCACGTCAACTAAATCATCTTAAAAATCCAGTTCCCGATCATCAGTATGCCGACTATCGAAACCGAGACCACAATGCCTTTGGCCGGAAACTTTTGGGGATTGATGAGATGCAAACCAGCGTAAAGTACCAGGAAGATCAACGGTAGCAAGGCCGGGAACAGATACAGGCTCTCAGTCAGATTCCCATGAATCAACTGATCAAAGGAGCGCTGCATTCCACATCCCGGACAATCCAGCCCCGTAGTCCGTTTCCAGGCACAATCCAACATCGTATTGAAAAGACGAGCGAACGATTAAAATCTGGAGAATCCTCCTGCTCCTGCTACACTTGCCAAAAAGCTAAATACAATGATCAAATAGATCAACATCAAAGCAGAAAGGGACAATCCTACGATTCCACAAACAAATCCTGCTTTTGAAGTTTTGAATGATTGTTCGTATTTCTCCCTGTTGGAAAAATAGATCTTTTTATCCTTCTGGTGCAAGACCAACGCAATGATTCCACAAATAAGTCCCGGCAATGCATACAACCAGCATGTGGCAATTGAAATAATTCCCAAAACCAGACAAGCAGTAGCGTTTGGAACAGCTGCGGGTGAATTGTTGGAATTCCCAACGTCTAAAACATCTAAATCAGACATAAATAAGTAGGTATTAAATTTTAAAGAAGACAAAAATGCACAAATTATTTCAATGAATAATCCCTATTTACTCAATTGTGCATTGGATTACCGGTAAATCCGCGTGATTTCGAATCTATGGTTTCCGGTGAAGGCTAAAAATCAGTAGAAACGGGCTTTCGCGACAATTTGCCCATTTCAATAGCATACATCACGATAAACGCCATCGGAAACAGGTTGGCAAGAATGCCGAAAAACATACCGCCACCCCAGGATTTGGTTAAAGCCAGCATCGTGTAGACAGAATAAATAACCGGTGGAATTTCTCCCAGGCAGTAAATCCAGAATCCCCAGCGCTTCAAACGGAACATGAAAAGTGCTCCGAGCGAACACAGGATCGGGCCAAGGGTTCCCAGGATAAAGTACCAGTAGGTGGTAGCAAAAGAACCGTCCTGGAACACCCTGGTAATCGCAGAAGCCGTAAAAGAAGTTATGAGCATCATTACAAAGGAGTAAAGTGATCCTACCCATGTGAGGATGCAGATAACCAATAAAAGGATCGACCGTTTGTTACTCAGCTGAATCTCCAGGCTGTCTACGGATTCTTCTGTTTTCCAGTTTTCCATTGCGCGATTTAGATTTTACCAGAACCGAAAGTATAAAAAAATCCCCGGCAAAAAAACCGGGGATTTAAACAATATCGTTTAAAATGCAAATTACATTTTATCCAATTCTTTTTGCATTTCTTTCTGCAAAGCATCTTTCATTTGATCTGACATATCACCAGATGCTGCTGCTGCTGCTCCCAAACCTAAAGTCAGGATCAAAGAGTATACAGTTGCAACGATCCCTACGACCATACCTGCAATACCAATACCTCTTTTACCACCTGTTTTCTTCAATTTGGACATTCCCATTACAGAAAGAATAATACTTACGATACACATTACCAACCATAAGTACATGATCCAAGGGCTACCTCCTAAAACGATAGCAGCTGCAGCGATAACTGCAATCCATGAACAAAGAACCAAACCTACTACGGCAAGAACGAATCCTGTAATTGCCATTCCTTTTCCTTGTGGCTTAGCTGCAGATGTTGCGTCTAAATTTTCTGACATAATTATATAAATTTTGAGTTACACGGCGAAAATAATATCTTTATTTCTAGATTGAGCCATTTTGTTAAAAAAAGTGAATATTTTTTTATCCAATAATTTTAGTTGATAAACTCGCGCAGCTCAGATACATCGGGGTTTCCAAAGTTTTGAACGATAGAAAAACAAGTCCCAAAATTTTGATATCCGCGCGTTTGTTAACAATATTCGCGGTCAAACAATGTGATTAAAAAGTAGTGAAATAACTTAATTTGTTAATTATTAGACAAAGTCATGCGCAAAATAACTTTTCTCTTCGCCCTTCTGGTACTAATTGGATCTAACTCATGCAAAAAGAAGGACTTAAGCTACCAAATCAAAGGAACGGTTTACGATTATTCATTAAGTGCACCGCTTTCAGGAGCACAAGTTGTTATTAAAGCGACTTCGACAACCAACTCAACCGGAACCACACTCGCAACCCTCACAACCGATGCCAGCGGGAATTACAGCTATGAATTGAAACGGGAAAAATACCAAAGTATTATTATATCTATTACGAAAGACAATTACTTTTCCGACGGTGCAACCGCTACGCTGGAAGATTTATCGCTCGATGATGACAATGCTTTCAACTTCGGGATGTATGCAAAATCATGGGTGAAACTGCATTTTGTGAGCGATGGAACCAAAATCATTAAGTATTTCAAGCAAGTTGGAAAAAACGGCTGTACGGAATGTTGTCCGACCGGTGAAATCCAGCTCCAGTATGCAACCGATGAATCTGTTTACTGTATCAACAACGGGAACAGCACCTACCAGATTTATTATGATGTGCAGGGAACAACCAATAACGGTACACTGCAAGTGACTACTGTTCCTTTCGACACCACGGAGTTACTGATTAACTATTAATGCATGCTTGATACACCCGGCAGAATTCATCCGGGTCAGCAAAAAGGGATAAAAGCAAAAATCTGTCTGCATGTTTACGATATTGCGAACATACAGACAGATTCTTTATTTCTTGAGAAGTATCTCTGACTATTAATTGGAGCCCGCTTCTCTTTCTTTCTCTTCGGCTTCCATTTCCATCTCGTCAAATTTCATCCGGATTTCCTGGCGTAACTGACGGTTATACGTTTCCATCAGGTATTTGAAGTAATTCGGAGTACTTTTCGCGATACATTTCGTGTACGCTTTCAAACGGTGCTCGATGTGATCCTGCAACGCGTCCACAATCTGAATGGCATCATCCAGGTCTTTGGTTTTACGCACGATTCCTTCGCAGTGATTCGTCAGTGACAGATCAACCGCCAGTTTCCCCTTCTCACCTTTATCCAGGCAATCATAGTACACGTCGCGGATACTGAAGCTTTCCAAAAAGCTCGTATCAACCAACTGCTCCATGTGGCGCGGAAATTCGAATTCAACTTCAAACTCCAGATCATCATCTTCGCTCAGGCGCGATTCCAGGAAACGATCCGGGAAACGGAAAGCATCCTGCCAGTTGATGTAATCCTGCCACAGTCCGAAACGACGCACGTTATTTCCTAAATCAATCAGCTTGAAGTTTGATTTATTCGGCAAACGGCGCGATCCGCGACCGATCATCTGGTGATACAATGTCAATGAGCGGGTTGCACGATTCAAAATGATTGTTTCTACCGTCGGTTCATCGAAACCGGTAGTCAAAATCCCTACGGAAGTTAAGATTGCATCTTTGGTTGTTTTGAACCAATGCAAGACGTCTTTCCGGTCTTTATCAGAGAAGGTGGAATCCAGGTGACGGATTTTATACCCTCTCTTTTTAAAGGTCTCTTCTACCCGGAGCGATGTTTCGATACCGGAGTTAAAAATCAATGTTTTATCACCTACAGCGACTTCCTCGTATGCAAAAAGTAATTTTTCCTGCATGAAATAGTTTCCGTAAACCGTTTCGGAAGAGCTGACCGTAAAGTCGCCGTTTGTTCCGATTTTCAGTCCGTGGAGATTCACATCGTATGTAAATGTTTCTGCGTCAGAAAGATACCCGCTCTGAATCAGCGATGAGATGCTCTCTCCTACCAGGAGTTTATTGTAATGATCATTCAGCGGCAAAGCCTTGTTGGAGCTCAGCGGTGTTGCTGTAACCCCCAGGATATGCGCCCCGGAATAATACTGGAAAATCTTTCTGAAACTATTGTAGTGCGCTTCATCGACAATGACCAATCCTACACCGTCGACAAAATTTTCATTTTCCTGCAAACGGTTATTCAACGTTTCTACCATCGCGATATAACACGGATAGTGATCCTCATCAATCAGATTCTTCACATCACTGGAAATTACCTTACTGGGAATGCCAATTGCATTTAACTGCTTGGAAGTTTGAACCGAAAGCTCAATGCGGTGCGTCAGGATCAATACTTTCTTCTGATAGCGGTCAATGTAACTTTTAGCAACTTCGGAGAATATAACCGTTTTCCCACCTCCGGTAGGTAATTGGAATAGTAAGTTAAAATCAGATCCGTTCTTATCTAATTCGTCTATAATTGCTTTGACAGTTTTTTCCTGAAACGGATATAATTTTTTTGCCTGAAACAGCTCTTCGTCGATCATTTGTTAAAAAAAGGGGTTACAAAAGTACGCTTCTTTTAAGGATTTCCCAACAGTACCCTTAAATATTCTCATAATTTTATTTAAATGGTACTTTTTTATGCTTTTGTTGAAATCCACATGTTTCTGTAACTCGTTTTTAAGTCAATTAGTATGTCATACACTAAAATCAGTAGTGAAAACGTTTCAATCAATATGAGACAGAAATGGCATATTAATTGAGTAACTTCAATAAAACAAGCGTCATGAAAACAAAAATCATCAAAGAAAAAAAAGGAAACAGCGCAAAGAGTTTTGACAAAGGTTTGATTCAGTTGGGGATTCACTACCCTGTACAACCCGTATCTATCAAGAAAGCCTAATAATCAAGACCTCCGCCTCCATTATCGTTAGCACGTTTATCCTCTTTAAATTCGGTTTTTCCAAATCGATAACGAATACTAACGATCAACCTTCTGGTCTCCCATTTAAACTGGGTTGACTGAAAAACATTCGCCTGGTCCACCTCAAAGTAGAATCCCTGCGTGTTGAAAATATCCGTCACGCGCAAGCCGATTCCCCATTTGCCATCCAGAAGCGACTTATCTGCCGAAAAGTCAACAGACCCTCTCGGTTTCATCATTCCCTGCGCAGTAACGGAAGGTGCACTGTATCTTCCGTTGATCTGCAACGTCAGTGTTTTCTTCAGTAAATCAACGGTTGAACTGAATTTCATTCCGAACACAAATCCTTCGCGGTTCCAGTTTACAGAAGGGCTGTTATCCCTGTACGTAATGTAATTTCCATTGAATGAAAGCATGTTTCTCCAGATCGGGTATGGTTTGATCTGCATCACGATTTCCCCACCCGAACTGATGGAACGATCAATATTTGCAAATGTTCCGTTGGAAGTTCCATTCGGGTAGAAAATCTTCACGCGCTGGATCACATTATTCGTATAACGCTGGTAAAGCGCAAATGTAAAAATGAACTTCTTGGTATTGTAATCCAACCCCAGGTCGATGGAATGAATATACTCCGGACGCAATGCCGGGTTTCCGCTTCGCAGGTTATACGGATCCGAATACGATGTAAACGGGTTCAAATTCCCGGAATTCGGGCGGTTGATACGGCGGCTGTATCCCAAAGACAATTCAGTCGACTTGGCCACTTCGTAGCGTACTGTCGCCGAAGGAAAGAAATTGAAATATTCGTTCCGGAAGCTTTGGTTGGTCGAAATCAGGTTTGGAGCCTGGATGCTGTATTCCATGCGCAATCCGGCCTGGTATTTGAGTTTTTTGTATTGTCCGCCTACAATTCCGTATGCTGAGTAAATGCTTTCGAGGTATTTGTAGTTATAGGTCGAAAAAGTGTCGGGAACGTAAATTCCGGATGCATTCAACGATTCGGAGTTGGATCGAAGCCCCATATTCCGCTGGATCATCTTCAAACCGCTTTCTACCCGGAAACGGGATTTGAACATGCGGATGTAATCTAATGAAAACGTCGTATAATCATTTGATTCGCGGCTATACAAACGCTGATCGGAAGTTGTCGAATCCGTGGGATAAATAAAATATTGCTGGTAGAAGCCCTGATCACCGCCTTTCGACAACGATTGGTAGGCATTGAAATCCAACGATCCCTTATCGTCTTTGAAATCCCATTTATATCCGAGTGCAAAATCTACGTTCTGACTCTGGTTGGGTTCTCTTGAATCGCGCTGCCACACGGCTGATGTATCTCCGAAGTTGTTGTAGCGCGTATTAATCTGATTTCCGGTACGATCCCGGTCGCCAAAATTCCCGGCAATACTCCAGGAAAGCGTGTTCCGGTCTTTGATGTACACATCCATCCCAACTTTTGCCGTATGGGTGATGTTCAAATCCCCACCATATCTGCGTTGGTTTAAACTGCTCGTTGTATCGCCGAAGTACTGGTTCAAATCCGAGAAATTGTTGCGGTAACCATCCCGGTAGGAATAAGCGTAATTCCCGTACAAATTGAAACGCGTATTCCGCACGTTCAGTCCCAGCGATCCGGTGTAGAGATTTCCTGTTCCGGCAGATGCCGCCACGTTTCCGTTGATTCCTTTCTTCGCATTCTTCTTCAACACGATGTTGATGATCCCCGAAGTTCCGTCCGGGTCATATTTTGCCGAAGGATTGGTAACAATCTCAATGCGTTCGATGCTGCTCGCCGGAATTCCTTCCAGTACGCTTTTCCCGTTTCCTCCGGTCATATTACTCGGCTTTCCGTCGATCAGAATAGTCACATTCGCATCACCGCGCAGGGAAATTCCTCCATCCTGGTCCACTTCAACTGAAGGAACGTTATTCAATACGTCGGTTACGTTTCCTCCCGTACTTGCAACGTCATCTCCTACGTTGTAGATTTTCTTTTCAATTCCGATCTGCATCGGGTTCTTATCCTGCTGAATGACCACTTCGTCCAGTTCTTTACCAAGTCCAACAAGTGAAATATTCCCCATTTTCCGCAGGGGTTTAGTTGCTGAAAGGACAATGTTGGAAATCTTCTTGTCTTTGTAATCCGGATTGGAAACAACCAGGTAGTAGTTTCCGAATTTCACTTCTTCCAGTACAAATGATCCGTTTTCATCCGTATAGATTCCGGTTACAACCAACGAATCTTTCGCACTAAAAATACGGACCATGGTGTATTCCAGCGGTGTTTTGGTGATGGAATCGAGTACTTTTCCATCGATGGATCCCGTAGCATCGGGTGCCTGAGAGAATGTAAGAATACCAATGAGTAAAAAGAATGTAAGAAGCGTAAAGCGCATAATCAGGATGTCGAATGGGATGCAAAAATAACGCAATTACCCCAGAGCAGGTAGCCGTTTATCCCAAAACTATGTTAAGAAATGTTTTAAAAATCCAGGAGGAGGATGGAGTAAATGAAAGTTGAACCGGGTTCCTGAAGTAAAAAAAGTAAATCAGTAATGATTTACAAACACCTGAATAACAACTATTTAAGCATAAATCATTCAAGCATTAATTAATCCCGTTCGCAATTTGGCAAATTTAATTCAGAATAAAACGCTTGCATACAGCGGGACCTAACCACGTAATTTATCCAGGAGATTACTCAATAATTCCGCTTCCTCTTCCGTCAGGTTACCTGTAAAATCAAGCTGAGACTGATCATCTTCGTCAATCTGCCTGAGCACATCTAATCCCGCTTCGGTAATAGAAACATAAACGACTCTCCGGTCTGATTCGCAGCGCACACGCTCCATCAGTCCTTTGTCGATCAGTTTATCCATTAAACGGGTTGTGTTCGGAGATTTTTCAACCATCCGGTCTTTGACGCTGTTCACACTGATTGCGTCCTGTGCTCCCCGCAAAATGCGCAGAATGTTGAATTGCGGCATGGACAAATCGAATTTTGCCATGTAGGAATTTTGAATATTTCCCAGGTGATTTGCAGTATAACGAAGATTTACCACAGCTTTGTGCTTAGAGTTTTTGAATTTCGATTGGATGACTTGGCCTATTTCCATGTTACAAAATTAATTACCGGGGTAATATTTACAAACTCTGCAAAGTTAATTTTTCTTATTTAATTTTAATCTCTAAAATGACAGACGGCAGAAATTTAATCGAAAGTGGAACTTGTAAGCTGAAAAACACCCGTAAATACAGGATTTTATGTATTCAACAAGTACCAATGATTCAATTTGAATGCATGCTAATGGCAATACCACACAAAGTCTTCCGGACTCAATTTTCCCTCGAATGAGAACTCAAAACGGTGTTTTCCAGGCAACAGATGAACAAAATTCTTGTCCATCAGCACCTTTCCTTCTTTGGATGTGAACCAGAAATCAAGCAAAATGGTTTCATTTTCAACAGTAAACACACCTTTTCCGGCTTTGAAATCCAGCAATTCGATTTCAACTTTCGGGCTCACACCAACGAGTGGTTTGGACGGAAATAACTGATGTACGAATAAGCGTTCATTGATCTTTCCCTGTTCGTCGTTCCATTTGAAGCGCACGGCAAAATCATCTCCCTGGTAAAACTGTAATTCTTTCGGAAAAAGTTCCGTTGCATGCGGATATGCCAGCGCTTGTCGGCATTTCAAGGTATCGAGCACTTTCCCCTGCAAATCGTAAACCGTTGCTTCGATTTCACACAAATAGCCGTTCGGAATGTCGGAAATCAAGACGTATTTCTCTCGTCCGATCGTATCGATTTTCGCAGCGATCGTTACATCCTTGAAATCGTTTTTCGCCTCATACTGCAATGCTTTCCATCTTCCGAAGTAATCGATGCTACTCCAGGTCGGTGCGGGCCAGCAGTCGTTAAACTGCCAGTAAAGTGTCCCGGTACAACGCGGAAACGTGGTACGATGCGCCACAATCGCAATTCCGACTGCCTTTGCCTGTGTGAGTTGCGATAAGTATACAAAACGTTCAAAATTGTCGGTTTTTCCATAAAGCAAATCGGAATGCTTGGCAATCATGCTGTTTCCCACGTAGCTCTTCTGACGGCTTTTCATCACCGGGCTGTCCAGCTTCCAATCGCTAGATTGGATATAAGGAGCCAGCGTTGCCAGTTCCGGGAAGGATTGAAAACCGTATTCTGCATTGAAGCGCCCGGATTTACGTCCGAAATCTTCAATCGGGTCTTTTCCGTGCCAAACACCCCAGTAATGCTGCGTTCCATGGTTGTAGAACTCGTCATTTCCCCAGTTACTCAGCGGCGAAGTATGTTCGTATGGCAGATTGGTGAATTGCTTTACGGTTTGCGGAATCAGTTCCTTAAACAATTTCTGGTAGTAGGATTCGATCAGTTTTTCATCCTTTTTCGATAAGCTGTAAGTTGTTTGGAACCCCCAATTTTTCCAGGCTACATCCACTTCGTTGTTCCCGTTAAACAAAGTCAGGGAAGCATGTGAAGCCAACCGCGGAATCTGCTGTGAAATTTCTTCTTTCACATTCGCCAGAAATTCGTCTGTTCCCGGATACATGGCGCAGGCGAACATAAAATCCTGCCAAACCATCAAACCGCCTTCGTCACAAGCAGCAAGAAATGATTCTCTCGGGTAAAACCCACCTCCCCAAATCCGGACCATGTTAAAATTACAGTCCAGCATGGTTTGCACAGCCAGTTTCAGTTTTTCATCGGTAATCCGCGCAGGGAAAATATCATCCGGAATGTAATCCGCACCTTTACAAAACACAACGCGGTTGTTTACTTTCAGCTTGAACGATGTTCCCCACTGGTCTTTTTCCTGAACCAATTCCACTTTTTTCACTCCGAAACGCACATCTTTTTCGAGGATGACTTCTCCCCGGTCGTTTTTCAGAATCCAGTGATCGCGGTATAGAAATGCTTCTCCCTGACCTCTCGGCCACCACCAATTCGGATTTTGAATCGTTTCAACGCGCTTCAGGGTTTTATTTTCGCTTTTTAGTGTCTGAGTACCAAACAAAGTACTTTCCCAGGTGAATGATTCCGAACTTTCCTTTGCCAGGACGATCGAAAATTCATTGGTTGCAGCATTTGCCGAGACATCAGTTGTTTTGATGTAATCTGCCAGCACACAGTTGTTGTTGTATATTGCCAGCTTCACCGGTTCAACAAACCCCATTGTGAGCATCCGCATAGACCAATCCCAGCCAAACTGGTACTGCGGTTTACGGCAATAAGGTGCTACTTCCGTTTTCCCAACATCATTCGGTGCTGGAAGCGTTACGCCCACTTTTGCCATCCGCGGTTTCTGGTACATCACCGGTGGTGTAAATACCACACGCAATTTATTGAAACCTGCACGGATTTTATCTTTTACGTCGAAATGGTAATGAACAAAGGCATTATCGGTTTCCGCAACGAATTTTCCATTCAAAAAAATAGAGGCATAAGTATCGATTGAAGGGAAATCCAGATCCACAAACCGGTTTAGTTCTGCTTCACTCAATACAAATTCCGATTCCAGGATCCACTGGTAATTTTCGATCCATCCGAATTTTTCTTCGTTCAAGCCCACGAAAGGATCCGGAAGTTCTTTTACCGCAATCAGCGCTTCCTGCACAGAACCCTTTTCTCCGAAGGGAATCCACGCTTTCGAAACCGGATGCTGTACTTTCCACGATAATTTCATTTGAGCAAACAGGTTATTTGTCAAAAAAAACAACAGGACAAGCGAAACAAATCTTACCATTTCCGGTCAAAAGGTGTATCGATTAACACATCCTGGTCTTTGGTTTTCAGCGCATAGTTGAACCCGTTGAAAACCGAATATCCGCCTACTTCTCCTTTTGTATTGATTGCAATAAAGGCACACTGCAACCCGGTCATATCTTTGTGTTTACGGATCAATCGCTGAACCGTTTCCTTGCAGGCTTCCTCCGGGCTTTTCCCCTGACGCATCAATTCCACCACCGTATGTGAACCTGCAATGCGGATAATGGATTCACCCAAACCGGTTGCTACTGCTCCGCCTACTTCCTGATCAATGAATAACCCGGAACCGATAATCGGGGAATCTCCCAAACGTCCAGGTAGTTTATATGCCCAACCGGAGGTCGTACATGCTCCGCTGATTCGCCCCTGTGTATCAATTGCCAGCAAACCGATCGTGTCGTGGTTTTCGTGGTTGATTTCTGGCTTTTTGGTAATCGCAGCCTGTTCTTTTTTCCATTTTTCCCACTCTTTTTTCACTTCCGGAAGTGGTGTTTTAATGGTTTCGAATTTGTTTTTCAATGCATATTCCTTTGCTCCTGCGCCAACCAGCATGACATGCGGCGTGTGCTGCATGATGTGTTTTGCTACGGAAACAGGGTGTGCAATCCCTTCCAGAAACCCAACGGAACCACAATTGGAGTTCCAGTCCATAATGCAGGCATCCAGGGTTACATGTCCTTCGCGATCCGGCATTCCACCGATTCCAACGCTTCGGTTTGTAACATCGCTTTCCGTGTGTCTTGCTCCGGCTTCAACGGCATCCAATGAGGACTTTCCTTCTTCCAGCAATTTCCAGCCTGCACGGTTGGCTTCCTGACCGTGACTCCAGGTTGAAATCATTTTAGCTTCGCCGGTATAGTCGGATGAAAACGGTTCTGAATTCGTGTCTTCGTTTGCTGCCAAAGCAGGTTTCACGATGGATGCGACCAACCCGACCGCACCTAATTTCACAAAGGATCTGCGTTCCATGTCTTAGTTATTAGCGATTTCGGATGCCAGCCATTTCTGGAATTCAGCAGCATATTTTGCATGATCTGCGTAATCTTTCGCAAAATTGTGCAATCCATCGTAGTTTGGCTGAGCACACATGTACAAATAATCGTTGCTGTCCGGGTTCAAAACCGCTTCAACCACTCCTGTCGGAGGCATGGAGATCGGTCCCGGAGGTAATCCGTTATACAAATAAGTGTTGTACGGACAATCTTTGTTGCGGTGTTCGTATGTCAAACGCTGTACTCCTTCCAACTGGTCTCCCCAACAGAATTTGAATGTCGGGTCTGACTGTAGTTTCATTCCTGTATTCAAGCGGTTCAGGTACAAACGTGCAATAATCGGCCACTCGGAAGCATTTTTGGACTGTTCTCCGTACACAATTGAAGCCAATGTTACTGCCTGAGATGGTGATTCCAATCCTACTGCTTTTAATTTCGCCATGCGCTCCGGAGTCCAGTAATTTTTGAATTCTTTCGCCATGCGCTCCAGGAAGGCTTCTTTACTGGTATCGTAGAACATTTTGTAGGTATTCGGCATAAACAAAGCCGGAATCTGCTCCAACGTAAATCCGTATTTGGTCAATGTTTCCGGACTGGTGATATAGTCTTCCAGTTCGGTGCTGTCGACCATAATACATCCGGATACTTTCACGCACAGGTCGTGAATGGTTTTACAGTTGTTGAATGTCACCGAAACTTCAATTTCCGCATTTCCGTTTCCGGAACTATTCAGCGTTAATCCATTGAGTAGCGTTCGATAGTTCGTTCCCGGCTGAATTTCATACATTCCCGAACCTATCTTGGTATTCGTCAGTTTTTTGTAATCCGCCAACGACAAAAATGCGTCTACATCATCCACCACGCCGGCAGTTTTAAACGTTTCTGCAATTTCTTTCAGGCTCTTGCGGTTGTCTACGGCAACGCGAATTGCTTTTGAGTTCACCGTCGACGTTCTGCCATTAAAAAATGCCCCGATATGCTTCCATCCTACCGCGACTCCGATCACTGCCAGGATTCCGACAACAATTAATCCTTTTTTAAACATTTCTGATACAAAATTTCATCCAACCAAGTACCTCTTTCCAGGTACCATTCTTTCCTGATTCCTATTCGTTCGAAGCCCGCTTTTTCAAATAACCCGATACTGGCCAGGTTATCACTGTGAATCGAACAATGCAGGTTATGCAAAGCTAAAATCTGCCGTGCGTATTTTTCCAATAACGTAAGTGCTTCAAAAGCGTAACCGTGATTTTTATTGTCTTCGTCTGCAATCAAAATCCCAACAGCTGCGCGGAGGTGTTTGAAATCGACCTGGTACAAATCAATGGCACCGACCGGTTCTTTGGTTCCAACCTGGCAGATCATCAGCCTCAACTGTCCGTGCGTACGGATGTGCTGAGCCTGATCAATGTATTCTAAAATGGCAGAAAAAGAAAAAGGTACTTCGGTTCCGGTAATCTTCCAATGCTTCGGGTTGTTTTCCCAAAGCATCAGTTTTGTTGCGTCCTCTTTTTCAACGGCGCGCAAGAAAATAGATTTCCCGATTAAACTCATGACTTTTTTACGTTACAGCTTTTGAAAAGCGCTCAAATGTAAGTTAAAATCGGTTTACTGGCAGGAGTCGCTGGCGAATTCTTTCAACAAATTGATTTTAGGTTCGATTCAGATACCATTTTGCAAAATTCCCATATCGCCATATTACGATTGGACCTCAAGTTAAACATTATCAAATCAAAAATAAAAACTTGATAAACAATTATTTACCATTCAAAAAACGAATCCGATTCAAAATATCCTCCATCGAATAATCTGCTATCCCGGCATACCCTTCCGGCAAATTCAACCCGCTTACTCCGACAATCAATTGTTCTGTTTTCAAAAAGATCAGCAGATCTGCCAATTGATTTACATCAGCATTTAAAACTTCCCGGATTGGGCGCAGACAGGTTACCCCGTCAACAGCACGTTCGTATCTTGAAAAAACTTCAGCCAGTTCTTCACCTGTCAATGAAGCAGAAAACTCAACCAAAACCAATGGAATGTTCGAGCGGCGCGCCCGTTTAACCATCGATAATACCTGGAGGTGTTCTGATTTCCGGTACGTGAGACTGAAATAATCCTTCCCGGAAGAAATCCCGATATGCGGTGGAATTTTATCTGCATTCCAAATCCACAGGATATGCTTCTGTGTCAGTTGTTCCGGAAAACCATCCTGGATGGATTCAAAAAGAAATTCAGACATTCACACTTCCTTTAAAGACGGAAACTGCCGGACCAATCAGCCAGATATTACTGAATCCGTTTGCATCGCGGGTAAATTTCACAGAAAGGTTTCCTCCCTTCGATTTTACCTGGTATTCAAATTCCCCGGTAATAGCGTTTTTTTCTCCCAAAGCCAGTGCAGCGGCCGTTACACCGGTTCCGCAGCTCAGCGTTTCATCTTCTACTCCACGCTCGTACGTCCGGATTTCAAAAGACCCGGCATCCGGCTGGTGAATCGCGTTCACGTTAATACCTTCTTCCCGGTACTTTTCCGAATAGCGGATTTCTTTTCCGTAAGCTACAATATCAAAATCCGTCACTGAGTTGGTAAAATGAATAAAATGGGGCGATCCCGTGTTCAATACATAATCAGCAGAAGAAGTATCAATCGATGGAACATCATTCATTTTCAGGAAGACCAAACCATTGGATTTCACAGCTTCGTGCGCACCGTCGATTGCCATAAATGAGACAGAATCTGACAAAATTCCCAATTCATGAGCAAAAGCAACCGAACAACGCGCTCCGTTTCCGCAAAAACTCTTCGAACCGTCGGAATTGTAATAATCTACTTCAAAATCATATCCGTCGATGGAATTGATTTTAATCAGTCCGTCGGCACCGATTCCAAAGCGGCGGTCGCATAGTTTTTGAATATCTGAAATGGTCAGTTGATTCCATTCTCCGGAGCGGTTATCAATCATGATAAAATCGTTTCCCGTACCCTGATATTTTACGAAGTGCAAACTCATATATCCTTTGCTGTGATTGAGTTACAAGCCTTTTTCGGCTTAACAATCTTTAACAGCACAAATGTAACAATCATGAGTCGATTAGCATTATAATTGTGATAATTTTTAACAGAAACAAAACTAATTAGAAGGCCATGAACAACACATTAAAGTACCTGGGGGTCGGATTTATAGGCGGTATGATTCCATTCGCTTTTGGTTTGATGTTATCCTCCAATCATGACATCCCTCTATCAGAGCAAGTAATCGACGGCAATCGTCTTGCGAAAACGGTTTCTTATAATGGAATGCCCGTAGAAGGAAGCGTTTCATTTGTGGATGCCTCAGAAAACACGATCAATTCAGTGGTACACGTGACCACGAAAGTTGTCCGCACGCAAGTTCAGCGTGATCCATTCTACGAATTTTTCTATGGTCCGGGAACCGGCGGAAGAGAATACAAACAATACGGAAGTGGTTCCGGATCCGGAGTCATCGTTTCAAGCGATGGCTACATCGTGACGAACAACCACGTGATCCAGGATGCATCCGAAATTGAAGTAATCCTGAACGACAATTCGAAATACACGGCAACAGTGATCGGAACAGATCCTTCTACCGACATCGCCGTACTGAAAATTGACGCTCCGGGACTGAAACCGATTGCGATCGGGAACAGCGACGACCTGCGCGTGGGAGAATGGGTACTCGCAGTAGGAAACCCGTTCAATCTGACTTCAACCGTCACAGCGGGAATCGTGAGTGCGAAGGCGCGTAACATCAACCTGCTTTCCGACAGAACGAGAAACACCAACGTTCCAATCGAATCGTTCATTCAGACAGATGCGGCAGTGAACCCGGGGAACTCCGGAGGTGCACTGGTGAATACCAAAGGAGAATTGGTTGGAATCAACACAGCAATTGCTTCTCAAACCGGCTCCTATACCGGTTACAGTTTCGCGGTTCCGGTGAACCTGGTAAATAAAGTGATGCGCGACATCATCGATTTCGGAATCGTGCAACGTGCCTACCTGGGCGTTCAGATTGCAGACATCAATCAGGAGATCAAAGAGAAAAACAAACTTCCTTCTACCAAAGGAGTGTTTATCCCAAGTGTGACTGAAAACGGTGGTGCTGAAAAAGCCGGTGTGAAGAAAAACTGGGTCATCCTGAAAGTTGGAAGCAAAGAAGTGAATTCCGTTGCAGCTTTGCAGGAAGAAATCGGGAAGCGCAGACCTGGCGACAAAGTAAACCTGACATTGCGTACAGAGGACGGTACGGAGGTCGTAAAAGAAATCCTGCTTCGTTCTGCCGATGGAGAAACAGCTCTGAAATCAAAGGAAGAAATGAGCAAAACGAGCGCGCTGGGTGCAACTTTTGCTGAATTGACCTCCAAGGAAAAGAAGGAATTGAACCTGAGCTACGGAGTAAAAGTAGTGACCCTGGAGCCAGGTAAATTGAAATCAAGCGGACTTTCCGAAGGGGATATCATCACGAAAGTGAATCAAACCCAGATCGAATCGATTGAGCAACTGACACGCATTCTGAATAGTTCCAAAGGCGGTGTTCTGCTTGAGATTGCTTCCGAAAGCGGCAAGAAAGAATATTTAGGTTTCGGCCTTTAAAATTGAAAAGGTAACTGTGAGAAGTGAAAAAGTGAATGTGTTCAGATAGTTATCCGTTATCTCGTTTTGAACAGGTGAACTTTTTCACTCTCCAAACCTTTAAAACTTCCACTTTCGTGGGAATATAAATAAAAAATGTTAAGGCATGGTTTTTGAGAGATTAAAATCTCTTAAAAATATGCCTCTTTTATTTGGAAATCACTTCTTTTTCATCGTAACTTTGCCCCCTGATTTTCATTAATCGTTATTAAACGAAGTTCATTACATGAGACAACTTAAGATTACAAAATCGATTACCAATCGTGAGAGCCAGTCGTTAGACAAATATCTCCAGGACATTGGTAAAGAAGAGCTAATCACCGCCGAAGAAGAAGTAGAATTGGCGCGTAAAATCAAACAAGGCGACCAGCGAGCATTAGAGAAATTAACCCGTGCAAACCTGCGTTTCGTCGTATCTGTAGCAAAACAGTATCAAAATCAAGGATTGACATTACCCGATCTGATCAATGAAGGGAATTTAGGTTTGATCAAAGCTGCACAGAAATTTGATGAGACACGCGGTTTTAAATTCATTTCTTATGCCGTTTGGTGGATCCGTCAGTCAATCTTGCAGGCATTAGCAGAGCAAGCGCGTATTGTACGTTTACCCTTGAACCAGGTAGGTTCCCTAAATAAAATTAACAAGGCTTTCTCCCGTTTGGAGCAGGAATTCGAAAGACCGCCATCTGCTGAGGAATTGGCAGAAGCACTGGAGGTTCCGGAAGACAAAATCAAAGAAAGCTTAAACGTTTCCGGTCGCCACGTATCAATGGACGCTCCGCTTTCTTCTTCTGAAGACGGTGGTACCCTGATGGACGTAATGGCAAACACGGATTCTCCGAAAGCGGATCACGCATTGATGGCAGAGTCGCTTCAGAGAGAAATCGAACGCTCGCTGAGCACATTGACAGATAAGGAGCGTGAAATCATTCGCCTGTTCTTCGGAATCGGAATGAATCACGGACTGACGCTGGAAGAGATCGGCGCGAAGTTTAACCTGACGCGTGAGCGCGTGAGACAAATTAAGGAGAAGGCGATTCGACGTCTTCGACACACTTCCCGAAATAAGTTATTGAAAGCATATTTAGGATAAGAAAAAAGGCTGTCTGCAATCGCGGGCGGCCTTTTTTGCTTTATACCGACAATGCATAACAAGTTGAAAATAATAAACATAAATAAATAATCACGTTAGATGGAAGCTGCATTAGGCTATGAAAAAGAGTTAAACATGCACGTTCAGAAAGAACGCGCTGCGGTTAAATTGTCAAGTCACCTGGGTGAATTGCTTTATGACAAGGGAATCGAATTGGTTTTGTTCCGTAACCACCTTACTGACATTACCATTTCAGAGATTCTGAACCTGCATGAATACGCTAAAAACGTTGTTAAAAAACCGATCGACATTGAAACATCTGCTGCCTTGGCAGAAGAGTTGCTGAAAATGGATTTGGCTCCGGCTAAAATCGATATCGGTAAATTAGCGAGCGAATGGCTTGTAGAAGGACATTCCTTTGACTCCAAAGCATCTTTCCTTGCGTCAAAATTGGGGAATTTCTCCAGTGCTTCAGGAGGTGTTGAACCAAGAGACGTTGTCTTGTACGGTTTTGGTCGTATCGGTCGTTTGGCTGCCCGCGAGTTGATCAAACAAGCAGGAAAAGGACAGCAGCTGCGTTTGCGTGCAATCGTTACACGCGGTGCAAGCGATAAAGACATCATCAAACGTGCAGCTTTGCTTCGTTCTGATTCGGTTCACGGTGCATTCAAAGGAAGCGTTGTGGAAGATTTGGAAAACAAAGCACTGATCATCAACGGACAAATCGTTCACATGATCGATGCTTCCAACCCGGAAGACGTTGACTACACGAAATATGGAATCAACAACGCATTGATCATTGACAATACAGGTGTTTACACCAACCGCGAGGCTTTGGCAAGACACATGGCTGCAAAAGGTGTTTCCAAAGTATTGTTGACCGCACCAGGAAAAGAAATTCCAAACGTAGTATATGGAATCAACCAGGGCACACTCGATGTAGAGAACGAAACGATCTACTCTGCTGCTTCTTGTACAACCAATGCAATCTCCCCTATATTGAAAGTGGTAAACGATGCATTCGGAATTGTAAAAGGACACATCGAAACGGTTCACGCATACACCAACGACCAGAACTTGCTGGATAACATGCACAAATCTTCCCGTCGCGGACGTTCTGCTGCTATCAACATGGTAATCACTTCAACAGGTGCAGGTGCTGCTGTAACAAAAGTAATTCCGGATTTGAAAGATAAACTGACTGCAAACGCAGTTCGCGTACCAACTCCAAACGGTTCACTGGCAATTCTTTCTTTGGAATTGAAAAACGGAACAACCATCGAAGATGTAAACAACGTAGTACGTACAGCTTCATTGGAAGGTGATTTGGTAAACCAGATTTTCTATTCATACGATCCGGAATTGGTATCCAGCGACATCATCGGAAACACCTGTTGTTCAGTTTACGATTCACATGCTACCATCGTTTCTCCTGACGGGAAAAACGTAGTATTGTATACGTGGTACGATAACGAGTTCGGTTACACGAAACAAGTAATCCGCCTGGCGAAACACATCACGAAAGTACAGCGTTTGATTTACTATTAATCAATCGTTAAGAACATATGGAGAGCCGGTTTATCGAGAGATAGGCCGGCTTTTTTGTTGATAGTGGATAAGTGTACGCTTATCCACCACTTACCATGGTAGATACGATTCCTATTCTTCTCATATTCAAAATAGGGACGTAAGAACAGCCGCAACCAAAAAAGAGGTTCCTGAATTAGAAACCTCTTCCCGACTAATTAAGTACCTCTCCGGATTACTGAATAATTGTATGGAAATTCAATTCGATATCTGTTTCTCCCGGATCACACTGTCCGTTTTTCACGCCCGGCTGGTGTCTCAGGCGAATGGTTGTTGTTCCGGTAGAAGCACTTCCGATCGTCCATTTGCTTGTAATCCCAATCGGCAATCCGTTTGCATCCGCATCTGTTCGCAAAATGGCTACTGCCAAACCGCTTGATATATCAAAGCAGAACAAGTGATCGATTCCTTCCTCTTCTACTTCAGCCGTAATGTCCTGAACCGGATTCGCACTTTCATTCAATAAAGTGATCGATGCGTTATAAGTTGCATTGGCAACCAAACGAATGGTATCGAAAACCGTCGGGGCATTTCCTCCAGGGCCATCGATATCCACAAAACGCGCTTCTACATTTGGAAGTGTACCGTTTGCATCCGTAAAAACAATTTTGAATGTGGTAATCACTTCTTCCTCATTCGGATTCGTTGGTGTGGTCACCTGTTGTTTCTTTTCTTTTTTACAAGCAGCCAATGCAATACACAGCACGCTCAAAATCAATGTCATTCTTTTCATTTCTGTTCTTTTAATACCGACAATTATCGTCGGTGGTTTTTAATGATTGAAAACGGAACCAATACCTTGATAGTCCAGTTCCTTCCCAGTTCGTCCGTAAAATATCTGAACCGGTTCATGTAATCCCGGTAACTTAAATTCGTCAAATTGGAGCACGCCAGGATCACCTGCAAGCTTTCTCCATTTGTCATTTTCTTCGCAACGCCCACCTGCGCACTTAATAAATCGTACCCTTTCGGAGGAGCCACATAATCCGAATTGGCTACGTATCTCTTTTGCCTGAAAACATCCAGTAATTCAACTTCTGCAAAGAAATTCAGTTTGCTCCCGGTACGGATCGTCGAAAAACGAAGCCGCTGCGTAATCCGGTTAGAAGGCATTCCGTACAGGTATTGATCCGTACGCAAATCTTCTCCGAGCAGAAAATTTCCCTGGAACTGGTAATTGAGGTACTTCCCGATCGGAATTTCCAGTCGTCCGTTTAATCCCATAATTTGCACATCCGACTGAATGTAGCGGAATACCGGAAAGGCTCCTACAATGGTCAACATCGGGGGAAGAGATGGCTGTAGGTTAATGTATCCGTCGAAGTAATTGTAGAAGACAGACAGATCGACCTTCGCAACATGCGATTTGTACTGAACTCCCAATTGCGTATTGTAAACGATCTCTTTCCGGATCTGGTCATCACCGATTTCAATGGAAGCCGCTCCGTGGTGCAGTCCGTTACTGTACAGTTCATTGATCGACGGTGGTCTCCAGGCAGTTCCTGCGTTCAGGCGCACAATCCAGTGATGTCCCATCAAACGGGAAACTCCCGCTGAAGCACTCGGATTCTGAAACGTTTTCACCGGACTGGTCAGCACATTGTTCTTGTAAAGAAACGCCTGCAAACGGGAATAATCGTAGCGCACACCAAAGTCAAACAGCCACTTGCTATTTTCGTATGTTCCCAGGTAATACCCGCCAAACTGTTGTTTTTTGAAATTCGGGATAAAGAACCGCCCCGAATATGCATTACTCTGCTCCATTCCGGAAACGCCGAATACACTTTTGTACCGGTCATTGTGTTTGATCTCGGTTTTCAGATCGAGGGAATTCGTCCAGAGATTCAATTCGAAAGCAGGCAAATTCAATGCTGCAATGCTATCATTATAGGCTTTATGCAAATCGTATTCCTGTCTGAGATTGAACTGATAACCGTAAACCAAACTCGTCCGGATCTTTTTATTCCAGTTGTATGCCAGGCTCACTTTGCTCAAATCATGCTGTACCAATTGCCGCGGACTTTGCAGTTTGTAGGTAAAAACCCCGGTATCTTTTGGTACGGAAGCCGCAAACGCCGCATTCAGGTCGGACAGGTTTCCGATGTGTGAACCGGTAAAAATCCCCAAATTGGTCGAATACTTCGTATAGAATACATCCATTTCAAACTTTTCGCCCTTGTAACCGAGCGCTGCACTGTAGCTGTATTCATTCGATGCGGTATTCTTGATCAGGTAATCCGGTGCTTTTTGAGTTCCATTGATTCTCCCGGTTCCGTGAACGCGATATGCCCATTTTTTCGATTTGGTAAATGATCCCCCGACCAGTCCGGAAACTCCTCCGCCCCATCCGTTACTGTTTCCGGTTAGTTTTACCCACCCGGCAGTGTTTTGATGATAACGCAGTTCATCCGGGGAAACCAGGATCACACCTCCGATGGCATCCGTTCCGTACTGCAATCCTGAAGCTCCCTGGATCACAGTCAGGTTGCCAGCTAGATTGGGATCAATTTCCGGAGCATGCTCACTTCCCCACTGTTGGCCTTCCTGCCGGATTCCGTTGTTCACGACCACCAAACGGTTGCTGTGCATTCCGTTGATGACGGGCTTCACAATCGATGAACCGGTGTTCAAACTCGTTACCCCCGGAAAGCGAAGCAGCTGATCTCCCAGCGTATTTCCCTTGATTTGGGAGAGATCATTGGTTTTCAGCGTCATCTTTTCCTGGGATTCCCTTGGAAAACGATAGGCTTCAATCAATAACTCAGCAAGCTCAACTTCGTGCGTTTCAACCTTAAAGACAATCGGTTCTGAACTCGGAACAACAATTTCCATGTCGACCGGTTCACAGCCAAAATGAGGCACACAGCGCAATTTAAGCTTACCGGCACATACATTTTTAAAATAAAAAACTCCCAGGGAATCCGTTTGCGTAGAACTGGTTTGAATCGAAACCCGTGCATTTGGAATCAACTGATTGGTATGGATATCCCGAATTTCCCCCTGAATGGAATAATCACATTGCTGCGAATAGACCGACAAGGAGAAGTACAGGAACACTCCAAGTAAATAAAATCTCATGAAAATGGAACTATATTGTCAAACAATAACTTGTTCAGTATAAAACTGAAGATCGATCAGACAAATAGGTTTGCAGGCGGCCCGCGAAGTTTGAGATGTATTGTTTTTACCGGTAATTCAACACATGCGAAATCCAGGAACAGAAAATCAGTGAAATCCTTCAGATAAGTAATCTCCACCGGATTTTCATGATACAAGAACGGAAGATGCAGATCGCAAAAAGCACATTTATCTACTCCGTTCTTAAAAACCAACCCTCCATGGTGTTTATCCAGCTGTTTGGAAGAATGATTGTGAGCAGCGGCGTGCCAGTTGTTGATCGGAACCAGGAATACCAGGAAACCAACCAGCAAAAGAGAAGAAATAATCCGCACCGCCAATTTACTCATGGGACAAAAATAAACTAAATGCAATTCAATTGCAATAAGATTGTAAAAAAAGGGAAATAAAAAGCGGCTTGCATTTCGGGAAAATCCAGAATCAATCGATCACATCATGAAAAAAATCAGACTAATCCATGTATTTCTCGTCTCTTTCACCTTACTTAGCTGTTCTTCCTGCGGACGATGGTATAGTCCATGTTCCACAAGCAGTTACGGCAGCTTCGGATATCAAATCGATATTGGTTCATACAGCGTGGTGAAAGCCTTTCGGATGTTCAGGAAGAGGGATATTACGCAGGTGGTGCTTACAACAAAATAACCTGTGTTTACGAGGATTAGCACAAAGCAGCAATTGCGAAGGTTATTTCTTCAACCCGTTTTGCTTCAGGCATTTCAAGACCTTTTTATCGTGTTTGGCACGCTCTTCCGGTGTGGTATTCGGTGTAGTGAGTAATTCTTTACACTTGCGATCCACCACTTCCCATCGGGCCATGACTTTTTCTTCCTGCGCAGGAGTCATACCGCCTTTCTCAAAGGCATCATTGATGGAATCATTTGCAACCACACAGGTACAGAAATCCCACTGTTCCCCATATTTTTTGACAATTTTCTCGTGATTTTCCTTCATTTCAACCGTTACAGATTTTTTCTCAACGGCCGTATCCTTCAAAGCAGCAGTCAGATCATCCGTTTCCGTAACAGTATCTTTCACTGCGTCCACCTGGCATTCTTTGCATTCCTCGTTTGAACTACAGGATGCAAAAAGAACCAAAACCGGAATCAAAAACAGAAAATACACTCGTTTTTTCATAACGCTGAATTACAAACAAATATAAAAAATCTCCTCTAAACCGGGGATTTATTTGTTCATTGAAATTGACACATCATCTACCCAAAACTAATATTCAGGAAAAGGAATTAAAACGATGGTGTATTTGTAGGAACTGTATTTTGGCTTCAAGACAATCCGGGTTCTTGATAAACTTTTGATCTCAAAAATCAGATCCTTTTTCGGACCTCTGAATCCAAGTTCGTTCTTTCGCTGATCCAGCCAGAAACTCATTTTAAGTCCCGGTTTGGTACCGAGCGTTTTCAAACGGTGAAAGTAAGCTTCCCGCGACTGGTGAAACACGATGATTTCCTTTGCCCCGATCTGAAGCGGTGTATAGTCTTTATCGCCGTCTAATTGCTGATCTACCAACCAAACTTTGGAAGAATTGTCGTGAAGCAGGATGTAATGATCAATCGGCTCGATTTCCGTGTCGGAACAAGCAGTCAGGAATAAAACCAGGAATAGATATACCAGATTTGATTTCATCGGCAAGTCAAATTGAATTGAGAATTCAAAATTGATCGTTGAAAAGTGCCTTCGACTCCGCTCAGTCTACTTTTTCAATTTCGTTACATTAAAAAATCATTTCGTTCCGATCCAGTACTTTCTTGATCTCAACGCCCATGGAATCTTTAAATTCAGACTTGATACGTCTAGGAACGTCTTCATCAATCACTTCGCAGTTGACATATTCGTATTTTCCGTTCGTCCAGCGGAACAAACAGTTATAATACGTAATGTTATCGTTGATATTATCCGGGAAACGAATCACCAGGTCATTGTAACCTGAAGTGGATTTTCGTTCTTCAATCAGGTTTCCGTTAAATCCATTCAGTTTAACCAAAACGTCTTTTTCCCGTTCGAAAACAAGCAATCTTCTCAACGGAAAACCATTCACCCCTGCTTTGATCAACAACTTGAAGCCGTCTTTCAACGGAGTTTGGTCATTCAATTTGAAAAAGCGGAAAAAACGCGGACTACAACTCGGATGTTTGGGATCCTCATCACTCTTGGCCTTCGGATCGCACAAATGAAGTTCTTTCAACAACTCCGCTTCATCTTTGGAACTAAATACGTTTTCGTTGAAGTTGGTACTGATAGTGTTATCCACTGCTTTCTTCTCTTCCGTTTTTCTCGGTTGTATGGTAATCTCCTGATCCGCTTCATCATCACAGGAACTGAAGAAGAAAAACAGCGGAATGGCAAACAGAATTTTAAATTTCATCGGACTTTTAAGGGATTAATGAAAGATTTTAGACGAAGTTACAAATGCTTCCGTGAATTCCGTCTCTTTTACTCCCGTTTCGATTCCCTGTTCTTTAAACCAATCCAGCATGCGCTCGGTCGGCATATTTCCGGTCAGTTCATCTTTCGCCATCGGGCAGCCTCCGAAACCTTTGATTGCACCTTCAAAATAGCGGCAACCTCCGGCATACGCTGCTTCGGTCAACTTTGTCGCATTTTCAGGAACCGTATGCAAATGCGCGCTGATCTGGATATTTGAAAACTCTGCTGAAATGGTGGAAAACACCTGCTGTACCAATTCCGGTGTAGCCGCTCCGATCGTATCGGATAAGGAAAGACGCGAAACTTCAAACAATTGAGTCAAACGCTCCGACCAACTCGCAATCAAATCCGGTGACCACGCGTCTCCGTATGGATTTCCGAATCCCATGGAAAGATACAGAACCAATTCCTTGTTTTCCTTGTGACAGATATTCGCAATGGCCTCTACCCGCTTCAATGATTCCTCGATAGTCGCATTCGTGTTTCTCAACTGAAATGTTTCCGAAATACTAAAAGGATACCCCAGAAAATGAATCCGTTCAAACCGCGAAGCATCTTCTGCTCCACGTTCATTTGCAATGATGGCAAGCAATTTCGTATCGCTTTCGTTCAGTCCTTCCAGTACTTTTGCAGTATCCTGCATCTGCGGAATAGCTTTCGGGGAAACAAAACTGCCAAAATCAAGCGTGTCAAAACCACATTGCAGCAAATGATTCAGATAAGTGATTTTATCCGAGGTTTCAATCCAGTCCTTGATTCCCTGCATGGCATCTCTCGGACATTCCGTCAAAAAAACACGATTATTCATGTGCGATCTGCTTTCTTTTCTTTAAAACTGCCTTGTTGATCCGTTTCACCAACGCAGGACCTTCGTAAATAAATCCTGAGTAGATCTGAACCAAACTGGCTCCTGCTATTAATTTCTCTATTGCATCTTCAGCCGAATAGATTCCTCCGACTCCGATGATCGGGAAAGAACCACTCGATTTCCGGTACAGGTAACTGATCACTTCCGTAGAACGTTTTGTCAATGGTTTTCCGGAAACACCACCTGCACCGATCGCTGCGACTTTGCTACCTGAAGTTACTAAATTACTTCGTTCGATGGTTGTATTCGTGGCAATTACACCGGCTATTTTAGTTTCATTAACAATGTCTACAATATCGTCCAATTGCGAATCGGTCAAATCCGGGGCGATCTTTAGAAAAATCGGTTTGGAAGACCCGGTTTTTTCGCGTTCGTTCATCAGGGTTTGCAACAGGTTAGTCAGCGGTTCCTTATCCTGGAGCTCGCGCAAATTGGGTGTATTCGGTGAAGATACGTTTACCACAAAATAATCCACATGCGGTTCCAGGCTGTGGTAACATTTCAAATAGTCGGAAGTTGCATCTTCATTCGGGGTTACTTTGTTCTTACCGATATTTCCCCCGATGATACATTCAGGCTTAAGTTTCTTTAAACGCTCCACGATGACCTCTGCTCCATCGTTATTGAATCCCATCCGGTTGATGATCGCCTGGTCTTCAATTAAACGGAACAAGCGTGGTTTTGGATTTCCATCTTGCCCTACAGGAGTCACCGTTCCGATTTCCACAAATCCGAAACCACAAGCCGCAAGCTCATTGATACGCAGTGCGTTCTTATCGAACCCTGCCGCCAAACCAACCGGGTTCGGAAAGCGGATTCCAGCCACTTCTGTTTCCAAAAGCGGGTGTTTCATACAATAAATGGACTTCCAGATTGGTTTTACAAAGGGAACTTTCAACCAGAAACCTAAGAGATTAAATGTGAAATAATGAACTTTCTCCGGATCAAAACGAAAGAGAAACCATCTCAACAAAGGATACATGCTACGAATTTGTACCAAAGTTATAAACACAAAACGAGCTTATCAATAGACAAGCTCGTTTTGTTAAAATTATTTTAAAAGTATCTTAGAACTTAGCACGGTATCTGCGTTTTCCGAATTTCATCGGTCCTCTTCCGGAAGCAGCTTTGTACGTAATGTTTCTGGTCACCATGATATTGACATACAGGTAAGCATCTTTTTGTTTGTGTCCACGCACACTCCCCGGGTTAAACGCCGAAGGATTGGAAGACGGATTGGACAAATACGCAGCCTGTGGCCCATAAGAAGCTGCGATAATTGCAGGATCGTAATACACCCCATGCACATCATCGATATAATCGGAGAATGTTTTCACATAGGTGGCTTCGATACCGATTCTCCACATGCGGTTAATTCCCATTCTTGCTCCGATTCCCAATGGAACAGTTGCTGTGATGCGGCTGTAATTTGCAGGACCTCCGGGTAATCCCTGGCCTTCCGTATGCATATCGCGCAATGTCACCCATCCGCCCTGGTAAAGTGCTTTCGGGTTATAGTACATTGCACCGATTCCTGCAATCAGGTATAATTGCTCGTTGTGGTCTGTAAACCCTCTCAGTCCCGGAATGTTGTAACGGCGTCCGATTTTTTCGTTTGCAAGTACAATGATTTCAAAACGCTGGCTCAGGTTCACAAAAAATGTACGAAAAGACAGGTTTCTCATGTTACGAACAGGATCAGCAGTCAATGCATCACTACCACGCAGCATTCCCATGTTCAAATAAGTGGATGTAGCATAATAAGGATGAAAGCGGTATCTGAATGAAACTGCTCCGCCAATATGAGTCGAATTAAAATCAAGGTCTTTCAAACTGTAATCCGTACCAATCTGGTTAGCTCCTCCCAAGTCTCCCAAGAAGTTAGTTGCGCCAAGACCGAAAGAAATTTCTTTCTTGTTCATCGCCCAGTTTCTCTGCGTATTAAAATTGGAAGTCTGTGCAAGAGAGACTGTTGAAACTATCGATAATAGAGTTAGAGTTATATGCTTCATTCTAATAATTTATGTTGGAGTTGTAGTATCCACATGCTAAATTACACTTTTTAGTTCACAGCCACCTAAATTTTTTGTTGCTTTTTTTTAAATAGACGGTGTTGATGAACAAGTGACTACTTTTAGCGAATTGTTTTTTAACAAATCAGGTGATTTTCAAGAAAAAAGCCCTCCGGAATCCGGAAGGCTCATTCATTTTAAGCGGCGTATCTTCCTAAGAAATACTCTCTTAACTTTTCCAATGCGCGGAAGGTTTTCACCTTTGCATTGTTTTCGGTGATCCCGATAGTTTCACCGATTTCCTTAAAGCTGAGTTGTTCAAAGAACCGCATTTCGATTAATTTCAATTGCTCTTCTTTCAGTTTTTGCATTGCAGCCAGCAATAAAGACTGGTTGTGCTCAAACTCCTGGGTGTCAAAAAACAGGGTGTCAAACGTTGGAATTTGCACGTGTTCCATCGGAACAGTTCTGTTTGATTGGGTTTCCCGGTAGGATTGGTACAATTCGCTTTTAGCTATTCGATACAGCCAGGAGCCGAATGGTACCCCGCGGTCTTCATACTTCGGTAAATTTTTCAGCGCCTTGATGAAAACCTGTGAAGCGATGTCGTGGGCTTGCTCCGGGTCATCAATACGCTGTTTCAAATAGCGAAGTATTGAGTCGTAATACTTGCGATACAAAGGTTCAAATCTTGCCGGATCTGCCTTTGCTTGCATCACCCATACTTGCTCCTCCTGGAGCAGTTCCGGTGACTGGTGGAAATAAGCATTAATTGCCATGGTATATTTGGATTTTGGGTTTGCATAATTTTTACATTGGGTATAACTAAAGTAACGCGATATTTTTCAGAATATTATCAGATACCTCTAAAAAGAAGGGTTCTTTTAACAGTTTTTCGACGAATTACACAATTAATCCTATCAATTAAGTAGATTTTTCAGGTGAGTTGATGGAAAAATCGGATGGTTTCGATCTTCTTCGAAGTCATTTTACAAATTTACAGTTTTATAATCCGACAGCTATGTAGAGATGTAAAAATCTCATTAACAAACACTTGAATCTGAATTAACACATCACATCAGCTCCAAACTTACTCGGCAAACGAGCGATCCGTAAGTGACCGGAGAAAAGATTCCAGTTGCCGCATTTCCGAATCCGTCAGGGAAAACGGCACAATAACTGGCGATTGATTGCGAAAACCAGCTCCTCCTTTGGCATAATGCGAAATCACCTGCCGCAGCGTTTTTAGACTGCCGTCATGCATATAGGGAGCTGTTAGTTCCACATTCCGAAGACCCGGAACTTTGAAAGCTCCCCGCTCCTGCTCTAGTCCGTTGATCCGGTAACGTCCCTGATCCAACCCATAATCCGTATACAGGCCATTGCTCACAACCGCATAATTCGTGAAATCAGGCCCCGAATGACATTTTGTACAATATAATTTTTCAGAGAACAGTTTCCAACCAGCCAGTTCATCGGCGGTCAATGCCTTTTTGTTCCCGGATCGATAGCGGTCGAAACGGCTGTTACGGCTGACAAGTGATCGCTCGTAGGAACTGATGGCACGCGTAATAACATACGCATCCAGTTCTCTTCCGAAAAGAGTCCGTGCCAGTTGCTGGTATTCTTTGTCTTTGGATAGTTTTTGCAGAATGGTTTTCATCGAACTTCCCATTTCCTGGTGGTCCTGCAATGGCACCAATACCTGCTCTTCCAGGGTTTTGACTTCCCCATCATACAGGTAACTCTTGAAATAGGCACTGTTCAGAATACCTGGAGCATTTCGCAGGGCAGTTCTGCCAAAAACGCCTTTACTTTTGGGTAATCCGTCGGTAAATGCTTTTTCAGGACGGTGACAGGAGGAGCATGAAATTTGGTTTCCGGCAGAAAGACGACGGTCAAAAAAGAGTTGCTTGCCAAAAGCTATTTTTGCATCGGTAAGCGGATTATCTTTTGGAAACGGAACGTTCTTCAACTCAGGCTTTAGTCCCGAATGAGACGAGCACTTCAACAACAGCACACTCGCTGCAGCCAGCAAAAAAACAAAACGCTTATCAATCATCATAGCTTCTGAAATTCAAGTTAAGATGATTTGAAGGAAAAAACTATTTTTTTCGGACAATGTACAGAATCTCTGTTTTAGCCAAACGGAAACGGTCGATTTCTTCCCGGGAGATCGGGTTCTTTTCAAAAGCAATTTCTACTTCAAAACCGGCTTTTCGCAACCAATCCGGGTAATCCATTCCAAACAAACGCACGTGGTCTTTTTGCCAGAAATGTTTTTCACGTTCTTCCGGAGAAGTAATGCTCCAATCCTCGTATGTTTCAGCGCGGTTAATATCCTGCGGAACCTGCATGATTCCCCAAGCCCCCGGAGCCATCACACGGTTCAGTTCTTTCATACACTGAAGCGCATCGTCTACGTGTTCCATCACATGGTTACAGAATACGATATCGAAACGATTGTCTTCCAGCGGAATCTGATGCAAATCAAAATGCATATCTGCAATCGGGGAAACGAGGTCAGCCGTCAGGTAATCCAGGTTCTTCTGGTTCTTAAATTTCTTATGAAAACACTGCTCCGGCGCAATGTGAAGCACCTTTAACTTATCTGCAGAAAAGAAATTGCTTTCTCTTTTCAGGTAGAGCCACATCAGGCGGTGACGCTCCAAAGTCAAATCGTATGGACAAAGCACATTTTCACGGTGTGATACTTCGGAACCATAAGACAGAAACTTTTTGAATTTTCTCTCACATACCGGGCATTCCACATTATTTCCCTTGTAAATCAGCGGAGCGAACAACTTAAAAACGTAGCTCAAACGGATCAAAAGCGGCCGCGGCAATTTATTCAAAAGAAACTTATAGACTTTTTTCATGGAAGCAAATTTAATAATCTCAGACATCTGAGCCACAATCTTTCGAGACTTCTTTTAAATTTGCAGTATGAAGAATTTTCTGCTATTGCTAACAATATCCCCATTTATTCCAGTTATCGTGAGTGCACAAAATACCTTAAATGTTCCTGTTGCTAAGGAAATCCCCACAACATTAATCAAACACAACCACGTTAGAAATGATCCGTATTTCTGGATGAACGAGCGCGATTCAAAGCCGGTTCTGGATTACATTGCGGCAGAAAACAATTATTCCAAAGCTTTTTTTGATGGCAGACACGTGTTGATTGAAAACTTCCTGAAAGAGTTTGAAAACCGCATCAACCCGGAAGAAACCAGTGCTCCGTTTGAAATCCAGGGTAAAACATACCAGTGGAGACAAATCAAAGACCAGGATTACCGCCAGCTGGTGCTCATTGAAAACGGAAAAGAAACAGTCTTCTTTGACGAAAATGCCGCTTCAAAAGGACATGAATACTATGGTTTGGGCGATCTTTCCGTTTCTCCGAACAACGAATTAACGGCTTTCTCCGAAGATAAAATCGGTCGCAGAAACTATATCATTTCTTTCCGGGAAAACAAATCCGGGAAAATTCTGAAAGAGCAAATCAAAAATACCGACGGAAGTATTGTCTGGGCCAACGACAACAAGACCATTTTCTATGTCAAGAAAGATCCGACAACACTGCGCGAGTTTCAAATTTACAAACACATACTGGGAACAAGCAGTTCAAAAGACGAATTGCTCTTTGAAGAAAAGGACGAACGTTTTTATGTATACCTGTCTAAAACTTTCGACAAAAAATACGTCCTGTTTCACAGCGTGAGCAGTACCACTTCGGAAACCTGGCTGATTCCGGCCGATAAACCTGCTGAAAAAGCAAGTTGTTTTCTGAAACGTGAAAAAGATCATCTATACGACATCAGTCACCACGACAACGGATTCTATATCCTGAGCAACAAGCAAAGTCCGAACAGGAAACTGGTTTTCTCGGAAAACATCCCCGCTTCGATTGAAGCCTGTAAAACACTGATTGCCCATGATCCGGAAGTATATCTCGAAGAAATGATTGCTTTCAAAGACTTCATTGCGGTTCAGTCACGTAAAAACGGAAAGACAGAAATTGCGATCGGAAGCCTGGATGCAACCGGGTTTTCCAGTATTTCCATGCCGGAAGAAGTGTACGAACTGGGATTCAGCTTCATGGACGATTATGAAGCTAAAACGGTCAACTACCAGTATACTTCCTTCACCAATCCAAGCTCGATTTACAAATATTCCGTAGACAGCAAATCTTCGGTACTGTTTTTCCAGAAAAGGCTGATCGATCCGAATTTCAGCCCGGATAATTATGTTTCCAAGCGCGTTTGGGCTACTGCCAACGACGGACAGAAAATCCCGGTTTCACTGGTTTACAGAAAAGGAATCGACCTGAGTAAAGCTCCGATGCTGCTCTACGGTTACGGAAGTTACGGAATTACCATCCCGACTACTTTTTCGGCTACACGTCTGAGCTTACTGGATCGCGGTTTTGTTTATGCCATTGCGCACATCCGTGGAGGAAAATTCCTCGGTGAAGACTGGTATCAAAACGGAAAACTGAATCACAAACGAAATACGTTCACAGATTTTATCAATGCGGCCGAATGGCTAACCATGCAGGGATATTGCGATCCAAATGCGATTTACGCCCAGGGAGGGAGTGCCGGTGGTTTGCTAATGGGTGCTGTGACCAACATGGCTCCTCACCTGTTCAAGGGAGTCATTGCACAGGTTCCGTTTGTGGATGTTGTTTCGACTATGCTTGACGAAAGCATTCCGCTCACAGTGGGGGAATACGAAGAATGGGGAAATCCGAATGTGGAAGAAGATTATTGGTATATGCTCAGTTATTCGCCTTATGATCATATCCGCAAACTCGATTACCCGGCAATGTTGATCACCACAGGATATCACGATTCACAGGTACAGTACTGGGAACCATTGAAATGGGTTGCAAAATTGCGTAAGAACCAAACCGGGGATTCCCCGATTTTATTTGATTGTACCATGAGCGCCGGTCATGGAGGAGGCTCAGGAAGAAGCACCGAACGTTTAGAAGTTGCAAAAGAATTTGCATTTTTGTGCTACATTCAGGGTATTAATGAGTAGTAGGATCCGCATTCTTTTTCTGTTCCTTAGTTTGTTTTCCTGTTCCGTTTACGGTCAGGTTGCAGACTCATTGCTTCCATATCAAAAATACGGTTCCCGCTTGGTTTTGTATTCCGATTTTGGGTGGAGTACCGCTCCGATGTCTATCGGATATCCGTTTCCGCAGGGAATGAAGCGCGTCAAATACCGCAACAATTTCAACCCTGTCTTAGGTTTCGGTTTTTCATATAAGTGGATGTCGCTGCGATTTGGTATCACACTTCCCAATTCCGTGCGTTCCAAAAACAAGTACGGAAAAACAAAATACTACGATCTCGGTTTCGATTTCAGTTTCAAAAACATGTATTTTGATGTGGACTGGCACTTGTATGAAGGTTATGCCATGCGGGATGCTTACCGCTGGAACGATACGATTACCAAGGCAGAACCGAATCTCATCCGGGAAGATATTAACGCGAGCAGTTTTTCGATCAACGCGTGGCAATTCTGGAAAGAAGAATTCAAAATGGCCGCATTTCGGGGAAAAACAGCATCCTACCACCGGGATATCCGGACGTTCTATTTGAAGTATACGACCAATTACCACGGAATTTCATCAAACCAGCCGCTGTTACCAAAAGAATTACAAGATTCTACGGAGAGTAAAACATCGTCTTCTGTGATTGCGGCCTTTGATGTAGGAGTTGTGCCCGGTTACGCTTATGTGCGGAGATGGCGGATATTCCAGTTCGGGATTATGGGCGGCGTCGGAATTGTACTACAATCCAAATTGTACACGTTTGACGAAACGACCCGGAGTTTCCTCGGACTTGCGCCACGGGTCGATATTAAAGTAATCGGTGGAATCAACCGCCCGAAATACTTCATCATGTTTGTGAGTGATTTCGATAACAAATCGATTGCCTTCAATGATTTTAATTACCGGCAAACCTATTATTACCTGAAGCTCGTAGGAGGAGTTCGCTTAAACGTGACCAAAAAGAAGGAAGCACGCGAAGCAGCTGAGAAAAAAGCGCGTGAGGAAGAAGAGAAAAATAAAAAGTAACTGGAATTAATTACGAATTACGAATTACGAATTACGAATTACGAATTACGAATTACGAATTACTTCATTAAAAACATTCGGAATTCGGAACTAAAAATTTGGATTTATTAATGAGTCACCAGCGACGAAACCGGAACTTTCCAGGAACGTTTCCACTCCCCTACGTTCATCACCATGTTGTTGTACACCAATGAATCCGGGCTTAATTGATCCAATTCCGAAAAAGAAACAAAATACGGTTCTTCCGCCTCCACCAGCATTTTCAACCGGTTAAAGAAGGAAATTCCCAATTCTTTTTCCAGGTGCTTGATAAAGCGAACCGAACTGTCGATCGAACATCCGGAAGCATTTGCCTGATCTTCATGAACGGCAAGTACCAGGTGGTAATCTCCCAAAACAGCACCGTATGCATTCAGTTTTGCACCGTGCGCGGCCCACTCCTGCAGGAAATCAGGAAGCACTTCTTCCACCCATGCTTTTTCGGTTGCCGTTAGTTTTCGATCCGACTGGTAGCTCCACAAACGGGCTTCATCAGGAAGATTTTCAAAAGGAATCATGACTATAATTCTGCTGCGTTGGCAATTAATTCTGCGACATCCAATACCTGGATTTCGCTTTCTTTATTGAAGTTTTTCACTCCGTCGGTCATCATGGTATTACAGAAAGGACAACCCGTTGCAATGATCGAAGCTTGTGTTTCCAAAGCATCTTCGGTACGTTCTACATTGACTTCTTTGTTTCCTTTCTCAGCTTCTTTAAACATCTGAGCGCCTCCTGCACCACAACACAATCCGGTTGTTTTGCAACGTTTCATCTCCACGAGTTCAGCATCGAGTTTTTCGATCAGGGCACGCGGAGCCTCATATACATCGTTTGCTCTTCCGAGGTAGCACGGATCGTGGAACGTAATTTTCTTTCCTTTGAACACACCGCCGTCTTTCAATGACAGTTTCCCGGAATTAATCAATTCCTGGATCAGTTGTGTATGGTGCACGACTTCATATGTTCCGCCCAACTCCGGGTATTCGTTTTTCAGGGTATTGAAACAATGCGGGCAAGCAGTTACGATCTTTTTCACTTCGTAACCATCCAACACCTGGATGTTCATCATGGCCTGCATTTGGAACGTGAATTCATTTCCGGCGCGCTTGGCAGGATCTCCGGTACATGATTCTTCCGCACCCAAAACGGCAAAGTTGACCTTGCATTCGTTCAAAATCCGAACCAATGCTTTGGTAATTTTCTTTGCCCTGTCATCAAAACTACCCGAACAACCAACCCAAAACAAGATATCCGGGGTTTGTCCCTGCGCCATCATTTCGGCCATTGTTGGTACGTGTATCGTGCTCATAATTTATTTTTCAAAAACTTGAATATTCGCCTGAACTTCAATCAAATTAGTAAACTTTCCTTCAAACCGCGTTGCGCGAACGATGTGGTTGTCAATCCAGTGGTAATTTCCACCGCGGGGTTTGCCCATCATCATTCCGTGGTATTTGAAACCGTGTTTTTGCAGCCATTTCTCAGTCACTTCCCGGTGTTCTTCCAGCCTGGAGGTGAAAAAGGTAATGATATGTCCTTCGTCATACCACTGATTCACCGTTTGAAGTGCATCCGGGTAAACGGCTGCAAATTCCATCCGCTCCGGTTCTTCATTCGGGATATCATCACAAATAGTCCCGTCGATATCAATCAGGTAATTCTTGATATGTTCCGGTAAAACGGGAGAAACATGTACTCCGTTTTCTACTTTTTCAATGAACTGCTTTTCTTCTTTCTTTTTTTTCATGTTTATCGAATTACAACGTTAGTCCTCGTGAATCCAATTTCCCCGATCTGCCTGAGAAAATTGCCAAGGGGCTCCGTTGTTTTCGATATTTGTTAGCATTCCTGTTAATTCTACAGGCACCTTGGATTCTTCCATCACCAGGTATCTTCTCAAATCAACAATAATAGATAAAGGGTCAATATTTACCGGGCATTCCTGAACACATGCGTTGCAGGATGTACATGCCCAAACTTCTTCCTCGGAAATGTAATCACCCAGGAGTGATTTTCCGTCTTCGAAGTCTTTTCCGTTCTTTCTGCGCGCTTCACCCAATTCAACCATTCGGTCGCGGGTGTCCATCATGATTTTACGCGGAGACAATTTTTTGCCGGTAATGTTTGCCGGACAGGAAGACGTACAGCGTCCACACTCGGTACAGGTATACGCGTCCATCAGGTTTTTCCAGGTCAAATCTGTTACATCTTTTGCTCCGAATCGCTGTGGAGCACCTTCTGCAGGAGCTGCCGCAAACGGGTCTGCATTCGGGTCGAGCATCAGTTTTACCTCATTGGTAACGGATTCCATGTTCGTAAACTTTCCTTTTTTCTCCAGGTTGGAGTAATAGGTATTCGGGAAAGCCAACAAAATGTGGAAGTGCTTGGAATACGGCAGGTAGTTCAGGAAAGCCAGTACCATTAACCAGTGTCCCCACCACCCGATTCGCTCCAGGATGTGTAACGTTTCTACACTGAAACCACCAAATAGATGTGGTCCGACCCAAGATGAAATAGCAAATCCGAAGGATCCTGCTTCGTGTGATGCGTGCGATGCACCTTTCAGGTATAAAGCTTCATCTGCTCCGTTCATGGTAAAAATGCAGGTTACCAGCAATAATTCCATACACAGGATCATGTTTGCATCAAAGGTCGGGAAACCTTTCATTTCCGGTTTTTGGAAACGAGCCAGTTTCAGGATATTTCTGCGGGAAAGGAACCCGATAGTCGCGATCAATGCCGCAACAGACAGGATTTCAATAATCGAAATCACAAACGTGTAGAAACCTCCCAAAGACGACATGAAAATGCGGTGAGAACCTGTAATTCCGTCGGTGATGATCTCGATCAGTTCGACCTGCGTAATGACAAAAGCCACATAAATTCCAAGGTGAAGCAAAGCCGGAATCGGTCTTGCAAACATTTTTTTCTGTCCCAGAGCTACCAGCGCCATTGTTTTCCAACGCTCTTTCGGTTTGTCATTCCGGTTTAACTCTCTTCCCAGTAAAATATTGGAACGAATTTTTAGAATGTTCACAGTGAACCATCCAAATCCTCCGATAAGTAATACACTGAAAATAATTGAAGCAATCATACCTATTTTATTAATCCGGGATTGAGTCTAACAAGTTACGTAATTTTTTCTCATCACTGTTCGTAATCGGAACTCCTTTTGTTTTCGCTCCGAATACTGAGAAGTGAATGTATCTTTCCGGGTGTTTCTCCAGGTCTTCTACCAAATTCTGAAGACTCTTGTTGGTTTGCACCAGTTCGTTGTATAGTTTTTCGTCCTTCAGCAGTTTCCCGAGTGTCCCGTTACCGGACTCAATCGCCGCAAAGGTAGCATTCAATTTCTCAATTGTAGCATTCGCATTCGTGATTACTTTCTTGAAGTCTGCCGTTACCAGATCATCTGAAATCTTCTCGAAGTTACCTACCATCCTGGTAATCTTGTCATTCGAAGCCTTCAGGTTCCCGGTAATGGATTCAATATTGCTCATGATCCGACCCAGTTTCACTTTTTCAGTTGCCACCAGTCCTTCTACATCGTCTGCAATATTTCCGAATTTCTTGAATGCATATTTCAATTCTTCGAGGGAAGTTTTAATTTCTGAAGTCGCCGTCGTGTCCCAGAAACCTTTCAACGAACTGATTGTTTTATCTACGTTCACCACCAAAGCGGAAACTTTCTGCAAGACCGGGTTGGCATACGATTTCAGCTGACCGAACATGTCAAGCTGTACATTTCCCTGGATGTGGTCTTTTTCCGTGTAGTATCCTTTGGAAAGGTCTTCCCCGATGAAAAGCAGCAAACCTTTGTTCAACAAATCCACTGATCCGGTTTCAAGTCTTGAAGTTTTCGGGATTTTCAGGTCACTTTCCTGGATAGTGAATACCATTTTCACTTTGGAAAGGGAATCACCCTGCGGATTATAATCCACGGAAATCACTTTCCCCACTACTACTCCATTTACATAAACAGAAGTAGAAGCACCTAAACCTCCGGCATTGGGAAAATACGCTGTGTATTTATCATCCCCGCCAAAAAATGAGTAGCCTTTCAAAAAATTAACGCCCGCAACAAGCAAACCAATCGCCGCAATAGCAATGAGGCCTGCTTTTATTTCTTTTTTGATCTTCAAAACTTTTATTTTTCTGCTAATTTAATAGCTTTTTCCAAACTAATACGCTCTCCATTTTGAAAAGCTACAACAAAAGCATTGGGAAAATCTTTCTGTCGTAATTCGTTTTTGTAATTGTTGGCAGCAGTAAAATCATTGACGAATTCCCCTACCGTATATTTAAAGAGTCGATCCTGCTGATATTCATAGACCTCATGCCGTTTGAAACGCGTCGAAGTCGGTGAAATTTTCGTTTCGGAAGTCTCTACCTGGATTCGGAAAACGATTTTATCTTTCAAATCCGTTTTTTCTACCGGTGTGTTTGTTGTGCCCGGATTATTTGTTGTTATCGGTTCCTGAGTTCCGCGGGTTTTATAATCCACACCTTCCAATCCGGCCTTGTATTTTTCAAAGGCCACAAACATCGCTCCGGCCATTTTTTTCTGCCCGGTAGTATCTGCCAGGAATTTTTCTTCTTCTTTATTGGTCAGGAATCCCGTTTCGATCAGCACGCTCGGCATGGTTGTTTTGTACAATACCAGGAATCCGGCTTGCTTCACTCCGCGGTCGTATCTCCCGATCGCTTTGAACTCACTTTGTAATTTATCTGCAAAAATGATCGACTGATCCAGGAACACGGAAAGTTGCAGCTGGCGTGCAATAATTGCATCCGGCGACATATCAAAGTCCTTGTATTTTTCTCCTTTATCTGCTTCCAGGTAGATGGTGCTGTTTTCACGATCTGCAATTTTTGCCTGTGCTTCGGTTTTGTGAAGCCCTAGTACATAGGTTTCCGTTCCATAAGCGGTTGGAGAAGCAGAATTGGCATGAATGCAGATAAATAAGTCGGCATTGGCTTTATTGGCGATCTTTGCCCGGTCGTCCAATTCCACAAAAACATCTTTGTCGCGGGTAAACACCACTTTGATTTCCGGGTAAGCTTCCTTGATTTTCTTTCCCAATTCAAGTGCCATTGCCAGACACACGTGCTTTTCGTGCGCAGATGAACCGTGACACCCCGGATCTTTCCCACCGTGACCTGCATCAATCACAACGGTTCGAATGGTTCCTGTTTGTTTCTTCGGGGCAACGGATTGACGGGTTTGAAAACCAAAAAGCATCACAAACGGGACAGCCATTGCTACCCACCTCACCCATTTTAATGCATTTTCCAATCGTTTCATGTTACGATATATCGATTCCAATCTAAAATTACTCCGGTTTTACTTGCAATCTTCAGACCAAAGCTGAAACTTATCTATACCAGAATGTTGAAAAACATACAAATTCAGTAAAACCGGGATTTCTTGCACGACTTTTGCATGGAGGTTCTTTTTTAACTGAAATCAGCAATGATCGTTTTACTTTTTGGACACTTTGAACCTGTTTACTGACTTCCAAAAAATCAAATCACCACCATTATTGCACAAAACAGAAGTATATGAACAACAAGTTGCGGACAATTGGGTTTATAGAATGAATCAAAACAATGGTAATTTCGTAGCTTTGCATCCGTTAATACGTGAATTGAAAACAAGAAGGAACGCTTTTATGGATTTTCCTGTGGCAATCAGAACGCTGTTCTTTTTGCTGTTTGTTGCTTTCCCTGGATTAGCAAGTGCTTATTCGCAACCGGATACAATCCCGAAAGTCGTTCCCGATTCACTTCCGGATTCGACCAAAACGCGTAAAATTTATATCAATCAAACGGATTTCAATTCCATTATTACCTACTCTTCCCGGGATTCCATTTATTCCGATCTGAGAAAAAAACAGGTGCATTTGTTCGGTGATGCGAAACTGAACTACGAAGGAGTAGACATGGCAGCTGATTACCTGCTGATCGATCTGAAGAAAAATGAAGTGCTGGCAAGCTACACATTCGACTCATTGGGAAGACGCGTCGGTATGCCGCTCTTTATTGATAATGCAGATACCCTGAGAGCAGCATCAATCCGCTACAACTTCGAAACCAAAAAAGGATATATCCAGGAAGCAGCCATCAAACAGGATGAATACTACCTGAGTATGGAAACGGCTAAAAAACAGCCCAATGAAGAGGTGCATTTTGTACATGGAAAATTCACGACCTGCAGCCTCGAAGAACCGCATTATCATTTTGCCCTTTCCAAAGCAGTAATGGTTCCGGACAAACGCATTGTTTCCGGGCCGATCAACTTATGGATTATGGGCGTTCCGACCCCACTCGGGCTTCCCTTTGCCATGATTCCGCTGCAGAAGCAGAAAGAACGGAAAAGCGGGTTCATCATGCCGCAGTATTCGGTTGTTTCGGCATACGGGATGGGACTCCAGGATTTGGGGTACTACTTTCCTGTTTCGGATCGTTTTCAAACGATTGCATATGTCACGGGGTTCTCCCGTGGAAGTTTCGGTTTCCGGAATTACTCGGAATATTCGACCAAGTACAAATACAACGGAAACTTCAACGTGGCTTATACGCGTTTCCGCTATGGTTTCCCGGATTCAACGGTTTTCGGAACCACCAGTGTCAACTGGGTACACAACCAGGATCCGAAATTGAATCCGAACTGGTCTTTTTCAGCCAATGTGAACTTCAACTCGAATTCGACGAACAAGCAAACACTGAATACGGTTAATAATCCACAGTATTTCAACAATACCCTCAACTCGGATATCCGTCTCGGAAAACGTTTCGGTTCACTGCCGATCTCTGCCGACCTGAAACTGAGCATGAGACAAAACTCCACGACCAAAACAATCGACCTGACTTCCCCGGTTTTCAACTTCCAGACCACGAACCGGATTTTCCCGTTCAAAAAGGTCAATAAAGTAGTTGGTTTCAGCTATTCGAATGAAATTCAAAACCGCTCAAGCTTCCGGGATCGCTACCTGAAAAACGGAAATTTTGACAGTATCGGGCACAATTTCAGAAACGGATTTACGCAAAACGTCAATGTACAAGCCACTTTCAGTATTCTGAAGAATACGATCCGTATCACTCCTTCCGCGACCTACAAACAGATTTACAATTTCCAGTCGATTCGCAAAATGATGGATTCGAGCCACCTCGTTCAGGTTGATACGATCGGGCAAGGCGGTTTCAGCCATTCCTTTACTTCCAGCGTGTCTTTGACCTCGAACCTGTATTCGTATTACCGTTTCGTCGGGAAACGCAAAACGTTGCTTCGTCACGTGATGACCCCGACCGTTTCCTTCAACTATACGCCGTCCATTCAGCAGGGCATTGCAGAATACCGTGACTCGGTACTGAACAAAGACATCCGGTACAGCATTTATGAACGAAGTTTGTATTCGGAATACCTTACGAAATCATCCGGACGAATTGTTTTCGGGGTGAACAACACCTTTGAACTCAAACAAAAAAGTGAGAAAGACACCGTTACCGGATTTAAGAAAACGCGTTTGATCGATAACTTTTTCCTGAGCACAGACTACGATATTTTCAAGGATTCGATGAACTGGGGCGATCTGAACATGCGCATGGTGATCAACCCGAATGAATTCATCAACCTGACGATTATGGCAAATCACAGTTGGTATGGCTGGGACACCACCACCGGGCGCATCAAAAAAGAATACGCTTTCCGCACCCATCAGGGAATCGGACGGATCACCATAGCTTCTTTTGCCACCAGCCTCGTCCTCACCACCAAGAAAAGCCGGGAACGCCTGCAGAGTATTTCGAACAAAATGTCGAATACCTGGAATCCGCAGTACCAGCAATGGATTCTCAACCCGAACCAAATGGTTTACTTCGAGATTCCGTGGAAATTGACCATTGATCACATTTTCTCACTCAACCTGAATTCGGATACGGCTACTTTCCGGAATAAACGCTACCTCCCTACGAATACCGTGACGGTGAGCGGTGACGTGAGTATTACTCCCAACTGGAAAATCGGCGCACGCATGATGTATGATATCGACAACCGCGCTATCAGTAACTTCAATATCAATTTATACCGGAATATCCACTGCTGGAACGTGACATTTAACTGGACACCAATCGGAACAAACAAGAATTTCACTATCGGACTTCGCGGAAACGCTTCCATGTTGCAAAATGCAAACGTCAATATTCGTAAACCACCTATTGTACTCAACTAATTATTTAAAATTCGGGCGATTTTCGGCGCAACATGAAAAAATGTTTGTATTTTAACCTCCATAGGGAATAAGCATTCAGGCTATTTACATCAAAAACAAACTGCGTTGATTCCATTAAAAATAAGCAAACAGCCAAGTCCTCAAAGGGGAGACTTACTGCTTTCGGAGCCTTTTCTGATTGACAGCAACTTCTCGCGCGTCGTGATTCTTCTCTGTGAACACAATGACGAAGGAAGTTTCGGCCTGATTCTGAACAACACCCTTGAAATTGAGATCAACGAATTGGTGACAGATTTCCCGGAAGCAAAAATCCCGGTCGGATTCGGTGGCCCTGTGGAACGAAACCAATTGTTCTATGTACACCGCGATGCTTCAGTCAGCGGATCTGCAATTATTTCTGCCGGACTCTACCTGGGCGGCAATTACACGGAAATCAAACGCATGATCTCTGAAAACGAAATGACACCTGAAAACCTCCGTTTCTTCATCGGCTATACAGGCTGGAGCAAAGGACAGCTACAGTCAGAAATTGATGAACTGAGCTGGGTGGTGATGAAAAATCCGGAAAACTTCTCCGTTTTCAGTGCAGTGGACGATGACCTGTGGCGCGACCTGATTTCCCAACTGGGTGGAAAATACAAACTCATGGCAGATTATCCGCTGAATCCGGCAGACAACTAGGCAGAAAAAGCGTATCTTTGGAACAAGTCCAACGTATTCAAAAAAGTTTAAAGGGTTCAAACAATTGTATCCATATATGATGGGAAATCATTGGATTTTCTGAACTATTGAACTTTTTGAACCGTTTAAAAAAGAACCAAAAATGAGTGCTCCTTTAGCTGAACGTATGCGTCCGAATGATTTATCCGAATACATTGGTCAACGTCATTTATTGGAGGAAAACGGGGCTTTAAAAAGAGCCATTCAATCAAAAATCCTTCCGTCGATTATTTTCTGGGGACCTCCGGGAGTGGGAAAAACCACGCTGGCGAACCTGCTGGCAAAACAGTTGAATCGTCCGTTTTATACTTTGTCGGCTATTTCTTCTGGTGTAAAAGATGTGCGTGAGATCATTCAAAAAGCCGAAAATCAGGGTATGTTTCAGCAAAATGGCGCGGTTTTGTTCATCGACGAAATTCACCGGTTTTCCAAATCACAGCAGGATTCCCTGCTTGGAGCGGTTGAAAAAGGAACCATCACACTCATCGGTGCCACAACGGAAAATCCCTCTTTCGAAGTCATTTCGGCTTTGCTTTCACGCTGCCAGGTTTACACACTGGAAAGCCACACTTTGGAAGATTTACTGGAATTGATCAACCGGGCACTCAAACAAGACGTGATTCTCTCGAAGCGCAACATTGAACTGCGCGAATACAAATCACTGATTGCCGTTGCGGGCGGTGATGCCCGGAAAATGCTGAATTTACTGGAAATGGTGGTCAACACCTTTCCTCCTAACGAAACGGCTGTCATTACCGACGAACTGGTGAATCAGCTAGCGCAGCAACGCGTGCGTTACGACAAAGACGGAGAACAGCATTACGACATTATTTCGGCTTTTATCAAGTCTATTCGCGGAAGCGATCCCGACGGCGCGGTCTACTGGCTGGCACGCATGATCGAAGGCGGAGAAGATCCAAAGTTTATTGCCCGCAGGTTGTTGATTTCAGCATCTGAAGACATCGGACTGGCAAATCCTACAGCATTGATCATGGCGAATAATACGTTCCAGGCTATCCAGGTTATCGGCTGGCCCGAGGCGCGGATCATCCTGTCGCAATGTGCCATTTACCTGGCTACTTCTCCAAAAGGAAATGCGGCTTACCTGGCAATTGACGAAGCCATTGCAGAAGTACGCCAGGATCCGAACGCCCCGGTTCCGCTTCATCTCAGAAATGCTCCGACCAAGTTGATGAAAGACCTCGGTTACGGGGCGGAATACCAATATGCGCATCAATTCCCGGGAAATTTTGTGTTCCAGCAATACCTCCCGGATGCGTTGAAAGACCGTACTTTCTTCCATTCAGGAAGCAGTGCCCGCGAGCAGGAAATTCAGAAACAACTCCAAACACTTTGGCCAAATAAGTTTAAAAAATGAGTCGGGTAGCTTATTATTTATTCGTTTTGCCGCTTTCGAGGCTGCCACTGTGGTTCACTTACCGTTTTTCGGACTTGTTTTTCCTGCTTCTGATTACGGTTTTTCCTTACCGCAAAAAAGTCATTGAGGGAAATATTTCACGTTCATTTCCACACTTAACGAAATCCGAGCAACGCAGTATCAAACGTTCGTTTTACAGGCATTTTGCCGATATGCTCCTCGAAGGGGTCAAGAACCTGGGAATTTCCGAAAAAGAACTTCGTAAACGCTTTGTAATCCGAAATCCAGAATTGATGAAAGCACTCTACGACCAACAAAAAAGCGTCCTGCTGGTTTCTGCCCACTACATGAACTGGGAATGGATGATTACCGGACAAGACCTGTTTTTTCCGCACCAGGCCGTTGGGATCGGGATGCCCTTAACCAGTGGTTATTGGGACAAGAAGATCAATACCCTGCGTTCCCGTTTCGGAATGCACGTGATTCATGCTAAAATCGTCAAGGAAACTTTCAATTCCTATGTAGATAAAGGTATTCCGACTGCTACACTCGTTTTGAGTGATCAGAGTCCGGCGGATTCGATGAAAAGCTACTGGACAACCTTCCTGCACCAGCAGACCGGCGTATTGTTCGGTGCAGAACAACTTGCGAATACCTATGACCAGGCAGTTGTTTTCTACCTGCCCAAAAAAGTGAAACGCGGATATTACGAAGTGGAATTACAGCTTTTGACGAACGAACCGCGCACTCTTCCCTGGGGAGAAATTACCGAAACGCATACACGCCTGCTTGAACAACGCATTTTTTCCGAACCAGGTCCCTGGCTGTGGTCGCACAAACGCTGGAAAAGAACCGTTCCGGACGATATTCCCAAACTAAAAGAAGAACAACGTGAGAAATTTAATCGTCTTTTCAGGAATCATCCTGATGTGTAAGTTCGGCTTCGGACAGCAGATTCTGACTACCGACACGCTTCACTTTGCGGCTGATTCTTCTTATTCGCGGATCGTGGCGCGTTATTCCAAAAACGAATTATTGTTCGGAACATCCAAAACGGGTGTTATTCTTTTCAATGAAAAAACCGGACTGTCCCGCGTACTCATTCAACCTGCAGGTTGTGGTGAATTCCGGGATTTGGTTGTCAGCGGGAAATCCGTTTACGCCTGTACCAGTGGTGATTGCGGGATTATTTACGAGGCAAACGGAAAAAAAGTCCGGGAGTTATACCGTGACAATAGTTTTATGGACGACCTGGTTTTGAAGGATCGTTCACTAATTATCCTGAGTGATCCCGTCGATAATGCATTCACCCTGAAGGTCCTCGACGTGCGGAAGGGATTTGTACATTCACACGGTCCGTTCAAAACTGTAGCAGGTGAAGCATATTATGCTGCCAGCGGAACAACAGCACAATTGATGGACGGTGTTTACTACGTTGTTTCCGGCGGACCAAACAATGCTACTTTTTATAAGCGAAGTACTTTTGAATATGTTGCAGGAATCACATCCGAGCTACCTATGCCACACGCTGAAGGCGCCGGACCGTTCTCCATTTTTATGATCGATAAGCAAAACGGAGTCATTGCAGGTGGAAATTATACCAAGCCTCATGCATCCGATTCTACTGCCGTTTATACAACCAACGGAGGAAAAACGTGGAATCTGTCGGAGAAACAACCGCATGGTTACCGCTCTTGTGTTACCGGAAACTCCACGATTTTATTCTGCTGCGGAACTAACGGAATTGATTATTCGACCGACAACGGAAAAACCTGGAATTTCTTCACGAAAGGAAACTTTTGCGCATTACTGTTGGAAGGAAATACCTTGTATGCAACCACGAACAAAGGATACGCTTTAAAGTATCAATTGAAAATGGAGAATTGAAAAGTGACTTCGACTCCGCTACTCCCATGCTGTAGCTATTACGCAAGCATTCAGCCTACTTTTCAGTTTTACCTTCTCAATTAAGAAATTATTTGATTGTTGAAATTGCAGCCAATAGTTTTTCTTTGCTCTGTTTTCCAACCAGTTTTTTCACCAGTTTTCCTTCTCCATTAACGAATAAGAGCGTTGGGTAGCCGGCAACGGTATATGCTTTTGAAATCATCGGGCCGTCTTTACTTTCTTCCGCATCGATTTTCAGGTTGATAAAGCGTCGGTTGAACTCCTCTCCTACCTGTGAATCGGAAAAAGTGGTTTTATCCATTTCCTTACACGGTCCACACCAGCTGGTATGTACATCAATAAAAATGAGTTTCCCGGTTGCTTTAGCCTGTTTCACCGCTTTCTCGAATGACAATTTGGAAAATTTGATTCCGGAAGCTCCGGCAGTTGTTTCCGGCGTTAAGGAGCGGAAAGAGAAAATAAGTACCGAAAGACCTAAAAAGAATAGGATTGGAAATTTCATGTTTCGTTATTTGAAGTGTATGACTGTTCTTGTTTTAAAATTACGAATTACAACTGAGATAATGATGAATGAAAGAGGAAGTCGTTGTTCGATAGAATTACAGACATTCAATCGTGACTTTTCAAAGATTCAGAGTGATTACGACCTGAATTTCAAATGTAATATTGCAAATTCGCCAATTCGCCATATTACGAACCAATACCCGGGTATATCTCTGCAATCCTCCGGAAACAATCGTTTATTTTCGACCGAAACGCAATCCCGAATCATATTTTCCCGCTTCCCTTTTCAATTTTCAATTATAAATCCCCTATTTTGTATTCGAAAATTAAACAAACAACAAGTACTGTTCCAAACTCATGGCTTTCAACGTTCGTTATCTGCATTGTTCTTCCGAAACCCAGTCTGAAATTTCATCGGTCATTGATCAATGGCAGAGCCTTCAGGCGAAATATGAAGTAAAAACGAGTGGATCGACAGGACCCCCCAAACCGATCACTTTACTCCGTGAACAACTGGAAGCTTCTGCCAAAAGAAGCAACGCATTTTTCGGATTGGATGAGCGCGCACGTGTTTTCATGTGTTTGTCTCCGCACACCATTGGGGGAAAAATGATGCTGATCCGTGCCATGGTCGGGAATTATGAGATCGATATCACGGAAGCAAGCGGGAATCCCGAGGAGTATATTCCGGACGGTGTGCATTATTCCTTTGTGTCGCTGGTTCCCTACCAGATCAAGCGTATGCTGGATGAAAGTCCGGAAAAACTGGAGCAGTTTGACCAGGTATTGCTTGGCGGGATGGGACTTTCCCATGAATTAGAACAAAAGCTGTCTCTAATTAAACCGGCAGTATACATTGGATTCGGAATGACGGAAACCGTTTCCCACATTGCGATGAGAAAAATGGGAAATCCGGTATATGAAGCATTGGACGGTGTTGAACTCCAATCTGAAGCAGACTGCCTGGTGGTTTCCGATTCCAAACTGGGCATCTCTCACATGGCAACCAACGACCAGATTCAGTTTCACGGCCCCAATCGTTTTGAATGGCTGGGAAGAGCAGATTTTGCGATTAACAGCGGTGGAATCAAGATTCATCCGGAAACTTTGGAACAAGTAATCGACCCTTACTTGCCTGTTCCGTTTATCATCGGTGGAGTGTCTGATCCCTCTTTTGGGGAAATGTGCGTACTCATTGTTGAAGAGGCGATTCCGAAAACAGATTTTTCTAGCATACAAACCATCGTGCAGGAGCACTTCGGGAAATATGCCATTCCTAAAAAACAGGTCGTGTATCCGATCCTGAAGACTGCCAGTGGGAAAATCCGAAGAAAAGAAATCCTAAACGCACTCAAATGACGAGAAACGAATGCTTCCGTCTGCTGGGGTTACCACATACTGCGAGTGAAAGCGAAATCCGGAAGCAGTATAAGAAAATGGCGCTCCGGCTGCACCCGGACGTGAACCCTGATCCCAAGGCGCATGAGGCTTTTATTCTGCTTAGTAAAGCGGTGGATATTCTCCTGGATCCGAATTACACAGAGGAAAAAGTTGATAAACGCCCTTCCAGGAGAGCAGGAAACGAAACAGAAGAAGAACGACTGGAACGCATGCGCGTGGCCAAAATGCGCTTCGAACAACAACAGATGCGTCAGGCAACCGACAATGCCCGGTATTTTCTGTCTCTGACCACTGGGAAACGCTGGAAAATTTACCAATGCATCATGTGGGTTTCGCTGGTACTTTCATTGGCTATGACGATCGAATTGTTTCTTCCGCGGCATTACGAACGGGATATCCTGATCGGCTCTACCAAATCATTGAACAACGGGATTATCCGCAGCAATATTACGCGAATTAAACTCCGGGAAAGAGGTTCATATTACATTCAAAACAATGCTTTTGCGTGGGAAAGTACCTATCCGGAAGTGCTCATTGAAAGTTCCTGGATGCTTCATACACCGATTAAGATGATTTCAACAGATGATTTCTCCCGATACCGGAGCGTATTCGATTTTCATGTCTGGAGCATTCGTTATTTACTGATCGCTTTGTTGCTGGTTCCGCTTTTCCCCTATTTGTGGCGCAGAAAAACACTGACATTTGTCTTTGTTTATCATTTATCGTTTTGGGGAGTCGGGATTATCTCGGCTTATATTCTACTGACGCAGGGAAGATTACTGCATGTACTCAGTCTTGGATTTCTTTAGATTGATTCTCCCCCGGATTGTGCTCATTTCGCGCATCTAGCGGAACAAACTATACGTCGAATGAATTAACGTTTCATCGCACGATCCATCGCGCGTTTGTCGTCTTTTTCTTTCAGATCCTGACGTTTGTCGTGAAGTTTTTTACCGACAGCAGTTGCCATTTCCAGTTTCAACCAACCTTTTTCAGACAAGAATAATTTGAGTGGAACAATGGTATTTCCCTTCGTTTTTACCCACTTTTCCAACTTTTTGATTTCCTTCTTATTCAGAAGTAATTTTCTGTCAGAGCGCGCAGTGTGGTTGTAAAATGATCCGTTTTCGTAGGGAGAAACGTGCATATTCCGGATAAAAACCTGGCCGTTGTCTACAATACAATATGCCTCCAGGATACTGGCTTTTCCATTCCGGATACTTTTAATTTCAGTACCGGAAAGCACCATTCCTGCAGTGAAAAACTCGTCCAGCTGGTATTCGAACCGGGCGCGTTTGTTCTTGATATTTATTTCGTTCTTAGACATATTCAACCTGGGCCTCGTTTCGACCCCATTCCTTTAAACCAAGGTAAAAATAGTAAATCGTAATCAACATCAGAATATGGCTCAAATCATCTTTGTTCAGCCACTGATGTACATTGAATTTAAAAATAAAAATAAATGCTGACGGTAGTAGAATCAATACCGCAGTAATCATGTACTTGAGAAACTTCGCACGCACATCGCGCTTCATCAACATGTATGCATATACTCCGGTGTAACCGATGTACGTTAAAATCGCATCGACCGCCACGAAAATAAATTTCTGAGTCAGGATGGAAGCGACGCAAAAACCGATGCTTTTGATCCAAATCAGGTGATATGCATAGTTTTTGGGAGTCGAAATTCCTCTGAAGTTCAACATTCCCATTCCCGCGAAACCGTTTGCAATACATCCGAAAATCCAGCTTGGATATTTCCCGAAAAAGCCGGTATACTGAAAGAACAAATGTCCCAATCCACCAAATACAGTCGAGATTCCGAACGTCAGGTAAAACGCTCTCCAATAGAAGTTTGCGGTGTTCTTATATGTCCCAAGCCTACTGAACGCAAAAAAACAGAATCCGGCAATGATCCAATTAAAAAGCAGTGCCATCGGCTCCTGCAAATGCAATCCTAAAAAATCAAATTGTATTACTTCCACGGGGCAAAAGTACTGTTTCGAGCCAGAAAACACAAATAAATGCAAATGTGCTCCCGCGAATCACGCTGATCATTCCTAAAAAACGTTGCGTTCGTTGCTTCTTTGCCTTCATTAAAGATATAAAACACGATGTTTCGATTCCTTTATAAAAAGATCAGCAGAATCGGCAAAATCAGCGGGAGATTATCCGTACTTTTGAGCCGATGAATATTCCATCCAAATATGTTGAAGAAGCTGTAGAGCAATTCAGTTCCCTTCCTGGAATCGGGAAGCGTACTGCCCTGCGCCTGGTGCTTAATTTACTGAAGCGCAATCCGGACGAACTGGAACGCTTCGGGGATGTTCTCCAGCAATTGAAAACGCACGTTCAAAGTTGCTCTTCCTGCGGGAATATTTCAGATACGCCGATATGCTCCATCTGCTCCAATGAGAAACGGAACCATCGGCTGGTTTGTGTAGTGGAAGATATCCGCGACGTGATGGCGATCGAAAGCACCGGAACCTATACCGGTATTTATCACGTATTGGGCGGCATTATTTCCCCGATGGACGGAATCGGTCCCAACGACCTGTTTATTCAGCCATTGGTGGATAAATGTACCGCATCGACAGTTGATGAAGTGATTCTTGCACTCAGCCCCACGATGGAAGGCGACACGACCAACTTTTTCCTATACAAGAAACTGCATGCTTCGCAGGTTCAAATCACTACGCTTTCCCGCGGAATTGCAGTAGGTTCTGAGATCCAGTATGCCGATGAAATTACCCTTTCACGGTCTATTCAGCAACGCATTCCTTTTCAATCCTAAAGCCAAAATTTGTTTTTACTTTCCATTGCCGGGATTAAAATAATGGTATATTTGGTTGAACTTCAAAGTAAAGACTATGTTAAAAGAATTTAGATCGTTCATTATGCGGGGGAATGTGGTAGACCTTGCTGTTGCCGTGATCATTGGTGCTGCTTTCAGTGCGATTGTTTCTTCTTTGGTTGCCGATATCATCACTCCGCTGATTCTGAACCCGGTAATGAAAAAATTACAGATTACCGATTTACAGAATTTATCCTGGAATGGTGTGCTGTATGGTAAATTTATTGCCGCAGTAATCAATTTCCTGGTGGTTGCTTTCTGTATTTTCATGATCGTAAAAGGAATGAACAAAGCCATGTCGCTGCGTAAAAAGAAGGAAGAAGAAGTTCCTGCTGCTGCGCCGGAACCGTCTAATGAAGAGAAACTTTTGACAGAAATCCGCGACTTGTTGAAGAACAAATAAGCATCCGAAAAACGGGTACGTTTAATCACTCTTGAAAACCATTCAATAAATTGGTTCAAAGGAATTATCGTTCAAAGTTTTGAGAATTTGAAAATTTATATATCTTCGTTCGAAACAATTGTCCTTTAAGGACGGAAAAGAGAATATTCAAATACAAATGACAAGTATTTTTGTGGCAAAACTCGATTTCAGCGCAACAGAAGAACAGCTGAAGTCCCTTTTTGAAGAACATGGTCGTGTCAACCGTGTCACCATTGCAAAAGATCGCGAAACAGGAAAACCAAGGGGTTTTGCTTTTGTGGAAATGTTCGATGAATCAGAGGCTGAAGCCGCTATCAAGGCGTTGGACAATTATGCTGTTAACGGCAGAAACATTGCTGTTAAAAAGGCTGATGACCGTGCTTCCGGCGGAAAACCTTCCGGTGACAACCATGGTGGCCGCCAGAATGACAGACCTTTCAACAGGAACAACGACCGTCCAAGAGAAGATCGGAATACAACAACTGATTACAAATCCGATTACAAAAAACTCGACGACAACAGAGCTCCGAAGCCAGCGTTCAACAGTCCGGATGATATTGCACCTGCAAAAGTAGAGCGCAAAAAGGAGAAAGATAACCGTGGAAGTAAGGATGCTCCGAAGAAAACGAAAATGGATGCGTACAAAAAAAGCGGGAAAGGAAATCGTTTCTTTGAAGAAGATGATGAGGACGATGACGATCTGTTGAATTACAATAGAAATCGTTCCTCAGGCTGGGACGATGACGACGACGAAGATGATGACTATTAATAGTAATCCCTCCGGCTAAGCCGGAGGGATTTTTTGTTTTATGCAATCTGTGTTCCGCTCTTAAAGCTCCCTCCTGCTCTACTCGTTTCTATTTTGAGGCTTTGGTTAAGAAACCCTAAGATGACTGCCTGAAATCAATATTTTTTAGTAGATTTGTATATTCAAATTGGGGTCGACGTTGGATTTGACAGCGGTAGCGATTTCGGTGGGAAGCATGTCGAGCGGTGAACTGAAGCTCGTAAATATCTTGGTTCGAACAATAATTGACAATACGTCATACGCACTTGCTGCTTAATTTACCAGGTAAATTCGGCTTAATCCAGTGGAAGATATAGTACACGGACAAGTTTCTCCTCTGCACGATTGTGATTTTCGGTCAGCAGGCTCAGGGGAATCATTTTAGAAAATCTGGCACCAAACACGCCTCGCGGGCGGTGTGAGATCTTAGAGGCTAAGTTGAAGTATTGGGTGTTTTTGTCCGGACTTCTTCCTACAATCAATCAAAAACTAAACATGTAGAAGACATTGGGATTCATCGTTTGGACGAGGGTTCGAACCCCTCCGACTCCACCAAGAGGGACAAACTAGGATAATACTTAGTTTGTCCTTTTTTGTTTCCCCTAAACCACTTGGTATAGCTGAGAATTGTAGCAACTAGTTTAAGAGTTCAGTGGTTCCAATCCTATATTTTGAATGTCATTTTTCGAAAAAAAAGGTATTTTTATCATGCTTAGACTATTCATGCTATTCAAAATACCGTTACTTAATTAAAGAATCCATAAAAAATTATATGATGGATATAATAGAGATTGCTTTAGAGCATTATACAGATTTTCGTAGATTCGAGCAGCTTTCTATAGAAATATTGAAATTAAATGGTTTCGAAAATATCATACCCGTGGGTGGTATTGATGATGATGGAATTGATGCCATATTAGTTAAATATTATCACGATGAGACAAAAACAACGGTATTTCAAATTACTTTACAAGATAATATAAATGCTAAGGTTTACGATACTATTAGGAAACTAGAAGCAAACGCTATTTCTTTCAACGAATTAATAATAGTCTCCTCAAACCAAATAAATAATATTCAGGCGATTAAGGCAAAAGTTCGAACGAAATTTTCAAATAGAGTTAAGTTAGAAATCATAGAAAGATCAACGTTTGTTACGACATTGTCAACACGTAATGATATTTTTACTAGGTATTTTGGAGATATTCAAAAGCAATTAACTGGACAGTTGTTTGAGCGTAAAACAATTTTTACAGATGCATCTAACGAAACATTGACGAACTCGCTGTTAAAATGTTCTCTATTATTCACATTTAATAAGGATGGTGGTTCTACAAGGAAAGCATTATTTGATAGGACTGTACTTGCAATATTTGTTGATTTGAAATCGGGTATTGCAGAAGATGTTGTAAATGTTTTTAGTGACAAGTTTTTTAAGGTAATTCCCATTGATAAAGTAAGCTCGGCTATTGATAGACTTAAAAAATCAGGGCTCTTAACTAAAAAAAGTGATGGAAAATTCGAGCCCTCTAAAAATTCAATTGAAAAAATTGAGTCTAACGTATCAAAAATCAATCAAGGCACCAAAGCATTAATCAATGATATAGTTCTTAATGTTGTAAGTATTTATCCAGATAAAATAGATAATGCGAGTACTTACAATATTGAGCAAAATGTAAAAAATGGATTAAGCCTTTTTTTTAGATTGCATGGATTAGAATATTCTGATGAATCAATGAATCCTCTTTTTAAAAATTTAGATGATTCGATTTCTACAAACGCTGATATAACTGCTATAATTAGAAAAGGGCTATCAAAACCTTTAGGAGATGCTTTGTTATATTCATTGGGTGAGATTATTAAGAACCCATCAGATGCTCAAGCGGAGACATTAGCTGAATGGTCAAAAGCATTTATTGGAGCGCAAATAATGAGTCTTGACCCATCATTAAAAGAGTTTCAGTTAACAAATCTTACAAAGAAAACTTTCATTCTAGATACTGATTTTTTATTATACTGTATCGTTGGAGAAACTAAAATCAGTCCAATTTACAGATCATTACTAAGTGAATTAATTAAGTCCCGATGTCAAGTTGAAATCACTGAAGACGTAGTTTATGAGGTAATTAAGCATGCAGAATTTGCTGAGCGTAATTACAATTATTTTAAAAATACATTTGATGTCATTGACGATCTGGTTATAGACGAAAAAATTTCAAACATATTTGTAAAAGGGTACTATTCTGCAAGAAAGTTAAATTCAACATTGACATTTAAAACCTATTTATCTAATTACTATGATCCTGATAATGGCTATGAATTTTTATGTGAATTCATAAAAACCTATTTGAGCAAATCAATTATTTTTAAAACAATTGAGGAAATTGAAACAACTCAAATTCCTGATGAATTATTGACAAAATTGTCTTCGGAAGTTTATAAAGCAACAATTAAAACTGCGAAAGCACAATATAGAACGGAAGATGAGAATAAGTCAATAGCAGCAACTGATGCAAAACAGTATTTGACTGCTTATTTTCTCAATAAAAAGATTAGCAATTCACAAGAAGTTAAAATCCTACCTGGAGATTTTTATTTAGTCACCTCGTCTATACGTACTTTGAGATGTGCTTATATGATTGGGCTTAAGCAGAATGTAACTGTTAACCCTTCTGCGTTACTTAACATTTTTGAGCAAATTGGATTGTTTACTATGAGTGCTAAAGAGACTGTGAACTTGTTTGATAACCCCTTTTTAATTGATGTAGTTAACGAAAATTGGTTACACATTAAGCATTTAGTTAACGCTGGTGTTGATTTAAAGGATAAAAATATAGTAAGATTAAAAAAGGATTTAAAAGATGCAATTCATGAACATTTGTCATCCGACAATTCATCTGATGATCTAGATGAAATTTCAGACGAAACTGATGATATAAACACCAAATTAGAATTTGATGAATATCTCAAATTTGCTAAAATCGTGAAAGAAAAAGGATATAGCTTTACTCCTGAAATTGAATCATTAATGCTTAAATTTAAGGAACTTGAAGAAAAGAGTTCTACCCAAGAGAATATTATAGCTGATTTACAAAAACAAGCTGGTGTACACATTAAAAAAACACAATATTATTTGAATAGAGTAAACAGAAAACGCAAGTAAATCTGAATCATTTTTGGTTCCATTTCCGTTCGCCCTTCTCCACAAAAAGAAAAAAGCATTCAGCGGTAGTTGGATGCTTTTTTGCTTTTTGTCCCTCAATACTCGCGCTCACACTCACTCTGTCTTTCCGGGCTTTTTCCTTTTTGCAGAGCGAAAATGAGAACGAGAATGAGCGTGAAATCCCATCCCAACCATTCAGGAAGAACCCTGGAACATGGGAACCACAAATCTTTAGTGAGACCCGACCAAGGCATTTCAATCAACTAACAATAAAGACATCAACTCGTAATTCACACAAAAAACTGAGCGAAAAACACCCGGCTACCATGGAGGAAACTCCCATAGATTCCTCAAACAATCGCTTGTATGTTTGCTTCAATAAATCATTAAAAATTGATATTATGAATAATGAAGCAACAGAACTACCAATTATCGGTGGTGTTCCTATAGGAACAATTATAGCATTCGCAGGTGAATACAACAAGATTCCGGCAGGCTGGTATGAATGCGACGGAAGAGAATTGAGTAAAGACGCCTTTCCGGATTTGTTTCAAGCCATCGGGACAGTTTGGGGAGGTTCAGGGATTCCGAGTTTTTATTTACCCGATTTACGCGGAATGTTTTTGAGAGGCGTTTCGGGAGACAGTGACAACGATCCGGATAAAACCACTCGAAGTTCTCCCAGAAGTGAACCTTCGGGGAACCCCGGAAACAATGGAAACCTGGTGGGATCGATCCAGTACGATGCTTTCCAGGGACACCGGCATGGTATATCGTGGAGCCATGGTTCGCCGAGTTACGGTGGCCCCAACAATACCGATAGTGGGGATGAACGTAACGGACACTATTTTACAGAGCTGACCATCACCAACCCGATTAATGACGGAACCAATGGAGAACCGAGAACAGCTAAAGAAACCAGGAGTAAAAACGCATACATCTATTATATCATAAAAGTTACCCGCTGATTTCCGAATGCTCTGCCAAACCAACCTATTCATCCGGAAAAAGCATTCAGCAGCAGTTGGATGCTTTTTTGCATTTGAAAACCAATGGTTTGTGCCGGGAGGATTAAGGTCTTGATGACTCTGTCAGAGAGAACGACAGCCTGACAGGCGAAAGTATTGAAACGACAACGGTTCGATTCCGGTTTGCCTGAAAGGCATTGTATTTCAGATTTTTTTGGTAGTATTGATTCTCGTTACAAAAAATCAAAATCCACCATGCTCAAGCATCTCTTAAAATTATTTCGATCCAACAAATCAATAATAACCGAACAAATGATCGATTCTTCGGAAGACGATGATTTACCGCAACTTGTATTTGATAACTTACTCCAAAATGTCGGAGATAATTATAAGAACGAATTCAACATAGTGACCTCATGGAATAAATCTCGCCAGGCTATTTATATCATTTGGTTGTTGGAGGGAGAAGTCAATAACGGCGGATTTAATCAATTTTATTTCAATTCAAGTGGTCAGTTTTCAGAACTGGTTCCCGATGCTTTAAAACGAATTGGTGCAATTAAATTTGCCGATTTAGCTGGTAGAGCAAATGCTACATACCAATTAGAATACGATAAAATAACAGAACATCAGGACGGAACCCTGGAAGGATTCAGTAAATCGTATGAAAACAATCCATTAGATGTGTATGACGATGAATTTTACGACCTGTATAAAGAAGAAAATCTGATTGATTTACAAATAAAATACATTCGATTACACAAAGGCGACTTTATAAATTGATCAAATAGGTCTAAAATCTACTTCCCTTCTTAGGGACAGATGATCAATCGCAAACGATTCTAATTATACTCACTTTAATAAAAGCAGTACCAATTCAGACACCAATGTCAGAACAACTTTACATCTTATTCTGTGAAAGTCCATTCGAAAAAAACAGGGTTGACGAAGACTTTGAGGATGAATTCGCTTCAGCACAAGAAAATGGATTTGGAACACTATTATTCAGTTTTGAGGACTTAACAAATGATGACCGGTTTTCAAGTGCAACCAGGCAGATAATCTCAAGCGATCAATTAGTCCGGGTTATTTACAGGGGCTGGATGTTAACGCCGGATCAGTATGCGGTTCTATACCATGATTTACTGTCAAAAAATTATCAACTCATCAATACGGTTGAGGAATATCAGAATTGCCATTATTTACCCAACAGCCTGAAATTCATCGAAGCCAGGACGCCCAAAACCGTATTTGAAAAATTTGATTCGGAAAATAGTCTTGACAAGTTAATCCAAAAATCGAAAGTCTTCGGAAAGAACCCCATAATCCTTAAGGACTATGTGAAATCCGAAAAACATGATTGGGAAGGTGCTTGTTTCGTAAGAGACGCTTCAAATGAAGACGATTTGAGACAAAAAATCAGTAAGCTTATCGAGCTTCGCGGCAGCTATTTAAACGAAGGAATTGTTGTCCGGGAGTTTATAGAGCTGAATGACTTAACAATTCATTCAAAAAGTGGAATGCCTTTGACTGAAGAATATCGTTTATTTTTTTGCAATGGGAAGCTTATTGGAACTTACGACTACTGGGAAGAAGGTGAATACAAACTTGACAAACCCAACACGGTTGAATTTGAACAACTTGCCGCTCAAATTCAAAGCCATTTTTTCAGTATGGACATTGCCAGGCAAAAAAACGGGACGTTCATCATCATTGAACTTGGGGATGGCCAAGTTGCCGGACTTCCTGACAAAACCGATAGAAGCAAATTTTACAGCGAATTAAAAAATGCCGAATTGAATAGTTAAACATTCACTTTAGAATCCCGCTTCGAAGTACAATTCAAGTCTCCTTTCCGACACTTCGGGAAGGATTAAGGAGAACGACAGCCTGACAGGCGAAAGTATTGAAACGACAACGGTTCGATTCCGGTTTGCCTGAAAGGCATTGTATTTCAGATTTTTTGGTCGGTTTGAACACATTAAGGATCAAAATAAAAAAGAACAAGTCGGATTATTGATTTCCTCAAAAAGGACTTCTTTACGACCCAATTCAATCCGAAAGTGTATTTTTATATGCATTATAAAAAGGAGTGCCCTTCATTAGAAAAGAATCGAAATGATGATAGTTAACAACATTACAAATATCCTTGAAGAAAAAATATCCGTCGGGCGAATTGTGCCTGCGGCTTTGCCCACAAGTCCGAATTCCCGCTTAGATTCTGTTTTAGACAAATTTCATCCGATGGACGACCCTTCGATTCCGTTTCGCGATTTAACCGACCTGGAAACGAAAAAAGAAAGCATTCGCCGGATTATCAATAAATTGGATGTAATCAAAAGTCAGCGTTACCAGCGTACGCCGGAAGATACGTATTGCAATGTGTATTCGTATGATTACTGTTATTTCACGCAGGTTTATTTACCTACGGTTTGGTGGACGGAAGAGTCGCTGGAAAAGATTGCAAACGGTGAAGAGGTAGAACCCATTTTTAACGAAACGGTGCTCCCTATTTACTCCAGTGCCATTCACGATTGGCTGATCAAATGGGGACCGAGTTTCGGGTGGAAAAAAATGACAAACCTGGATGAAATTCAGGACAAAGTGAATCAGGAAGGTGGAATAGGAATTATTTGTGCCAAGCGAAAAACTGCCGGACTTTCCGGACACATCGTACCCATTGTTCCTGAAACCAATGTAAAAAAAGCATACCGCGAAAATGGAGTGGTCGTTTATCCCCTGCAATCGCAAGCCGGAAAACTGAATTACAATTACTTTTCAAAAGCCCGTAAAGACTGGTGGAATCATGAACGTTATTCATCACATGTTTTCTATTATCACGATTAAACACAAACATTTCAACACAAAATACCATCCATTATTGTTTTAAAATAAATGAAAGAACATCCGAAAAGAAATACGTATTGGGGAATTGGATTAGAAAACGAAACCTATCTGAAATTCGAAGAATCTCTGGTAGTTTCCGGTGAATTTGTTCAAGACAACATCGGTTGCGAACGCTATAGCATCGATTACCGAAAATGTTATAAATCAGGAGCATTGACACCAGTGCTGGAAGCAGGTTTTGACAGAACAAAAACATACCGGGTCAGTCGAATGATCAATAGTCATTCACTCGAAAAGCTCGATGTAAACTATCAGCACAAGACGATTGCCGGAACAGATCCGCTGGAAGACAACCCGGAGTATCTTGGAAAATCCGTTCTGGAAACCTTTTTGGAAAATCAACCCTACAATATCCGAAGTATTGTTACTCAAAAAACCAATCCGATGGGATCCGTCAATTTTGATGGCGACTCCATCGAATTTGTAACCAAATATTTTGAAAACCGCACGATCTCTGATTCCTGTGATGAATTAAGAGAAACGAAACGATTATTCATTCATGAATTAAATAAATCCGGGGTTTTCGACGGAAAGCTGAATTTTCCGAATTACAACATCGGGCTGAACATGTTCATGTCGAACCAGGAAAACCTGGTTTTGTTTAATAACGGAACCTACCATTTTCACCTCACGTTACCGGTTCTGACAGAAAATAGCCGGATTGTCGATTATCCTGCGTTTGAAGCCATGCATACCAATGCCGTTTACATGCTGCAATGGTTTGAGCCCTTATTTATTGCCACATTGGGAAGTCCGGATATCATGAGTGTCGTTTCTTCCAGGTTTGGTCTGAAAGAACAATTTGCATCCGGTTCAATGCGAAATGCCATGTCCCGTTACACAGGTGTTGGCACCTTCAACAAAGCCATGCCAAAAGGCAAAGTGTTGACCTACCCGGTAGATGAATTCAGAAAGCTTTTAAAATTTAGCAAAGAAGAAAATATTTGGTGGCGCGACCAGGTCGAATCAACCATGGATTATGAATTGCTGGCAGACATCGGCCTGGATTTTAACCTGGAAAAAATGTACCAGAGCGGGTTTGAATTCAGAAGTTTTGATGAATTTCCGGCTGATTATTTGAACGATGTACTCCATGCCATTGTGCTGGTTTGTGAGCATTCCCTCCATGTTCCGGACGTAAGCTGGGGTCACGACAGTGTGGTGTGGAATAATCTGGTGTTCAAAAGCCTGAAAAACGGTTACCGCACGGAAATAAACGAAGAAGAAAAACAAAGCGTTCTCCATGTATTGCAGTTATCCGGTACTTCCGGTTTTGAAAACACCGGGATGCTGGATGATTTTTTCTTCAGGATTCTGACCGTCTTACACGAAAAATATCGGGATAACAATACCTGCATTGATGCATTGATGGGACAAAAAACCACCGCATCACCGCGATGGAACAATTTCAATAAATACCAGGTCGAACAACACCAGAAACAGATCGAAGGACTTGAATAAGAAGTAATCGGAAATACAGAAGCAGAAGAATTCAGGTTCCTAAAGATTCCTGTTTACCCGGAAGGCTATCCCCTCTTCTCACTTTTTATGGCTACTATTGAAATACAAACAGATCCATTGGATAAATCAGAAACACATGAAAAAAATCATACTACTCCTGGCAATTGTCTTTTCCACTGCGATTGCAATTGCACAGAAAGGGAAATCGCAACAAACACAAACGACGAGTAAACCCTTTGTGCTGGGTGTAATTGACGAAATCCAGTCAAAAGAACTTTCCGAAAAAAGAACGCTGAACATCTATCTTCCGGAAGGATACAATCCGAATGATTCGACGAAATACCCGGTGATCTACCTGCTAGACGGATCGGCAGACGAAGACTTTATCCACATTGCTGGACTTGTTCAGTTCTACAATTTTGAGTGGATCAATCAACTGCCGAAGTCTATTTTGGTTGGTATTGCAAACGTGGATAGACAGCGGGATTTCACCTTTCCGAGTACCTTCAAAACGACCATACCGCTTCCAACGGCAGGACATTCCGACAAGTTTATCTCGTTTATCGAAAAAGAACTTCAGCCATTTATCGAATCAAAATACCGCGGAAATACGGACAAAACCATTATCGGGCAATCCCTGGGCGGACTGCTTGCAACGGAAGTTCTCCTGAAAAAACCGACGTTGTTTAACCGGTACATCATTATCAGCCCGAGTTTATGGTGGGACAATGGTTCACTACTGGAGCTGAATTCACCGGTTCTTTCTGAGAGCTTCACGCAGCCAACGAGCGTGTATCTTGCTGTTGGAAAAGAAGGACTGACTCCAACCGAAATACCGCGGGTTATGGAAGTAGATGCCAATTTACTGGCAGACAAACTGAAAGAAAGCAAAAGCAAGCAGGTAAACGTATTTTTCGATTATTTACCGTTGGAAAACCACGCGACGATCATGCACCTGGCAGTGATGAATGCATTTCAATTTTTGTACCCTGTGTTGAAGCATTGAAATCGTTTTACACAAACTCTCCCACCATGATGACTCCAAAAACAACCGTATTCTGTAACAACATCGGAACCTACAAAAGCCAGCTGACAAAGAGAAAAGCATACGTCATTGAAGCAGTGAATTCGGAAAATGTACGGATTCAAAACGATCAGGGTAAACTGAAATGGTATGCTTCGTATTACTTTGATCTGCAAAAAGAATCCGAAATTCAGTCGATTTCAATAGACGATCCGATTGAAAATCCGGAATCCGGCCTGGTTGAAGTGACCATTGAGTTTTCCGATGGAGACAGGTACTGGACAAAATTTACGACCCCCATGTATTTGAATGAACTGTTGAAAGGACAAAATTACCTGTCCATGCAAAAAATGATCCTGGTCACGGAGTTATCCGAAGAGCGAATCAAAGAGGTCATTTTAGAACTGGATGAGCAAAATGAACTGCGGGAGAATTGTTTGAAGTACTAGTTCTAAAATGTCTTCACACTACTTAAACAGTGATATACATCATGAGCAAAATAAAACGACTTTTTTACCAGGATTTTCAGGAACATGACCATGTCGATACTGAATCCGGTGATGATTTAATCGGAATCAATGTATTCAAAGGATTTGAGAATGGGCTTTGCCCAAATTGTAACAGTGCATTTGAAAAGTATTCAAATATCAAAATAGACAGCCTCATTATTAATGAAAAATACTACGACAGTCGAAATATCTTGTTTTTTTGTATTCACTGTGGGTGGTGGCAATGTAAACAAGAGTTTGACTGGGATAATCAAAAAGTAAATTACGCCTATCAATATCACTCGATTTTAGAACGTATTGATATTTCAAGCAATGACGTTAAAATCTCCGAATTGAAAAAGCATCTATCGGATCACTGGAATGACAGAAAATTGATTTCGGCTTCCAAAGCTGAAGAGTTGGTAAAAGATATCCTGAAAGAACATTTGTCATGTGATGTTTTTTATACGACCTCCAATGTAAATACTCCTGATGGAGGGATTGATCTTTATGTTTGTCATGACAATTCAACCATTCAAACAGCAGTTCAGGTAAAAAGAAGAATTAATCGCGAAATAGAATCTATACAAGAAGTAAAGAACTTTGTTGGAGCGATGGTGATCGAAGGGTTTCAACAAGGAATATTTGTAACAACTGCTGAACGCTTTACAAAACCAACCTATGAGATTCCTGAAAAATTAAAAAAAGTACAAACCAAACTACATTTAGACCTAATAGATGGAGAAAGGCTTTTAGAAATTATGAAGTCAACAATACCTACCAACCCCAAATTACCATTAAGTATTAATGATACTACGATTTGGGAAGATGAATTCAAAAAATCCTTCAACACATCAGAAATATTTCAAAAGATTTACTAATTCATATCTTACCCCACAATCCCTCTACCCGACCGTTTTCTCCATTTTTATCGTTATTCTTGTGCCCTTATGCAACACGATAGAAACACCGAGATGACGCTGGCACAGCAGGTGCTTGTCTGGATTGGAAAAATAGCTTCGCGCAGTGATGTGAAGATTGAAGAATCCCGGATTCGCTTCGGGGAAAAACTCTCCAAATGGCAGGATATCCTGCCGGCCGAAATGCTTTCGTTCTACAACAGCGTCAATGGATTATCGTTTCTTTTCAGCTGCGGGGATCAAACCTGGAACGGCTTCACATTGCTGGGTCTCGATTCCGATGGGAAACGGACGTATCATCCCGCAACGAATTACTACAAAATGCCTTACGCCAAAGCGAGTAGTTTCTCCTATTTCCTCCATGAGGAATCAGAACTGACGATCGACAAAAACGATGAAGTCCTCTTTTTTATCGGGGACGATGCTGCCTGGGGAGCCATTATGGTTCGCTCAAAAACAGGGATTGCCTTCTATGATTGGGATAACGACGGATTTGTTAACCGTTTCGATGGTGAATTTTCAGACATCCTGGAGCAGGGAATCAGACGGCACTTCGGAACAAACTGGATTGATGAACGACTCCACCCGGAAAATCAGCGCCTAATCGACCTGCTTTCGCAAGAGTCTGAGCCGCTCAAAACATACGCATTGACTGTCAACGAACTGGAAGAACTGAACGGATCTGCTTACCGGAAATTCTTCGGCAGACGCAGCGGTCTGTATGTGGTCAATTTGTTGCGTCGCGCACTTGGATTGGCAGATTTTGAGCCTGAAACATCGGATGAAGAACTCGGTGAATGGGTTGACCTGGCTTTTTCGAATCCGGCTTCCTTTTCTGCAGACCAGGTAAAGGCGGTGATGAAAGCGGTAGACGGAAACAAGACCAAAAAAGCCATGGTAGCGTTTTTCAGAATGGGGACCGATCTTCCACCCGTTACACGATTGAAACTCACGCTCCGGAAAGAGTATGAAACGCTCTCAGGCTATTCAACGGAATTGCTGCTTCGGGTACTTGGGAACCTCGAAAACAGTACGTTCTGTCACGATTTCCCCCTGCATCCGGATATGTTATCATACACGAATTACAGGAGATTCTGCTTCTACCGTCCGTTTATTTACTGCCGGGACAACCAATTCGAAGGAGCCTATAAAGAACGAGATGAACAGGAAATCATTTTTGACCTGGTGGTTACCAGTGAACGAACAACAGGACTGGAAGCAGGAAAAGTGTACGATTCCTTTGTACTAAGCGAATATCACGAAGATTATTACCCGAAACTCAATATTCAGAGAGGATTTTGAGCGCTCTGACCGAAGTGCTTACGCCGTAGTTTTAGTACTTAAACTACCCAATCACTGACTTTTTCCTTTTCGGAAAACCACATGTCAAAATCAGGTATTTATACGGTAGTTTTTGATTATACCTTTCGCACTTTGTCCACGGAAAGCTTCCACTATTTATGAAACGAAACGACACCGCTATGCTATTCACTGAAACCCCGTGCTGTGAAAAACCGCTTGATTATTCATTCGGCGCGATCCCGACATTCCGGTCACTTATTGAAGGTAATCCTTGAGTGAAGTGTGTTTCTTTTGATTGTTTGAGGTATTTTTGTAACTTGCCATCATCCGGGAGCAAACAAACATGTTGTTTTCGATGCAGTTACCTCATTCTAAATCATACGCATGAAAGTGTTCTTTCCTTTTCTACTTTTTCTTTTCATTACAGGAACAATTCACGGACAACAAGTTCCGATCCTGGATTACGCACTGGATGTAAACGGACAGGTGCGCCTGAAAGTAAACTCCGGAACTGATAAGTACTACATCCTGGAGGTAAGACAGCACCCGGATTCTGCGTTTGTGTTCAAAACGTCTATGACGCCGGGACAAGCAGGGACAACCATCCTCACAGAACCGTTGAAAGCGTATCCGCAAAATCATTACCGTGTCCTGGAATATTCCGTTAACTCTCCTGCAGATTCCGATGGTGACGGATCGGATGATATCACGGAATACTACGCCATGCCACAACGCGGTGCACTCAACGCCGCTACACCGGTTGATATTCACCATGCATCACTAGCCTTAAACACGCTTGCTGCGTTTCAGACCGTTTCAACGGAGGATAATTCGGCTCCCTGGGTAGAATACCTGAACGACGTGGAGTTTGTCAAATTCATCATCCTGGACTTCGATTCCAATGCACCAAAAATCTATTTCATCAACAGCAACAACTACGATCTGCATGCAGATTTTGCTTCTTATCTGGGTGTCAACCACCTGGCGCCGACCGTCAAAAAAGGGCAGATCATTTATTTCCCGAATGTATTATCGGCAAACGGAACGCTCGGAACATATGCATTCAACTTCACCAATAACGAAACCATGCCCTTTGAAACGGTGCAACGGACACAGGAATTACTCGCGTCAAACATGTCGTACCTGAAAAACAACCTGGCATACTTCGTTACGGAGAACAACGAAACCGATTACCAGAATAACCTGGCGCTTTACCAGCAATCGCGGGTAGCCGTTTTGTTTGAAACCAATGTGTATGCAGGAATCAATTACTGGGGATTACACCAATCGGAAGGTTACGGCTTTTTCCGGCTGATGTCTCCGGGAGAAGTTCCCGATTCCAAAGATATTGTACTGTACGAAGCGCTTCCGAATTCGCTTCCGAGAGTGGGTGGAATCATGACTTCTGTGATCCAAACCCCGCTTTCTCATGTGAACCTGAGAGCCATGTAGGACAATGTTCCCAATGCTTTCGTCCGCGATCCGCTGTCTATTGACACCATTGCCAATCTCCTGAATCATTACATCTACTTCAAAACCAACCAGAGTAATTTTGAAATCCGGGAGGCATCGCTTGAAGAAGTGAATCACTGGTATGAGCAACAACGACCGGCTGCCGAACAGCTTCCTCCGCTCAACCTCTCTTACACGGAAATTCTCCCGCTGGATGAGATTGCTTTCGCCATGAGCGACGGTTTTGGAGCCAAAGCTTCCAATATTGCCACAATGCGCACTTTCGGATTCCCGGAAGGAGCTATTCCCAATGGTTTCGGTATTCCCTTCTACTTCTACCAGAAATTCATGAAGCACAACCATTTTTTCGAGGAAATCGAATCCATGATTCACGATCCGGGCTTTGTCTCAGACAGAACCATCCGCGATGCGATGCTGGCTGATCTTCGTTCGGAGATCAAAGCCGCAAGCATGCCGGCCTGGATGCTCGATCAGCTTTCCGCTATGCAGGAAGCATTTCCGACGGGAACATCTGTTCGCTGCCGTTCCAGTACCAACAACGAAGACCTTCCGGGATTCAGCGGTGCCGGTCTCTACGACTCCAAAACGCATCATCCCAATGAAGGACACATCAGCAAAACGATCAAACAGGTTTATGCCAGTTTGTGGAACCTGCGTGCATTTGAAGAGCGTGAATTTTACCGTGTGAACCATTTTTATGCTTCCATGGGAGTGTTATGCCATCCGAATTTTGAAGATGAGCAAGTGAACGGCGTGGGCGTAAGTGCCGATCCTGTTTATTTCACCGACAGTACGTTTTACCTGAATTCACAATTGGGAGAAGAGCTGATCACAAACCCGGAAAGTACTTTCCCGGAAGAATTATTACTCAAACGTTACCCCAATGGAACCGATGATTATTCGATTATCCAGTATTCGAGTTTGCTCGATGTGGATTCATTATTGATGAACGATTCTCAACGGAACCTGCTCCGGCATTACCTGGCAACCATTCACGATCGTTTTGCAGTTTTGTATCACGCGGAAAACAATCCTACTTTTGCCATGGACATCGAATACAAAATAGACAGCACCGGGCAATTGGTGATTAAGCAAGCCAGACCATGGGTTTCGTACATTCCTTCCAATGCTGTACCGCTTGTTTTGGATAATTGTGATTTTGTGCTGTTCCCGAATCCGGCAACTGAGACGATTCACCTCCATTGTGAGCATTGCGGAATCGTTACGGTTCGTATTACGGACAGCCGCGGAAGCCTGGCATTGGAAAAAACACTGGAACAATCTGAAGCTTCGGATCACCCGGTTTCAATCAGCCACCTCTCTTCGGGCGTTTACATCCTCAGCGGTTCGATGGATCAGACAGTTTGCAAATCGGTGAAGTTTGTGAAACATTGAGTTTATAACGATAACAATCTATGGCACACACCTGTAAAAAATGTTCCAATGAAATCCCCGAGCTGAATTTCACAGAAGATCAAAAACTGGAAATCTGGGGCTTGGCGGCTCAAAACATGAAGATCTTTCTCGTCAGTAAGCTAATCAATGAATTCAAGATGAGTCACTCCGACGCAAAAGTTGTCGCAATACATATCCATTGTGAAAACGGACATTGTGTGAAATGCAATTTTAAGAATCTGACAGGAGAAAATGTTGAGTGTCCTAAATGCCATGCGTTCAATTACAATTTCGATGAACCTCCGTTCAACAGGGAGTTTTGCTCGCATCTGGAGTGGAAACTCGACTTTGACGAATTGGACATGGAGGAGCTAACAGGATTTTGGTGTGACGGGGTTGATCATTTACCTGCTGATATCAAAAGCCTGACGAAAAGTAAGATTCGGGAACACCAAGAAATTGTTACCAAAGCCTGGATCGGGAGAGAAGGAGAAAATCATTACGAAATGATTATCCGGCTGGGTGAACAGGCTATCGCAAATTATATGGGCAATCTGAGTCTCGTTCACACCATTCCGGATGAGAATCAGAAAAAATGGATCCAGATTGAACCAAAAAACCAGCGGATCATTATTCAACTCCAGTAATCAAAACCTCTGCGTTCTTTGCACCTTCGCTAAAGCTATAGCGTAAGTGTTGCATCTTTGCGTTTATAATTTCAATACTTACCAGCAGGCACTCTTTATTTTTTACCACAGATGAGCAGATTAGAGCGAGTCTACTCCCGAAAAGTCGGGACAGGCTGGTCTCGCTTAAATGTCCCGGAGCTTCGGAAGTAAGCATCATAAAACCACTGTACTTACCGGAAACAAAACACGATAACAATCAACATATTAAACCTAATACACCAACACTCCACCTCTCAGATTTCACAACACAAAAACATCAAAGTGTAAATTTAACACTTTAAAATTTGCATTATTCAAATGATGCATTACCTTTGTGTCAAAATAACACTTTGAAACAATGGTTCAATACGAATATGAAAGGCCGGCCCTGGCAACCGATTGTGTGATCTTCGGGTTCGACGGCGGAGAATTAAAACTCCTGCTTCTGAAAAGAGAGAAAGCTCCGTTTGAAAATACCTGGGCACTTCCGGGAGGTTTTGTATTCATGCATGAAACAACGGAAACAGCGGCCAAAAGACTGCTCCGGGAAAAAGCCGGCATCGGAAATGTCTTTATTGAGCAGTTGTACACTTTCAGCAGTATTGACCGCGATCCACGTGAACGGATCGTTTCGGTAAGTTATTTTGCTTTGGTGAACAAAACACAGTTTGCACTGATCGCAGGTCGGGACACGATTCAGGCAGCATGGCACCCGATCTCCGCGCTCCCGGAATTGGGGTTTGATCACAGTGAGATTGTTTCCGTAGCCATTGAACGACTGAAAGGCAAGGTTCGCTACCAGCCGATCGGTTTCGAGCTCCTGGATTTGAAGTTTACGCTGAGCCAGCTCCAATCCGTGTACGAAGCCATCCTCCAGGCTCCGATTGACAAACGGAACTTCCGGAAGAAAATCATCGGGATGGGCTTGTTGAAACAACTCGATGAAAAAGAGCAAAACGTACCGAGAAAAGCGGCGTTTTACTACAGCTTTGACAAAAAAGCGTATGAGGAACTCACCAAAAAAGGATTTCACTTTGAGCTTTAACTAAAAGAAATTATTTAACTGAAAAACAACATGATGAAATATTCTATCGAACAATTAAAGAACCAACCGGAAGTCGATTACTTATTCTTCTGGGGACATCAACCGAGCAGAGACGGATCGATCATCAAAACCTGTATGAGTCAGTGGTGGCCTACCCCATTTACGGAAAACGGGGTGATCTACAAAACTGCCGAACACTACATGATGGCACACAAAGCCTTGTTGTTCGGAGACGAGGAAATTGCTGCACGTATTGTAGCAAAAGATTCCCCGAAAGATGTCAAAGACCTGGGAAGACAGGTACGGAATTTTGATCCCGAAAAGTGGGACAAACACAAATATGAAATCGTACGACAGGGAAATCTTCTGAAGTTTTCGCAAAACGAAGCCTTGAAGCAGTTCCTGATTCAAACAACAAACAAAGTATTGGTTGAAGCCAGCCCGGTAGATCCTGTTTGGGGAATCGGTTTGGCTGAAGACCACGAAAATGCAAACAATCCGGCGAAATGGCGCGGTGAAAACCTTCTCGGTTTTGCCCTCATGGAAGTCCGGGACAACTTATTACAATCATGAAAGATTTAAAACATATCAGTAAATTCCTCAGTTTGGTATTGCGTCACAAACCACAGGAAATAGGCATTACACCAGATGCAAACGGTTGGGTCGATGTAGACGAACTGATCGAAAAATGCAACTTAAAGAAACGACACCTGGATTTTGAAACGTTGGAAGAAGTGGTTGCCGGAAACGACAAACAACGCTTTTCATTCAATGAAGACCTTACCCGAATTCGTGCAAACCAGGGACATTCGATTGAGATTGACCTGGATTACGAAGCAGTTGAGCCTCCGGGCTTCCTCTACCATGGAACGGTCGATAAATTCCTGGGAAACATTCGCGCCGAGGGCTTGAAAAAGATGAACCGCCACCACGTTCATTTGAGCAAAGACCTTGAAACAGCTGTGAAAGTGGGGAGCAGACGCGGAAAACCAGTCATTCTGACGGTTGATGCAGTACGAATGAACCAGGACGGGTATTCCTTCTACCGATCCAAAAACGGCGTATGGCTCTGCGACCAGGTTCCGGTTGAGTACATCCAGTTTTAAGCCATGAAACGAATCGATCTGGACACAGACCTCTACCTCATTGAAGATTTCTTCAGTGTGCAGGAATGTGACGACCTCATCATCTGGAGCGAACAAACCGGTTTTGAAGAAGCCAAAGTCCAGGTAGATGGACAGGAAATCATGCTAAAAGGAATCCGGAATAATTCCCGGATTCTCCTGACGGATGTTGATCTTGCCAAACGCATCTGGAATCGCTTCGAAGCGTATGCTGTGACACCTTTCGAAAACAGCACCGCAATCGGTTTGAACGAATTGTTTCGTTTTTACAAATACGAGCCCAATCAGCGCTTCAAGAAACACCGCGACGGGAGCTTTATCCGAAATGATGAAGAAGTCAGCCTATTCACCTTCATGATTTATCTCAACGATGATTTTGAAGGCGGGGAAACCAGCTTTGAAAACTGTATTGTCAAGCCGAAAAAAGGCACTGCACTGGTTTTCCATCATCCACTAAAACATACCGGGGAAACGGTTCTCTCCGGGGTCAAATATGCTTTACGAACCGATGTTATGTACAAATTACAGTCATGAAAAAAAGAATACTGGTTATCGGAGATATTCACGGAGCACTCAGAGCTTTGGAGCAGGTGCTGGAAAGAGCCGCGATTACGGAGAACGACACCCTGGTTTTTCTCGGAGATTATGTAGACGGCTGGAGCGAGTCGAAACAAGTCATTGATCGCCTGATTTCCCTGAGCGAAAGCAATTCCTGCCTGTTTATTCGTGGAAATCACGATACCTGGTGCGAAGAATGGCTTCGATTTGGTTTGTCGAATGAGAAATGGCTGATACATGGCGGTAAAGCAACGGTGGAAAGTTATGCTTCGATTACCGAAGAAGAACGAACCAAACACCTGGAATTCTACCACCAGATGTACAATTACTTCATCGATAGAAACAACCGTTTGTTCATCCATGCCGGTTTTTCGTCCATGCACGGACCGGAACAGGAAGTCTACGCTACCAACTACAGCTGGGATCGCACCCTGTGGGAAATGGCTTTGACGATGGATAAACGGGTTCAAAAGGATTCTGTTCTCTACCCGAAACGCCTGAAATTGTTCAGCGAGATTTTCATCGGTCACACCCCCACGATCAATTACCATTCAGACATTCCGATGAACGGAATCAATGTCTGGAATGTGGACACCGGATCTGCTTTTACCGGAAAATTGAGCATCATGGACATCGAAACAAAGGAGTTCTGGCAAAGCGATGTCGTTCAAACCCTTTATCCGGACGAACGCGGAAGAAACTAACAGCACTAGTTCAATGGGTTCAAAACGTTTAAACCAATTTTGAACTATTGAACTAAACATACTGAGCTTGTCGAAATATGAACTATTAACCAATTAAATCATAAAAACATGTCAAAACACAAAAACGCCTATATAGCAGAACGCACACTGGAAATCATTGATACCGGGATCCTTGTGAGGGAAACGGATCAAATCGATGTCAGCGCAGCAATTCACTCCAGTGTTGACCGCACTTTCACTCTCAGTCCGGAAGAACTGGAAAAACTGGCCAGAGAACCAATCGTTGCACCGGGAACCTTCGAAACAGAATTGCTGGTTACACATCAATCCACGATCGAAGCACTGCTGCACGAATCCGCTTACCGGAAAACAACCGTTCTGAACTTTGCTTCGGCTAAAAATCCGGGCGGCGGTTTCATCGGCGGAGCATCCGCACAGGAAGAGAGCCTGGCACGTTCCTCATCTCTGTATGCTTCCCTGACGAAGGACCTGACCATGTACCAATACAACAGGGCACATTCCAGCTTCCTGTATTCCGACTATTTGATTTACAGTCCGGATGTACTCTTTTGGATGAATGACAATGGCGATTTCCTGGACAAACCGGTTCCGGTGCACGTGATCACCTCACCCGCTCCGAACAAAGGTGCGATGTTGCAGCATCACCGCGAGAATGAACTCGAAGCACTTGAGGACACATTCAAGCGACGCATTGATCACATGCTTGCAACGGCTTTCAGCCAGCAAAGCGAGTGCCTGATTCTCGGAGCCTGGGGTTGCGGTGTGTTCCAAAATGATCCGGTGAAAGTAGCCGGTTATTTTAAAGAACTACTTGAAGGAAAGTATGCAAACTGCTTCAAAAAGATTGTATTTGCCATTTACGGAAGAAAAGACGTCGCTATCCTGAATATCTTCAAAGAAGCGTTTGAAATTCCGGTAAACTACTAAACCATATGATCCTCAAACCAACATCCGATTTAGCACTCGCAGCAGGCCGGTTCACTATTTTCCTTGCCGGATCAATTGAAATGGGAACAGCGACAGACTGGCAGGAACGCATTGCTGTGGAACTGTCGGACGTGGACAACATCTGCTTGCTCAATCCACGGCGCGACGACTGGGATGCGAGCTGGAAACAGGAAAAGAGCAATGCCATTTTCAACGAACAGGTAAGTTGGGAACTCAACGGACTGGAACGTTCCGATTTGATTGTGTATTACTTCTCCCCCGAAACAAAATCTCCGGTTACCTTACTTGAACTGGGACTTTTCGCCCGGTCGGGGAAAGTGATCGTATGTTGTCCGGAAGGTTTTTGGAGAAAGGGAAACGTGGATATTGTCTGTGAGCGCTTCGGCATTCAGCAGGTGGATAATTTGGAAGGATTGATGCGGGAAGTCCGTATGATTGTAACTTCAAAAACACAGTGATTCGCCCCAATCTTATCTGGACGTAATATTGCGGAATTACGTCCACCTACCCACTCATTTAAAATTGAAAAGTAGACTGAGCGGAGTCGAAGTCACTTTTCAATTCTCAATTGTTACTTATTTATCATATCGCTTCTTGATAAAAGGCAATGCAATAAGCCCCAATATCAATACCGGGATCAGAAACAAGGCCCAATTCAAAACAACAGCGGTCTTGAAACGGAACATCCCGGATTCATCTGTCAGCCATTCGATCACATACGTCGCCGGATACCATTGCATTTCAGTAAACAGGTAAGATAAAACCAGCGGAACGCCAAATACAACGGCCAGAAACGGTTTAAAATAAGGAGGTAATTTGGGAGATTCCATACAATTTCAGTTTTCAGCCAGTAAAGTAAATCAAAAATGCGCGAATCAAATTATGGAAAAATCGGAAAAATGGTATCTTAACAACTCCAATCAGATCATTATGAAAAACGGAATTATTCTCTTATTCCTGCTCCTTTTGGGGCAAACCGGTTTTTGCTGTTCCTGCATCGGTGAAAATTCCGTAAAAGAGGAAGTGAAACGATCGGACCTGGTAATAGTAGGAAAAATCCTGTCGCGAGATGAAATCACGCTGCCTCGGGATGAAAACAATTCATTAAGAAGAGAGTTGGAACGCGTTAGTTTTCGGGTATTGGTGACTTCCAGGTACAAAGGCAAAATTCAATCGGATACCGTTACGATCATCACCGGTTTCGGTGGAGGTGATTGTGGTGTTCGATTCAAGGTTGGTGAAAGCTACATCATTTATGCTGTCGAAGACATCTTTATCGGTTATGGAGAACATACTAAAATGCCCAACACCTTTGAAACCAACAGCTGCACCAGGACCGGAATAGCAGAAGAAGCAGAATTAGCTTCACTCAAAAAGATCAAAAAGCCCGGAAAAGGATAATCCATCATACGAAACGGATTCAAAAAAAGCGGGAAGTTCCAGGACTGGTTCTCCCCGCTTTTTGTTGTATGTACAGAAATTGTAATTCGTTAAAACGTACTTGCATCAATCACGTATCTGTAACGCGCCTCTTTGTTCTCGACTTTGTTCCAGGCATCGTTGATGTCTTCCGCTTTGACGCATTGAGTTGTTTCTGATAATGAATGAATGAAAAACCCCTGACTCTTTTGAAAGAACCAGGGGCTTGGAGGTAGTAGGAAATGGCATTTAAGCCAATAAATCCGGGCTTTTTACACCATTTTATCAATTTGTAAAGGGGTGGCAAAAAGCTGGGAAATCCCATTTCCAGTATCACATCTTCTTCACAAACTTCACGTTCGCTCCCGATGCCGATCTCAGGAAGTAAACTCCGGTGCTCAGCTCGTGAATATTAATCGCATTTTTGCCCGGTTTCAGAACTTGAGTCTGAATCACTTTTCCGGTCATATCCATAATCTCAATCGCACTTGTTTCATCCAGTTCCACAAACAGTTCATCGCTTGCAGGATTCGGATACACATTCCATCCTTTTTGAGTATTGGCTTCCAGGCCAAGAACAATCATCACCTCACAATCTGATGTTTCGGAACACCCGTTTTGAGTAACGGTAACCGCATACGCTCCGCTTTCTGTTGGTGTGAACGAAGCATTTATAGCTCCATTGATCGGCTGATTCGTTAAACAATTGATCCATTGATACGTTGCTCCTGTTGCCAGCGCCGTGATTGTATTCCCCTGAACGCTTGTTCCTGTGTTCACCGAATTCACCACAACCGTCATAGTTGTCGTTACAACACACTGTCCCGAAGTCGGTGTGAATGTATAGGTCGTTGTTACGGTATTGTCTACTGCCGGACTCCACGTACCATTGATTCCATTCGTAGAAGTAGTTGGCAAGGTGAATGAGCCACCGGAACAAATTGCAGGAACCTGGGTAAAGGTCGGCGTCACACTGTTATTGACCGTAACGGTCATCGTGGTAGTTGTTCCACACTGCCCTGCATTCGGTGTAAACGTGTAAGTTGTTGTTGCCATGTTGTTCACTGCCGGACTCCATGTACCACTGATTCCATTGGTGGAAGTAGTCGGCAAAGTAAACGATCCCCCCGCACAAATTGCAGGAACCTGGTTAAACGTTGGTGTTACGGAAGTAGTATTCACCGTAACTGTCATGGTCGTTGTTGATCCGCACTGCCCTGCATTCGGTGTAAAAGTGTACGTGGTTGTTGCCGTGTTGTTCACTGCCGGACTCCACGTACCACTGATTCCGTTATTCGAAGTGGTCGGTAAAGTGAATGATCCACCAATACAAATTGCAGGAATCTGTGTAAATGTCGGCGTTACTGCTGTACTACTCACCGCTACGGTCATCGTAGTTGTTGTTGCACACTGTCCTCCATTCGGCGTAAAGGTATACGTCGTTGTTGCCGTGTTATTCACCGCCGGGCTCCATGAACCACTGATTCCGTTGGTGGAAGTTCCCGGTAATACCAGGGATCCGCCCGGACAAATTGCAGCGATCTGTGTAAACGTCGGCGTAATCGACGCATTGTTTACAGTTACAGTCATCGTTGTCGTCGTTGCACATTGACCGGCATTCGGTGTAAAAGTATATGTTGTCGTTGCCGTGTTATTCACTGCCGGGCTCCACGAACCGGTAATTCCATTCGTGGAAGTCGTTGGAAGTGTAAACGAGCCTCCGGTACAAATCGCTGCAACCTGCGTGAACGAAGGCGTTGTTGAACCATTGTTCACTGTTACGGTCATCGTCGTAGTCGTTGCGCACTGTCCGGTATTCGGCGTAAAAGTATATGTTGTCGTTGCCGTGTTATTCACTGCCGGACTCCACGAACCGCTGATTCCATTCGTAGAAGTCGTTGGCAAAGTAAATGACCCACCCGTACAAATCGCTGCAATCTGGTTAAAAGAAGGTACTGTTCCAGTATTTACAGTAACTGTCATCGTTGTTTGTGAAGCACACTGTCCTCCATTTGGAGTAAAGGTATACGTAGTAGTCGTCATATTGTTGATCGCCGGACTCCAAGTACCACTGATTCCGTTATTCGAAGTGGTCGGCAAAGTAAATGACCCGCCCGTACAAATCGCTGCAATCTGAGTAAATGTTGGTACAACGCTTCCCACAGACACGGTCATGGTAGTCGTTGTTGCACACTGCCCCCCATTCGGCGTAAACGTATAGGTTGTTGTTGCCGTGTTGTTCACTGCCGGACTCCACGTACCACTGATTCCATTATTCGAAGTGGTTGGCAAACTCAACGGATCACCGGAACAAATCGATGGAATTTGGGTAAAGGTCGGAGTAACATTACTCACAACTGTCATCGTAATGGCATTACTGGTTGCAACGGTTGGCGAAGCACAACTTGCATTACTTCCCATGACACAAGTCACAACACTTCCGCTCAGCAAAGTACTGGTGGTGTAAGTCGCGCTGTTTGTACCAACGTTTCCTCCATCCACTTTCCACTGGTAAGAAGGTGAAGTTCCTCCGTGCGTCGGTACGGCAGTAAATACTGTAGAACTTCCCTGGCAAATAGTCGTGTTTGACGTAGAAATAGACACAGAAGGTGTACAGGAAGTTGGAGTCGGACCGGTCAAACAAATTCCAAAAGTACTGGTAGTCAATCCCGATGACGCGTTGATCACACGGATGTAATAAGTTTGTCCGATCGTGAGACTGGTCAGTGTCGCAGCCTCACTATAACTGCTACCATTCGCATTGGTACAGTTAATGACTGAGCCGGAACAGCTTCCTTCGTAAACCTGGAAACCACTGTTCAAACCACTATTTGCATTCAATTGAATTCCCATTGACGTAGCTGATGCGGTAAACTTGTACCAAACGTCTTGCGGCGTACTAATTGCACAGGCAGGAATTCCGCCGTTCATCATCGCACCGCTGAACGTTCCGTAGGTATAACTGCAAGACGGGTTCGGTGTAAGCTCAATGGCATTCATACATTGATCATTGACCGGAGTCGGGTATCTGCGGACACAAAACGTGAAGCTGGCAGTTGACAAGTTACCCGAAGCGTTAAAAATACGCAGGTAATAGGTTTGTCCCGGGATGAAATTGTTATTGAAATAACCTTCTGAATAAGAAGCTCCGTTATTATTCATACAAGTAATTACCGTTCCGTTACAACCACCCTGGATGATCTCAAATCCATGATTCACACCGGATGTTGCCGTCAAATCGATACTCATTGTAGAATCGACAGCTACAAATTTGTACCAAATATCCTGAGAAGTATTCGGTGCACAAGATGGAGTTGATCCGTTCATCATCGCACCACTGAAAGTCGCCGAGATATTCCCGCAGCTTGTGCCCGGTGTAATGGTTGTTGCGTTTGAACACAGGTCATTCGCCGGAACCGGGTATCTGCGGACACAAAACGTAAAGCTGGTCGTTGACAAGTTACCCGAAGCGTTGAAAATACGCAGGTAATAGGTTTGTCCCGGGATGAAATTGTTATTGAAATAACCTTCTGAATAAGAAGCTCCGTTATTATTCATACAAGCAACTACCGTTCCGGTACAACCACCCTGGATGATCTCCAAACCGAAATCCACACCGGATGTGGCGGTCAGATCAACACTCATCGTGGAATCGACAGCTACAAATTTGTACCAGATATCCTGCGAAGCATTCGGGGCACAAGACGGAACCGGACCATTCATCATCGCACCACTGAAAGTCGCCGAGATATTCCCGCAGCTTGTTCCCGGGGTAATCGTTATTGCGTTTGAACACAGGTCATTCGCCGGAACCGGGTATCTGCGGACACAAAACGTGAAGCTGGTAGTTGACAAGTTCGCCGAAGCGTTGAAAATACGCAGGTAATAGGTTTGTCCCGGAATGAAATTATTATTGAAATAGCCTTCTGAATAAGAAACACCATTATTATTCATACAAGCAATTACCGTTCCGGTACAGCTGCCCTGGATGATCTCAAATCCATGATTCACACCGGAGGTAGCTGTCAAATCGATGCTCATCGTGGAATCAACTGCCACAAATTTGTACCAGATATCCTGTGAAGCATTCGGAGCACAAGACGGAGCCGGACCGTTCATCATCGCACCACTGAAAGTCGCCGAGATATTCCCGCAGCTTGTTCCCGGGGTAATCGTTATTGCGTTTGAACACAGGTCATTCGACGGACTCGGGTATTTGCGAATACACATCAGGAAACTGGACGTAGACAAATTACCGGAAACGTTGAAAACACGGATGTAATACTCCTGTCCCGGGATGAAATTGTTGTTGAAGTAACCTTCCGAGTAGGATGTTCCGTTATTGTTCATACAAAACAGAACCGTTCCGCCACAACCACCCTGGATCAGTTCAAATCCGTGGTTTACTCCGGATTGAGCATCCAAATCGATACTCAACGTAGAATCGGTCGCAACGAATTTATACCAAACATCTTGTGAAGCATTCGGAGCACAAGACGGAGCCGGACCATTCATCATCGCTCCGCTGAAATTAACGGTTGTATAACCACAGGTAACATAAGGTGTCAAGGTAATTGCATTCGCACAGGCATCATTGGCCGGGCTTGGAAACTTTTGAACACAGATCGTAAAAGATGCAGTCGTTAAAGCCCCTGATGCGTTGAAGACACGAATATAATATACCTGTCCCGGGATAAAATTATTGTTGAAATAGCTTTCCGAATAGCTGACTCCATTACCATTCACACATTCAATAACGGTTCCGTTACAGCTTCCCTGGATGATCTCAAATCCGTGATTCAATCCGGAAGTTGCCCCCAGGTTGATACTCATGGTGGCATCCGTTGCCGTAAACTTGTACCACACATCCTGGATCGTGTTGATTCCACAGGAAGGAATTCCGCCGTTCATCATCGCTCCGCTGAACGTTCCAGCCACATTGGTACAGGTAGTTCCAGGTGTTAATGTCGTAGCGTTGACACACTGGTCATTCGCCGGACTCGGATATCTTTGAACACAAATGGTGAAAGACAAGGTTGTTAAAGATGCCGCAGCATTGAAGACACGGATATAATACACCTGTCCCGGGATGAAATTATTGTTGAAATAACTCTCCGCATAGCTGTATCCGTAACCATTCACACAAGCAACCACGGTTCCTCCGCAACTACCCTGGATAATTTCAAATCCGTGATTTAATCCCGAACTAGATCCCAGGCTGATGCTCATGGTAGAATCCGTTGCCGTAAACTTGTACCACACATCCTGGAATGCATCGATTCCACAAGCAGGTGTTCCGCCATTCATCATGGCCCCGCTGAAAGTTGCGGCAGTATTGGTACAGGAAGTACCGGGAGTTAGAACCGTTGCATTCGCGCACACGTCATTTGAAGGGGCGGCGTATTTTTGAACGCAGATCGAGAAGGATGCCGTACTCAAGGACGAAATGGCATTGAAGACACGGATATAATACACTTGTCCGGGAATGAAGTTATTGTTGAAATAACTCTCTGCATAACTGGATGCATAATTATTCACACAAGCTATTACTGTTCCGCCGCAACTGCCCTGGATAAGCTCAAAACCATGATTTAACCCGGACACTGACCCCAGGCTGATACTCATCGTGGAATCTGTTGCGGTAAACTTGTACCACACATCCTGAATCGAGTTACTTCCGCAGGAAGGTGCAGCGCCGGTCATGGTCATCCCGCTGAATGATCCCGTAGTATAAGTACAGGTTGTTCCGGGAGTTAATTGCACCGCATTGGCACATTCATCATTGGCATAGGAGAAAATATGCCAGAGAGAAATGATGAATAACAAAAGATACTTTGTCATAAAACTGATTGATTTAAATAATTGATACGTCTGCAAAATTAGCCAGCAGTGTTTGAAACGATGTGTAATCATGTTGCCGGATCGTGCACTATTGTTGCAAGCGATCAAAAACTATTGATTTTTAATAAATTGACTGGGACTCCGACCGACATATTCGGTAAATGATTTGGTGAAATAAGACTGACTGCTGAAACCACATTTATATGCAATTTCGGTGATGTTTCCTTCGTTGTTCCGCAACAAATCCTTTGCTTTTTCGAGCCGGATCATCGCGATAAAGTTTGTTGTTGAAAAGCCGGTTAAGGCGGCTAATTTCCGGTGCAGCTGACTTCTGCTGACAGTCATATCCGCAGCAAGTTCGTTGACAGAATATTCAGGATCGTCGATATTATGGACAATATACCCGATTACTTTGTTCACATACGCATGCTCACTTTGGATCCGTTCTTCGAATGTTTTTTCCGACTGAATGGATTCCCGGTAAGCCTCTTTATTTCGCTGAATAGTAGTGAACAGGTTGCGGATCGTGAGTTTCAACTCTTCCGGCGAAAACGGTTTGGAAACGTAGGCATCCGCCCCGTGCTGCAATCCTTCCAAACGACTTTCGGGAGATGCTTTTGCGGAAAACAAAACCACAGGAAGGTGATTCGTCAGTTCATTCGAACGGATTTCACGCAGCAGGTCAATTCCGTCTTTCTCCGGCATCATGATATCGGAAAGAACCATATCCGGCAGGTTTTCCCGAATCAGGTCAAGCGCCTCTCTCCCGTTTTTAGCGTGAATGATGTGGAAATGTTCTTTCAATACCGACATGCTGAATGCAGCGGTGTCCGGATCATCTTCTGCCAGGAGCAAGATCGGGACACCTTCATTCGGTAGGATCATTTCTGTGGCATGCTGTACAGTTTCAACCGGGATAACGACAGTAAATGTGGTTCCGGAAGTACTGCTTTGAAGCGAGATCGTTCCTTTGGTCAAATCAACCAGTTCTTTTACCAGCGACAATCCAATTCCGGTTCCGCTCACATCCGCATCGTGTTTTCCTCTAAAGAAACGGCGGAAGACCTTTTTCAGTTCTCTTTTTGGGATTCCCGGCCCGTTATCGCTTACACGGACGATTAGTTTGTTTTCTTCTATCCGTGATTCTACCTGGATTTCCGCTTTCGGCGGGCAGTATTTCACTGCATTCCCAACCAGGTTTGAAAGTATTTTTTCCAAAGCGTTTGACGGGAAAGAATAAGACGATCCGAAATCATGCACTGTATGAACAACCCGGATTTCCTTCAAAGCGGCTTCGGCAACGAAACTGTTCACGATATTCCCGATAAAATCTCCCGGATTTCCGGTGGTATAATGAAGCTGAAAACTGCCTTTTCCCAGTTTGGATGCATCCAGCAGTTCATTGACCAGGCTGATCAGTTTTTTGGAATTCCGCTCCATCAATGCCAGTTCTTCCCGGTAAACCGCATCTCCCTGTTGTTTCATCAGCTGAATCGGGCCTTCAATCAGCGTGAGTGGTGTTCTGATCTCGTGGAAAATATTCTCAAACAAACGCAATTTTTCCTGTTCAAATTGCTGCGTAATTCTTCTGCGCTGGAAAAGCAGGTAGGTACTGAATCCGGCAATTAAAAACACCGAGACAGCACCGAACAACAGCCTGTTTTGCTGGTTCTTCTGTTTTTCGATTTCCTGTTTGTGCTGTTGAATTTCCTTTTCCTTCTTCTCGCTTTGATATTTGATTTCCAGTTCCTCGATTTCTTTTTCCTTTTCAGCTGAAAACAAGCGCTGACGGACTTCCGTTTCCAGTTTTTTGTAGTGGTAGGCATTTTTATAGTCCCCGATCGAATCATACAAGGCACTGATCCGTTCAAACATCGCCGGTTTGTAGTGATCTTCCGGACGATGCTCATTCGTCTGCAGTGCTTTTTTCATGTAGTCGATTGCACGGGAATATTGCTTTCGATCCAAATAATAATCACCGATATTCTGATAGGCATTCATCATATTCAGGTAATTTTTCTTCCGGATTGCGAGATCCAGGCTTTTCTCGTAATAAAACAGGCAAGAATCGGGCTGAACGGACTGATATGCGGCTCCGAGCGAGTTGTAAACCGTTGCCAGGTATTCGTCTTGTTTATTCTTGATCAGGGTCTTTTCGGCTTCTTTCAGCGTTTTGATCGATGCATCAAACGACTGGTTCATGATTTGCAAACCGGCCAGGTTCGTTGCAATGATCGCATAATACTGGTAATCATTCGCCTCTTTTTTGGCCTGGGCCGCCAGCTTCATATAGGCTTCGGCCTTTTTCGGGTTACTCAGGTAAAAGTAACAAACCCCGATTCCGTTGTAAATGGTTCCTGCCAGCGATTTTTCGTCGTATTTCTCTGCCAGTTTAAGTCCCTTCAGATAAGACGAAATGGCTTCCTTCATCTTATTTTGCCGTTGATAGGCTTCTCCGATTACAGTATAAGAACGGATAACAAGCACGTGATTGTTTGTCTGCTTCCCGATCGTACGGGCAATTCCACTATAAACAATCGAAGAATCCGGATATTCTGCCAGGAAATAATTGGCCAACTCCAGGTTGAGTTCGCCCTTGCGTTTTTCACCCGCCTGTTTCATCAACGAACGCAGGGAATCCACAGGATCCTGACCAAACAGCTGCCGGGGAAGTAAAACAGCCCCGATTAAAACGAAGAATAAAACAAACTTTGTCATAGTTGGCATCAAGGGTTCCCCTGACTGAGAGATCGGGGCATCCAAAATTACTCAATTTCTTCGAAAGACTTGTTTTGTTGAAAGAGATGAGACTTTGAGGCAAAAAAAAGCCGTTCCCAGACTGATAATGTCAGGGAACGGCTTTTAAAGAAATGGGAGCAAGAATTTTCCTGCTTATTGCTTCATCATCTTTTTCGTTGCGACAACTTGTCCATCAGCAACAAGCGTATACGTGTAGATCCCTGTGCTTAGATCGGAACCAAATACGGTCACGCTTCCGATGCCTCTTTCCGTCACTTCAACTGAATTCATGAAACGTCCGTTTCCATCATAGAAATGGATTTGTGCCTTTTGTACCGTCTCAGGAATGGAGAAGTTGATAACAGTTTGTTCTGCAAACGGGTTTGGAACGTTCTGATCCAAAACGATCGCACTGCGGTTGCTCAACGTGATATTGAGGTTTCTGCGTACTTCTTCCTGTGCTTCAGGCGTATTTGCCTGAATGGCACTTTGACTCAATTGACACAAGTAAGGCAGGATTCCGGATAAACAGTTTTCCAATTGCGTCAAACGGTTATTCAAATCTGTAATCTGGCTTTGCTGGGAGTCAATAATTGAATCCTTTGCGTGCAGCTCTCTTGCCTGTTCCTGGTGTCCGGAAATCAGCACCGGAATTAATTTGGTGTAATCCACTGTTTTGAATGTCACAGATGGATAGATCATCGTTCCTACTGAATCATACTGCGCCGGAGAAGTGTTTTCCTTCACAATATTTGGGAAAACGGTTTCTACCTGCTGTGCGATCAATCCCATCTGGTTTTCTGATTGCAGATGCAGCTGCGGGTAATCATTTACCTTGAAATCAAACGTTACCGGGTTCAACAGGCCAAGGAGCGAGTCTGCATGTTCCATTGTCACCACATTTTCTTTCAGATTCTGGTCGGAAGGACCAAATGAACCGGAAACGTATACGTTTCCTTCAAAGTAACCTGCCCAGTTAACACCTCCGCTGAGTGCTTCTCCATATACGCCAATATTGGTTGTACCGTTTCCGCTTGCCAAACCTCGCACACCGATATTCACGGTCGCATTTCCTGTGGCACTTCCTCCAACTCCGGTATTGGAGTTTACAATATGCCCGAAAGTCGTAATGGAATTGAAATCTCCTCCGAAACCAAATCCGGAATAGGTTCCAGCCGTTTGTACGGTACTGTTTTGAGCTTGTACTGCTCTACCAGCTGCACTTCCACTGGAAAGAAATCTACCTCCAAGCGCACCGCTTGTTGGTGTTAGTACGCTCGCATCTCCGAAAACACCGATAGCCTCTTTTGCGGAACGTGCGTCTACTTCTCCTTTAACCCCAATCTGGGATCCCATTGTAACATAGTTATTAGGAGCGACATAACCGTACATCGCTGTTGCGTTTAATGTACGGGTAGAGTCAATGATACTTTTTACACCTCCCTGGTGGCTGTTTGCAGAAACATCAACCGGAGAATTTCCGTCCACATAAAAGCTTCCTGACCAGGTTTCATTTTTAGAAAACACGTTCAACTTTGCTTCCATGATTGTCCCGCAATCATATCCAAGCCCCATTTTATTGGTTCCAACAACGTTGTTTCTTGTAAAATACAGGTTGTGGTCATTGAGGTCTACCTTGGTATCAAATTGCAACTTTCCATTAATCGCATCGGAACATGCTGCTCCAAATGATGTCGGAATAGAAGATTTCCAGCGCAATACGCCATTCTTGTCTACCATGACGATCTTTTGAACCGTGGTATCGGCCATGTACGTTGAATCTGGCAGATAACGTAATCGTGCGTTTCCTACTACATCTAACTTTTCAGTTGGATTTCCGTTAACCCCGGAAGCAGTAAAATCTCCAACGCCAAATCTACCATAGCTTTTTTCACTGCCAATGAGTGCACCACTCGCATTATAGACTGGATGAGTATACACTGTAGCAGGGTATAGTCGCGCCATCTCCAAACCATCGGTACTTACGGAAGGAGCACCCTCCGGGTTTGCATCAAACGTATGTCCTGTAAAAATAAATCGCATGTTATCTACTGCTGTCGGAGAGGTCGCTTCTCTGTCGGTTCCCCAGGCTACCACTGCATCCAGTTGATCGTAGTCAGCTGCAACTGTTGTTGTCAGTGATGTACGAGGTTTCAAACCAAGCCACACATGATCTTTGTTGTTACTGGTAAGTACTCCCAAGTCCATCCATTTACGGTAACCCTGTACAGTAAAAAGTCCTCCATAATCATATCCCAGGTGCAGGAGACTTTTCGGGCGCATAAGCGGTGCCGAACCGGACTCACTCATTGAAATACGCGTTGCATTGGTTGTGGCTGTCAAACCGTCGTAAAGCAATGTGTTATAATTTAAGTTCAACGCTCCGATGGAAGTAACGCGAAGTCTTTCATTGGATGAAATATTTGGTACATTATCATCCTCGGTTTGAATAATAAAACTGGATGCTTCCTGCCAACGCAAATAGCTGTTCAGGTGGTTCTGAGGCCCTGAAAAAATTGTATTATCAATTCCAAAACGCAGGCCATCGGTTGCTGCCTCTCCTGTTCCGATCACGGGGCTACCTGTTCCCTGACGGTAGGTAACCTGCATGAAACCATAAGGCTGATTGGCCACTCCAACCTGATGGTCATAACTCATGTGCAACAATGACTGTGGTGAAACATAGAAGTTGATCGGGTGTCCCGGTGCATTGGTATGTCCGAAGGTATTCCCCAATCCAAACCGACCAGTCGAAGAAAAACGGGCAATGTGCAATCCGTCAAGATCAGTTGTACTACGCAGGTTTGTCTGATCAATCGTGGTGCTGGATGTGGTCGGTCCCGTAAAACGGAAACACATATCATCGTCCAAACCATTGGTATTGTCCGACCAGTTGAGCACTGTCTCTGTGTAGTCCAAAGCGGTTCCGATCTGTCGCAGTCCGAAATAGCTCATGTCCTGGTTATCCGTGAAAGTTATACCAGTCTTCATCCAGGGTCTGTACCCGTTTTGTTGGATAGGAGCTGTACCGTTTAAGTGCAACAGTGAATATGCGCCACGATTGTTGTAGATCGTCTGGTTCAGCTGGGTCTGGAATGGAGCGTCCGGCCCCAACAACAGATAACCGCTGGTATTTACTAAGGTATTCGCATTTCCATAAGTACCGTAACCATCAATTGGATATTGTGAAGAATTGGAGAAATCCCCATTCAACTTCATCCGATAATTTGTGGTTGAATAACCCCCGGTAATGAAATAGATCGGTGAGTTCCAGGCCGTTCCGAACAAGTTAAAGTCCTGGGCTTGATTTCCCTGTAAATTCCCTCCACGATACCAGGCACTCGCTGCCTGTTGGGCCGTGGTGTAGTTGCCGTTCGGAACAGGAAATCCGGAAGGTATCTGCTGTGCCTGTGCCATTCCCAATGAAAACAGGAACAGCCCTAAAATGTATTTAATTTTCATGTATTGATAAGCGTTACCTTATCAATTGGATAAATCCTGTTTTTCTTGTGGTCTTCGAATTAAGCACGTAAAAATATACCCCGTCTGTGCAAGGCTCTCCGTTTGGAGTTGTACCATCCCATATTATGTTGTTAGCATCATACTTGAAAATGACATTTCCCCAACGGTTCAATATCCTAAAGTCGAGTTCTTCGAAACCGTCGAGATAACTGAAATCAATCTGGTCGTTTATCCCGTCACTGTTTGGCGAGAAGATATTGGGGATTTTAATATCGCACCCATCAACTTCTCCGATTTCTATTACCGATACACTGTCAATGTAATAATAAGGTGCGACACTTGGAGTACTCGCCGTTTGTATAAACATTGTATCATAGGCGAAATTCGACGAGAAATATCCAATAGTCAAATATTCTTCTCCTCCCGTAGCTATAAAATCACTTTCAATTTTTATCCAGTTAATTGTGTCAGATATAATTTGTTGATTTCGAACCTGTGGAATAAATTCTAGAACTTGATTTGTCTGCCCTTGTATTTCGTGCTTGCTAAAATATGCACCAAGTTTACCGATCGCATAGTGCGATAAATCGGCACATGAAACATAAAAGCTTAAATGAAAAGTTGTACAGGGTTTCAAGGGACGAGACAATTTTGTTTGGATATATTCTTGCGCTACAATCTCACCGGTTGTTTTGTTCCATTCGATAGGAACTATACCTACATATCCGTGCCCTTGAAAAGCTTGCTGGTAGCCCCAAAAATTAGCTGGCACACTAACGATGGTATGGTTACATTCATTAAAGTAATCGCTTGTACCCTTAGTAGGTTTCCACCAGCCCTTACAGTGCTCCAGTTGCCCATCGTTTAGGTCATTGCTTTCCGGACAGGAATAGTATTCCTCAAAGCTACCATTTGGAACAAGGTTTTCCTGTGCTTTGGCAATGAATAGCGTCAATAAAAAAACAATATGCAAAACGAGTTTATCCAATTGATAAGTTTGTTCCAAAAATAGTATTAGTTTTTGTCATGCCATCCGGCTGACAGGGAAACCTGCCTACATTTCATAGACGAGCTACCTAACAAAAGGTTGGATTATTTATTCATTTGAGCGTTAATTTAAATAGTGGAACAAAATAGTGATCGTTCAATTGTCCAATCGGGCAATGGACTTCCGAAGTGCCTAGGTCTCCCTATACATGATGCCCCACGATAGGACAGCTTCGCCAGTGAATAGGATTTCTGTTCTTTGTTTGTTTTTTAAAGGGTGTGAACTTAATGCAAAATTAGATTTCAGCACCGTAAGCATTTTACGATCTTCCGATTGTGCATGACAATTACGTCAAGAAGTTGTAGTACTCTTTTGCGCTAAAACAAAAGGAAAACGGAAGCTTGGTATTTCCGTCCAGTCAAATATGCTACTGAACTAGCATCTATCTAAAATGCGAATGTAACATTATTCACAAAATAGAACATATATATTCTATTATTTTCTTTTTAAAACCTGCCACTTTGTATCATGCAGGATGTAAAAGATGTTGTGTACCTTAAAAAGCTCGGAAAAAGAATTAGAATTCTTAGAAAAGAGCGTAAAATGACCCAATTAGATTTGGCAGGCAAAATGGACAATTTTGCAGAACAAATCGGCAGAATAGAGAGAGGGGAACAGAACGCAAGTGTTTGTACATTGAAAATGATAGCATCTGCCCTCAATATCAGCATGAAAGAATTATTTGATTTTGATGAATAAATACTCATTTGTCTTCTGGTCATCTATTTCATATATTTAGGTTATTCAATCTAAATGAAATGAACAAGACAGAACTAATCACCACGCTAGCACGAAAAACAGGAAAATCATTGGATTTATTTTTGCATTCACTGCTACTGCGGAAAACAGGAACGGTCTTGAAATATATTTTATTTTCATGTATTGATAAGCGTTACTTTACCAACTGAATAAAACCTGTTTTTTCTTTGTTTTCACTGAAGACCCTATAAAAATATTCTCCCTCTGTCAACTCATTTCCAGATTTGTCTTTTCCATTCCAGCCTTTATCTCCTTGAACAAATTGAAAGACTTTATTTCCCCATCTATTAAAAATTTCGCAGCTCCAATTATCTAAACAAGCGTTATTTGGATGCCAATAATCATTTATTCCATCTCCATTTACAGTTAGAATATTTGGGATGTTTTCATCTGTTTCCATTTCATTAGTTCGAACTAGTGTAACAGAGTCCACGTAGTAATAAGCTTCTGGAAGACCTCCAAAACAAGAGTCACAATTTACTGGAATGTTTGGGACATTTGAATTTGAATAAAGACTTGTATCAACAAACCTGCCTATGGTTAAAAATTGTTCTCCGCCTTCAGCAATATAACTTCCGGAAAAAAGAACCCAATTTACAGTGTCTGTGATATAAGCATACATCGCAACACTAGCAGGTAGCTCAAATCCAATAAATTCTAGCGGAAGAGTGTACGTTATAGGGTATTTATCAAACCGTACTCCTAAAGTATTTGTCGATCTGGAACTGAAATCCGCAAGACTTACACGCATTGAAAAATGATATTTTTTACATGCTTCTAATGGTTGTAAAAGTTTACATTGGACATATTCAGCAGAAGAAGATCCTTCAATAAAAGTACCTAATCCAATATATCCTTCGCCCTCAAAAGGCTGTTGCCAACCAAACCAATTACTTGGGACGCAAACCCCTGAACTTGGGTCTGTTTGGCAAGCATTATAATAATCTGTAGTTGCGTGTGTTGGCTTGTACCAATATTTGCATCTTTCCAATTGGTCATTGCCTACGGCACCTACCGAGATAGGACATTGATAGTATTCTTCAAAGCTTCCATTTGGAACAAGGTTCTTCTCCTGAGCATACCCATGCAGGAAAGTGAACAGTGTTAGAATAAAAGTTATATAAAAAACAGGTCTACCCAATTGATAAAAAATATTACTAAAATTAGTTTTTGTCATACCATCCGGTAGGACAAGGAAACTTGCCTACATTTCGTAGACGAGCTCCCCCTTAAAAGGTTGGATTTTTCTTTTTCTCGAATGCGTATTAGATGGTGTAAAACAATGATTGCTTCCATTCAGATTGGTTAAATCCCCGGTGCTATCCCTCTATAACCGCCTGGTCGCTGCCTGGTTCGAACGCGATCCGGATCTCATGCCAGCCTTCCCGGTACACGTACTGAATCGGGAACTGGTAGCGCTCGCAGATTTTTTTCACGATTGCCAAGCCGATCCCGATCGAATTGACGGAAGTATTTCCCTTTTTAAACCGCCCGAACAATTCCTCCGTAGGAACCTGCGGCGGATAACCGGTGTTTCGGATCAGCAGTTCTTCCTGCGACAGCCGGATTTCAATCGCTCCCTGGTCCCTGTTATGCCTGGAAGCATTGCTCAGGAGGTTTTTCAAAACCAGCTGAAAAAGAGGTGAGTCGATCTGCATTACCAGGCCTGGTTCAATAACGGTGTGTAATTCCAGTTTACGCATCGCGATGGCATCTTTATAGCCCTGAACAACTTCCTGTACCAACTCACTGATATTGGTCTGCCCGCTCTGTGTCGGATCATGATATTCCAGTTTTGCCAGTACGATCAGGGCCTGGTTGATCGCTGAAAGCCGTTCCAGTTCATCCAGCATACCGGATAACAAGGCATATTGATTTTCATTCAATTCCGTTTCCAGCAATGATTCGATGCGCGCCTTGATCACTGCCAGCGGCGTCTGCAATTCATGCGAAGTATTCTCCGTAAACTCTTTCAGCAGTGAATAATCCTTCCTGGCGCTCGACATCATGTGTTCCAGGAGGAAGTTCAGTTTTTTGAACTCATCGGTTTTGGAATCCTTTAATTCAACGGAACCGGGTTTTTCAATCCGGAAATCCCCCATTTCCTCTAGTGCTTTGTTAAATGGCCGCAACAAGTAACTCGACAAAACCTCACTTAAAAGGATCACAATGGCCATCAGGAAGACAAAAACCCAGGAAAACGTCAGCAGGATTCCGGTAAAATATTCGTTGTCCGTTACAATGATCGAAGTAGAACTTTGAATCCGGTATAACTTGCCCCTGATCCGGTAAACGGTACTTACTGCAATACGATCCATCTTCGTCTGCAATCCGGCATCCCATTCGTACCGCTCATGCACCGTCTGATTTCCCACCAGCGCACTGTCCCGCTCTGCAAGTATGTGGACCTCGCTGTTGTTCCCGCTCACCCGTTTCCGGTAGGAACGGCCTTCAGCAATTTCCCCCGCAATGATTTGATTGACATGAGTCAATTTTCCGATCGCCGATTGAGTCGTACCACGCTTTACAACCACATAGACCAGTGTAAAGCCTATTGAAAGGACGAAAAAAGTAATGATTGCATAAGCCCTGGTATAGCGGTGACTTAATTTCATTTCCCCGAATCATTCCATTTATATCCAAAACCATACACCGTGCTGACATAGTCTTTCCCACCGGCATCGACAATTTTCTTGCGGAGGTTTTTCAAATGCTGGTACACAAAATCCACGCTGTCCAGGTTATCCGTATAATCTCCCCACAGGTGCGTGGCAATGGCCTGGCGCGACAGCATGCGGTTCTGGTTATTCAAAAAAAAGAGCAACAGGTTAAATTCTTTCCGGGTAAGATTGATCTTTTTCCCGTTCACCAGGCATTCCTGGGCAAGCAAATCGACGGTGATCTCTTCAAAAACGATGAATTTATTCTTTTCGGGACTCTTTCTCCGCATGACTGCTTTGATGCGGGAATGCAATTCCGGTAAAGGAAAAGGTTTGGTAATAAAATCATCCGCACCTTCATCCAGGCCTTTCACCTTGAAGTCCAGTGAATTTTGAGCTGAAATAATGATGATACTGCTGTCGATTTCCTTCTTTTGAATGAGTTTCAGCAAATCAATTCCATCCCCGTCCGGCAGCATGATATCCAGCAAGATACAGTCATAAGAATACAGCGAGAGTTTTTCCCTCGCTGCATCAAAACTGTTGACCCATTCACAGATATAGTTTTCCTTCCCGAGGTAACTCGTAATACTCTTGGCAAGGTCTGCGTGATCTTCAACTAGCAGGAATTTCATACGTATCTGTTAACCCTTAAATGTACTATTTTACATGACTCAAACCCTCATTTTCTTCCGATACTTTCCCGAAAACTGCAGGAATGAACCTCTTTCTGGTTCCCGCCGGACAACTAATCCTGCGGGCTATCCGGAAGTTCGGCATTGATCAGCGAAGTTTGTTTGGTATCTTTCATAAAGAAATACACCAGCAACGAAATGGAGATACACCCCGTAACATACCAGTAAAAATACGTTTCATGACCAATATCCTTGAACCAAAGCGCTACGTATTCGGCAGTTCCTCCAAACAACGCAACTGTTAACGCATACGGCAAACCAACTCCAAGAGCACGTACTTCCGCCGGAAACAATTCCGCTTTCACAATGGCGTTGATGCTGGTGTAACCGCTCACAACAATCAATCCCGCCATTAACAGGAAGAAAGCGATCACCTGTGATTCGGTATGACTCAATGCAGTCAATAACGGAACCGTCAAAATACTCCCGAATACACCGAAACCGATGAGCAGCGGTTTACGCCCGATGCGGTCAGACAAAGCTCCGAACAGTGGCTGCAGGCAAACGAAAATCAACAAACTCAGGAATGAAATAAAGGTCGATTCCCCTTTGGTCAGGTGAACAGTGTTCACCAGGAATTTCTGCATGTAATTGGTATAGGTATAGAAAGCAAGCGTTCCGCCCAGGGTTAAACCGACCACGGTTAAAACCGCTTTCGGATGCTTCAAAAGTTCCCGGATCGTTCCTTTTTTAGATTCTACTTTCTCTTTCTGGGCTTCAAATGCATCCGTTTCATGAAGGTTCCGGCGCAAATACAATGCAATCACCGCCAGCAATGCACCGATCACAAAAGGAATCCGCCATCCCCAATCATGCAATTGTTCTTCGGTCAGCAACAGCTTCTGTAAAATCAACTGGATTCCCAACGCCGTTAACTGCCCTCCTACTAGCGTTACATATTGAAAACTGGAGTAAAAACCACGGCGGTTTTCGGTAGCCATTTCACTCAGGTAAGTCGCTGAAACACCGTATTCTCCTCCTACACTCAACCCTTGTAAAAGCCTTGCTACCAACAAAAAGACAGGGGCCATTACGCCAATCAATTTGTAGGATGGTGTGAGTGCGATCAGCAGAGACCCCAATGACATTAACAAAACGGATAAGGTCATGGCTTGTTTTCTACCAAACTTATCTGCAATCCTTCCGAAGAACCAGCCTCCAATCGGACGCATCAGGAAACCAACCGCAAAAATCCCTGCAGTGTTGAGTAATTGTGCCGTTGGATCGCTCTCCGGGAAAAAGGCACTGGAAAAGTAGAGTGAAAAGGCAGAATACGCATACCAATCGTACCATTCCACCAGGTTTCCGATTGAACCACCGATAATTGCCTTGAGGCGTTTAGCAGATATTTTTTCTTGTTTTTTCATAGCTGAGTTTCAAAATTAAAAGGTTTATTGTTTATCATAACCAGAATTGCGTCATAATCAGGAACTCTCCTGCGCGTTTAAAGACTTTTTTGTCCAAAGCAGAGTACAACGGACGACTTCCGTAATCGAGTGAAATGCGCGCGTGATTTCCTTCAAACAGCAAGTTGATGCCCAGGTTGTAAGACTGCCCCGGCTGGTTCAAGGCCATAAATTTTTTCCAGGTATATGCCGCGTATGGCTGGAAGCGGACTTTGGAACTCCATTTCGGGAGCATCCATGCGGTTTGTGTATACCAGATTTCACCGGTTCCCAATAAAAAACGGGAATTCCCCACTCCTTCCATGGCACGTACTCCGGTATACGTGGTATCGATCATTCCCGGGTTCATCACAGCAGTAGTCCGCAGGTAGTCTTTCCCGAAATCGGAATAGTAAAACACGCTATACAAGGTATACGTCATATCTTTTTCTTTTTTTCCGACCGGAAGATCACAAAAAACATCTGCTCCGAGTGAGAGCATGCTGTGACTTTCAAAAACGCCTGCCACCGGTTGTGTCATCGTACTGTTCGGGCTGTATAAAACTCCCGCACCGACATTCAGCACTTTTTTCTTTCCATAATAAGAAGCACTCAGGAATGGAGTCGTCACTTCGTCCCGATCCAGAAACTGGTATGAAAAATACCCGTTAACCGAAGCAATATTTCCCCTATTATTATCCACAGCAGGCCCTCCCACAACTGGCGTTTGCGAGGTCATAAACGGTTTGTTGACACTGATACGGTAGCCAAGTTTTCCCAGGTTTCCTTTTGCAAATACTCCGAACATCCGCGTAATCTGGTCGGCCATTTCAATCGTCGGCCAGTTGAAAATCGGGGCGTCTGCAGTCAATAAATGAATGGTACTGGCATTGGTCAGGCGGCTCACACCGTTCCAGCAATGCAGCCCTGCCCCGATGGAAAGCGAATACCGGTTGGCTTTTTTGGTTTCCGGGTTGACCTCCGGAGCAAGGATAAACTGGCCATAAGCATCGTGAAAGTAAATCGGCGGCCGCTTTCCTGTTCCGGTAGCTCCGGAACCACTCCCACCGCCCGAAGCAAACGACTGATTATTGGACCCCAATTGCAACATGAGCAAAAAGCGCGGGGAAACCTGTCCGAAAATTTGGATCCGCATCCGGCGCATCCCTGCATCCAGAGTCCAGTCTTCCGGGTGTTTATTAACCGCCGTTCCCGGGTTATTTTCAATCGTACGCAGCCAAAACTGCGTCCAGATATTCATGCGCAGGTAACTTTGCCCGCTTTCATCCAGTTTTAGCCGGATTCCGTTATACCCTCCCGATGTTTCTTTCCTGGAAATACCGGTAGAATCCTGTGCAGAAATACTGCATGAACAGAGTAAAAGGATCGCAAGAAGTAGTTGTTTTCGATTCATAGTTTCAGTATAAAGCATGTGTTTTCATTATTTAAAACCAGTGTTAAATAAATGTGAAAGCAAACTAACAACACAACTTTGAAGATTTCTTGAAGAAAACTTATGCTTTATTTGAAATTTACCTGATTAAAACCTGAAAACCAGTGTATCCGCTACTGTATGCCGGTTTTCACCCCGTAAAAAGAAGGAACTTTCGTTAAAAAAAGTCATAAATCTGTTTGGCAGCCCGTTTCTTTGTTTCTTTACTTTAGTAGTACTCTTTTAACCTGTACGATATGAAACGTATGCACACCCTTTGGTTGCCGCTAGTTCTTGTATTCCTGGCAAACAGCCGGCTTTATGGCCAGGATTTGGAAAACATGGTACAAAATATTGAGATCCAAACCGATTACGTGAACAACGGGGTCAAAGGGATCCGGATTTCAAATACCTGCGATTTCAATGTGCTCCGGAAAAAATATGGAACTGACAGCCTGATGGCGATTGCACTCCGGCAAAGCAAATTCTCCTATGTCATGTCCTTCTACCACGACACGACCCAGATCGAACCCGCCTTCGGGTATCAGCACCCGGGGAAAAAGAAAGAATACCTGGAGTTTAAATTCGACTGTAAACCGATGTTAAACGACCTGAAAAACATCGTGTATCCTTTTGTTCAATTCATTCCATACGCAGCCCTGAAACTTCCTGAAGGAACCCAATCCATCCGGGTGAAATACGATCTGAGCGGGAAAGACGGGTTCAATGCCGTTTACAAACAAAGCTCTCAATCACCGGATATTTCGTTCCGGAAACCAGTCTGTAAAGTATTTGAATGTTCGCTGGATTCACTGGTCATCAAACCATTCAATGCGCAGGGTCAGGCCTGGGATCATTCTGTTTTCGGAACGGATGCACCGGATCTTGATTTTTCCATTATCATGGGCGACCTGGAAGTTGGAAACATTCACAAAGGAAACAGTTATTACATCTCTTTCCCCGATAAACCACGGGTTTTCCGGTTCCTGATCTCAGAAAATGACGAAGTGACCATCACATTGAAAGACACAGACGATGTGATTCACGATCCGATTGCCAGCTGGCGGTTTGATTCTACCAACATGAAAGACGGCATTTCCTATCAGCAGAAAGATTCCAAAACGAATATGCAGGCATTCAGTTTTAAATGCAAAGTGGGAAAAACGAAAAACTAAATCAACACATGAATGTTACCCTCGAATTTCGCCGATAACGCAGAATGAGAGTTAATGAATTCCAGGCTATGGAGTAAACCAAATAGCGGATTGAATAACTGAACCACATGGATTCCGCTCATTAAACTATAACCAGTAAGTAAACCTGTATGCGTTCTCAGCTCCTTTGCGTTTAAATAAAAAACAAACCGGGATGCGAAGGACACAAAGGTTTCTTATTTCGTCAAACGGGCAGGTTTTTCACGGAACCAGTACCGCTCTTCCCTTGATCTGTCCTTTGCGCAATTTGTCATACACTTCCAGCGCCTGATCCAGACTGTATTTTTCAATTTCAATGTGGATTTTCTTTTGTCTGGCAAGCCCGACTACTTCCATCAATTCGGTGCGGGATCCCCAGTAAGGATTCGTCAGTCGAACCCCGAAAGGCAGGCCGTTCATATTGTACTCGTATTTTCCACCGCCTAAGCCGACAATGGTCAAATCGCCTTCCAGTCCGATGATTTTGGTTCCCAGATCAATGGTTGACGAGGCTCCGACGAAATCAATCACCACTTTCGCTTTCTTAATTCCGGTAATGGCACGAATTTGTTCTGCAGCGTCTTTATCCATTGAATTAACAGTGTGCTTCGCTCCCAGCTTTTTAGCGAATTCGAGTCGTTCCGGTGTGATATCACAAGCAATGATCGTTGCTCCGGTCATCGCCGAAAGAATTTGTAACGCAACGTGTCCCAATCCTCCAACTCCGATCACAACCACATATTCATCCGGCATCAATTTATGTAACGAAGTTTTAATGGCCGCGTAAGGAGTCAATGCCGCATCGGTCAACGGTGCTGCGATAACCGGATCGAGGTCATGAATCGGTACCAGTAAACGGGAAGAAGGAACCAGCATGTAGTCTGCCATACCACCGTTCGCACCAAGACCTCCTCCGAGTGCTTGCTCCGACTGATGGTCACAGTAATTCTCCTGTGAATGCTGACACGGTTTACAATGTCCGCAACCCCACGGGCCATACACCAACACGGCGTCACCTTTTTTGAAACCAGTCACATCCGGCCCGGTCTCTTCCACCCATCCGGCATTTTCATGCCCCAGAGTAAACGTGATTCCGGATATAATTCCCTCATCAATAATGTGTAAATCGGAATGGCAAACACCTGCACCTCCGATTTTTAAAAGTACTTCGTCTCCTGTTGGTTTCGGAATCTCCAGGTCTGTTGTTACACGAACATCTTTATGTCCAAAAAATCGTACTGCTTTCATGATAGCTCTTTTTTAATGCTTGTTTCTAATTTACCGAAATCCGCCGGCATAAAAAAGAAAAATCGTCCCTAAAAAACTGTCCCGACAAGTCAGAACGGCTCTCTCCTGTTTCGCTTGACTGCTTAAAACAAATCCAGGATTTCCTTGTTCCGGGATTTGGAAGCCATGGCTTTTGTTTCACACTCCCTGAATGCAAAAAAACTGCCCGTTTTCACAGACAGCTTTTCTTATCGAGGTTTCAAATATTGTTATTGTAATTTATTCACGTGACCGGTAAAACGCTCGCTTTTGCTCTTCAGTCCGTCTTTGATATCAATCACCCAGGTGTACGTTCCGTCCTGGACAAATTCGGTATGATACGTTCCATCCCATCCGAATTCCGGGTCGTGTGATTCGAAAATCAATTCGCCCCAGCGGTTAAAGATCAGCAGCGAGTAATTATCAATCTGACGATCTTTCGAGAAAACCGGCTTGAACTGATTGTTGAATTCATCCCCGTCAGGAGTAAAGGTATTCGGTACCCAAACGAGCAAATCTCCGAAGAACTTAATCGGTTTACAAACAGAATCCATACAACCGTATTCGGAAATGGCAACCAGGCAAACCGTCACCGATTGATCCGGGTTCACACCATAGAACGTGTGGTTCGGGTTTTCACTCGAAGACGTTCCGAATCCTCCGAAATTCCACTGGTAACTGGAAGCTCCGTAAGACTGGTTCGTGAATCGAATGATGTTATCCAGTTCAGTCGGTAAATTCGGGGAATAGGTGAAATTCGCAACCGGGTTGTCATACACACATATCGCAGAATTGAAGGTTCCCGTTACCGGACAACCATCCGTTGTACTTCCCGTAAAGGTCACATCGTAACATCCCGGATTGGCAAAGGTTGCATTCAAACTTCCACATCCGGTGAACACTTGTCCGTTGGAGAAAGTCCAGGTACAGTTCTGCAGATTCGTCACTTGCAAATTGTTGGAGAACGTTACATTCAGAGGACTACATCCCGTTGAAGCACTTGTCACGAACTCAGCAGTTGGAACGGTATAGAAATTCACCGCTACATTGGTATCAACCGTTACACAAATATCCGAAATGCGCACCTGGTAGGTCGTAGGAGTAGTCGGTGTAACCGTTATGTGATTCAACGTGTCATTCACGGAAGTACTCCACTGATAGCTGTATGCAGGAGCACCGTCTGTTACATTGACCTGAAGCTGGATATTATTTCCACTACAAATAGAAGTATCTCCCGTCAATGTGAAAGCCAGCACCGGAAGCATGGTCAGGTTCACTGTATTCGGCGCAGCTGTCGTACACCCATTCTGATCGGTAACCGCAACGGTGTAAACCGCCGGGGTCATTTGCACCACATCCTGCATCTGGCCTGTAAACCCGTTACTCCAGTTATAGGTATACGGAGCTGTTCCTCCGAAAGCCACTGCATAAAGCGGAATCGTATCCCCGGTACACATCAAACTGTCGAGTGTTGAAAACAACTGAAGCGGAAGCGGTTGTTCGATCGCAACAGAGCTAACCGCCACACACCCCGCTGCATTCACCGCACGAATCTGGTATGCTCCGGCACAAAGCCCCGTCTGCGTATCGGAAGTTCCGAAAGTAGCTCCGTTATCAAAACTGTACGAAACACCTCCCGGCGCATAAATTACCGCTGCACCATCGCAGAATGTATTACAACTTACATCCGTAGGAACAACCGAATCAATCACAAATTCTGCCGGATTGGTAATCACGTAGCTTGTATCGAACGAACAGTTATTCGCATCCGTCACCTGGAACGTATACGTTCCCTGGCACAAATTCGGGTTAGTATTCGATGTTCCGGAAATTCCGCTCCAATGATATGTATACGCAGTTGTTCCTCCCGTTACAGCTGCAGTAGCAGTACCATCACAGAATCCAAAACAAGTCGGATCCGTCGTTGTAAGAGAAGCGGTCAGCAAAGCCGGCTCTGTAACCGCCTGTGATCCTGTTGCTGAACAGTTGTTGTGATCCCGGACAACGATATCGTAAGTCCCTGCCGATAATACCTGGGCGCTATTGGCAACCCCGAAACTTACTCCGTTATCGAATGAATATTCAAAAGGCGCAGTACCACCCTGAACAGCTACAGACACAGATCCCGACTGGTTTTGGAAACACGTCAAATTCACCGCAGTACTTGTAAATATCAGCGTGTCCGGCTGATCGATCGTGATATTCAGGGTGTCTTTACAGGTATTTGCATCGGTGATAATTACATCGTAAACTCCGGCACACAGACCGTTAAACAAACTGTCTGCCTGTGTCACCCCATTCAGTTCGAAACTCAACGTTCCCGTTCCGCCTACAGCACTCACATGCGCACTAGCGTCGCACAAACTAAAGCAAGTTGGTTCGGTCACATATACTCCCGAAATAACCGGCGAAGCCAAATCCGCGATGGTGACCAGTGAATCGACCACACACCCGTTTGCATCCTGCGCTTCCAGCGGATAATCGTCTGCCAAAAGGCCCGTAAATGCATTGTTCGTTCCGGAAGTTGCACCGTTATCAATACTGTAGCTGTACGGCAGGATTCCACCTGATAGGTTCATCGTGATTTCACCGTTTGCATTTCCACAGGTCGAAGGAGTCAATGCCACTGCCAGCGTTACCGGAGCCGGAGCACCGATCGTTGTCCCGATGGTATCGGCACAGGTATTCAAATCTTTGATGATCAAATCATACCCCCCGGAACACAAGGCTGTAAAACTTCCCGATACGTTGAAAATCGTTCCACCGTCCACACTGAACATATAGGAAGGTGTTCCTCCTGTTCCACTTCCGGTAACGGTTCCGTCACAGGCATCGTTACACAATACATCCGTTGCGCTTACGGCTGCGACAAGTAATGCGGGCTCCGTTAACGTGATGGTGGTATCTTGCAAACATCCCGCCTGATCTTGTACCACCACATTGTAGGTCTGTGCGCTCAGGTTAAAGAAAGAACTTCCGGCAGCAAATGTAGTTCCGTTGTCAATAGAGAACTGGTACCCGGAGTTTCCTCCCGTTGCAGCCAGCTGAATAAACCCGCTATTATTCTGGAAACAGGTCAAATCTGCTTTATTATTCGAAATTTCAATCGGAAGCATTTGGTTGATTTCTGCCGTTCCGAACTCCATACAACCGTTGTTATCCATCACCATCAGGTCATACGTACCAACAGACAGGTTGTTGAAGACAGCTCCCGGACTGAGGTTATTTCCTCCGTCAATGCTATACATATACGGTGCTGTTCCCCCGATCGTATTGGACAAATCAATTTGTCCGGTAGAAGCTCCGTAGCAGGCAACATCCGTCATCGCAGGGCTGAAGACAATCGGATCAGGCTGAGACATGGTCAGCGGAATGGTGAACACGCAGTAACCGCCATCATAGATCGTCACAATATGACTTCCGACACTCAAGCCGGTAAAGGATCCGGAAGATTGTGTGATCCCGGAGTTATCCAGTTCGAAGGTAATTGGAGCAGCACCACTGACGTTTGTCACTTCCACCGTTCCGTCAAATGAACCGTAGCAAAGCGGATCGCTTTGCGTGATCAAAATTCCGTCCATTTCAACGTCATTCACCCCGAAAAACACATGTGCTTCACATCCCAGGGCATCTACCGCCAGCACATCGTATGCACCTGCAAACAAGCTGGTAAATGTACCGGTTGGTTGCAGCGTTCCTGCATTGATGGAATAGTTGAACGGCGGGTTCGGACTCACAGCGTCTACGACCAATTCCCCGTTGTTGAATCCACAGTTTGATTCCGTCATGGAAACCATGTTGATCTGGATTGCCGGCGGATCCACCAATACCGGACTCACCTGCGTAATACATCCATGTGCATCTGTGATTTTTACGTTCTGCGTTCCGCCGCACACGTTCGGAATCACGTTAGAGGCCTGACTCGCTCCGTTATTCAAACTGTAAGAGTAAGCAGGTGTTCCGCCGGTAGCAGTCAGTGTAATCGAACCGTCACAGGAGCCGTTACACACCGGATCTACTTTGGTAAAAGTTGCTGACAACACTGCCGGTTGTGTCACCGTTACCATCGAGTTAGTCAAACATCCTTTTGAATCGCGGACAACCAATTCCACGTTTCCTGCACACAGGTTTGTGATCGGGTTTGCCAATGTAAACGTCAATCCGTTATCGTGCGAATAATCATACGGCCCGGTACCTCCCGAAGGAGTGATTTGAACCTGTCCGTTGCATTGTCCGAAGCAGGAAACGTTTGTGATCGCTGTTGTATAAGTGAGCTGAGTGGGTTGTGTGATAATCAACGGAACTGTTGCCGCACAACCGTTGGCATCCGTTACGGTTGCTGTGTAAGATCCTGCCGCCAGGTTATTGAAAACGTTGGAAGGCTGTGAAGCCCCGCCGTTCAGTGAGAACGTATACGGAGCTGTTCCGCCGTTCATCCCGATAATTGCCGATCCGTTTACCCCGCCGAAACAGCTCACCGGCTGCTGGCTGGCAATAGAAGCCGTAGGAGCCACTGTCGACGTTACCGAAACAACCAATGTTTTGGTACAGCCGTTTGCATCCGTTGCCGTTACGTTATACGTTCCGGATGCCAGACCGGTAAATGTTCCCGTTGTATTGCTCACAGCTCCTAAAGCATAGTTATAGGAAGGAGTTCCACCCGAAGCACTCACCGTCACTGAACCATTATTCACGGCACAGGTTGAAGGCACAGTTGATACCAGCGAAACATTCAAGACTGACGGCTCCGTAATCGAAGCGTTTACCGTCACCGTACAATTGTTGGCATCCTGCACCTGTACGGTATATGCCCCGTCGCACAGTGCGGAATAACTATTGGAAGCCTGGTTCGGAGCTCCGTTCAGACTGTATTGATAAGCAGCAGTTCCTCCCGAAGCAGTTACCGTAATCGCCCCATTACAGGTATTGTTACACAATGCATTGGTTACTGCAACAGTTGCCGTGAGCGGCGCTGGAGCCGTAATCGCCGTACTTGCAGTTGCTGTGCAGGTATTGGCATCCGTTACGGTAACGGAATACGTTCCCGCACACACGCCCGAAATATTCTGAGTAGTTGCGCCGTTATTCCATAAATACGTATACGGAGCTGTAGTCGTTGTCGTAAAATTCAAGGCCACGCTTCCGTTACAAGGAGTTGCACAAGACAAGTTGGTTCCCGCCAGGTTAATTACCGGATTCGGGTTCACAACCGCCGCAAGCTGAAACGTATCTTTACATCCTCCGGGCGTTGTATAAATCACCTGGTAAGTTCCCGTGTGAGCTACTGCCGCACTTGCAATCGTCGGGTTTGCACTTGTGGACGTAAATCCGTTCGGTCCTGACCACTGGTAAGTTCCTCCCGGCGTAGTAACCGTTGATGTGAAATTCAGTGCAGACCCCACGCAAACCGGCGTATTTACCGTTGCGGTGATATCGGTTACCGTAAAGTTGATGAATGAATTCGGAATCGAGGCCAACTGTCCCGATCCACCGTTTGTTGCACCGTTTTCTACGAATTCTGTCAGTGAGGTAGACAAGGTTGTACCGCTGATTCCTCCCGCAATGCTCTGCGTAGGCGAACCGGATGTGATTGCGATAAAACCACCGCCACCCCCTCCTCCGGGACCTTCACTTTCGTTAACAATGTAGCGCTGATCACCACCTTTTCCTCCAATCGTACTTAATGTCAGGGAATTGGCAACCGCACCTTTAATAATAATTGTTCCGCCGCCGCCGCCGCCAGCAGGCGCATCGTTGTTTGCAGCGTTGTTGTCTACAATCTGGTTCACGGCAGCACCTCCGTCAGAACGGATATTTCCCGATCCTGCAATGTTCGGTGCGATGATATAAACGATTCCGCCACCGCTTCCTCCCGGAAGGTTCGATCCGTTATTAGAATCTCCGGCACCGCCACCGCCACCGAAAAAGATCCGGGTTTCCGGCGCGATTGTCAAGGGTCTTCCTCCGTAACCGCCTACCGGGTCGCGGTTGTCACCTCCCCAATTGGTGTTGCTTGGCGCAACAGTCAATGCATTCTGATTGTTTGATCCATAAGTGTATCCACCGCGTCCACCACCGGATGAAGTGGTCAATGCGTTTCCGTTTGCAATGACGTACGGATCCAAAAGCCACGCGGCACTTCCCGGACAGGTCGAACACATCACCCCCTGGCCGTTCCAGGTAACTCCGTTGGAACCATTGGCTCCACCTCCACCTCCGGCATTGTGGCCGTTTCCGCCGCCGCCGCCGTTAGCAGGTGCACCTCTGTTATATTGTCCGTTGGTATATTCAGTTCCGAATCCGGCAATGCTTTCTCCTTTTTCAGCTCCATCGTATGAGCTTGTTGAGATAAAGGAAGCCATGATTGCTGATCCGGCAGAGGTCGTATTTTGTTCCGTTGCTCCCGGTCTGAACCCGAAAGAAGTGGCCTGGATTGTTCCGTTTACGGTAACTGTTCCTGTACAGTGAATGGCAACAACCCCGCCTTTGCGAAAACCACCGCCGTCCTGCCACAGGATCGGAACGATCGACGCTCCGGCATTGACGGTTAAAGACGTGTAAGAAGGTACTTTAATCAGCTGAACGCGGCCGGCAGCCTGGTAATTGTTTGCCAGCGGATTCTGCAGATTCACCGTGTTTCCCGTGGCAAAGGTAACGTAGTTGAATTCGTACAACCCGGCGCTGTTGTAGGCGGTAATCGTACCGTAAGCATCCGAGTTCGCCGTGTTGATCGAAGCTCCCTGTGCCTGGTAAATCATCACCAGATCACCGCATTCCCAGTTACAGTTGCTTCCCCCGGAATTATTAACCGTAACGGAGGTTGCTCCTGCGCTGACATTGCTGGTCACAGGGCTGTAACAGTTCACTACAGTGTTGAGGGCAGAAATGGTAACTGCTCCGCTCTTTCCAGGTTGTCCGAATGAAAAACACGAGAACATCAAGAGAACGACAGAGAGAACACCCCGGACATATCCCATGTCCGAAATGGTTGGTAATTTTTTCGTTTTCATCGCAGTGTATTAGTTATTTTAAAGACGCTAAAATGATTTAGCCTGATCACGGTCACCGAACATTTCCCGGACTTTCATTTTCATTTGGTCATTACAGGTGAATATTAACAATTGAGAATCCAATTTTTTGGAAGGAAATTCAGTGAATCGATTGAACTAATCATTTCGCAGCAAATCTTTAAATTTATGTAACTATTTGATTATCAGTTTTTTATTTAAAATTATGTGATATATCAATTAATAAACTCTATGTATGCACGTAATTTTTAACATTCCTTGAATTTATTCTACATTTAAATTCAGAGCAAAAGTAGCAAAGTTCCAGAATTTGCAATTAGGATTACAATATTATTTTATCCACAACAAATCTTTACGCCAATAAAAACACACTTCCACAAGTACTGCATTCATTTTCAGTAACAAAAGCTTGAAAAGCCTGAAAACACAGAAATTACCAACTAATTAAACCGTTTTAACAGGCGGAATACGTCCCTGGTTTGAATGGTATCTTTTTGTTTCCACATGGAAATCCACGTCTCCTGACCGGGCTCCAAAAACCCAATTAGGATTTCAATAGTTTAAAATCATGAAAATCACCGACATGCATACATTTGATTTTTTTTAACCCGTAGAACAGAAATAACGCCTCCAACTGTTTGTAAATAAAAGTAATAGTCGTATCTTTGCACCCGTTTTCGTCGTGAGAACCCTGTCGTTTCGTTCAGACAGTTTATTATTCATTACTTTCAGGTTTAGCGAAACAGCCTGAAATACAAGTAGAAAAAAGCCAGATGGCAAAACAAATTAGCGCGCAGGGATCTGCGGATTTTGATTGGGACGCATTAGCGTTGGACGGGTACACATTAGCAAAACGTTCAGAACTTTCTGATGTTTACGAAAAAACCCTGACTTCAATTAACGAGAAAGAAGTGATTGAAGGTACTGTTATTGCAGTTTCCAAAAAAGAAGTAATCATCAATGTTGGTTACAAATCTGAAGGGGTTGTTCCTGCTTCAGAATTTCGTTACAACCCGGATTTAAAAGCTGGTGATGTAGTAGATGTATTCGTAGAATGCCAGGAAGACAAAAGCGGTCAATTGGTGATTTCTCACCGTACAGCTCGTATGCACAAAGCGTGGATCCGCGTAAACGAAGTATTGCGTTCAGGTGAAGTAATCACCGGATACGTAAAATGTCGTACAAAAGGTGGTTTGATCGTTGATGTATTCGGAATCGAAGCATTCTTGCCAGGTTCTCAGATCGATGTGAAGCCAATCCGTGACTACGATGTATACGTTGGTAAAAACATGGAATTCAAAGTTGTTAAGATTAACCAGGAGTTCAGAAACGTAGTTGTTTCTCACAAAGCGTTGATCGAAGCAGAATTGGAAGAACAAAAGAAACAAATCATCAGCGGCCTGGAGAAAGGACAAGTATTGGAAGGAACTGTGAAAAACATTACTTCTTACGGTGTGTTCATCGACTTGGGTGGTGTAGATGGTTTGATCCACATCACAGATTTGTCTTGGGGACGTGTTAACCACCCGGAAGAAATCGTTGAATTGGATCAGAAATTGAACGTAGTTATCCTTGACTTCGATGATGACAAAAAACGTATCGCTTTAGGTCTGAAACAATTGCAACCACACCCATGGGATGCTTTGGATGCTAACTTAGCTGTTGGTGACAAAGTTGCAGGGAAAGTTGTTGTATTGGCTGACTACGGTGCATTTGTTGAAATCGCTCCTGGAGTTGAAGGTTTGATCCACGTTTCTGAAATGAGCTGGTCTCAGCATTTGCGTTCTGCTCAGGACTTCATGCAGGTTGGTGATACAGTAGAAGCTGTGATCCTGACTTTGGATCGTGAAGAGCGTAAAATGTCTTTGGGTATTAAGCAACTGATGCCAGATCCATGGTCTGCTATCGAAGCGAAATACGCAGTTGGAACGAAGCACCAGGCTAAAGTTCGTAACTTCACTAACTTCGGAGTATTCGTAGAATTGGAAGAAGGTGTTGACGGATTGATCCACATTTCTGACCTTTCCTGGCAGAAGAAAATCAAGCACCCATCTGAATTCTGTAAGGTAGGTGACGAGATGGAAGTAGTTGTATTGGAAATCGATCGTGAAAACCGTCGTATTTCTTTAGGACACAAACAATTGGAAGAAAATCCATGGGATGTGTTTGAAACTATCTTCGGAGAAGGATCTGTTCACCAGGGTACTATTATCGAAACAAAAGATAAAGCTGGTATCGTAGCTCTTCCTTACGGTGTAGAAGGAATTTGTCCTTCCAAGCACTTGCGTAAAGAAGACGGAAGCAACGCGAAAGTGGATGAGACATTGGATTTCAAAGTAATCGAGTTCAACAAAGAAGCTAAGAAAATCGTTGTTTCTCACACACGTACTTTCGAAGAAGGAACAGATGAGAAGACTACTAAATCAGCAGCTGGTAAAAAAGGTGCTGCAGGAGCAGGATCTTCTACATCTCAGGCTGTTAAAGCAATCAACCAAAGTAATGAGAAATCAACTTTAGGTGATTTGGATGCTTTGGCTGCATTGAAAGAAAAAATGGAAGGAGGAGAGTAATCTTCACCATCACATAATCTGATCAACAGGGTTATTCGCTTCGGCGGGTAACCCTGTTTTGTTTTGAACACCCTTTGACTTCGACTCCGCTCAGTCTTCAGGGTGTTTGTTTATTTCATCCTTTTCCTTATTTTTAAACCACTTAAACCATAAATTCACTATGTACGACAAAAACAATGCTATCACCGAGCCCGGACTGCTGGAAACACCTTTTCAACGTATTGCACTTGCTTTTTCGGGCGGAGGATTCCGGGCCGGAACATTTGCACTCGGAGTACTCTCCTACCTGGATCACACCCCATTGAAAGAAGACGGCTCCGAAACCCTGCTGAGTCATGTGACTTACCTCTCTTCCGCATCCGGGGGAACCATTACCACAGCGATGTATTCACTTTATTCGTCTCAGGGAAAATCATTCGAGGCATTCTACAAAACGCTTTTCGAACAAACCGACGGAACCGAACTCGTTTCAGAAGCACTGCGGATTCTCAATGATAGCAGCGAATGGAAAAAACGTCCGAATAAACGCCGGAACCTGATCAACTCCTTCGCTCTGGCATACGATAAAATTCTATTCCAGGGAGCTTCGGTAGAAACCCTGAATCAAAACCAGGAAACCGGGAACTCAAACCTGGAGGAAGTCTGTTTCAACGCAACCGAATTATACAATGGTCTCTTATTCCGCCAAACCGTGCAAATGAAAAAAGACCACTGGAAATCGGATGTACTGTACGGGAACTTCAATCTTTCCCTGCAACACGAAACAGCTCAATACCTGCGTTTATCCGACCTGCTTGCCGCTTCATCCTGTTTTCCGGTTGGTTTTGAACCGATTGTTTTCCCCCAGGATTTCGAAAACCCATCCATCAATGCAACCGAACTGTTAAAGGGCCTTGATATCAACCTGCAGGAATTGGATTGGGATGAATTATTACTCTTGTACACCAAAAAGAACATCGAAGACGTAGTCGATTCGCTTCCGAAACCGATTGATCTGATCGAACTGAAATACAGGCTGCAGCAATTGAAGAAAAAGGAAAGCGTACAGATTTCACTCATGGACGGAGGAATCACCGATAACCAGGGCGTTGAAAGTATGATTCAGGCAAACACCCGCAGAATGGAAGATGGTGGAAAATCATTCGACCTGATGATGGTTTGCGACGTTGCCAGCCACTACATGGAAGCATACCAACTTCCAAAAGAAGATAGAACCAGTTTCTGGTCAATCAACCGCATCCGTATTTTTTCGCTCATCGGTTCCATTTTGGGAATCGCAGCGCTGGTTCTCACCTGGAAATACATGCCGCACAGCATCGGATGGTACATCGGACAATGCGCCATTGCTGTGTTTTCAGCCGTAACAGCGGTTTTATTCCTGGTTTCTCAAAAAGTTAAAAAGACCATCACCGGACAGGTTCACGGAAAATCAGGCTTCGATCTGCGAAAAACTTTCCCGACCAAAATCCTGGAAATGATCTTCCGACACTTTGGAAACCTGCGGATGAACCTGCTCAAAAACATGGTTCTGACACGTATCACGACGCTCATCACGCTCAGCAACGATGTGTTCCTGAAACGCATCCGCTACCTGCTCTACAACCAGTTTTTCCAGATTAAAAACCTGAAATCTACCGGAAGAGCCAAAGCAAACCATATCTACGATCTGAGTTTTTCCAACGACCTGCAGCGCAAGAAAAGTTACTGCGTGGACTACATCCCCTCCTATTCCATGCAGAAAGTAGCCGAAAACGCCTTCGGAATGAGCACAACCCTTTGGTTCAGCGAAGAAAACGACAAAGAACTGCGCAAAGCATCCATTGTTGCCTGCGGACAGTTCAATACCTGCTTCAACCTGCTGGATTACATCTGGAAACTCAAAAAATCGTTTGATGGCCGTCCGCCGGTATTTGACAACTTTTCCGAAGAAAACAAGCAGCTCGTAAACCGGCTTCAGGAACACCTGGAGGCAGATTTCAAACAATTCTACGACGATCCGTTCTGGATGTACAACGAATTGGGTGACAAATACCAGATCAACAAATTCAAACAAGCATTCGTTAAAGACGTTCCCGAACCGAAAGAATTCAAAGGCTTGCGATAAACGAAGCGTCATTTCAACAGTTCGTATCGTCAGCAACTTACAATCTGAAATCTCCCGGAGATCCGGGAGATTTTTTTGTCTTATAAAATTAATACAACCACATAGTTCACATAGAAAACATAGTCCGGAGTTTTTGCTCCTTAGCAGCTAATTCCCATCCGCATGAATCTGTCTAATCTGAATGAAACGGTAAGTATATCTCCCTTAAAATCCATCACAAAAAAAATATCAATCTCACAGTCAGAAATAAACAACTCATAATCAAACAATTAACACCAAACACAAAAGTTATTTTCATCTTTTTATAGTACTTTGTATTGCATAGTACCAATTTATACATATATTTGTGTCATAAATAGTACTTGTTATGAATGTAGAAAATACTCAGGCCCAAATGCGGAAAGGAATCCTGGAATTCTGTATTCTCAGTATTCTCAATAATGGGGAAGCATATCCTTCTGAAATTTTGGATCAGCTGAAAGAGGCGAAACTGATTGTGGTTGAAGGAACCCTTTACCCGCTCTTGACGCGCCTGAAGAATATCGAACTCCTCACCTACCGCTGGGAAGAATCCACATCCGGTCCGCCGAGAAAATATTATTCGATAACGGAAACCGGGAAAGGCACACTCGAAGCTTTACAAATCACCTGGAACGAGCTTCAGCATGCTGTAGAAACATTAACTACTAAAAAGAAGGAATCATGAAAAAAACACTTTCAATACATTTAGGTCGTCAATTGTTTGTCATCGAAGAAGATGCCTACGACCGCTTACAAGCTTACCTGAAAAAACTGGAAGCTTCACTCGCCAATGAATCCGGAAGCGCTGAAATCGTAGAAGACATCGAAATGCGTTTTGCTGAACTACTGCGCCAATACCTCGGAGATACACGCCAGGTAGTAACGATCAGCGACGTAGAACAAGCAGTTGCTTCTTTGGGAGAACCCGAAGAAATTACCGAAGAGCCGGAACAACCCAAACAACAAACATATACCAGCAGCGACAACAGCAATGGTCAGAAAAGAATGTACCGTGACATCGACAACGGAATTCTTGGTGGTTTGGCAGCAGGTCTCGCAGCTTACCTGAACATCGACCCGGTATTTGTACGAATCATCTTTGTGATTTTCGGAATGATGGGCTTTGGTTTCCCGCTCTATATTATCCTCTGGATTATCGTTCCAAGTGCAAAAACACCTTCCGAACGTTTGCAGATGCGCGGAAAGCCGGTCAATATCGACACCTTAAAGGAAGAATTTGAGAAAACAGCCGGACGCTTGAAAGACGAAACCATCCAGGCGGCACACAAATTCAAGTCAAACAACGAGCATTTAACCAAACAGGCTTCTCAATTCCTGCGTTTCATCGGGAAAGTGACCGGAATCTTCCTTATCGGAGGTTCGTTGATCTGGCTGATCGTATTCACATTGGTCGTGAGCGGAATCATTGACATTGTTCCAATGACCGGAGACCAGGAATACGCTTCCCTGTACGAGTTCCTCAAACTGGTTTCTCCTGTAAACAAATCGTTTTCATTGATCTGGATCGGAATTTTGCTGGTTGGTTTTGCCAGTCCGCTCCTTTCGATCGCAGTTGGAGTGAGATTACTTCTCGGGAAAGTCAACAAATACTTCAAACTGAATTTCATCATTCTTCCTTCTTTCATGTTCCTGGGAATCATCCTTGGAATCATGGGAAGTATCAATTCAGCAAGAGATTACGAAGTTTACTCCGAAGTGGAAAACCAGCACCTGACTATCCAGGCCGACGAACTGCAACTGGAGGAACTTCCGATGATCGTCAACAACCGCAGAATCGTGAGCAACGGCGGAATCGATTTTATTTCGGTTCACAACGGAAAGATCATGGAACACGGAGTTCACATCAAATACCGCGAATCGGCAGACAGCTCTTTCCACGTAATGCAAGTATTCAGCGCTCACGGAATTGACCGTACCACCGCACAGAAACGAAGCATGCGCATCAAACACGATCTGCGCCTGGAGGGAAACAAATTACTGGTCGATCCATACTATTCCTTCCCAGTTTCAGACGGTTTGAGAAACCAGGAAATCGAAGTGGTTATCGAGGTTCCGAAAGGCAAAAAATTCTTCATTAATAACCTGGAAGTAAAGGCCGATGAAAAAGATTACGTCGGAGTAATGTACGCTGACGAGCCTTTTGAAGCCTACGAAGATTAAAATCAATACCCAACCCAACATAAGTACAGCAAAGTAAGCGGTACTCAGGTAAAACTGAATACCGCTTTTGCTTTTAACGGATCAACGTGCGAACATGAAGTTCCTTAGGTGGTGGTTTATATCATTTCATCGATAAACACCGGAATCCGTTCTTCTTTACAAACATTCTGCGGAAAAACTCCCTGCATGCGTTAATCCGGAAGTACTTCAGTGAGGTGTTTTCTCATGACGTGCTGTTCGTTTGTCAAACCGCTCAAATCAGCCGAATGTAATACCCGGAGTACCAATCCCACATGTGCCTGAATGTATTGCGGTCGGATAAAAAGACCTGTGCCCTTCTTCCGGAACCTGGTTCTGATACTTTTTCCAGTTCGGGTTAAATGCACACAACTGTTCGAAAAGTGTAGCCGCCTGTGAGGACAATCCGAATCCCAGCATCGCAAAGAAGAGGATAACCGTTTTCATAGGAATCAATTTTAGGGTTTACTACAAACCTGGAATCAATTCGTTCAATCAGCAATTAGATTTGTAGGAAAAAAGGCCTGCAAAGACGCAAAGTCTTTTTGTAACTAGCGCTCTCTGCGAATCTCTGCAACAAAAACCACATAGAAACAGATGCAAAGACGCAAAGTTTATCACCTACCTGCGGTATCTGCGTGCAACAAAACCACGTAGAAACATAGAACACATCGTATGTGAAACGAACCCAAAAGACGTAAGGGCATGAAGTCGATTATTCATTTGCGATCCTCTGCGGGAGCCAAATAAAAACAAGTTGATCAGCAAAATCTGCGGGAACAAAAATCACAAAAAATCCCTAACTTCCAACTCCCGAAACACGAAGCAAACTACAACGATAAAACCCGGTAAACACCACTTTATGATACAGCAACTGATCAATGAATTCCTGGAACACCTGGAAGTAATGAACGCCGAAGAAGGATTCAACCACGCACATTGGGATAAATACGATGAGCTAAACAAAAACCTGATTCAAAAAATACCGAAATTCCCCGGTGATGCAGACAAAGCATCGTTACTGAAAGTCCTGAATCAATTGAGCCTGGAGAAAATCCTGAAGAAAGCCGATAAAATAAACACGGAAGTACTGTTTCTGCTAAAAGAAGTCAATCCTCCCAAAGCAGAATACAATTATTTCGACACAGGTATTGCAACCGAATTTCTACAATTGTTTGACGGAAATGAATCCTGGAAGGAACACTGGCTGCAGACCAATACTGTCTTGAGAAAAATATCCAGTTACGAGTATGTTCCGGATAAGAAAAAGGTAGCTCAATTAAAAGAACTCGCCCGGGGAATAGCCGTAAATCCCTGGTTGCAAGTACTTCAAAACTACCAGGCGAACCAGTTTCACGACATTGATCCGCAGCGCATCTCCGACCGGGACAGACCAGCCAAAATGTCAATCATCATTCTCCTGACGGATGAATTTCATGCGGAAAGACTCCTGTTCCTGGAAAACTACGTCGACCGCTTAGAAGACGAAGAAGACCTGATCCGTTTGTATGAAATATTGGATTATGGCGATAACGGCTACACTCTCTTGCGACACCGGATCATCAAACAATTGAAGCAACTTAACCAGGGGGCATTTGCTCTGGAAGTCCTGGAAAAATCAGGTATTGAACCCAACTGGCTGGATACTCCGGGGTATCTTTCACTGGAAGTTAACGATCAGCCTTATGATCCGAGATCCTGGGCTCCCACAGCACTTATTTTCTCCGTCTACAAAGACAATCGTTTCGAAATTACCGCACGGATCAACCAGGAAGATTTGGCAGTAGAAGCTCCTGACTGGGAACCCAAACCGGAAAACATTAAACCTTACTTGGATTCGATTGCGGCACAGATCGGCTTCCCACTCGACTGGTCCACCCTCTCTGCCAATGTAAATAAGAAAGACAAACAGAAAGTTCAAAACTTCATTGCGGGGAAAACGGCAAAAGTTCCCGGAAAACCCAAACAAAACGCGGTTGTCCAAACAGAAGAAATTCTCGACAAATTCCTTGACCCGGAGCAAAACGCCATCGGTTCCATCCAGGAAAGCGACTTGCTGAAAGCCTTGAAAAAGCTGCCTTCCGGTGTTGATGCTCAAAAACTATTCGATGCCTTCATCAAGTTACACAGCTATTCTGCTTTCCGGTATGCCAAAAACATCCGCGAAGCATACCTCCCGGTGCTGAAAAAGGCGTTGGATCATTTCAAGGAGGATTATGCATACAGTTTACTCATGACAGACTGCCTGCAAACGGTTGTTGCCGACTGTATAGAAGGAAAATCCACTTACCCGGAATTCGTGGAAGTTGCCTCCTTTCTGAATTATGTGAATTCCCTTTCCATGACGGCCTATAGCGCTACCGACCTCGCAAGAGCAGACAAACACATCACAAAAGTAACCGCTGAATACGCTGGAAAAACATTGGTGAAATATGCCTACGAAGACACCGATTACATTGAAAACAAAGACACCATTTTCAGCGGCGGAGACATCATTGCTTTCAACCTGCTTTTCTACGCCCTGGGAAAAATGAACCTCCCGATCGTTGATGAAGCGGTGGCAACGCAATTGAAATCCAATCCGAAATCGCGGGAATTGTACAGTGTAGTGTCTGCACTGAAACCGAATAAAGACCTCGAACACAATCAAAAAGCATACAACGAAGTACATACCGCCCTTTCAAAAACAGAAGAACAGCGCATTCCGTATCAGGTTGCACAACACATCGGGCTGCACGTGCAACCCGGAGATTCCTGGTGTTTTTACATTACCGTTGGAAGCGGCGAACACAACTACGCGCGGTTTTGTGAAGACTTTATCCTGGTTGAAATCCGCTCCGTCTGGTCTGAATACCTGAAAGTTGAAATCGGGAAAAATCATTCAACAAACAGTTATAATTACAGGCAAGCTACCGAAAAGCTCCAGTTTGATCCGTTCCACATGCGTTCTGAAATAGACCGGCTGGCGGCAGAACACGGACTTCAGAAGCTCGTTTGGGAGAAAGTCGATATCCTGACAGTGGATTTGGACAAAACAGCTAAAAAGCACATTAAAAACTGGTTGGGCATTTAACAACAAGCGATCTATGAGTAGAATCAGGAGTTCAAAGAGTTTAAACGTTCAATTTGAACATTTGAACATTTGAACATTTGAACATTTGAACATTTGAACATTTGAACATTTGAACATTTGAACATTTAATTTGATTTACAGCAAAAGAAAAAAGTTCATATCATCAGAATTGACCTGCAAAACAGCAGAATAAAAAATGAGGAATTTCCCTTGTTTCCATCCTCGAAACCACCCATACTTGGCGAAGAATTCGTATATTTGTGCAACTTTAAAGGAAAGCTATGGCATCACAAACACCCCAGGAAGAATTGATCGCAGTGGACTTTAATACCTTCAGATCGGAAGTTTTGAACGATTTCCGTCTGGCAAGTATTTCAAGGGAAACGTCACTTTTAGGGCGAAAAGAAGTCCTAACGGGAAAAGCAAAATTCGGAATTTTCGGAGATGGAAAAGAATTGGCTCAAATTGCATTGGCAAAGCAATTCAGAGACGGTGACTTCCGTTCGGGATATTACCGCGATCAAACTTTGATGATGGCCATCAACCAGTTGAATGTGCGTGAGTATTTCTCCGGCTTGTTCGGACATACTGACGAGATCATCGAACCACAATCTGCAGGACGCCAGATGGGAGGACACTTCTCTACCCGGAACCTGGACGAAAACGGAAACTGGAAAGATTTAACCAAACAAAAAAATTCATCCGCAGATATTTCACCAACGGCAGGACAAATGCCGCGTTTACTCGGTTTGGCGCAAGCTTCCAAAGTATACCGTGAACACCCGACGCTGAAAGACCTCGAAGCATTCAAAAAATTCTCCAACGGAGGAAATGAAGTTGCTTTTGGTACCATCGGTGATGCTTCCACTTCAGAAGGGCCTTTCTGGGAAACAATCAACGCTGCCGGAGTCTTGCAGGTTCCGATGGTGATGTCTGTTTGGGACGACGGTTACGGAATTTCCGTTCCGCGTGAATACCAAACAACCAAAGGAAGCATTTCCGAAGCTTTGAGCGGGATGCAGCGCACAGAAGATAGTCCGGGCTACGAAATTTTCGTTACCAAAGGCTGGGATTATGCCCACCTGTGTGAAACCTATGAAAAAGCAGTGGATCTGGCACGAAGAGAACACATCCCGGTATTGGTTCACGTCAAAGAAGTGAATCAGCCGCAGGGACACTCTACTTCCGGTTCACACGAGCGCTACAAAAGCGAAGACCGTTTGAAATGGGAATCCGAATTTGACTGTATCAACAAGTTCAAAGAATGGATTTTGAATTTCGACGCAGATGGTCAGACTCTGGCTACTGAAGAAGAATTGGCAACAATCGCGAAAGAAGCGAAAACATACGTCAACGAGCAGAAAAAAGAAGCCTGGGCGTTGTTTACACAAGATCTGAAAAACGATTTGGATCAGGCAACAGCACTGTTGGAAAGTGTAGCAGCTGAAAGTCCGAACGGCGTTTTCATCAAAAAAGAAATCGAAGCGCTGCAGAAAACCATGAACCCGATCCGCAAGGACGTTTTCAACACCGTACGTAAAGTACTGCGATTGATTCGAACAGAAAGCTCTGCCGCAAAAACGGCTTTAACAGCCTGGTTGAAACAGGAAACAGCAAACAATTACAATCGCTACAGCGATTACTTATACTCCAACTCCGATAGCAGCGCCCTGAAAGTTCAGGCAGTTGCACCGGCATACGGTACTGATAACCGCCAGGAAGACGGAAGAATCATTCTTCGCGACAACTTCAAGGCAATCTTCGAAAAATACCCGGAAGCATTGATTTTCGGGGAAGATGCAGGAAAAATCGGAGGTGTGAACCAATCATTGGAAGGACTCCAGGAAGAATTCGGACAGTTGCGTGTTTCCGATGTCGGAATCCGTGAATGTACCATCATCGGACAAGGAATCGGGATGGCAATGCGTGGTTTGAGACCGATTGCTGAAATCCAGTACCTGGACTACCTGCTTTACGGAATCCAGATTATGTCTGACGATTTGGCAACGGTGCAATACCGTACGAAAGGCGGTCAAAAAGCGCCGTTGATCGTTTCTACACGCGGACACCGTTTGGAAGGAATCTGGCACAGTGGTTCTCCCATGGGAATGATCATCAATTCCATTCGCGGAGTACACGTTTGTGTTCCGAGAAACATGACAAAAGCTGCAGGTTTCTACAACACCCTGATGCAGGCAGATGAGCCGGCTCTGGTCATTGAACCATTGAACGGATACCGTATCAAAGAAGCGATGCCGACCAATATCGGTACGTTCACTACTCCATTGGGGATTCCTGAAATCGTGAAAGAAGGAAGTGATTTAACGCTCGTTTCTTACGGTTCGACATTCAATTTGTGTGAGGCAGCAGCAAAAACATTGACAGAACTGGGAATTTCCGTAGAACTGATCGATGCACAAACCCTGCTTCCATTCGACATCAACGGATTGACGGCAGAATCACTGAAGAAAACCAACCGTTTGATGATCGTTGACGAAGACGTGAGTTCAGGTGCAACCGCATTCTTGCTGGATCAAATCCTGGTGAAACAAGGTGGTTACAACTACCTGGATTCGGCTCCGGTAACGTTAAGCGCGAAAGATCACCGTCCGGCATACGGAACCGACGGGGATTATTTCTCCAAACCAAGTATTGATGATATCGTTGAAACGGCTTATGCAATCATGAACGAAGCCGATCCGAATGCATATCCTCCCATTTACTAATGACTGATTGAAACGGTTCGCGGGCATATTGAGTGTGATTTTCGTAATAGCTTTGCTTTGGAAAGATATTGCGGCATTCTCCTGGAATATCTGGTTTTACAACAACCAGGTAGAGCTCGCCGCCAAATACTGTGTCAATAAAAACAAACCGATGCTTCATTGCGACGGGAAGTGTTATCTGGCAAAACAATTGAAAAAACTGGAACAGGAAGAAAAGAAAAATCAACCTGTTCCAAAACTTCCCCTGAAGCTGAAAGAAAACGCATGGAACCTCCATGCACCGGTACTTACTTCTTTCGAACAATCAGAAACCCTGATCCGGGAAGAAACGACCCCGTTTTTTTACCAAAACGCATCATTGGTTAGCTTTTCAGAAGCTGTTTTCCACCCGCCCGCTCACGGATAATTTCTTCAGGACTTATTCCATAAAGTGTATTTACTCCCGCAAATTGCGCCGATTACGCGAATTCCGTAATCATGATCGCTTGCGTGTGACTTTGTTATGCCCATTGTGAATAAGACATTTTATTCGTTTTGTATAGAGATTCTATTATTACCTGCGGTATTTGTGAAATCCGCGGGAATAAAATCCTGTACAATTAGTAGAAATTATCATTCATTATCTCATGAAAAAAAGCATGCTCTTTTTCGTGTGCCTTGTACTGTCGTATCACGCGCTCTCCTGCGAAGTATGCGGCTGCGGAGCGTTCAATTCCACACATGGATTGGGAACACTCGCACAAGGCAACCGGACGAGTATCGGGTTGAATTATCAATACCGTTTATACAAAAGCCAGCACCCGGAAGTTTTCGGTACCGGGATCGAACGAAGCACCGATTATTTTCAACGCATCGATCTCACAGGACAAATCCGCCTGGCAAGCAGATGGCAGCTGCAATTAGCTGTTCCGATCGGTTTCAATACACACATTGCCGATGACAGTTCCGCACACAAAAGCGGACTCGGTGATCCGACTTTAACGGTGAATTACTTTCTCTTTAACCGGCAAGACAGTCTGCAAACCCGTTTGTTCCGCTGGATCATCGGTGCAGGAGTGAAAAGCCCGCTTGGAAAATTCACCCAGCCCGGCGACGCGAACTTATACCTCTATCCGGGAACCGGAACGTTTGATGCCGTGTTCCAGAATTCCTTTTTCTTCCAGCGCAAAAAATGGAGCTTATTACAGACAAGCCAATATGTTTTACGGGGAGAAAACAAGTACAACTATATTCCGGGATCGTTATTCAGCGCCAGCCTCTTCGGACAATACAAGTTCCGCACCTGGGGAGTTTATGCCGGAGCGCAGTATTCCTGGAGCGGCGTGGATTACCTGAACAGGAAAGCGGTTTCAAGTTCACCTACTCAGGGTCGTGTACTCACCGGAATTGTCGGAGCATCGGTTCAGTGGAATTCCTGGGTTATCCAGGGAAATTACCACATTCCGCTGGCTCAGAGCCTGGGAGACGGAAAATCCCATCAAAAAACCGCATTTAGTGTTTCACTCAATTATTTCTTCAATTAATATGAGAATCAGTTTGTTTCTACTCCTACTTGCGGGAGGTCTTGGATTCACCTCTTGTAAAAAAGACAAAAGCACGGAAGACGAAGCCGTTTCTGCGGTCGTGACCATCACCAATCCACACGATGGAGACACCATCCAGGGAAATTTCAACGTAACGGGAACAATTGTGGGAAGTGCAAGCCTGCATGGGTACCAGATCACCCTGACCAATACCTTGAATGATTCGATCATTTACCAGAACGAGGTGCATGATCACGCGGCAGATTTCACCGTCAACCAGGCTGTCAGTCATGGATTTTCAAGCTACACACCTTTGAAACTGGATTTGGTGGTGGCATTGGATCACGACGGAAATACAACTTCCAAATCGGTACATTTTACAGTGCACTGACGATTTATAAAAACCAGTAGGGACGTGATGTATCACGTCCCTACTGGTTTTTTCATTATTTTTACCTGCCATGACGAAAAAAGAAAAAGCACAATATGTGATCGATGAACTGGAAAAATGTTATCCCGAAACACCGGTTCCGTTGGATCACTGGGATGCATACACTTTATTGATTGCCGTATTGCTTTCTGCTCAATGTACCGACGAACGCGTCAATAAAATCACCCCGATTCTGTTCAGACGCGCTTCACGTCCACAGGATATGATCCGTTTATCCGTAGAGGAAATCCGCGACATCATTCGTCCCTGCGGACTTTCCCCGAGAAAATCCCAGGCAATCTACGACCTTTCGCATATCCTGATCGACAAATACAACGGCGAGGTTCCTCCAAGTTTCGAAGCACTGGAAGAACTTCCGGGAGTCGGGCACAAAACGGCATCGGTAGTCATGTCGCAGGCATTTGGAGTTCCTGCTTTTCCGGTCGATACGCACATTCACCGCCTGTTGACCCGCTGGGGACTGACCAGTGGAAAAAATGTGGAAGAAACCGAGCGCGATGCAAAAAAACTCTTCCCGAAAGAATTGTGGAACAAACTCCACCTGCAAATCATTTTCTATGGAAGAAGCCACTCTCCTGCCCGTTCTCCGAAACGTGACGTGGATTACATCACCGCAAATATCGGAACGAAAAAGGCATTGGAAGAACTCAAATAAACTTCATGCGAACTCAAACATTTACAGAACTTCAAACAGCTTATTACGATACCAATCATGGGCTGGATAATGAAGATCTTGAGGAAAGAAGCAAGTTACTCAAAACACATCGCTATTCCCTTATCGTGGAAGGAGAATACAGCGAACTGGAGAATTTAAAGCTATGGATTTCAGAACATACCAGTACTCCGAAAGAAATCTATTACGGAAAAACGGATTATGATTTTGGCTTCGTGGAATACTTTTTTGAAGATGAAGCGAATCAACAGTGGACGAAGCAAATTGTTCCATTGATTTTTACCTCCTATCCGCTGGCACTCAACCCTAACACCATTTGCAGAAGCAACGGATATTCGGAACAAGTTGATTACGATCCGGAGATGAAAAACGCAATCATCTTTCCATAAATAACTTCATATCAAAAAGTTAACCTCCTTTTCAATCGCAGCATATAGCGTTTTCTTTTTTTGGTTAATTTCGATTTCCAAACACACTATATTCACAAAATCCGTTTTTCATTTCATTTTCTAATTCCTTGTTAGAAAAAAAGTTAGTTTTGTATACAAATTGACATTCATTTTATGAGATTTCTATCCACCTGTCTATTCGTTTCTGCGTTATTTTTAATGAATTCCTGTGAAAAAACGCAAAAAGGATGTGCTCAAATCGAAACTACATACATCACTTCCAATGGCCCTGTCATCGAAGGGTGGTCTCTGGAACTTTCTGCCGGACAATTTAGCGATCAGGCTGTTTATCACTGGACAGGACCAAACGGCTGGTCTAAGACTACAAAATATGAGTTTAATGATCCCGATCCATGGAGACTGACACGGGATTCCATGACGATGAATGATGCCGGGAATTATTCTGTTGAAGTTCTCGACCAGGGTTGTACCGTACAACGGGCAGTCGTTAATGTGCAGGTAACTGAAGCTCCTCAGCCGCCTTGTACCGTTACGAACAATTCAAGCACGACCAATATGGGAGGTGTCGGAGGTACGACTTATTCCGTCGTTTCTCATACGAGCGGTCTCAACTATATGGTATATGCGACCAATGGAAGCCAAACGATTAACTTTGTTTTTGAAAATGGAGAGGAACCCAAACCCGGAATGTATTTGATTGACCAGGGATATTACCCGTCTGAAAAAGATCATGCTGCCGTTTACATTCAATCCGGGTTTTACGATTTCTTCCTCGAATCCTACTACACCGTATATGTCAATAAAGTCAACGGGAAATTGCAGTTTTCATTCTGCAACGGGAAATTCACGAACCCCATAAGCAACAATCCAATTATTATTTCTGCAAAGGTTACGCTGCCCTAAACCGGGAAGCACATTCACCCTAACTATTCTGTAAATTAAGTTTTTATAAAAATCAGACAATTGGAGTTTCGACTTCAAAAGAATCATTTTTTTTAGTTAGTTTCGATTTGTAAAACACACCACGTTCACGGAATCCGCTTTTTATTTCTCAGCGATCCTGCCGGCGGGTGAAAAACAAGCGCTCATGAAACTGACAAAGTATTTAAAAGATGCCGGCTACGACCTGATTGACGGGCCGGTCAGAAATCAAAAACCCTTGCAATTGTGGCTCAAACGGGATTTAGACGAAGCCGAATTGTATTATTCCGACATCAATCATGCATTCAACAGTTCGGTAGCGCTAACGATCGAAGAAGATCCGGCATTGTCTGTCGACACCAATAAAACCGACGAATACAATTTCAACATCGGGATTTCTCTTTTGGAAGAGATTTTGAAGTCCATCGGAATGGGAGCTTTCGAAGTCTCTGCGAATATCAAATCCGGGAAAAAAGTCACGATCAGCTACGACCATTCCGTGACACGCGTTGTGCCCCTGGGAGAAATCACCGATTACCTTTCCGAAGCCGATTTCAAACATGCCAACCCGGTCTTGCTTAAAAATGCGAACCGAAACAACATCCTGGTGATTACGGGAGTGGTGATGGCGAAAAACCTGCATGTAGAAATTGAGACGGATTTCAACCTGGATGCCGGCATCATTGCATCTCTCAACGAGGCTGCTGAAGGAAAACTGGATTTTTCATCCAAATCACAGCAAACACTGAAAATGATTTCCAATTCCAATGCCCTCTTCCCGATTGCCGTGAAAGCAAGCAGGATTCAATTTGAGAAAGGAATTTTCAAAGGATTGAAACTCGTTACGGATAACCGTGATTTTTTCTGATGAATGCTATGCGGTTGGCTGAGCGGAGTCGAAGCCAACCTTTTCATCACTCTTTTTTCTTCTCCAAACGACTCAGTGTTTCCCGCGAAACGCCCAAATAGTGTGCAATCAATGTTTTGGGCACGCGTTGGAACAATTCCGGATATTGGCTGAGCAGGAGTTCGTATTTTTCCTTTGCGGAGTTTTTGAGCAGTGACAACACTCGTTTCTGTAAGGCCACAAAACCTCCAAATGATTTCTGACCAAAGAAAACCAGCATTTGCGGTATTTTTTCAATCAATGCCTGCTTGTTCTCTGCCGTTAATTCCAGTACCCAGCAATCTTCCAATGCCTGGATACAGGTGGTTGATTTCGTCTTGGAATGATAGGCCGGATAATCGGAAATCCACCAATTTTCCATGGCAAACTGGATGATATATTCCTTGGCGGCTTCATCGATCATGTAAAGTTTCATACAGCCCTGAAGCACCAGGTATTCAGTAGAAACAAGCTGGTCACACGTGAGTAAACTCGATTTTTTCGGAACAAAAACCGGTGTAAAATAAGGCACAATCAGTGCCAGTTCTTCTTCTGTGATGGGAATCACGCTGCCGATATGGCTGCGCAAAAAAGAAGCATATTCCATTTCATAAAAATACGAAAGAAATATGCTTCAGATTATCGGGAAAGGAATTATCTATTTTGATAATGCTTTTTTAATGGCTTCTCCTACCGCTTTGGCAGATTGCGGGTTCTGTCCTGTAATGAGTCGTCCATCTACCGTCACATGTTCCTGCCACGGAGCCGATTTCTCATAAATTCCTCCTCTGCTTTTCAATTGATCTTCGAGCAGGAACGGAACCACTTTTGTGAGTTTTACCAATTCTTCTTCCTCGTTTGAAAAACCATTGATTTTCTTTCCTGCAACCAGGTAAGAACCGTTGCTCAGCTGAATATTCACCAAACCTGCCGGGCCGTGACAAACAGCTGCCACTACTCCGTTCTTCTCATAGATTTTAGCCGCGATTTGTGCAATTTCCTTGTTTTCGGGTAAATCCCACATCGCTCCGTGTCCGCCGGCATAAAAAATCCCCACATACTCGTCTGCTTTCACTTCCGAAGGTTTCAAACTGTGGGTAATCTTTTGGTGATAGTATTCGTTTTCCCAGAATTCTTTGTTTTCCGGATCAGACAAATCAAACCCGTCAACCGGAGGATTTCCGCCTTTCGGACTTACAAAATCAATTTCATAACCTGCATCCGTCAATACTTTCCACGGATGAGAAACTTCTGCCAGGTAATATCCCGTTTTTTCTCCCGTACTTCCTTTGGTATCGTGGCTGGTAACCACAAATAGAATTTTTGCTTTCATGTTTTTGTTCGTTTGTTGTGCAAATCCGGTACTTCCGGCGATTGCCAAAAGGATGGATGCTGTGATTAATAGGACTTTTCTCATCGTTTTGATTCATTATTTTGTGCCTTGACCGAAATCCGGGCAATGAGTATACTTTTCGCATCTTTGCGGTTAAAATCAAGAAGCAGCGAACACACCATTTTATTTCTCCCTTTCAGGAATAAACTCTTCGTATGTTTTCCAATCCGTATAGCCGTTCAAGGTCAATCCGTAATGCAGCGAGCGATCCGGAGGCGTCAAAGGCCAGTTGTTTTTCAATCGTTCCACCAAATCCGGGTTGGCTATAAAGGCTTCTCCGAACGCAGCCAGGTCAATCGTACCGGCTTCTGTGAGGGTTTCCGCTTTTTCACGATTCATTCCTCCAGCCAGGATCATTGTTCCGGTGAACCAGCTTCTGAAGCGCACCAGGAAATCTTCCGGCAAAGCAAAACTTCCGCGCGATTTCTGATCCATCAAATGGATGTAGGCAATTTTTCGTTTGGACAGCTCTTCTGCCAGGTAACGGTATGTTTCTTCGATTTCGTCGTATTGCGGCAATTCATGTAAACCACCGTAAGGCGTTAAACGGATCGCTACTTTATCTGCTCCGATAGCTTCGATACAGGCATCAATGGCTTCCAGCAGGAAACGCGAACGATTTTCGATACTTCCTCCATACTGGTCTGTGCGGGTATTGATGTACGGATTCAGGAATTGTTCAATCAGGTAACCGTTTGCACCGTGCAATTCCACTCCGTCAAATCCGGCTTCGATCGCATTTTTAGCGGCCTGCTGAAAATCTTTCACAATCCCTGCCACTTCAGCTGTTTCCAATGCTCTTGGAGGTGAACAGATCAGGAAACCTTCTTCCCCGTTTTCATTCCAACCCCAGGCATGTGAATTGGAGGCCTGAATCGCCGATGGAGCCACTGGAGCTTTTCCTTCCGGCTGAATGGATGTGTGTGAAACCCGTCCCACGTGCCACAACTGTGCGAAAATCACGGTTCCTTCTTCGTGAACGGCTTTTGTTACCAATTTCCAGCCTTCCACCTGCTCTTTGCGGTACAAACCCGGAATGTGGAGCACTCCTTTCGCTGTGTCGGAAATCGCAACTCCTTCCGTTACAATCAATCCTGCCCCGGAGCGCTGGCGGTAATACAAGGCATTGTTTTCATTCGGGATGCCGTCTGCATTTCTGGCGCGTGTCATCGGCGCCATCACGATGCGGTTCTTTAGGTTCAAAACACCTGAATGAACCGGTTCAAAAATGGTTGTACTCATAGCTTAGTTTTGAATAAATGAACGAATCTGATTTAATTCCGAATCGGATAGCTGAACGTGTAAAGCCTGTGCATTATGAATTGCCTGCTCCGCATTGCGTGCACCTCCCAAAACAGTCGTAATTCCTTTCTGGTTCATCGTCCAGACAAGTACCAATTGAGCAACACTGCATTGTTTGGCCGATGCCAGATCATTCAGTGCCTGTAGCAACGTATTCAGTTTTTGCGGATCAAACTGCTGAAAGTACCCGTTGCGGTGATCGTCTGAACTCAATGTTCCGGTTCCGTTAGAATATTTCCCGGTCAGTAAACCTCTTTCCAGCGGACTGTATGCAATGATTCCCACATTTTTTTCCATTGCAAAAGGCAGTAACTCTTCCTCGATGGAGCGATTGAGCATACTGTAGGAAACCTGGTCGGAGTGAATTTGAGCCGTTTGCAATCCTTCTTCCAGCAACGCACGATCGTAATTCGACACACCGATTGCTCTCACTTTCCCGGATTTCAGGAGTTGTTCCATCGCTTCCATTGTTTCTGAAACAGGCGTTTCCACATCCGGCCAGTGCAACTGAATCAAATCGATGTAATCTGTCTGCAATCTTCGCAAACTGTTTTCTACTTCGCGGATCACATTTTCTTTGCGGCCGTTTTTGTAAATCGGAACGGTTTTCCCGTCAATTTGGGCATCAAAAGCAACTGTTCCTTTCACATCCTGTTCCCAAACCAAACCGAATTTAGTCAAAATTTCTACTTTGGAACGATCTGTTCCTTTTATCGCTTCACCGATGACTTCTTCACTCAGACCCACTCCGTAAAATGGAGCCGTATCGATGGAAGTCACTCCATGTGCAATGGATTCACGAATTGCTTCGATGGAATCTTTTTTGTCATTTCCTCCCCACATCAATCCACCGATTGCAAATGTTCCCAGTGTGAGTGGAGAAACCTGTAATTCACTTGTTCCTAATTGTCTTTTCATCCTGTCGTTTGTTTGATTATTTGATTGATCTGTTTGATTTTATTATCTGACGAATGCATTTGCGAACGGGTAATCCGTATAACCTGCTGCTGCTCCGCCAAAGAATTTAGTTCTATCCGGTTCATTCAACGGTAAATTGCGCTCCAGGCGGAAAGGCAAATCCGGGTTTGCAATAAAGGGACGACCGAAACCGATCAGATCCGCCCAGCCTTTTTCAAGGGCTTCTTCAGCGCGTTCTTTGGTATATTTCCCGGAATAAATCAGTGTTCCGCGAAATGTGCTACGATAAGCTTCCTTAAACGAAACCGGCATTACCGGCGCGTTGTCCCAATCTGCTTCCGCTATATGAATATACGCAATTCCGATCTCATTCAGAATCTTTGCCGCCGCGATATAGGTTTCTTCCGGGTTGTCATCCATCGCTCCCATCAAAGTTGTCAGTGGTGCCTGGCGTACTCCCACCCGTTCAGCTCCAACTGCATCTGCAACTGCCGTTACCACTTCTTTGAGAAAACGCAACCTGTTTTCCAGGCTTCCACCGTACTCATCCGTGCGGAGATTGGTTTGTGAATCGATAAATTGTTCAATCAGGTAACCGTTTGCACCATGTAATTCCACTCCGTCAAATCCGGCTTCGATGGCGTTTTTGGCTGCTTGAGCATAATCCTTTATGATCTGCTGAATTTCCGGGATTGTTAACGCTCGTGGCGCTGAATGCTGTACCATTTCACCGGCTCCGGAAGAAGCTTCCTGACCATCTTTCGCCAGAAAAACACTGACGCCTTCGGCTGAAATGGCCGACGGAGCAACCGGATTCTGACCATTTTCCTGCAGGGACGTGTGGGAAACGCGTCCTACGTGCCACAACTGTGCAAAGATTTTTCCCCCGTTGGTATGAACTGCTTCGGTCACCTTTTTCCATCCTTCGATTTGCTCGCGGGTAAAAATTCCCGGAGTCCAGGCGTATCCTTGTCCTTGTCTGCTGATTTGTGTTCCTTCTGAAATAATCAACCCGGCTGAAGCACGCTGAGAATAATATACCGCCATCAGATCGGTTGCTACTTCTCCTGTGGCAGATCGCGAACGCGTCATTGGCGGCATCACGATGCGGTTTTGAAGATTCAGATTTTTTAATTGATAATGTTCGAATAGCATTGTGTGTGATTTTGTTCCGACAAAGTTCGGGCGATTAGACCGAAAAGTACTGTGATGTATGTCACAACTTTTCCGTTCGACTGGTTTCAATCGAAAAAAGCGTTCAACCTCCCGTTATGGATCAACACAAAGACAAGAGGATTTTCTTATTTTTGTTTGGCAACTCAAAATCTCAGCGTTGAAAAATTTCCTGTATGCTTCTTCCATCAGCTTGATTTGCTGCCTGTTTATTTTTAAGGTTCATACATTGAAAAAGTCCAACAGTATGATCAACTGGAAGACGGAAACGATCAACACGAAACGGCATACTATTTCGGAAGAATACCTGGTTCAATTGGTTGATTTTCATAAAACGGAGCTGGCATTCATTAAACGCCCGCTGACAACTTACAGCATTGAACTCCTTTCTCATACCACCTCGTTGAGCATCGGGCAATCGTTTGTCGTAGTCAATTTTACCTTGCTCTTCTTTTGCGGAATAGCCTTGTTTTATTTGGCCAAACTAATCCTGGATGACAGCCGGTTTTCCAATTTCAGCGTGCTTTTCTTCTACCTGAGTTTTACGGTATTATTTTCATTTTTCCCGGCAAATTATTCCTATGACGAACCTTTGCAGTATTTGCTGATCTTTTTAAGCTTCGCAGCTTTACTCAAAAGGAAATGGGTACTATTCATTCTCTGGTTCACGATTGCTATCATTGCCCGGGAAAGCAGCATCCTGATCTTGCCGGCCTTTGCCTTATATTTCTTCGGGTTTACGTTCAAAAAGCCATTCCAAACGGAAAACATCAAAAGGATACTTGCCCTCGTGGTTCCAGTGGTTTTCTACGCCGTTTTCCTGTACCTGTTCATTACCCTATCGGGCATTGGCAAGGCGTCACAGAATGACCTGACCAGCAGGCTTTCTCATTTCCTGTTTAATTTCCAGAGCCAGGAATATGCCGTTGAATCGTTTTTCTCACTCGCACTGGCAATTGGCGTGCACGTTTACTTTTTGTTCAGTTATTTGTCTGATAATGTGTTGAACGGAATGGAAAAAAAACTGGTCAAATCGTTCCTGCTTACGTTGATTATCAATACGATTATCGTTTTGATCAGTACACTTGCAAGAGAAACGCGTTTGTTTGCTTTGCCTTTGATTTTTATCTGGCCAGTTTTCGGGAAAATCCTGCTCCACGAACTCAAAATTCTGGGTTCGCCCAAAAATTACCTGAAACTGGTCAACAACATCCTGCCGATCGGTACGCTGATTTTACTCTGGGCATTCTGCTTTTTGATTTACCGCTTTATCTACACGCAAACGAACGGCGTAACGAAAAACTATCTCGATGAATACCTGTTGGTGATGTCGGCCCTGATTTCCCTGCATTTCGTGATAAAAATGCGGCTCAAGCACAGTCAAAACACGCTTTTACACTAGCACATGAAACAAACGAAGCAAGTCCGGATTTTCAATAGCCAGTCCGCTGAAACAATTGCCGTCGGCGCTTCACCATACAGCATTTTGCTGGGTGGAGAGCATTCCGAAGGACAACTTGGGATCATTGAAATGCTCGTTCCTCCGGGCAGCGGACCTGTTCCGCATGAACACAAAGGTTTCCAGGAATGTTTCTACGTGCTGGAAGGCGAAGTGGAAATGAAAACCAAAGAACAAACGGTACTTGCGCGAAAGGGAGACCTTGTTCACATTCCGCTTGACGGGCCGGTTCATTGCTTCAAAAATACAGGTTCCCAACATGCACGGCTTTTATGCATTGTCGTTCCTTCCGGTCTGGATGCTTTTTTCAGGGAAGCTGGTCGTCCGATTCCCGTTGGAACGATGCCGGAAGTCACAGGACCACCAAGTCCGGAACAAGTGGCGCAGCTCAACCTGACAGCTGAGAAATATGGGCAGAAGTTATATCCGAAAAACTATTTGGACTGATGAACGCCTGGTTAAAATCGTTGGTTATTTTTGGTTTGTTCAACTGTCTGTTGTCTTTCGAAGCCAAATCAGATACTATTCAGACTGTTACCATTCCCAGCCGGAAACACGTTTCAATTCAGTTTTCGCCGCTGGCCCTGCTGGATTTCAACAACGGATCGAGCTATCGTTTGGGAACACAGATCCGGGTTTCACGTCGCCTCGCGCTGAGTGCTGATTTCGGAGGTTATTTCAGGAACTTTTCGTTTCTGAAAAACAACAAGGGGTTTTACTCCTATTTCGCCGTAAAATATGCTTTACCTGAAAACGGCTCCTGGCTTTCTATCAGTTATTCCTACAAACAGCAGGCTTTCGATTACCACGATTTCTACCTCCAGGATCCGAATACGCCCATTACGGTTCACGTTCAGAAATATGTCAACAGCATCAGCGTGAATTACGAAAGAAGGATCGGTCAGTTGTTCAAAGACGGTTCCATCGATTTTTTTGCCGGGTTGGGAGTCCGGTTCCGGAACGTGCAGTCGTTTCAAACCAAACACCAGTTTGATGAGCTCAAAAATGGTGGAGACTCACAAACACTTTACCTGGTACTGATTCCGGGAAACAAAGCGTGGCTCAACCTGAATTTCGGACTCCGGATCGGATTCGGGATTTTTTAGGGCTGATGGCGTATTCTCCAGTGGACTTCGTCGTGAACTCAGCCGAACGATTTCGCAGGCTCGCCCTTTGTGCGTACAGATTTTGAAATTAGATGCGTAAATCAGAAAATACTCGAACAAGACATCAAATAAAAACAACATGATTTCAGTAATTGTCACTTACCAGGTAAACCCTGAATTTTCAGAACAAAACAAAGCCAATATTCAGCGTTTTCTCACCGATTTTGAGTCGCTGGACCATACGCAATTCAAGTACACGGTGCTTTGTAAAGAAGACGGCATTTCGTTCGTGCATCTTTCAAACTATGAGAACAAGGAAATCCAGGAGCAGCTTTTACATGTTCCTTCTTTCAAAGAATTCCAGCGATTGCGGGATGAAAGCGGACTGAACGATTCACACCGTGTGGAAGTCCTTGAGATGATCGGTTCCAAAGGAGAGTTGAAATAAAAGCCACGAATCTTTAGGCGTCTAATGAAGGGAATTATGTCCTTAAGTCAGGTAATTTCTGAAACAGGTTCTTTTTGAAAAATACTGTCCAAAAATTCAACTGATAATCTCCCACAGATGCACAGATTTTTTATGGCGTCCTCCGCGGCGGATCGCCATTTAAGCGAGACCAGCCTGTCCCGACTTTTCGGGAGTAGGCTCGCTCTAATCTGCGCATCTGGGGAAAGATAAAGAGTACCTGCCAGCAGGCACTGAAATTATGAATCATCTAATTTCAGCTAATAGCTAAATCATCACCTAAACTCTGATGCTGAGCTTTTACTTATTCGCTATAAACGGACTTTTCCGGAAATACTGTTGATCGGATAACTGCCCGACCAGGAAACGTGCCAAATCTGCTGCGCTGATCGAATCACCCGGACAATCTTCCAAAGAAACCGCTACCGGAAACAGCTCATCTGTTTGAACAATCACCGGTAAGCGTACCATCGTCCAATCCAGGTTACTTTCCAGCAAAAGCTCCTGTTCGACCTGTTTGTCTTTCGTCGTCTCAGGATAGTTTTCGTACATCCATCCCGTAGCAAACTGTACGTGTTCATTTTTGTGATCTCCCGGGGCATCAACGCTCAACCCGGTGGTAACCAGGTAGCGTTTGATTCCGTGCTTTTTCATTGCCTGAAGGATATTTTTCGTTGCCTGGCTGAAAACGGACGGTTCGCCTTTGGGCTGTCCGAGCGTGCTGATTACCGCTGCACAGCCTTGCAGCAAGTTTTCAATGGCCTTGCTGTTCCGGGCATCTCCCTGAACCACTTCCAGCAAGGGATTGGTAATCTCCACTTTGGATGGATCGCGGTGTAATAAACGAATGGAATAGGACTGCTTTAAAAGCTCTTTAACCAAATAAGTTCCCGACTTACCTGTTCCGCCGATTACGGCGATTGGATATGTATTCATGATTTTTTCTTTATAAAAGGACATTAAAATAAGTGCTGGTTTCAGGAATGAAACCAGGCAGAATCACTCAGGATTCTTTCTTAAATCGCTATTTATAAAGAGATGTTAATGACTCAAAGATAAGCCATTCCGGTGAACCAACCAATAAATTTTACTTCAAAGCTTCCCTGAGCGCTTCTTCATCCAGCTGATTTTCCCAGCGGGCCACTACAATGGTTGCAACGGCATTTCCGATGAAATTAGTCAAAGCACGACATTCCGACATGAACTTATCGATTCCCAGGATCAATGTAATTCCGACAACCGGAATATCCGGAACAACTGCAAGTGTTGCCGCAAGGGTAATAAATCCTGCACCTGAAACTCCGGCAGCTCCTTTGGAACTCAGCATCGCAACCAGTAAAAGCAATACCTGTTGCTGGAAGCTCAGGTGAACATCACAAGCCTGTGCGATAAACAACGCAGCCAGAGTCATGTAAATGTTCGTTCCGTCGAGATTAAAGGAATATCCTGTCGGGACAACGATTCCCACCACTTGCTTGGCGCATCCTGCCTTTTCCAGCTTTTTCATCACTCCCGGAAGTGCCGGCTCCGAAGAACTGGTTCCCAAAACGAGGAACAATTCGTCTTTCAGGTAACGCAGTAATTTAAAGATATTGAACTTGTTGTACCAGGCAACAGCGCCCAAAACAACGATCACGAAAAATGCTGAAGTGAGGTAAAAAGTACCAACCAGACCTGCCAGTTTGACCAACACGCCCAATCCGAATTTCGCAACGGTAAAGGCCATCGCTCCGAAAGCTCCCAGAGGTGCCAGTTTCATCAAAATCTCGACAATTTTAAAAATCGGGTGCGACAAGGCATTCAGAAAATCCAATACCGGCTTACTTTTCGGCATGGTCAGCGAGACTCCGACTCCAAACATGATGGAAACAAACAATACCTGCAGAATGCTGTCTCCGGTCAGGGAACTCATCAGGGATTTCGGGATAATATCCAGGATAAAATGCGTCAATGTATGCTCTTTGGAAGCATTCACGTAATCCTGGATTTCTTTCGGATCCAGTGATGCCGGATCGACATGTAAACCGGCTCCGGGCTGAATCAGGTGACTCACGATCATCCCAATAATCAATGCCAGCGTTGAAAACGTCAGGAAATAAGCAAAAGCTTTCCCGGTTACTCTCCCCACGACCTTCAAATCGCTCATGGAAGCAATCCCGGTAGAAACAGTAATGAAAATCACCGGTGCAATGATCATTTTGATCAGGGCAATAAAACCGTCACCCAATACTTTGAGATTGATGGCTTTATCCGGCACATAATGTCCTAAAAGAACCCCGATCACAATTGCTACAAGCACTTGAAAATACAAGGCTCTGTACCATTTTTTCGGTTTCACCGGTTTTTCTGACAGATCAATTTCCATGACTGATTTCGCTATTTAGAGAATATTGGGGCTGAATATATCAAATATTAGCCACATGCAAGGATTTCGCTCAAATTTAGTGCGCTATTCCTCCACAAAGTCGAGATCTCTTCCGTGGGTTTCCGGAACACTCCAGGTACTGTAAATTCCGATTGCAAATGCCAGGAATCCAACAATTCCAGCAGCAATCAGTGCAGACATCCCCGATTCCATCAGGGATTCAAAACCGATGGTCATCAAAATCACCGTTCCGCGAACCATATTCGGGATCGTGGTTGCAGCTGTAGAGCGGATATTCGTTCCGAACTGCTCTGCTCCGATCGTCACAAACATGGCCCAATATCCTGTTCCGAAGCCAAACCAGCAACACATAAAATAATACATTCCGGCAGTATGAATCGTTCCGGAAAGAATCCAGATCACACTGACCAGTGTAAAAGCCATCATCCACAAAATGGATTTTCTTCTCGATTTCAACCAGTGACTTAAGATTCCGCTGAAAATATCTCCTGCTGAAATCCCGATGTAACCCCACATGATGGCATCTCCCGGACTGATTCCGCCTTTAATTCCGAGTGCTTCGCCAAATACATTTCCGAACATGGCAAGGATTCCGATACAAAACCAGGTCGGCAATCCGATCCCGATACAACGCAGGTAGCGCCAGAAACGGTTCCAGTTTGTGAAGAACATCAGGAAATTTCCCCGTTGCACTTCCAGTTTTTTGGTTTCTTTAAAAATCCCGGATTCCAAAACTCCGATGCGCAGCAAAAGCAGCCCGATTCCCATTCCTCCACCAACGAAATACGCCACGTTCCATTCTTCGGTGAGTTTCACTGTCAGGTTGGCAACCACTGCTCCCGACAAGCCGATTCCCGCAACCAGGGAAGTTCCCAGAGCACGCAATTCTTTCGGTAAGACTTCTGAAACCAGTGTAATTCCTGCTCCCAACTCACCTGCCAAACCGATTCCTGCAATAAAACGCAGTCCCACATAAGCAAAGGTCAATGTATCTTTGTCTTTGGGAAAATAAGGCAGAAAACCACACAGGATGTTGGCCAGCGAGTACATTACGATGGAACCGAACAATACCGACAAGCGGCCTCTTTTATCTCCCAGGATTCCCCATAGAATTCCCCCGAGGAGCAAACCTCCCATCTGCCAGTTCACAATCATGGTTCCCACATGAGTAATTTCCGATTCTGCGAACCCCAATCCCTGCAAACTTGGAACCCGCACGATTCCAAAAAGCAGCAAATCGTAAATATCTACGAAGTAGCCTAATGCGGCAACAATAACAGGCAAAGACCAGAGCGGTTTATAAGAAGTCATTTTTTCCAAAGTAGTTTGTTTGAAGTTCGAAATATACTTAATCAATTTTGAATTGCGGATGACGGATTACGAATTTATAGAGGGGGTAAGACTATTTGAGGCATGAGGCAAGACGTAGAGAGGCAAGAGACAGGACTTGGAGAGGCGGGCTAAAATTTCTATCTCACGATTCCTGGCTCCGGATGTCTTGTCTCTCGTAAACGGAATTCGTAATTTTACTCCATGAATCCGGATGAACAATACATGCAGCGGGCGTTACAGCTGGCGCGATTGGGCGGAGTTTCCGTTGCCCCGAATCCATTGGTCGGTGCGGTGATCGTTTACCAGGATCAGATTATCGGTGAAGGATATCATCAGCAATTCGGTGAAGCACATGCAGAAGTCAATGCCGTGAATTCAGTGGAAAATCGGGCACTTCTGGAACATGCTACGATTTATGTAACGCTGGAACCTTGTTCTCATTTCGGGAAAACACCTCCTTGTGCGGACTTGTTGGTTCGTTCGAAATTCAAACGGGTGGTGATTGCCCAGATCGATCCTTTTTCGGAAGTGGCAGGAAGAGGAATCGAAAAACTTCAACAGGCAGGAATCCAGGTGGATTGTGGCATCCTGGAACAGGAAGCGAAGGAGCTGAACAAACGTTTTATGACGTTTCATACAAAAAAACGGCCTTTCGTGACCCTGAAATGGGCTCAAACCCGTGACGGATTCATCGACCGCGACCGTTCTGCCGAAAATCAAACAGGTATCAACTGGATTTCCCAGCCTGAAACACAGGTTATCACACACCAGTTAAGAACTACCGAACAAGCTATTTTGGTGGGCTGGAAAACCGTTCAGAACGACAATCCAAGTCTCACAGCTCGTGCTTTTGCGGGGAAAAACCCGATCCGCATCGTTATTGATCCGGAATTGAAAGCTCCTCAACAAGCCACACTTTTCACCGACGGACAAAAAACCATCGTATTCAACCGCTTAGAAGAAAAAACACGGGATTCGGTTCACTACCTGAAACTGGATGATTTCTCGCCCGAAGCCATTTTAGCTGCGCTATATCGACTCCAAATCAGTTCTGTTCTGATCGAAGGTGGTACTTTTACCCTAACGCAGTTCATCGAATCGGGTTTGTGGGACGAGGCATTGGTCATTACCGGACAAAATGAATTCGGAGTAGGAATCAAAGCTCCGGTTTTAGCGAAAACAGCAGACCACCAGACTTCATTCGGGCAGGATGTGTTACATTATTTTCATAATTACACCCGTTAAAATCGCGGAGACCCTTGCCGGAATACCCGAATTTCCTATTTTTAGTTCGCTAAAGAAAATCTACTCCACAATTAGATTGAATAACATTCAAAATAAACGACGATGAAAATTTACCCAATTGAAACAGGCACATTTAAGCTCGACGGCGGAGCCATGTTCGGAGTAGTTCCCAAAAGCCTCTGGTCTAAAACCAACCCGGCAGATGAGAACAACTTGTGTACCTGGTCAATGCGCTGTCTGCTCATTGAAGACGGAAACCGTTTGATCTTAATTGATACAGGAATCGGAGACAAACAAAGTGAGAAATTCTTTTCGCATTATTACCTGGCGGATACGAAAACGCTGGAGCAGAGTCTCAACAAACTCGGATTCGGATTGGATCAGATTACGGATGTGTTCCTCTCCCACCTGCATTTTGACCACTGCGGAGGAGCCGTTAAATGGAACACCGACAGAACCAAACTCGAAACTGTTTTCAAAAATGCGACTTACTGGAGCACGGAAAACCACTGGAAGTGGGCCACCGAACCGAATGCACGCGAAAAAGCATCTTTCCTGAGTGAAAATATTCTTCCGCTGCAGGAAAGCGGACAATTGAAATTTGTGGAACGAAACGGTGATTTCACGAAAAACGTTTTCAATAACTTCGATGTGTTGTTCGTTGACGGACACACGGAAAGCATGATGATTCCGCATATCCATTACCAGGACAAAACCCTGGTTTTCATGGCCGATCTGCTTCCGAGTACGGGACACATTCCATTGCCATATGTCATGGGCTACGATACCCGTCCACTGCTGACTTTAGGTGAAAAAGGAAATTTCCTGAACCAGGCTGCAGACAAAGAACTGGTACTCTTTTTGGAGCACGACAGCGTGAACGAATGCTGCACGGTGGAACGCACAGAAAAAGGTGTTCGTTTGAAAGACTCCATGACTTTCGCTTCCATATTTGGATAAAAACTTTAAATTAGACAAAACTTCGCATCATGAATAATTACTTACTACAGCTATTAAAAGAGGTTAAAACATTGATTATTCCGGGATTGGGCGCTCTTACGGTGACCAATGAAAGTACCGGGGAGATCATGTTCATGCCTTATTTGAAGTTTGACGACGGGACACTGGCGAAACACATTGCGAGTAAGGAAAACATGGAAATCAATGATGCTTCGAACCTGATTTCGAAGTTTGTGCGCGAAGTCACTGCTGAACTGGACAAGGGAAATTCCTACGACATGTACCAGTTTGGAAAATTCCTGAAAATAGACGGAGAAATTGCTTTTGAAGCCTGGACGAGTGGTGCATCAGACACAACAACTACCGAACCAGCTAAAGAAGCTCCGAAACCTGAAGTAGCGCCTGTAATCGTCGAAAAACCGAAGGAAGAACCTATCCCCGTAAAAGCAGAGGAACCTGTTATTCCGAAGGTGGAAGAAGTTCCGGTTCCAAAAGTGGAAACTCCGGTACAACAGGAAGAAAAACCGAAAGCGCCAACTCCTCCGGCGGAAGTTCCGAAACCGGAACCAGTGAAGGAAACTCCTGTTGTGAAAGAAGAAAAGGCGGTTCCTCCGGTAGTTGAAAAAAGCGAACCGAAGGCTCCGGCAGAAAAACCGGCTGCCAAAAAAGAAGCTGCTCCCCCAAAGAAGGAGGTTCCGAAAAAGGAAAAAGCAGTCACAGATCCGAAACAAAAGAAGAAAAGTCCGGTATTATCCTACATACTCTGGGGATTCCTGGTTTTGATTCTCGGTTCGGGAACTTTCATTGCCATCCGTTTTGATAGCTTGAAGAAAGACTTCCCTATCCTGGCTGAATTGGCAGGAGAAAACGACAATACAGCAAAAGGAAGCGAAGATGTCAAAGTACTGGAGGATGAAGCTGAAGTCAACATCGATTCCAATACCGAATCCGAGCCGGTTCCTGAAGACCAGGTGAAAGTAGTGGAAGATCAGCTCCCGGATGAAAAAGTAGCAGAGAAACCGAAAAAGGAAACTCCTGCTCCAACTCCGAAGCCTGTCAAAGAAAGTACTCCGAAACCGGTTACCAAACCGATTGTTACTGTGAACAAAAAACCGGTTACCAAAACTCCGGCAAGCAGTTCGGGTTCTTCCTCTTCTGCGGCAAGTTTCGACAGTTCCAAATCATTTCACGTGATTGCAGGTTCTTTCGGTTCGGCAGGAAATGCCAATAAACTGGCTGCAAAACTGCGTTCCCAGGGATTCGGTGAAGCAGCTGTAACCATGCACAACGGGATGCACCGCGTTAGCGTAAAAGGATTCAGCACGCTGAATGAAGCAACTGCTGAAGCGGCAAAAATCCAGGGATCCGTTCCCGGGGCATGGGTATTGAAGTTGTAACGAATATCATTTTATTGATAACAAGCCGGGGCGAAAAAATTTTCGCCCCGGCTTATTTATTTCAGTATCAGACTGTGTTTCTGTTTACGGATAGACATCCATCTATTTACCCAGTCGTATCAAGGCTTTCAGCCTTTCAGCTTCATCAAATCACCCAACCTTCAGTACCAAATCCACCAGGCGGTTCGAATATCCTGCTTCGTTATCGTACCATCCCACGACTTTGATCATGTTCCCGATCACAGAAGTCAATTCACTGTCAAAAATACAGGAATTGGAATCTCCCAAAATATCTACCGAAACAATCGGGTCTTCCGTATAACGCACAATTCCTTTCAAATGTGTTTCAGAAGCTTTCTTAAATGCGGTGTTGATCTGTTCCACTGTGGGCGGATTTTGCTTCACGATCACCGTTAAGTCTGTCAACGATCCGTCCGGAACCGGAACGCGCATTCCACAACCTCCCATTTTCCCTTCCAAATCAGGGAAAATACGCGTAATTGCTTTTGCCGCACCGGTTGTAGTTGGAACAATACTTTGAGCAGCTGCACGTGCTCTGCGCAAATCCTTGTGCGGGCTGTCATGCAAACGCTGATCCGTTGTATAACTGTGAATCGTGGTGATATATGCTTCTTCAATATCACAGAACTCTTTCAAAACGGCTACCAAAGGCGCCGCAGAGTTTGTAGTACAGGAAGCATTACTGATAATGCGGTGTTCATCCGTAATCAGATCGTCGTTGACACCAATCACCACATTGAAAATATCATCTCCTTCGGATGGCGCACTTAAAATCACCCGCTTCGCACCCGCATTCAAATGCGCCTGAGCTTTTTCTGCTGTTAAAAACAACCCCGTAGATTCCACAACGACATCTACTCCCAATTCTCCCCATGGAATTTCTTCCGGGTTCTTATGTTGCAAAAATGTAATGTGCTGTGTTTGATTAAAAATCAACTGATTTCCGTTGATCTCAAACTCATCCTCCATGCGTCCGTGAACAGAATCATATTTCAATAAATGCACCAGGGTCGCAACCGGGGCAAGGTCGTTGATAGCCACCAATTCGATTCCCGGATTCTTTAATGCCAGGCGGCTGAAATAGCGCCCGATTCTTCCAAAACCATTTACTCCTACTCTTATTCGTTGTTCCATCGTTTTTTCCAATTTGTACTGTTCAATTACTCTTGTTCAAATGCCGTCGTGCGGCACGGTACAAAAATAAAAAAGGGTGGGTAAAATAGGGTCTAACTACTTTGTTAAAGAACTAAAATATTTACCACATCAGGATCGGTACTAATTACGTCACGGGGAACCAATTTTTCATCTGCATGGTAACGTCTATAACACATTGTTTTTATCTGGCTCCAGGATAGATTCTCTTCTTCCAGAATGGAGATTCGGCCCAACGTTGCTCCAGTGCATATTGATGATACCAAAGCGGCAAATAATCCGAAAAGGCCTTTTCCGTCAAATAACGGTATGCGGGAAGTGCTTCTGCAGCTCCGGAAAGGTGATCTGCAATAGCATGACCGGCATAGCACCCTGCTCCCAATGCTGAAGTGATACCGTAAGAAGAAATCGGATCATAAGCGAATGCGGCATCTCCTGTCGCCAGCCAGTTTTCACCATAAACGGATTCAAGAAACGACGTTTCCGCAGATTGGATCTGCAACACAGTATCTGGTTTTGGTTGAAAATCACCGGGAAAAAGTGACCGGATCAATGTTGTTTCTGTCAGTGCGTTCCAATAACCTGAAAGATGCTGATATGTGTGAGACAGAAATGCTGCATCCGTCATGAATGCCGTTACAAGTTGCCCGTCAGATAAGGCGGCGGCGTACCACCAACCGTTTTCGACGGCTTCAATATGGGTTTGCTGTGACAATTCGAAACTCTCGTCCACAGAAAAACGTGCAACAACTCCCACTAATGTATCGTAACGGTGTCTTTCAATACCTAAGCAACGTGCGATTTTGCTTTTTCTACCTGTTGCATCCACCATAAAATTGGTTGCTACAGTCGTTTCACGGTGATCGATTTTCAGGTTTAGATTCCAGTGTTTTCCTGCCTGTTTAACCTGCATTATCTTTGCATTCCGGACAATCTGAACTCCGCGTTCTTCGGCAAGTCCGATCAACGATTCCTCAAAAATTCCACGTTGCAGATGCCATCCGTTTCCTCCTGCATGAAGCATAAAATGTTTATCATGGACCTTTTCGCTTCCCCAAAGCCATGAATTTCCATAGCAAGCGGCATGCCTGGGATCATCCAATAATTCTTCTATCTCCAGATTTCTGAATATAGGTAATACCGTGGGAGGAAGCGTCTCTCCTACCTTGACTCGCGCAACAGCATCGGCTTCAAACACCGTGCTCCTGATTCCTCTTTTTAAAAGCGACAAAGCAGTGGCGATCCCGGCAGGACCGCCACCGACGATGCTTATTTCATGAAAATATTCCAATGGCTTACATCTGGTTACGTGGAATAACACGACGTTTACGTGATGGAGTCGTCGTAGCAACACCAGCTTTAAGCTGCAATGTTTTCTCTTCCGGTTTCTCGGTTTTGAGGTTTTCAGCATACACCACTTGTTCGTAAGTAGCATCCGGCGTATCGAAATCCCTTCTCCTCGTTTCAATCCAATAGTGTTTCGGGAGTAATCCGTTTGCATCATCGACCTCTCCGTCCTGCTGAACAATGATTCCCAAATAATGCCACTTTTTGATCATGTTGTTGATCTTGGTCGTATACGCAGTTCCAAAATCACGCAACCAGTCCTGACGGTAGTCGAAATGTTTCAACCGCTGTCCATCGGGAACACTTTTCTTTGTAGCCCGCTTATAGCTGTCCATGCTCATGACCTGGTTCGGTACACGTGCCGCCCAGAAGGATGGCAAAGGAAGGTAGGTGGAAGGGTCATATCCTGACAGGCAGCTTGCCTCATCAGTCTGCCACGGAACACCCAGCCAGCGTGTCAATGTTCCGGGTCCACTCGCAGCCAAAGGCCCGCCAGCTTCCAGTACAATGTTCGTACTGAGCAGAGGTCCCCAGTTTACTTCCGGTTTGTCGCCCTCAGCAGCAATATTCAGCCTGAACGGTTCTTTCCACATCAGCGGAACGCGCATCGGCCATGTCAGCTCAATTCCGGGATGGAACGGCCCGCCAAGACAATCATCGAGATTGGTTTTGGTAAGCATGTGCGGTTGGTCCTGCAATGGTACTTCTTCCAATGTCTTGTAGCGTACAGGCTTTTCCGTAGTGAATTTCCCGGCTGCCCAGCTTTTTAACCAATCGTATTGAACCGTTGTGATGGAAAGATCATCCAGGGCCATTTCCGAATACTCACCGAAATAGTCTCCATAAAAAGGCGGAACTTTTGCCGGTTGATAATCGGTACTGTCCGGATCACGGAACCAATTGAAAACGCGCTTCCGCAACCATTCGTCTTTCTTGTCCGTACTGCTCAACTGCTTGATCAGTTTCGGGTCATTGAAATCCGCAGGTGAATTTTGTCCGAAAGCCATAAAGAATCCCTGGTTCACCCATTGAGTATGCGACATACGGCTCAAGATCGGAAAGATGTGTTCATAAAAGTCCGGCATTTTAGGCTTTTTAACCCAATTCTGTGCTACAGACATGTTGTAAACCACATCATACATGCTTACTACACCATACAGCCCTTGTCCGAAATTCGGAGGTGTCACGGCAACCATTGCCGGATCTGCTTCCAATACAGTGCCATCCTTCAGTTTTACCGTTGCACGCACAGGCCCGTCGGAAACGTCGTCGTGCCAGGTGTCGTTATTTGCAAAAGTAACTGCTGCAGTATTCGTATAAGAAGCTGAATGACCGTCACCACCGAGGAAGATCAACCTCCCCTGTTCGTCAGTTCTCAGTTCACCCAGCGGAACTTTGGTTCCCATAAACTCTCCGTCATCAAAACGGTACTTATCACCACTTTGATTTTTCCCACTGATCGAAAGCGGTGTCGGACTGATAATTAACCGTGAGCGATCCGTAACGGATAAATTCCTGTACTGGGATGGAATAGCTGCTCCAACAAGATCCAGCGCATTGTTAAACATGTACCATCCGGATTTCATGTTTGCAATTTCTACGCGCCATTGAATGTCTGCATCTGCTGCCGTAATTTCCCTTACAACATTTCCTTTGGAATCATAGCCGTAAATCCTGAAACGGGCAGCTTGCTTTTTGACTCTTCCCTGCTTGTCTTTAAATCCGCCGGGAGGATTTGGAACTTGTCCTGATACTTCAGGTCCGATAAAATAATCATCCTTACCTGCGGGTGCATTTCCTACCCGCGCAATACCGATTGCCGGATAAATGGCAACCTTTACAATAGCATTACTCATACGTGAATGTGTTAATGGTTATGATTTATTAAGTGCCGGAAATCCGGCAGTTGGTACAATTTTTAACGAGGCCAGTTTAAATTTCTGGGAGTGCGGGGTTCCGTATCAGATACTCCATTCTTAAATCGGCGTAAGTCTGCTGAAGCCTGATAAACAACCCTTCTGGCGTCATTGATACTTCCCGCCGGCTGATGATCCGCTGTCGTTCTCCACGGATTGTAACTCAGATTTTCACCGTATTCCGGTTGTCCCTGCTGATCAATATCCTGTTGCAATAAGGTAATGACAGCAACGGGAACCGGTGGAGAAAGCTTTTCATTCCAGGGAACCATGGCTTCGTCCAAAGGCATTGTTTCCGGATCTGTTCTCAATTGCAGGCAGAAATTGAGCTTCACCTCCCCTTCTATTAATTGCTGCTTCAGCTGATCATGCAGATAATTCGGATTATTGGCAGGGATGGCTGGTGGCGGATCTTGCCGTTCCACAGGTGTTATGATGTATTTCACATAGTTATCTGCTCCAAGTGCATACGGCAACCCGCTCCAGTAGTCAATATTAACGACGCTGTCTACATCCTGTGCCATTTCATTCAGGATGTCTGATGTTTCAGGATGCGTTTCCAGGTAGGAATCATAATCGTGGTCTACAACGCCAGCGTATGTAAATTCACACATCTCCATCACATCATTCACAAAGAAGACATTGAAGTTTTGTAAGATAAAATCAGCGGTAATTCCGTTCTGATCTCCATCCAGCAATTTTTCTCCCGGAACACCAAAAAGCTTGATACCAATGCCTGTGGTTGTTTTAATGTCACTGTTGCCGGGAACGGTATCACTGGCAAACCGCACCCATGATTCATACCGTTTTCCTTCCGCAAAGATCCCAGTATTAAAGGGAGCCGGAAGATCCGGAAGCACATCAAAACGGGCTTTGACGATGCCGTGAGGCTTTAAAAATACAGCTCGTCTTACGGGACACTGACCAGCTTTGATTCGTGTCCCCATACTCATATTGACAAACATTTGCCTGAGAGCATTAACAGGGTCTTTACTGCAATTAATTTCCATAATCAGGAAGTAGTTATAACGTTTCAGTGAATAGGGCTTTTACCCTCTAAATGCTTCCCAAATAAAAGAAATCAAAACAACTTAACCAATTTTTGATCTGTTTTTCATGACGATACAAATAGAAAAAGGGGTTACCCCTTTCGAGATACCCCCTTTATTAGGATTATTTTTTTATTTCTTAGTGGAAGACCTGAACAAATCCTTGTTGTTCGATTTCTTCTCCTGTTTGCATTTTAGCAGTGAATTTGTAGAAGTAAGTTCCTTCAGAAACTACTTCTCCGTTCATGTTCTTACCATCCCATGCAGCTGCAGGATCACTGTACTCCGTAATCAGGTTACCCCATCGGTTCACAATCGAGATATGGAATTTTTCAACTCCGTCATACGAAAGGAAGAACTTGTTGTTTCCGGATGTCGATGAGAGAACAATAATGTTCGGAGCCGTAATGTAACAAACCTTTCCGTCGATGGTCATCGTTGCCGAATGCGAGTTACATTCGTTACTTGCCGTGACGGTGTAAACTCCAGGCCCGGCCGTGATATCGTGCCCGATTGTTCCGTCACTCCAAACATACATATCGTTTTGTGGGTATACTCCACAAGAAGTTGTAATCGTAGAACCGATACAGATCACCGTATCAACCGTATTTACAAATGCCCAGTTAATGAACTCGATCGATGAAGTCACAGAAGTCTGACATTGGTTGTCTGTAAATGTTACTTCAAAAGTTCCAGGGATACTGGATGTAATTACCGGGTTCAGCACGTTTGCATTCGGTAAGAAATGAATATTCGTATCTGCACTTGACCAAACTCCACCGTTTGCCGCTACCGTACCGCTTACATTGTATGTAAAGTTACAAGCAGACGTATCCGGGAAGATATCCGGCAATAAGAACAAGGTTACAAATGCTGAAACAGAGTTGTTACACACATTGTCTGTATACGTCACCTGGTACTGTCCGCTCGTTGTTGCCGTAATCGTTGGGTTGATCGTTGTATTGTTCGGCAGGAAGCTCACTTCCGGAGACAACGCAGACCAATGTCCACCCGTCGGATAGGTAATCGTTCCCGTGACCTGGAAGTCATCGCCACAGAGCAACGTATCGTTGAAGATCTGAGGATAAGGCGGGAATATGATCGTCGAGGTGACGGTATCGCTACACGCATTATCGACATACGAGACCTCATAGGTACCGGCACTGGTGGCGGTTATATGCGGGTTATTGTTTGTCGTAGAGCTGAAGTTCAATCCGGAAGGAGTTGCACTCCAAACACCACCGTTATATGCCTGAGTTCCGCTTACCTGGAAGTTCATATCACATGCAATCGTGTCAGGGAAAATGATTGGCAACGGTAAGGTGTAAATTGTTACCGTCGTATCGTAATGACATCCGTAATCATCTACCAGGTTGTACACGTAGCTGTGGTTTCCTGGCTGGTTCGGGATAACGTTTACCAAGGTATCGTTCGGTCCGCTTACAATTGTTTGATCCGGATTCCAGTACGTATCTACCGCATGGTTGTTATATCCTGCCAATCCCGGGAAGAAAGAAGGATCGAAGTACAATCCCCATTCGAAAATATACCCATCATCATAAGTCAGGTTATCACGTACGTGGATTTTCCAGTTTCCGTTGATCGGACATCCCAGCAATGCTGTTCCGAAAGAAGATTCCGGTGCATAGATATCAGACGGATCCATCGAGTTTCCTGCAGACAATGGCGGTGTTCCCGGTACAGCTGCCACAGGAATGGTGTTGTTCCAGTTTTGGTTCATCTGACCGATCGTATTGAAAACAGAACTGAAGCAGTATTCCCAGCCTTCTCCTGGTCCGCCACCTCCCGGATCATCGTATGGGTGTCCCAGGAAGATAGAACCTCCGCTGTTTCCTCCGGGCAATACTCCCGGGTTGTAAGAGTTCAATAAGTTGACCGTTTGTCCCACAGTTGCAGGAGCTACAGGCGGACATTCCAACCAGATTTCAAGGTCACCCGTGTATGAGTGCTCCATCGTAATACAAATCTGGTTCAAATCCTGGGCATTTTGGATCGTTGCATTGGAAGGGAATCCACTGATGTTAATTGCAGTTTCGTAGTTCTGTCCTGAACCATCAGGCAGATAAGTCAATCCGGCGTATGCACCTCCTAATTGGAACGTACCTTCCGGGATCGTAATTCCGACCGTATCGGTTGGTGTAACCCCTCCGATCAGGATGGTATTCTGTCCTAAACAAACCGTATCATCAACCGGCCCAGTTCCTGTAAACAAAGGCTGTTGTGAAACGCGTACTTTAGATGCAATGCGGTTTGCATGCGGGAAAGCATCGGTGATTTTCAATTCAACGATGAATCCGTTACGTGTTGGCGGTACAAACCAGATCGAATCGTTGTTCGGGTAAGTTCCACCGTCAGAAATATTCCATGCGTAGTTTACGTTATTAATATTCTGGGAATATCCGTGTCCTGTTGCTTCAAGTGAGTGAGGGAACAATGGTTTTGCAACCAATAAGATACTGTCTCCGAGACACACATCTACAAATCCGGTATCAATCGGGTTCAAGGAGTTGGTTCCTGCGTGGTTTACAAATGCTTCCATGTGCATTTCAAACGGCTGTGCCTGGTTACCACACTGAACGCTTGCTCCCCATCCTGCTCCCTGGTTTGCACCGTCAGAGATAAATACTACTGTCAAACATCCGCTTGGGTTGTTCCAAGAAGCAACGTGGTTGAATCCGTTCGGATCGGAAACTGAGTTGTGAATTCCCAGCAATGGTGCGCTGGTATTCGGTCCGTCATACACATAAATAAAATCAGAACCGTCCACATCAAACGTGTAACCGGCGTTGATTCCGAATGTGATGACCATTTTAGTTCCCTGGCTCAAATCAGGACAGAAAACAACGGTATCATTAAAATTGGGAGAATAGTTGCCACCCGATCCACCGTCATCGAAGAAGTTGTTCGCTCCTACTCCGAAGGTGCTGCAATCTGCAGGGCTGCTTTCAGGGAATTGCATTCCGTTCCCCATATTCACTATTTGTGCGTTAGTCATTCCGGATATCATAAAAACCAAAAAGACCAAAAGGAATTTCGTCTGTTTTTTCATCATCTTTTCGTTTTCATTTCGTTCTCCAATACCCACGTTGATTTCACAACCAATACCTTACCGGTTCCGGCAATTTCAAAAAATTGATTTCTGTCAATGATTTTAATCCCCATTGCTTTTGGGTCTACTTTTTGGGCATTTTCCATGGAAATCTGTCCGTCAAAAGCGGATTCTTTTCCATCACCTGAAGGGCGATCAGCAATGTAGCTGCCGTTTGCAACAGCATACTGTTGCATTTCAGCAGTCAGAACAGGGGTTTGTTTTTCAATCCTGACCTGCTTACCGGGGTGAATCTTATTTGCATCTTGTCCGAACGACAAGCCTACGCAAAGAAGAAAACCAACGGAGAGTAATGTCTTTATCATAGTTTTTAGTTTGTGATGTGATTAATACTCCAGACTCGTTTTAACAAAAAAGAGTTGCATCATCGTTTAAAAGTAGTTAAAAAAAAACGAAGTGAAAGCGAATATTAACCTTAGATTTGCAGTGCCAAATAGGATATAACAATGGAAATTCAACAATTACATGCAGTTGCATCACAAGTAAGAAGAGATATCGTTCGCATGGTCGCAGGAGCAAATTCCGGTCACCCGGGTGGTTCTTTGGGATGTGCCGATTTCTTAACAGTACTTTATTTTGAAATCATGAAACACAATCCGGATCATTTCTCTATGGACGGAAAAGAAGAGGATTTGTTCTTCCTTTCAAACGGACACATCTCCCCTGTTTGGTACTCTGTTTTAGCGCGTGCAGGATATTTCCCGATTGAAGAGTTGGGAACATTCCGTAAAATCAATGCACGCCTTCAGGGACACCCGAGTGTGGATAAAAAAATCCCGGGTGTGCGCATGGCTTCCGGTTCTCTCGGACAAGGTTTGTCTAATGCCATCGGAGCAGCTTTGACAAAAAAATTAAATCACGATAAAACCCTGGTGTTCTCGCTTCACGGAGACGGAGAATTACAGGAAGGACAAATTTGGGAAGCTGCAATGTACGCTGCAGCCAATAAAGTAGACAACCTGATTGCTACTATTGACTACAACGGAAGACAAATCGACGGAGACGTAGACGATGTCCTTTCTTTGGGTGACCTGAAAGGAAAATGGCAAGCTTTTGGATGGGAAGTTCTTGAAATGAACGGTCACGACTACGACAGCCTGATCGGAACATTGAATCAAGCAAAAGCATTAACCGGAAAAGGAAAACCGATTGTTATTATTATGACAACAGAAATGGGTCAGGGAGTTGATTACATGGTTGGTTCTCATAAATGGCATGGTGTTGCGCCGAATGCTGAGCAATTGCAGCTTGCACTGGATCAGCTGGAAGAAACTTTAGGAGATTATTAATGAGATTTTACGCAGTCATTTTTTGCTTCTTATTCACGGGCTTCGCGAAAGCTCAAGGGCAGGAATTGACTCGTATTTTGTTCATTCTGGATGCTTCGAACTCCATGAATGCCAATTGGGGCGGACAAACACGGATTGAAGCTGCGAAAGAACTCCTCATTAAAACAGTAGATAGTTTGAACGGATCCGCGAACCTGCAGATTGCACTGCGGGTTTACGGGCACCAGTCCCCGATTACTGCAACTTACCAGGATTGTAACGATACCAAACTCGAAGTTCCTTTCGGGCCGGATAATTTCACCCGGGTAAAAAACAAAATCAAAACCATCCTGGCAAAAGGAACCACTCCGATTGCCCGGTCACTCGAAGCCGCCGCATCCGATTTCCCGGATACCAATGCCCGGAATATCATTATCCTCATCACCGACGGATTGGAAGCCTGTGACAACGACCCCTGTGTGATTGCCAAAAAACTACACGACAAGGGAGTCAAGGTAACCCCATTCGTAATCGGTTTGGGACTTGACTTATCGTATCTCGAACAATTCAAGTGTATCGGAAGTTATTCGGAGGCGGAAACGAAAGAAGCATTTAACAATGTATTGAAATCCGTGATTTCGAAAGCGGTGATCAATACCACGGTGCAGATCAACCTGAACAACATCCATAAGGTTCCGAATGAAACGGATGTAACCCTGTTCCTTTATAAAGCGGGAACCAAAGAGTTGGTTTATACCTTCGTTCATACCTTAAACAGACAGGGAAATCCGGACACACTGACCATGGATCCGAGCTTCAAATATGACCTCGTTGTTAATACCATTCCGAAAGTCTACAAAAACAATATTTCCATCGTCAAGAATACGCACAACATCATCCCGGTGGATTGTCCGCAGGGATATATCAAACTGCGGTTCACCAATGCGACAAGTCCGTACCAGGTGCTTTCAAGAATCTACCAGAAAACCGACCAGTACACACTCAATACGCAATTGGTGGGAACAACCGACAAGTACATTATCGGAACATACGAGATCGAAATCCTGACACTGCCGCGCATCTACCAAACAGTTGAAGTGAAACAAAGTGCCACGGAAACAATTGACCTGGCAGCTCCGGGACAACTCAGTTACAATGCAACCAAGACACTGGCCGCACAGGTCTTTGTGATTCGCGAGAACGGAACCCCGGAATGGGTCTGCAACCTGGATCAAACATCCACAAAAGGATTGATTTTCCTGCAGCCCGGAAGCTACCGCATCGTATACCGGCAAAAACAGCTGCGTTCAACCACCTATACGACTGAAAAGAATTTTAAAATACAATCAAATAAAACAACTTCGATTAATTTATAGCAATGAAGCAATTTGAAATTTTAGGAAAAAAAGATACGCGATCAGGATTTGGAGAAGGTCTGCTTGAAATCGGTAAAAAAAATCCGGATGTAGTTGCCCTGTGTGCAGATTTGACCGGGTCGCTGAAAATGGATGCTTTTCAGAAAGAATTTCCGGATCGGTTTTTCCAGGCGGGAATTGCTGAGGCAAATATGATCGGGATGGCAGCCGGAATGACTATCGGGGGTAAAATTCCTTACACAGGAACCTTCGCCAACTTTTCAACCGGACGCGTTTATGACCAAATCCGTCAGTCGGTAGCTTATTCCCAGAAAAACGTGAAAATTTGTGCTTCTCACGCAGGATTAACCTTGGGTGAAGATGGCGCAACGCACCAGATCCTGGAAGATGTGGGAATGATGCGCATGCTGCCTCATATGACAGTAATCGTTCCGTGCGACTTCAACCAAACGAAACAGGCAACCATGGCAATCGCTGAACATGTGGGGCCGGTATACCTGCGTTTCGGAAGACCGGTTGTTCCTATTTTCATCCAGCCGGATGCAACATTCACGATCGGGAAAGCAGATGTTTTGATCGAAGGAACGGACGTAACCATCATTGCCTGCGGACATTTGGTATGGAAATCCATCGAAGCGGCACAACAATTGGCTGAACAGGGAATCAGTGCGGAAGTAATCAATATGCACACGATTAAACCTTTGGACGAAAAAGCAATCTTAGACTCTGTTAACAAAACCAAGTGTGTTGTTACTGCAGAAGAACACATGTTGAATGGAGGTTTAGGGGATGCTGTTGCACAAGTACTCGCGCGGCATTTACCTTCGCCACAGGAATATGTTGGAGTAAATGATACTTTTGGAGAATCCGGAACACCGGACGAGTTAATGGTGAAATATGGTTTGGATACTCCAAACATTGTTGAAGCAGCTAAAAAGGTATTAACCCGCAAATAAAAATATGAGTCACATTCCCGATGAAAATACCATCATTTCTTATTTTCATCGGGATGATGACATGGCCCATCAAGCTTTCAGCTGGATTGTCGACATTCACAGCAAACGCCTCTACACCACCATCCGCCGTTGGGTGAACAACCACGAGCTCACCAACGACATTATCCAGGAAGTATTCATTAAAATCTGGAACAACCGCAAACAATTTCAGGGAAACAGTGCCTTGTTTTCATGGATTTACCGCATTGCATACAATGAAACGGTGCATTTCCTGAAGAAAGAAAACAAACACAAAAGTCTGGATATCGACGAGCCGATCGTTTCGTTTTCTCATCAATCACAACATTACGGAAAACTCGGTGCCGAGGAGATTTCAAAACTCCTGTTCGAAGCCATTGAAACCCTTCCCGAAAAACAACGCATGGTATTTGAATATAAGTATTTCGATGATTTGAAATACGAAGAGATATCCAAACTAACAGGCGGTTCCGTAGGCGGCCTGAAAGCCAATTACTTCCATGCAGTCGGGAAAATTGAAGAATATTTAAAACGCAAATTAAACCATTGAATAAAGGACGAATCTTAGTGTTATGAATCGGGAAAACAAACATATTATTGACGATTTAAAGGTGCATTCGACTCCAATGCCTTCAGAAGCTTATTTTGAAGATTTGAAAAAGAACATCCTGAATCAAATCGGAAATGATATCCCGGTATCTGGCGGGATAAAACAGAATAGTCAGGCAAAAATAATCCCACTCTACAAGCGCTGGTACGTTTGGGGTTCCGCTGCAGCAATTCTTTTGTTTGCTATTCTTTTTTCCTGGAACACTCCCGGCTCCGCGGATGAATCTGCACCAATTAATCTGTCGTCCGTCAGCGATGAAGAAATCTACGAGTACTTGAATCAGCACATCGAAGACATTGATCCGGAAACGATTGCCGCGCACCTGAGCACTGAAAAACTAGCTCAAAACGACCGGCAGGCTACACCTGAAAAGGAAGATAAAGTCAACAAATCCTCCGTTTCAAATGCCACGATGTTTGATCACATCAATGACGAAGAAATCCTGGATTATCTGAAGGAAGAATCCGGTGAGCTGGACGAATATTTACTCATCGAAAGTTAAAAGAACGCATTATGAAAATAGTACAAAAACTGGTTTGGGCACTGATCCCGATCCTCATTGCAAGCACAGCCTTTGGTCAGGGGCCCGGAGACGACAAAGACCGGGATGACAAAATCGAAGCACTGAAGGTGGGCTTCATCACCAAAGAACTCAGCCTCACGGCAAGTGAAGCAGAAAAATTCTGGCCTGTTTACAACGAAATGGAGTCCAAAATGAAGGAAATCCGCCAAAGTTCCCGCAAGATCAACATGGAATTGAAAGATTCCGAAGATAAACTCTCAAACGACGATGCGAAGAAAAAACTCAATACTCTTTTTGAAAACGAGCAGAAAGAACTCGACATCAAAAAAGAATACAGCGAGAAATTTATTAAGATCATCGGTGAAAAAAGAACCTTAAAACTCTTAAGTTTGGAGCACGAATTCAGACGAGTTCTCCTCGAACGATTGAAAGACCGCAGAGAAGGAGAACCGCAAGATAAGAGACCTCCTCATGGAAGATAATAAAGAAGACTTTTTAAAACATTTAGGACAAACAAATCCCTTTCCCTATTTAATTGATGTTGAATCGGCGGAAGGGATTTTCATTTACGATAAATCCGGAAAACGCTACACGGATATGATTTCCGGTGTTTCTGTAACCAATATCGGGAACCGGCATCCTCAGGTCATCAAACGTATCCGGGAACAGCTCGACAAGTACCTCCACGTGATGGTTTACGGCGAATTTATACAGGATTCATCATTGGAAATGGCGCGGTTACTCCGGAAATTCCTCCCGGAATCATTGAATTGTGTGTACCCCGTCAATTCCGGAACAGAAGCCAACGAAGCGGCTTTGAAACTGGCTAAACGCGTCACGGGGCGTACACAGCTCATTTCATTCAAAGGTTCATATCACGGAAATACGCACGGATCGTTGAGCGTTTCAGCCAATGAGATCAAAAAAACGCCCTTTCGTCCGCTATTGCCGGATGTCGATTTTATCCGCTTAAATGAAACGGAAGATTTACAACGCATCACCACGCGAACTGCCGGCGTGATCCTGGAAACCGTACAGGGAGATGCCGGTGTGCGCAAAGCTTCCACCGAATTCCTGCAGGCATTGCGCAAACGCTGTGATGAGGTCGGAGCGTTATTGATTTTCGATGAAATTCAGTGTGGAATGGGACGCACCGGGAAAATGTTTGCCTTTGAACACAGCGGTGTGATTCCGGATATACTGACACTCGGAAAAGCACTCGGAGGCGGGCTTCCTATCGGAGCTTTCATTTCAAAATACGAATACATGAACGAGCTGAGTCATTCACCGATGCTCGGTCACATTACGACTTTCGGAGGAAATCCGGTAATCAATGCCGCTGCCTGGGGAACACTGGAAGTTTTCGACTCTGAAATAGACTTCACAGAAGTGGAACGACTCGGTGCTTTGCTGGAAAGTTACCTTGAAAAAATCGACGAAATTTTTGAAATCCGCCGGGAAGGAATGATGTTTGCCTGTGATATGGCAAGCGATGAACGCGTGGCAAAAGTCGTAGAACGCTTGCTTGGGTACGGAGTAATCAGTTTCTGGTTCCTCTCCCACCCATACAGTTTCAGATTATCTCCCCCGTTGAATATCACCGAAGACCAAATTCACGAAGTGGGGAAATTAATCCAGCAAGCCGTTGCGGAAACAAAGTAATTCCGAATCGAGAATGGACAATGGACAATTGATAATTGAAAAGAGTGTACGACATATTTGGTTATAACGTCTGCTCTTTTCAATTTTACCTTTTCAATTTTAAATTAAAATTATGGCAAACCGAAGCTACATCTACGCATTGAACGGAGACAAACACATCAGTCTCGGAGAGTTCAATTACTTCATCCCGTATGCTTACCGCATTTTGGCCGCATTCGACAACAAGATCGTGGATTCACACCTGTTCGATAAAGTGGTTGGAATCGAAGCGGATTTCAAGCAGGGGCGTGAAGCACTTTACCAATTCCTGGATCTACTGGCAGCTACCAATCAAATGAAAGATCACGAAGAATTTGTGGAAGCAGTAGCTAAAACCCGGGAATACCTCGATCCGATTGATGCTGATACTACGTTGCTTGAGAACGGAGAGATTTATGCTCTGTATACCAACAACGACGGAGAATACCTCGATGGGCCGGGCCTGGAACGGGCTAATGAGCATGCAGGGCAAGATTACCAATGGATCGGTGAAGATGTGCAAAACCTCATTAATATGAACCTGGATCCTGCAAAAATTTTCCACTACACGGATGAAAGCTACCTGGAATTGTTTCAATGGATGATTGACCTGAAAGACAACTGGAAGGAAAAACTCGGGATTGATTCCTGGCGTTCAGTGCTCTACTTCCAGTTCAATTCGAAAGAGAACTAGTTCACACATCCAAATTCGGAATTTGTCATTTCAAACAAACGATTTTCACCTTTCCTGCGTTAAACGCTATAAAGCATTCAAACATGAAAGGAATCCTGGTTGTATTTTTATTCGTCAGTATACTCGCGCAAAGTCAAAACTGGTCTTCGGTCACAGCTGTTCCAACTATCGGGAGAGATGATGCCGTTGCCTTTGCGATCAATGGTTCAGGCTACCTGGTTACCGGGAATCTGAATGGTTATGCTGAAAGCAATAAACTCTTCCAGTTCAATCCGCAAACCGGTTCCTGGAGTGAAAAAGCCGTTTTCCCCGGAACAGCACGGCAGTATTCCTGCGTTTTTACGTTGCAAAATAAAGCGTACCTGGTAGGCGGTTATTCTGAAGCAGGAGTTGCTCTGAAAGATGTTTGGGAATACGATGGTTTTACCGATTCATGGATTCAAAAAACCGATTTTCCCGGAGTTGCCCGCTGGCATGCAACCGCACTGGAAATCCGGAATACCGGTTACCTGGGTATGGGAACTACCGCAGACTCTACCCTTTCGGATTTTTGGAAATACAACGCCGCTTCAGACTCCTGGTCGCAGCTTTCACCCTATCCTGGCGGACCAAACCGGAGTGTATTGGGATTTTCAATCCTGAATGAAGGCATTTTCGGAGAAGGTTTCGATATCAATCCCATTTCCTATGCCGATTCCTGGTATTCGTTTGATGCCGTAACGGAAACATGGAGTTCCTTTCCTCCTCTTCCGGGAGGCAAACGCTCTTATGGAACTGCCGTCAGCAATGGGTTCAGTGCACTAGTATGTGCCGGAATGGATGAAAACAGTGTCTTCAAAAACGATTGCTACTATTTGAACTACACGAAAAAATGGCAGGCAATTCCGGCACTTCCGATAGACGGATTAAAAGGAGCAAAAGGATTTTCCATCAACGGGAAGTTTTATATCGGAACCGGATTGAATCACAATGCCGTGCGCATCTCCGATTTCTACCAATGGAATGCCTCGCCAAAAACACCGAAAGAAAGCATCTTGTTTCCCAATCCGAGCAAAGACGATTTCCAGCTGATCACCGAAGCGGCTGCTAAAATATCCGTATTCGGGGTTTCCGGTTACCTGGTCAAACAACTCGAAGCAAATGATGCCGGATTTGTGGAAATTTCCAATTTGCCGATGGGATTATTCCTCGTATTAATCGAAGGGAAAAGTGGAACGGAAATCCGGAAAATAGCAAGGGTATAAACCTGGACGTAATATTGCGGAATTACATCCGGCTTTAAATCCCATTTTAGAAAAAACGCTAAAATTGCGGTAACTTCTCCCTTTTGTACCAAACGCCCCCCCGAATATTCATTCGCAGTCCCTATATTTGTTAGGAAATTCACTTCTTATGCGGTTTCAACCGATCAAACAATTTAACACCATTCTGCAACAGGAATACCTGGAACCCACCATCAGTTGGTCTATCCGGGTAGTGTTGGCGTTAAATGTGCCTTTGATCGTGTTCCCGCTATTTCTTGGTTTTTCGTACCACATCATCTGGGCGGCCTTTGGAGCCTACATACTCACATTGATTGATTACCGCGGTTCGCATTACCGGAAAATGCTCATCCAGGGCGTTGAAGCCATCCTGATTCTCATTGCGGCCATTATTGGAATGAACATTGGAGGTTCCGTGACTCTTTCCGTCATCGGTATGTTTGTGATCGGGGTATTTGCTGCGCTCATCCGGAATTGGAGCGATTACGGCTCAACGATCGGCGTAGGAGTTGGATTTTTCTACCTGTTTGGTATTTCGAATCCCACTTCATTCGGTGAATCACTGGTCTACGGTAAGTATATCTTTTACGGGGCACTTTGGGCGATCACCATTATTTTCATCTCGTTTCCTTTCTCGGCTTCCAACCCTATGCGGCGTTCCATAGCCACCATCTGGAAAAAGAATACGGATTACCTGGATGCCGTTCTGGAAAACTACCTGGATACAGAAATCGACAACCAGGATTTGCGGAACATTACTTCCCGGGAAATTGAAATCCGGGCGGCGATCGATAAAAGCATCGAGCTATTTAACCGGCGGAAGGAAAATTCGCGCTTCAAAGCCGAACATTACGACCAGATGATCGAAGCACGCAAAGTAGCCGCTTACTTCGGAGCAAGTGCGCGGGTGGTTCACGAAGAATTATTTGCTTTGCGCGGGCATGCTTCCCTCCAGAACAGCCAGTCAATCATTTACAAAACCATTTCGGCACTTTCCCAGGCTTCAGCACGCTTGTCTATTGTTATTTTCACCTTCCGGGGAGAAGATCTCACGATGGCGAAAGTACGCATCAAACGCTTTGAAATTGCGGTACGGATTCTCAAAAAAACGCTGAAAGAACAAAACTGGAGCGAGGAAGAATTGTTTGCTCTCAAACAGCTCGTTTCCAGCCTGGAACAATGTTACGATTATTTGCAGAACAGCATCGACCTGATCCACGAAAAACTCAATTTCAAACGCAGTAATTACTTCGAGAATTACAAATTGTCTTTCAACCATTTCATTGCGGGATTACAGCCGCGAGTCATTCTCCAGATTGTCCGGGAAGTATTCAATATCGATTCGCAGCAATTCAAATACTCCTTGCGGGTAGGGCTCGGTCTGGCACTCTCGGTGTTTATTTTCAAATTCTTCCAAATTGATCACGGCCACTGGATTGCATTGACCCTTTTGATTGTTATTCAACCTTACTATGGTGCTACACGTAAAAAAGGATTTGAGCGAATCATCGGTACGGTTGCGGGAATCATCGTCGGAGGAGCAATTATGCTCTTGCCGATCAAGCACGAAACCTTTGTTGTGATCCTGATCTTCATTTCGTTCTTCGTAGCGTATTACCTGCGAAACAATTACAAAGTCGGGGTGTTTTTCGTGACGATTATGATGGTGGTCATGATGCAGCTTTCCAAACAAGGTTCCTGGGATTTGATCTGGTGGCGTGTACTTTCTACACTGATCGGATCGGCACTCGCAATTTTGATCAGTTTTGCTTTCTGGCCGATTTGGGAAAAACAGCGCTTTCCATCGCTGCTCAATCATTCATTCAACCAAAACCTGTTCTTCCTGAACCAGGTGGTTTTAAGTTATGAGAAAAAATTGCCGCCCGGGGTGACCTGGCATAAAAGCAGACGCCTGAGTGAAGCTGCCAATAACAACCTCTTTGCCTGTGTGCAACGCATGTATGAAGAACCACAGACACACCAGCGCGAAATTGACGTTCATTTTGCCAAAGTAGGTTCCAACGTCCGGATTTCGCGTGAGATTACCAGCCTGGCATTCGGATTGGAGAAAATCGCCTCGGACAAACTGGCTCCTGTTTTGGATGAATACATGGAAGAAATCCAGATTATTTTCTACAAGCACATGCAGCGCGACGGACAAATCGACTTCAAAAAAGCACGAACCATTCTCCAGAATCCCGTGTTTGCGGAAGATCCGCTATTCCAGGCAGTACAAGTCGATTTGGAAAAAATTGTTTTTGAGCTGGAGGCATTGCAAGCGTTTAGAGGGAAATAGAGCGCAATTAAACTGTCCTCCCCCTCGGTCTCCCTCCAAAAGTGGGAAGCCAAAGATTCCCTTTAAAACGAACATCTCGCTTCGATATTTTGGATGTATTAAGGAGAGGAAGAAGGAAAAATCATCCAACAGAATCAAAAAATCCGGATCATCTTTCTTTTCAATTCTCCCTTTTCAATTGTCAATTATCAGATCGTATCCAGGAAATCCAGCAATACCACGTGTAGTTTATCCAGTTCCTCTTCCGAAATACAATACGGCGGATTCAGATACAGCACATTTCCCAACGGGCGAATCAAGCATCCCTGATCCAGGAAGAAGTTGTATGCCCGATCACGAATCGAAGAAAAATAATTGTTTCCTTCCCCGGTTTCCACTTCAAAACGCAGAATCGTTCCACAAAGACCGATTTCTTTTGCTTTCGGATGTGCTTTCAACGCATCAATAAAAAACCGGTGGCGCTCTTCAATCCACTCAATCGAATCCCAGGTTTCGGGCTGCTCAAATAAATCCAGGCTTGCATTGGCAACTGCACACGCCAGTGCACTTCCTGTAAACGAATGCCCGTGAAGCAAAGCTTTTGCCGTTTCCGGGTGCAAAAAGGCATCGTAAATGTCATTCGTAGCAACGGTTAATCCCAATGGGAGCACTCCGCCCGTCAATCCTTTGGACAAACAAACAATATCCGGTTCCTGCTCACAGAAATTGTGTGCAAACAGCTTTCCGGTTCTTCCCCAACCCGTCATTACTTCATCGAAAATGACCAAAGCGTGGTATTTTTTCGCCAGCGAAACAAAGGCATCCAGCCACACTGCATCATACATGCGCATACCTGCCGATCCCTGAACCAATGGTTCCACGATGATCGCAGCCACTTCTCCTGTTTGCAGAATTTGTTCTGCCTGGATCAACGCAGTGCTTCTCGCCTCTCCGACCGGAAAATCGATGAAGTCTACATCAAAAAACAAATGCTCAAAAGGCTGGTTGAACGCCCCCCGCTGACCAATTGACATCGCTCCGAAGGTATCTCCGTGATACGCACCATCCAATGCGATGACACGCTTTTTCGGTTCGTTTTTATTGTACCAATACTGGAAAGCCATTTTCAACGCTACTTCAATGGAAGTAGATCCGTCATCGGAAAAGAATACCTTCTCCAGTTTTTCCGGCAAAAGTGACGTAATCCGGTCTGCAAGCCTGATAGCCTGCGGATGTGTTGCCCCGGCAAAAATCACATGATCCAATTGCGCAAACTGTTCCTGTAAAGCCTGAGCTAAATACGGATGACCGTGTCCGTGTACATTGACCCACCAGGATGAATTGGCATCGATGTATCTTTTTCCGTTTGCGTCAATGAGAGTCGTTGCTTCTGCCTGTACGATACACAAAGGTTCTCCGGCAGTCTGCATTTGAGTGAAAGGATGCCAAACGTGAAGGCGATCCTTTTCTAAGCTTGTTGTTCTATCCATAATTGGGCTGCTTCCCGGATACTTTCAGCTGAAAACTCAGTCAGTTCGGGAATGTATGTAATCGTTAAATCGGAGAAATGTGAGCGGTAAATCCGTTCTGAGGCTTCATTCCGCGCGCCGTTCACAATCAGTCCGGCAATCGGGATTTCACGCATCAGAAGCGCATTCAGCGTCAGTAAAGTGTGGTTGATGCTACCCAGGTAATGTTTCGTTACGACATAAACCGGCATATCCCACAATTGAAACAGGTCGATGTAGCAAAGTCCCACATCATTGAGCGGAACCATCAATCCGCCCGCTCCTTCAATGATGGTTGTTTTGGTGAATTCCGGCAGGTCAAAATATTCTTCCGTGAGTTCAATTCCGTCCAAACGTGCGGCCTCATGCGGCGACATTGGTTCGTTCAATAAGACGTTTGCGGGGAAAATGGTCGTTTCAGAAGTATGATTCCGGACAAAATCGCTGTCCAACGCGTGTAAATCTCCAGCCTGGACAGGTTTCCAGTAATCTGCTTTCAAAGCTTCACAAAGTACAGCACTCACCACTGTCTTTCCAACTTCGGTTCCAATTCCGGTAACAACGAATGATTTCATGTCTACTTTCAGCAAAGTACAAAGGTAGAATTCCAGCGGGTTTTGACCATTTTTTAAAGAAAATTAACGACTGGAACCAAGTGAGAAGTTAAAAGGGAAAACAAGTACAATGCAAAATTCAAAATTCAAAATGCAAAATTCAAAATGTGAAAGTTTTTTTTGCATTTTGAATTTTGAATTATCTCAACTCCGCTCCCAATTGTTTTTCCAATTCAGCACGAATCGTATTCATAATTCTGTCTACCTGCGCATCTTTTAATGTCAGCTCCGGATCCTGGAATGTGAATGAAACGGCATATGATTTCTTACCTTCCTGCAGGTTCTTTCCTTCGTAAACGTCGAACAAACCTACTTTCTGGAGAATTTTCTTGTCTGCTTTGCGCGCAATCTGCTCAATTTCGGAGAAACGTACTTTTGAATCCAGCAACAGGGAGAAGTCACGTCTCACCTCAAATGTTTTCGGCAATTCCTTGTATTGTGTCTTCGCCAGCTTCAGGGAAGCAAGAATCGCATCCCAATCCAGGTCAGCAACAAACACATCTTGTTTGACACCGAAATGCTTTTTCACTTTCGGGTTTACCCAGCCGATTGTTCCGACTACGTTTTTCAAAATGCGTACCTGGTAACCGTCGGCCAATACTTCCTGCTCCGACATCGCTTCTTCCTGGAGCAAACCGATTAGTCCCAAACGCTCAAACAGGTTATTCACCACTCCTTTCAGCGTGAACAAAGTCGATTTCTCGGATTTTTGCGCCCAGGATTCCTCCAGTTTGTTTCCGGTCATCAACAACAATAAACGTTTGTTCTCTGCGTAATTTCCGTTGTCAACCGAATATGTTTTACCAAATTCAAACAAACGCAAATCCGGATTCTGACGGTTTTGGTTATGTGCTGCGGTTTCCATTGCCTGGAACAACAAACTCTGGCGCATCACGGCTAAATCCTGGCTCAGCGGGTTCAACATCGAAACGGCATTCGAAACCTGGAACTGATTTCCGCCCAGTTTTTCAGCGTATTGCGGACTGGTCAATGAGTTATTCATCATTTCGTGGAAACCTGTTCCCGCCAATACTTCTGCGAGGTTCACTCCCAAACGCTCCAAATCCGGTTTTTCGCTCAATACCAGTGACGTATTCAGTTTCTCCGGAAGCGGAATCTGGTTGAATCCGTAAATGCGCAGGATTTCCTCAATCACATCAATTTCGCGGTCTACATCTACGCGGTAATTCGGAACGGAAAGTTCCAACGAATCGTTGTTTTCCGACAATATTTCGAAATCCAAAGAAGTCAGAATTCCCCGGATCGTTGTTTTTTCAATCTCGTGTCCCAAAACCTGGTTCACGCGTGCATATCTCAAAGTTACGTTTCTTCGCGCGATTGGATTCGGGTAAAGATCCACGACTTCCATTCCGATCTGTCCTCCGGCAACTTCCTGAATCAACTGAGCAGCGCGCTCCAGTGCATATGGAACTAAATCCACATCCACACCACGCTCAAAACGGAAACTTGCATCGGTAGACAAACCGTGTCTTTTCGCTGTTTTACGAACAGAAACCGGCTGGAAATAGGCCGCTTCCAGGAACACATTTTTCGACGTATCTGAAATACCGGATTGATTTCCTCCGAATACTCCGGCAATACACATCGCTTCGGAAGCGTTGGCAATGACTAAATCTTCTTCGTTCAATTCACGCTCAACACCGTCCAATGTAGTGATCTTTTCACCTGTTTTTGCAGTACGCACAATCACCTGTCCGTTCACCACATCCGCATCGAATGCATGCAGCGGAGTTCCCAGTTCACGCATCACGTAATTGGTTACGTCCACCACATTGTTAATGGGCGAAAGTCCTACAGCGCGCAAACGGTTTTGCAGCCATGCCGGGGAAGGTTTCACTTCTACTCCTGAAATGCTTACCCCCATGTAGCGCGGACAACGCTCCGTATTTTCAACAGAGACCGCAACCGGAAGGTCACTTTCTTTCTGCAATTTTTTCGTCTCTTTCAGTTGCAGTTTCGCCGTGCTTCCTTCGTGGCAAGCCAGGTAAGCCAGTACATCACGTGCCACACCAATGTGTCCCATGGCATCTGCACGGTTCGGTGTCAAACCGATTTCAATCTGCACATCGCTTTCCAATTCCAGGTATTCCGCTGCAGGTGTTCCCGGTTTGGCATCCGGTGAAAGCACCAGGATTCCGTCGTGACTTGTTCCAAGACCCAATTCGTCTTCGGCACACAACATTCCGTAGGATTCCACGTCGCGGATTTTGGAAACTTTCATTTTCAGCGGTTCATCCGGTTTCGGGTACAAAACAGCCCCAACCTGTGCCAGGATGACCTTTTGCCCGACCGCCACATTGGGCGCACCGCACACTACCTGAAGGATTTCAGTTCCGTTGTTTACTTTCGTCACCTTCAGGCGATCAGCGTTCGGATGCTGCTCACATTCAACCACTTCCGCCACGACAACACCCTGCAAACCACCCTTTACACTTTCAATGGTCTCAAAACCTTCCACTTCCAAACCGGTATCGGTCAAAAGCTGATCTAATTCTTCGGGAGATTTTTGAATGGGCAGGTACTCATGTAACCAGGCAGATGAAATTTTCATTGTCGTTCTAATTTTGGAAGCCAAATTTAAGAAAAAGCTCAGAAAGCGCCGTTTAATTTGACATAAAAGCTTAAATTCGTTGACACGAAAATCCGGATGAAATTCCTTGCGCTACAAATCACATGCATCTTCGCTTTTTTCCTTTCCTGGGGACAGGAAAACGCAACGATCAGCGGATACATTTCGGAGAAAAGTTCGGGTGAACCCATTATCGGTGGACAAATTTATGTTCCCAGCCTGCAGCAGGGCGCTGTTACCAACGAATTCGGCTTTTATTCCTTAACGCTTCCAACAGGTTCCTACCAGGTGATTTTCAGGGGTGGTGGGCTTCCCAATGACACAATCAGCATTCAATTGAGCCGCGATACGACGATCCGTGCTGAATTGGGAGCAACTATCGACATTGAAGAAGTGGAAATCAACGCAAAAAAAGGTGACAACGTAAACTCCACGAAGATCGGGCAGATTGAGTTGGATGTGAAACTGATCAAAAAACTCCCTGCGTTCCTGGGGGAAGTAGACGTATTGAAAACCATCCAGCTGTTACCGGGAGTTTCTTCTGTGAGTGAAGGGGGACAAGGATTTTACGTTCGGGGTGGCGGACCGGATCAAAACCTGGTGTTGCTGGATAATGCACAGGTATACAATGCTTCTCACCTGTTCGGGTTCTTCTCTGTTTTCAACGCCGACGCGATTAAAAGTGTGAATCTCATAAAAGGGAGCATGCCTGCGAGTTACGGCGGACGACTTTCGTCGGTGCTGGAAGTGAACATGAATGAAGGAAACAACAAGAAATTCAAAGTGACCGGAGGTTTGGGACTGATTTCTTCCCGTCTCACACTGGAAGGCCCGATCGTCAAAGACAAGGGTTCGTTCATTGTTTCAGCCAGAAGAACATATATCGATCTGTTCATGAAAGCATTCATCAAAAAGTCGAGTTCATTCTATGGTTCGAGTTACTTCTTCTACGATTTGAATGCCAAACTAAATTACCGTCTCGGCCCGAAAGACAAGATTTACCTGAGCGGTTATTACGGAAAAGACCTCTTTAATTTCGGGAACAAGGAACAGGATTTCAATGTACGGATGCCCTGGGGAAATGGGATTGCCGCCCTGCGCTGGAATCACCAGTTTAACAGCAAGTTATTCATGAATACGACCGCTACCTTAACGGATTATTTATTCAGTTTCGGTTCGGCGCAAGACCAGTTCCAGTTTGAATTGAAATCCGGAATTCGCGATTATGGCGGAAAAGTGGAACTCTCCTACTTCCCGAATTCCCGGAACTCCATTAAAATGGGCGCGGATTATTTGTATCATACCTTTACTCCTACCAGTGTATCTGCTTCGCAGGAAGACGTGGTTTTTGACACCGGACTGGCACAGAAATTATACAGCCACGAATCGGGAGTGTATTTCCAGGACGAGGTGGATTTCACTTCCTGGCTACGAGTCAATGCAGGAGTACGCGTGAGTATGTACCAATTCACTGGCCCGTTTACACGTTATTACAAAGGTCCGACCGGGCACACTGACTCTACGAAAACATACGGAAAAGGAGACCTTATCAGTTCGTATTTCGGGTTGGAACCACGTATTGCTGCCCGTTTTCTGCTCAAGGATAAAAGTTCGATCAAAGGCGGATTTACCTACAACAACCAATACATTCACCTGGCGAGTTTGAGCGCCGTATCGCTTCCTACGGATATTTGGTATCCGAGTACCGATAAAGCAAAACCTCAAAGAGGATGGCAGGCCAGCCTGGGGTATTTCCGCAATTTCAATAACAACAAGTGGGAAACCTCCGTGGAAGTCTACTACAAGAAGATGTATAACATGATCGAATTCAAGCAGGGAGTGCTGCCATCAGACAATGTGAATGACAACACTGATAATTTACTGGTTTACGGAACCGGCTGGAGTTATGGTGCGGAGTTCTTTATCAAGCGGACTTTTGGAAAACTCACCGGCTGGATCGGTTATACCCTGGCAAAATCGGATCGTTATTTCCCGGATATCCAGAGCACCAAATACCCGGCTAAATACGACCGCAGACACGACCTGACATTGGTTGGAACCTACGAACTGAATAAACGCTGGACGTTTGGATTCTCGTTCATTTACGCATCCGGAAATACCCTGACACTTCCAAACAGCTGGTATTTCAACAACCAGGATTTGCTGTTCAATTACGGCCCGAGAAATTCCACGCGAATGGCTCCATACCATCGTTTAGACATTTCCGCAACCTGGTATGACAAGCCTACGAAAACGAAAATCGACAAAAAGACGGGAGAAAAAACCGAAGTGCAGAAGAAATTCAGACAAAATGTCGCTTTCTCCGTGTACAACGTGTATAACCGTGCCAATCCTTATTTTTTGTATATTGACAACGATGGAAATATCACTTCGAACGATTTCAAAATTTCCGTGAAACAAGTGTCTTTATTTCCAATTTTACCAAGTGTCACATGGAATTTCGAGTTTTAATCCTTTTCGTCCCTGTGTTTCTGCTTCTTTCGGGTTGTACCAAAGAGGTGAAAATTGATATTCCCGGGTACAAGGAACAAATTGTGATCGACGGCCGGATTGAAACCGGTATGCCCCCGATCGTACTAATCTCCAAAACACAGGATATTTATTCTCCGACTACACTCGATGCTTTTCTGAACAGTTTTCAATCGGGAGCAACGGTAACCGTTTCGGATGGTACCAATACCGTAGTGCTGGATGAGATTTGTTCGGACAACCTTCCTCCGGGAACGGAAGCTATGGCAGCTACTCTGTTTGGGATTCCGGAGCAGGAACTGGCCAATTACCATTTGTGTGCTTACTCTAGTTTCAACACAGCTATTTGGGGGCAAGTCGGGAAAACCTATTCCCTGAAGGTCGAACTCAACGGTGAAACCTACACGTCCAGTACTCAGATTGTGCAGCCAACACCGTTGGATTCCGTTTACTGGGTGCAGGACCCGGGAGCCAATCCGGGTTACGGTTTTTCCTGGGCTACATTATCCGATCCCCCATACCAATACGATGCCTATATGTGGGAAGTGAAGCGCATCAATATGGTTAACGGAACAACCAAAGACCCGAATTTCAAAGCCACTTTCAGCCCGGTGATTGACGATGAATTCTTCAATGGACAAACATTCAATTTCTATTACGAAAATCCCTTCACATGGGACGACAACACGGTTGCAGACAAAAACAAGGGATATTACAAAATCGGTGATTCGGTAGCAATCCGCTTCTCCAAACTGGATGCAACGGTGTATAATTTCCTGGAAAAAAAATACATGCAGCTTCAAACCACCGGAAATCCATTTGCCGCACCAACCGTCATTCCCACCAATATCCAGGGAGGCGCCATTGGGCTTTGGGCCGGCTATTCTCCGTCGTATGACACCTTGTATTGCACACCTTAATTTTCACTGAAATGGGCCTTCGACTCCGCTCAGTCTCCATTATCAGTGAAGTTATTCACGAAATTTTGTTACTTTCATTTTAAATTCTGTATCCCGGCTAGCCCCGCAGGTATTACTTTTGCCCCATGAAACAACAAGAAGATTTCATAAATGTCCGCAGACTGATTCAAAGTAAAAACCCGCGTCTTGTGAAGTGGATTCCGGGCTTTATTATTCGTTACCTGGAGCGGATTCTTCACCAGAAGGAGATCAATGATTTCCTGAACACGCATGATTCTAAAAACCAGGATTTTTGTAAGGAAGTATTGGAAGAAATCGGGGTTACCTACTCCATTTCGGGCGTTGAAAATATCCCGACATCCGGTAAATGCATTGTAGTGATGAACCACCCGCTGGGAGGAATGGACGCCATGGCACTCGTGGATGGTCTGCGCGATCACCGTACAGATATCAAATTCATCGTCAACGACTTGTTATTAAATCTTGATCCGCTCAAAGAAATCTTTGTGGGGGTCAACAAACATGGAAAAACCAAAAACAGCTCCCTGATTCAGGTGAACAATTTGTTTGCTTCCGACCAGCTGGTGTGTATTTTCCCGGCCGGACTTGTTAGCCGCAAAACAAAAGGTGTCGTAAAAGACCTGGACTGGAAAAAAACTTTTGTGAAGCAAGCACGGCAGAATGACCAGCTGATTGTTCCGGTTCATATTGACGGAGAATTATCCAACTTCTTTTACAGACTGGCTAATTTTCGTAAATTTCTGGGAATAAAAGCAAACATTGAAATGCTTTACCTGGCAGATGAGATGTTCCGCCAAAAAGGAAAACACATCCAATTTACCGTCGGGAAACCGATCGAAGCAAAAACATTAGATACTAAAACATCTGACGCGAAATGGGCCGAATGGTTCCGGAATCACGTCTATACATTGAAGAAATAAACCGTATGAAACCAATTATACCTGCTGTAGACAAAGAACTGATTAAAAAAGAACTCGCCGAAGCCGGAATGATCCGTACAACACGCAAAGGCGATAACGAAATCTACTTTGTCAATATTCACACTGCTCCGAACGTGGTACGTGAAGTCGGTCGCCTCCGTGAAGTTACTTTCCGTTTTGCCGGCGGTGGAACCGGGGAAGAACTGGATTTGGATGAATACGATACCCAGGAAATCTGCTACAATCAATTGATTGTCTGGTCGCCGGAAGACGAAGTCATCATCGGTGGTTATCGCTTTATCATTTGTGCCGATGCTACAGACAGCAACGGTGTCATTCATCTTTCCACCACGCATTATTTTGATTTTACGGAGCGTTTCATCAACGATTACCTGCCCACAACCTGTGAACTGGGAAGAAGCTGGGTTCATCCGGATTATCAGCCGGCACAAAACCCGCGTAAAGGATTATTCGCGCTGGATAACATCTGGGACGGACTGGGAGCGCTTGTGCGCCACTACCCGGACATTCGCTATTTCTTCGGAAAAGTGACGATGTATCCGTATTACAACCGCGAAGCACGCGATTTCCTGCTGCACTTCATGCATCATTATTTTCCGGATACGGAAAACCTGATGAAGCCTTACCATCCGTTGAAAACTGATTACGACACTACGTTTGTAGAAGAACAATTGAAAGGATTAGATTTTAAGGATGGCTTCAAGGTTCTGAATAGTTTTGTGCGTCAGCATGGTGAAATCGTTCCTCCGCTGGTCAACATTTACATGGCCCTTTCACCAACAATGAAAACCTTCGGAACTGCGGTGAATGCGGAATTCGGAAATGTGGAAGAAACGGGAATTTTGGTGACCATTGCAGATGTTTACCCGGATAAAAAAGAACGTCACCTCAATTATTAATTGGTAGCTATGAAAGAGGTTAAAGGGTTCAAAAAGTATAAAAGTTTGAACCATTTAAACCCGTAAACTTTTGTATCCACAACATTAAATTATACCATTATGAACCCGGAATTTGAGCGTGCTTTTGAAAAAGATCTGAATACCCTGGCACAGGAAATTACCCTGTGCGATGAAACTCAATTGTGGGAAGTGCTTCCCGGAATTACCAATTCAATCGGGAATCTGGCTCAGCACCTGGTTGGAAATCTCAATCACTTCATCGGGGCAACACTTGGAGACACCGGGTATGTCCGGAACCGGAGTGCAGAATTTGAGGAACGTTCTTTCAATAAAGAAGAGCTGATTCACCAGATTCAGACGACTGCAGCAATGGTTGTCAAGGTCATTGCTTCCCTTTCACCCGAACAGTTGAAGGCAGTTTATCCGTATGAAACGTTCGGCTATCCGATGAGCTGTGAACACAAGATCCTGAAATTATCCAATCATTTGGGATATCACCTGGGACAAATTAATTATTTAAGGAGGATTACTTCTTCTCAGAAGTAAGTGCATGTCTGTCTCGATACGATTGTCTCCATTTCATTTCAAAAATCACTCGACACGACATGAAGAGATCTCAACTGTCATGGTAGTGTATCAGTGCTATCTTTTATTCTTTGCTATTAATAATACGGAAGGGAACCGAAATATCTATTGTCAATTTTACACGTTATAAACGTCTCCGTCTTCTACCACCACGACGTTTTCGAATACTCCGGAAGCTTCTTCGAGGTGTTTCTCACCGGTTTCATAACGGGCACTCAAATGACCAAGCAGTAGTTTTCCCACCCGGGCTTCTTTCGCAATTGTTGCAGCTTGTTCTGCCGTACTGTGAAAGGTTTGTTTTGCGCGATCAAGCTTATCATTTAAGAACGTGGCTTCGTGGTAGAGCAGATCGACTTCCCGGATGTACTCAACGATACGTTCGTCAAAAATCGTGTCGGAGCAATAAGCGTATGATTTACTCGGCTTTTGAGGATAAGTGTACTCTTCGTAACAGATCGTTTCTCCGGAATCGAGTACCACATCCAATCCCTGTTTCAGTTTGGGAATTAGTGTGAGTGAAAGCCCGGCTTCCTGGAAACGCTCGGCATTCAGTTTCCGTTCCTTGATCTTTTCGCGGATTACAAACCCGTTTGTAGGAACGCGGTGACGGAGCGGAAATGTCCAGATTTCGATCAGTTTATCTTCAAAAATCAGTTTGTGTTCATTTCCGTTCAAAGGCACAAAATTCAGTTCAAAACCGAGCTTTGCTCCTCCTACTTCCAACTGCAGACGGATAATTTGTTCCAGTTCCTGCGGGCCGTAGATCGTCAGTCCTTTATCGCGTCCGAGCAAATGCAACGAACTCAATAATCCAACCAGTCCGAAGAAGTGATCTCCGTGTAAATGTGAAATTAAAATGTGATTGATCTTCTGAATATGTGCGTGGTATTTCCGCAGTTGAACCTGCGTTCCTTCACCGCAGTCAATCAGGATATGGCGGTCATTGCATTGTACATATTGCGAGGTCGGATTTCTCAGAGAAGTAGGCAATGCCGCTCCCGATCCCAATATGCGGATTTCAAAACTCATGGATTAATTCAGGACTGCCTTTGCTTCGTCCAGTGTTTCTGAGATATTCAATACTTTATCCAGTTGAGCAATACGGATCATTTTAGCTACATTTTCCTGCAGACCGCACAAAACAAACTGACCATTTGTGTCTTTACACAAACGATTTGCAGTCAGTATTGCTGAAAGCCCGGAAGAGTCGCAATATCTGGATTTGGAAAGGTCTAAAATCAGGGAATTGACTCCTTTTTTACTTAAAGTGAGTAATTCATCTTTCAATTCAGAAGCATTAGAAGCATCCAATTTCTCTACAGATGATTGAATGACAGCAAAGTTGGTATCTTGTGCAATAATAAAATTCATTTTGCCACAGTGTTTATCAAATGTAACAAATAATTCTTTCTTACACCTGAATGTTCGAAGAGTTTTATCGACCGATCTTGGCTGCAAGCAGGTAAATTGCCGCCATTCGGACAGCTACACCGTTTTCAACCTGCTGAAGGATAATTGATTGCTTAGAATCAGCTACATCAGAGGTAATTTCCACACCGCGATTGATTGGCCCGGGGTGCATCACCACGATCTCCTTATCCAGGCTGTCGAGGATTTCCTTATTCAAACCATATTGCATGGAGTACTCGCGCAAACTCGGGAAGTATTGAATATCCTGGCGCTCCAATTGAATGCGGAGCATATTCGCAACATCACACCATTCCAGCGCTCTGCGGAGGTTGTGTTCCACTTTAATTCCTAAGGTATCAATGTATTTCGGGATGAGTGTAGTTGGTCCGCAAACCATTACTTCTGCTCCGAGTTTCTGCAAGGTGTAGATATTGGAAAGTGCCACACGGGAATGGAGGATATCTCCTACGATCACCACTTTCTTTCCTTCAACGGAGCCGAGTTTTTCACGGATTGAAAAAGCATCGAGTAATCCTTGTGTCGGGTGTTCATGCGTTCCATCACCGGCGTTGATCACACAGGTTTTGGTGCGCTCGGAAAGGAACTTCGCTGCTCCCGGATTCGGGTGGCGCATCACTACCATATCCACTTTCATAGACAGGATGTTGTTTACCGTGTCGATCAGTGTTTCTCCTTTTTTCACCGAACTCGAACTTGCAGAGAAGTTCACCACATCCGCAGAAAGGCGTTTTTCAGCCAGCTCAAAAGAAAGGCGTGTGCGGGTTGAGTTTTCAAAAAAGAGGTTGGCAATCGTCATATCGCGAAGAGATGGAACTTTTTTGATCGGTCGATTAATAACTTCTTTAAAACTATCGGCAGTTTTAAATATCAATTCAATGTCCTGACGGGTCAGGTCTCGAATTCCAACTAAATGATCAACACTTAAATGCTCCATTATTCGGGTGTATACAATACAATTTTATCCATTCCTTCACTGTTCTTCCATTCCACGGTTACGCGTTCGGAATCCAGTGTATCTACTGCTTTTCCAACATAATCAGCCTGAATCGGCAAATCACGCTGAAACCTTCTGTCAATCAGCACCATGAGTTCTACCCGCAACGGGCGACCGAATGCCATCAAAGCATCCAATCCCGAACGGATGGTTCTTCCGGTATACAGGACGTCATCTATCAGGACAACGTTCTTTCCTTCGATCGTAAAATCAATGTTGGTAACATTCGGAATCAGCGGTTTCTCTCTTCTTCTGAAATCATCGCGGTAGAACGTGATATCGAGTTGTCCGCAGACAATCTGTTCTTTTCGAACCGATTCCAGAATCTCTTTCAATCGTTCGAGCACAAAAATTCCTCTCGGTTGCAGCCCGATCAATACGGTGTTGGAGAAATCGTCGTGATTTTCGATTAATTGATAAGCAAGACGGTTCATGGTTAACTGAACCTGCTGTTCATCTAAAATGACTTGCTTTTCCATTAAGGCAAATTTAATAAAAGGTTTCAATTCATCAACCATTTTCGGGATTTTATACGCGAAAACTAAACCGTTTTTCAACTTTATTAAATTCCATGAAAAGATTAAAAATCAATTTTTTACCGTTCAATCAATAAAGTAAATATTTTACTCATTTTTTATTGATTTAAGAAAAAGTTAACGTACATTTGAACAAGCATCGAAAGAATTTTCACATTTTTCTACTTTATATTATAATTTGGAATTTTAGATGTCGGAAGATATTTACTTTTTCATAGGGTTGGTTATTGGTTATAAATTTTGAAACGTAAATCCGGCATCTAGATTCCATTTTATGCTTATCCTCCTTTCCGCTTCGTTTTATACCCTTCTTTTTCAAGCAATTCAATTACTTTATCACGGAAAGATCCCTGTACGATAATTTCTCCGTCTTTTGCCGTTCCGCCTACTCCACACTTGGATTTCAGCATTTTTCCCAGCTCTTTCAGATCATCATCCGTCCCCACAAACCCTTCAACAAGGGTCACTTCTTTTCCTCCGCGCTGTTTGCGATCCAATGACACATACAACAATTGTTTGGATGGTTCCAGCGTTTCCTGCTCTTCCTGGTTATCGTAATCGTATGAAAAATCCGGGTTGGTGGAATACACGATATTGACCCGGTCTTTATTTTTTTTACTCATTTGTACTTTTCAATTAATGTTGCTTTTATGTCATCCGTTAATAGATAATCCGGATTTTTTTCCAGGGCAGAACGAATGCCTTTCGGCGACCGTACATCGTAGAGAACGACCTGTTTTCCGGTGGATTTGACCGCAGCTACATCTGCCTCTTCCATATCTGTATTGCGGAATGTAGCTCCATCCATCAACGCTGCCTGCTGGTCATTCAAAAAATGATTCGCGTTGTAAGCATTGAAGAAAACACCGTATCCCGTTTGTTTGATCGAAGATACAAATCTTCCCGTATTGGTGATCAATCGCAGCGTTCCATTCGTGAAATAATTTTTCGCGCTCACCAATGCCTGCAACATCCGGGTAGAGTCGATCAGTCCGTTTGTGGTTCCATCCGACTCTTTCAAATCCAGTAATAAAATAACTCCTTTCAGATCGGCCGGAAGGTCTTGCAAACGGATCAGTTTTTCCTTTTCCAGCGAACGGTAGTTCAACCCCGACAGGTAGGCATCGGAAGACTGCGGAATAGTGCCGCTTCCGGTAGATTCTTTATCCAGATCAGGATCATGAAACAGCCAGAAGGTACCATCCAGGGAAAGCTGGACATCTACTTCGACGATTTTAATGGCATCAAAACTGCGGGCATAGCGGTATGCTTCCAGGCTGTTATCGTGGTAATTACTGCTTGAAACATTCAGCCCCGCACAAGCATGGCCACCGATCTGAGTTCCGGGAAAGCGGTCTTTCTCTTTCTTACAGGAAAAAGCCAGCACCAGTAAAAACACAAACAGGAATTTAGAACGCATGGTAATAAGTTAAGCCGAAAAAATAATTCCACATAAAAAAATGTGTATTCCGTTCGAGGTATGCATCGTATTTCCATTCCCAGGCAGGGCCAATTCCAGCATTCAGTGCCAGTTTGTTTCGCGTTCCGACAGCCAGCCGGCAAGCCAGGAAACTTTCCGTTGTATGAATAAACGGATGACCGGATGGGTCTTTGGTATTCAGAAAGGAATAAGACACTCTCAGGTAAGGTGTCAGCGAAAGCCAGTTGGTAAATCCGAAGCGATACCCCACATCATAGCCGGTTACCGGACTGAGTCGCCCCTGGAAAATGGTTTTATTGATTCCAAAACCCAGAAAGGCATCCTGTACGAGGTGTTTCTTACTAAATTGGCCACGAACATGAAAAAAGAAATCTTGCGGATGGTAATTGAGATCTATTCCGAGTGAGTAGGTTGCGGAATCCTGACTTGTTCCCCAAAAGGCAATGAAGAACATCAAAGGAAAAGCAAGTTTTCGAAACATGCTTCAAAAATACGGAATGCAATAGTAATACTAAAGCTTCGGGCACTTTTTACAGTGATACCCCTTTCTTTTGTATTTCTTGCAACAATCTTTCTTTTTATCGCAAGAGCAATCAGAACATGTGAATAGAGGTAAAATCGGTTGCTGAGTTGAAACTTCTTTTTTAACCATCTTTATTTAGACTAATTCTACACAAAGGTAATCGTAGAAAAGAAATTATCAAGGATTGTTCATAATTATTTTGTTAATTGATGCTTACAACAATGAAGCATTCAAAATGGAAAGGCTTCTGAATTCCTTTATCTTGAGAATAACTGGTGTCCCAGGCGAAAAACGTGCATGTGCGCATTCACAATATCCCGGACTTCTTTACTGTACCCCCCACCCATGCTGCACACAATCGGGATATTCCGCTCTTTGGCACTGTTTAATACAAATGCATCCCGCTGGCGGATTCCGTTCTGGGTTACTTTCAGTTTTCCCAATTTGTCGGACTCCAGGATGTCTACTCCGCACTGATAAAACAGGAAATCCGGCTGGAAACCCTCCAGGACTTGATTCAATTCGGTTTTGAGTGTTTCGAGGTAGGTTTTATCTGTCGTGTATGTTTCTAGGTCGATGTCTCTATCCGATTGTTCTTTGTGGATCGGATAGTTGGCTCCGCCGTGCATACTGAACGTAAACACTTCCGGGGTTTGCGTGAAAATTTCAGCCGTACCGTTTCCCTGATGCACATCGAGGTCTACAATGAGAATCCGCCGGAATAATCCTTCACTCAAAAGCCATTTGGCCGCAATTGCCTGGTCGTTGAGCAAACAGAAACCTTCTCCCCGATCTGTAAATGCATGATGCGTTCCTCCGGCGATGTTCAAAGCCATTCCGCCGTTAATAACTGCTTCTGCACACATCCGGGTTCCTTCCATAATTCGCAATTCCCGGTTAATCAGATCCGGATTGTGTACAAACCCGCTTACCCGTTGTTCACGAGGCGAACAGTTCAGATTGAGTAATTTATCGAGGTAATTTTCCGCATGAACCTGCTTCACATGTTTCAGGTCAATGGAGTCAGGAACTAAAAATTCATCCGGTTCCATCAAACCTTCGTATTGCAATTGCTGGTAGATCAGTCCGTATTTTTCCATCGGGAAACGATGATTTTCCGGAACTGCATGTATATAAGAAGGATGATACGCTACAAAAAAAGACATTTTACTGTGCTCTGTCTACATCTGTTGAAATGGTGAATAACATCAAATCATCGCCTACCGGAATAAACTGGTAGTTCAGCTTTGATTTGGACTTCATACGCATAGTGATGAAGCCGAGTCCTGCTCCGCCTTTGTCAGAAATCAATCCGTTGTTGAGGGTTTCCATGTAAAATGCTTTCACTTCTTCTTCTCCCATCGCATTTAACCTGTCCAGGTAAGAAGTCAGTTTTTCTTTTTCGGAGAGCTCTGTCAGGTTTCCCAATGCAATGCGGTAAGCATTTTCGTTGTACGCCAAAATGATCAATGCCTGCAATTCATTTCCGCGGCTTTTCCCGTGGATCAGAATATTCTGAAGTCCTTCGATTAAAATGGAGAAAACGCGTTTAACCAATGTTTTCTTGTCTCCTGCAGAGATCATAAAGTCCTCCACGCTCAATGTCAAACTATTGACCAAATCCTGGTTCAAAGGACCGAAGTGCGCAACCTGAACCGAATTAAATCGGTTATCTTTTACATCTTGAATCCAAGAAGCTAAGATTGTTTTTGGTTCTATGTGGAGCGTGCCGGGATGCATTTACTAGTTAACAGTCGATAAATATAGCAAAGCAAAAATGAACTTCTCTAATCAATGAGCAAATGCACATTTCCCTGCCACATTTTACCGTCTGCAGTTATTAATTGGTAGAAATAAACGCCGTCATCGAGTTTTACTCCGGTAATATCAATACCTCCCCAATCATTTTTGTAATTGCTTGTTTCGAAGACCACATTTCCCCAGCGATTCTGGATCACCAGCCTGGAGTTTGGTTTCAGGTTCGTGATGTAAAACTCGTCGTTGATATGATCCCCGTTTACCGTGATGATATTCGGAATCTTCAACTCTCCCAGAATCTGGAATCCTTTGGTAATGGAATCAATACATCCGTCAACCGACTGGATCACCAATGTCATGTTATAATCTCCTTCGACTTGAGAACTGTAGGTACAGGAAGATCCGCTTCCGTTTGGCCCTACCCCCTGGATATACCAGCCATAGTTCAAAACTTGCCCGCCAGAACTTGCATCTGTAAATACGATTGTTTCTCCCGGTGATGCCGGTGTACTCGCGATGATAAAGTCTGCATTCGGAGAAGGATTTGTTCCTACGGTAATCGGAGTTCCGGTAGTCACACATCCGTTGACATCCGTAATGGACAAAACGTAAGTTCCTGCATCCAGATTCGTCAGATTCAGTGATGTCAATGAGGTTCCCGACCACGCATACGAGTACGGGCCGTTTCCATTCACCTGGATTCCGGAAATGGTTCCGTTATTTCCCAAACAGGTTTCATTGGTTACTACCACGCTGCTCTGATCAATCGAAGACGGCGGCACAACACCCACAAACAATATCGTGGTGTCTTTACATCCTCCGTTATCTGTTACAATCAAGGTGTAATTTCCGGTAGCCAGGTTGGAAATATCGAGCGTATTCAAGGAAGATGAACCATTCCAGGAATACGAATAAGGCGTTGTTCCTCCCGAAACCGTAATTCCGGAAATAGATCCTGTACCGATTGCACAATTATCGTTCAAAACAATCGCATTGTTGGTGTTGATCACCACTCCTGACGTAACTGTTACAGTATATGTCTGCTGGATGGAACAATTCTGATCGTCCGTTACGGTAATCGTATAAGCTCCTGCTCCCAGGTTGGTGTTGTTCAGCGTTGTTGGTCCGTTTGACCAGGAAACTGTTGGGTTGATTCCTCCCACAACCTGTAAACCTGTAATGGAACCAGTTGTTCCGACACATGCTGTTGGAGTGATCACCAATCCACTTTGATTCAAACTCATCGGAGTAGCACCGCCTACGTTGAAAGGCCCGGCTACTGAAGAACATCCGAATGCATCTGACACAACCAATCCGTAAGTTCCGCTTGCCAGGTTCAAATGGTCAATCGTTGTACTCGGTGTTAAATTCCAGGAATAACTCAATGTTCCTGATCCGGTAGCTGTGATTCCGGTAATCGATCCGTCATTTCCGGTACAGCTTTCATTCGTGATCACCATTGCCGAAGTATTGATAACCGGAGAACCGATATTATTTACTGTAAACGGCCCGGCATTTGCAGTACACCCCAGGTTATCCGTTACCACCAGGTTGTATGTTCCGGCAGGAATATTCGTCAAATTCAATGTCGAATAAGCTCCTGAATTCCAGGAATAGCTATAAGATGCTTGTCCGCCTGAAACGGTCAAACCGGAGATAGAACCATTTGCCTGGTTACAATGCGCATCTGCAATGGACACAGAAGAACTGTTGACTACCGGGGCACTTGACGGTGCAATGTTAACCGGCCCGGAAGTATCGTTACATCCGATATTGTCTGTTGCAATCAAGGTGTAATTTCCTGCCGCTAGGTTACTTTGGTTCAAGGTTCCTGAAACACCGTTCCATTGGTAAGTCAAACTATTTCCCGTAGCTGTAATTCCGGTAATGCTTCCGTTGTTTAATCCACAAGTTGTATTCGTAACCGTAATATTTGTTGTATTGATAACCGGCCCTGCGTTTTGTCCCACGGGAATATTTCCGGTAGATGCGGTACATCCCACGTTGTCTGTCACCACCAAATTGTAGCTGCCCGGACTCAGGTTCGAAATATCCAATGTGGTATACGCTCCGGTGTTCCAGCTGTAAGTAAGACCATTTCCCGTAGCAGTAATTCCGGTAATGGAGCCACCACTTCCAAGACAGGAAGCATTTGTCACCACCATATTGGTTGTATTAACAGTCGGTCCGCCTGCAGATCCGATCGTGTATGGCCCGGAAGTAGCTGTACAACCGATTCCGTCTGTCACTGTAACCGTATAACTTCCTGCAGATGCTCCTGTCAAATCCATTGTCGGAGAGCTTACGCCATTCCAATCGATTGTTACCGTAGGAGCGCCTCCGGACGTGGTCAACCCGGTGATCGATCCTCCGGAAGTACACGTTGCATTGCTTACCACAGCCGTTCCGGCAATGGTCGGTCCGCCAACAGTTACCGTTACCGGAACGCGGAATGTTCCTCCCGGACAAAAACCGACATAATACGTTGTGGTTGCTGTCAGCACGGGGGTTGTATACGTCAAGCCGGTACCAACAGCAGTTGTTCCGGTGTAAGAAGTGTACCAGGTAACCGCAGAGTTCGCTACCGGTAATGTTCCCTGAACCGTTACCGACAGGTTTGCTGTAGAACTGGAACAAATGGATGCGTTATTCGCGATGAGGTTATAATACGTTTGTGGCTGAGAAGTAACTCCGGCAGCTCCGCCTGTAGCTCCGTTCGGAGGGAAACCACCTGAAACAGTTGGCGAATTCGCAACGATATTGGTTAATCCGCTTGCTGTTACTACACCTCCGGCTCCACCCACAGCACTTTGAGTTGGTGTTCCGGACGTAAATGCAATCATTCCGCCGCCGCCGCCACCACCCGGCCCGTCTGCTTCCACCCCTGATGTAAAGGTTCCGAAAGCCAAAGCATTGTTACCTCCGTTTCCTCCGTTCGCATTTAAGGTAATTGTAGCAGGAAGAGCTGTTCCGTTTGAAATCACAATGGCACCTCCGCCACCCGCTCCACCGGCTCCGTCTACTCCTTTTTTCACCCCGATTCCCGGAGTAGCTCCTGTAGGATTTGAATTTTGTCCGTTTGCACCGTTTGCTTCAATTGTTCCGGTTCCGGTAACAGATCCATACGACTGCAGGAAAACGATTCCTCCTCCTGCTCCGCCACTTCCACCTTCATTCTGATCCATTTCACCGGCTCCTCCACCGCCTCCCATGAATACACGGGTGGCATCATAGGTCAACGGGTGGCCTCCAAGACCACCTTCTTTTCTTCTACTGTCGCCCGACCAGGCTGCGTTATTCGGCCCAACGGTTGCTTCATTCTGATCACTCTGAGAACCGGAATATCCTCCACGTCCACCACCTGAACTCGGAGTGGTTGCCATTCCTGCTGCTTCCAGGTTCCAAAATGTAGCATAACCAGGTGTTGGAACTCCTTTTCCGTTATAGGTTCCGGTTCCGATATTGGAACCACCACCACCACCGGAGTTTTTGTAGTTTCCGCCACCACCTCCGTTTGCAGGCGCTCCGCATCCGTATCGGGATAAATAATTCACCGTTACTTCTCCGGTTGCTGTGGATGATCCACCGATTCCCTCTCCTTTTTCAGAGCCTTCGGAAGCGGCATTGGAACCAGGTTTTCCGACATCCGAAGCAGATCCCGGACCACCGGATGTATTATCTGTAACACCTCCGCGGAAACCATATCCGGATGCGACAATTTTAGAGTTGGTACCAAAATTCAATGTTCCGTTTACTTCCAGAGCGACAATTCCACCGATCGTTCCATCCCATGTGAGCGGAATAATCGTTGCATTGGCATTCAATGTCAGGTTCCCGATTCGCGGCACACGAACCACCTGCACATGTCCGGATGATGTATACGCATTTTTCAATGCACATCTGACATTGATCGTTGTTCCGGATACGGAAAGAACTTCTGCATATTCGTATTTTCCGGCATTGTTATAATTAGTCACCGTACCCCAATCCGGGCGGTAATTATTCATATTGGTAATATCTGCCATCGCAGAATTGGAAAGCGTGTAATTTCCTCCCCAGGAAGATGTAGGTGTCGTATTGACATCCAGGTCGGCTCCCTGCATCTGCACAATTAAAATCAAATCGCCGGAACCCAGTGCCGCAGTAAAATACGAATTCGTTAATGAACCATTGGCAACAGAAATAGAAGTCGCTCCTACAGCAATATTGGCTGTAACATTCGTATAAGCATTCAGAACGGTATTGGCAGCAGTTACGGTATAGTTCCCGTTTTTGGCCTGCTGGGCCACGAGTGAATAGCTTAAAACAAGTAGTAAAAAGGAGAGTGTAAGTGACCTCATGATATCAATTTGGTTCAATAATTTCTATTAACGCAGACGCCAAATTATACAAAAGGTTGTAAGTTTTGTTATATTTTTTTACTTATTTCTTTCATAATATAACTTACCGCCGGACAGACTTCCATGTTCTTTCTTGTGAGGGGTAAAATCTGGTACATGTTTTTTCGGTCGGTATGCGGATATTCCCTGCAGGCAAGCGGTCTGTCTTCATACACGGAGCAGTAATTATCGTCTCCCAGAAAGGCGCAGGGAGAAGAACGAAGCACGTAGTCCTGGTCTTCGTCTATTTTCAAATAGGTATCAATGAACTTGCTTTCCGGCATGCGCAGGCGTTTAGACAAACGTTTGATGTCAACATCGCGGAAAATGGGGCTGGTTGTTTTACAGCAATTGGCACAAACCAGGCAGTCGATCTTGCGAAACGCTTCCTGGTGCAGTTTATGGAACTGATCATCGAGTGAGCGACTGTTTGCTTTTTTCGCCTTTTTAATCCACTTCACGTACGTTTCTTTTTCGGCCTTTCCGTAATCCGTCAGTTCTTTCAAATTCATACTGCAAAATTAGCACAAACCCATCCTGATTTTTAAAGTATTGTTTAATTTAGTCGGGAGACTTATGGAAAATTTTGATTTAATTGTGATCGGCGGTGGTCCTGCAGGATATGCAGCAGCCATGCGGGGAATTGATTTCGGAAAACGTGTCTGCCTGATCGAAAAAGACCGGGTTGGCGGAGCCGGAGTCTACAACGGAGCCTTATCATCCAAAACACTTTGGGAAATCTCTCAGAAAATCGCATCGGTGAATGACACGATCAGCGGTAAGGGAAGGGAGAAATTTTCACTGACCTGGGAGGATGTAATGGCAACAGTAGACGAGGCTGTTTTTGAACGGAAATTTCAATATTCCTGCCATTTGAAACTCCTTCAAACCGAAACCATGAATAAACTTCTGACCTATGAAAGAGGAGCTGCCAGCTTTATTTCCCCCAATGAAGTCGAAATTATTCAAAACGGCGAACGAACAGTTGTTTCCGGACACAATATCATTATCGCAAGCGGGAGCCGGCCGCGAAAAATGCCAGGTGTCAACGTAGATGAACAAACCATTCTCACCAGCGACGGTATTGAAAACCTCACCGATTATCCGAAAAGTCTCGTAATCGTCGGAGCCGGGGTGATCGGTTGTGAATACGCAACGATCTTTTCCAATTTCGGGAAGACCAAAGTATACCTGATTGACCGCGCAGACCGCATTCTACCATTCGAAGACACCGATATTTCGAACATTGTGAGTGAAAACCTGGAAGAAAAAGGTGTAACGATTCATCACAATGCGCAATTGGAACGCCTGGAAAACCTGGGCCACGAAGTAGAATACGAACTCAGCTACCCGGATGGTTCGCGGGAAGTAATCCGCGTGGAAAAAGCGCTTTTATCCATCGGACGGGTTCCCAATATTGAAACACTGAACCTCGAACACGCGGGCGTGCTCATGTCCAAAAGAGGAATGCACATCGGGGACGACGATACCGTGACGAATGTTCCGCACATTTATGCCGTGGGAGATGTTTCCGGGAGAATTGCCCTGGTAAACATGGGAGAAATCGAAGCGCGGCATGCTGTTGAACGGGCTTTTGGTACGATTCGCGAACGACTGAGTTATGACAATGTCTGTACGATCATGTTCCTGCAGCCGGAAGTTGCCGCCGTCGGGATCAACGAAATGCAGTGTATTGAAAAGAATATTCCGGTGAAAGTCGTTAAAATCGACTATTCGGTGATTGCACGCGCCATTGCCATGCGGAAAACGGAAGGTTTCTTTAAGATTATCGTGACCAATGACAGCGACATGAAAGTACTTGGAATGCGGGCTGTAGGTGAACATGCTTCGACTGCCATTCAAACCATCGGACTCATCATGAAACTCGGCTTACCGATTCATGTAATTGCCGAATTGGTTCATCCACATCCATCCATCGCAGAAGGAATCCAGGAGTGCGTGCGCATGCTCTTAAACCGGTCGCTGTTTAAATCGTCTGTATTTAAAGACAAATTGGCCTGCTATTCCTTAGTAGATGGGGTGCGGACACCTTTGGAACGCTTGTAATTCAAAGTATCATTTCGACTCCGCTCAATGATCTTTGAACAAACTGTTGACTGAGCGGAGTCGAAGTCAACTTTTCCATTTTCATTTTAGTTTATTTTCCCTTCAACTCCATCGCTTTCAGCGTGTTGATCATCAGGGATGCGATCGTCATTGGTCCTACTCCACCCGGAACCGGAGTGATTGCAGCAGTTTTCGGGGCAACTTCTTTAAAGTCAACATCACCTGCCAGTCTCCAACCTCTTTCTCTTGTTGGATCTTCTACACGGGTTGTCCCCACATCGATTACAACAGCTCCTTCTTTCACCATATCGGCAGTGATGAATCCGGGAATTCCAACCGCCGCAACCAAAATATCTGCGTTCAGACAAATGTCTTTGATATTCTCAGATTTAGAGTGTACCAACGTTACCGTGCAGTTTCCCGGGTCCGTGTTCTTTCCTAAAAGCAAGCTCAAAGGAGTTCCCACAATATTACTTCGACCGACAACCACACAGTTTTTACCTGCAGTTTCGATGTTGTAGCGACGAATTAATTCCACGATACCTGCCGGTGTTGCCGGAACAAATCCCGGGATATTCAGCATCATATTCCCAACGTTGATCGGGTGGAAACCATCCACATCCTTTTTCGGATCAATGGAGAGTGTCACTTTCATTTCATCAATATGCGCAGGAAGCGGAAGCTGAACAATGTACCCGTCAATACTCTTATCTTCATTTAGTGCCTGAATTTTCTTCAAAAGCGTATCTTCCGTAATCGAATCGTCGTAACGGATCAATGTACTTTCAAAACCAATTTCTTCACAAGCTTTCAACTTATTGTTGACATACGTGATCGAACCTCCATCTTTTCCAACCAAAATTGCTGCCAGGTGAGGAATTTTCTTTCCTGCGGCTTTACGTTCCGCAACCTGAATTGCCAATTCTTTTTTGATGATCTCTGATATGTCCTTACCACTTAATATCTGCATGTCGTGATTTTTTTTGCAAATATACGGGGTTACATCGATTTAGCAATGATTAAAATGAAGTATCAGTACTCTTTGAGTTGTGAATTTTTACAAATGATAAATCAATTATCTTTTAAATAATCACACTAAAACCCAATTCAATCAATGAGAAGCGAGGTTTAATCAAACACTCCTTTTTGAATCCAACCATTTAAAATGGTCCTGCGTCTTTATAGAGAAATCGACTAAATAAAATGTCATGGAACACAAATTGATCAAAAACCGCTTTATTCAGACTTCTGCAATCCAGCAAATTAATGAGGCAACGATTGTTTTGAGGCATTTTATTGAACTAAGCGCAAAATTGCTGCCTTTTTTCAATGACTTATCAAAGAAAAGCGCCTTGCTTCCACAGGAGCAAAGCGATCGCAATAAAATTATAGAAGTGTATCAGAATTATAGTTTTGATACGAGCACTTCTGAAATCCTGATGGAATCGGACATCCTGGAAATTATCCGCGAAACCTTCAAATCCATCGAAAAAACAAAACCGGGAATGCATTCGGATTCGGACAAGCTGATGAACGTCTTCAAAAAGAAACACCAGCAACTGGTCGAAAACTGGCATTCTACGGAAATGAATTAAACCGCATTAATCACAATGATTAATCAAACAAGTAGCTGCGTAATGCATTACGCAGCTACTTGTTCAGAGAAAACTGAATTTCGGTAAAGACTCAGTGGATTTACCGGAGTTCGGTTTTTTTTTATGCCGAATTACGAATTATTTCATTAAATATATTCGGAATTCGGAACTAAAAATTCGTCATTAGTCTTTTATCCACCCGTAAATCCAGGTATTGGTAAAATTCGCCGGATTAATCACTTTGTTCGGTTCGGACACCGGCGCACCGTGCATGATCACAAATTGCCATTTTCCTTTCTCCGCCAAAACGGTATATGCAACGGAATCGGGGTACATCGCAATGATATTTTTTTCAGTTCTGCGCGGCCATGCTCCCTGGTTGATTTCTTCCGGCGACCAGCGAAGCGTTGTTTTTTCCTTTGTAACCACAAATTTCCCGGTGAATTTTGATTTTTCAGGGAAGAATTTTCCCAGCATGCCGTGATCGCGTCCCAGGAAATAGCGTTTCACCAATGCGATTTTATTGTTAACCAACCGCAGGCGGTTCAAATTGTGTGATGCATTTTCACAACACGGATACTGGTGATGATAAAGCAAGACTTCCTTCGTATTCGGATGAATCTTGTACGCCATCAAATGTCCCATTTCATTGTAAACAGACACCAAAACTCCCTTGATCGTCGTAAAAATCTGTAGTTGTTCTTTTTCTCTTTCTTCGGAGTTATATCCGTTAAAAATCAATTCCGGAACCTGGTCATTATTCAGATCAATCAGTTGATACAATGGACCGAACTGTTTGTAGTAATTCACAAACAGCGCTTCCGGATCATAAGCCTTCGTCATGATATGATCCACCATGTCATTATCAAAGAGAAACTGCACCATTTTGGCTTTCAGCGCTTCATTCTGAACCTGGATCTTCGCAAAGTCGGTCTCCGGATTCGGAATAAAGAGTTTTGCATCTACGCGGGTCATTTCCACATAAGCAAATGAAAGTGTTGAAAAGCCAAGGGACAAGAGTGTGATGATCAATTTCATGATTCAAAAGATAAAAAAAGAAAAAAGTAACGGCGCGATATATCGCGCCGTTACTTGTTATAAACTATTCAGATTATTTCTTTGCTGCTTTTGTTTTTCCTTTTTCGATGGAAATTTTCAGTGCAGTATTTGCGTCATCGATATCCAGCACAATGGAATCTCCTTCGTGCAGGTTTGCTTTGATGATTTCTTCTGCCAGCGGATCCTCGATGTATTTCTGGATCGCACGTTTCAGCGGTCTCGCTCCGAATTTCTCGTCGTATCCTTTGTCTACGATGAAATCTTTCGCTTTTTCCGTCATGGAAGCGTGATACCCCAATGTTTCGATACGCTCGAACAACTTCGCCAATTCCAGATCGATGATCTTGTGGATATTTTCTCTGGTCAGTGAATGGAAGATAATCATATCGTCGATACGGTTCAGGAACTCCGGAGAGAATGCTTTTCTCAAGGCGTTCTGAATCACGTTCTTCGCGTTATCATCGCGTTGCTCGTTCTGTGCCTGCGTTCCGAATCCTACTCCGGTTCCGAAGTCTGCCAGCTGGCGCGCCCCGATGTTCGAAGTCATAATCAGAATCGTATTTTTAAAGTCGATCTTACGGCCCAAACCATCTGTCATGTGTCCGTCATCCAATGCTTGCAGCAACAGGTTGAATACATCCGGATGCGCTTTCTCGATCTCATCTAACAAAATGATAGAATATGGCTTGCGTCTCACTTTTTCAGTCAGCTGACCACCTTCTTCGTATCCAACGTATCCCGGAGGCGCTCCCACCAAACGGGAGATCGAGAATTTCTCCATGTATTCGGACATATCGATGCGGATCAATGCATCTTCCGTATCAAAGAGGTATTTCGCCAATACTTTCGCTAATTGCGTTTTTCCAACTCCGGTTGGTCCGAGGAAGAAGAAGGAACCAATCGGTTTGTTCGGATCTTTCAGTCCGGCTCTGTTTCGCTGAATTGCTTTCACAACTTTTTGAACAGCTTCGTCCTGACCGATCACTTTGCCTTGCAGTTCTTCTGCCATGGTAGCCAGTTTCCCCATTTCGGTTTGAGCGACACGGGTTACCGGAATTCCACACATCATGGAAACAACTTCCGCTACATGCTCTTCGGTTACCACGACACGTTTTGCTTTGGAATCTTCTTCCCAGCGTTTTTTTGCTTCTTCCAGGCGGTCTTGTAATTTACGCTCGGAATCACGCAATTCTGCGGCCTTTTCGTATTGTTGAGATTTGATCACTTCGTTTTTCTGATCTTTCAACGCTTCGATTTCCTGTTCGATGTCCACGATTTCCTGCGGAACATGAATATTTGTCAGGTGAACGCGCGAACCTACTTCATCCAGGGCATCAATTGCCTTATCCGGCAAGTGTCTGTCAGTAATATAACGCTCTGTCAGTTTCACACACGCAGCAATCGCTTCAGGAGTGTAGCTCACCATGTGGTGGTCTTCGTAACGCTCCTTGATATTGTTGAGGATCTGGATCGTTTCTTCGATCGTAGTCGGTTCAACCAACACTTTCTGGAAACGACGCTCCAAGGCTCCGTCTTTCTCAATATACTGGCGGTACTCATCCAATGTTGTTGCACCGATTGCCTGCATTTCTCCGCGTGCCAAAGCCGGTTTGAACATGTTGGAAGCATCCAGTGAACCGCTTGCTCCTCCTGCACCGATAATGGTGTGGATTTCGTCAATGAACAGGATGATATCCGGGTTCTTTTCGATTTCCGCCATGACTGCTTTCATACGCTCTTCAAACTGACCGCGGTATTTCGTACCTGCCACCATGGAAGCCAAATCCAGTGAAATGATGCGTTTGTTGAACAATACGCGGGAAACTTTACGCTGCACGATTCGCAATGCCAATCCTTCTGCAATAGCGCTCTTTCCTACTCCCGGTTCTCCGATCAGGATCGGGTTATTTTTCTTTCTGCGCGACAGGATCTGAGAAACACGCTCGATCTCTTTTTCACGCCCCACAATCGGATCCAGCTTTCCAGCCTCTGCCATTTTGGTCAAATCTCGCCCGAAGTTGTCCAAAACCGGAGTCTTGGATTTCGGGTCGGTAGACTTGCGCTGGCTTGCCCCGAATGTTTGATCGTCATCATCAGAAGACGATGACATTTCTGCTCTTGGTAATTTATTTTCGTCGACCATATTTTCTAATTCCTCGTGAACTGTATTATAATTTACTCCGTAGCGGTTTAAAACGCGGCAAACTACGGAATCTTCATCCTTTAACATCGAAAGTAGCAAATGTTCGGTTCCAATCATAGGACTCTTGAACAATTTCGCTTCCAAATAAGTTATTTTTAACAATCTTTCGGCCTGTTTGACCAATGGAATATTCGCACCAATTCCTGCATTGGATTTGGATGCTTCCAGCAGCGGCTTTTCCAGCTCTCCTTTCAGCTTCGGCAAATCCAGGTTAAATCCCGTCAGGATGCGCACGGCATTTCCCTCACCTTCCCGCAGGATTCCCAATAAGAAATGTTCTACCCCAATAAAATCATTCCCCAAGCGCAAAGCTTCCTCTCTGCTAAAGCTGAGCACATCTTTTACCCGAGGTGAAAATTTCGCTTCCATAATCTATCTTCTTTAAGATTTGAGTGCAATAAGCGCACCATACAAATATACAAACACATTAAATGTTAATAAGTCACCTGAAATAGCATTTTTTCACCGCTTTTTGTTAGTAAAATTCAATTTACCCCTCTTTTTTGTAGCTATAAAAAGCCTAATTTCGAAACTTGCTTTTAGCACACAAATTTCGTGCATAATTTAAAACTATGACAAGATGGCAGATGGAGAAAAGATAATCCAGATTAACATCGAAGATGAAATGAAATCGGCGTACATCGATTATTCGATGTCGGTGATTGTATCCCGCGCACTTCCTGACGTGCGAGACGGATTCAAACCAGTTCACCGCCGTGTATTATATGGTATGCAGGATTTGGGAGTTTATTCCAACCGGCCATACAAAAAGTCAGCTCGTATTGTTGGTGAAGTATTGGGTAAGTATCACCCGCACGGTGACAGTTCCGTTTACGACACCATGGTACGTATGGCACAAAGCTGGTCGTTGCGTTACCCTTTGGTCGACGGACAAGGAAACTTCGGATCGGTAGACGGTGACAGTCCGGCAGCAATGCGTTATACGGAAGCGCGTCTGCGTAAAATCGCGGAAGAAATGCTGGATGACCTGGACAAAGAAACGGTTGATTTTGCTCCGAACTTTGACGACTCCCTGCAGGAACCAACCGTTTTACCTTCTAAAATCCCGAACCTGCTGGTAAACGGATCAAGTGGTATTGCCGTAGGTATGGCTACCAATATGGCGCCACACAACCTGGGCGAGGTCGTTGACAGTATTATTGCTTACGTAGATAATAAAGATATTGAAGACGAAGAGTTATTACACTATGTAAAAGCTCCGGATTTTCCTACAGGAGGTATTATCTATGGTGTAGACGGTGCGCGTGAAGCATTGCTCACGGGTCGTGGTCGTGTAATTATCCGTGGAAAAGCGGAAATCGAAGAATACGGAGGCCGCGAACAGATCATTGTGACAGAAATCCCATACCAGGTCAACAAAGCGGAAATGATCAAGAAAACCGCCGAACTGGTTAATGACAAGAAAATCGAAGGGATTTCCGATATCCGCGACGAATCTGACAGAAATGGTATGCGCATCGTGTTTGAATTGAAACGCGAAGCCATTCCGAATGTCGTTTTAAATAAATTGTATAAGTATACTGCACTTCAGAGTTCCTTCTCCATCAACAACATTTGCCTGGTTGAGGGAAGACCACGTTTGCTGAATCTGAAGGAAATGATTGCCGAATTCGTGAAATTCAGACACGAGGTCGTGATCCGCAGAACGAAATACGAATTGCGCAAAGCGGAAGAGCGCGCGCACATCCTGGAAGGATTGATCATTGCTTCGGACAATATCGACGAAGTAATCGCTATCATCCGTTCATCGAAAAGCCCGGAAGAAGCGCGTGAGCGTTTGATGGAGCGTTTTGCATTGTCTGACATTCAGTCACGTGCGATCGTTGAAATGCGTCTGCGTCAGTTGACCGGACTGGAGCAGGACAAACTGCGTGCAGAATACGCCGACCTGATGGCTTTGATCGCTGATTTGAAAGATATTTTGGACCGCGAAGAACGCAGAATGCAGATCATTAAAGATGAATTGACAGATATCCGTAACAAATACGGTGATGCACGTCGATCTACCATTGAATACTCTGCTTCTGAAATGAAGATCGAAGACTTGATTCCGGATGAAGAAGTGGTGATTACAATTTCTCATGCGGGTTATATCAAGCGCACGAATCTGGATGAATTCAAGGTTCAGAGCCGCGGAGGTATGGGATCCAAAGGATCTACTACCCGCGACAAAGATTTCCTGGAGCACTTGTTCGTAGCAACAAACCACAATTACCTGTTGATCTTTACCGAAAAAGGACGTTGTTTCTGGATGCGTGTATTCGAAATTCCGGAAGGAAACAAAACCGCAAAAGGAAGAGCAATTCAGAACTTACTGAACATTGAGCAGGATGATAAGATCAAGGCTTATGTGAAAGTGAAGGATTTGACGGATAAAGAGTACGTTGAAAATAACTTCATCGTGATGTGTACCAAACAAGGTATCATCAAAAAAACTTCCCTGGAAGCCTATTCCCGTCCACGTGCAAACGGTATCAACGCGATCACGATTCGTGAAAACGACGAATTGCTGGAAGCACGTTTGACTGACGGAACAAATGAAATGGTATTGGCTACCAAGGCTGGTAGAGCAATCCGCTTCAATGAAGAGAAAGTGCGACCTATGGGACGAAATGCTTCCGGTGTACGTGCCGTAACGCTTCAAAGCGACGCGGATGAAGTAGTCGGAATGATTTGCGTGAAAGACAATTCAGAAACGATCCTCGTTGTTTCCGAGAAAGGTTACGGAAAACGTTCCTTCCTGAATGATCCGGAAGACGGTGAGCCGGTTTACCGGATCACTAACCGCGGAGGAAAAGGGGTTAAAACCATTTCCATTACGGATAAAACCGGGCCGCTTCTTGCAATCAAGACCGTTACTGACGAAGATGATTTGATGATCATTACCAAAGCAGGTGTGACGATCCGTATGCACATGGATACAATCCGTGTCATGGGACGTGCTGCGCAGGGAGTTCGCTTAATCAATCTGAAAGGTTCGGCTGCCATTGCAGCTGTAGCGCGTGTTCCTCGTTCAGACGAAGAAGATGAAGAGTTTGAAGGCGAAGAAGGAACAACCAATGATCCAACAGAAACGAATTCGGAAGAATAAATATGGAATTTGAATTTTATTTGCATCTTCAAAGTGCCATCCTGGCATAAAAGTTGGAAATAAGAATCAGCAAATAATTAAATTATGAACTATTTGAACATGACAAAAGGAGCATTGCTGGCAGGATTGACGTTCATTTCTACCATTACTTTTGCTCAAAAGAAAATTGAAACGGATGCTGCTCTGGCGTTCCAGGCTTTCGAAAAAGCTCAAATGGGCGGGAGCATGGATGAAGCAAAAAAACAATTGTTGAAAGCAAAAGAATCAATTGATCTGGCAGCTGCAAATCCTGAAACAGAAAAAAGCCCTAAAACGTTGTTCCTGAAAGGAGAAATCTACACTTCCATGTTGTTATTGAAAGCACTTGGAGATGCAGAATTCAACAAAAACGTCCCGGAAGACGCAAAAGATCAGGCGATCAAAGCATACAAACAATCGTACGATATTTCCGATAAATACGATTCGGATATTAAAAACAGCGTTGGTACCATCAAGCAAATGTTACACCCGATCGGCTCTGCGGCTTACGAAGCGAAAAAATACAAAGAAGCAGGTGTGATTTTCGGAACCATCTATGATTACAGTAGCGTATTGAATCAAGTCGATACGTTATACATCTACTACCAGGGATTGGCTGCAGAATCGGATAATGATTTCGTGAAAGCTGCAGAGTTCTACAAGAAATGTGCAGATTTGAACTACAAGCCGAATGACACTTACCGTGCAGCGGCAATGGCTTACATCCGTGCAGGACAAAATGAAAAAGCGATTGAGTTCCTGAAACAAGCGATCCAAAAATCACCAAAAGATAAGCACTTGTACTTCGCATTGGGAACCATTGCAATGGAAACGAAGGATGACCAGGCAGTTTTGGATAACCTGAACAAAGCCATTGAAATCGACCCGAAATATTCGGATGCATACTTTAACCTGGGAAGTTACTTCTCTGGAAAAGGATTTGATTTGCGTCAAAAAGCAGGTGACCTGCCTCCAAGTGCAAAGAAAGAGTCGGATGAGCTATTGAACAAAAGTTTGGAGTTCTACGGTTTGGCAATGGTACCGCTTGAGAAATATGTGGAAATCGTTCCAAAAGATGTGGAAGTTTTGAACAGTTTGGTGAAAATTGCCCGTGCTTTGAAGAACACAGAAAAAGAAGCAAAATACAAGCAGATGCTGGATGCTGCGAAGCAGTAATTGAGTAATGTAAACCTATTGGGAAGGCTGTCCGGTTTCGGGCGGCCTTTCGTTTTTTCAGGGAAAATCGATCGCCATTTCGCGAATTTGCCATATTGCCATATTGCGAACCTATACCCGGGTAGATTCCCCAAAAGACAGGAATTAACCAAATCTTAACCCGAACCTTCCGATAAAATCAGTATCTTAGTTCCCCAAAACTAAAAAAGCATGAAGAAGGTACTCGTCTTGATTTGCCTGTTTTTCGGTTTGAACTCACTCGCACAGCTGAGTGCCGTAAAAGGAAAAACATTCTACAATTTCTGGCTAAACCTTCCTGACAGCGCCACCTTGAACAACAATCCCCCAATCCTCATTTTCCTGCATGGAAAAAGCCTGAGCGGAACGGATTTGAACCGCGTTAAGAAATACGGGGTCATTCATGAAATCGAAAAAGGAAGAACGGTTCCGGCGATCGTCATTGCACCACAGGTTGCTTCCGGATCCTGGAACCCCGATAAAGTATTGGAAATACTCGAATACGTTCAAAAACTTTATAAAACCGATACGAACCGCGTATATGTTTGCGGGATGAGCCTCGGAGGTTACGGAACCATGCACTTTGCCGGAAAACATGCCGATAAGATCACTGCAGCCGTTGCACTTTGCGGAGGAGGAAATCCGAAAGATGCCTGTAACCTGGCCAGCATCCCGATGTGGATTCAGCACGGAAACCGTGACGAAGCCGTTCCGGTGCGCTATTCCCGCGAAATGGTTAACGCAATCAAACAGTGTAACAACGGAAAGAACCTCATTTATACTGAAATACCGGGCGCAAACCACGGAGCTTTGGAACGCATTTTCCGCGGCGATGAAATGTACGAATGGTTGTTTGCCCAGGTACGCACGGCCGCAGGAGAAGTTGTCATGATGCCAGTTCCCAAAAAAACGGAAAACACCGCACAAGGAAAACCTGCTGAAAGTAAAACGGCAACAGGAACCGGAGGAACAAATTAATCTAATTCAAAATGCAAAATGGATCAAACGTTATTTTGCATTTTGAATTTCACGTTTTGAATTTTTAAACTACCTGAACTGGATCGCGGAATACTTGAAACTGATGATCATTTCGGAGAACTGCTTGATAAAATCCTGACCCAAATTCCCGGCAAACCCGGCATCCGTTTCCGTAACAACTTCCTTCCGAACCTGCACATTCCTTAGAGTTGCGGAAGAACTCCCCACGGAAAGCGTCACTTTTGGCAGTATATAGCCTGTGTATTCGACAGTGCCTCCTGCCCCGCCCGACTTCAGGGTTTTCTTCTTCCCTTTCTTTTCCACCAGGTGTTTGTATTTTTGATAATACGTACTGTTCAGAAAAGTTTCCGCAGCTCCGGTGTCAAATGAAAACTGCAAAGTGTCTGACTGGTAAACAACCTGAACGGAAGGAACAAAACCATTGATTGCCATATTGCTTTGGGGGAATTGCTGCACCACTTTCGGCACAAACAATTCATCGGCCTTGTTCAAGCGGATTTCATTCAGGCTGCGGATAACGGGAAAACCAATGATTCCCCGGATTGCATAATCGGCATCAGCAAAGGTCAAATCTTTGTCATTGAAAACCAGGAAAACCACATTTTCACACCGGATATCTCCCATGTACAATTCCTTTACCACCGCGAGATCGCTCTTTACTTTCACACCTGTGATCGCCGTTACATCAAACTGAATGGGAATGATTTCACAATTCATCTGCTCAGCTACAGAACGCTGGATGACAGAAAAATTCGCCCCGGTATCAAATACAAAATTCTGAGCTACTCCGGAAACCTTAACCGGAACAGTTGCCAGTCTCATTTTATCGCGTACAAGCTGTATTTTCACATCCGAATCGAGGTGCACATGTTGTTTTCCCTGATTTTGCAAGTCTTTCCAGATCAATCCGGTATTCGACAAATCGGCCAATTCTTCTTCTGAGCAAACATGTGCAAAATTGTCGAGGATATACCGGTTGGTCAAATACGCCTCTTTGTATTCAAATAAATTAACGAGATTGAGCTGCTTGACCAACAGGATTTCCTTGAAAAGCGTATCGTTATTCATGAAATCTGCTCCGGAAAAGAAAGACTCAATGGCTTCGTTGGATTCCTTGAAATGGGAAAAAGCATTTTCAACAAGCCCCCAGTAATAGAAATAGACTTCCGGATCAATCTTACTTTTGTGCTGGATCAATAATTCTTTGATCTCGAAAAAATCCTTCTTCGAAGACAAAACCCCCAATTCCTGGTAAAACAATTCCGCATCAAAAGGATGCGTGTGTTTTTGAGCACTTAAAGTCAGTGGTAAAATGAATAATGAAAGGAGCAGTATCTTCATAGTTTGAAATCTATACGGATGAAGATACTCAAATCCCCGACATCATTTCAATTCACTCCACTTCTTTTGAACGATTTTGCGGAATTCCTCTTTTTTGAATGCGCGCTCATTGATACCGTCGTATGCTTTCACGATATTCCCATTCCACAAATAGAACACTCCTGGAGTGTCTTTCGTGGTTCCGAGCACCGTCCAGAATGAAGCCACATCCAGTACTTTAAAGGCATATTTTCGACCTGCAAATGCAAAGAAATCAGGGATCAATTCAGCTTCTTCGTCCATGAACACAATCCGCACTTCCGGAAACGTCGGATCTTTTACGGCTAAATCTGTCAATGCCTTGGCAGTTTCCTTACAATGGTCACATCCAGGAGCAAAGAAACACAGGATTTTGCGGCCCTTGTCAATATCTCCGAACTGCGATGTAAACCCGGATCTTTTTGCTTTCGGTTCATCCACCTCCGTTTTCGCTTCTGTTTTCTCCGTTGTTTTCTCGTCTTTTACAGTGGTATTGGAAGCCTCCGGATTTGAAGCAGGTGCCGTTTTACCCGAAGCAGTGTTCGTTTCAGGTAATGCCGTATTTTCTGCTTCTGTTGCTGAACTCTGATTCAGTTTATCCATCACTTCTTCCGTGCGGTCTGAACTGGATTTACGCTGCATCGGTCCCACCATGAATACCCCCAGGATCGAAGCAAAGGTAATGGCTGCCAGGAAGGAGAAATTGGAACAATCGTTTTCTTTCGGAGTCTTCAGGTAGAGGAATACCAGCAGTCCCATCCCGATAATATTTTTAATCAGGGCCTGGAGTGGACTCATCGGGAGCAAACTTCCAAAACAACCGCAATTTCCATCGTTTCCGCTGGTTGCGATTCCATACGCCAAATGAACACTGAAAATGAATAGCATTAAGAACGAAACCGGGATCACGAGTCGTCTGAAGAAATTCTTCTGAAGCAGTAAAATCCCCAATGCCAACTCACAACCGATCAGGATGCGGGAAAAATAGGCCGCTGTGGTTTCGTTGAATCCCATCGGCAAGAGCTGCTTGATCTCAAATGTTGGCAAAGCCAGGTTTGGCGACGGATATAATTTTGCTACTGCGGAGAGTAAGAACATAAAAGCCATCAGGCCTTTGATAATGACAGGTAATTGTTTGTTTACAAAAGTATTGTTGCTCATGTCAGACGTCATAATGTGATTTAAGACCCCTAAAATACGATTTGCAGGCTGAAAGAAAAACGGTTTCCGGTTATTTTAGGAAAAGCTTAACAGTTTCATTTCCTAAATCCTGTCGATGATGTAATCTCCGAACCAGCCTCTTTGATCCTTGAAACAATGCTGAATCTTTAAAGGTGATGACGCAATGATCCCCCGTAGGATTGTATCGTTGTACTTCCGGGAAATTTCGGTGTGGATGCGTTCGTTTTGAGCAAAAAAGAAGCGTTTCCCAATCAATTTGATCTCTACAACCTGTTCTTTGGTGCTCTTCAGGAAACTCTTGGCAATCCCTTCCGCTTCATCGTATTCCGGATCGTGTATAAAAAACTTTAGATCAAAATTGGCTTCCAGTTCCCGGTTCATTCGTTTCAGTAGGTTCAGGTTGAAATCCCGCGTGATTCCCTGAGAATCATTGTACGCAGGAAGTACAATTTCCTTTTCCTTCAATAGATCAACTCCCAAAATGATTTTATCTCCGGGATTCAGGTTCCGGCTTAGTGAGGCCAAAAAATTTCGGGCATCCTCATCCGGCATATTCCCGATATTCGATCCCAAAAACAAAATCACTTTTCTCACCGGCGACTGCTTCAGATCTCCCAGCATCCGGAAGTAGTCTCCGTGCATGCAGTTGATCTTCAAATCCGGCATTTCAGCATTCAGGTACTTTTCCAATCCACTCAATGCATTGGATGAAATATCAATCGGAAGATACCGGAAGTTCACGCCGGCATGCATGAATTCCCGAAGTAAATGAATCGTTTTGGTACCATCTCCGGCTCCCAATTCTACTATTTCCATTTCCTCACCCGGACGGATTGCCAGGCTTGCAACGATCCCTGAAGATTGTTCGACGAAAACCTCCATCTCCGAACGTGTCAGATAATATTCCGGCATGTGCATGATCTGCACAAACAACTCGTCTCCCCGCTTGTCGTAAAAATACTTGGATGGAATGCGCTTGGGTGTTTGAGAAAGACCGAAAGAGACATCCTGTTTAAATTGTTCCTGTACCATCGTTTATCTGCTTAATCGGATTCCTGAATACTGCCATTGAAAATGCGGATGGAAAAAATTCCGGTATGTTTTTCGGCTGTGATCCGGAGCCGTAGCCACCGATGCACCGCGCAAAACCATTTGATTGATCATGAATTTTCCGTTGTACTCCCCCACCGCTCCTTCCGCGATGTGATACCCCGGATAAGGAAGATATGCACTGTTCGTCCATTCCCAGCGTTTCCCCCAGTTAAACTGACCGGAAGCTGCTTCCCACTCAAACTCGGTTGGTAATCGTAATCCGCGCCAACTGGCATAGGCTTGTGCTTCGTAATACGACACATGGCATAAAATCGCATCCGGGTCTACTTCTTTCAACCCAGCCAGTGTGAAATAATGCCACTTTCCATTGATTTTGTGCCAGTACAGCGGACTGGTAACCCGGTTTTCATTGACCCAGCTCCAGCCCTCATCCAGCCAATGTTCAAACTGCGCATAGCCTCCTGCTTCCATGAAAGTAAGGTATTCACCGTTGGTAACCAGCGCTTTTGATATCTCAAACGACTGCAGGTATACTTTGTGGCGGGTCAATTCATTGTCGAAACAAAATGCAGCTCCATCGTGACCGATTTCATAAATCCCTTCCTCTAACGCAATCCACCCGGATTCGGTATTGGTGTCGGTCAGGAGGTTTTGTTCCGGATCATAAACCGGGAAGATCGGATTGTGACCGAGTGTGTATTTCAAATCCGTCAACAGCAATTCCTGGTGCTGCTGTTCGTGGTTTAGTCCCAGTTCGATCAAATCTTCCAGTTCAGAAGGAAGATTCTGATTCAAAAGCCGCATCATCGCTTCGTTCACATACGCACGATAGGCATACACTTCAGAAACTCCCGGACGGGTCATGTTTCCGCGGTCGGCGCGAAAAGTACGTTGACCGATGGTGTTGTAATACGAATTGAATAAAAAGCCGAAATCGGGATGATACTCCTGATAGGCTTCCAGGTTCTTTTTCAGAATCATTTCTTCGAAAAACCAGGTAGAATGGGCCAAATGCCATTTCGGAGGGCTTGCATAAGCAACCGGTTGAGGCACATAATCTTCTACCTGGAGCGGACTGCAGAGTGCTTCCGTACGGTTGCGAACTTCGAGGTATTTTTCTTTCAAATGCATACCGGATCAATTAATCAACAACGACTTCAACACCTTTCCAGAAAGCTACTTTTCCCTCAATACTTTTAGCCAGCTCCGAAGCTTGCGGGTAATACCAGGCCGCATCTTTGTTCACCTGGCCGTTCACTTCGATGGTGTAGTAAGATGCAATGCCTTTCCAGGGACAGGTGGTGTGCGTGTCTGAATCTTTGAAAAATTCCTTCTTAACAGATGCTGCGGGGAAGTAGTGATTTCCTTCGATGACAACGGTCGTATCGCTTTCTGCAAGGACTGTGTTGTTCCAAATGGCTCGTTTCATAGTATCAGGAGTTTATTCCGTTAACAAATACGCAGAACCGGTGCTTTCGGATTTTGATTCCCGTGAGAAAAACATCCAGTGAAAAGCGGTTCCAACCTTTCGAATATAACGCTTTGTATCGAAAAAAAAACACTAAGCAATTCAGAATTAAGCTTTTGTTTACACCCATGCAACCTGGTGTAAAAGAACTCTTTTTTCGAAAATTTTGTAATCCGATTTTTAATTCTGAACTTCAAAAAAATATTTCAAATTCATGTCGAACATCCAACTCATTATCGAAGAACGCGCTGCCGATATTGGAAATTTCCTGGTAGGCAGACTCCTTCCTTTCCGGCAAAAAAGAGCTGTAGGGCCTTTTGTTTTCATTGATCACATGGGACCAGCCAAACTAAGCGATCATCAGAACCTGGATGTAGGGCCGCATCCGCATATCGGGCTTTCTACGCTGACCTACCTTTTTGAAGGAGCAATCATGCATCGCGATAGCATTGGGTCGGAGGTAGAAATCAAACCCGGAGCCGTGAACTGGATGACGTCCGGAAAAGGAGTGGTTCATTCCGAAAGAACACCGGAATACCTGCGCCATTCAGAGAAACACCTCCACGGGCTTCAAATCTGGGTAGCGCTTCCCAAAGACAAGGAAGAAATAGAACCATCTTTTACACATGTGGAAGCAGATGCGATTCCATCCTGGACAGAAAACGGTGTTCATTTCAAACTGATTGCAGGAGAAGCATTCGGAAAGAAATCTCCCGTACCTGTTTATAGTCCGTTGTATTTCCTTGAAATCAAATGCCAGGAAGCCGCAACGATTTCCATCGGCAGCGAACTATTCGGAGAAAGTGCCTTGTACGTTTTGGAAGGAAGCATCCGGGACGGAGATGAAACATTTGGCACGAAACAAATCCTGGTTGCCAAAAACAGTGAATTATGCACGTTTGAAATGGCTGAAAACAGTACCGTATATATTTTCGGCGGAGAAGCTTTCCCGGAGGAACGTTTCATTTTCTGGAATTTTGTTTCATCCCGGAAAGAACGCATCGAGGAGGCAAAAGAAGCTTGGATCAATCAAACCTTCCCGAAAATAGCCGGCGAAACAGGATTTGTTCCTTTACCGGAACCCAAATTTTAATGCAAAAATTATATGCAAAATATCACTCTTTTGAATTTTGCATTTCGAATTGATAGATTATGATAGAAATAAAACAATTCAACCGCGAGTCGAAAGGATTTTTCAAAGCAACGGAAGACGATAAAGAAGCAGGAAGAATGACCTATTCCTGGGCTAACAAAGACCGGATAATTATCGACCACACAGAAGTGAATCCCGAATTCCGGGGACGCAGCGTAGGGAATCTGATGGTTCAGGCTGCTGTTGAGTTTGCGCGCGAAAAAGGAATTAAAATCATTCCGCTATGTCCGTTTGCAAAAAGCGTATTTGATAAAACACCAGAATATCACGACGTTTTATAACGTTAAAAGGGAGAATTGAAAAGTTAAGAGTCAGGACTGTGAGAGACAAGACTTTCGGAGTCAGGGCTATTAGAGATCGGAGACAAAGCCTTTTCAATTCTCCCTTTTCAATTTTTAATTCTATACTGAGCGACTTGTAGTGAACTTACCGTACTAGGTCGAAATATCAATTATTTCTTCACGTACTGCGTCAGAATGTAGATGGTTTGTCCTTCGACTTTTCCTTCAATCAGTGTCGGATCGTTGTGAACCAGGCGGATATTGCGCACTGCTGTTCCTCTTTTTGCAGTAATGGTAGATCCTTTTACATCCAGGTCTTTGATCAGAACTACTGTATCTCCGGCTTTCAACAACACCCCATTGGAATCGATGTGTTTCACGGCATCTTCGTCTTCCATTCCCGCTTTTGCCCAGGAAAGTTCCTGATCTTCCAGGTAAATCATGTCGAGGAGGTCATTCGGCCAGCCCTCGTTTTTCAAGGCATCCAGCATGCGGTATGAGATTACTTTCACTGCCGGAACTTCACTCCACATGGCATCATTCAAACAACGCCAGTCGTTGGCAGCCACTTCTTTGATTCCTTCCAGTTGTTCTTTCAGATTTTGCGTGATGTATACAAAATCATCTGCTGAGTTTCCTTCGGAAGGTTGTACCTGAAAAACCTGTAGGTTTTCGGTCACTCCACTCAATTCACACACATTTCCGCTGCGTGCTGCCAGTTGTTTTTCAAAATTCATACTGCAAAAGTAGAATATTCATCCGGAAAAAAAAGGAAGAGTTTTCCACCAATAGAAAAGCCCCGGCACTTCGACTTCGCTCAGTGACCGGGGCTTTTGAAAATGGAGTTATTCTTCTTATTGAATCACTACACGATATACTTTTTCAGCACTTTCGCTTGATAATTTGAAGAAGTAAGTTCCTCTCTGAACTTTACTCAAGTTCACCGTATTTGTTCCGGAAACGATTGTGTTGTTTCCTGTTTCAACCAATCTTCCGTTGATATCCATTACTTCCAGGTTGAATGTTCCGCTGAAATCAGATTCAACAAATACGATTCCTGTAGAAGGATTCGGGTACAGGTTCACCTGATCCAATGCCATTTCGTCTACAGACAACCAGTCACATGCCGTTACGGTAACAACTACACTGGATGTATCATCCGGACAAACTCCGTTTCCTACAATGTATTTGTAGTTGTACTGTCCAGGGAAGTTTGGAGCCATAATCTGCGAGGTAGACATCAACTGGTTTTGAGAGTTGTACCAGTCTCCACCTAAGTCAACTGTTCCGCTCAATCCTTCCAGCAAGTTCATTGGTTCGTTTTTACACGAAATCACGTTTCCGTCTGTTCCTGCACTGGATGGTTCGTAAATAGAAATGGTAGCTACTGCTGTATCTTCCAAACATCCCTGAGTGATGTAAGTAACCACTGCAGTTCCTGCCGGAATAGATGCCGGGTTGAACATCGAATCGTTTTGGATTGCATTCGGGTTCAAATCAAAAGACCATGTTCCGTACTGATCGTTTGTACCAACCAATGTATTCAAATCAACCAAACCGCTTGCCTGACATACGTCAGCAGCAGCATCTGATCCTGCAGATGTTCCTCTTTCAATCAGGTTGAAATCGTCAAAAGCAAGGAAGTAAGGCCAGCTGGAAGCAGACACGTGTACCCCGAAGCTGTACGTTCCGGATTGTGTCGGTGTGAAACAGTATACCACTTTCTGGTAGTTTTCAACTGTTATGTCTGTAGGAGTTAAGAATGGTGTACCGATTGCAGTTGCTCCGGTTGAGATTTGAGATGAATTTACAACTACCTCCCCGCTCCACTCTTCGTTTCCGTCACCTGCATACATGAAAGAGAATTCATAAGTATTGCCTGCAGTCATTTGGAAGCTAGGTGTCCAAAGGTAATCGTTGCTGCTCCAATGGATTCCTGCAAAGTTAGTTCCTGAGTAAGCATCGAATCCGGACCACCATGAATCGTCAGTCATCCATTGTCCGTGCTCGCTTCTCCAGCAATCCGGGAACAAATCATAATCAACTGTTGTCATTGCATCAAAGTTTTCAGTCCAAGGCAAAGGCAGGATTGCACAGATTGTTCTTCCGGTAATAGATACCCATGGAGAGAAATCACCACCACCACAATCAGACTGGATGTAAATCTGGTAATCTGTACCAGAGCTCAATCCAGGTATAGAGTATGAAGGTGTTGTTGTAATGTAAGACCCGATTTCAGCTCCCGTTCCAGGCGTGAATCCAGGTACTCCCCACTCGATATTCCAGGAAGCAACAGAAGCGTTCGCATTCCATGAAACATCCAAAGAGTTCAATGTTTCGTTGGAAACATCGATGTTTCCGGCTGCAGTACAGTTAAAGTTTTCCACTGTTACGTTATCTACGATCCAGTACCAGGAGTAATCTCCTACCCATCTGAAACGTACCTGCGCATTGGCTACTCCGCTCACGTATGAGCTGATATCCAATAATACGTGTTCCGGGTTGTTTGTTTCAGCAGTTCCTTCAAGGAGAATTTGCCAGGAAGTACCATCAAATACTTCTACGTGATATTCGCCTCCTGCTCCTTCATAAAAATAATGGTCAAAAGACAGGAAAATGCTTCCTGTGTAAGTCGTTGCATCAAAAGTTGGTGATTCCAACGCGGCTTCTTCTCCGAATGTTGCTAAATAGTCGCTATCGAAAACGGCAAAAGGCTCATCAATTGGGGCATTTCCGGTTCTACCACCCGGGTTATCAAACGCCCACTCACCACCACCGGCGAGAATCTCGTTGTTGGTCCAACCAGTTGGAGGAGTGTTTCCGGTCGCTGTGCTGAAATCTTCACTGAAGATTACCTGAGCTGACGAATTATTCGCCAGTTGCAATAAAAACAGACAGCCGACCAAAGTGTAAATTTTTCTCATAACTTTAGTTTGTTGTTTTGATTATTTAAGTAGTACTATCACTCTAAATTTATGGAAAAAGGTGCACTTCATAATGGATTGGTCACTTTTTCTTTGAACAAAAAAAAGGATTTAGTACCTAAATCAAATCAATAATTGACAACACAATTATCAATAATTCTCTTTATTTACAACGACTTATATCTACCTAAATTGTTCATTTCAGAACGTTGATATTTCTTTTTCAACTAGTTTATTAGATTTTGCAAAAACAGGTGGTTTTGACCATTTTGAAGGCGATTTGGAAGTCAATAACTGATCATGCAAACACATGAATACGGATTCATTCAAAATTAAATTTCCCCTTCCGGCGGAAACACCTACTTATTCCAGTCGCTATGCTGCCACTGAATCCAGTATTCCTGCAGGCCTTCTTTGGTTCTATAAAGTTTACTGATCCACAAGCGTCTGTTTTTCACAATTTTATTCGGACTGAAAAGCAGATCACGCTTACGTTTTTCCAATTCCGGCTTGTGTCCCCAGCCTCCACAGTGATCAAATGCGGTCATTGCCTGGCTTTTCGGAACGCGTTTGAACGGAATGTACACTTTGTATTCGACATAATCTTCTCCGCTATTCATACCCTCGGTCGATACACGGATTTTTGCCATGTCCACCTTGCTGTATAAACTGTCCCGGTACAACTGCTTGAGTTTCTTTCCTACGTATTCACACATTTTATTGGAATATTGATGCGCTACATCTGTTCCGTTCAGTTTGAGGCGGTCAATATAGCGATCGGAAACAAATTCCACTCCCCTGTACATCCCGGAACAAGCTGAATCTGTGCAGGCAGGTGTATCGATCACACAGATAAAAGGCAGATTGGAGGTCGAATCCAGCACCAGTTCATCCTGACTTTCGTCCGTAAAATCCCTGTTTGCCCCATTTTTGCCGCTACACGAAAAAAACAAACCAATTGCCAAACCATATACTATCAGCCAAACGCCTAACTTCATCTTCACTGCTTTCTCATCGGAAAATTAGAAAATATGCCTGGATTAAGCACTTCATTTTTTCAGAACATCATCCGGCATTGACGCCGAACAGGTAACCGATTCCGGCTGTTACGCACATAGCGGCAGTTCCCCACAAGCAGAGACGCATAACAGGTTTCCAGGGGGAAACGCCACCCGATCTGGCAGAAATAGCACCCAAAATGGCCAGGAAAATAATGGCAAATCCATACTGGAAGTAGATCATGTCTCTGACCGGTGCCCAAAAAGCCACACACAACGGAAGGATTCCGCCGGCCAGAAAGGACAATCCGGACGAAACTGCCGCCTGAAAAGGTCTGGGCTGCGTAATCTCATTGATTCCCAATTCATCTCTTGCGTGTGCATCCAGCGCATTGTGACGCGTCAGTTCTTCGGCCACTTTCATGGCCAGCTCTTTACTCAATCCGCGTTTTTCATAAATGTCTGCCAACTCTATCAACTCTTCCTCAGGGGTTTCAGTCAATGCTTTCCGTTCGCGGTGCAAGTCAGCATGCTCAATATCTGATTGGGAACTCACGGAAACGTATTCTCCTGCAGCCATTGAAAGCGCACCGGCAACCAGTCCTGCCAAAGCAGAAAGAATGACCGGTTCTCTTCCCGTACTCGCAGCCGCCACACCAATCACCAAACTGGTTGTGGAAAGAATTCCGTCATTTGCTCCCAAAACAGCTGCCCGCAGCCAGCCGATCCGGTTGATGTAATGATTTTCTTCGTGCATGGAAGGAAGATAGCAAGAAATTGGATTGCTTAACGCAGAATCTTTACGGGTTGTTTATTTTCATCAATTGCCACGAAGGTGAACTCTCCGGAAACGGCTTTTTCCCGTGAATCAGAATACATCTGCTCTACAAAAATCTCCACGCGGATCTTCAGGCTCGTACTTCCCAGATAGGTCACTTTTCCGATCAGCTCCACAATCGTTCCTGCCGGAATTGGTCTCTTGAAATCAATTTTGTCACTGCTCACCGTTACCATGCGCTGGCGGCTGAAACGGGTTGCGGCAATGAAGGCCACTTCATCCATCAACTGCATAGCCGTACCTCCGAAGAGCGTGTCGTAATGGTTGGTGGTGTTGGGGAAAACAGCTTTAAAGATGCGTGTTTCGGACTGCTGAATGCGTTCTTCTATGGTCATTGTTTATTTTTTATCAAGTTGCATTGAAAAGAAAACTGAGCGACCTGCGGTGAGTTCTTCGAACTGAGTCGAAGTGACTTTTCAATTTTCAATTCTATCGGATCAATTCTTCTTAAAAAGTGTCGAAATACCTGAGAATCGTTTCTCCAGCAGTTTGGCGTTGTATTCTTTCTTCATTTCCAGCATACAGCCTGCGCACAAACAATCACTGTAATGTTCGCTGATGTATTGACTTTCTTCAACGGACAATACCACAGCTGTACACTGGCAAAGTGAAATGGAACCTGACTTGCACGTAAAATCGGCAGTGCAGCGCGGACAAACTACTTGTTCATGGTCACTCATACTTCTTAACTTTCAGTTTGAGTTCTTAAGGGATTTCGAAAAACGATACGAGGATGCACTTCTCCGTTTAATCCTGGAAAAGAAAAACATCTCGACATCAGCTTCAGATCGCGAAAGCCCGGTCAATTTCGCCGGTCATCAGACAAACGAAGCAGAAATGGCAGGTAGCCTGACTTTTCCGATGCTGCATCGGAATTACAGTTGCGCGACAGTTCGTGATTCTCACACGATTCCCCTTTTAATCCCGACTAATCGGGAACCCTTTCCGGATAATTGATGTTAAAAGAACTTTTGGTAAATGTAATAAGAAACCCCGAACCTGACCCACATTCGGATAAAATGTCATCCGGCATTGGTTCTCAATACCTCCAACGGAAATCAACTTCTCCTCCCAAATTTTCCCAAAAGGGGGAATTCCCGATTCCTTTTTTTAAATTTGTACTGTGAGAAAGGCGTTTATTTACATACTCTTGCCCATTTTTATGTTCAACGGTTCACTGGGAGAATTGTTTAAACTTCCGGAACTGATGACTCATTTCTCAGAGCACCGTACGCTCAATCACAACATCGGAATTTTTGAGTTTCTCTCCATGCATTACCTCGGAAACGACCTGAATGATAACGATCAGGACCGGGACATGCAGTTGCCATTTAAAAAAGTCAGCAGTCATTTTTCCTTTCAAATTGCATCAATCCCGAAGCCTTCTATCCTCGATAAGGAAAACATGGAAGTATTCGACTCCTACCTGCACATTATCTTCAAAAACAACCGGTTGAAAGATCCGGCCCTGGCTGAATTATTCAGACCTCCCTGCTTAGCATAATTGATTGTAACTGATGGATGTGTTCGCCAGACTGCGAACCAATTGTTCATTTTTTTATCATTTAAATTATGCTTCAAAAAATTATCGACTTTTCCGTGAGGAATAAGTTTGTAGTTGGTCTGTTTGTAGTAGCACTTCTTTTCTGGGGTTCTTACCAGGTGACCAAACTACCCATTGATGCCTTACCTGACATCACGGACAATCAGGTACAAGTTCTGACCGTTTCCCCTTCACTGGGTGCAACGGACATTGAGCGCTTAATTACATTCCCGATCGAACAGTCTTGCAGTAATATCCCTGGATTGAAGCAGGTACGGAGTTTCTCCCGTTTCGGGTTGTCACTCGTGACGCTCGTTTTCACCGACGAGACCGATATCCACCTTGCCCGGCAGCAAATCGGTGAACAACTTCAAAAAGTCAAGCAGGAACTTCCGGCAGGAATCGGTTCTCCGGAACTGGCTCCGCTTTCCACCGGACTGGGAGAAATTTACCAGTATGTTGTTCGTCCGAAAGAAGGCTACGAACAACAATATGGGCCAATGGAACTGCGCACTATCCAGGATTGGATCGTTCGGAGACAATTGCTCGGAACTCCCGGAGTAGCAGAAGTTTCAAGCTTCGGTGGGAAACTCAAACAATATGAGATCGCCATTAAGCAGGAACAACTGAAAGCTTACGGACTCACTATTACCGACGTGTTCGGTGCACTTGAAAAAAACAACGAAAACACCGGAGGTGCCTACATTGAAAAAGGACCGACTGTTTTGTACATCCGCAGTGAAGGTTTGACCACAAGCATTCCGGACATTCAACAGATTGTACTGAAAAACCTTCCGGATGGAACGCCGCTTCTGCTTAAAGATGTAGCGAATGTGCGCTTCGGTTCGGCAATCCGCTACGGAGCCATGACCTTCAACACCAAGGGAGAAGTTGCCGGGGCGGTTGTCATGATGCTCAAGGGAGAAAACTCTTCCGATGTGGTGAAACGTGTGAAGGAACGCATTGAAGAAATCCAGAAAATGCTTCCGGAAGGCGTCGTTATCGAACCGTTCCTCGACCGCACCAAAATGGTCAACAATGCTATTGAAACAGTGGAAACCAACCTGATGGAAGGAGCTTTGATCGTAATCTTCGTCCTGGTGTTTTTCCTTGGAAATATCCGTGCCGGGTTGATCGTTTCGTCCGTGATTCCGCTCTCGATGCTTTTCGCCATTATTTTGATGAACCTCTTCGGAGTCGGTGGAAACCTGATGTCACTGGGAGCAATCGATTTCGGGTTGATCGTAGACGGTTCCGTAATTGTGATTGAAGTGATCCTGCACCGTTTTTCGCACTCGAAGCAGTTCAAGCAAATTGCACGAATCGACCAGAAACAAATGGATGCAGAAGTATCGAAATCAACCGGATCGATGATCAAATCAGCGGTTTTCAGCCAGATTATCATCCTGATCGTATACCTTCCGATCTTATCGTTGGAAGGGATCGAAGGGAAAATGTTCAAACCGATGGCTCTGACCATTGCATTTGCTATTCTCGGCGCATTCCTGCTTTCCATTACCTACGTTCCGATGATGTCAGCACTCTGTCTGAAAAAGGAAATTTCGCATAAGAAAACCATGACAGACCGTTTGATGATCTGGCTGGAGCGCAAATATCAGCCGGGACTCAACCGCTTACTGAACTTCCCGAAAGCTATTCTGGGAGCAACGTTGCTCATTTTCGGATTCGCGATTTACCTCTTGCTCCACATGGGAGGAGAATTTATTCCACAGCTGGAAGAAGGTGATTTTGCGGTCGAAACGCGTTTATTAACCGGAAGCAACCTCAATAATACGATCCAGGCAACTCAGCAGGCATCCAAGATCTTACTGGAACGCTTTCCGGAGGTGACCAAAATCGTGACCAAAATCGGAAGTGCCGAAGTTCCTACGGATCCGATGCCTTTTGAGGCCGGCGATATGATGGTCATTCTCAAAGACAAGAAAGAATGGACTTCCGCTAAATCATTCCCGGAACTGAGCGAAAAAATGACCAAAGAACTGGAGGAAATTCCGGGAATCACGGTTGGATTTCAGTTCCCGGTACAGATGCGTTTCAACGAGTTGATGACCGGCGCACGCCAGGATGTCGTTTGTAAAATCTACGGGGAAAACCTCGACACACTGACCCGCTATGCGAGCCAGCTGGCTGGAATTATCGGAACGGTGAAAGGTGCAATCAATATTTACGAAGAAAAAATGACCGGAATGCCACAGGTTGTCATTCAATACAAACGCCGGGAAATGGCGAAGTACGGCTTGAATGTCGGAGATGTAAACCGCGTGGTCAATACCGCATTTGCAGGTCAGGCTGCCGGGCAGGTTTACGAAGGTGAGAAACGGTTCGATATGGTGGTACGTCTCGAAAATGAACAGCGCAAAAACATCACGGACATCCGCAACCTGATGATTCAAACCGCACAAGGCGTTCAAATCCCGCTGAGTTATGTCGCTTCCATCGAGGAAATTGAAGGAGTAAACCAAATTCAGCGTGAAAATACCAAACGCCGTATCATTGTCGGGTTCAACGTCAGCGGACGGGACGTTCAGTCAATTGTAAAAGAACTCCAGGACAAGGTCGGGAAACAGCTCAAACTATCACGCGAATACCGCATGGTATATGGTGGTTCTTTTGAAAACATGACGGCTGCCAAAGAGCGGCTCTCCATCGTGGTTCCGATTGCCTTGTTGCTGATCTTCCTGCTCCTGTACTTTGCATTCAGCTCTGTGAAGCAGGGATTACTGATTTATACAGCTATTCCGCTTTCGGCTATCGGGGGAATCATTGCGCTGTGGATCCGGGATTTGCCTTTCAGTATTTCTGCGGGTGTCGGGTTCATTGCGTTGTTCGGAATTGCGGTATTAAACGGAATTTTGCTCGTGACAGAATTCAACCGCCTGAAAAAAGAAGGCTGGAAAGATGTAAAACGCATCGTGATCCACGCCACCAAATCCAAACTCCGCGCGGTTTTGATGACTGCACTGGTTCCTTCGCTGGGTTTCATCCCGATGGCTATCAGTACGGGAGCCGGCGGTGAGGTTCAAAAACCATTGGCAACGGTCGTGATCGGCGGATTGATCATTTCCACATTCCTCACCTTGTTTGTGCTTCCGGTGCTGTATATTCTCTCCGAAAAAGGAAAAAGCTACTTCCGTTCTCCTTCCGGAATGAAAGCCGCAACCATCCTGGTAATCGGTTTTTGGGGTTTCCAGGCATCGGCACAACAACCGATCGGACTGCCGCAGGCAATCGATACAGCGCTGAAAAACAACAAATCCATCCACGCGGTTCAAACCCAGGTTGATTATTCCCGTGCCTTGAAAAAAAGCGGGCTGGATATTGAGCAAACGAACGCCGGATTTGAGTACGGACGCTTCAACAGCCTCCGACTCGACAACAAATTCTCGATTTCTCAAACGATCCAGTTTCCAACCGTTTACCGCAACCAGGAACGCCTGGTTCAAACCGGGATCAAAATCAGTGAGATCGGTTTTTCACAGAAAACACTGGAAATTACCCAAACAGTCAAACAACTCTTTTACCAGCTGTTGATCCTGGATGAACAGCGGAAATTGTTGCAAAATGCGGACAGCATGTTTGCTGCATTTCAGCAAAAGGTGAAACAGCGTTTTGACAGCGGTGATATCGACGTGTTGGAAATGGCTACGGCCGATAATCAGCGGATGCAAATTTCCAACCAGCTCAACCAGCTTGAAACGCAGTATGCTTTCCTCTCAGATCGATTCAATATGGTTTTAAACACCGGAATCCGCTACACCCCGGATTCCAAACAACTGCAATACCTGCTTCCGGTTCTTCCCGACAGTACTTCGCTGAAACAGAATTTCGGCAGGCAATTGCGCGAACAGGAAGTACTTCTCTCCAAACAACAGCTTCAGCTCGAAAAAAGCAGGTTGCTCCCCTCTTTGAGTGCCGGACTGAACAGCTCAACCATTATGGGTTGGCAAACTCCGTATGCGGATGAAAAGAACCTCTATTTCAGCAGTGCCAAACGGTTTGCTTCGTTCAACGTCGGAGTGGGAATTCCCTTGTTTTTCGGAGCACAGAAATCCCGCATCCGGGCGTCACGTTTCCTGATTCTCCAAAAACAACAGGAACTGGATGCCCTGAACCAGGAACTCAACGTGGCATTGACGAACGCACTACGTATTTATCAGCGCAACAACCAGCTCGTGCAGTCGTTCGATCAAACGATGATTCCCAATGCCAATACGATGATCCGGACAGCTTCGGAAAAACTACATGCCGGGGAAATCGGTTACATCGATTGGGTGGTTCTCGTGAACCAGGCTATGCAGATCAAAGGAGATTATTACTTCACCATTCAACAATTCAATGAAGCTGCTTTCGAAATTGAAAAGATCAGCAGCACTCAACCATAAATTAAGACATTCATCATGAAAAAAATCATCTCATACGGATTCATTCTGTTGCTTCTCCAGGCTTGCGGAAGCCAAGAAGAAACAACATCCGGAAGTAAAGAGAAAGCACAAACGGCTCTTGCTTCCAGCGAAGTAACGCTTACGGACAAACAGATTCAGCATGCAGGCATCCAGTCCGGAAAGGTCGAAAACAGGGAAATGCATTTGTCTCTGCAGGTAAACGGAGTCATCGATGTACACCCGGAGAACCAGGTTTCGATCAGTGCTCCGCTTGGAGGTTACCTGAAAAAAACAACGTTGATTCCCGGAACGAAAGTGGCGAAAGGAGCCGTACTCGCTATCCTGGAAGACCAACGCTACATTCAGTTGCAACAGGATTACCTGACTGCTAAAAACAAATTACAGTACCTTGAAGCAGACTACAAACGTCAGAAAGGACTGAACGAAACGAAAGTGGCAAGCGACAAAACCTTGCAGCAGGTCCAGGGAGAATACGACAACCAGCGAATCCTGGTTCGTTCACTTGCCGAACAACTGAGATTAATCGGGCTGGTTCCGGAAAAACTGAACGAGAATTCTATTTCGAGAAGTATTTCGATTCATTCCCCTATTTCAGGGTATGTGGTCAAAGTGAATGCCAACATCGGAAAGTACATCAACCCGTCGGATGTAATCTTCGAACTCATCAATCCGTCGGATGTGTGCGTAAATCTCACCGTATTCGAAAACGATGCCACCCGTATGCAAATCGGTCAGTCAGTGAAACTGACAACCAACACCGATCCGGACAAAGTATTCCTGGCAAGAGTGGAGCTGATCTCTCCGAATATCGACACCAACCGAAGTACGCAGGTTCACGCACGACTTTCGAAAAGCACCTCCGAACTGCTCCCGGGAACATTTATCAACGCGGAAATTGAACTGAACAATGCCAAAGTAGCTTGTGTTCCGGATGAAGCGCTGGTTAAATGGGAAGGAAAAGATTATGTTTTTGTAGAAGAAAAAAACGGGTCTTACCGCATGACACCTGTCACAATCGGAAGTTCAAACGAAGGTTTTACGGAACTTAAGTCGCAACTACCGGCAAAAAACATCGTCATAAAGGGTGCGTATACCTTGTTGATGAAGCTGAAAAACAGCGAAGAATAACACTATTTAATGGTTCGTTAAAAAGTAAACCAGACGCATAAAACAAATCCCCGGTCATTTTCCGCCTCGGCGAACTCTATGACCGGGGATTTCGATTTTTGGCCAAACTACCTGGTTCGAAAATCAGGTTTAACATAAGGCAATTGGTATGAAACGGCTTCTTTGTTTTTGCCTTCGGTATACAATTGTTCCTGTTCGGCAGATATCTTATTATTTTGAAAGCAAGCCGGAGACAAAGCATACGTTTGAAAATGTTCCTGAGCACTAATTTGCCGGAAAAGATGGATCGTCTTTTTTGCAAGAATGGAATCAGTGTTAATCAAATACATCGAATCACTTGCAACTGCTTTAATAAAGTACTGATTAGCGCAATATCCTTCACCTTTATGAACGACATAATCTACTGCTTGTGGTTTTACACCAGGTTTATAAAAGGCGTTCAAATTCGTTTTTATATCCAGGCTATAGATTTTCATTATTGCCTCGCCCGAACGCGCATAAAACGGACCGTAGTTGAACTGGATGTAAAAACAATTTCCATTGCGAAGCGGATGCTTTTTAGGAAAAACCAACACCGTGGCATCTGAAGACCATTGAATACTTCCTGTTCTCCAGATCATCAAACTCTCTTTTTTGATCGATTCCGGAATCATCGACTCATATTCGTGCAATTCTTCCTGCAGAATAGAAGAACTTACGGTTTTCTGTTCCTGTTGTTCGGAAGATTTCCCGTTACAGGAAGCGATCAGAATAAATATAAAAGCAGGTAAGATCCCTATTGATTTGGTGATCCAATGCATAGATTTAGTTGCTGTTATCATTTTAGGAGGGGAACGTATTCGTTTGATCAGACTAAAAAAGGTAAAAAGAATTCACTTGAATAACCTTTGAACTCTTTTTACCTTGAACTTTTTACTTCTTTAATGAGCTTCCGTGTAGCGCTTGAAATTATCCAAAATCGCCTGCCAGCCAGCCTGCTGCATTTCAACCGGGTTCTGCCCTTCCGCATCAAAAGTTTCAACCACTTCAGTTACGTTTCCGTCAGTGATAAACGAAATGCGTGTTTTTCGTCCGTCATCCATCGTGTAAGCGATCAATTCGTGGTGCACGACCTCATCGTAAACACCTCCGAAATCGAAGCCAAAACTGCCGTCTTTCGCTTCCATGCGTGCCGTGAATCTTCCTCCCACCTGTAAATCGTTCTCCGATTTCGGCGTATGCCAATCCGGAGAAGCGCTGTTCCACTGGGTAATGTGCTCCGGCGCATTCCAATAATCCCACACTTTATCAACCGGCGCATTGACCTTACTTCGAACCGTTAGCTGTACATTTTCCATTCCCGTAAAATTGCAATTAGATAATGCAAGGTATGCATTTTAGATTATACCCGTCAAGAAGCGGTGGAGAAAACCGGGTAAAAATACCTGTTTTTGAATTCAGTCATTTATGACCACACCCATGTGTCGGTTTTATCCCAACTTTGTAATCAACAATGATGATTTAAACCTTATAAAACTGAAACCAAGTCACAAGAGTAACTAATTAATGCAACAACTACTTCTATTACAACTTAATTTAAATTCAAATCAACCGACCTGATATTTTTTGTAGCACGATTTTTTCAGAGTCCTAAAAACCTTTCAACCAACTTATTGAAAGGTTTTTTGTTTTACCGGATTATTTTGATTTTTTAGGTTTCCCGCGAATCACACAGATTGAAAAAACACTAACAAAAACTACGTTTCCTCTGCCGATAATACGCTTCGTCAACAACACGGTATTCTTCATACACCATTCTCAGCAAATCTTCCAGGCAGATTTCTTCATTGGAGATTACAACCTGCTCATTCTTCCTGATCCGTGCCAGTTCCGTTGATAGTTCAATGGTATAGGTTGTTTCATCTTTCAGGTAAAAAGTCACGTGCAGCGATTGGTACTGCCGTTCCTGGCCTTTGCCCGCAAATACCGAATCAGGATTTCCGCTCTTACTTTTAATTTCCCCGATCTCCTGGTAGGCCATTCTCTTTAATTCAAAGTAATCCGGAGTGACAATGACCAGTGCAGAATCATCGAAAGAAGCTTTTCCTATTACGTCAAATTGGGTTAGTTTGGAGTTCATGATTTGGTACGAAAAAACGACCAACCCCAAAAAACCAAGTACAAAAGGTGTGGCATTCAGTTGACAGATGCGGATCATCGTAACCAGAAGCGCTCCCGCTGCCAACACTACTAACACATACTTTCCGGAAATGCGATCTTGTTCCTCCGGAGAATACGCTGGAGAAATACATTTGGCATAAAACGTCACGGCTCCTTCTTTCAAAGCCTTGATTTGTTCTTTGGGAACGGGGATATTTTTCACTTTCATTGTTTGATTTCGACTGATTATGAATCATTTTACTTCCAGATACTGATTCTTTCAGCATGTTTGTCATCCAATTGCGCAGCAAGTGACTTTACCCTGGATTTCAACAATAATTTCCGGCCTTCAATAGTCCGGGTAAAAACCATTTCACAATTTCCTACCCGTCTTTCCCATTGTTCTTCAAAAAATGCAGCAGAAATCTTGTTCTTTCCGAGAATTTCAGGAACTGCATGATAGTCTTTTTGTTTCACCCATTTCAGGAATTGGTTCTTTCGAATGATCACATATCTCGGGTTCTTAATCGGCTCACAAATCTCTTGCAATGACTGGATAAAAACGGATTTTTCATAACTCGTACCGCCTTCCAGATGACAATAAATTGTTCCCGACTGATTGGCCGATGCCACTACTTTCAAACGTGACAAATCTGAACTGATGACTTTCATTTCATACAAAGAACTCAACAACGCCTCACCTATCTGCTCCAAATCCTTCGAAATATCCCGGTACTGAAAATAAACTTTCAGAGCGAGGAAGGTTCTTCTGCCAAAAAAGAGAACAAACCCAATAAATACCAAAAGCAATACATTATTAAGTTGTGTCAAGGACCGAATGTGTCTTGCGTTTCGTCCGACTATTTCAAACGCGAAAACCAGGTATATTCCCAGGGCTGAAATCGATGATATAACCAGATTTTTAATTGTTTTGGAAATGTACAGGTGTTTTGCACTACTATACGTTCGCTCTTCCTGAAACGGAATTTTTATTTCCTCTACGAGTGTTGTTCCCTTTTCCAGCGCCAGATTCCAGCGTTGTTTTAATCCGTTCCGGTCTTTAGCGTGGTAAAACGTCCTTTTGTTCTTATCCAAAAGTGATTCTTTTTTACCAATACCGTCAGCTACATCCAGGCGATCTACTCCATTTTCGATTCCTTCTCCTTCGTTAAAAGAAATTCCAACAAAACTTCTGAATCGTCTTCGAAGCATTTCCATATCGGGGCCGCCGCTTTTGGAATCAATATCAATACAGGCCAAATGCCAGATATTCCCAACTTTGTGATCATTACCTCTTTCAATCCGGATGGCTCTTCCACGCATTTGATTCGACAAGACAAATGATCCTACGACTGTTGCCAGAATGAGTGAATTGATTGCAGGAGCGTCCCAGCCTTCTCCAAGCAGTGATTTCGTCCCGATCAGAATTTCAATACCTCCTTGCTGAAAAACGGTTGTGACCAAATGCACAATGACATGTTTTAACTGATCGCTCTGCCGAATGAGTACATAGTTTTTGTCAAATGGAAGTTCAGACATCGTGATCGTATTCACGCCCATTTTCCGGGCTTCCTCTTCCATTGCAGTATATGCTTCACGCGGGATAATCACGACCGATCCTGTCAGCACTCCGATCCTGCGCTGATCTGATTTTTCCCTGCGGAGTTTTTCAAAAACAGATAACACGCCTATTTTATTTAATTCCAGTGTGTTTGATTCGGTATCTACGAGGAATTCTTTTCGAATGTAATCCGATAAGATCACCATTCTCAGTTCACTTCCCATCTGTGCGTATTCGAAATCAACAATTTCCCGGATTCCATCCAGTTTGCTGATACTGGAAGTCAGTGTTTTTGTCAACCGATCATTTTGCGAAAAATGAATCTGTTTTCGCTCAATGATTCCTGTCCGCCGCAATTTAGCTTCCAGTTTAGCCCGGTGGTCTTCAAATTCCGGGAAGTGTTCCGGATCCGCATACAAATAGAATTCAAGAAGCGTTTCCATCCATTTGGTATCTAATTCCGGAATCTCTGGTTTACGATCTCCGATGACCGCCAAATGATTTTCTGAAATCCGGATTCCCCTGTCATGAAGAAAAATCAAACAAGCAGAATAATAAGCCAGGTTTTCGTAAATCCAGTTGATTTCCTGCAGCGGATCTTTCCAGATCGGATGATTTTCAATCGCGCGCGCTAAAACAACATCCTGCCTGATTTCCTGGAATAGAGCAGAAACGTTCCCTTTAAATTCCGAAATCACGTTGCTTTCCTGTTCTGTCGGAAGACAAAAAAACACATAGTCCTGGTGCGGACACAAATCTCCTTCCTGAATCAATTCCGGTACGGAAATCTCAGCATCAACCGGGCCATTCAAATCCGTGTAGCGCTGCCATTCAGCACCCGTTGCATCGTATGGTGGAGTTGCAGTTAATCCTACAACAATAGGATCAAGTGCCTTCTTTACTTTATTCAGAGTGTGCCACCATTCATTTTTCAAATGGTGTGCTTCATCCACCACAATTGTCTGTACATCCTGAGATTTTAACCCGTTTACGATTGCTTCCAGGTTTGGATGTGTTACTTTCGGTTTCCGTGTTTCCGGAGCTTCTTCTTCCTCTGATCCGTCTTCTTCTTCAATCAACAGATCATTACAGGCAGCATGCAATCCCTGGTAAGTAACCACAGTCATCCATTTGGGATTCCGGACATCATTCGAAATCCAATCGGGCTTTAGATCTGTTTGCAAAAAGCATTCACAAAAACGATGAATCCATTGATTACGGATGGTTATCGTTGGTGTCAGAATCAAAACCGGTTTGTTCAACCTCAAAGCAACTTCCAAACCCAAAACCGTTTTACCCGAACCGGGCGGTGCAATGACATGAAGGTGTTTATCTGACAGGTGATGATCCAACTCATCCAATACTCGCTGCTGATAGCTTCTCCAGGGATATTTGAAAGAAATGGATTCCGGTGGTCTCATGATTGTCAATGTGTTTTCAGGAAGTGAAGGTAAGTGATTTGTTTCAAATAGTAAGCACCGAATTACTCATTAAAATACCGTACCTGCTTGATATACAACTCCCGGTTTTCGCCCTGGAATTTGAATTCAATATCCAACACCAGGTCAAATGAAAACAGTTTTTTGTTCCGCATGCCTTTATCCCAAAAATAATCGACGATTGCATTGACTGCAAACTCCAGGCGTTTTACTTCGTCTTCACTGAGCACCGTTCCTTGTGTCAAACTGGAATTGCGGATGTATTCTACCGTTCGGTTAAAACCGGATTCTTCCAGTTCATGTACAATGACCAATTGGTCGCAACTCACTCCTTCCGGCGGATCTACCACCGAAACATCTCCGATTTGTACGTTGATCGTCATACCGCCATATCCTTCCCGGTAGATGTTTTTGGTAATCAAAACGCCGTTTGCTTCTTCCTGCGGAAAAGAGCGGTGCACCAGGATTCCCATGGCAAGGTGCTCATCGGATAAATGGAAGAAACGCCGTTCCATGAATGCTTCGTACGACCACAAACTTGCCCACACTTTCAACATGGCTTTTTCAATGGTTTTTCCGGGATCTGATAAATCCACCGTTTTGGACTCATACAATCCCGCCCCGGAAAAACCGGAAGCATCTTCTGCATTGGTCGAAGAGCGGAAACGGAATGTAGTGAACCCGCTTTGTACCAGGCGTTCTTTTATTTCCCGGATCAGTTGCGGATCAAGTGTTAATTGACGGATTTCTGAGCGCAGGGTATTCAGCAGGTTCCGCAGGCTGTCGTCCGGAATGGTTTTGTAGTGTTCCAACTGCGCCGTCAACGTTCGAATACGCGCTGTGGCAGCATGTTTGACGTAGAAATAAAACGGGATGGCAAATGCTGCCTCCGGCGCTTTAAACCGACCAACTTCCTGTACCTTACTCATCAATCCAAAATTGGAAGCCTTGTTTCCGAGTGCATGCGGACCGAATTTTCCGAAATCGGCCAGCGCCACCAACTCCCGGCAACTGGTATCTGCCTTTAACGATTGTAATTTCTGATTGTCGGAATTCCGGAATTTCGGGTCTGAAAGTTTGTACCACACCCTGGTTTCCGTGAGTTCAATCGTCACCCACTGCCCGTTAAGTTTCGTGAAAGCGGTATCTCGAAGAAGCTTTTTGTCTACTGCAATCGGAATTTTCCGGTTCACGCCCAATACGGACAAATGACTCAGTGGTGTTTGAAATTCCTCCAGGAGAATGGCAGCCACGTTCGGAACGTATTTCGGGGTTCCTTTTGTAACCAGAATATCTTCGGGCTGAAATGGTGTTTGATCCCTGAGTGAATCCAGGTTCGGTTCAAACCGCAGCCTGCCGGTGCATTTTCCCGGAGAAACACACTGAAAGGTTTTGTTTTCATACAATTCTGAAGGCTTGAGCACCGAAATAGCCTTTTTCAACGCTGTTTCCAGCCCTAAAAGCCGTTCGGTATTGAGCAGGAATCGCAGTTTGTTTCCAAAGTAGGCTTTTCCCTTCACCTGTTTGTACAAGCGGATGATCGATTCTTCTGGCATCTTGTCAAAAACCGACAAATCCATGAAATACAAATCAGCTGCCTGGTCGTAGTTGATATTCCCGAGCAGGTAGGTGCGCTCCGGAGTTGTTCCGTAATTGATCCGGTTGAAACGCTCCAGCGATGTCTGATCCATCAGGTAGACCGAGCAAAACTCGTAATGAAATTTGTAGCGCTTGCTGTTGATAAAATAGCAGTTTCCTTTCTCCAGGTCATAGACCACTTTGATAGATTCGACTGACCCCAGATTACTATTCAATGGCTTCCCGGCGAGAAAATGAAATTCTTTCTCGTTTTTGAGTTCGGTGTATGCCTGCTGTGCTCCGGCAGAAAATACAAAGAGAAAACAAACAGCCTGTAAAAGCTTCAACATGGCGCGGTTTAATGGGTTTAAGATGCTCCGGTTTCCAATTATCCATAAACGGAAACGTGTGAATCTTACATTTATTTGCTGTATACATATAGAATCAGCCATCCAAAAATAGACTTATTTCAATCCTTTGACTATCCGATTTCCATTTTCGTACAAAAACTATTTACGCCTGAAGTTGAAAAACGTTCATTGCAGCCGGTTCGGAAGCTATAACCGAATCGGAACAATGTTCGAGCTCCCCTTTACTCCATGGGGAAATGTGTACCTTTTGAAACGTCACATCATGACCTTCTTTTAGATTATTTTTTTAGTTTAGTACAAATTAACACTATTCACAAGTACATGTCTGCTAATCAAAAAGAATCTCGCGTTCCGCTTCTTCTCTATCCAATTCTCATTGCTCTGGTAATTCTGTATATTGTTTTCACCATTCTGACATTTGGGATTTTTCTCCCGGAGGGCGACAAAAAGAAGAGTGGTTCGAAAATGACAAAAAACAACTCGGAAGAAGAACGCATCCGGATTGTATTGGAACGTAAACAAAACCGATTAAAAACACTTGTTTTACGAATAGCCGAACTGGAAGTTATTAAGCGGCAAATTACCCGAAAAGAAAAACGTATCCTGTTTGGAGTTCGTCTGATTATCTGTATCGGTTTGATATCATTCAACTGGTTTTACCTCAATGAGATTATTCAAAAGTCTTTAAACATGAAACACATCGATCAAATTATTGGTTCAATTGCGGATCTGAATGCAATCATTCTATTAGGGTACAGTCTCCCAGCTTATCTGCTTTATGGTACGGTCGGAAAATTTACTTCTGCCATGAAACGGAAAATCACGTTTATCCTGACGAAAAAACACATTCCATCTCTATCCGAACTGCAATTGCTGAAAAGCGAAGAGATGCAACTCCGACAAGACATTCATCAACTGAAATTAGCCCTCGAAGGATTTCACTAACTCCGAAAACACAACCTCCTTAACTTTTCAATTCTCCATTTTAAATTCCTGTTTCAAGTCGTTCCCGATACGCTTCGCACTAACGAAATTTAGACACTCATCATTATTCAAACTCCAGCTCAAAGTGGACTCCGAACTCGCTATCAACCTTTTTAATCGTACCGTTTAGCTGGTCTGCAAAGCCGTCGATGAGAAAGTGGCCGAAATGCTGATCTTCCGGATCATCTTCAACCGATTCTCCAAATCCGGAACCGTCGTCTGTGTATTTCAGCAGGTATTTTCCGTCGATCAAACTCATTGAAAGGTTGATCACCCCGTGGTTTCGCCCTTTAAATCCGTGCAGAATCGAATTGGTAATCAACTCGTTAATCAACAGGCCAAGCGGGATCATTTTGTCGACCGGGAATTCGATGTAATCCAAATCCAGGTTCAACTGGAAATTGGAGGGTTCACTCACCAGCGAATTCAAACAATCGTTGAACAATTTCTTCCAATAACCTGCTACATTAATCAATGCGAGGTCTTTATGTTTGTAGAGCGATTCGTGGATACTCGCAATGGTTTCAATCCGCGACTGCGTTTTGTCGAGCACCCGGTTGAAATCATTGTCTCCTTCTTCGATCTGTAAACGAATAAGGCTGGAAATGATCTGCAGGTTATTTTTGACCCGGTGATGCATTTCTTTCAAAATCACATCTTTTTCGTTATTCAGTTTTTCCAGTTCTGCTGTTCGTTGCTGTACCTTTTTTTCCAGGCTGTCTTTTAACCGGAGTAATTCTTCTTCTGCATGTTTACGGTGCGTAATATTGGTCGACAAGATGAAAATTCCCTCCGGAACGGGCTCTATGCGTAGTTCAAACCAACTCTTGCTCCCGTCATTGTACGTGAATTCATTCTCGAATTGAAGCACTTTGCGTTGTTCCATACACGCTTTGAGCTGACCGAACATATCTGTGTGCTCAATTCCGGGATAACATTCCATCATGGTTTTACCGATCAGTCGTTCCGTAGTGCTTTGTCCCTGGGTTGCTACAGTGGTATTCACATACAGGTATTTCCAGTCGTATCCGATCACCTGGAAACCTTCCAGCAAACTGTCGAGGATATTCAAACTTAAAATGGATCGTTTCAATGAAGTTGTGTTTCGTGTAAATAATGCTTTTCCAATTTAGAAAAAAGCCGGCAAATACCAATGCTCCCCAACACCCTTTTTTGTTTTCGGCAGATTTCAGATTTTCTTCAGAATTGGTGTCGTATATTTGGCCGGTGAAGATATTAATCATTGAAGATGAGGCTGAACTGGCCCGGGATATGGCAGATTACCTGTGCGGTCAGGATTACCTGTGCGAGATTGCAGCGGATTTCAACCAGGCAAGCGACAAAATTGCTTCCTATACCTATGACTGCATTCTCCTCGACCTGATGCTTCCCTTTGGGGACGGTTTGCAACTACTGGAATTGCTGAAGGCAGAGAAACGCATGGACGGCGTAATTATCATTTCTGCCAAAAATGCACTCGAAGATAAAATCAAAGGATTGCAGATCGGTGCGGATGATTACCTGGCAAAACCTTTTCATCTTTCCGAACTCACAGCACGTATCTATTCTGTGATCCGGCGAAAACAATTCGATAATTCGAATATCATCACCTTTGAAGAGTTGACTGTCGACCTGCTTTCAAAAACGGCAACGGTAGGAAGCAATCCCATTCCGCTGACCAAAAAAGAATTGGACCTGCTCCTGCTCTTTCTTGGAAATAAGAACAAGGTGATTTCGAAAAATGCATTGGCAGAGCATCTTTCCGGAGATATTGCCGATATGTTCGATAACCACGATTTTGTGTATGCTCATGTCAAAAATCTCAAAAAGAAACTGACCGAAGCAGGATGTGCCAACTACCTGAAAACCGTTTACGGAACAGGCTATAAATGGGAACTATGAACAGATTACTCGACAAACCCTTCAAATCGTTTTCGATTTATGCGCTGATCATTCTGATTTGCAGCATCCCGGTTTATTACTTTGTTGTAGATGCCATCTGGCTGGAAGAATTGGATGAGCACAACACCATTGTGCGTGAACAAATCAAGCAAAGCATCGGGAAAATTGATACGACGGAACCCGGACTGGACAAAACACTGAAAACCTGGAGCAGCCTGCAGCCGGGAATTACCTTCACTCCGCTCGAAACGGAGAAGATCCAACGGGATAGCACCTACACGGCAATTTCATACAATTCCTTTGCAAAAGAAACGGACCGTTTTCGCATCTTGTCAACCACGGTTCTCATCGGGAAAAAAAACTACCGCCTGACCATTGCTACCAACGTGGAAGAGGCAGATGAAACGTTGCTGGTCATTGCGATTGTCACCGCGTTTTTCTTCCTCGTACTGGTTCTCGGGTTCGTATTCATGAATAAACGCATTGCTCGAAATAGCTGGAAACCATTCTACCAAACCCTGGAACGGCTGAAGCGTTTCGATCTGAACAAAGACCAGTACATTGATCTTGAACCGTCTGACATCCTGGAATTTGAAGAACTGAACCGGGTTTTGACCACTCTGATCGAAAAAAACACACAGGTTTTCAATCAGCAAAAGCGCTTCATCGAAAATGCTTCGCACGAACTGCAAACGCCACTCGCCATTTTGAAAACCAAAACGGATGTGCTGCTCCAAAACGAGCATCTGAGCGAAGAACAATCGGGCATCATAACGGCGATCAATTCCAATCTCTCCCGCATTTCCCGCATTAACAAAAACATGCTGCTACTGGCAAAGATTGAGAATAACCAGTTCCCGGAAAAAACAACGGTGGATTTGAAAGAAGTCATCGAAGAAACAGTCGGTTTGCTTGCCGATTACGGGCAAAACAAAGGCATGGAAATCCGAATGGAGCTTGAAAACTTCCCGATCCGCTGTAATTCAACACTATTGGAAGTGCTGCTGAATAATTTACTCACCAACGCCATCCGGCACGGTGATACCAATCACCCGATCGAAATCCGGATGCAGGGAAATAAACTTTCTTTTTCAAATCATGGAAAACAGGCTTTGAACCCGGAGCAATTATTTGTGCGGTTCGCCATTTCGTCGTCCGAAACAACTAATAGTGGTTTGGGATTGGCGATTTCAAAAGAAATCTGCGAACAGAATCAGTGGAAAATTTCGTATGGCTTTTCGGATCATTTGCATGCGTTTTCGATTGAGTTCTGACTTTAAATCACGTAAAAAAATAACTGAAATTCAACTGTTTAAAACAACACATATCAACCAACACTACAACAGGACGTAATATTGCGGAATTACGTCAAATCCCCAATTTGAACCCCATTAAACTCCATTCATTCAACCGGATTTTCACGAATTCAGAATGTTTTCAGAATCTGTCCGGATGTTTGTCTTGTCATTAAATCAAACAGTATGAAAAAGATCGTGTTAACCGGAGGACTCATCGTGTCATTGGCAGCTTGCAGTTCTGCACAGAAGAATGAACCGAAAAAAGAAAAGCAAGACGCAGCAATTCCTGCCGTTGTTGAAGCAGCTTTTAAAAAGCACTATCCAAATATAACAGATGCAGACTGGGAAAAAGAAGCTGCCAACTACGAGGTTTCGTTCGAAGTCAATAAAGCAGAAACATCCGTTGTGATTGATCCGAGCGGACAAATCCTGGAAACCGAAACGGAAGTAGCTATGAATACGCTTCCGCAAAATATCCGGGACTACGTTGCAGTTCATTACAAGGGACAAAACATCAAAGAAGCAGCGAAAATTGTTCTGGCAGACGGAAGCGTTCAATACGAAGCTGAAGTGGGCAAGAAAGACCTTATTTTCGATACAAACGGTACATTTATCAAAGAGATCGGGCACTAACTATGAAAGCATCCTTTTTTCGAAATCTGGCCGCTTCCCTCCTGCTTTTTCTTGCTGGAGGGGCGTTTGCCCAAAGCGGGGCGGTGACCATCTCCGGAATGGTTAAAAACAAGGCGGATAAAACTGCTTTGCCATTTGTGCAGGTAGCACTGAAACAGGAACGTGATTCTGCTTTTGTTTCCGGTACGATTACCGACGAAGAAGGTCGTTTCTCCCTTGCCCCTGTAAAAGAAGGAAATTACGTACTTGTTTTCTCATCATTCGGGTACAAACCAGTCAAAAAAGCGCTGTATGTTGGTACATTGACCGATTTCCTGGATATTTCCGTAGTTGAACTCGAAGAAGAAGTACAGTCTCTGGATGAAGTTGTTATTAAAGGACAACTAGAAGAAGTCAGCGACAAACTCGACAAAAAAGTCTTCACCGTTGAAAACAACATCAGTCAAAGCGGGGGATCGATTTTACAAGCCATGCAGAACCTTCCCGGGGTGACAGTTCAGGACGGAAAAGTACAGCTGCGCGGAAACGATAAGGTAAGCATCCTGATCGACGGGAAGCAAACAGCCATTACCGGTTTCGGAGACCAATACGGGCTGGACAACATTCCTGCTTCTGCCATTGAGCGCATTGAAATCATCAACAACCCTTCTTCCAAATACGATGCAAATGGGAACGCCGGGATCATCAATATCATCATGAAGAAGAACAAACAGGAAGGTTTTTCGGGAAAAGTGGGTTTAAACGGCGGACTCGGAGCCTTGTGGATTAAAAAAGCAAATCTGCCAGCCATTCGTCCGCAGTACCAGTACACCCCGAAGATCAACCCGACACTTTCATTGAGCTACCGGAAAAACAAACTCAACCTTTTTTTCCAGGGCGATTACCTGTATACACAAACCCTCAACAAGAACGAATTTGTGACGCGTGTGTATGACGATGGAACCATCATCGACCAACAGACAAAGCGCAACCGGAACACGCATTTTGCGAATGCAAAAATCGGCTTCGACTACGCATTCAACGACAAGAATTCCCTGACGGTTTCCGGATTGTATGGTATGGAAAAGATTATTGACCATGGCGACGAACCGTTCTTCAACCGGGATTCTTCGCAGCGCATCCGCTTGTGGCAATTCCTCGAAGACGAGCTCAAAACCACTGTGATGGCAACAGCATCTTACCAGCACAAATTTCCACAGGCAGGACACTTGCTCAATATCGGGTTCAATTATACCTTCCACCGCGAAAACGAAAAGTATTTCTTCGACAATATCTATCCCACCTATACCGGACACGATGCGTTCAAATTGCTTTCAGACGAACAAGTTGCCGATTTCAACCTGGATTATACCAAACCTTTGAAATACGGACGACTGGAAGCAGGAGCAAAATTGCGCAACCGGAGTATTCCGACTAATATGCAGTTCTACCCGGGCTTGAATTCTCCGCTCGATACGAATGCGGGCGGCTGGGCCAATTACAAAGAGTTGATCCCTGCCATTTACGGAAATTACATCATCGACCTGAAGAAAATCGAAGCAGAAGTTGGGCTGCGTGCAGAATACGTGCGGATTAATTACCTGGTGAACCCGGATCACAGTACCTACAAAAGCGACGGGTATAACTACCTGCAGCCGTTCCCAACGGTTCGTTTTGCCTACAAGATCAATTCGAAAAACAAATTATCGTTGTTCTACAACCGCCGGGTAGACCGTCCGAATGAGGTTGATATCCGGATCTTTCCCAAATACGATGATGCGGAGATTATCAAGGTCGGGAACCCGGGATTGCGTCCACAGTTCACCAACTCGCTTGAACTCGGTTATAAGTCGAATTTGTCGAAAGGATATCTGTATGCGGCTTTGTACGGGAAAGCAATTGACGGAACCATTACCCGCATTTCGAGTAGCGTTCCGGGAAGCACACTGATTTACGCGATCTTCCAAAATGCCGGAAAAAGTTACCGTACCGGAGTTGAGTTGACGTATTCCGCTGATCTGGCGAAATGGTACACGATGAATGTAAACGGAAATGTGTATTACAACCAGATCAATGCCTTTTCGGTGGAGAACAAATACCCGCAAGCCAATACGTTTTCAGCTGATAAACAACGTATTTACTCCGGGAACTTCAAGTTGAACAACACCTTCCGTTTTTCCAAAAGTGTAGATTTCCAGCTGATCGCCATTTACCTGGCTCCGGACATCATTCCACAAGGGAAAATCTATTCGCGCTTTTCACTGGATGCGGGTTTGAAAAAACGCATTCAGAAAGGGAAAGGAGAAATATTCATCAATGCCACGGATTTGCTCAACACCATGGTAATCAAAAAACGTGTTCAGGGCGATGGTTTCTATTACACCAGCAGTGATTATTACGAAACACAAGTGGTACGAATCGGTTACAACTACAAGTTCTAGTCCTGAAATAATCTTAGATTAACAACACTGCCCGCCGATTGGCGGGCAGTGTTACTTTGTATTTGAGGTCTTATGATTCCGGGCTGAAAGTCGCTACCGGTTGCATGTTCGCGATATTGCGAACAGCCCTTGAAAATAGTGAAAATTCCAGCGTTTTTTTCGTTACAAAAACAAGCACATCAACCATCAATGTGCATGCCCGCCTTCCTCTTCCGAATTCTTCATCTTCGCCAGCAGACTATACGCTCCGCGAACTACCAATTGTTTTCTCACATCAAAACCTTCCGGCAACGTTACCGCAACAAAACCGGCTTCTGCTTTTCCGGCGGTTACTTCCACCATTTTGAAATGCAGGCTCTTTTCTTTTTCACCGGCGTGTGCTTTTTCCTGGGTAAAAACATATGATTTTCCTTCGAAATACACCAGGGCACTTTCCGGAACAGCTGTCAAGAGCGCATTGTCTGTTTCCACCACCGCTTTCAGGTACATTCCGGGAATCAGTTCCTTGTCATCTTTCGTCAAATCACAATGAATCTGCACGCTGCGTTCTTTGCTGATTTCCCTCCCGATCAATTTCACACGCGCTTCACGTTCCGTTGTTTCATTTGCCAGGCTGAACAAGACGCGTTGTCCTTCGCGGATAGACGGAATGTCTTTTTCGTAAATCGTCAATTCCACGTGCAATTCTGCTGTATTTACAATTTCGATAATCACATCCGTCGGGTTCACAAAAGCACCGATGTTGGTATTTACTTTCGTAACGTACCCCGAAATCGGTGCATACAGACTAATGGTATTCTGAATCTTGCCATTTTTCAGGCTGTTGATATTGATCTTCAGCAATTCCAGGCGCGATTTCAATCCTTCTAACCGGCCTTTCGCCGTGAGGTAATTGGCTTTGGCCTGTTCCAGTGATTTACGGGCATTGATGCTTTCTTTCGCTAATTGCTGCTGGCGTTCGTATTCCGAGTTCAGGTATTCCAGCTGACCGTAGTTTTCCAGGTATTCCTGTTGCAACTGAATGTAATCCTGGTTCTCCAACACAGCAACAACCTGTCCTTTCGAAACACGTGATCCCGGCAAAAGCTGGGTAGATTTCACAAAACCGGCCATCGGAGCGGAGATTGATACCTTACTCTGAGGCGGAACATCCAGGAAACCATTTGCTGTAATGACCCCGCTGATCGTGCGTTTTTCAAATACTCCGAGCGCAATTTCGGCAGATTCGTACTGTGCCTGTGTCAGCTCAACCACATCAGCGGCTTCGTCGTGATGTGGTTCCTTCGTTTCTTTTGTCGTACTGCCACTACCACAGGAAGTCAGCAACCCGGCAAAGACTAAATATATGATCCAATTTGTTTTCATTTTTTCCAATTTTTGTTCGTTACTCCGCCATCAGGTAATTCAGGTAGAGCAAGCCTGCGTTGTAATCACTCATCGCTTTCAGATACCCTTCACGAATCGCAATCGTTTGCTGCATGTTTATTAAATGTGTGGTAAAATCGATTTCACCGAGTTCAAAGGATTTCACCGACTGCTTTTCAATCAAGTCCGCATTCGGAAGTGCCGAATTCCTGTAATAATCCAGCAGGTTTCTCCCAGACTGCACTAATTGCATCGTTTTCTCGTACTCGCTTTGCAGGCGGTTGACGTAATTTTCATACTCCAGGTTTTTCACTTCCCGGTTGATTGCAGCGGCCTTATTTCGATTCACCTCCGGCCCAAACCAAAGCGGAATGGTGAGTCCGAGTTGAAATCCCTGGAAACGATCCGAACGCCCGGCTAGTGCGGTCGAGTTCTCCTGTAACTGCGTTCCGTACAGCGTTTGGTTGAAATACCCCACTTTCAATTCCGGAAGCGCATTATTCACCGCCAGTTTGCGTTCATTTTCCGCAATGACAATTTGCTGCTGCAGGTAGAGTGCCTGTGGATTTTCCTTTAACTGAGCGGTATCTCCGGCCGGAATCGTTTCAATCACTCCCAGATCGTTTGTTTCGAATCGAAGCGGTTGTTCTGCTCCCAGCAGGAACTGCAATCTTCCGGCGATTCCTTTTTGTTCGGCTTCTACCTGGAATTGCTTGCTCCGAATTTCATTCAGGCGCGTTTCAATCGTTGTTTTCTCGAGCAATGAACCGGCTCCTGCCTGGTAATTCAAATCCGTAGCCTTTGCGAAACCTTGTAACAACGAATCCTGCTTCGCCAGTAGCTTTCCATAGGAATTCCAGTAAGCATTTTGCAGATACAACTGGCGGATTTCGAAGGTCAGCTCATTTCTGGACGCTTCGAGCGCCAACCCCGCACCTTTTCCCTGCGACCGCGCCAAACCGGTTCTGGCCGTAAAGACCGTCGGAAATGGAATCGTTTGAGAAATCGTGATGTTGTTATCGCCTTTGTAATAGCTGTTATACTGCCCGATCATCAGGCTCACATCCGTTTTCGGCAATTCGCTCCCGGCTCTTCGCAACTGGTCGTAATACGTGATCTGCTGTGATTTGGAGCGCAATCCCGGGTTGTTCCGGTAAGCCATTTGTAAAGCTGAATCCAGCGAAAGGGTCGTTTGCCCGAAACTGAATTGCTGAACAAACAATCCGATCAGAAGCAAGCCTGCCGCTTTCGGAACGATTTTCTGTTTAGGTCCCATATGCTTCGGTCTGTTGGTGAGATAATAGATACATGGAAGTACGATGAGGGTTAGCAAAGTGGCTGTGATCAATCCACCGATAACAACCGTAGCAAGTGGTTTTTGGACTTCTGCCCCGCTTCCGTGAGACAATGCCATCGGCAGGAATCCGAGTGATGCGACTGCGGCAGTCATCATCACCGGGCGCAAACGGGTCTGCGTTGCACGCAAAATGCGTTCTTTCACATCTGCTATCCCTTGTTTTTTCAAGTGATTGAATTCTCCGATCAACACAATTCCGTTGAGAACCGCTACTCCGAAAAGTGCAATAAACCCAACGCCTGCAGAAATACTAAAGGGCATATCGCGCAGCCACAAAGCAATCACTCCCCCGATCGCCGACAAAGGAATCGCTGAGAAAATCAATAAACTTTGACGAATGGAACTAAACGTGAAATAAAGCAGGATAAAAATCAGCAATAAAGCGACGGGAACAGCAATCAGCAAACGTCCCCGTGCTTCCTGCAGGTTTTCAAACGTTCCTCCGTAGGTCGGGTAATATCCCGGCGCAAAGTTTACTTGCTGCTCTACTTTTTTCTGGAGTTCCTTCACCACACTTTCCACGTCTCTTCCGCGTACATTGAACCCAATCGTAATGCGTCGTTTGGCGTCATCACGCTGAATCTGGATCGGAGCGGAATCGTCGAAGCGGACAGTTGCCACTTGTGACAGCGGAATCTGGTTTCCATTCGGTGCTTTCACATACAATTTCTGCACGTCTTCGATACTGGTGCGGAGTTCTTTCTCCAGGCGAACCACCATGTCAAAGCGTTTTTCCCCTTCGTAAATCAGTCCGGCACTCTGTCCGGCGAAAGCCGCATTGACTGTTGTGTTGATATCTTCAATATCCATTCCGAAACGCGCCAAAGCATCCCGGTCGTAGGAAATGAGAATCTGCCGCGCTCCTTTGACGTTTTCCTGGTACAAATCCGCTGCTCCTTCAATGGTTGCTGCAATTTTGGCGATCTTCCCGGAATAGCTTGTCAGCATGTCCAGGTCTTCACCGTATACTTTCACTACTACATCCTGTCGTGCTCCGGTCATCAACTCGTTGAAACGCATCTGGATCGGCTGCTGGAATCCGAAAGTAACTCCCGGAATGTCTTCCAGTTCTTCCGTCATCCGATTTGCCAATTCGTTCTTATCCTGCGTTTTTTTCCATTCCGATTTATCTTTGAGGATCACCATGAGATCGCAGGCTTCAATCGGCATCGGATCTGTGGGGATTTCTCCCGAACCGATTTTCCCGACCACCATGCTCACCTCATCCGGGAATCTCTTGAGCAAAATATCCGAAGCTTTCTTTGCGGCACTGACGGTTTCTTCCAAACTACTTCCCGACATCACACGGGTTTCAACCGCAAAATCTCCTTCGTCCAGCGACGGGATGAATTCTGCTCCCAGGCGGCCAAAGAGCAGTAAACTTCCAACAAACAGAACCACTGCAGCGGCTACGATCCATTTCGGAGTTTTCAGTGCTTTATTGATAAGCGGTTCATACACCCGGTGAAGTCCATCCATCAGGCGGTCGGAGAAATTGCGTTTGTGTTCCGTTTTCTTACTCAGGAACAGGGCGCTCATCATCGGCACGTAAGTCAATGACAAAATGAAGGCTCCCAAAATGGCAAACGAAACGGTTTGAGCCATCGGCCCGAACATTTTTCCTTCAATTCCTACCAAAGCAAGAATCGGAAGGTATACAATCAAGATGATGATTTCACCGAATGCTGCAGAAGAACGGATTTTACTCGCAGATTGGTAAACTTCATCGTCCATTTCCTGCTGCGTGAGTTTACGGCCGATTTTGAGCAGTCCCATGTGATGCAGGGTTGCTTCCACAATAATTACCGCTCCGTCGACAATCAACCCGAAGTCGATTGCTCCAAGTGACATCAGGTTTCCGGAAACTCCGAACAGGTTCATCAATGAAATGGCAAACAGCATAGCCAGCGGAATCACCGAAGCCACAATCAACCCGGCGCGAAAATTCCCCAGGAACAGCACCAGGATAAAAATGACGATTAAAGCTCCCTCCAACAGGTTTTTGGAAACCGTACCGATAGCATTGTTTACCAGTTTCGTACGATCAAGGAACGGTTCAAGACGCACTCCTTTCGGCAGGGTCTTTTTGATCTGTTCCATGCGCTCTTTCACATTGGTTATTACCTGGGAAGAATTGGCTCCCTTCAGCATCATCACAATCGCTCCGACTGCTTCGCCTTTGTTGTTGTAGGTCAAAGCTCCGTAGCGGATAGCATGTCCGTTTCGCACGTCAGCCACATCGCGGATCAGAACGGGAAGTCCGTTTTCCATTTGCTTGACCACAATCCGTTTGATGTCTTCCATACTTCCGATCAACCCCTCACTGCGGATATACCAGGCATTCGGCTTTTTGTCGATATACGCCCCGCCAGTGTTTTGATTATTTTTTTCCAACGCCGTGAAAACGTCCGCGATGGTAATTCCCAAACTGTTGAGTTTATCAGGATTCAATGCGATTTCGTATTGCTTGAGATAGCCTCCGAAACTACTCACATCTGCTACTCCATCTACTCCGAGCAATTGCCGCCGCACAATCCAATCCTGAATCGTGCGCAGTTCCATCGCCGTGTATTTTTTTTCGTAGCCCGGTTCGGCGTGAATCGTGTATTGGTAAATTTCTCCCAAACCGGTTGTAATCGGCCCCAATGCAGGAGTTCCGATTCCGGCCGGGATATCGTTTTGTGCAACTGTCAGGCGTTCGGAAACCAACTGACGTGTTTTGTATACATCCACACCATCGTGAAACACGACTGTCACAACGCTCAGTCCGAAGCGCGAAAAAGAGCGTACTTCTTCGATATCGGGAATGGTAGCAACAGCCTGTTCGACTGGGAAGGTCACCAAACGTTCAATATCCTGTGCCGATTGTGAAGGTGCGGAAGTAATGATCTGAACCTGATTGTTCGTAATATCAGGCACAGCATCAATGGGAAGTTTCGTAAGTGAATAACTTCCCCAAATGACCAGGGCAAGCATCAGCATGCCTATAATCAGCTTATTCCGAATGGAAAAGCGAATAACTGCATCCAGCATAAATTAAAATTTAATGAAATAAAAACAGCTTATCCGGAACGATCCCGGATATTCAAAATGCGAACATTGAATTAAGCTATTTTTGGCGGCTGCCAGATGCTTCCGCTGTATTCGGAAAACGAAAAGCGGTAAACGGGAAGTTGTGATTTCTCATGATCTGCACTAACAAATGAAGCAGACAGGAGATCAAAGGTGTCTTTTTTCAGAACATACACCAGTTGAACCGTTGTGTGATTATGGGAAAACGGGCAGTTGTCCTGATCATCGCGGTGATGTTCGTGTTTATCGTGTTCTGCCTTGCTGGTGAAATGTTCATGGATGAATTCAATGAAACTGACCGGGTGGTGTTCCCGATTGTGGTGTTCGTAATGAGCAATGAATTTCGGAACAAATGAAAAAGCATGCGCTGTCTCTCCCGGAAAAGTCAGAACCAGGATCAGGAACAAAACAAACGCTTTCTTCAGCTTATTCATCGCTGTAAATGTAAAGATAAATTGTTTTGATCGGCAGCTCTTTAAGTAATTCTTAACGAAGAGAATTGAACTGCCGGGATGTTATCAGATGAGAAAACCTCCTCATCTGATAAGGTTTAGGTGTCCATTAAATTCTGCTGTTTCCGCGGAACCGTATGACCGAATCGTTGCTTTCCAGATATACATTCCTACGGGACATGTTTTTCCGGCATAGGTCCCGTCCCAGCCCGCGTCGGCATCCCTGCTTTCGAAAACAAGCTCTCCCCAGCGGTCAAACACCAGAATTTCAACATTCTGAGAATCATATCCGAGTACCGAAGGTTTCCACACATTGTTGTGTTCGTCTCCATCCGGAGTAAAGGAATTCGGTGCATAGAACTGAATTTTGGAACGGATTTCCAATACCTTTGAAATGGAATCCACACAGCCCATTTCGTTGCGGGCAATCAATGTTACCGGGACTTTTCCGGGACTTGGGTAAGTGGCAACCGGGTTTTTCTCGGCGCTCAAGACTCCATTTCCTAAATTCCAGGCATAGCTCGATGCTCCGCTGGAATGATTGCTAAAGGTAATTTCTTCGTTTTCCAGCATCAATCCCACGGTACTAAAGTCTGCCTCAACCACCGGAACTTCTACGACTACCGTGTCATACACGCCGATCACTCCACAGGCATCTGCAATTCCGACAATAAACGTTTCTGTCTGCTGAGGTGCAACCGTAATCACGGAATCCGTTGCTCCTGTGTTCCAGGAGAAGGAGTAATTGTTCCCGTAGCCTCCGGAAGGAACGACGGCCAGGTTCACGCTTTCTCCCGCACAGATGATCGTATCGGGTGAAATACGGGATTCAACCGGTAATATTTTCAAGGTAATCAGTACCGAATCAGAAATGCTGTTTCCACACTGGTCTGTGGCATTCGCTACAACAAATAGGGTTTGAGTTACGTTCACAGTGACTGTATTTCCCACTGTTCCTGTACTCCAGGAAATATGGTGATTGGGACTTCCCCCGGAAGAACTTGCCTGCAGGGTCACCAAACTGTTTGCACAGAATACGGTCGTATCTGCTGATAGTGTCAAACCGATCGGAATGACCGGCGGAACGAAAATCGAAGCCGTATCACTCACTTTATTTCCACACTGATCCGTAACCGTGAGCACATAATGCGTATCATTCGTTGCCGGAACATCAATTTCCCGCGTGGTTTCTGCCGTATTCCAGACAAAAGTATACGGGTCGCTTCCTCCTGCAACCACCGGTGTGAGGTGAAGCTGGTTTGACGGGCAGAAAATCGTTGTGTCGGATAAACTTACCATCAGCGGAGCCACATCTTCAATGAACAGATCTACACTGTCTGAAATCATCAAGGTTCCACATCCCGACTGCATTTCTGCAATGATTCGAATGGATTCGAGCGGTTCTGTCACCCCGTCGAACAATGCTCCCAACGTAAAGGAAACCGTATCTGATCCCTGCTGGAATACTACTTGTGAAGGAATCGGTGTGACATCCTGGGTTGAAAAACTTCCTTTTGTATGAATTGCTACTGTTTGTTCCTGCTGTGTATCGGAAGAAGAACGGGTCAAAATGATTTTCCACTCGCCACAGTCTTCTTTCAAAAAAGCGCCGTTCCCGGATTGGTTTTCGGCAGTGATATTGAGTGAAGATGAACTTTTGAAACTGTTTGCTTTCAGGAAAACACCCGAATCCAGGATTCCGTCACCGATATCCGAAACAACCAGCACAATATGGTACGTTTGTCCGCAAACCACTGCTGCGTTGGCGGGAAGTACTGTGGTGAAACCGTCATACTGAATGCGCGTAGCATCGGTAGAGCCGTTGATATTCGGATTGTTGATGTAATACTGTCCGTTGGAGTTCAGATTCAGGTCGTTAATAGATATCGGAGTCGTTGTATTCGGGATCAGGGCAATGTTTCGATTGGTGTACGTCCCTCCTGCCGGATTGGGCCCGGAAATAAAGAAACCAAAAGCGTCATTTACTCCCAACCCCACAAATTCCATGTATTCTTCTGATCCGAAAACGAATTCGAATGTAATGGAATCTCCCTGCGGAACGAAATCAAACTCCAAACGTGCTGCGTTATACGAAGGAAGTCCTACCACGCTTGAAATCAGGGGGTCTCCGGGAAAATAGTTATCGAATCCCGTAGCTCCGTGATTGTTCGGACCGAAAGGCCCCAGTTGCCGCCATCCGAAATTGGGAATCAGTACACTTGAATCGATCACAGTTCCTGTTGTCAATACAAGTCCGGAGTCAACTCCCAGATTGGTATTTGTTCCGTTGAACCAACCGATGGCTTTTGGTGCACCTGTGTAATGCACATTCGAAACGTTTACTCCAGAGCCGAGCAACACATTCTGAACTAAATATTGAGGTGTATATTGGGTGGTGGTTATGAGCTGTGCTTTCAGGTCGAGGGTAGTAAGGCAAATAGCAATAACTATCCCTAAACTTCTAACAGTTTTCTTCATAATCTTCTTACGCTTTTGTCTAAGTTGTACTTTTCGGTTTGCAAAGGAACAATCTTTTACCCTGGTAATTGTTCTTCGCTTTCCTCCATAAAGATCACTTACGGGGAATCCTAAAAACCGGATTTCTCCTTTCGGCAGGAAGGACAAACCGGAAACCTTTTTCCGGGCACAAATCTTTTACTAAACAATTAGTGATTCTTTCCTTGTAAAGTGCGTTTTATTCCGGGCAACTGGTAGGAATGCATACGATTCCGGAAATCAATTTCCGATTTTTAATCACATCAAAATCAAAGGATTCCTAATTGATTCAAAAGGTTGATCAGATATGATTTTTTAACAATCGTTTGTTTTTCAGCCTACTTACTCTCCTTCATTCAGACGCACGCCGAGGGATTTTTTGAACAGGTAGGAACCGATCGCAGCCACCGCAGCGAACTCAAAATAAGCGTCACTGAATGCCCGATGGTGAATGTGGTAAATAGCACTTTTTTAGAGGTAAACAGTTATTTTATCGTTCATACTTTCTCTGTTTTCGAAGGGAAGGAACAACTCTTCCGACAGTCCGAACGAACTTGAAATATCGTATCGCAGGCACTAAATGAGCCGGTTGATACGTTTACCTGTTTGTTTTTAATCAACTTATATGAACTACCGACAAATCTTGTTTCTTTCCGGCGTCTTGTCTTTTGCCTGTCTTTTCATTCCGTTTATCTGGCTTGAGATCGGTCCGGGAGGTTACAAACTCTATGGCCCTACCGTTCCTCATATCTTCATTTATGGTGGATTGATCACCGGGAAAGATCTTTCGTTTTGGGGAATCTCATTTGCGTTCACCACGCAGTTATGTGCTATTTTGTTTTTTTCCATCACCAGTTTTTTAGCGCAGTCTTCCAGGTCGATCCAACGGTCTTTCAACTTCCTGATTTTACACACGTTCCTGCTTGCATTGTTTCCTTTCTGGCTGAAAACCTATGTTTGGGGAGTGATTTGTAACAGCGATGGCGCAGATCTCACGATTCACTGGCAGGCGGGAATTGTGCTGTATGCCGTACTGGTTTTCCTGAATATTTTCGGGTTGATTCAGACGTTTCGCGCGAGCAGGTGAAGGTCAAAAACTATGTTTCGTTCAAAATCCTGGTCATTTTTCAAGGCCTACAGATCATGCAGATTTACGCAGACTGTAACTGTATTCTACGTGAAAAATATTTTGTACCTTTCATTTATGATACCTTCCATCATTGCACTGTGCATTTATTTGTGCCTGACGATTATTACGAGTTTGAAAATCAGTCAGTCGGTTATTCTTTCGAGACAGCAGAAAATCATCAACATGATACTGAATGCGCTCTTTCCCATCTTTTGGTTTTACCTGATCAACCCGGTCATTTTCCCGAAAGACAAAATTCTGACGAAAGACGAACGGGATAAGTTATATGCTGAAGAAAACGGAAGTAAACTGGGCGATGAAGTGGGGTCTTCACGCAATGCGAGGTATTTGTAGCCAGAAATGACTCTATAAACGCAAAGAAACGAAGGACTCAGAGGATTTCATTAACAACCACATAAAAGCAAGCCGGAATCCGTAACTTAGGGTTGTATTTTCAAACGGATTACGATGAGCACATCTCCTGAACACGACGAACGCATCGCGAAAATGACTTTTGCTTCTGTTTATCCACACTATGTAGTGAAGGTGGAAAAAAAGGGACGTACCGAACAGGAACTACTCCAGGTAATCGAGTGGCTCACCGGTTTCGATGAAAGCAAACTGCAGGAACTCCTGACTCAGAACGTAACTTTTCAAACCTTTTTTGAGCTGGCAACACTGCACCCGAATGCCAAACTGATCACAGGAACAATTTGCGGATACAAAATTGAGGAAATTCAAACACCACTCACGAAACAGGTGCGCTACCTCGATAAACTGGTTGATGAACTGGCGAAAGGCAAGAAAATGGAAAAAATCCTGCGGAGTTAATTCTGCTCTGGTTTAAACATTTTCAATCATCTGTATTTTTCATAACGTATTCTTTTATTCGAGCATGATAATAAACCAAACTACTATTGATTCCATATTGATGGAAATACAACATTTTGAAAAGGAATATCAGGATTGTCCGGGACTCATTCTTACAGAAGACGATTTAAAATGTCACCTTTTCTCATTGATAAAGAATATTGTTTCGATGAAATCCCATACGATCAATGCAGGAGTCTATGGAAGTTCATTACACTCTGAAGTCAAATTCTTTGATGAAGATGAAAAATTAACGTTGATTCCTGACTTGTGTATTATTGATCCGGCCCATATGAGCATATTTCATTCTGTCGAATTCAAAGTAAAACGCCAAACTGCAAAATTTAAAAATTACTCAAGTAAGTTATTTGAAGTTGGTGGCAGTGCGATACTATTGGAATTAAAATTCTGCAGAAAACAAAAGGGAATTGGTGATAGCGATATAAAAAAATACAAAGAGGATTTAGAAAAAATAAAACGACTAAATGAACTAATTATTCATCGCAGTCAAAACAGAGAACGAATCTATGGAATTTTTGTTCTTTTCAATAAAACCAATATCGGAAAAGAAAAATATGACATGTTAAAAGCTTCATATCATGAAGACGACAATCTATCTCTGTTTTACGGTACTGGAAATGTCAGTTTTGAAGGGGTAAATCCTAACAGATATGGCACGGGGTACCTCACGGAAGACTTTAAGTTATGCTAACATCATAGTCATTACCCGATCCGGATTCCCAATACCGTAATATCGTCGATCTGTTCAAAATCGGATCCATTGGCAGACTTCCAGTTTTCGATCGTTGAATCAAGAATCTTGTTCTGCTCATTCATTGGTTTGTGGGCGTTTTCAGCCAGCAGGTTCTTGAAATTACGGCTCATGAATTTTTTCCCTTTTTCACCTCCGAACTGGTCTGAATAACCATCCGTGAAGAGATAAAACACGTCTCCCTTGTTAGCAATCAACTCGTGATTCGTAAATTCCTTCATGTCCGGGTAGATGGCAATCGGTCGCTTATCCGGCTTCAATTCTTCCAGCTTGTTGTTTTTCGACGAAACGATGTACAGCGGGTTGTTTGCTCCCGACCAGTGGCATTGGTATGTTTTATTGTTGATCAGCAACAACGAAATATCCATTCCGTCCATTTGTTCCCCCTGGATTCCCTTTTGCTGCAAGGAAGTAATCACTTTGTCGCGCAATTCATTCAGGATGATATCAGCACGGGTAATTTCCTGTTGTTTTACAATTTCGTTCAGCAAGCTGATACACAACATGCTCACGAATGCACCCGGAACACCATGCCCTGTGCAATCTGCAACGGCTACCAGCGTCCAGTCTCCGCGACGGTCTACGAAGAAGAAGTCCCCGCTGACAATGTCTTTTGGTTTGTACATCACGAAAAACTCTCCCGGAATGGTTCCACGGATCGTTTGTTCACTTGGCAAAACGGCGTTCTGAATCCGATAGGCGTAACGGATGCTATCGGTCAGTTCAAAGAGGATTCTTTCGATCTGTTCTTTCTGTTCGATCACAATGGCATGCTGTTCGGACAGTTCAATGATGGATTTCTTGCGCTGCACGGAACTGCGGTACAATACATAGGCAATCCCCAGGATTAACAGCAATACTACCAATCCCATGATCAGGATCACACGCTGCATTCCGAGTTCGTGCAATTGTTCGTTGATCTGTCCTTTCTGGGCTGCAATACGTTGTTTTTGGTCGGACAAGGTTTTTTCCTGGTCTGCAATGGCAAGCGACTGGCTTTCGAGTTTTTGAGCCTGTTCGTCCAGGATGCTGCTTTGTTCGTCGAGCATACGCATCTTCTCTTCAAGTGACATTTCCTGGTAGTTGATACGGGCTTTTTGCACTTTGATTGTTCGATCTTTCGCCACTACTTTTTCGTGCTCTTTGGCCAATTTTTCGTTCGATTCGTTGAGCAATTCTTCCCATTGAACCGTTCCTTCCATGTAGCCTTCGAACTGGTTGGTGGGCTTCAAGCCGGCCTTTTCCATATTGACCTGGTTGATGCTGAAATCGTCTTTTTTCAGGCGGCCGTTAAAATTCACCATTGTGAAATCCTCATCTTTACAGCCATTGGTGATGAGCAAGGTATGATTTCCAGCAACCGCTTTGGCGATTTTATCAATCTTCTTGTTGAATTTTTTGTCGATACACAACACCTGCGTTACACCGATCGCTTCCAGGTTCTTAAAGTGAACCACGCTCACCTTTTTTCCTTTGAGTGCAATGCCTTCATACTTTTTACGGACAATGCTGTAAAACGACGTATCGCTGTCGAGCACCCCGATCTGGAAAGTCTGAAACGAAGACTGGTTTTCCCAGGTCGTGTTCAGCATGATGGTATAAATACTCGCGGCAACCGATTCATCGGAGCGTGAAAATTGTGCAGTAGTAGTGAAAGAAAAGGCAAAGCACGCTGTTAACAACGCAAAAAGGCCTTTCAATCCAAGGGTGATTGAGCTGGCAAAAGGTTTCCTGTTCATATCGACGATCGCTATAAATTGTGTTCGAAACTGTTTCAATAAGTTTCTCGCTATAAGCGCGGCAAAGGTATGAAATTCAAACTATTTCCCGTGTTACCCTTCTGTCATAAAAAGATGAAATCCTGGAAGGCTATCTTTCCAGCCGGTTACGAAGTCAGCCGTTATTTCTTCAACAAGTTCCGCTTTTCCATTTCGCTGCGCAATTTCTCCGGAATAGGTCGGCAATTACAGTTTTTCTGATGCTCCAGGTGCCAGTGAACCCGTTCTTCGAAAGTTGCATTTTGAGGCATCCGGTTTTGTTCGTGCCATGCTTTGTTCGTTTTCATAGCTATTTAGTTATTGATCTTAAATCAGAATGAAGATCATATTCTACCATATTTCAATGCCTGCTGCAGGCACCACAAATAATCAGTCATTGTTCGACTGAGCTCATGCAAGTCCCAATAGCTATCGGGATCGTGGCTTTCTATATTTCCAGTACAAATCTTGTTTATCCTGACGTTTGGTTAAGTTACCATTATTTTCAATTCCTGCTACCAATACAACACATAAGAACCGATTTTCATTAACTTCATCGAACGGAAAAAATCTGCTTCCAATGGATAAACACCAGCTCAACCTGTTTAAATCGGCATTCAAGCGAGCCAATTACGGCAAGATTTCCATGCCCAACCGCATCGATATCAGCAAAATATATGATATTGATTTTTATCCTCCGGGAATGATGCGTGGCGGCTGCAAAGTTCGTTTTGTAATCCGGAAGGATGAAAACGGTCATTACTCACTCGAATTACTGGCAGTTACGGATTCTGAAAGCTGGCACAAACGCATTGAGCACGACGGCAGGATCGTTGACCTGGAAAACTACATCAACTTAAATGAAGTCAAGATCCACGAGGAAGATCCCGAACAAACGGAAAGAGAACGCCAGAAAATCCGCAACTACAATGAATCACTGCGGAAAGAACTCATCCGAAAAGGGCTCGAGCAAGATACCGACCGGCCTGAATTCGAACGGGATCAGGTGATTACGATCCGGAATTACGGGTTTTAAAGGCTTTCCGTGTGCCGGAGACTAAAAACAAAAAACCTACATATTCAGTTCAATTAAAAAATACATTCAAACAGCAAGCGGAACCATTCCCTGTATATATTTGCAGAAACTTTTCGTTATGAATCGAGACGCATCCTACTTATTCGTTCTTTCGCTTTGCTGTGTTTTATTACTGACAGCCTGTAAAAAAGAACGCACCCTGGAAGCCGATATTACGATGTTGAATGCTGAAGACGATTCCCCGATTTCCGGCGCAAAAGTAATCTACGAATACCAGTCTCAGTCCTCTTCCGAAGTAATCAAAGAAGAAGTCGGCACGACCGACGGTGACGGGAAATTCCACTTCAACAGGAAGATTGCCCAATTCGATACTTACACCAAACTGCGTGTTTTTGCCGACGGTTACGAAAATGTGTATACGAACGGTGTTGAAATCGGCATTAACCCCGGATCTGATAATACGGTCGAGAAGAAAGTATACCCGTCATACCTGTTTAGCTTTTCCCTGAAAAATGCCGCTTGTTTTAATGAAACGGATTCAATCTGGGTTAGTGATATTTACACCTACCAGCCCTACCCGATTCTTTTCACAGGATGTGTCGATACTACTTTGAGTTTCATGAACCAATATCCTTTCACGGAATGGAGCTACCTCAAAAACAAAACGTTGACCTTTAAGGTGAAACGCAACGGTGTCGTAACCACTTCCCAGCAACAGGTGAGCTTCCTGTTCAACCAGATTACACCGGTTCACATCGTCCTTTAGAATGTTGAGCTGTTAAACGTAAAATTATCCCCGGGCATTTTCCGGATGGCCGGCAATTGAATTACCTTTGCAGAAGACCAATTCGTATCAGCAATGTTCCCGGAAAATTTATTGAAACAGATCCAGTTTATCAAGGAAATTGATCAAATCAAGTACATCCAGCGCAGAACCAAATTATTCAACAGCGACCGTCCTGAAAACGATGCGGAACACAGCTGGCACCTGGCCATGATGGCTGTGGTTTTATCGGAATACTCCAATGAGCCGGTCGACGTTTTGAAAGTAGTTAAAATGGTGCTGATCCACGACATCGTGGAGATTGATGCCGGAGATACGTTTATTTACGACACGCAGAAAAATCACTCGAACACGGAAGAAGAACTCCTGGCTGCCAAACGTATTTTCGGGCTGCTTCCGAAAGAACAGGCAGAAGACTTCATCGCTGTTTGGGAAGAATTTGAAGCGGGAGAAACCCACGAAGCCAAATTTGCCCGTGCAATGGATCGACTGGAACCACTGCTCCAAAACACTTCCAACGACGGCGGAACCTGGAAAGAATTCGACGTGAGTTTCGAGAAAGTATTCCAAAAAAAGAGCATCATCAAAGAGGGTTCAGACACCATCTGGAATTTTGCCGAACAACTGCTCAACGAAAGCGTTGAAAAAGGAATCCTGAAGAAGGAACATTAATTTTCTCTTCCAATCCGGCTACACAAATGCGCTGTAGCCCGTGATGGCTCTCCCGACAATCAGAGTATTGATTTCCCTGGTTCCTTCGTAAGAATAAATGGCTTCTGCATCTGCAACAAAACGGGCCACGTCGTGTTCCAGCAAAATGCCGTTTCCTCCCATCACTTCGCGCGCTTTGCTAACGATATCCCGGGTGCGCAAACTGCAAAACACCTTTGCCAGCGAAGCATGTTCGTCGGTTAGTTCCCCCTGATCCTGCAATTCCGATAAGCGCGCCACCATGGTCTGCATCGCCGTCAGGTTGGTGAGCATTTCCACCAGGTGATTCTGGATCAATTGGAAAGAGGCAATCGGTTTCCCGAATTGTTTGCGTTCACGCGTGTATTTCAACGCCGCTTCATACGCTCCGCGGGCACATCCTACCGCAAGCCAGGCCACACCTGCACGTGTCATGCGTAATACGTTTGCAGTATCTTTAAAGGAATTGGCGTTTTGTAAGCGGTCTGCTTCTTCGACCACACAATCGGTCAAAGTGATCATACCGTTCTGAACGATCCGCAACGCCATTTTATCCTCCATTTTTTCGACGTGCAGTCCGGGCGTGCCTTTCCGAACCAGGAATCCTTTCACTTGTTTGTCCTCTTCGTCTTCCGCCCAGATAATGATCACATCCGCAAACGTAGCATTGCCGATCCATTTCTTTTGCCCGTTGAGTGTCCAGCTATTCCCGTTTCGCTTGGCCCTCATGGTCAAACCTCCTGCAACCGCAGAACCTACTTCCGGTTCGGTTAACCCGAAAGCTCCTATTTTCCGCAGGCTTTTCAATTCCGGAAGCCATTCCTGTTTTTGCGCTTCCGATCCGCAGAGGTAAATGGAGCCCATGACCAAACCGCTTTGTACGCCGAAAAACGTGGCGAACGAAGCATCCACACGGGCCATTTCCATCGCTAATACACCTTCCATCAAACACGATCGCAGCGGATTACTATAGCCTGCATACGCCACCCCGCAAATATCCAGTTCCGCTACTTTCGGAATCAAATGATGGGGAAATTCACCCCGCAGCCAGTAATCGTTCACAACCGGCTTCACATCACCTTCCATAAACGCCCTGACTTTCAGCTGAAGTTCCCGTTCATCCGGACTAAGCGTGTGGCTGATATCGTAAAAGTCACCGTCGATCGGGGGAAGTTCTTTCTTCGGATGGTTCCCGCTGATCATTTTCATCAATCCGGCCAGTTGTCTATCATCCAGTTTCCCTACTTTATTCATGACTTCCGCAAGGTCTATCTTCTGCGATAAACGAGACAGCTGCTCCAAATCGACCTGCTTAAACAGGCTCCAGGTATTTTTAATGTTCGAAATAAAAGACATAACTGAAGGTTTTCCTATGAATGTAGGACAAAAAGACGTGCCCGAATCTTAAAAGAACTTAAATCAATACAAATAAATAGACAAATCTGTCTATTTATTATTTACCTTTGTTCCATGAAGAAGTTAAGAGGTCAGATTGTCATTGATAAAATATTGGATACCGCCGAGCGATTATTCTACGAACAGGGATATTGCAACACCGGTATCAATCAAGTCATTGAAGAAGCAGATATTGCCAAAGCTTCGCTCTACAAACATTTCGAATCCAAAACCGACTTGCTGGTTGCCTACCTGCAGCGTTTTCACGAACGCTGGTTCGGGCGCCTGGAAGCATTTGTACACAACGAACCGAATCCGAAAAACAAACTGCTGGCTGTGATCGATTATCACCGGGAACGACAGCAAATCCGGGAATTTGGAGGCTGCCCGTTCATCAAGGCAAACGAAGAAGCAGGCGCAACGGATCCACGCGTCCGCGCTGAAATCCAGCGGGCCAAACTCCGTGTGAAAGCATTCATTGCAGAACTGGTGGCTCAATCCGGTCACAAACGAATCCTGGCAGACGACGAACTAACCCAACTCCTGTTCCTGGCTGTGGAAGGCGGAGTGGTAGAAGCTTCCATTTTCAAACAAACAAACGATTTAGAATTTGCAAAAGACATCCTCCAAAAACTGATCTGACATGAACGAAACAAACAACAAATGGCTGCAACTCATCATCGTGCTTTCTGCTCCGCTCCTTTCTGTAATCGACGTATTCATTATCAACATTGCCATTCCGGCGATTAAAAAAGGCGTTCATGCCACCGACGCGCAGGTTCAGCTGGTCATTGCAGGTTATCTCCTGGGGTACGCCGCTTTCCTCATTACAGGAGGCAGGGCCGGCGATCATTTCGGACGCAAAAAAGTATTCTTTTGGGGAATGTTGTTCTTCACGGTCACTTCTTGTTTGTGCGGTTTATCCATGACTCCTTTTCAATTGAATGTGACCCGTTTTTTCCAGGGAATGAGTGCTTCATTCATGGTTCCGCAGACCATTGCTTTGATCCAAACGCTTTTTACGGATGTAAAGGAACGCGCAAAAGCCATCAGTCTGTTTGGAATCACACTGGGAATTGCGTCCATTACCGGGCAGGTACTGGGCGGTTATTTATCGGACATTCACTGGATTGTAGCCGGCTGGAGACTCATTTTCTTTATCAACCTGCCGATCGGGATCATTACGTTGTGGGCCACACATAAATACGTTAGCGAAACCAAAATTTCTCACAGCACCCAATTCGATTATTCGGGAATTTTCATCCTCACCTTTGCGCTGTTTTGCCTTATTTACCCCTTAATCCAGGGACGCGAAGCAGGCTGGCCGCTTTGGAGTATCGGACTACTTGTTTTGTCAGTGGTAATATTCATTTACTTCGTCTACAACCAAAAAAAGAAACTGGCTGAAAACCGCAATCCGCTGATTGACGTGCGTCTCTTTCAAATCAAGGATTTCGACATCGGTTTATTGGCCGTGTTGTTTCACTTTATGCTCCACACCTCCTACTTGCTGCTGAGTGCTTTGTACCTGCAAAACGGTTTGGGAATCTCCGCGATGAATACCGGTTTGTATCTCATTTTGCCCGGCTTCCTGTTTATGACTTCTTCCATTCTCGCGTCCAAATGGATCATCCGTTTCGGAAAACGGGTTTTGCAGGCCGGAATCCTGTTAATGGGAATCACGTTTTACCTGCAAATGGAATGCTGGAAACCGGGAACCGATTCCTGGGTCATTATTTCACTCATGAGTACCTGGGGATTTGGAAACGGACTTGTTCTCCCTTCCCTGCTCAACATCGTATTGAAACGCGTACCAACCGAATATGCCGGTGCGGCTGCGGGCATTTATTCTACCTTTCAGCAAACAGCTTCGGCATTGGGTGTGAGTATCATCGGGGGAATTTTTTTCTATTTTTCCAAACAGGGATGGCAAACGGCGTATAGCGCAGGGATCATCGCAATACTGATTTGTGTTGCTTTGGTCGGAATTATGTTGTATTTATTACCAAACGAATAAAATGAAAGCAAATCAATCCATTAGAAAAGTGGCTGTGGTCGGGTATAACCGCCTGCCTTTTGCCAGACAGAATACGGCATACGCAGAAGCGAGCAACCAGGACATGATGACCGCTGTATTGAACGGCCTGATTGAGCGCTATCACCTCGAAGGCCAGCTTCTGGGAGAAGTAGCAGGAGGAGCTGTTTTAAAACACAGTGCCGAGCGAAACCTCATGCGTGAAAGCGTGCTGGGAACCAACCTGAATCCTGCCACACCGGCTTGTGATATCCAACAAGCTTGTGATACCGGGCTGGAAGCGGCGATCTACATTGCCAATAAAATCGCGCTTGGCCAGATCGATGCGGGAATTGCCGGCGGAGTCGATTCAACAAGTAATGTACCCATTGTGGTCAGTGAAAACCTTCGAAAAATCTTGCTGGCGGCGAATCGTTCCAAAACCTTTGGAGCCAAATTGAAGCAGTTTTTCAAAATCCGTTTCAGGGATTTGGCTCCGGTCACTCCTGCAGGCGGAGAACCCCGCACCGGACTCACCATGGGCGGTCACACGGAAATCACGGCAAAGCACTATGGCATTCCACGTGAAGAACAGGATCAACTGGCACTGGAAAGTCACCAAAAAATGGCACGCGCTTATGACGCAGGTTTCTTCAGTGACATGATAACACCTTACCTCGGCCTGGAAAGTGATAACAATTTAAGACGCGATACCAGTATCGAGAAGCTGCAAAAGCTCAAACCGGCTTTCGACAAAATCAACGGGACGCTGACTGCCGGAAATTCCACACCATTTACGGACGGCGCATCCTGTATTTTACTGGCAACCGAAGAATGGGCACAACAGCATAATCTTCCCATCCTTGCATACATCACATTTGCCGAACTTGCCGCTATTGAATACGTGGAAGCTCAGCATAATTTGTTGTTGGCGCCTGTTCATGCTGCAAACCGGATGCTGAAAAAGGCAGACATGAAATTGCAGGACTTCGATTTTTATGAAATCCACGAAGCATTTGCCGCACAGGTACTGGCAACGCTGAAAATCTGGGAAAGTCCGGAACTGAGCAAACAGTTCGGGTACGAGGCCCTGGGAAAAATAGACCGGGATAAGCTCAATGTGAACGGAAGCAGTTTGGCTGCCGCACACCCCTTTGCTGCAACCGGAGGAAGAGTCATTGCAACGATGGCCAAACTCCTCCACCAAAAAGGCTCGGGGAAAGGATTTATCTCGGTTTGCGCAGCCGGTGGGCAGGGAATCACGATGATTTTGGAAAAGTAACAACAGATTCTGATGGACTATTATTTCAAAGATATGGACTCTCCGGTAGGCAGAATCCGGCTGGTGGGAAGCGACAAAGGAATCGCCGGGGTGCTTTGGGAAAATGACAATCCCAAACGAATCAACATTCAATCCTATTCGGAAGCGACCGATCATCCGGTTTTGTGCGAGGCGGAAAATCAACTGAACGAATATTTTGCCGGTGAACGAAAAGACTTCTCTCTCCCACTCGATTTCGTCGGAACGGAATTCCAGAAGCAGGTTTGGGAAGCTCTCTTATCTATTCCCTTCGGTGAAACGCGGACATATGGACAAATTGCCCGGCAGATTAACAATCCGCAATCGCAACAAGCCGTGGGAAACGCGAATAACAAGAATCCGATTGCGATCATTGCTCCATGTCACCGCGTAATCGGCGCTTCAGGCGAACTGGTTGGTTTTGCGGGCGGGCTGAAAAACAAAGAAATCCTCCTGAAAATCGAAGGCAGAGGCGGAAATCAAATGAGTCTCTGGGACGAAGAATAAACCGTAAACCAATCCCGTTATTGCCATTTTTGACAGGGATGATGTAAACCAACAGTATTCATCAGGCGCTAAAATTTGAAAAATAAATTTGCGCAACCGAAAAGTTGCACATATATTTACAAGCTCGAGATGACATCATTTAATCCTGAACAAATGAAACATCATTTGCTATTCGATTTTACCGTTGACAAGGCAGCAAAAACGGTATTTATAACACGGGAATTCAATGCAGAACTCCCGCTGGTGTGGGATGCATTTACCCAAGCTGAAATCCTGGATCAGTGGGTCGCACCAAAACCCTGGACATCCAAAACAAAATTCATGGAATTCAAAGCAGGCGGACGCCGGTTTTATGCCATGGTCAGTCCGGAAGGTCAGGAGCGCTGGGCCATTCAGAAGTATACTTCCATCAGTCCCAAAACCAATTTCAAACTCTTCAATGCATTTGCCGACAAAGACGAAAATCCGGAATTACCGGGTTCCGAATGGGATTACACCTTCAGCGAACAAAACGGCATCACCCGAGTGGATATCACTATTTACAATGAGTCCCTGGAGCGTCTGGAGAAGATGATTGAAATGGGCTTCACGGAAGGATATAAAATGTCGATGGTCAATTTGGAAAACGTATTGGAATCCCTGTCCGGAGTATCTAAACAATGATTCGGACGAACTATCTCCATCTGCAAAATCGTGGTCAGAAAAACCAACTTGATACGGAGTCTTAACACCACGGAAGCCTGTGACACGGTTTTAAAGAAAGACAATCATTATTACATTGATACCAGGTCTTTTTGATGAGCGTGATCATGGTGACGAAAGAAAAAAGCGAACCGCCACCGCCATTCGCTTTTTCGTTTAAGATTTTATGTAGGTAACACCATTTAAGACCATGGAGTAGGTCATTTGATTACCCGGATCTAGTTTGGGGGCCTGGTCAATCTTGAATTTTTTCGAAAAGATTTTCAGGGTACTGCCTTTAACACGTGCAGTTCCTCTCACCGTAACCGTTGCTGTGCCATTGCTCTCAAAAACTGCTTTACTGTCAGAGCCGATGTTGATAGAATAACTTTTATCCGAATCATACCCGATCCAATAGCCCACATAATCAGCATTCACCTCAGCCGCCTTTTTCTTGCAGGAAAAAGTAAGTGAAAGTACCAGGATACTAAGCACGCAAAAAATTGTTTTCATCATTGATAATCATTTAAGTTTAGTTAGTAGGGAATTTCAGGTGGTCATCCAATCCCGGGCAAATCTAGAACTATTTTTCAAACTGCCTGTAAACGATTCATTCCGGAAACACTTTATGCGATGAAATCCACGATTGATTGATGACCTTTACTTTTTGCAAGCTCTATCGGAAGTACTCCGTTTTTGTCTGGTCGGTTGTTATCTGCTCCCTGGTTAATTAAAAACTCAACAATTTCAAGGTAACCACCTTCAGCAGCAGCATGAAGAGGAGTTTTCCCGTCCTCATCCGTTTCGTTGATATCACTTCCGTTGTTAATGGCATCTTTAACCAGGTGCATTTTACCAACCGCACAGGCATAGATCAGTGGCGGAACTCTTTTAAAACCTGGTAAAGAAGACAAGGGTGACTCCGCGAGGTCATTTCCTGCATTCATGGCAGCGGCGATCGACAAGAGTTGCTGATCCATCCGCAAGGTATCTTCTTCATCCTTTGTCAGACTGACTTTGTTTTTCTTTTTCCAGTTAAATAGTCCCATATTTTGAAATGTTAGTATGTTCGTGCAACAACTTCTGGCTTTCCGAAACGGATTTTAGAAGTGATTTCCTGTTGACCAGCAATAAAGTTAATGAAATGAACAAAACAGTGAAAATGAGAATGACGCAAAAAGAAAAAGCATCAGGAAAGTGATGCTTTTTCTTTTATTTAAAGGCTACTAACCGAACCAATCAAAGGAACCTGGACTGGTTTAGCAATCCCATAAATGACGACGACACCGGAACCTCCTCCCCATGTCGAAAAAGCAGGATCAGGTTTTGCCTGCATCACAGTCTGTGGCAGATTCCAGTTGTTGGCACACCAAAGATTCCCGGCCTGATCCACAATGACATCGGTCAGCATCTGAATACTACCGGAATGAATGGTATGAATCACATCTCCTGTATTGAAAGCTTCCGTGCGTTTGTTTGCTGAAGCACCGGCCATGAAGGATACTCCCCTTCCCAAAAAGTTGGCACCCCATACATCATCATTTCCATCCACAGAGATTCCCCAGGGAGCATTCAGTTCACCATCACCGTAAGGTGTCAAATCAGATGTGTGAGTCCTGATATCAACCTCATCAATTGGTCTGGCATCAGCAGGAATCATAAAAACAGAACCGGTTTTACGATGGTGTCCCAATGTTTGCTGAAGATGCGGATAACCAAGAGCAAACCCCTCAATAATCGACACACCGTCTGTAGGAGTCGTGGAAGGGAAATCCGGACTGGTGTTGCAAGCTACCCAGCAATTTCCGATTGAATCAAGTGCCACACCACGTCCACCACCTGCCAGGAAAAAGCGTTCTACCTTCGGATTTCCTTCCGATGGAGTATAACGCACCAATGATTTACCGTTCGTATTACTGATCCAGACACGGTTTGCATGATCTATAGTGGCTGCAAACGGAGCAGAAAGAACAGTTTTCTGGTTCTCATCAACAATTGCAACAACTTTACCTTTGGAAAGATCACCACCCGGGAAATAGAGCATTTCATTGGACGAAGTTCCAACAACCCAAATATCCCCGTTGGGCGCGACGCCGATACCTTGCAATCCACCGATCTCCGTTAAAGCGTCAGCCAGTTTTTCCGGAACCTGATCGACAAGCGGAGAACCGTCTTCCAGTTTATGTACGCCAATAGCTCCGTTAAAACTCGTCACCCAGCAGGTACCCGCATTGGTAATAGCGGTTCCCCAGCCTACCCCATCAACTCCCATCCCAGTGTAACCGGTAACAGGCGGCGAAATCAACTTACCGGTTGAATCCAGCTTAACCAGTCCTCCGCCAATCCCCTGGTAAACGCCGTTTTGTGCTCCGGGCATCCAGTTCAAACCGGTCCACAGGTTGCCATCCTGATCCAAAGCGAGTTTTCCGGGTGCGCAAATTCCACCCTGACCAAAAACCAGGATCATTGCAAAATCCTCCGGGGCAAAACTCAGATACGGCACAAACGGAGCGCTTCGCCGGCTCACAGGAACCTTACTGTTGGGCTTTGCCGGGAAACCATCCTTCGGCTGCGGGTATGCTTTGTCGAAAAGATTAAATAATTCTGCCGGATGCAGCCAGGGAGACCGGGCAATTCCAATCATCGCTTCAGCAGTATTCTCCGGTCTTTGACCTCCTAACGGCTTTGCGTAATCCAAAAAACCGGCGCGCCAGCTATCCGCATCCGTACTTACCGTCCCATAAGCCGTGATCAGAGCTGCCAATGTATTTAAGCGTGCCAGCGTTTCATTTTGTGTGATATTGAACGGATCAGTTAACACATCCCCCCAGCTTCCTGTTACAGGATTCACCAGGTTGGGTGTATTTTTAGCAGCAATTGTAACTCCCTGCACCTTTCCTGACAACTGAAGTCCGCTAAAAAACTGGGCGCAGGTAAAAGCAGATGCCACTGTCGTGAACTCATTCACCACAACTCCTTTCGTTGCAATTTCTTTCTGAAAATCCGGTGACAGAACCGACAACAAAACCACGTTCGAAGAATGCAATACTGCAGTGATATAGATAACAGAATCAGCTGATTGGGGAGTTCCTGTTAAGGTAAATTTCCCGTTTGCTTCTTTAGTCACTTCGTACTCACCTATTGAAGTCTGGGAATTTGCCTCCCACAATTTCACAGTTGCAGTAACAGCAGAGGATTGGTTAAAGGATAATGTTCCCTGAATAGTTGTTTGATTAGACATCGTTTTAATTTTAAAGTTAATAGTGATTGACTGTTTTTAGTTCCGATTCGTCTTTCCAATCAGAACCAATTACACAGATCATTTTTGCCTGTCTAAACTAACTATTTTTTCTTTTAATGATTGATTTTCAGATGTGTTTTGAATGGCATTTATTTCCTGGACGGGAAGATCCGGAGTCGCCTGGTGAAAAATACGCTTCAAACAATGATTTCGGTCAAAGTGGAGTCAGCAGGATTTTTATTCTCCTGGAAGTCTACCCATTATTAATTCTAAGGTAGATGCTCCGGGTATTATGCAGCCCGGTGTTTCGTTCATCAATTTCAAACTTACGCGTGCTTTTGATTAAGGGTAATAATTTAGGAAATCCGTAATTTCTAGGATCAAAATCGGGTTTCTTTTTAAGGATATAACTGCCAAGACTTCCTAAAAACGTCCAACCAGTCTCATCAGCCAAATCGTTTACACTTTCAACGATTATTCGCGTTGTCTCTACATCTACTTTGCCAGTAAACTCTTCTTTTTTCGACTTTTTATTCAGTTTGTTTACAACCTTGAGCTCAGCTGTCGTGTTTTTTAGAATTTCCAAATAGATGAATTTATCACAGGCAGAAATAAACGGTTTCGGTGTTTTCTTTTCACCAAACCCAATAACGGTCATCCCGGCTTCTCTCAGTCTTGTAGCCAATCGGGTAAAATCGCTATCACTTGAAACAATACAAAAGCCATTTACCTTTCCCGAATAGAGAATATCCATAGCATCAATAATCAATGCACTATCGCTAGAATTCTTCCCTGTGGTATAGCTGTATTGCTGAATCGGGGTAATCGCGTTTTCAAGAAGTACATTCTTCCAGCCGGAAACAGTTGGTTTAGTCCAGTCCGCATAAATACGTTTGATTGTTGGAGTGCCATTTTTCGCAATTTCCTCCATCATTTCTTTCACGTTGGAATAAGGAACATTGTCAGCATCAATTAATACGGCTAATTTATCTTCTGTCATATTGTTCAAGCGAGTGTTTCTTTAGTAGAGATTCCATGTAGTATGTCTCAATGACGTAAATTAAAAAAAATAGGTAACATCAGCTACAAACATGATTCCCTGAAAGCGAAAAGATCTGATACGATTCGAAGCGGATGAGAAGGTCGTTTTGGTGAAAAATGTGAAAAGAAAAGGGCCATCTCCAAAGAGACGGTCCTTTTTTAGATACTTGAGTAATACTAATTTGCTAAAGAAACGTTAACGGCATTTAATCCGTTTTTGCCTTCCGCCGTATCGTAAGTTACGCTATCGTTTTCTCTAATTTCCTGGTTCAAACCTGTAGCATGTACAAATATGTCCTGTTCGTTTTCTCCTTTGATAAATCCGAAGCCTTTTGCCTCATTGAAGAATTTTACTGTTCCTTTATTCATATTCTTTTTTTGTTCCCTTTATTCCGGAACTTTAACGATGTAATGAATTCTTAGCCGTACGTACTTCGCACGGATTTTTTACGGAAAAATGTTGAATTAATTGGAGTGTAAATTTGACTTTACAGTCTGATTGAGAAAACAATCTTCTATGGAATTTGGTTAAAGGTACAACTAAATCCCTTATTTTCAATTATTTATTTTTTTATTTTCAACTCTTTCAATGCCTGTTTCACTTATCCCCGGCTGAACACCCTATCCATACAACTCATTATCAGTTATATATCTCCCCGTGCTTCGTTCTTCTTTTCCGGTTGTTACCACCATTCTTCTGATATTATCGAACTGAACGTGGTCCGGTGAGTTCAGTGGGCGTGTAACCAAAGTGTTTTTTGAAAGCGAACGAAAAATGCGATAAATTCTCAAAACCAACTTCGTAGCAGACATCGATGGGTTTCCTTTTCTTTTCAAGCAATTGATAATGTGCCAATTCCAGTCGTTTTTGAGTCAGCCAGCGTTGGGGAGTTGTACTAAACACCCTGGTGAAATCACGTTTGAAGGTCGTTAAACTTCGTCCGGTGAGATAACCGAATTTCTCCAATGGCAAATTGAACATGAAATTTTTTTCCATATATGCCGCAAGGTCTATTTTTCCGGGTTCTTCAAAATTTGTCAATACCTGGTCTATTTCATCATCGATAGCCCTTAGAATGCTGATTGCTTCGGTAATTTTCAGTTCGGCAATGTTTTCCGGTAGTTGCTTCATCTCAAAATAAGGAATCAGGGATGCCAGACAGCTTTCAAGCAGCGGATGGTTATTGAACAGATGGATTTTAGGTGATCCGGCAGGTTTCTTACGGACGTTCATTCCCTCATAGAATTTCCTCAGTCTGTCCGTCGACAAATGCATCACCACCGTTTTATGCGGTTCTCCGTTGGTGGGATAATTAATAATTGTTGCCAACTGGTTTCTTGGAATCAGGAAGATATCACCTTGCTTAAAAAAATAAGTTGCATCGGCTTGTACAATTTTGGTTTCACCTGAAATGAACCAAATCAGCATGTGGTGGTCGAACATCATATCCGACTTAAAAAACCGATCATCGTAGCACGAAAGCTTAATGTCTTCTGTGATGTACTTTGCCTGATACTCCATTGCGCGTTTTTTGGTAACAACATGAATCCCTGATACAAAAATAGAAAGAAACATAACGATTTGATTTTAGACAGACTGTCCGCCGTCAATCAGGAAATTTGACCCGGTGATAAACCCGGCTTTGTTACCCGACAAAAAGAGGATCAACTCAGCGACTTCACTCACTTCACCCAACCTGGACAAAGGGATACTATCCATGAGCTGCTGCTCCAATTCAGGGTTCAACCCTATTTTTTCCATCATCTCCGTAGCAACAGGCCCCGGGCTAACCGCATTTACCCTGATTTTCCGCGGAGCCAGTTCCAGTGAAGCAATTTTCATTACTGCATTGATCGCCGCTTTGCTGGCTGCATAAACGGATGCACTTTGAGGCGAAATAGTTGCCGACGTTGAAGACAAAAACACCACCGAAGCATGATCATTCAGAACCGGAATCAACTTACTGAGCATAAAATAGGCTCCTTTAAAATTGACGTCCATGACTTCGTCAAAAACCTGCTCGGTCGTTGATTCGATCAGTGCAAACCTGGTAATACCGGCATTAATGAGCAAAATATCCACTTTTCCATAGCGCTTTTTTATTTCGGCAACCAGGTTGTCTATGTCGGATAAATTGGCTTGATCTGCCAGTAAACCGGTGACATTTAATTCCGAAGCAGCTTTTTCAATGGCTGCCTTTCTTCTGCCGGTGATGATCACCTGAGCACCATGTTGGCTCAATACTTTCGCCGCAGCATAGCCAATACCGCTGTTACCACCTGTAATGACGGCAACTTTATCTGTTACTTGTTCCATGTGATTTTCGGATTAAAAAGATTCGCTTATTTTGAAGGTAATTCCAGTCATTTCTTCACTCATTTTCCACAAGCGTTTTGCATTTACCTCATCCAAAGAATAGCGCTTAACGCCACTCGACACAGACGTGTCAGAAGCCAGCTCCGCAATATCCGCATCCTCGCAATACACACCGCCAATATGGTTCAATAAAGGGCTCGTGGCACACCAAACCGTTGTTGCTGCTCCCTGCGGAATGGTTTTCAGTGAGGCTAAAACTTCGGGCAACAGGTTGCCGTCAGCATCCAAAAAGCCCAATTTTTGGAATTGCTCCAGGGTAGCTTCCCTCCCAAGTTCAGTTCCTGCAATAGAACCGGGGTGCAAAGAATAAGCTCTTACTCCGTATATTTTCGCCCAATGATCAAGTTCCACGGTGAATAAGTTACATGCTGTTTTTGATTGTCCGTAAGCCTGAAGCGTCTCGTATTCCCGGTGAAGAAAATGAGGGTCGTCAAAATGAAAAGGCGCAAACTGATGTCCGTGAGACGAGACATTGACAACTCTTGCTCCCTCAGCCTTTCTCAGTGCAGGCCAAAGTCTGGCGGTGAGCTGAAATGCTGCCAGGTAGTTGGTAGCCAATTGAGATTCGATTCCACGTTGGTCTTTACGCAGCGGAACCCACATAATTCCCGCATTGTTGATGAGTAAATGAAGCGGTCTGCCGGAATTTAAAAACTGCGCAGCAAAGGCATCAATAGAATCCGGATCCATCAAATCCATTGTTTCAAGCTCTACATTTGCAATACCCGCTAAATTTCTTTTTGCTTTTTCCGTATCTCTGGCAGGCACAATAACCGTTGCTCCTGCCGCAGCCAGTACTTTGGTTGTTTCCAGTCCGATTCCCGTATTACCGCCCGTTACGATTGCAATTTTCCCGGTAAGATCAATTCCCCTGATGACATCGCTCGCAGAAGAGTTCGAATTGAAGCCTGAGCCTGCGCTTTTTTGCAATGCTCCCTGATAATTGTTTTGTTCCATCTTTTAATCATTAATTGTTTGATGAAACAAAAGTAATGGCAGTTTTTCCGGGCTACTTTGTTCAAACGTCCGGATTTGGTTTGTTTAAAAGACCGGGATTCCACGCACTCACTTTTAATGTGGATCATCATGAACCCGCATGTTATGAACCGGATAGTAGTAGTTTCTGTAATTGCATCGTGTCCTATTCGATAAAACGAACTCATCCGGGAGTAAGAAACGCATAAAATGTCAGCTAAATGATAACCTAAACTCCATCGGACTTTGTTTCGTCTTGGTTTTGAATAATTTGCTGAATGACTGCAAATGCTCAAAGCCCAGTTCGTATGCAATTTCGCTGATCGATAAATCTGTTGCAGACAAAAGTGCTTTGGCTTTTTCAATGAGCTTGTCGTGTATGTGTTGTTGTGTACTTTTCCCGGTTAATGTTTTAAGCAAACTGCGCAGGTAAGTTGGCGATACGTTTAAGTTATCTGAAATGTATTGCACTGTCGGCAAACCCTTTGTCGCCAGGTCATCGCTGTTCAAATAGTCCGAAAGCAGTTTTTCCAATCGGTCCAGGATTTGGTGATTGGTAATTTTACGTGTAATGAATTGTCGTTGATAAAAACGTTCCGAATAGTTCAACAAGGTTTCCAAATGCGAAATGATAATATCCTGACTGAACTTATCCATATTCGCATGATATTCGTTTTGAATATTTTTTGCGATGTCATGAATGATCGTTTCCTCCTTCTCAGAAAGAAACAATGCTTCGTTTACAGAATAGTCAAAGTATTCGTATTTCTTTATTTTATGAGCTAACGAAGTTCCCCATAAGAAATCAGGATGTATGAACAACATCCAGCCTTCCAGGTTTTCAGGAACACCTTTTTCTTCGCCACGCAAAATTTGTCCCGGCGACATAAACGCCATTAAACCTTCGTCAAAATCATATTTCTGTTGCCCGTAATGAAGTTTATCACACCCTCTTTTCAGGGATATCACATACAAGTCAAACAGCACTGCCTGTATCTCTGAGTCATTTTTCATTCCTGATAAATCAACCAGGCCAATAAGCGGATGCTGAGGCTTTGGAAGCCCCATTAAGCGATGCACTTCCGTTACGGATTGTATTCTATGTGGTTTTCTGTTTACCATTTCGTAGAACGAATTTAATTGTTAAACTCCATTATTGAAACTCTCAATGGCTGTCGTTTACATACTCTTCCGCTAAGAATCGGGCATGCACAGACTAAAATTCAACCTTTGCTAATTGTTGCGACAGCTCCCATAATTTTAGCGAAACGTGGACATCCTTTGCTTGCTCAGGGATTTTTGCAATGGAAGGGAATCCCCGTGTTTCTTTCATTTTATTTGGCCCGTAATATCCTCCTCCTTTGGCATCCGGAGAAGTGGCGGCATATAACGTCGGCAATGCTCCCTGTGCCGCTGGTTGAAACAAAAATGGAAGAAAGGTTCTCACTGTACCCGCAAAACTCCACCGTCCTGCACCGGTTATCAGAAGATTCGTGCGTGAAACACCGGGATGGGCAGCCATACTATTGATCCCCCAACCATGCTTATCACTTTGCCGCTGAAGTTCCAGGGCAAACATCAGGTTTGCAAGTTTTGCCTGTCCGTACGCTTTCATCGGAGTATACGAAGATTCCGATTGAAGGTCATCAAAATAGATTTGTCCTGCACGATTCGCGACACTTGAAACGGTTACAACACGTGCACCAGGCGATTGACGCAATAATGGGAGCAGCTGAGCCGTCAATGCAAAGTGACCAATGTGGTTGGTTCCGAACTGCAACTCAAAGCCATCCACTGTTTCGAGTCGTTTGGGAGGAGTCATCACTCCCGCATTGTTGATCAGAAGATCGATTGGCTCTCCCGATGCGACCATGCTTTCAGTAAAAGCTTTGATGGAAGAAAGATCCGCCAGGTCTATTTTTTCAAAACGTACTTTTGCTTTGGGGTGAATTTGGTGAATCTTAGCAATTGCCTCAACACCTTTTTGAGCATTACGCCCCATCATGATCACATTCCATCCTGCTGCCGATAACGCCAGGGCATCTTCATACCCAACACCTTCCGTACTACCTGTAATGACAGCCAAACCTTCATTTCTTCGAGGAATATCAGACGCTGTCCAATGGTTCATTTTGTCTTGCATGTTATCTGTTTTTTTGTTGGTTCAAAATTGCAACGGATCTCAAAAACAGGTTTAGCCTAAACGACTTTTGGTTTAGTCAAAAAACGGTTCTTTCTTAAGAAAACCCATTTGAATGATGCTGCACAATAACTAAGCACCGGATAAATTGACCGGATTCCACGTGCAAACTAAACTTTTTGAGGAAATTCTGAAAATAAAGTAACAGAAAAAGGATGATGACAGCTTGAAGTACGGACTGTACGAGAACAAGGAATTCCTTTTGCACGTGAGTAGTACCGTCAAGCGGGGAAATGTCAAACGTTTCAACTTTTTTGATAGAGGATCCGGACAGATTTTTACAACTTGAAACGATTGATTACTATGTAGTTTCCCCAATACCAGGAGCAACACCATCCAGGGAGCACCACTGCTCAATAGAATGACATCAGGCCCATTGCGGTAATACCTTGTTGTGCGAAGTTATTTTTTCCGGATTGCAGTTAGACCGACCCCTTCTTTCAGTTGTTGTATTTGGAGTTTTATAACTTTTCCTTTCTTATCCAGAACAAATTCATACGTTACTTCCGGGCGAAAGCCGATTACAACAAATTTAGTTTCTGTAACGGGTTTTAGCTGAAATTTGCTATTTGTCCATAATCGTCCAAACTCATAATATACTTGTCCGTCTTTTCCGTTTTCGTACGTGTAGGTCCCTGCGTATTTTTTCAGCGTTTTTGAAGATAATACAAAAGGTTTTTCAAGTGGCTGATCATACAGTATTTTGCGGACATTCTGTGCAACCAGCTTTATGTTCTCGGTTATATTTGTTTCATTATTTTGTAAGATAATGATTGTTTTGTCATGATCAATATCACGTTCAAAAACGGTTAAATAGCCCGCCCAACGTCCTGTATGACTCACTATTTTACCGTACAAACTATCCTGATTGATAAACCAACCAAATCCATAGTCTGTTTCAAGGCTGTCTTTTGTTTTGTATGATGAAAAAATAATCTTTTTGTCTTCATCGTTAATGAGGTTATTTGTATAAAGAGCTCTGTCCCATTTTAACAGGTCATGTAAGTTGGAATTGACCATTCCGTCTCCGAACGTTCCATCTAAATAAACATACAACGAGTTTTTACCTTCTTCATCCGGTAAAATCTTTCGTTTTAAACTATCGGAATAGATATATCCCAAAGCATAATTACCGATTTGTTTAGGCTCGTATCTTTTTCGGTATACAAAGGTGTTATTCATCCCGAGTGGAATAAATATTTTTTCTTTCAGATAGTTCTCAAATGATTTCCCGCTTACCCGCTCAATAATCGATGCGAGTATGATATATCCTGAATTACTATAACTGAATTTTTCTCCTGATTCAAATTCCTTTTCAGGGTGTGATTTCTGAAAAAACGTTATAACATCCTCATTCGTTACAGAGTTTGTCTTATCACCCTTCTCTTCCATCATCAGCTGCATATAATCAGGCAAACCTCCTGTATGAATTAATAAGTTTTGAATGGTGATATTTTCATATTTTTTTAGTTCGGGAATGTATTTGCTTATGGGGTCATTATAAGACAGTTTCCCCTCTTTTTGAAGTTGTACAATTCCCATTGCTGTAAACTGTTTGGAAACAGAGGCTAATTCAAAAACCGTTTCAAGATTCAACTTTTCGTTGGTTTCTTCATTGGCCAAACCAAAACTCTTTTCATAAATCACATTTCCATGTTCTGCAATCAGAACGTTTCCGTTAAACTCTCCCGAAGCATACAACCGGTTAAAAAGAGAGTCTATTTGATTGGTTCTGTTGGTTTGTGCAACAACGATAGTTGATAATAAAAGTAATATCGCCCAAAGACAGATTCTTTTGTACATTTTTTAAGTGTTTTTAGATTTACACAAATGTATTCAGCGGGTGTGTGCAAACATTGTAAAAATGTAATCTGTCATACAAAAAGCCAAAAATTGCTGTCTTTTGTATCAACCTTTTTGAAAAACGAACCAGGATTAATGCCTGTTAAATTTTTGAAGTCTTTATTGAAGTGCGGTTGGTCATAAAACGAATTATCATACGAAAGTCCGGTAAAATCTTTTACCTTTTTTTGACTTTCAATGATGCTTTTGAAGCGATGCGTTTTTTTATAATCAGAAGGTGATTTCCCGATATTTTTGAAAAATAGTTTATGAAAATGCTGACGTGAAATATTCATTTTCTTTGCTATTTCACTGATTTTCGTTCCACATTCAATATCACATAAAACCGGTTCAAATAATTCGAAGTTTTTATCCAGTAATTTTGACAGCCAATAATGTTCTATTGCAGTCAATTTTTCTGCTTCATTTTCCATGTTTAGAATTTTTTCCATTTCAGGCAAGTAATCCGGATAAGGCATAAAATCTGACAGGGAATCTTTGTGGACTTCAAATTGAATTTCATTTAAGAAATGATGAATTCCTAATGGTTTGAAATACACCGTAATTTCATTTCTGGGTTTTTCATAAAAAATTTCCACAGGAAATGAGTTGTTGTAATAGAAGTCCGAGGCAAGTCGTTTATGATTTGACGACGAAATTGAAATTTTATTATTTTCAGAAATTACATGGGCATTTTGACAGACCGTTGCGATACAGTAATTATTCGGGAAACTCCAGTACCTGTTCGATTGTAAAATTTCCTTTTCAGACATAAAGTAATATCCGTCAATATATTTTTTTAAAATTTCGCTTTTCGGTTTATAAAAAGGTATTCCATTTTTGACTTGCTCTGGTATCATGATACACAACTCATTTATTGACAAAGTTAATCACTCTGACTCGTTGTTTGTTCAGATAGAACCGTTTCATCCGATGATTGTGTTACGTGCAGCATAAAAACATCCACCTGGTGTGAGTAAAGAGAGGTAAAAAGAACGGGATCATCACTTGCGGATCGACCCCGCTCTTTTTATGGTGCTCATTCTTTACGCGAATTTCCTTTTTGATTCATCACTTACAGGGGTGAAAAAGTTGATTAAATTCCCATCCGGATCGCGAAAGAGTAACGAACGATTTCCCCAGGGCCTAGTCGTCGGTTCCTGGACAATTTCACTGGTTAAACCCTTGATCACTTCGTAGTGATCATCGACATTCTCAACAAGAAACCCGATGATGATACTTTTGTTCGCCGCAGGTTCTGCAATGAAGTGAGTGCTTGTTAATCTGTTACCTTTAAATACCGGATTAATCCATCCACAATATCAAAATGAAATTGCAGCACAATCGGACTTCCGGGAAATGTACCTGAACACTCTGCAGACAGGATGCCTGAAGTTCCATTTTCGGTATAGTTAAGAGGTTTCATCACGGATCTGTATTTCTTGTTCGATTCGCTTATCATCTGCTCAATTCCGATCCTTCCTGTATGGGTCTTACCTTCATCAAACATGACTCCTGTTTCGGCAAAACAATTTGCATAGGCAACACTGTCGAACTTGTTTTGCGCTTCTATTAAATCTGTCACTACTTTCGGTAAATTCATTATTTCTATTTTTAATGATTATTAAATGGTTGGTACCGTGCCGCCATCGATTACAAATTCAGTTCCTGTAAGGTAATTAGCCCGTGGTGAAACGAGAAAACCAACCAGTTCAGCGACTTCTTCCGGTTCGGCGGGTCTGCCGTAAGGTATGCCACCCAGTGCATCCATAACACCTTGCCGGGCTTCTTCTACAGTACTATTCGCATTTCTTGCAATCTCGCCCAACCAGGCTATCGATGCTGTTGTATTTATCCATCCCGGTGAAACGGTCAGTACACGAACACCTTTTGGCGTCACCTCATTGGATAAGCTTTTACTGTAATTTCTCAGCCCGGCTTTTGCAGCGGCATAGGGTAAAGTAGAATCATACAACGGTAATTGACCTTGTATGGAAGCAATGTGAATAATGACACCGCTTTTTCGGTCGATCATTTGAGGTAAAAATCCTCTGTCCAGTCGAACCGGAGCAAGCAAATTCGCTTGCAAAGTCAATTCCCAATCTTCATCTGTTAATACACTAAAACCGCCGGCAGGAGTTATTGAAGAACCCAGATTGTTCACAAGAATATCCAGTCTGCCATACGTTGACAGCACTTCACCGACTACTTTTTGTGATCCTTGTGACGTACTCAAATCGGAAGGAATGAAATGAAGCTTGTTATTTTCTCTTTCAGGTGCGTTCCGTGCTGTAATAATAACGGTTGCACCGGCTTTTAATAGTCTTTCCGCAATAGCCCTCCCTGCTCCTTTTGTACCTCCTGTTACCAGTGCAATCTTGCCTGATAATTCATTGTTGAAATTAAATTCCTGTTCCATTGATTAAATTATTTGAAGCAAAGTTGAGACATATGTACAGTCCTCACAAGTACGGAGTTACGATTCAAATAGGGATAAATTTTTCCCCTATTGCACAATTTCGAACATAGGTTTAACTTTGGTTTATGTATGAAAGAAAGATTGTTCCGAACTTAAACTGCGGATTGGATTTGATTGGCGAAGTACTGTACGGAAAATGGAAAATTCGCTTGTTGTGGTTTATTCATGAAGGCCATAAACGGCCAAGTGAACTGCAACGAAAAATTCCCGATGCAACAAGACGTGTACTGAATATTCAGTTAAAGGAATTGGAAAACCACGAATTGATTACACGGAAAATTTATCCTGTTGTGCCTCCAAAAGTGGAGTACAGTTTGACAGAGTTTGGCATAACATTAATTCCTGTAATTGCTACATTGGGCAATTGGGCCGATACCCATGAAGACCATTTACGCGCTGTGATTTTAAACCATTTGAGGCCGGAGAGTCAATAATTTCATTCGTCAACCGCGGCTGAGAGCATGATAAAAGAAAAAGCATACTCAAAGTGATGTGCGCCATTTTTTGATGGAGGATTTGGAGCGGGTGTTGCAACTTGTAAGCTATCAATTAATAAATGGTTCCAAAGGTATTGAAGTATACTATTGGGGCCTGCGCTTTCATGCCTCTCAAAATAATCATTTTGCGGCATGAAGCGCAGGCAGTGTTATACAGACGATCATCAAAAGTCAAACCATAAATAATCGCGAATTCGTCTTCCTATACGCGCTTCAACATCTGCCTTTTGATAAGGGCCGTAGCCCATAAGGGCATGCGGGAATACTTCTGATAAGAACTCCATAAGTTCTCCTACCTCTTGTTGACTACGTGCTTTGATATGAACTTTCTTACCATCGGCCATTACGACAACTATATAGTTCTTTCTTCGCACTGAGATTCGTGGACTGAAAGAGGTATAATCCTTTATTGTGTAGGTTGTGTTTAATTGATAAATCCACAACACAGCATTTGATTTTTTTCTGTAAATGGCTTTAAGGAGAGGAAAAGCCCGTCTTTTTAATAGGCGTCTTATACCATATAGCACATATAGATTTCGCAGAGCGAGCACACAGATCATGCCACAAAAAGCAACAAGGGATACTCCAAAAATTCCAAATTCAATATCTTCAAAAAAGAATAAGTGAAGAAGCAACCCCAGGAACAATACCAGCCCTACCCAACTTTTGATAATATAGTCAGAACACATGGTACTGATTGAAAATTCTATTTGTTCTTCGGGCCTCAACGATACAGTTTTTCAGAGATCTACATAACTTGTTTATCGACGAATATAATAGATTTTCTTGAGCAAGTTGTAGGGCAAAAGAAAAAGCGAACCAGTAAAGGATTTAGAACGTGTGTTACAACTTGAAACGATTGATTACTATGTAGTTTAAACGGAATACAAGGTATAGCGTGCCGCGACTTGGCGATAGTGGCGGAGCCAGCGAGCTGATTAATCTCCTCTAAAGCTGGAGTTTTTCCGTTAAGAAAAACGTTTCGTAGTTGCGAATAGGCATTTCGCCAAACCGCTTTTATACGTTCGTTTTTTTTAGTATCTCATTCCATCTTGTAAGAATCAAATCCGTATAAACTTCTTTGTCTAGCCCATAGGAACCCAATGCAAAACCATCATTCCATTCGATCAAAGCCGTTGAACCATCATCTAATATGCCGAAGTCTATTCCATAAGCATTTGTTCTTTGTTCTGATTTCTCAAAATCACCAATTGCATTTTCTACAACTTTCATGTTTAATTTTAAACTTTCATCACCGTGATAATTTTTAATCCCAACAATTTTCGATTTGTTTACAAAGACCCGATATTCTGAAAGCCATTTCACAACGGAAGAGCAATACAGATCAGTATCTTTTGCTATTCCATCTAAACGATATAAATCAAGGTTTGAGTTTATTACAAATCCTGTAAAAAGTTTGGGGCTCGATTTGGGTTTTACAAAAACATTCCCTACCTCATTTTCATGACTTTTCATGAATAACTTTCTAATGCTACTTTCCCATACATTTCGGTTCAGATATTTTCTCAGACTTTCAGGATATGAATCATTTGTCCAGTTGATTCCAAGTCGCTTAAAGACATTCATCATAGTAGGATTGTCACCAACAACTATGGTGGTATCATCAATCAGCAACTGATTTCTCATCAACCTTTTAGTAGTAAAAAATTCACATTCTATTCCTCTGGCCTCCAGGGTTTCCTTAACATCCAAGTGTTCTGGCTCCATCTTGTTGTTACCATATTCATGAATGTATGCTTTTGAAATCATAAAACGTAGTTATAGTAAACTGACACCAGCTTATTGATTAACAAATATATACTGTTCTCTCAAATCATTAACTAAATTGAGACCTCTTCGCCTTCTTATTTCTTATTCACACTTATCCTGAAAAGAACGAAAAATAGAGTACGGGAGAAGAGAATAAAAGAATCACTACTTTCATAACAATCCCCGTTTCTTTTCTGTGACCTCATCAGGATTTTTCACATCTCTTTGTAGCGTTCATAACGAGCATAGAAACCAGACTATGTTTCACACAATCAGTTTTTTGTTCGCTTCCATTTACGAAAAGTAAGCTTTCAAAATTTCCAAAAAATAAAAACCCTGACGTTTACCGTCAGGGTTCCTTTCGTAACCTCAAGCGGGGAAACGTCAAACTTTTTGATGGAGGATTTGGAACGTGTGTTACGATTGAAACGATTGAAAAATAGTTTTTTGATATTGAAAATCATATTCTCAATTAAGTTCGTAAAATTCAATTTTGTATTGAGGTTATTTGCTTAATGATGAAGGGAATATTGAATTTGATATGAAATTCTTGGAATAAAAGATGTTGTTTTTTAGCTAAACCAGTTAAAGGCTATAGAAAGAAATTCATTTAGAAATCTATTATTATCTTCTCCTTTAAATCCAAAATCTGTCAATTTCCGGTAAGGACTTCCAGGCGATGGAATTGCAAAGCATTCTAAACTTCCTCCAGAATCACAAAATAATTTTCGGAAAAATGGTCTTTTAATTAAAGAATGATCACAGTTATTTAGATTAGAAAGCAGATCTTTTTGGAGTGATTCAGAAAGTGTAGTATCAATCTTAAAAGTAGGATGAATTTTAAAAAACTTAGGAGTTAAAAGCATTTCATTCATTAGCCCTTTAGATGTACATAATATTTTGATTGTTTCATCTTTTTGTGGATAATCAAAAAACATATAGTTATAGACTCTATCAGTTAAATGTTTATCTAAAGCAGATTTGTCTTTTCGTTTACATTGGATTATCAAATCTGTTATTCCTATCTTATTTGTGACTAAACTTCCTTTAATACTGTCAATATCTCCAATTTGAATACCCAAATCAACAAATGATCTATACCACTTCCAGAAATTATTTTTTGTACTTCCAAAAAAGAAATCAATATCCCCCCGTTCTAATCTATTTTTTTTCTTGTCAATTTCTTCAGTAATATTAGAAGGCTCTGAAATTGTATGAGACCAAACAGGAAAGCTTCCAAGAATAATTTTCTGTTGCTTTAAAGGTAAATCAGTTAAATCTAGTCTCGGGTGTAATTCCATTTATGATAGAAAATTTATTTAAATCCAAAATAAATCGACATTCCGACCATTCACAAATCGCGCCATTATTTGTTGGAATGTGTGATTTTAGATGCAGAGCAGGAATTACATAGGGGCCAATAGCAGATTCTGTCTCCTTATTTGCCGATGTCCAACAATAGAAATAATAAGAGTCGATCATAGTCGTAGCAACGTTCCATTCATTGCTAGTAACATAAAATCTGAAATTTGTTTCATTATCGCTGACCGAACATTTTACTTCAATGTGTATAGAATCCTTTTCTCCAAAAGATTGCTGTAGTGCTTTTCCCCGAATTGAAAGAATATCATATCCATATCGATCACTTATGAGAGAAGCCCACTTCACATATGAATGTCCATTGTCTAGTTGATCAAACTCTAGACGTTGCTTTTCGTGTTCGTAAGTGAGTTTTTCAGCGACACGTCCAATTTCGAGTTTTTGACCTTCTTTATAATTTTGGTAACGATTAAAAATCTTCGCCCACCAATCTCTCACATCTATATCTTCAAAGTCAAATAATACTGCGTTCTCTAATAACTCTATCCATTCAGAAGGAATATATATCTTAAACAATTCTGGATCCTCGCTATAAAATAGTAACCATTCTAAATTCTGAAAGGATGTAAACCTTTGTAGTATTTCTCTAAACACAAAAACGTTAGGTTCATCTTCAGTGCAGTACCTAAGCAACTCATTTTTACAATATTGAGATGATTGTAAAAATGAATCATTAATTTCCAAAACCTTACAGTATTGCCCCAATTTTAAACCTTGATTGACCGGCAGGCTACCTCCCATTAATCCAGAATTCATGGCTATTTCAACTGCAGAACGAACTTCTATTTCCTCGTGTCTATGAGTAAGTAGAATCAATTGCCATAAGGCAATTATATTACTATTACTAATTGAAAATTGTTCATTTTTACTCATTCGATAGAATGTGTTTGCTTACCATTTCGAAATCTTGAGCATCAATACCATCCTCTTCACCTAAAGAAATATCAAAAGGATCATAGGCTAGTGTTTGAAGGTAAGGATCATCAAGTATTGCTCCCATATTCAGAATTTTTTCATTCAACCTTATTTGCAATACTTCATCGATAGAATTCTCCGAAACAAGAATTTCTACCTTGGTGTCGATTGATTTATCTAAGCCTAGTCGATGAATCCGATCAATTGACTGTAAAAAATGAGCTGCATTAAAACTCCTATCTAAATAAATAGCATTGTGACAGACTTTATGAAGACTAATTCCTTCCCCGCACGCCTGAGGATTAGCGATCATCAGTCTGCACGTGTTGTCCTCGTGAAATTTCCTAATTCGACTTTCACGACTATTCTCATCATCATCAGATCCTGTAGGAATACCACCGTATATTGATACAGGATTGTAATCTTTAAACAAGCGTTCTAACAATTGTATATTTCGAACAAAATAAGACCAAATCACAATTTTATTGTTCTCACTTTCAGACGTAATCTCTTTAACTCTATCTTTCAAATATTCAATTTTGGAAGCTTTTTCGTATTTAACAAACTCTTCAAGCAATTGCCAAACTTTTGATCCTTCAGGAATAGGTAATATATCTTCAATATATTCATCCTTTGTAGCCAGTAGCATCGGATTTGTAGACGCCTGTAATAATCGAACAACACTCTTACCAATTCTACGGAAATTAATCTTGTCGCCACGATCCATTCCAGCAAGAATTCTAGCCGATTCGGACTTGAACAATCTATATAGTTCATTTTGAATCGGCCCCATTGGAATTTTTGTATATACAATCAATGGATCCCTAAGTCCCAATTCCTTTTTTGTCGTTCTAACATAGAGTTCCTTAATTGCTTGATTTAAGACCGTAACTCTTGATTCCTCATTTTCTTTAGCCAAATCCGGAATTATTTTTTCTGCAGGCCACAAAAAGTCGAATTGAGGTTCCAAATCAAGATAGCTCTGAGGCATTGGGGTACCAGATAAAATATCGCGTCTTACCGCTAAATCTGAAAGACGAACAATTTGAGAAAAACTCTGGTTGTTGTTTCCGCTTTTGATTCTATGTGATTCATCTAAAACTAAATGGACTTTATTCGCAATGAAATAAGAAGATAGATTATCTATTTTCTTTCTCATTTTTTCATAATTGATTAAGATGACATCCGGATTTTGTCTTATCACCTCTGAAAAATTACTCATCAAGAATGTTGTCATTCGCAAAACTTTTAGAGGTTTCTCTTTAAAAATATCTGCAATTTCATCCTCCCAGGAAATAAAAGCGTTGATCGGAGAAATAACAAATAATGTTGAGACTCGATCTATCTTCTTTAACACAGAATGTACTGCAAGAATTGTAGTAGTTTTCCCTGCACCAGGAACAGAAAAATTAGCTCCGTGTTTCAATTTTAGAAGCTTGGAAGCATCTCTTTCTTGCTCCAATTTAAGATTCCTGCCAAATTCATGACTCTTTAAATGTGATTCAACTAATTCACTTCTAACATGTAGCGATGATTCCCCAAGCAATAACTCTTTACGATCACTAAGAAATTCATTTAGTAATCTTAAACCAAACTCATCAAATTCTAGTTCAATATTTTCACTTTTCAATAATCGACTGACACTTACAATTACACGTTTAAAATCATACCAAGGAATAATGAACATATCCTCACGAAAGATCGAATCCGAAGAGATGCTACCAAGAATAACCCGTAAATCACTTAGTGCTTTTTGACTGATATTTTCTTGTTTAATCGAGGTATTTAAAGACCGTTGGTCAACGGAAACAGAAATCTTTGGTTTCATATAAATTCATCAAATTAATTCTGCTAGAAGCTCAGACGAAATAGCTATTATTTGCTCAAGTTTACTTTTAATACTTTCTGTTTTTGCAGTGTCATCATCGATGGATAGTCCCTGTAATTCACGTAATGCCACACTAACTGACTCATAAACAGCTTCCGAATCACTTTTTTCTTTGAGAAGAGCCTTTACATCAGCGATCTTCTCTATTAGTTGATTTGAATTTTCAGGAGACTTTGTATGCTCATTAAAAAATTGTTTTTTCCCTTCCACTTCCCCATCTAAAATTGAATCCAAAAGATTTCCGCTTGTTGGTTTATTAGATTCATATATTTGTTCAGAACTACTCTCAATAAAATCTTTTTGCATCTTATCATAGATTAGATCAAAATGCTTAATAAGATCACTAACATATCCATAGAGTCTTCCTTTTGATGGTCTTTCTTCAATTAGAGTGAAAACAGCATTTCTCAGCTCTCTAAATACTTCTGGATCTTTATATCTTTTCCCAGCTTTTTCTAACTGAATAAATATCTGTTCGGTATCATCTAGCTTAATATAATCATATTGATTATCAAACCCTTTCCAGGATAAAAAGGAATCAATCAAATCAAGCATCCTTAGCTTTGATTTAAGCTCACGAGAGTCAATTCTAAGACGCTTAGCCATTTCTGCTTCCTTAAAATCATATCTTTTGTCTTCGATTCCTCTTCGAATATTTCTTAACTCATTAATCCAATGATATGGTTCTCTAAAATCCTGAGAGATTTGTAGCTCTTGTTCAAGTTCATAGATATCACGAGGAGTTGCATCATCAGGTAATACAACACAGCTAACATATCTTTGATCGAGAGATTTCAAGGCTGCTGTCCTTCTATTACCATTAACCAAATATCCATCAAAAGTTATAATAGCTGCGTCTTCTTGCCCTCTATCTCTTAAGTCATCAAGAAAATCTTTGCCTGCAGATTTGTTTATTTGAGAAAGAATTGCTTCTTGAACTTCCTGAGCTAATGACGACTCTGGATCTTTAAACAAGTCACGTGGCAACGTTGGATTTTCCCTTAGATACTTCATTTGTTGTATTTCAGTTCTGGAATTTTCGATTCTAAACATCAAATAATCAACATCAACCTGAATTATCTTGGGATATAGGATGTTTTTACCACGCCAATTTCTTATTGTATGAGTTGGTCTATTCTGATCTCTATCTGCAGCTTCTTGGCTCTTTCTTATATACTCTATTCGTTGTATTCGGTCCTTCATTCGATTATATAAAATAACTCAATTTGAGAGTCCAATTACCAAAATTGGCACATTAATAATATCTTCAAAATGTTTAATTTCAGTAGCTAATCTGTCATATTGTGCATAATTAGCTCCTAACATCTTAGATTCAATTTTATGCGGAACAATAATAATTCCGACATCAATAACATTCTTTTTTCCCATTTGAGCAAGTTTCAATATGTCTGCGTAAGTTCTCGCGACATTACCAAGTTGAAAACACACACCGACCTTGTTTTTTAAAAAACTTATAGTCAGTCTAGAATTTCCAACTTTTGCTTTATCTGTCCATCCCAAATCATTAAATCTTAAGTTTATTTTAGACTTAATTTCTTCAGGACGATTTATACCAAATAATAATTGAGGTTCATTTACAATTTCCTCTATTTCTTTTAAAATGGTATTCTTAGATTTCAATTTATCTAATGCATACAAGTGGCTATAGGTATTACATATCTTCATATCACTTTACTTCAAATTCTTCTGGGAGGATAGAAAGTTTAGATTGAGTATGATCATAGATTGGTTGATCAATTTCTCTATATTTTAGCAATCCTTTTTCTAAAAGAGCCAATCTTTCTTTACCTATATCTATGTATTTTTTATACATTTCTATCCCTACGGCGTCTCTACCATTTTTAGCTGCTGCAAGCAATGTTGAACCAACACCCGCAAAAGGATCTAAAATTTTACTTTCGGGATTCGTTAAAGCCAGTATACATCTCTCAACAAGTTCGATTGGATATTGGCAAGGGTGTTCAGTTTTTTCTTTATGATTTGCCTTTACATTTGGAATATCCCAAATTTCCTTCTCCCAATCTTGTATCAAAATCTCCCAGACATCCGAAGGATTCTTTCCCTTAGGATTTCCTGATAACTTGCCTTTATTCGGACCTTTAAAATGCTTTTTTCCAGGATACTTCGATTTTACTCTTACATCATCCAAATTAAATATATAATCATTAGATTTACTGAACCACATAATAACTTCATACCTACCTGAAAATCTACTCTGTGTATGCAATCCATGACCAAAATGCCAGACAATTCTATTTCTTAATTTAAAATTGTGTTTTTTGAAAATTTCGTAATAAAAAATATCCAGTGGATAAATCTCTTTGTTTTTATCCACGAAATTACCTACTTGCCAACAAATACTACCTTTATCACTCGTTACTCGAACAATTTGCTCAATAATTTTTTCTTGATCCTTTAAATAAGCCTCTATTGACTTTTTAGTTTCATACTCTTTGCCAACATTATATGGAGGAGAAGTAATCACTAAATCAAATTCTTTATCCTTATACTTATCTCTCAGTACTTTAAAAGAATCTCCGTGTTCGTATATTATACTAGGGTTCATTTTTTGATTTTCATTTTTTGAAAGCTCTATCATTTTAATTTCTGATACATTTACTCATCGTAAATATAAGTAAATACTATATTTTATGTTGTCAAGTATAACAATACAATTTCTAATAAGAATCCGTATTTATACTGATTTTTTTTAATCTTAATATTACGGAATACCGAAATAACTATTAAAATTAACTAGTTTTATTCGAATAATCATAGTAAATTAAAGATATTAGCTAGTGTTTTTTGTTTGTAACCTCAAGCGGGGAAACGCCAAACTTTTTGATGGAGGATTTGGAGAAAGTTCTACAACTTGAGACGATTGAAAAAATTCAAGTTCCATAAATAAGATGCAGTATTTTTTTACTTATCAGAGTAAAGTATTCCCCAAGCCCCATAGTTCATTTCTTTTTCAAAAATTTCTCCAATCTCAAATTTTCTATACACTTCCAAATCAACCTTCTCCTCGGTTTTTGGGTCGGTAAATTGTATGTAATGCCTTAGTCTCCCATTTTTTGTCACATCTGTATAATACAGTGTTACTCGCTCCTGAATTATTACGGTTTCAGAACGATCAAACCATTTATTTGTGGTAATTATCAACGAAAAGGACATCCAGAAGAATATTCCAGTAGCAAGAAGAATCAAAACAGCCATTGAGACGAAGTCTCCAAATTTTGAAAGCTGCTTTTTCCCTGTCAACCTCATATGTTTCATATAAAACCTGGGACCAACAATAACTAAAACTATAAAAATTGGGAGTAAAAAATATTTCGCCGCTAGTTTTAGTGCTGTGTGTGATTCAAAATATTTTATGGTAAAAAATGGATAAGCAATAACGACTGCACAAGCTATCATATAGATGAGAGGATTGTTTTTCCATCTTTCCAGTCTTCCTGATTTAGGTTCTGCATTTTTCAACTTTGCAATTCTGTGGTTTTCTCTTCTTCTTTTTCGATCTCTTCTATTATTTCCCATTTATGTTTTCAAAGATTGACTGTAATTTGCCTGCAAACGAATATAGACAGTTTTTAAAATTAAAGGATAACCTAAGTTCTTTCTACTGAAGATTCGCTCCCTGGTCTCACTCTCCGCTCTCGCTCTGAAAGAAAAAAGCATCTGAGAAAAATTGGGGCAGAATGAGAAACAAAACGAAAATGAGGAAAAAAGAAAAGCCCTGACAGAATCGTCAGAGCTTTTCTTTTTGAGTGACCTCGTCAGGAGTCAAACCTGAAACCTTCAGAGCCGTAATCTGATGCTCTATTCAATTGAGCTACGAGGCCATTTTTGCGTTGGTATTACTACCGTATTGCGGGTGCAAAGATACGTGCTTTTTTCGTTTCTGCAAGCAATTTATGTGCTTTTTTTGTATTCTGCTGAAAATTTTTGTCTTCAACAGCCCCCTTCTTACTGAATTTCAGCAGTTATGCCTCTTTCCAAAAGTGCAGTACACATCGGTTCCAATTTCTCATATTCCCCTCTTTTGACCTGGCATCTGCCATTGAAGTGGACAATATAGGTGCATTGAACCGCTTGTTCTACCTCGTGTTTGCATACTTTAATCAGCGACTCAATTACATGATCGAACGTATTAAAATCATCGTTGAATACGATCAGATCTTTCTGATCCGTCAAAAGTTCCAATACTTCCGTTTCGTTCTGTTCAAGCGTTTGCATGTGTGTCTAATTGTTTTACAAAGTTACTACTTTTCTGCGTGTTTTCCCGAATCTTTTCAGGGGCTTCTGCGATCAGAAAGGTGCTTTCCGGATTCTTCCACCCTGGTTTTTGAATACTTCCTCCCATTCACTGCGCTCCTCTTCATTGGTAGTCGTTACCGAAATCTCCACCTCATCTGCCGTCGTTCTGATCTCAACCGGAAGCGTTAACCGAAGCATCCAGTTTGCCAGCGAACCCGAAATGTCGTTCTTGTCCCATACTCCTACAACCTGGTTTCGATTCGGTTCATTTTGATCGTTTTTCAAAGCCGGATGCTTCACCAAGGTGTCAAACAAAACCGTACTATTTACCAATTTCGGCAAGGCTTCAGAAACTTGTGTTTTAATTCTCAAATCGCTTTGATCGAAATAGAAATCTCCCTGAACGCGCAGTTGGTTCATCAGTTTGCGCGGATATTCCGAATACATTTCCTGCGATACCAGCACATACTGTTTCACCTCGCGTTTTTCAGAAACCGGATTTTCCTTCGCATATTCCCTCGCCAGCTGCTCATTAACCGGAGCCGTTTTGATCTTTGGTAATTCTTCTTCCTTAAACAAAACCGCTTCTCCCTGTTCATCCAATAAGCGTTTGGCTTCCTGTAGGGAAATCCGCTCTCCATTGTAATAGGCTGTAATGAATGCATCCAAAACGCCTTTTTCGATCGCTTCTGCTTTCTTCGGACGTGCGGCATCCAACGAACGGAAAGTCCCGGTAGAATAACGAATCTGGCCGTTTTCCAAACGACGGGTCACCAGCGGATCAATGTCGCGCAACTGTTCTTTCGTTGCCGGACGGTTGTACACGCCAACCTGAACGGTATAGAACAATCCTTTGATTTCTTCGATTGCCATAGCAGAAACGGCTCCCGGAGCCTTATTGTAATCGCTCACTTGCGGTTCTGTTTGGTATTTCGCAATGGTATCTGCCGGAAGCTGTGCAATCGTGTTCTGGATCACTTCCATCACAATCGAATCCTGGCGCATCGGTTTACATAAGCCCTGTTCTTCGAGCTGACGTGCTTCTGCCAGGGAAATGCGTTTTCCGTCACAATACGCCACCACAAACGCATCTTTATAGCCCAAAGCGCGAATATCCTGCTGTGCATCCAGCACACGCTGCCGGTTCCCAAAATACCCGGCCAGGTAGCGCGTGATCCCATTATCGAGTTTTTCTCCGGTAACCGGCGTAAATTCCCTGAACAAATCTTCCGGGATCGGTTTGGCAAAAGCACCGACCTGTACCCGATATACCAATCCACCCGGAGCCTTCACTCCTACCGGAATCGCTTTCTTCACAACAGTCGCCGCAGTCTGAACCGCCGGGTCTCTTTTCAGCTCAAAACCATTACCCACCTGCGGTGCAAGCACTTCCGAAATGGTGGTAGAAACTGCTGCTTTCGGCTGCACCTGGCGCGTCAGCACATTCTTCCAGGATTCTTTGTTTCCTTCTACCCCATTCAGGGCAACATCCAGGGCGGCTTCTTTCGACGCAATTTCCCGGTTTTTTATTGCAAATTCTTCGCTCAAACGGGCAATTTCACTTTTCGCTGCGGCTTTCTCTGCTGGATTTTCCGTTTTCGCATAGATCCTGCGCTGTTCGTCCAGTTTGCTTTTCACGGCATTCACCGCTTCTTTCAGGCGATTGATTTCCTGCTGTTTACCACGTAATTCCGGATAGTTCTTCGCCGAAGCAATCTGCTGTTCTTCTTCTACAGAAACCGTTTTCGACAAAGCCGGATCCTGCGTCAGGTTGTATGTTTTTTCTTTTGCGATCACTTCCAGCTGCTGATCGATTTTCTCCAGCGCTTCTTCCAGGACTTTTCGCTGTTCCTTCCATACGGAAACCTGCTTCGGATCAGTCGTTGGCTGTTCTAAAACAGCTTCAATCTCACCGATTTCAATGGAAAAACGTCTGCGCTGTTCTTTCAGGGCATTTTCAGACTGAACCACTTGCTGTGTTTCCTCAAAGACACGCTGTGCATCCAGGTAATTCTTCGCCGCATCCAGCAAAGTCAGGTCGCTGGTACGTTCCAAAACAGGATCCTGCCCTGCTGCCTGTTCCGAAGTACGGTTCAAAACCACTTCTTTCACCGGGTCATCAAACGGCATACTCTCCAGTTCCTGCTTTTTCTCCAGGGTAGACTGATTTAAAACAGTCAGTTCTTTTTGCTGTACGGCCTGCGTTGTTTTCTTTTGCGCATCCTGGTTCGCTGCCAGTTTTTTCCCGATCTCGGTTTTTTCCTTATTCGAAGCAGCAGTCAGCTGTGTTTTCAATTGCTGTTCTTCCGATTTCAAACGCACCAGCTCTTCCTCCGGATTTTCAGCAGTCGTTGTTTTAACAGCCGTCAATTCATTCAGATCAATTTCAACACGTCCTTTCCGGCGTTTGATTTCTTCCAACTGATTTTCCAGCACACGGATTTTCGCTTCGTCCTTCGTCTCAGAACGTTTTTCCTCATCCAGCTTCAGCTCAACGCTTTCGGATAACTCATTGAGTAACTGCAATTGTTTCGATGCTTCTTCTTTATTCGAAGCCTTTTGGTTCATCACCAATTCGAAATCGGGCCCCAAAACCGTTTCCAGGCTCGCTACCGGGTTGTTTTCAACCGCAACCGGTTCTTTTCCAGCTGAAGCTTTCAATTCTTCTTCCGTTTCCTTCGATTGCTGTAGTAAATCCGTTAACACCTGGTTTTCGGCTGTTTTCTCCGCAGAGAAAGTCTTCTCCAAACTCTTCGAATTCGCCTGAATCTGCTTTTCGATCGCTGTTTGCAGTTTCTTTTCTTCCACTAATTTCGCCTGCGCTTCTTCTTTACTCAAATTCTGAATCTCATCCGTACTCAAAGTCTGGTAAGTCGGTAACACTTCCTGGCGGAGCTGCTCTTCCTTCAATTTTGCCTTAGCCTGCGAAATAGCCGTTTGCTTCTGTTCATCCAGTTTTGCTTCGTGAACGGATTCCAGCTGATCCAACGCAGTTTGTTTCTTGATTGCGGCAGAATCTCCCGGGGTTTTGGCTAAGAGCTTTTTAGTCTTTTCCTGTTGGTCGCGGATAGAAACGAGCAATTTCGTCTCTTCTTCGAGCAGGAGTTTCGTTTTTTCCTCAGGACTGGCAGAACCGGCTTCAATGTTAGCAATCGTTTCGGTGTATTGCGGACGGATTTCCGTTGTCAGGTCTTTCTCCGGCGTTGTTTTCGGATTGGTTTGCGCAGTGGTATTCAGCGCCTTGATTTCTTCGTTTCGGGAAGCGATGTTTGTCTCGAACTGCTCTTTCAAATCATTCAGAATCGCTTTCCGCTTCTCGCTCACCGCATCCGTTTTGGAAGCCAGCGTCTGTAATTCCTTTGTAATCGACTGAATGGTTTTCTCTTCCAATTGGTTAAGCGCTTTCAGCTCGCTGATTCCGTTTCCGTCACCGATGGCCTGTTTTTCCTGCTCATAATCAGGAGCCAGTTGGTTCAACTCTTTTTCGAGCGTTACCTCAGCCAGCGCATCCGTGTGTTTCGACTGAATTTCATCCAATTGATCCTGGCGCACTTTGATGGCGGCTTCCTTTTCCTTTTTCAAAGCAGCCAGCGCCTCTTTTTTATCCTGCAACTTCTGGTTCAGCGGATCTTTTGTCAATGCTTCGTACACGCGATCCATTTCAGCATCAATTTGATCTACCAGTTTTTCATCCACTCCGTTTTGCGCCAGCAACTTCTCTTCCGGATCAGCTGAAGATTCTGCTTCTTTCAACTGCGTTTCGTAATCCGGCATGAGTACCTGTAATTCCTTTTCAGCTGTTGTCGAAGTATTTTTCGGAAGAACGGATTCGGAAAGAATCGTCTCTTTGTCTTGTGCGTTTTGCGCTTTGCGTTGTTCAATTTCCTGCTTTTGAACTTTCAATTTCTCATCTCCCGGATTTTTCGCCAACCCTTCATTCACTTTTACCAGTTCCTGGGTCAGTTTTTTATCCAGCTGTTCATTGTTCTTCACTTTCAGCGCCACTTTCTCTTCGTGCGACAAATCGCTTTGCTGATCCACCGCCTTTTGAGCCAGTTCATAGTTCGAAGCATATTCTGCTACCCGTTCTTTCGATTCCTGCGCAAGCAGATCGTTCGTGCGCGCCGTTACATGAGTTGTATCAATCGATTTCACCTGCTGTTTCACATACGATTCCAAAGACTTCACATTGTTCGAATGGATGGCTTCTACTTTTGCATCGGCTTCCGCTTTGGTCACTTTCCGGCTTTCATCCGTGTGCTGCAGGTTGTTGATAAACGTAATCTGTTTCGTATTTACGGCCTCTTTTTGAGTCAAGTCACCGACCTTTCCCTGCAGACGGACAATTTCTTCCGAAACAAGCTTTTTCTCCGCTTCTTTCGCATCTGTTTTCGATTGAATCGCGGGCTGATCTTTCGCTTTCGCAGCCGCCAGTTCGGATTTCAACGTTGCCAATTCCTGATCCAGTTTCGAACTGCTCTCCTGATACGATCCGAGCTGTTTCTTCAGTTGTTCGGCCTGTTTGCCCAATGCATCGTTTTGAGCCAGTAAATGGTCTACCGGGTGCGATTCCTTCTCATTCTCGATTTCTTTCACCAAGTCAGCCTGGGCAATCACTGCTTCTTTCAGCTGGTCAAATTTTTCCGCTACAACGGCTTTCCGTACTTCTTCCTTCAAAGCTGTCATGGCTTTCGCCCGTTCCTGCTCCTTCGGAACGAGTTTGGAAATACTATCAGCAAATGCATCAATACGCAGAATCTCTTCCTTCAGCTGTTCGATTTTCTTTACCTTATCGTTTGCAGCCAGCAGGATATCGTTCTTCTCCGTTTGTGTTTCCGCTGCATTGGCCCTGGCTACATCTTTCTTGATTTCCGCCTGAAGCTGTTCTACCTGGTTGGCTTTATCGACAATCGCAATCAAAGAACCATTCTCCAAACGCTTCAGTCCATCTGCCTTCTGATTCTGTTTCTGCTCAATGGCTTCAAACTTCGAAATAATCTCCTGGTTCGATGCGTTTTCCAACCCGATGTCGGCAAGCACTTTCTTGTTTTCCTTCTGGGCATCCAGCGCCTGGATATCAAAATTCCCCGCATTGACATTCAATTCTGCCCGTGCACGAATCACCTCCGCCAGGATTCCCTGTGCGTCTTCCACATTTTCGTTGAACAAATCCACCACGCGGACAGCTTCTTCTTTATCAAGTAGCTCCTCCTGGATTTTTTGCTTCAGCGGTTTGAATTCTTTCAGAAAAGGAATGTCGACCTGGGCTTTGTGAATCGTGGTGCTTCCATCCACCGTCATTTCATAGGTATATTTTCCGCCTTTAGGGAACGTAATCAAATAGTTTCCCTGGTCATTGGTTTTGAAAACACCCACTTCATTTCCGGAAGCGATTTCCACCACTTTAATAGTCAGTTTCTTGTTTTCCGGGTTGATCGACGATTTAAATTCCCCCTTCACGATGGCTAATTGTAAGGGAACGCGGTCTACCCGCACTTTGTACACATAAATTTTCCCGTTTTCACTCTGGCGCGTGGATGCAAACCAGGCATTCTTCTCCAGCGAATCGACTACGTAGAACAAATCATTATCGGGCGAAGAAATGGCAAAATCCATATTTTCCGGTTCACCGAAGGAATTGCTTTCCGGATCAAATTTCGAGCGGAAGACATCAAATCCTCCCATGGAGTTATGTCCTTTCGAACAGAAATACAAGTATTCCCCGCTCGGACTCAGGTAAGGAAAATCTTCGTCATACTTCGTATTCACTTTTCCTTCAACCAGCAAAGGCAATCCCCATTTTCCATCCGGAAGGCGTTTCCGGCAATAGATATCTTTGCTTCCCTTATCGGATTCACCATAAGAGGAATAATAAATGGTTTGCGCACGATCCGGGAAATGGATCAGCGGCACATGATTGCGCTTCTTGTCTACTTTCGACTGGTAATCTGCCGTGATGAGGACTACACCACCAATTTCGGACAGATTGTATAAACGGAAAAAGGAATTGTACTCGATTTGTTTTTTCTCCAGTACTACCAAATCAGAAATGGTCGTGAGCAGTTTCTTTCCATTCTGGCACATGTCAATCTGCCGGTCTACTTCAAAAGCGGGATTGGGTTTTCCGCCGCTCTTTTGAATATAGACATTGTAATTTTTGATGGCCTCGTTGAACTGGAAATTCAGATGGTATGCTTTTCCCAGGTAGAAATACGCTTCCGGCGTGATTCCCGGATCCGTAATACTGTAGTTGAGGTATTTGAACGCATCCTGTTTTTTGTTCGAATTGAAAAGCAAACAGGTTCCGTATTTGTAGTTGTAATCCGTCGATCGCGGGTTGAGGGCAATCAAACGCAGGTAGAGCGGTGTTGCTTCTACAAATTGTTCCGCAAGAAAGAGTTTATCGGCTTTCAGCTTGACGTCTGCTTCGGTTTCCTGTGCAAAGGAAAAACTGGCTGTTTGAATCAACAGAAATAGCAGTAACCAACCATTTATCCATTTAAATGACTTCAAGCTTCACTTGTTAGTTCGTTTTGCACCTGCTGTCAGATCATTTTTTGCAATTTTCCGGCAGAAAAAAGTTCAAGGAGTCAACAGCTAAAAAGGTTCAAACATTCAACGAATGTTTTCAACTTTTCAAACCCTTTCAACCTTTTGAACGATTCCAAATCCAAAGACTCGAAAAATCATTATCACCTAATTTTCAGGGCAATCCTTTGTTTTACTTAATTTTAAGACAATACGTTTATTTCTTAAAAAGGTTCATTTTACTTTCTGTCCCGTCGAGCAAACGCTTGATGTTTTTACGGTGGGCGAAAATAACAATGAAAGCCAGCAAAGAACCAAAGATAGGTAAAGCGTAGGTATTAATGGGAAATAACCACAGACAACAGCAAAAAACCACCGCCGCACTGATCGATCCCAACGACACATATTGTGTAGAAATAAATACGACCAGGAAAACGATCAGGCAGATCGCTGCCGCCAAAGGCTGCAAACCTACGATTACTCCCAACGAAGTAGCAACGCCTTTTCCTCCTTTAAACCCGGCAAAAATCGGGAATACGTGTCCCAAAACCGCCATAAAAGACGCCACCAGCTGGATGTGTGTTAAATGAGGAGAAGAAAAAGGAAGCGGCAGCACAAAAAATGGTAACAGCACTGCCAGCATTCCTTTTAATATATCAATAGAGAGTACGACTCTACCCGCTTTTTTCCCCAGGACCCGGAATGTATTTGTTGCTCCCGCATTCTTACTTCCGTGTTCCCGGACGTCTAAATCATATTTTGCACGGCCTACCCAAACAGCTGTGGGGATCGATCCAAGAAAATATGCAGGTATAGCCCATAAAAAATCAGTCCAGTTCATTATTCAAAAATAGCATTTAGTTTGCCTAAGTACACGCTATTTGTTGAGATTTGGTATAAGAAATTTTTCGATTTACGCTTGTCTTCCTTGATGCCGTTGATCGCGTTGGACAATTCCGAATCACTGGTGATAATGTTCAGCGTTCCGTCTTTCTTGATCATGGAATAGTCAAGCAGGTAATCCGGTCCGCCCGGAACCTGCATCATCATCGTGAAATGATCCCCGTTGGAAGAATAAATCTGTTCGAACGCAGAGCGGAATACCACTTGTCTCATCACCGGTTTTCCGTAGAAGTTCACGATCGCCGCACCTTCCAGGCTCGACATCAAACCGCGGATATCCTTGCTCATCGGGATGTTTTTCAGACGGATTCCGGTAATTACAATTGCTTTCTCCATTTCGTCCGGCAGACGTTTCACTTTCTTGTCTTCGGAAAGGGTGTAATCAGACTTGATCTTATCTGCTGTTTTGCGGTCACCCCAGGTCAGCAATGCCTGTTCGATATTGGTTGTTTCGAACGAAAGCGGCTTGGAATCTTTGTAATCCACGATACGTTGTCCGGCACTTTCCCAGATATTCTTATCCATCGGCAGGTTCAGCTTCAGCGTTGCATTCACATCGGTTTGTCCGTTCTGCTGGTTATAAGTTACCGTACCCACAGCATCTACCGTAATATCGCCGTAGTCCATTCCCATGTTGATTTTTCCTTCTCCGGTCATCGAACAGCTTTCTGTGTGCAATGCAATGAAGTTGCCCGGTTCGTTGCGGTTCAGCAATTTTTCCTTCTGCCCGATCTGGAATTCTTTGGAAGAGAAATCATACTGAAGTACTCCTATTGCAGTGATAAAGATCGGATCGTTCGGATCTTCCAGGGAAGAAAGGAAGGTCGGGTACAAACGAATGGAATCTTTCTGACGTGAGTCTCTCCAGACAATTCCCGCAGCAATAGCCTGCCCGTCGAGCGTTTTCATATTCGGAGTAACCGGAATCTGGATGTTTTTCGGATCGATTTCTGCCGCAAACGACATCCAGCTCTTCGTAAATTTCTCACAGTTGTGGTTGATTCGCGTTGCTCCCGCAAAACTGATCAGCGGGTTTGCCGCCTTGATCTTCATATCTCCGTAGTAATCGAAGTACTTGTTCAGTTTGAATCCGGCTTCGCTTTTCACGGTTCCATTGGCAATCGTCTGGTACGAAGAATCGATTCCGATTTTATCCATGTGAATCAGCGTTCTCACAGAATCCGCATCGTAATACGGATAATCTCCTTCGGACGCATATTTTCTCCGTGCTGTAATATTCGTTTTCGCATTCAGGAACGTATGGTACTTCGTGACGTAGTTCGCAACGATTTTCGAATTCAACAACGGATCCATCGCCGCATTCTTGCGGATTGTTACTTTCGAACTATCCGGGTAAATACGCGCATCTGCCACGTCGATAAACTTGGTATTTGAACAATACAAGACCTTGTCGCGCATGGAGAATTTCACTTTCGGAGCCGCAAACTGCAACGAATCCTGGTCCGGGTGGATAGAGAACATGTTGGGTTGCGCCAGATCCAAATCCGTATTGAAACTGATGTCTCCGCCTTTCTTCGCGTTTTTGGAAAGCTCCATTTCGTCCTGATCCATCAGCCAGGTAAACACGTCGACTTTTGCGGCGTATTTGATTACGTGGAAAATTTTCATTTCCTCTCCATCATTCGATTTGAAATCTCCTTTGCGGTCTTTAAACGAAATGTGTGCATTGACATTATTCGACGAGAACGCCAGCGGACTCTCCCCTGCTTCCTGGAACGGGTTTTTGAGGTTGAAGACCGCCGTGTCGGCATCAATATCGTAGCGCTTGAACCGGAAGGCATCTGATCCGAGGTTTGCTTTCTGCATACTCATAATTCCGTATCCGGTCATTCCGGTAGGCTGAATGATCGCCGTTCCTTTCATTTTCGCTTCCCCCCCGAAGAAAGTCAGTTCGTTTTCAAGTGTCGAAGAAGCTTTCAGCAGGTTTTGACGCGGCACATAGGTAATGAATGCATCCGGGGATTTCACATCCGGGAACTGCACGCCTGCTTCTACCGGTTTGTTTTCAAACTTGGCATATCCCAGGGTTGAATCCGGAAGGAAAGTAAATGCTTTGGAATCGGAAGTAGACTGAATGAAGTTGATCACCCCTGCTCCCTGCAATCCGTTGTTCGACAATACAATTTTGTTTTTGTACATCGCTTTTGTACCGTAGAATACATGTCCTTCCGGTGGTGCAACCGTACTGAATCCAAGCGAGTAATCCGCCATGATCTTCAAATCTTCCTTGATTACCGGGAAAATTCCGGCAGAAACCAATTCTCCTTTCAAACGGAAAGACTTCTCGTTGAAGTTGTCCAAACTATCCATTTCGAACGGCGCACAGGTATAATAGAAGCGCGCTGAATCGTATGCTCCTTTGAACAAATCGTATTGGTTGTAATATACTTTTGACGGTTTCGCAGACTTCAGAATCGGGTATTTGGTAATATCCTTCTTCATTCCGGCACGGTTCGACGGATCGTCGATAATGATCTCACCTGAAATTCCGTTCAGGGCAGAACCCAAAGCAATGGAACGGTTTCCGTCTGCCTGCGAAAGCGGTTTCACACGGAAGTAACTTTTATCCGTTTTCGTCAGGTTGATCTTATTTGCGTCGTAATTGTAGCTTGCTTCCAGGGTGTGCACCTCAAATTTCCCGGATGAAGCCCATCCTGTGAATTTGAAATCGCGGTTTTTAGCGATTGTCACTCGTGCTTTGTCCGGCAAAACAAAGGAAGCCTGTGCATCGGAAATCGTCACGCGGTCTACTGCTTCCAGGGAAATATCCATCGAAGACAGACTCATTTTACCGAAATTCGGCATGGTTCTTCGCTGAATGGCCATCAATGAATCTTCTTTCGCAATTTTCTGAAGCGCCGGATTGTCTTTCAACTGTTCCGGAGCATATTTCGGCTTCGGACGCATATCCGATACAAAGATCAGGTTGTCATAATCACGTTTTCCCGCTCTTGCCTCGATAAATACTTTCGTTTTCTGGTTCACGGTTACCATTTTGTTTTCCGTGTCGTAACTGATAAATCCGTAGGAAGCCAAATCCAGCAGCTGTGTTTTCACCTGGTCAACGGTTTTTCCCATTGCCGTAGCCGCTTTTCCTTCGGTCAGCGTAAATTCATCGAATTTGTAACAGTAATTATAAAGTGCTGCCAACGGGTGCACCTGCTCCATTCCCTGCAAACGGTCATACAGACGGCCGTCGTAGAAATTCATGGATTCGAAGCGTGCAATTCGCTGCTCCTGGCTGGTTCCGAATTCATAGGTAAAGACCAAATCCCCTCCGGTTCTGTTCCAGGTCACTTTCTGTACGTACCATTCCAACTGGTGATACGAATCGGTAAACGGAGATTGCAAAACACCTGATTTTCCGCGGGTAAGTTCCACCGAATTGGAGTCTTTGGCGTACATAAAGCCAACTCCGGGATGCGTAATCGAATCTTTCTCCCCAACGTAAATGGTCGTTTGAGTGATGTTAGAAAGGATTTTTGCCGGTGCGATGGCAATGTACTGCGTTTTAGCGATGAGAAACTTCTTCCCGTTTCGCTTAATCGTCAACTGCGCCATTTCTTTCTGATTTCCCAGACCAACTACACTGGATCCCTCCAGGGAAAATCCGCCCACATAGTCCATATCCGGCAAAATGTTGTTGATCGCCAGTTTGCGTTCGTGGGAAATGAACTGCGGATAGTTTTTATCTGCTTCGCGAATCACGCGGAATGCGCGTTCATTCAAGGTTCCTTTGATTTTTTTACCCGGGAAGAACGGACTGGTAAGGGAAACGGTATCTGCTTTCAGGAAATTGGATTTCATGGAAGCATCGTAATTTCCCAATTCTGCGAATGTTTCACTGTCTTTCAGGCCTACTTTTACCCAGTTGACTTTTCCGCCTTTCCCAATCCATTTTTTCAGGATCGGGTCGTAAGTTCCTCCCGTATTGTAAACGACCAGTGAGTCGAGGAAACGCGGTTCGTTTCTTTTGGCTCCCTTGTTCGGAAAACCACACACCAAACGTCCGTCAGTGAACTTGATAAATGGCTTGTCTGTATACTCAAACACGTAGGAACCATAGAAATACCATTCTTCGTTGGAAGAACTTGCCAGCATTCCTTTGGAGAAAAATCCGGCCGACATTTCGATGAAGTCTTTGAATTTATTGATATTTTTTGCGTCGAGCAGTTTATCAACCGAACTGTGCCATGCGGTAAAGGACGATTCGGGCTGCTTGTTCTTCACAAAAGAGTAAACGGAGAAAATGTAATTGTAAATCTCAGGATATGCTTTTAAGCGTTTGCTCTCCATCAAATTACAGGTTGCAACCATCTGTGTGAAATACTTGTCCGGAAAATCGGTTGATTTCAACAAGGTAACCGAAAACTCGTCCTTGAGAAAATCCTTCTGATCCTTATCCAGGTAGTCATTGGTCAATGAACTGAGTGCTTTTACGAATTTTTCCCGGTTGTCCGGATAAGACTGCGAAAAAAGCTGCGTCACACTCATGATTGCAACTAAAACAAATCCCCATTTTTTCATATTGCTACTTTTTGAAGTTTCATGGAAGCCCATGTTTCTTTATCTCTTGTTTCTACTAATTCAAAACCAACGTTTTTGGCTGCCTGTTCCAATTCCGGAACATCGGATGTGAAGAAACCGCTCAGGTACAGCAACCCGCCGTCAGAACACAATTTGGCATAATCCGGCAGGTGTCTTTTCAACACATTTTTATTGATATTAGCAAGGATCACGCCGAAATTTCCTTCTTCGATCGAATCGATGTCGCCCAAAAGTCCACGGATGTGTGTGCAGGAATTCCGCGCGGCATTTTCGAGCGTATTTTCCACTGACCAGGATTCAATATCCACAGCCAGAATATCTTTCGCTCCTTTTTTCTCTGCTAAAATGGCCAATACACCGGTTCCCGTTCCCATATCCAATATCCTCTCAGGAAGTAAGTGTAAATCGAGGAGGAATTGTGACATCAGGTAAGTTGTTTGGTGGTGTCCGGTTCCGAAAGACATCTGTGGCTGAATCACAATCAGCTCACGTCCCGGAAAATCTTCTGCCTGGTGAAACGGCGCAATGATCGCCAATCGGGAATCCACTAATACCGGTTCGAAAGACGCTTCCCAGGTAGCATTCCAGTTTTGGTGCGGAATTTCGGCAACATGCCATTTCACCTCTATGTCGTTGTTATCGTGAATCGACGTTTCTTTCAAAATGGATGAAACATCGCCGATTTGAACCGGAGCATAGGCCTGGATTCCCGTTTCCGTTTCCACGAAACTTTCAAACCCGAATTCCGCCAGTTCTGCAATCAGAATGTCTGCCCAGGGTTCTCTCGGGGTAATATCAAGGGTTAATTCAATATAGTCCATGTCTCTTCAGCTACTAAAACAGCAAATTCGGAAGCTTTCAATGAAGCTCCTCCGATTAATCCTCCGTCTACATTTTCGCACGCAAATAACGATTGAGCATTGCCGGGGTTACAACTTCCACCGTATAAAATGGAGGTGTTTTCTGCTATTTCTTTTCCGTACTGCTCTTCTACCCACGAACGGATGGCTGCGTGCATCTCTTCGGCCTGTTCCGCGCTAGCGGTTTTCCCTGTTCCGATCGCCCAAATAGGTTCGTAAGCAATTACGACCTGCTTAAACGCTGCCCCGTCCAAATGAAAAACACTTTCTTCCAGTTGTTGTTTGACGTACTCCAAAAACGTTCCGTTTTCACGGATTTCCAAGGGTTCTCCACAACAGAAGAACGGTTTGATTCCATGCGCCAGTGCCGCATCCAGTTTCTCTTTCAAAAACGCGTTGCTTTCACGGAAATATTCTCTTCTTTCGGAGTGACCGATCAAAACGGCTGTTACTCCCGCCTCCTGCAGTTGCCACATGCTCACTTCACCGGTATATGCCCCGCTGTCTTTCGGATACGCGTTTTGAGCTCCTACTTTCACATGCGTCGCATGCATTTGACATTCATTCACATAGAGCATCGGGGGAAAAATATATACTTCAATTCCCGAACCGATGTTCATGTTGTTCACTTCCCGGCACAATTCCTGCGCCTGGGCCTGTGATAAATTCATTTTCCAATTTCCTGCTACAATCTTTGAGCGCATATTATTTCTTCAATAAGTTCGTTTGAATCCAGTTAAATTCCGGTAGTGAGTTTCCGGTATATTTTCCTTTCACACGTCCGTGTTTCAGCACCAACAATGCCGGGTTTGCACGTGAAATGGCTTTCAGTTCCACTCCGTCGTTAATAAACACCGGGACATGGAAGTTGTGTTTCTTTTTAAAGGCTTCGATTTCGCTATCGGACGAACCAACCACCAATACAAACGGTACGCCCGCTTTTTTAGCTGCGGCAGCGAGTGTTTTCAATTCCGTCAGATGGTTCGTGTCAAACTCCTTCAGACTTTTTGAGAAGGCCACAATCACTTCCGGAGCCTTGAACAGGAAGTCGCGGATGCTGACATCCGTAAATTCAGGGTTCTCTACCTGGATCGTGTCTAGGATCGTGTACGTATCATTCGGATAAGATTCCACGTTGTATTCGATTTCAGGAATCTCTATTTTTTCCTTCGTAACATTATCCAGCAGGCGGAGTCCGGTTACGTGGCGTTTCTCCAGTTGTTTTTTCACCACATCCAGCTGCAATTCGTCGGCAGTCAGGGAACGGATGGAACGGGAAGGATTGAATTGTGCCGTATCAATCGAAGGCAGTTTCGTCGGAATGATTTCCTTATTGAGCATTTCCAGGTACTTCCACTCTTTCGTTTTTTCCCATATTTTAGAATCCATGAATTCCTTGCTCGAACCATCGTATTCGCGTTTTTCCCCGGTCTGAATGTTTTTGTATACCAGTAAACTCTGGTATTTCCCCGGAATTCCGTCTTTTGTCAAATCAGGAAGGTAGTTCCCAACGGCATACGGACGGTAATCTCTCAGAGGATCGTAACGCAATACGTACCAGATAAAGACACTGCACAAAAGCGTTACTATCAATGCGGAACCGTAATGATTTCCGATAAACCTGTTTCGGATGCGGTAAATCCACAAGGCAGCCAGAATCGCAATCACGGAGAACAGAATCGGGAAATACCAGTCAAATACCCACGAAAGCCCGCTGATCAGTGCCAATGAAACCGGTACATAAATCCAGTTTTGGCGAACTGTATTCGGCTGGATTAGTTTCTGAGCCGCGAAAATCCAGATCACGAGGTAAAGCAGTACGATGTCTTTCCACAAGGATTCTTTCGGCGTCAGTGATCTTCCGACCGAACCTTTCATCGCATCACCGAAACACCCACAATCTGTCACACACTGTGGAGATTTCAACTCTTCCACCACCACTTCTTTGGACGTTTTGGACACAATCTTGACGTCTTTATTCGTTTTAGCCTCTTCTATTTTCGTGTCTGCAAGCTGTGCTTCTTTGGCAATATCCAGGGAATACGTATCGCGGTCTGTAAATTTCACTTTGGGATCACAGGTGGATGTATGCCAGGTCAGGAAGGTAAAGAACAACATCATGATCACCAGCAGCCAGCTCACCAAACGCGTTTTTCCGCCGATGATCACCAGAACACCCAGTACGATTTCTACAATACAGATAATGACAGACAGTACTAAGGCATGCTGAATGAAGTATTCCAGGGAAAATCCGGGTGCTCCGAACAGTTCTTTGATACGGTATGCCAGGGCTCCGTCTTCAAAATATTCTTCCAGTTTGTATGAAAAACCAACGGGATCATTCGCTTTGATCAAGCCCGAAACAATGAACAAACTTCCGACGATGATGCGCGACACGGTTGCGATCATCAGTTTTCCCTTGAAAAAGATCAATGCCACTGCCGAAAAGAGCATGAGCACCATTCCAAGACTGACAAAAAGCATTTTCTGTGCTTCAAAATGGTCGTGGAAGCCCATCGTTGTGAGCGTCAAACCGATTAAATTCAAAATCACGAACAGAACATTGAGTGGTAGTGAATGTCCCGAAATAGTTCTCGTAGTTTTCATAGAAACCTGTAAATGTTAAAGGGTGAGGTGTATTAAAGCGAAAATCGAGTAGTTCAAAATATCGAAATAATTGGATTCGATTCCTTCGGAAGCAATGGTTTGTCCTCCGTTGTCTTCGATTTGTTTGATTCGTAACAACTTGATTAAAATCATATCGGTTAATGAACTCACGCGCATGTCTCTCCAGGCTTCCCCGTAGTCATGATTTTTGCGTTCCATCAATTCAAAAGCTTCATCTGCCACCTGGTTGTAAAGGCTCAGGGCCTCATCCGGATTCAGTTCCAAACCGAAACCGTCATTGGCTCTCAACTGGATAATTGCCATGATACAGTAATTCACCATTGCGTCGAATTCCCCTTCAATACTCTCCCCGACCTTGTTTTCGTTGGTCTCCTGGATGGTACGAATGCGGTTGGCTTTGATGAAGATCTGATCCGTTAAACTACTGGCTCTTGCTATGCGCCAGGAAGTTCCGTAATCTGTCGTTTTTTTCAGGAAAATTTCTCTACAACCCTGTACGATGTGTTGATATTGTTCCGAAGTTTGTATCATCTATGTCAGTATGGAATTTTTAAGGTTTGAAAATACAACTTTTTCGCGAGAGTGGCAGTTAAACATCCGCGGTAAGTTATTCACTATTTCCGCTCCACAGGTGATGGGAATCGTCAATTGCACGCCCGATTCTTTTTATAAGAACAGCCGGAAACCGGAGCTGGAAGAGCAACGCGCCCTGATCGACGAACATGTCCGAAACGGCGCAACCTGGTTAGATTTAGGAGGTTACTCCACCCGTCCGGGAGCTGAACACATTTCGGAGCAAGCCGAAATTGAGCGCATCAAACCGGCTCTTTCCTATGCACTGGAAACCTACCCGGATGTGAAACTGAGTGTTGATACTTTTCAGGCGGGAGTGGCTGCTTATGCTTTGGAACAGGGCGCTCACCTGATCAATGACATCAGCGGCGGGCTGATTGATTCCGATCTGTTTTCGGTGGTTGCTTCTCACCGCGTTCCGTACGTTTTGATGCACATGCGGGGAACTCCGCAAAACATGGCGGGTCTGAATCAGTATGACAACTTGCTCCGGGAAGTCATCTATGAATTGGGAATTCAGAAGGAAAAAGCATTACAAGCCGGAATCAAAGACATTCTTGTTGACCCGGGCTTCGGATTTGCCAAAAACAGCGAACAGAACCTGGAATTGTTTTCGAAAATGGAGGCTTTCCACTTGTTCAACTGCCCCTTATTGGTTGGGATTTCCCGAAAATCGATGATTTACAAAACCTTGAGAATCGGAGCAGAAGATTCTCTCAACGGAACAACTGTTCTCCATGCGCTGGCATTGGACAAAGGCGCTTCAATCCTGCGCGTTCACGATGTGAAAGAAGCTGTTGAAACCGTAACGTTGTGGGGGAAAATCAAAAATAAATGAAAATAGAGTCAAGAGACCCGATTTTTAGAGTCATGACTCTTATCTCCTGGGTCATTTTGATTTTTCAATTTTGCATTTAAAAGACTCGTTCGCTGATCTTCGAAACCGGGTAAGCGTTCATTGTAGCTGATGCGGTTGCGATCAAATCTCCTTTCTGATTGCTCACTTTTGTTTCTGCAAATAAAATACGTTTCCCCGATTTCACCACCCTCGCATCTGCCGTCAGGGTATCGTTTTTATGTGCCGGATGGAGGTATGAAATCGTCAGATTGACCGTCGAAACGACTTTCATTTCTTCGCAAACCTGGGAAAGACATGCTACTCCGAGTGCTGCATCAATCAGTGCTGCAACCGAACCCCCATGCGCTGCAAAAGGCGTCGCCAGGTGATTTTCAGAGACCGTCATGTGATAAATCACGTGCCCTTTCGAAGCAACGTCAAAGTCCATTCCCAGTAGATCTCCGAAGCGGTTCCAGACCATGTACTGCTGGATAATCGGGTGTTGTTTTAAATTTTCCATTATTTCGCTTCCTGCATTTGAACAATATGTTCCTGCGGAGAAGTCAGGTGAAGCCCTTCGTTCTCAAATTCGGTATAAATACGCTTATTCAATTCATAAAACACATTCCAGTAGTCTTCCGTTTTGGCCCAGGCACGTACGGTAACCATTACGGATGCGCCCAATTCTCCCAAAGCCACAAACGGGGCCGGGTCTTTTTTCACCCGTTTATCTTCCGACAAGTATTTCAGGATCAACTGGTGTGCTTTCACGTAATCATCTCCGTAGGAAATCGGAATGCTCCAGTCTACTCTGCGCACGTTTGCTTTCGTAAAATTGGTCAATGCTCCGTTTGCAATGGGTCCGTTCGGAACCACAATCACTTTATTATCAGAAGTGTGCATGTAGGTATAAAAAATCTGAATTTCCTTTACCGTTCCCTGCAGGTTCTGAGTCAGAATGGTGTCTCCAACCTTAAACGGCTTGAAGAGCAGGATCATAACACCTCCGGCAAAATTGGAAAGTGTTCCGGAGAATGCCATACCGATCGCCAAACCTGCTGCTCCGAGAATCGCTACAAAAGAGGTCATTTCGATTCCCAATTGTGTGATCGCCGTAACAATAAACAGCACTTTGAGCATGATGGTTACCAAACTCGACAGGAAGGTAATCAATCCTGCATCTACCTTACCACGAGTCAAAATGCGCACTACCAGGCGGCCAACCCATTTGGCAATCCAGAAACCGACAAACAGGATGATAATGGCAAAGATCAGGTTCGTTCCTGATTTCACCAGCCACTGCTTCGCTTCGGTCCAACTGAATCCGAAAATACGCTCGAAATCTGCAGAAATTCCTTTTTCAGTTTTTTCCGCTATTTCTGCTCCAATCTTTTCAATCTCACTAGCCAGACGAAAAAACAAGCTTTTTACCATCATCTAAATCGCATTAAGGGAATTTCGGGAATTGCTGGAAGTTCGGTTCGCGTTTTTCCAAAAATGCGCGTTTTCCTTCCTGTGCTTCTTCCATCAAATAATACATCAGGGTAGCATCTCCTGCAAACTCCATCAAACCACGCTGTCCGTCCAGTTCGGCATTCAAACCGCGCTTGATCATACGGATCGCCAATGGAGAACGTTTCATAATGGTCTGACACCATTGAACAGTTGTATCTTCCAAATCTTTCAATGGAACCACTTTGTTCACCATTCCCATTTTCTCTGCTTCATCAGCAGTATATTGTTCACACAGGAACCAAATCTCACGTGCTTTTTTCTGACCTACATGGCTTGCCAGGAACGAAGATCCGAAACCGGCATCAAAACTTCCTACTTTCGGCCCGGTTTGTCCAAAACGTGCATTTTCAGAAGCGATTGTAATATCACAAACTACGTGCAGCACGTGTCCCCCACCGATTGCATACCCGTTTACCATCGCAATAACCGGCTTCGGCAACGCACGGATTGCTTTGTGTACGTCCAATACGTTCAAACGCGGAACACCGTTTTCGGAAATGTATCCTCCGACACCTTTCACGTTCTGATCTCCACCCGAACAAAATGCCTTATCCCCTTCTCCGGTCAATACCACCACACCGACATCTTGTCTTTCACGGCAGATTTCGAGTGCATCCAGGATTTCCATGTTTGTTTCCGGGCGGAAAGCGTTATAAACACGCGGTCTGTTGATGGTGATTTTAGCAATTCCGTCGAATAATTCGAACTTGATATCGGTATAGGACTTAATGGACGTCCAGTTTCTATTTGACATGTTTTGATTTTTTTCTTTTACAAAAATAACAATGCTTGCATAAAATTACTAATTGCGAAGCCGAATTATGAATTGAGAAGAGACGATTGCAAAAATCAGTGTTTAGCTCCGGCAGGAGTATACATTGTGACACCATTTGCACGATACTCCGCAAGCATTACTTCCAGCATTTTAGCAGCATCAAATACCAGGGTTTGTGCCTTTCCAAGGGTTGCATAATGCATCACTCCTTTTGCTTCAAAAAGCGGAAGCAGTTCATCGCATTTGCGTTTCGCGGATTGCTCCGGGTTGTGAACTTTTACGGAAACAGGAACACGCTCCCCATTTTCCCGGATAATTTCGGTTTGAAACACTTCCGGAAAATAAACCGGGTATTTGAACCCCGGAACCGCATCTTCTAAAACATGCAGGGAAGTTCCTGCATTATCCAGTGTGACGCCTACATACAAAATCTTTCCATTGGCCTGAGCCAGGCGTGCAAAAGGACTTTTCTCCGTGTAAGGCGTCAATTCCCCCAAGTGTCCATTGGTAAACCAATCGGCATCAGGGCCGAAACAGCAAACCGGTTCCGTAGGACTTTCGGAGCGTTTCACTCCCGGAAGTTTTCGAAAATATTCGGTAATTGCCCCCATTTTGGACGGTTCGTTCGCTACATCAAAGGCTTTCAGATTCCGGATGTAATCCAGCTGGTATCCCGGATTGGGAGAACTCGGCATTAACAGATTTCCTTCAGGCCCGATTACTGATAAAAGTGCATCTACAAACGTTTTAGGGCCTCCCTGAACAAAACCGATCTTTGAAAAACTACTATGAACCAAAATGGAATCACCTTTCTGAATGCCGCATTGTTCCAGGTCATGAATCAAATCTTCCAGTGAAGCTCCCGTTCCTGCTGCTTCCTGTTCGCGAATAAGTTTGCGCTGCTTGTTTTTCTTGTTCTCGCGGTACGCATTCAGCAGTTTATCCGGAAGTACAGACCGGAGCAGATTTCTCAAAGCAGGCATTAGTCCTTAAGCGGTTTGATGAGTTTGTTTTCCGGAACGTAGAAATAATGCAGTTCCGTTCCTTTTGAAAGGATATAAAAATCGTCCTGCACTTTCCGGATGTTGGAATATTCCAACGGAACAACCAGTTTTCCTTTATTGGTGTAGATTCCGTAGAACGCTCCCAAAGACACGATAAAATGCGAATCATCCAGTACTTTGATCGTGGTGTGTTCAATCGGGATTACGATTTCTCCTTTGGCATTAATCGCGCCTTTCAAAGTCAGCATCTGCACGACCCCCAAACCGGATTTAAAACTTTCTGCATATTCGTAGGACGCAGGAATAATGACTTTGTTTTGCATATCGATAAAGCCCCATTTTCCGGCTTTTTCGAAAGCGATTAACGAAGAAACAGCTCCCAGTTTGGAATAAGTCAATGGAATAACAGGTTTCCCGTTTTTATCGATCACTCCGAATTTGTTTGCTTTGGAGACTTTGGCATACGCCCCCACGAATTCTCCTTCTGTTTTCGCATTTGTGAAATAGTCGAAGGTTGCAGGAATCACTGCCTGTCCTTTTTTATTCAGGTAACCGATCCGGTCATCTGAAATCACCAGAGCACGATCTGAAACCAGCATTCCCAAATCTTCAATGGCAATGGTTTTCAACTCGTTACCCTGGAACGTTGCCAGTTTTGAACTCTCGTCTCCTTCGATAATGATGAGTGAGTCTCCGAACAGGTTAATGGACTCATACAAAGGCTTCACTTTGAATGATCCGTACACATCGATGTACCCTTCCAATCCTTTAAACGTCACTTTTGCCATTCCGTTCGAAAAGGAAAATGCTTCTTCGTATTGTTCCGGAATTCGTGGATAACCCAACCCGTCGAAATACCCGTACAAACTGTCTTTCATCGCATAGATCAATCCTTCTGAAAACTGCCCGATGTCTTTGTACTGTGGTTCAACGATATACGCTCCGGAGCGGTCAATGATTCCGAACACGCTGTCCAGCTCCACAATGGCCCTTCCTTTATCGAAGTCATTGCAGCTGGTATATTTAAACGGAATGATGATTTCGTTTGCCTTGTTCACAAAGCCGTATTTTCCGCTTTTTTCAGCCCATGCCAACCCTTCTTTGAAAAAGCCTACCGTACTGTATTGCGCCGGGATCACTGTTTTTCCGTTCAGATCCATCCAGCCGAACAATCCATTCTTTTTAAACGGAATGATTTGCTGCATTCCCAGTTCCTTGTCTTTTTTCAATTCCGACAAATACGGATAATCCGGGTATTCTTTCTGGAATTTATCCAGGCGCTCCAGTGAATAATCTGCCATATACAACTGGTAGAGTTTTCTCCAGGCACTTTCCACATTGCGGTTTTTCGGATAAGTACGAATAAATGATTGATAATCCTGCACCCGGTTTTGAGTAGTACTCAAATGATAAATCTGATCCTGCGCATCCGCTACATACGGATTGGTCGGGAACTGCTTTTCAAAATTCAGGAATGCTGCGATGTTTTTCCCTTCCGTATTTTCGGTGTACTGCAGTCGGTAGAAATTATTCAATGCCTCCTTCTGGAAGTCGGATTGCGGATATTTTTTCAAAAACAGATCAAAAGCTGCAGAAGTATTTGATGTCTTAGCCTTCACATATCCGATCGAATCGCGTGCGTAAACCGCTTTAAACGTTTCCTTTGCCCAATCATTGGTTTTCAGGAAACCATCGTATGCTTCTTCCGAAGGATTTTGAAGGACGCGCTGGAAAAGTGCGGTGGAAATCTCCTGGCGCAGGCTGGCAATTGCCAAATAGTCAAAATTGTATTTTTTGAGGGATTCTTTCTGCTTATCCTTCATCAATCCATAGCTTTTCTCAGAGCGAACCACACAGTTCAGTGCCGAATCGAGCTGGTGAAAAGGATTATCTTTCCGGTAGTAGATCATTGCCAAACCATAGTTTGCAGCAGATTGACTTGATTTCAGGGATTTTTCAAAGAGTCTTTTCGCTTCAAAGTAATTGAACTGATTCAATGCTTTAAATGCATCATCAATGGAACCGGCCTGTACGTTCGTGAACACACAAACAAACGATAAAACTAAAATCTTAATACGCAGTGAACTCATGGTACAAATATAACCATCTACCTATTAAAGGTAAGGCAAAAGGCAATGAAAACGGTGAAAAAATGTCAAAAAAAACCCTGACGAAGCAAGCTTGTCAGGGTTCACTATTTCGGGGATGAAATTACTTTTTGTATTTCGCGTAACGGTTGTTGAACTTGTCAATACGACCTGCTGTATCCACGAATTGTACAATTCCTGTAAAGAATGGGTGAGACTTGTGAGAGATATCCAATTTTACCAATGGATATTCATTTCCGTCTTCCCAAGTAACTGTTTCTGAAGTGTTAGCAGAAGAATGACACAAAAATGCGTAGTCATTTGTCATGTCTTTAAAAACTACTAATCTATAATCTTCCGGGTGAATACCTGCTTTCATATCTTGTTATGCTTATTTTTTATTCTTCTATTCAAAAATGGTTTGCAAAGATAATCAAACTTTTTAATTCACAACAAAAAAAATAAAATGGATTACATTTCGTTATTTTTGTCATGATGAAATTAGTAAATCTTATTTTCGGGGTTGCGGTTTTGGCCGCTCTTGCATGGAGTAATTCAGCTTGTAAAAAGAAGAATTTATTCGGAAACGGCAACCTGGGCTTTTCAACTGATACTCTGGTATTTGACACGGTATTTACGACTATCGGATCTACCACCAAGTACTTTAAGATTTACAACCCTCAAAACAAAGCTTTAAAGATCAGCGAAGTGCAATTAATGGGCGGAAGTAATTCTCCTTTTAAATTGAACCTGGATGGAATAAAAGGTGTTTCTTTCTCTGATCTGGAGCTGAATGCCGGCGACAGCCTCTTCTGTTTTGTGGAAGTGAAGCTCGCTGTAAACGGTCAGACGCTTCCGATGATTGTAGAAGATTCTGTTCGTTTCCGGACCAACGGAGAAGATCAATATGTGAAACTTGCCGTTTGGGGACAGGATATGTATTACCACTACTCCAACACCGGAATGGGTGTTTTCGATCTCAACGAAGGAACCTGGCCGAATGACAAACCACATGTGATTTACGGATCAGCGATTGTAGACTCCGCCAAAACATTGAATATTATCGGAGGAACGCGCATTTATCTGCATAAGAATTCCATGCTTTGGAATTACAAGGGAACCCTCAACATTGACGGTGATTACGCAAACAAGGTAACCCTCCAGGGAGACCGTCTGGAAGCTTCCTACAACGATGTTCCAGGACAATACTACGGTGTTTACTACCACGAAGCCCGTCCTTCGATCATCGACAATGTGATTATTAAAAATGCAACCGCAGGAATCCACATTACTTCCCGTGACCAGTCGTATACACAGAACACGGTCACGATGTCGAACGTGGAAATCAAGAATGCTGCCAGCTACGGACTCTTCCTCTTTAACGGACCAAAAGTTTACGGAGAGAATATCCTGGTTTACAGTTCCGGAGTCCACTCCTTATTGGTGCTTCAGGGCGCGGATTTCACCTTCAATCATTGCGATTTCCTGGGCTACGGAAGCGGTGAAGGCTCCTATCCTGCCGTTGGAATTTCCAATTATTATACCAACGCGCAAGGGACGTTTGTTTCCCAGATTCCGAATGCAAACTTCAACAATTGTGTGATTTATGGAAGCAATGGAGAACATTTGGCTATTGATACGATCCAAACCGGTGGCTTGACATTGAATTTCCATTTCCGCAAGAGTGTAATCCTCAAAACCGACCTGAGCAATGCGATGTTTACGTCCTGCAACAGCAACAGTCCTCAATTCATCAATACCAGCCAGGACAATTTCAAATTTTACAGCAGTTCCAGCCTGAACAACCAGGGAGATCCTGCTTACATTACGCAATCCGGTCTGGACATCACCGGGGCGCCACGAAATCCGGTAACACCCGACATCGGAGCATACGAGAATTAAAGGCTCCACGAAACAAAATCCCTGTTCGTGTGTGTGTTTCTAATGAAGTAGTTTAATTTACCCGAAAGCGGGATTTCCTGTTGCGAACTGAGGCCCCTCATTTCGGAGTTACTATGACATACGAAAGTCATGAGAAGTGAATTCAAACTGGTCGTTTCGAGGGTCTTGATCCTGATCGGGATGATCCTTCATTTCAATTACCATACCGGAGATTTTTTTACGGTATGTACGGATACTCAGGAGAAGAACCTTCATAACTGATTCTAAGAGGTGTGAAGCGATACCAACCAAAAAAGGTTGCCACAAACATGACAACCTTTTCGTATATGATTTGATTTCGGATTATGCTTATGCAGTAGCATTCATGTTATCCAAAACATCCATTACACCTTTCACTGCAACAGCTGATTCTTCCAACAATTTTTTCTCGTCTGCGTTCAAATCCAATTCGATGATTCTTTCGATACCGTTTTTCCCTAAGATGACAGGAACTCCCAGATAAATATCTTTCATTCCGTATTCTCCTTGCAACCAGGCACAAACCGGGAATACACGACGCTGATCGCGGATAATCGCTTCTACCATTTGAGCAGCAGCAGCTCCCGGTGCGTACCAAGCAGAAGTTCCAAGCAACTTCACGATTTCACCTCCACCTACTTTTGTACGCTCGATAATAGCATCCAATTTAGCAGCGTCAATCAATTCCGTTACAGGAATACCTCCTACAGTTGTATAACGAGGAAGCGGAACCATCGTATCTCCGTGTCCACCCATCAATACTGCCTGGATGTCCTTTGGAGAAACGTTCAATTCTTCTGCCAGGAAAGCACGGTAACGCGCTGTATCCAGGATACCAGCCATACCAAATACTTTTTTGGAATCTACTTTCGCAGTCAGGTATGCACAGTATGTCATTACGTCCAACGGGTTGGAAACAATAATGATTACGGCATTCGGAGAATACTTCACGATATTCTCAGTAACAGTTTTAACAATTCCCGCGTTTGTTGCGATCAAATCATCACGCGACATTCCCGGTTTACGAGGAAGACCTGAAGTAATAACGACTACATCAGAGTCAGCAGTTTTTGAATAATCATTCGTAGAACCTACCGTACGTGTATCGTACAAGTTAATCGGTGCAGTTTGCCAGATATCCAAAGCTTTCCCTTCTGCAAAACCTTCTTTGATATCTAATAATACCACTTCGTTGGCAATTTCTCTGTGAGCAAGAACATCAGCGCAAGTTGCACCTACATTTCCCGCTCCAACTACTGTTACTTTCATTGTTTTATGATTAAAATGATAATTAATTCCTTAAAGCGCAACGAATTTACGAATAAAACTTTGCTCCTGCTGTAAATTTTATATAGAAATAACGTTATTTGTAAAAATTGAGAATTGAGAAGTTAAAATTGAAAAAAAGGGCTGCAAAAAACAAGGAAAATGAACCCACTTCAAACCAAATCCTCCCCTTTTGCCTTTTCAATTTTCCATCTCAATTTGTCGATAAGGCAACCCTATTGACAATCTTTCGTTATTGAACTGATACAGTGAAACAGAATTGGGAATTGGATGAAATTATTGAAGGCTGCAAATCTTCGGACAGAAGAGCACAAGAGCAGTTATTCAAGAAGTTTTTCGGGAAAATGCTGGCGGTTTGCCAACGGTACATTCGCGACAAAGATTCAGCTCAGGAAGTTTTACAGGAAGGTTTCATTAAGGTCTTTGAACATATTAAGAATTACGACAAGAAGGGATCTTTTGAAGGTTGGATGAGAAGAATTATTGTGAATTCCGCAATTGATTCGATCCGAAGATCAAAAAAAGATTTCATGCTGACGGACAATGACAATGATTTCAAATACATTCCCGAAGACGATGATTTCGGAGAGGAATGGGAAATCACTTCATTGAAAGCAGAAGTTGCACTGGAAGCCATTAACAAGCTTTCTCCAGCTTACAAAGCAGTTTTCAACCTGTATGTGATGGAAGAATTCACACACAAGGAAATTGCTGAAATCCTGGAAATCAGTGAAGGAACGTCAAAGTCTAATTTAGCCAAAGCCAAAATGAACCTTCAAAATTATTTGAAACAAAAATTCTCAAAAATTGCTCAATGAAACACATTGAACAGCTTATAAAGGAGTCGCTCGAAAATCATGAACTGCCATACAACGAGGCAGCATGGGAATCGATGTCTAAACGTCTGGACGGAACGACTCCTTCTCCATTCTACCGTAAATGGTGGGTCGCAGCGTCTGTCGGGACAGTACTCGTAGGCTCTGCTCTGTTCTTTACGCTGAATTCTCAGTCCGAATCTGTTGCAAATACTCCGAAAGAGACTCTTGCAGTAGCTCAAAACACCGGGAACTCTCAAACGACAAAGCAGAACCACAACGCAGTTGCTCAGCAGCATACTGCCCCTCAAACAAACACCCTTCAAACGGAAGAAAAAAAGACTGCCATCTGCCAGGGATCGTATGAGACCATTATTATTCAGGATCATCAGCGTCCGAATACTGCTCATTCGAATTCCAATCAGAAAGGCGAACCAGCTATCTGGACCTGGAAAGATCAGAACAGCCAAACAAATCAGGGTCAGGGAACAAAACCTGCTCTTTCGGATGGAACCTCAGCAAAACCAACTATTCTACCGGTAATCTTCAGTAAATCGAAGTACTGTGTCGGTGATGAAGTGGAAATTACCAATCCAAATGAAAATCTGACTGTCCAGGTAACTCAAAATGAGAAAAACCTGCTGACCGTAAAACCAGGCTCTAAAAAGACGTTCACCGTTGGAAGTGAAGGTATGATTGAAGTTCAGACAGGAAATCAAAAACAAACTGCAGCAGTTTATGCTACTGCAACAGATTTGTACATCCATGTTGATCCTTCACTGATCTATGAAAATGCAATCCCAGCTGTGAGATTCACCGTTTCAGGAAACGATAATCCGGTTCACTGGACTGTTGAAAAACATGCAGGTGAAGTAGAAAACGGAACATTTGTGGTTCATCCCTACAAGGGAACTGAAATTTCTGTAACCGCTTCGAGCAAAGACCAGAACGGATGTACCATTACCGAAAAGAAAACGATTTCCATTCCGGAAGAATATAAACTAAATGCAGCACAGGCACTGGATATCAATGCAGCAGATCCCCGATTTGCAACATTTATGCCGATAGCATTGACAAAACGAAATACGCCGTTTGAATTGTACATCTACGATGCACGGTCAGGAAGAGTTCTTTTCAAAACATCGGATGCTTCCAATGGATGGAACGGTGTCGATTCCAACACAGGAGAATTGTTGAAAAACGGTTCAACGGTACTTTGGAAAGTTATTTTGGGCAACCCGAATCCGGGAGAACCAAGAGAATACAGCGGAACACTTGTTTTGAAAGCAGAATAAGATTACCAGGCTACTACAGGATATTGGGAAAGGAAACTTTCCCTTTTTTGTTTTACCATTTCCCGGTATTCTGCTGCTTTTCCTGAATCCGGGTACAACAAACGGTGTTCTTCCATTTTACGGATTTTGATCACTTCGTCGATCAGGAAATTCGTATCGAATGAAAAGAGCTCTGTCCGGAGAAAATCCCACACAAACTCTGTGGCCTGTGAATCCGGATGCACGCCGTCCGACTCAAAATAGCGGTAGTCTCTCAAGACATCATTCACCAGTTCAAAAGACGGAAAATAGTGCGTGAAATCCCTTTTTGTCAACGAAATCAACCGGAATAATTCGGATTTGGAACGGGAATTTTCCATCAAACCATCGCGCAGATACCGAACCGGACTCACTGTAAATACCACCTGGATGTGAGGGTTCACTTTTCGCAAAACCATAAGCGCTTCGTCCCAGCTTTCCAGCATGGTTTCTGCAGTGATCAATTCTTTTTCAAAAATCACTTTTGGCTGCTGGTGGCAGTTTGCAACCACCTTTCCCGTTTCAATCAAACGATACCCATGCGCAGATCCGAAAGTCACGAACAACAAGTTGGCCCGGGACAATGCTTCTTTCAACTCCGCCAGTCGTTCTTCCAGCTTTTCCTGCAATCCAGCTTCATCCAGCCCATAAAGCACACTGCTGGCATCATAGCTTACAAAAACATCTTCTTTTTGAACAATTCCGGAAAGTTTCTCGTGTCCAAATGCTAACAAAACCTGTTTTGCCAAAGGAATCGGGTGAAAAATCACTCCGAGCGGGTTATCAAAAACCCGGAATCCTGCTCGTTGAAACCAATGGGACATATTCGTAGAAAAACAAGATCCCAGCTGCACGATCAAATCTCCGTGCTGTATTTTAGGAAATTCTCCAACTTGTCTTAATGTTTCTATCGGTATGTTCATTTCAAGCGTTCTATAGTATGATCGAATACGCGTTTCCAGCCTTTCCATTTTCCGGCTTCCGCCAACGTTTCATTATGCCAGATAAAACAAAATGCTCCTCCGTATCGTTTCACTTCGTCAACCAATTCATTCACCACCACGCACCCCTGATCAATACTCAGTTTTTTGTATTCCAGCAGGGTTCCGTCCATGTAACAGAAAGGAACAATCCGGTAATCCGGGTACGGTTTATTCGTCAGCAAATCAAAAAAACAATGTTCATGTGCAGTTCCTGCACGAAATCCATAATCGTCCGCATACCCCATCGTGAAATCTCGTTTAAACCCATGATCGATCATCCGCAGATACGTTTTAGGAAGGTTCAGCTTCAAAAAATGCTGCCTGGATTCCTTGATTTCATCTTTGGTAATTGTCCGGATCCGGCTGACTTCACCCAGTAGCTTCTCGTCAGAATAATTGCTGGCATATCCCGGATGTAACCCGACATGCCCGAGCAGACTCATTTCACGTATCAACTGCTGATGCCTTGAATCCTGCCAGGAAATATTGGTATCATACTTGGCAAAATCTCCCAAATGCCAGAAAACCCGTGTTTCAGGAAAACGTTGCTGAATCGCTTGAATTTCATCAAAAGAATCAAACGGATCCCGCTGTCCGCCGCCCTGAACCAATTTTCGTTCTTTCAGACGGGTCTTATTGTTTCGCAAAATGTCTTTCGAAGTCGACAACCAGGTTCTCCATCCTTCTTTCCATTTATACGCAAAAGTGTTATCAATATCAAATGAAGGTATAGGAATCAGTTTTCTTCCGGCAATCAACCGCTCCAAATAATTCGGTGCATAAACTTTAAAAAACGCTTCGATCCAGCGTTCCACAATCTGGACATGAAGCCACCCGAATTTACTCTGAATGCTCGCACCAGCAGTGAAACGACCGTGATCATCTAAAAATCCGGGCTGATATTCTTCATAACGTGATAAAACATAAAAAATGGATGCCAACGGATCATCCGTACCGTTTATCTTCAAACATTCATTTTCCTTCCACTGCCCCTTTTCAACACGAATATCCGGACGAAAATGTTCTTCAAACAACAATCCGGAAGGAATCAGGTTCAAAACTCCGTCAAACTCAAACTCCGAATAGGATAGCTTTACTCCTTCAAAGGAAGCAAAGAATGGTTTATCATTCGTTAAGCGGTATTCCAGTCCGTGTTCTCTGAACACAAAATCCAGCGTATAAACCAAACGAACGGAGATTTCATCTACGTATAGAAGCATTGACTAAAGAAGTTCTTGATCCGAAAAGCTAAAGTAGCCATTATCCGTGACAATCAGGTGGTCAAGGACGGGCATTTCGATCAGGTCACCGAATTGAAGTATGCGCTTGGTAATTTTTTCATCTGATTCACTTGGTTTTAAATTCCCACTAGGGTGGTTATGGGCAAGAATAATCCCGCATGCTCCGACATCAATTCCGTATTTGAATACGATTTTCGGATCGACGTAGGTTCCGGAGATCCCTCCGATGGATAACTGCTTTACCTGGATCAGTTCATTGGCACGATTGAGGTACATGACGAAAAATTCTTCGTGGCTCAGATCAGTAAAATACCCGCGCAATTCTTTAAAGGCTTTCTCCGAGCTGTCTATTTTAGGACGTTTCTCCGTTTGGATTTCTTTTCTTCTCCTTCCCAGCTCCAATGCTGCCAGAATCGAAACGGCTTTTGACTTCCCGATTCCTTTGATTTCACACAACTGCGAAAGCCTGAGCTTTCCGAATTCGTATAGATCCCCGTTTGTTAAAAGAAGCACTTCCCTACCCAAATCAACTGCGGATTTCATACCGCTTCCGGTTCCTATCAGGATGGCGATCAACTCGGCGTCAGATAATGAATTCCGGCCTTTAAGCATCATTTTTTCACGGGGTCTGTCGTCTTCTGACCAATGAGGAATAGTTGTTTTCTGCACTTGCATATTCTTTCTTTTCCCAATGAAGTTATGAAAATAGTTCTGGTAAAAAAAGCCCTCCCCACCTCTTTTTTCCATTTTTTTCAACAAAAAAATCCATTTTTATAATCAATCATACCATCCTTTATAAAGAATCCGGGATTTTCGGTTTTTATCTCATCGACTTCTATTAAACAACTAACTTTATCCGCGTATGGATTCCTTAACTCAAATTGTATTGGGAGCCGCAGTTGGTGAAGCGGTTGCCGGAAGAAAAATCGGAAATAAAGCGGCTCTTTGGGGAGCGATTGGCGGAACAATTCCCGATCTGGATGTTTTTTTACGTGCTTTTTACGATCCATTGGATGCCGTCCTGGTACACCGGGGCTTTTCGCATTCGCTTTTATTTGCCTGTCTGGTCGGACCTGCCCTGGGATATTTGTTTCATTTCCTCACCAAGAAGAAATACACATTCAAAATGTGGTTCCTATTATGGTTCCTGAGCATTGTAACACACCCTATGCTGGATATTTTCACCAATTACGGCACACAATTCTTTTGGCCGTTTTCCTGGAGATTGACATTTAACAGTGTATTTGTGATCGATCCGCTCTATACATTGCCGTTTATGGTTCTACTCATTGGTGCACTTTTTATGAAACGCGAGTCCCAGAGAAGACGAAACTGGAACCGGGCAGGAATCATCTATTCATGTATCTACCTACTTTGGGGAGTTGTTGTTAAGTTATGCGTTTACGGGAATTCCGATAGCTATTTTGCCCAGGCAGGTGTTCATCCGAAAAGAACCATGGTCACTCCGATGCCGCTGACTTCCTTTTATTGGGATCTGATCGCTGAAGACGACACCGCCTACTACATCGGCTACAAATCACTTTTTGCCTCCTTTAACCCGAAAGATCTGGAAGTCATTCCAAAAAGACATGAATTGCTGAAGCAAATCGATTGGAATGGAAATCCCAGAATAAACCAGATCAAACACATTACGAATGATTATTATGCAGTATCTCAATCCGGCGATAGTTTGATTGTTTATGACCTGAGATTTGGAACGACAACGCTCTTCACTGCGAAAAAAAGCCAAACGCCCTTGATGGGTTATGGCTTCAAACTCCATTCCGATGCCGTTCCTTTTTCCTACAGAACACGCGATTTCAGCCAGGTCGATTTTCCGTTCTATCTTAAAAAGGTCATGGGAAATTGAGAATTCCACGTGTAATTTGTTTATAACTGCATATCTCAAAGACGCATTACGGGAATTTTCCACTTACTTTTGTAGCAACTATGATAAAAGTCGAAATGAAACATTGGATAACAATTTGTGCCTGTTCTGTACTCCTGCTCCAGGCATGTGGACAAAATAATACGGAAACAAAAACGGAAACCAAGAAAGAAGAACGCAAAGTTCCCCAGTTACCGGAAATTAAACGCACCTATGCGCTTTCCGACTATTTGTCTACAAATGCTGATTTGGACAAAGATGTTGATGCCTTGTTCAAAACACTGGACGATACAGCAATCGTCGCACAGCTGATTATGCCGGCAGTAGGGCGTTTGGGGAATACTCCACAGTCTATTAAAGCACTAATCGGTAAAAGAACCATCGGTGGCGTGTTGATGCTGAACGGGACAAAAACAGAATTCACTTCCTGGATCACTGAATTCAACGAACTGAATGCTCAAAACGGAAACCCTGGATTTCTATACAGTGCAGATGCAGAACCGACCTTATTTAACAGAAAAATTTCCGGTACTCCGGTTGTAAAAAAAGCAAGCGAAATCACTTCTCTTGCTGAAGTAAATCAATGCGCAGACACCATTGCTGCAAACCTGAAAGCAATCGGAATCAATTACAATTTTGCACCGGTTGTTGACCTTGCAAAAAACGGAACGGTTGGTTACAGAGGTTTTGCGAAAGTGGAAGCAAATAACATCCCTTGGTCAAATGCATTCATCGCGCGCATGCAGCAACAGGGAATCATTGCTACGGCAAAACACTTCCCTGGACACGGATTGGTTTCCGGAGACACGCACAAATCACTTCAGGCCATTGACGGAGAGTTAAAAGAAGTTTCCACGTATCCGGAATTGATTCAAAAAGGAGTACTGAGTATAATGATCGGACACCTTGCTGTTGTAAACAATCCGAAGTACAACACAAACGGACTTCCTGCAACGTGTTCAAAAGTAATCGTTACCGATTTACTTCGCAAAGAACTCGGATTCAAAGGACTGGTTGTAACGGATGCAATGAATATGGGCGGAGTTACTGCAGTGAAAGGAAACAGCGTGCAAGCAATTGAGGCTGGAGTTGATATTTTATTGATGCCGTTGGACTGTATGAAATCTCACGCTGAAATCCTGGCAAAATACCGCACAGACGCAGCATTCAAAGCAATTGTCGATGCCGCAGCAAAGCGTGTACTCAGAATGAAATTATGTGCAGGAGCAATTAGATAATCCCACATGTATGGAAATACATCAAAAGTCTCATCTTAGCAATAGGATGAGACTTTTTCTTTTATGCTTCTTGCTGTTAACCAGCGTAACCGGTTTTTCTCAAAAGAAGAAATCCGGTGCTTTTCAATACAACTACCGCATTGATCCCGAATTCATGCACTCCAAATTCAAGCCGGAGTTCCTGGATTCACTGGATCGGGAGGAAATTTCTTTTTTCGACCCGGAATCCCCCTATTTTACAATCCATTCCAAAGTAGAATTGACAGACAATCAATTACGTGAAATCCTTTGGTGTATGCTCCTGGGAAAAGAAGAATACGGCATTTTTGGTTCAGATGATTGTTATGATAAGAAACTGATCCGATTGATAATCCCGATATAACGAAGCAATTCATGCCGTTCGAATAGTCGGGCTACAAAAATTTGGGTTACTTTTAGCTGTACCACAAAACAGGAACCGCTATGAAAACGATCCTTACGCTCATTACTCTGATCACAATGCACTGGACTCAGGCACAAATGATCCATCAGTCCTACAGCAAAGAAAACGGATATACCTACTGGTTTTCCCTGGATCAATACCGGGAACCGCTGAATTATGTCATCGAAGTTTCACAATTGGGCGGAAACATCACCAAGCTAAAAGGAAGTTACAAGGGTCATAAAGGAAGCGGAGACATTACGATTAGCGACTTGAACGGAAATATTCTCCTGGGCGAAAAACTGGGAAAAGAACTCAGCTTTGAATTCTCTACCGATCAAACAGATGTCATTATTGAAGTGTTGGTAAACGGCTATACCGTCTATCAGAAACAAACCAAAATCGACAAGCTCACCGTTTTGGTTCTAAAACTCCAACCAGAGCCTCAAGACGAGGTTTACCAGATCAATTCAAGTGTTGAACTCAATGAAACGCAGCTAAACGAGATCATGAAATGCACCGACTCACATCAAAGTGAGCCGCATTTCTGCGATCAAAAAGGAGTTTATGAAGTAATACTTCAAATCTGAAACACGCTCTCGCCTGCTATTTACTGAGCCAATTTGATGAATTTTCCATTCCAGTTTCCTTGTGACGTTTCAGCAAGCACAGTATAAATTCCGGGAGCAAGAAAATCTATTTTGATAGTCTTGGTAGTGCTCTCTCCTACAAGCTGCCCGGTTTCATTAACGATTTTCACGGAGTGGATTTGAACCGATTCATCAGATAGCAAATAAATCTGGCTGCTAGCCGGGTTCGGAAGAATGGAAATCGCGATCAACTGCTGGTCATTCAGTCCCAAATCCGTTAATGCATAACATGCCGACGTATCCGTGCAACCTCCTATAGTTGTAATCACCGCATAATTTCCATTAGATGACGGTGCAAAAACAACATTCGTTTCCCCGCTGATTGCATTTCCGTTACTACAATTGATCCATTGATAACTTTCAGCTGCAGAAGCTTGCAGTTCCGCTCCCGACTGCGTGACCGTTGGAACATTCTGAACAACATCTATCTCAATCGAAGGCCCGGCAGTTGTTCCGCATTCATTACTCATTTCACAAATCCAGGTTCCTTCGTCACCCACAGCCAGACTTGCAAAATCAAGTACTCCGCTCGTTCTGGAATTATCCACCACTCCATTTTGCTTCCAGGTGTAGGAAACCGCATTATCCGACTCCAGTTCAAACGTAAAACTTTCCCCCTGGCAGGCAACAAGTGCCGTATCATTCACCGCAGTGTAAGCAGGTTTTCTGCAAACAGCTGTTAAAGAAGGCGTCAGTGGCGAATACCATCCCATACCGATTGGAAAACGGCCTTTCGGAACCGTTTGATTCGTTGCAGTATTGTACTCGAAAACACCGTTTGAGGTAACACCATACAGCTTCTCATTATGTCCGTTAATCATACTGAAAGGAAAGGTTCCTACATTCAGGTACAATCCGTTACCATAAGTAAAATCCAACTTCTTGGTAAACACTTCTGTCACGGGGTCAAATTCAAACAAAATACCACATCCCGATGGAAACCCGGATTCGGGTGTTCCGCCATCAGCCGTTCCATAAAACTTCCCGTTGGCAGCTTTTACCATCGGAGAAGGCTGAAACCCTGAAACTCCCCCCGCAAAGTTGTATTTATTGGAATACGTGCTGGTAGCAGGATCAAACGAGTAAATCACACCTTTGTTATTCGCTCCTCCCTGTCTTGCCACACTATACAGTTTATCCGTATAACTTACAAACAGGTTGTTAAACTGATAACCGTTACTGATACTGCAAGGAGACAAATAGCGAATCGAGAAAGCATTGGTTACAGGGTCAATCCGGACAATGGATCCCAAATTAGGGTTGGGAATCGGGCATTGAGAATTGGTATAAGTGGTCCCGTAAAGAAATCCATCCGGGGCTTGGTAAAGCATGCCTTCCAGGCGATTGCCCATAGTAGAACTAAAAGTTCCTCCCTGGAAAGTCGGTAAATTCATGACAGCTGTTGTCGTGTGAGTAGATGCATCGTATTTGAAAATCACACCACCCTGGTACGCACCTCTCAATTGTCCATAAATCACACCCGGTGAAACTTCCGTCAAAGTCCGGTAACCGTCTCCAGCAGGATAAACCCCGGTAATCTCTGTATTTCCCGGACCAAAATGCTGTAAAACTGTAAACGTGGAGGTAGTCAGATCGTAAACGTAGAAAACACCACCGTTGAACAATCCCTGGTTGTTTTGTCCTCCGGCAGAAGTCAATCCGTACAATTTGTTATTGCTTGCAGCCAGTATTGCTCCGGGATTTTTACCGTTAACAGAATCGAAATGATGAACAATCTGAAGATTATCGCCTATGGAATCCGTTTTGAAAATATAGCCCTGACCGAATTGACCTCCGTTGCTTACCGTGCCCCAAAACTCTCTCTGAGCATGCGATACAAAAGCAACAAAAAACAGTGAATAGAATAGAAGTTTTTTTTTCATCCGAATGTTCAAAAAATAGCGTTAAGCTCACAGTTAAACCCAAGGTCAAACGCAGGACTCAACATAGAGACTAAAATACACATAAAAAGGTTGCCTTTTTCAAGACAACCTTCTAAAATTTAAGTCATTCCACTGTTTTAGTGTGAAATCTGCAATTTATGCATACTGTATTCACCATCCAGTTTCAGAAGCAGGAAGTACTGCCCTGATGGAACATCTTTCTCGGAAATGCGGTTCATACCCTCTTTCAACTTGTGCGTTGCAATTTCTCTTCCGCTTTCATCTACCAGCGTAACAGTTGCTTCGTTTTTGAACTCCGGAACTTTCACTACAAAGTTTCCATCATTCGGATTCGGATAAATTTCGAACGCTGAAGAAGGAGCTGCAGACTCTTCGTTATCAGAAGATCCTGTAGTCAGATTATGTGTCCCTGGAGGATTAGCGCACAATACGGTTGTACAACCTCCGCTGGTGACATATACACAAACCGAAGTAGGAGCTGGCCCTGACCCTGTCAGATACAAAACCGGTCCTGTTCCTACCGGCCCGCTTCCGTTCACATACCACGCATAAGTTGATCCCGCTGGAGCACTGCTGGTAATGTACACATCCGGTCCGCCTGCACCTGGATTGTAAAAAGTAGTCAGAATGGTTCCATTACCATTATACGTAATCGGGAAACTAGCCGTTGCGCTGCTTCCACAAGGTGCACCGGTAACATGTGTAATATTCAGGGTATAGGTACCTGCAGGTGCAGTTCCTGAAGTGGTGATCAGAATAGCTCCTGATCCCGTAACCGTATAAGATGTAATCAAACCGGAAGGCACACTTGTAACAGTGTAAGTTCCATAGAAAGGAGACGGAGCGTTTGCAACCGTAACGGTGGTTGTTCCAGAAACCCCGAAGTTCCAGCAAGTTGCACTGATCCCACTTGGTGTAGCCGGGATGTAATTAACCGGGAACGGAGTAGATGTTGCATTACACCCATTTGTACCAATTGAAACCACAGAGAGATTCTGAGGCGGAGGCAATGTTCCTCCCGGAATAAATGTCGCTGTATTGGTAGCACAACCCAGGACGCAAATCCAGCCGGAAGGATAATTCCAGGAATAAGATAATCCGGATGAACCGGAAGCAGTATAAGTTACCGGAGTTCCCGCAGCAAGATCCACACAATTAGGACCGCTGATTACCGGAGCTGCCGGTTGCACATTGACAGTATATGAAAGTACTCCCGAAGGACATGAGCATGAACTCGCAGTGATTACATACGCACCGGCTGCCGTCCCCGGAGGAACTGTTAAATTGATGCTGGATTCCGATCCAGTTACAGGAGCATAAGTCCAACCTGCAGGAAGTCCCCAGCAAGTCTGGTTTTGCGCTCCTCCCGAAATAGCGAAATTGGTTGTGGATCCAGCAGGAACACAGCTAGAAGTTGCGTTGATCGTTAAAATGTTATCAAACTCACGGTTCACTGTGTAGGTTAAGATCGTCGGATCACAACTTCCGTTTGTAATTGTCAGCGTCAGGATTCCCGGATCAAATCCGATAGAACTCACCGTTATATCTTCATTCTGTGCACCACTCGGAGTCAGTAACCAGGAACTATTGGATGAAGTCCAGGAATAGGTATAGCCTACCGTAGGGTTAATTCCCACAAAAAATGAAGATGATGAAGTTGGTACACATGCTGGCGGTGCGTTTGTGAATGACGGAGGGCCTGGAACCTGACCAATCGTTTTTGTTACACAAGTGGTCGCTGAAGGGGGATTCGTACTGGCATCCCATGGATTTGCACGCCCGAAACAGCATTGAATGGTATAAGTGCCTGATACCGAAGACGGAGTTGTAAAGGTAATAGAACTGCGATCCGCAGAGGTATAGAATGTTCCTACAGCCGGGAAAATATCCCAGAAGTACTCATCTCCCCCGATTCCGTCGCCGTAATTATCACTTGCAATCTGATCCACAGAATACGTATAGGTCGTACCAGCCTCCCAGCAGTCAGGGCCGATAATTTCAGGAACATATCCTTCCTGGGTTCCGGTAGAAGGCCAACCGTTGTTGACATATTCCTTGAAGATATCAAACGAAATTCCACCGCCACAAGTAGCACTCGGGTTCGTATACGAAATCATCACACGACCTTTGCTTCGTGCCAGGTAATCCGCTGAAGGCGGAGTCAATTCTGATACCCTTACAAACTTATTGTAAGAAGTAATGTACAAGTTCGGAACTCCTCCTGCCGACTGAACAGCCGGTGATGGTTGTGAAATAGGCCCTACGGAAAGATCCCCATAGAGTGTCCATCCCAGGATGGTATTTCCCATCGGGTTCACGATGAAGTTTCCTGCAGCACTTGCCAAATCGGGCATTACTACAATACCGCCGCTTCCGACATCTCCACCGAAACCAAGAGATCCTCCGACACCCGGAACGACTACATTACAGGAAGGTGGCACGGTAACGACGGGTTGTGCCCAGGCGTTTTTTGAAAAAGCGCATAATGCCAGTGTCATCAGTCCGACAGCAGCAAATCGCATGTTTTTGATTGTTTTCATAATGAGTTCATTTTGTGAATAATGAGCTGTTAATACAGTAAACACTCGTGTGTTTATAGAAGGTCAGATAACCGGATCTTTTCTCCGGTTATGTTCAGGTATCAGTTTCCTGATCGTTTATTCGCTTGTGACAGCTTTCAATCGAGCGTACATGGTGTGTTTCTTCTCTTTGTGACTATAAAATATGTAATTATCCGTCCATGGTGAATACATGTATTTAGCCTCATTTACTATTTCGCAGAGGTCGTTCGCGGCGCATCAAAAACGGGTTTTCAAGACATTAATTCCACGAGAACATTTCGATGCCCAACAAATCTGGGGATAAATTAAAGGTGGTAAAAGAGTGAAAACACCCTTTTTCACCCATCGGTGAAAGTTCCCAAAAACTCCGTGATTTAACGGATCATTCCAATTTAAATACCGGGTGAGAGATTACCGGTTCAACTCTTTCGACACACATTATTTAGCTTCTTTCTATTGAAAACGAGTCGTTAAATACTTATCCGTAAAAACACCCAAAAGCACTCTAAGACAAAAGTTTATCCGGACACTTTAAGCGAATTTATCTCGCTCAAAACACGGGGTAAGTTGTTATTTTGTGTATATTTAGATTCGAACTTTAAACATAATCACTATGACTTTTTCAGCAATTGAAAATCGAGGTATTCGTATACCCCGATCGAAAAACAAGCCGCCTGTCGTCCATCCGTCTCCTTCCGGATAAAACTTCAGTTTCAAACTACTTCTTCTCCTGATTTACAAGTGTATCTCCTTTCATTACGACATCATTGACACACCATGAACCCTATTCCGGCACAGATGAAACATGAGCTACCCCCTGTTCAGCAGGTATTCATTTCATTCACATGTCATTGGGAAACAAGCTGGCTTTTCCTGCCCCAATGGGCTGGTTCTATCATACATAGTTTGGTGTGCGATTCTAAACTTTACATTAGATGAAAACAACCACAAACATTGCACTGATAGATGATCACTCACTTTTCCGGCAGGGAATGATTTCACTCTTGAAGGACTATCCGGACCTCCATGTTCTCATAGAAGCCACCAATGATCAGAAATCGTTTGATCATCCCGCCTGGGAAAAGGTGCATATCCTACTGATTGAAATCGGAATGGCACAGGAAAACGGGATTGAAACCATGATCAAAATCAAGCAGAAATATCCGGAAATCCGGGTTGTTGTACTCGCTTCCAATTACGATACGGAACTCATTTTCCATTTAACGGAACTCGGAGCCAATTCATTCATCCTAAAAGGAAAGAATATCGAAAACCTGGTAGAAGTAATCCGAAACCTACACCGGTTTGGTTACTACCATTCTGAAGAGGTCTCAAAAGCACTGATTGAAGGACTTCAGAAACGGAACCAGCAGACGCACTCCCTGAAATCAAATGCACTCTCTCACCGCGAAATTGAAGTAATGAAACTGCTGTGCGAGCAGTACACCAACCGCGAAATTGCAGAAATTCTGAAACTGAGTCCGAGGACAATCGATACGTACCGGGAAAATCTCTTTGTGAAGACCGGAGCCAAAAATATCGTCGGGATAGTACGCTACGCGATCAACAATCACCTGATCGACTGAATTTCCGGATCAGAGACTTCTCAACCAGTAATCGAACTTGTTTTTCGCAGTTCCGTTTACTTCAAACTTGAACGAAGGGCGTTCGTACATGGTCATCACAAAGTTCAATTCCATAACCTGCTCTTCACGTGCAATGAGTAATTTACACGTTTCTCCTTCTCCTAAAGCACTCATATAGCTTTCCAACGCGCTGTTATCAACACGGATATTATCAACGGAAATAACCTCGTCTCCGACACTCAAACCAGCTGTTTCAGCAGCACTTCCTGCCCGAACGGATTTCACCATGCAGTTTCCGCCTTCCTGTGACAACGATGCTCCGAATGAAGTCACCGCTTTCCCGGTATAACTTACTCCCAATCCGATCTTGCTGAATACTTCGTTATAGTTCGGAATTTCAGTTCCGTTTACATATTTGTCGAAGAAATAATCCATATCCTGTCCGAGGAATTTCTCTAAAGCATCCTGGAATTCCTGCTCTGTGAACCCGCGGTTCTTTTTCGTATAAAACTCATCAAACAAGTACTGCATGAAATGATCCAGGCACTTGGTTCCGTCAAACTTGTCGATAATAATTGCATCCAGGTAAGCTCCCAAAACCGCTCCTCTCGAGTAATACGTCATGGTCGTATTCGCACTGTTTTCATTCGGTCGGTAGCCTTTGATCCATGCATCGTAGCTGGAATGTGCAACCGGCTGCACACGTGAACCAACGGATCCTTCCACATAATTCAATGTTCCCTGCAATTTTCTGAGGTATTCATCTTTGGTATAGTAACCGGCTCTCACCAGTAGTAATTCGTCATAATATGAAGTAAAACCTTCCATCACCCACAACAGGGATGTGTAGCATTCTTCATCGTAGTTGAAAGGCCCCAGCTGGATCGGACGAATGCGCTTCACATTCCACAGGTGAAAATATTCGTGTGCCACCAGCGAAAGAAAGTCCTTGTATGCATTCCCATACGTCCAGCGGTTTACACTCAACACGCAGGAATTGGCATGCTCCAGTCCTCCCTGCCCGTTCACCACATTGTGAACGATAAATGTATAATTCGTATTCGGGTTCTTGCCGCCGAAGACATTGTTTTCAGCTTTTACAATGTGCGCCATATCGGATTTCAGTTCATCCACATCGTAGTTCCCGGAACCGTACATGGCAACGGTGTGCTTTGTTCCATCGACTGTGAAATCAAACACTTCCTGGTTCCCTACCTCGAACGGAGAATCGACCAATACATCAAAATTGGGGAATTGAAATGTTTCCGAGCGCTCCTCTCCGGATTGAGAAGACGTTTTTTCCAGCGGAGTTGTAATCGTCTTGAAATCTTTGTAAGGATAAACAGTCACTGTCCCCGGCTTATCTTTGTGTCCGTCCAGGTAACAGAAAACTCCCGAGTTGGAAACAAATCCGTGCGTCAGGTCCAGGAAACTCGTACGAACAGACAATTCAAAGGCATATACTTCGTATTGAATGCTCACTTTTTTAGCTTTTCCTGCACTGATTTTCCAGGCATTTTTCGACGTCTTCCCAACTTTCAATTCGGCTCCTTTCTCGTCATAAGCACGAACCAGATTCACATTTTTCGAAAATTCCCTCACGAGGTAAGATCCGGGAGCCCAAACAGGCATTTTTACCGTCAGATCTCCGGGTTTGAATTCCGAAATCTGCATCTCCATTTCGAAATAATGGTTTTGCGGCTTCGTCATCCGAAGGTTGTAATGAATTTTTTGTGCCTGAACCAATCCTGCCAGACTTAATGACAATGCAATTAGAGCTGATTTCATTCCCCGATTTTAATTTATTCAAATATAATTGTTTCCCCAGAAATTCATCATTTTCTAACTCGTGTTAACAGCAATTTGACATGTGATTCACATTGTAGCAAAAGGAAGACCTGATTTTTGCAGTATGAAAAAATCGTTGGTTACCGTCCTGGGAGGATTTGGTTTGATATTGCTATTATTTGCTTCCATTTCCTGGTACTACAATAAAAAAATCCACGAAAAACAGGCTATTCTTCTGAAATTGGATAGTTTATCCACCCAAATCCAGGAACACAAAGATTGGATCGAACACCTGACCAACCAGCGTTTCTGGTACGACTCCATTGCACAAAACGAAACGACTTACCGCAGAAAAAACAGCTTTACACACGAACTGATCCGGCAAAACCTGTCCGGCACATTCCGCGCTTCCGATTCCAAGAATAAAAAGAATCTCTCTGCCAGACTGGATCATTTACTCCTAACGGAAGACCACATTCTGAACGACATTGCGAAAATCGGGTTTAAAGAACACGGTTATATCGGCAAAATGCGCGATGTGATCCACGACATTGAAAAGAACTTCCCGCAATTTGAAGAACAAATTCTGAGTCTGCGCAGACACGAGAAAGATTACATCATGCGGAATGACGAACACTACGCCGTATCGCTGCATCAGGAAATCACCCTTTGGAAAGCTACCGGAAACTATCCGAAAGCACTAAACCAGTATTTACAGTATTTTGACTCGGTTCGAAGCCGTTTCCAGATGCTCTTTGCAACACCTCACAAAAACCACTACGCCTCATGGACGCTGAACATTACCAATATCCAGGCAAACCTGCGCCACATCCGTGGAAGTTTCATCCGGGAATCGTATGCACTTTCCAATGATTCGCTTAAGATGCAATACATTATTTCTGCGATCGCATTTTTGGCACTCATCTTCGGAAGTATTTATATTATCCGCAATATCACGCTTCAGGTAACACGCCTGCAAAAAAGCATGAACGAATTCATCTCTTCCAACTACCAGGCAGACGAAACGATTTCTCACCAACTACCTAAAAACGAAATCGGGCAGATCAGCATCCAGTTCCTGAAAATGGCACGCAAAATCAAATGGGATGTACACCTGCTGGAAGACCGTGTATCCCGAAGAACCGTTGCCCTGCAGGAAAAAAACAGCCAGCTGGAAAAACAGCATGCCGAAATGATGGACAGTTTGCGTTATGCTCAAAAACTCCAGGAATCGTTGTTGGTTTCACGTAAACAGCTCGCACAGCATTTCGAACAGGTTCATGTACATTATTCTCCTAAAAACCTGGTTGGAGGCGATTTTTACTGGATGAAAAGTTTCCGCGAAAATGGAAGTGAAAAAGTCCTCTTTGCCATTGCAGACTGCACCGGACACGGCGTTCCGGGAGCCTTACTGAGCGTTTTGGGCATGAATACGCTCGACGAACTCTTTGCCGCAGGGATTCGCAACACCAACGAATTATTGGATTCGCTCCGCAAAACCATCCTCAGAAGAATCAGTTCGGATGAAGAACAGCGCATGGACGGAATGGATATTGCGATCTTTTGCCTCGATAAAAAAACACGTGAACTGCATTTCTCCGGGGCACAGATGCCGCTTTGGATCGTGCGTGACACGGAAGTCATTGAACTAAACGGCGAACGCGTTCCGATTGGTTTCACGTATTTGAACCATCTCGAATTCAAATCAGAAAAGATATTACTGGAGGAAAACGACAAACTGATTGTCTTCACAGACGGTATTGTAGATCAGTTCGGGAAAGAATCGAACAAAAAATTCGGGAAGAAACAACTCCGTTACCTGCTTTCCAGATCCGGAAGTCAAAACGGCAGTATCCTCTACAACCGTTTGATGAACCAATTCTCTTTTTGGAAAGGCGAAGGCGAACAAACCGACGATTGCACCTTCATGATCCTGGAACCGAAGTTTACGCGCTCACGTGCCACTAAAAATGGGAGTTCAGTCGTTAGTGAAGGGATTCAGATTTCAACGGAAGAAGTCAAAAGTTAAAGGGAGAAATTACGAATTCATAATTAATACTGAGCGGAGTCGAAGTATCAATTTTGAATTAAATCGGGTCAAAATGAAACGAGAACGCTTTTGTATCGATTGGATTTTCAAATAAATCAGGATAATAAGCAGCCATTTCCCGGTGCATCAACTCGAAAGGAATATCCGGAAATTCTCCGTAAAAATGCAGGTATTCCATGAATTGCTTCTCTCCGGCATAAGCCTGGAACAGGGAGTCTTCTCTTCCATCCCACTCCAATACCGGAACACCGCTCAGTTTACAGATTCTCGGATCAAAAGCGGGTGTACATTTACTCCATTTTTCGTCAATCCACACTTCCACATACCCGTGAAAAACGATTTCATCACGTTTGAGGTAGGTCTTCAGTTTTTCCACCCCGATGTGATTCTTCACGATTCCGAATCCCAAACGGGCAGGAAATCCAAATGCGCGGAAACAGGCACAAGCCAGCAGCGATTTCTCAACACACCAGGCACGCTTCTTCCCGGCAACCACACTCGCCTTCAAACTTTCCCGCCTCAAGTCCAGATGGTAGGGATCGTAGAGAAAAGCATCCCGCACCGTTTCATAGATCGCAACTGCCTGCTGTTTCGGATCATCTTGACATGGAATTCCGGTCATGAATTGCTTCACTTCCGGGGATGAAAAGTTCACAGAAGGAGTTTCTGCGAGGTATTGCTCCCAATTTTCGGCTGTAGACTGCTCTTTCATTGTGCGAAATTAATTAAATTCGCTCAGTGACTGATTCGAATAAAAAGCAGAGTTTTCGTGAAGGGTTTGAAGCCCACCTGGAAAGTCCTATTCCGATATTAACGCGGTTGGGAACCTTTATTTTCGGAAAAAAACTGCCGGATACTTACACCAAAATCAGTTTTTACTTTGGCATTGCAATCTGGACGATCTTCCTGGTCTGGATTATTCTCGGTTACATGGTTTTGACCAACACCAGCTGGATTGAAGCCGAAAAAGGACTTGACGTGCACCAGCTCATATCAGACAGGGGAACCGCGCTGGGTTTCACCGGTGATGCATTCCAAAACAAACTCATCACGTTCTACAACCTGGCAATCGTTGCCTGGGCCGGAATGTTTATCGGATTGGCACTTCAATGGCGCAAACACCTTTATTTCATTTATTTTATCTGGATTTCCGGAGCTGTCTATCTCTTCGGCATGTGGATTCTTCTCGGTTTTTCGTATTGGTATAACGACACCACCCTGTTCGACAAAATAGCATTCTTCTTCCTGATCGGGCATTCGAGCCTGCACTATTATTTTCTGCGGAAAGAGCTTTTAGGAGAAAAAGTCAATTTCTTTGGGATTGACGACTCGGATGAGGACGAAGAATAACTGGTGTTTTCCCACGGATAAAGTTCGCACTTTTTATGCTCACATCTCCCGCAGAAGTGCGCAGAGGTTCGCAGACAGATGATAAGTATACGCAATTCGCCTTTGGCTATGTGTTCTAATGTGTCTATGTGGTTAAAATACCTCGCGCCTTTGCGGTTCATTTCACACAGGTATTACATCGCTGTAATTTCAAACTAAAAAAATTAATTCTAACTAATTCTTTCAGTATTTTTTCAACTAATTCATTAGGTTTATTTCGCTCATTCGGCATAAACAGTTGGGCCTTCTTGTAAAATTGGACACGCTCACTCAATAAAGCCTCCACATACGGATGAAATTCAGCATCACTGAGTGCTTTGAGTTTCGGACGGAATTCACGTTCCGACTTCAGCCGTTGAATCAGCGTCAATAAACTCACATTCAAATAAATAGAAACACCCAATTCATGAATTTGTTCAAGTGCATTTTCAATCGCCGGAAGACCGCCGCCAAGTGAGATAACAGCAGGTTCAAAGTTTGCCGACTCATTCAAAAACAAGCGCTCCTGTTCCCGGAAAAAGACCTCTCCTTCCGTTTCAAAAATAGTATTGATACTCTTCCCGGCGCGCTCTTCAATCCAGCGATCGGAATCTACAAAAGGACGTTGGAGCTGTTCGGCCAAAAGCTGCCCCACAGTGGTTTTTCCACTCCCCATAAAACCGATCAAAAATAAGTGTTTCTGTGTCATCTGAAATCAATAAATCAATCCTCTCGAAAGCAGCTCCTTCAAAGCTTGTTCGAGTTTTACCAAATCCTGCTCATCGTTGAAAGCGTTGATCGAAAAACGTACATAGCTTTGACCGTTCTGCACCATTACCGGAATCTCTATCCGGAATTCCTCGTAAAGCAGGTTTTTCAATTCAAACGGATCTTTACAACGCACCGGAATACTTCCCATCTGCCCGATAAACTCATCCGTAACAGGTGCCAGCGGAGCGGATCCTACCAGGGTACACAAACGTGGAAGCCAGGTATGAACCAGTTTTCGATTGGTTTCTGCCCAACTCCACCAGTCGTTTACCTTCATAAAGTCAATGGCTTCAGGAATGGTCAGATAAGCCGAAAAATCACGTGTCCCGTTAAACTGATGGTAATCCTGGAATTGCGAATGGCTCGGGAAATCGGCCTGATAGCCCCAGCTCACCACCAACGGATCCAGCGCGTTTTGAAAATCACGCTTCACAAATAGAAAACTCGAACCTTTCGGAGTCAGCATCCATTTGTGGCAGGCTCCGGTATAAAAATCCACATCCAAAGCAGTCAAATCAAGCGGAAGATGCCCCGGAACATGCGCTCCGTCAATAAAAACGGGAACTCCTCTTCGTTTTGCCTCTTCACAAATTTCCTTCACAGGAAGAATCAACCCCGTAGCAGAAGTAATCTGCGACAAAAACACGAGTTTGGTTTTCGGCGAAAAACCGCTCCAAAAATCAGCCAGGAATGCTTCTTTTGATGTCAGCGGCAAGCGGATCGGCTGCTTCACATAGTTTGCTCCTTTTTCAGCACAATAGAAGTCCCAGGTGCGGTCGCAGGCTCCATATTCGATATTCGTACTCAAAACCTCATCTCCGGGCTTTAAATCGAGCGCACGCGCCACCATATTCACTCCGTATGTCGGGTTCGGAACATACACCACATCATCCGGGTGGCAGTTCACATATTCTCCCAGCCTGATCCGGCTTTCTTTCAGGTATTCTGGCCCTCTGTTGACAATAAACTGAACAGGCTCGTATTCCAGTTCCCGCTGAAAACGCTGGTATGCTTCAAAAATGGGTTTCGGACTGGCTCCAAACGAACCGAAATTCAAAAAGGTAATGTCCTCCCGGAGTAAAAACTGTTCTTTCATCGATAAATCAATTACGAATTACGAATTACGAATTACGAATTACGAATTACGAATTACTTAACTCAACAAATTTGGCATTCGGAATTAGGAATTCGTAATTACATTTAGTGTTTTTCCCAAATCTGCACCAATTCGATCAGGGTATCAACCGCTTTCTGCATATCCTGTACGCTCACGTATTCGTGACGGCTGTGAATCGCCATTTCACCGGTAAAGATATTCGGACAAGGCAAGCCCATGAATGACATGCGCGAACCGTCGGTTCCTCCGCGGATAATGGTAGGTCTTGGTGTAATGCCTGCATTTTCCATCGCCTGGATCGCATAATCGGTTACGAATGGTACATCCTTGATGATTTCTTTCATATTGCGGTACTGCTCCGTTACTTTTGCGGTATAAGCAGCGCCCGGGAATTGTGCAACGATGTCTTTCAGAATGCCTTCCAGACGCGTTTCATATTCTGCCAGTTTCGCAGTTATGTGGTCGCGGATAATGAAGCTTACAGTCACTTCTTCCAAACCTCCGGAAATGGATGTCGGGTGTACAAAACCTTCCCTGCCGACAGTTGTTTCAGGACTCCATTCATTTTTCGGAAGAGCATCTAAAAACGCACCGGCAACTTTCATTGCATGGACCATTTTTCCTTTGGCATATCCCGGGTGCGCACTGACACCTGAGATTACAAATGTCATCGCATCCGCAGAAAACGACTCATCTTCAATTGCCCCCAGTTCACCGGAATCCAGTGTATAACCGAAATCTGCATTCAATTTCTCCATATCCAGTTCCTCTACTCCGCGACCAACTTCTTCGTCGGGAGTAAACAAAATGCGGATTTTTCCATGCGGAATTTCCGGCTTCTTCATCAGCTGTTCTGCCAAATCCATGATGATCGCAACACCTGCTTTATCGTCTGCTCCCAACAAGGTCAAGCCCGAGGCTGTAATCAGATCATCACCGATCTTTTCCTTCAGGTAGGGGTGTTTTTCAACAGTAATAACCTGGGTCGGATCATCCGGTAACGTAATCGGTGCTCCGGTATAACTGCGGTGTACAATTGGCTTGACATTTGTCCCTGAACAATCCGGAGCGGTGTCCATGTGCGAACAAAAACAAATCGTAGGGATTCCTTCTTTGGCAGACGTTGCCGGAATGGTTGCATATACATACCCCCACTGGTCGGCTTCGGCATCTTCAATTCCCAGGCTTTTCAATTCTTTCACCAGCAAATGCGACAAATCTTTTTGTTTTTCACTGGAAGGAAATGAAGTTGATTCCGGGTCGGCTGTTGTATCTATCTGAACGTAACGAACAAAGCGTTCTTCTACTGAGTATGGGGCATTTTTCATCAATGATTCTATTTTCGATAAAGTTAACCGTTTTGTCATTTCCGGCTTCCCTTTTGTGAAAGTTCCGGCACAAAAAAATCCCCGAAACGACCGCAAGCCGATTCGGGGATTCCTATTTCAATTCGATCTTATTTGGAAGACTTTTCCATCACCTGGTGGTTGATGTCATTTCTATGTTGAAGAATTTCAAGATTTTCGTCCACAAAGTAAGCACTTCCGAAACCGTTTACATAAGCCCCTTTTTTGGTCGTCAGCTCAATCAGGATAAAATCCTGCATTCCAACCAAAATATCCAAAATTTTACCATGAGCCGTTTGCAACTCTGCCACTGCTTCAGACCATTCAGGAGTATCTCTTTCAATTTCTCTGGTTGCAACATCCAATGTCAGGCGGTGACGGGCATAAATTTGCTTTGTCTCAGATTCGTCTTCGATAAACATGGCAGAAACCTTCCCGATCTCTTTCAAATTCTTCGTGTGGCGCGCCATATACGAAACCAAAATGAAGAACTTGTTTTCTGAACGGGCAAATGGCGCATAACTCGCTGTTGGGTTTCCGTCTGCATCAACAGTTGCAAGAATCAATGATTTACATGCTGCAATCAGTTCATTTACTTTTGGTTCAACCGGTTTAGTTTGTTGCGAATTTGTTTGTGATTCCATGTATTTTTAATTTTTAATTCCACTTTCACGACATTTCCATGACAATTCTCTGACACTTCTATGACATTTCTCTGACAAAAGTACTAAAACCTCCGCCTTATCACTTCAAATCGGAGAATTTATTGGAGCAGATTTGCGAATTTTAACGATTGTGAATCCTTGTTACGGAAATTCCCGACACATCCGGATCAAACTTCTTTTCGAACGTGCCTGAATCAGCTTCATGAAACGATTGCGTTCGTATGCGTCATCGCAAACCGCTTTGGTTTCATTTACTTCGTAAGAATGAATATCTTAGTCTTGAAAACAGGACAACTCTTTCACGCAATGGAAAAAACAACAGAGCGGTTATCATTCAGCAGCGGTTATTCCGAAATCAACGGACTGAACATGTATTACGAAATCTACGGTCAGGGAAAACCACTGGTACTGATTCATGGCGGCGGTTCAACCATTCAATCCTGCTTTGAAAAAGTCATTCCGTTGTTTGCAAAAAACCGCAAAGTCATTGCAGTTGAACTCCAGGCGCACGGACGTACCAACGACCGCGGAACGGATTCTTCCTTCGAACAGGATGCCGACGATGTGGCCGCACTCCTCAAAAACCTTTCAATCAGTCAGGCCGATTGCTTCGGATTCAGTAACGGCGGAACAACGGCTTTACAGCTCGCAATCCGTCACCCGGAACTGGTACGAAAACTGGTTTTGGGTTCTGCTTTGGTAAAACGCAGCGGCATGCCCGGCTGGTTTTGGAGTTTTATGGAACAGGCGAGTCTCGAAAACATGCCGGCACAGCTGCAGGATGCCTATCTGAAAGTTTCTCCCGACCCGGAAGGTCTGCAACTGATGCACGACCGCGACACCAGACGAATGATTTATTTCCGGGATATTCCGGACGAACTGATTACAGCAATCCGAATGCCGGTACTGATCATCAATGGTGATAAAGATGTCATTACGACCGAACATGCACTTGAACTCCACCGGCAGATTCCGCATTCCGAACTCGCTATTATTCCCGGTGGGCACGGCGAATACATTGGGGAAATTACCACCTTGAAACCGGATTCCAAAGAAAGCGACTGGGTGGTTCCGATAATTGAAAAATTCCTCGATAAAGAATAACTCCCTGAACATGAAGCTCACAACATCTAAAAAGTTTTATCTTTAGATGCATTAAAAGAACATCATTCCAACACCTTTAATTTCACCACATGATCAAAAACTGTTTTATCGCCGGCATATTCGCGTTACTTCATTCAGGAATTACCCTGGGACAGGTACAAAACGAGGTTGCAAAAAGTTTAGCAACAAAAGATTTCGTTGCATTCAAGCAGTTAACAGACAGTTTGTCGAACCCGCAAGAGCGCATCAAGGGCTATTGGGAATTTCTGCGTGATCTGACGAGTGAATTCCAGGAGGGCATCTTTCTCTTTCAAAAAACCGTTCCGGATCGGGATAATCCGAATGTGAGTTCCGTTTTCTCCTTTAAAGTCAAAATCATCACCTCTAACACACGTATTGCTTTCTATGAATTATCGGAAGAAAAACACCTGAAATTAGACGGTGAAAACCATTGGGTTACTGTTGATGACCCGATTGACCGGTTCAAGGACGAACAACTGTTTGACAGCCTGAAAAACGCTTTCAAAGTACTATTTCATGCAGATTTGAATGAAAAGGATTTATTCTCCGAACACTTTGCTTATGGGGAGCGCTGCGGTTTTGCAGGAACTTTTCCGGATGGACGCTACGAAGTGACACAATTTGTAAAAAGCGGGAACAAAGAAGCATTGGTTCAATGGCTGCAATCTGCCAATACGGAAAAACAGGTATACGCCGTAGACGGGTTATATCAACTACATGCCAAAGGAGTGAAACTCACGAAAGAAGAACTCCAAATGATTGCCTTTGTGATGAATAAGAAGGGAAGTATTTACGCTTGTCAAGGCTGCATGTATGGCAGAGACACGATCAAAGAAGCAGTGAGCGCGTTCCATTTCTGATCCGAACAGCAATTTCCGAATCATTTTTAACTTTACTTCAAAAGACCTCGTCAGGAATAGAGAATCCATATGAAAGCATACATTCAAACCGATCAATCCGGTGATTTCTACAATGTAAACGCCTACGTTGCCAACGACGGTTTCCAAACCCTGGGCTGGGAAACGGAAAAGTATTACTCCGTGGATGAAATAAGCAGTCATGATCCGGAAGATTTGATTGTGGGAGGTATTGCCAATGTGCGGAAAAGGCTGGAAATACTTGGAATCGAACGATCATCCGGTGAAATAGATTACCCCGAAGAACTCGAAAAGTACCTGGGACGGAAAGTCTGGGAATCCACCGTGGAAGAACTGTTTGAAAACGAGCAAAACTGGAACGTATTTATCAAACCGAAGCAAGAAACCAAGAAGTTTGCGGGGAAAGTGATCCGTGAATTCAAAGACTTTATCGGGATGGTGGATAAAAATAATCCCACCGAAATCTGGTGCTCCGAAACGGTTCAGTTCAAAACCGAATGGCGCTGTTTTATCCGCTATGGTGAAATCCTGGATATCCGGCAATACAAAGGCCGATGGGATTCCAAACTGGATTTGGCGGTAATCGAACAGGCGGTTAAAGACTTCAAAAGTGCTCCTGCAGCTTATGCCCTGGATTTCGGAATCGATGAAAACGACCACATGAAACTGGTGGAAGTCAATGACGGACATTCGCTCGGCACCTACGGAATCAGCGGTGTGAACTACGCCCGTTTTCTCGCCGCAAGGTGGGCCGAATTAACCCAAACAACGGATTATGCCCGCTTTTAAAGTCGAATCCATTCGTTTATTCACTCCAATAAATGCATCATGGAAGAACTAAACCTCAACGAACACCAGCTTCTGGCCTACCTGGAACAAACCGAAATCACCGATCAGTGCGGCGGACATCCGGATTTCCTGGAATGGAACAATGAAACTCCGGAACTGATTGAAAAGCTCGTGAAAATCGGTCAAATGGACGTTGAACCGGCCGCTGACCAGTACAACCTGCCTTATTGGGGAAAAGATTCCCGCATCGTCCTGGATAAATACCCGTATTACGGCTGCGACCTCTTTCAATGCCGGGAATGCAATGCTTTGTTCTTTTATTACCTCGAACTCGGCGGACACGGTGCACAAAAAAGATACCGGATGCTTCGGAGTTCTCTTTTTGAACAGTATCCAGACTAACAGACGCTTACCTTTTGGTGTTTTCGACATCTGTTTAAAAGAAGTATATGATTCAAATCAACAATCCCTGCCCGGTAAGCCTGAACCAGCTGGAAAAAACCGGCGAAAATTGCTACTTCTGCAAGAAATGCAGCGAACCGGTCATTGATTTCCGGAACGCTTCAGAAAGCGAGATTCTGGCATACAAAGGACAAAAAATCTGCGGAATTTTCCGGGAAGAGCAATTAGCGCATGTTCCGGTATTTCATTGGAGAAAAGCAATCCTGTTTCGTTTACTGACCCTGGTTTCATTTTTCGGATTTACCGTATCTCCCGTTCAGGCAGATGAAATGATTCCTCAAACCACCTCACACGTCGAATTTTCAAGCGGGCAAAATGACAAAAAATGGCTTAAACCCAAGAGAAAACGCAGAAGAAAGCAATCCTCCAAACGGGTATTGAACCGACCACACTATTTATAAATCGTTGGTTTAGCGCGGTCCTCCGGCAAGTTGAATGATTTCTTCTTTCTTGAGGATGAATATTTTACGGGTTTGCGTGTCGATCAATCCTTCTTCCTTGAATTCTTTCAGCAGTCGGATCAACGTTTCCGTAGCGGTTCCAACGAAATTTGCCAGATCTTCGCGTGAAAGGTTAATCGGCTCATCTCCGTAGATATCCGACAAAATCATCAGGGAATAAGCCAGGCGTTCACGCACCGTTTTTTGCGCCAGGTTTGTAATGAAGATCGCACGTTCGCCCAATTCTTTGGAAAGTTCCTGGATCAGCGAATTGCGCAGACTTGCGTTCGTGTCCAGCATATTCAGGAAATCGTCTTTGGAAACGAAACACACATTGGAATCTTCCAGCGTGGTTGCCGAAAGTTTGTAAGGTTCTCCGCTCAACATGGCTCTGAAACCAATCACTTCACCTGCTTTTGCAATGTGAACAATCTGTTCTTTTCCTTCATCTCCCAAAGCATAGACTTTCACTTTTCCGTGGTTGATACAGAAAACACCGCGCGGAAAACTTCCTTCAACAAAGATCGTCTGGCTTTTTTTGTAAAACTGACAGGATTTGTGGTGGTTCAGCTTACCCACTTCATCAGGGGTAAATTGCCCGAAAAGACTGTTTGTTCTGGCTGCACACGCTTCGCAACTAACATGTTTATGCGATTTTTCCACCATAAGCTTGTCTTCGTCAATTTGTTTCCTGCGAAGTTAGCTATTTTACTGATTCTATGAAAACTGATGTACATCATTTTTTCAAGGATTTGAACAATTTACTTTTGCAGAAACGTTCGGCATGACAGCAAGTGAGTTCATCCAAAAATACAATGTACCCGGACCCCGTTATACTTCCTATCCGCCGGTTCCCTACTGGAACCTGCAGCAATGGGAGTCAGCAAACTGGATTTCCCTGCTCCGGAAAGCTCAAAACAACGAAACAAACCGCAAGCTTTCGCTCTATGTGCATCTTCCCTACTGCGATTCGCTGTGTACCTTTTGCGGATGCCACAAACACATCACGAAAAACCACGCAGTTGAAAGCCGGTATATCGATGCAGTTCTGAAGGAATGGACATTGATTGCAAAAAACCTGCACCCGGAAAGTGAAATCGAAGAAATCCACCTCGGTGGCGGAACCCCAACTTTTTTTGCGCCGGACGAACTCGTGCGATTGATCACAGGCCTGAAGGAAATACTTCCTTTTTCGAACGATGTGGAACTCAGTTTCGAAGCCCATCCAAATTCTACAAGTGAAGAACACCTGGAAAAACTGAATCAAACAGGTTTCAAACGGATTAGTTTCGGAATCCAGGATTACGACCCCGTTGTGCAGCAGGCTATTCACCGCATTCAACCGGTGGAACAGGTCGCTTCCTGTCATGAAAAAGCCCAAAAATACGGTTTTACCAGTATTTCACACGACCTGGTCTTCGGACTCCCGAAACAATCGATAAAAGGATTTCAAAACACGGTAAAACAAACACTGCTTTTGAAACCAGACCGCATTTCGCTTTATTCCTATGCACACGTTCCGTGGGTGAAAGGAACCGGGCAACGCGGATTTGACGATGCCGATCTTCCTTCCCCGGAATTGAAACGCCGTTTGTACGAATATGCCAAAAACAGCTTCCTCGAAGAAGGGTATCTTGAAATCGGGATGGATCACTTTGCATTACCAAACGACACCCTCGCAGTGGCGGCAGCCCGAAAGAAACTCCACCGGAACTTCATGGGATATACCACTACTCAGAACGAACTATTAATCGGCTTGGGCATGTCGGCCATCTCGGATTGTAAACTGGGTTTTGCACAAAATGAGAAATCGGTCAGTGAATACCTCCAACGGGTAGAAGGCGGAGAGCTGCCTCTCACCAAAGGGCATCAGCTTACGGAATCCGACCTGGAAATCCGGCGGCATATCCTCAATCTCATGTGCCAGTTTGAAACTACTTTCCCGGACGAAAGCATCCTGAACGAAGCTCAAATCTGTGAAAAACTGGCCGAACTGGCCGAGGACAACCTCATCTCGATCCAAAACCGAACGATCACGGTTCTTCCTGCGGGAATTCCGTTTGTACGCAACTGCTGCATGGCATTTGACACTTATTTCGAACACGATATTGCAACCCGGAAATTCAGCATGACGATTTAACATGGAACAACTCACACTAGAAAAGGCTTGTTTTCACTGCCACGACCAACTCGCAGATTCCGTTCTTTACCTCGACGGACATCCGTTCTGCTGTAACGGATGTAAACAAGTGTACCAGTTACTTTCGGAACACGCGCTCGGTTCGTATTACGAACAGGATGTGAATGCAGGAATCCGGCCGAACACTACTTCCGGAGATGCTTTTGCTGTGCTGGATGATCCGGAACTAAGAAAACGCTTCGTGGATTTCCAGGAACAGCAAACTGTCCGCGTGACGCTGCACCTGCCTCAAATTCACTGTGCAAGTTGCATTTACCTGCTGGAGCACTTACACAAATTAAACGATGGAATTATCCGTTCGAGTGTTCATTTTCCGAAAAGAACGGCAACAATTACCGTCAACACAGACAAAATCAAACTGTCGGAAGTAGCGGTATTACTGACTAAAATCGGTTATGAGCCGAATTTCAAATCGATCGATAAATCTGCTTCGACCTTCGACAAGCGCCTGATTCTTCAACTCGGAGTGGCTGGTTTTGCCTTCGGGAGCATCATGCTCTGGAGCTTCCCGGAATACCTGGGTATTGACCAAACTTACGCCGGAATCCGGAACCTGAGTTCTTACCTTTCATTCGGTGTTTCCGTCCCAGTCTTGCTGTTTTCGGCAAGGGATTACTTCAAATCGGCAATCGGCGCACTGAAAATCAACACACTGAACCTGGATATTCCCATTGCAATTGGGATTCTGGCATTGTACATCCGGAGTTGTGTTGCTATTTTCACCAACGAAGGGCCGGGTTACATGGACTCCTTCGCCGCTTTCATTTTCTTTTTGCTGATCGGGAAATGGTTCCAGGGAAAAACCTACCAGTGGTTGTCTTTCGAACGCGATTTCCGCTCCTACTTTCCCGTTGCGGTGATCAAAAAAGAAGCAACTGATTCCGTTCTATGCCCGATTGATGAACTCCAAATCGGGGACGAGATTGCGATCCGTAACGAAGAGATTATTCCCTGCGATTCCATTCTGTTGTCGGAAAAAGCGACCATTGATTACAGTTTTGTGAGCGGTGAATCCGGCTGGATTGAAAAGAAAAAAGGCGATTTCATCTATGCCGGGGGAAAAAGCTACGGGGAGACCATCGAACTGACGGTTTCCAAAACCACCGAGCGCAGTGCCCTCACGCAACTCTGGAACGAACGGCATGCGAAACGTACCGAACTGGCTTTTCAAACACGGCAGGACCGCATTTCAAAATACTTCATTGCAGCGGTGATTTCCATTGCGGCAATAGCATCGCTGGTCTGGGCATTCATCGATCCGGTTCAAATCCCGGAAATTATTACCTCTGTCCTCATCGTTGCCTGTCCTTGTGCCTTGGCACTTTCCGTTCCCTTTGTTTACGGAAATATCCTCCGGGTATTGGGAAAAAATGGCTTTTATCTGCGGAATACTGCCATTATCGAGCGTATTCAACAGTGCAATTACATCGTTTTCGACAAAACGGGAACCTTGACAGAACAGGATCACAAACACATCCATTTTGAAGGAAGAACCTTGTCTTTGTACGAAACAGAAATTCTTTTTGCGATGACCAGACACGCGGTTCATCCGTATGCGAAGGCAATTCACACCTCGTTGAAAAGAGTTCAAAACGAATCTTTTACCGATTCTCCGATTGAAATCCCGGGAAAGGGAATCCAGTTCGGGAATTACAAGCTTGGTTCAGCAGGTTTTACAGGAGCATGTCCCTCCAGCGGTGATGAATCCGTTGTGTTTTTTGCACTAGACCGGGAAATCATCGGGAAATTTGTGTTTCAATCCAGCCTGCGTTCCAACCTGGAACAACTCATTCCGGAACTGGCAAAAAATTACCGACTGGCGGTAGTTTCAGGTGATAAACCAACAGACTACGACGTATTGAAAACAATTTTCCCCGAACAAACTACATTCCTGTTTGAACAGCAGCCCTTACAAAAGAAAGCATTTGTGGATCAACTGCAGGAAAGCGGAAACTATGTACTCATGATCGGTGACGGACTGAATGATGCCGGAGCATTGAACAGTGCTTTTGTCGGAGTGGCGCTATCTGAAGATTTGGTGCGCTTCACTCCCGCTTCGGATGCGATTTTGAAAGCGCAGCACCTGGATCATTTGGCGCAGTACTTCCAATTTATCCGCGACGGAAAGAAATTCCTGAAAATCTGTTTTGCTTTTTCGATCTGTTACAACCTCACCGGGATCGGTTTTGCAGTGTCGGGTGCTTTAACCCCTTTCGTGGCAACCGTTTTGATGCCGCTGAGTTCCGTAACCGTGGTTTCACTGGCCACTTTACTGACAGTCAGAAAGAAATTCCCGGCAGTGTTCTCATAGTTTTATCTCCCGCAAATTTCGCGGATGTTTGAGTTGCTTCATGGATTTGTTTTCACTCAGAAGTCCCGGATTTAAAATCTATATATACAATGAAGTTTATGTGATTAAAAAACACTTTGCGGTTCCTCTTCACAAAATCAACTACAACTGGATAAAATCTACATGGAGTAAATCCTGGATATAGCGCAGTTTTTTGCGTTCTACAGGTTCCACCAGACTCAGGGAAATTCCGCGTTTTCCGGCACGTGCAGTTCTTCCGCTTCGGTGCGTATAGTAATCCGGATCATCCGGGAGCTGGTAATGCACGACAAAAGCCAGGTCTTCGAAATCCATTCCGCGCGCAGCAATATCCGAAGCAACCAGGTATTGTGTTTGCTCCTGGCGAAACATGCGAATTGCTTTTTCACGCTCTTTGGTAAACATTTCGCCGTAGATCTCTGTGATTTTCATGTTGTGTCCGCGTAAAAACTTCGCCACAAATTCCACATCACCTTTGGTACGGCAGAACACAATTCCGCGTGCTTTTTTCATTGTCTGAAGAAAATCCAGCAGCATCATCGGTTTGTCTTCTTTCTGACATTCCACATATTGGTGTTCAATCCGCGGGTTCATCACTTCTTTGGTTGAAATGATCGCTTTCGGAGCGTCGCGGTGCAGTGTTTCTTTGATCCATTTGGTCAGTTCACCGTGAATCGTTGCCGAAAAGAGCCATTTCTTATGAAAATCATTCGTTTCTGCCAGGATTTTATCAATATCCTTCATGAAACCCTTTGCATACAACTCATCGGCTTCATCCAAAACGATTGTTTTTACCCTGCGCAACGAAACTGCTCCGGCACGAATCAGTTCCAGAAGTCTTCCCGGAGTTGCCACAATGACCTGTGTAGGTCTCTTCAAACGCTGTTTTTGCTCTTCGATATTCTCACCTCCACCAATCGACTCAATGAAAAACTTATCCATATGCTTGGAAAGTTTGAAGAGCGTTTTAGAAGTCTGAACAATCAACTCGCGCGTAGGAACAAGCACCAATGCCTGAACGTCCTTGTCTTTCGCATCAATGCGATGCAACAACGGAACACCGTAAGCAATGGTCTTTCCCGAACCGGTATGCGCCTGGCCTACATAATCCTGGTGCTTCTCGAACAAATGTTTCCATGCATGCTGCTGAATCGGAGTCGGAGATGAAAATCCCAGCTCGTCCATTCGCTTGACCAATCCCGGGTGGATGTTGAATGTCGTCTTCATACCGCAAAAATACAGTTTATCTCCCGCAAATTTCGCCAATCGCTCAGATTACCGCTTTATTCAGATTGAGTGTTTCTAAAATTTCCTTCTGATATTACTAATAACGCTTTTTATTTCCCGCAGACTTCGTCGTGAGCTCAGTCGAACGATTTCGCAGATTCACGCAGATCAATGAATTCATAAAAGCTATATTTTCTATGTTTTTATGTGATTTCAAATAATACCTCTTCGCGTTCCGAGCCTTTGCGGTTAAAAAATCCCCATTCAACCCCCACCTCACAAACCTGATATTAGTCATGTTTTTTGCCCGGGGCAGGTCATATTTTTTTCGCTGGCTTGTCGATTTCTTTGCACTATGGGAATGATCTACATAATGCTGATTGTAAGCCTCTGTTTAGCGGTCTTTTTTCTGGGAATTTTCCTGTGGGCAGCAAAAAGCGGGCAGTATGACGATGACTATTCTCCGAGCGTCAGAATGCTCTTCGAAGACGAAAAAAAATCAAATCACAATAATCCGGAAAACGATGGAACAACTAACAGTGAGGTACGACAATAAAATTGTCAAGTATTTTACCTACGCAACCATTCTTTGGGCCGTAATCGGCATGCTTGTAGGATTAATCGCGGCTCTTCAGCTGGCATTTCCCGAATTCTTCAACGAATATTTAGGCTTCAGATACATCTCCTTCGGGAGAATCCGTCCGCTGCACACCAATGCGGTCATCTTTGCCTTTGTCGGAAACGGAATCTTCATGGGAGTTTACTACTCGTTACAGCGCTTGCTGAAAACCCGTATGTGGAGCGACAAACTAAGCTACATCAATTTCTGGGGCTGGCAGTTTATCATCGTTTGTGCGGTGCTAACACTTCCCTTCGGGATCACATCCAGTAAGGAATATGCGGAACTGGAATGGTGGATCGACATCCTGATCGCGCTGATCTGGGTCGTATTCGGCTGGAATATGTTCGCGACCATCCTTAACCGGAAAGTAAAACACCTGTATGTGGCGATCTGGTTCTACATTGCAACTTTCGTAACCGTTGCCATCCTGCACATTTTCAACTCGTTTGAACTTCCGGTTTCCTTCCTGAAAAGTTATTCCTGGTATGCAGGAGTTCAGGATGCGCTGGTGCAATGGTGGTACGGACACAACGCTGTAGCCTTCTTCCTCACAACGCCTTACCTCGGACTGATGTATTATTTCGTACCGAAAGCCGCAAACCGACCGGTGTATTCTTACCGCTTGTCTATCATTCACTTCTGGGCTCTGATCTTCATCTACATCTGGGCAGGGCCTCACCACTTACTTTACACTTCTCTTCCCGACTGGGCTCAAAGTCTCGGTGTGGTATTCTCTGTGATGCTGATCGCTCCATCCTGGGGTGGAATGCTGAACGGACTACTCACGCTGCGCGGTGCATGGGATCGCGTGCGGGACGACGTAATGCTCAAATTCATGGTTGTTGCACTGACCTGTTACGGGATGGCGACCTTCGAAGGGCCTATGCTCTCCCTGAAATCCGTGAATATGATTTCCCACTTTACAGACTGGACCATTGCACACGTACACGTCGGAGGATTGGGCTGGAACGGAATGATGACTTTCGGATTGATCTACTGGCTGGTTCCGCGCCTGTTCCAAACCAAATTATACTCTGTCAAACTGGCCAATCAGCACTTCTGGATTGCCACCCTGGGAATCATTCTCTATGCCGTTCCGATGTACATTGCCGGATTCATGCAGGGGTTGAGCTGGCAATACTTCAATCCAGACGGAACATTGGTTCACAAGGATTTCCTGGAAATCGTCATCGACATGAAACCATACTACATCCTGCGTTCACTGGGTGGGGCACTCTACATCTTCGGAGCACTGATGCTGGTTTACAACGTCGTGAAAACCGTGAAAGCAGGATCATTTCTTGCCAATGAAGTGGTTCAGGTTACAGACGAACGCAATCACAAAGAGAAAAATGAATACTGGCACCGACGCATTGAAGGAAAGCCTGTTCGCTTCATGATCGTGAGTATCATCGTAGTGGCCATCGGAGGAATTGCAGAGATTATCCCAACCATTGCCGTGAAATCCAACGTTCCGACGATCAGTAGCGTGAAACCGTATACCGCACTGGAACTGGAAGGCCGGGATTTGTATATCCGTGAAGGCTGTAACAACTGCCACTCACAAATGGTTCGTCCGATGCGCTTTGAAACAACCCGCTACGGGGATTATTCCAAAGCGGGTGAACACGTCTACGACCACCCGTTCCTCTGGGGTTCCAAACGTACAGGCCCGGATTTGGCCCGCGAAGGAGGTTTGCGTGGAAATATCTGGCATTACAAACACATGATCGATCCGAAAGGAGTTTCTCCGGGTTCCATCATGCCGGCTTATCCCTGGATGCGCGACGACAAGCTGAATACCTCTCTTTTAACAAAAAAGATCAGTGCCATGCGCAAACTCGGAGTTCCTTACAAACCCGGCTATGAAGACATTGCTTTGAAAGAACTCAATAAACAAGCATATACCATTGCAGAAGACATCGTGAAAAACATGCCGGAGATGGCTCTGAACGGAGTGGATAAAGAAACCAAAATCAAGGAGTTGCAGCAAAAAGAGATTATCGCATTGATTGCTTACCTGCAGCGAATCGGGACAGATATTAAAGCAAAACCTTCTAAATAAGCATCCTATGTTACGATTCATCAAACATCATTTAGCAAGTGAACAAGGAGTTGCATTTTACGGACTGCTTTCCTTGCTGATTTTCGTCCTGTTCTTCCTGGTGGTATTGATCCGCATCTGGAGAATGAATAAATCGACGATCGAAGAACTCAGCAATATTCCTTTGGCACAAGACGAAGTAACACCACAAAACGAAATCCAATGAAAACGAATTTGATCACATTACTCTGCGGACTTTTAATCGGATTTCCGGTTATGAGCCAGGGAGAAGGCTTATTCAAAGCCAAGTGCAACACCTGTCATGCGATCGATAAAAACTCCACAGGTCCGTGGCTCAAGGGAGTCAAAGCCAAATGGAACGATGCCGGCGAAGGTGCATTGATTTATGAATGGGTGAAAAATCCTGCTGCCCTGATTGCAAGCGGTAAAAGTAAAATGGCACTGGCGATCAAAGATTTCTCCAAATCAGATATGCCGCCACAACAGGCAACTCCGGAAGAGATTGACCAGATTTTGGATTACGTGGACAGTTACACACCACCAACGCCGACAGATGACAAGACTCCCACAGGAGATCCGAAAGAACCGGTGAAATTACTTCCCGATTACCATGGAAACCTGACTATTTTCTATGCGCTGTTCGGGTTGATCATCGTCTTGTTACTCGCTATTATCCTGATGAGTAATTCCATTCTGACCTTTGTAAAATCTGACCTGTTCAAGGACAAACTCAAAGAGAAGGAAGATAAAGACCATTCCGGAGGTCTGGGTAAATTAGTGATGGTCATCATTGCTTTGGGAACGCTCTTCATCCCGAATGAGGTGCTGGCGCTTTCGACTCCTGACGCGACAGATCCTGCACAGGCAACCCTGCCCTGGTTGAAGGTCGAAAACGTCGATATCTACGTGATGATCTGCATCAATATCGTCCTGCTATTGGTCGTGATTTACCTCAGAAACCTGTTCAACAACTTCTATTACATGGTTTACAAACGGAAAGAAAAAACCGTAAAACCAAAACAGAGCAAGGTTTCAAAAGTACTGGTGGATTCCGTTCCAATCGAAGACGAAGCCAGCATCCTGATGGATCACGAATACGACGGAATCCGTGAGCTGGACAACAATTTACCGCCCTGGTGGGTTTGGGGATTCTACCTCACCATTCTTTTTGCAGTGGGTTACCTGCTCTATTTCCATGTGTTCAATGGAGCAAACCAGGAAACGGAATACAAAAATGAAATGGCAAAAGCTCAAACGGAAATCGATGCTTACCTGAAAGAAGCTGCTATGAACGTAGACGAAACAAACGTAACACTGCTAACCGATGCGGCAGCGCTTCAAACCGGGAAATCCATCTTCGAAGCCAACTGTACGACCTGCCACAAAGATGGAAGTGGCGATATCGGCCCCAACCTGACAGACAACTTCTGGCTCTATGGAAACCAGATCAAGGATGTCTTCGGAACGATCAAAAACGGAACATCTAACGGAATGCCGGAACACGCTTCCAAACTGAATCCGGTGCAACTTCAGCAAGTAGCATCTTACGTCCTGAGTTTAAAATACATCCCGGGTAAAGCCCCGCAGGGAACAGAATATCCAAAAAAATAAAACCGAAGTCTGTCCGTGTGGGCAGACTTTTTTTCAATCATGGAAGATTTCAGAGATCATATCGCAACGGTAAACGAACACGGAAAGCGTGTTTGGGTTTACCCAAAGAAACCAAAAGGTTCACTGACCAACAAACGAAAACTGGTCAGCTATTCCCTCCTGATCTTTCTACTACTTGCTCCGTGGATTCGCGTAAATGGAAGTCAATTGCTCGAATTCAATATCCTGGACCGCAAATTCAGTATTTTCGGTGCCACATTCTGGCCACAGGATTTATACATTTTCGCCATCCTGATGGTAATCGGAATTGTGTTCGTGATCTTGTTCACCATCATTTACGGGCGCATTTTCTGCGGGTGGATTTGCCCCCAGACGATCTTCATGGAATTCGTGTTCCGGCAGGTCGAATACTGGATCGACGGTGACTGGAAACACCAGCAGGCTTTGGATAAAGCACCCTGGGATGCCAAAAAATGGGGAAAACGAATTTTGAAACACGGTATTTTCTGGCTCATTTCCTTTGTAATTGCGAATGTGTTCCTGGCATACATCATCGGCTCCCACGAATTGATCCGCATCCAGACCGAGCCTTTGAGTCAACACATCGGAGGTTTTACGGCGATTCTCATTTTCACCACGCTTTTCTATTTTGTGTTCTCGAATCTCCGGGAACAGGTCTGCACCACTATTTGTCCCTACGGACGACTGCAAGGAGTTTTGCTCGACAAAAACTCGATGGTGGTTGCTTACGACCACGTGCGCGGCGAACAGCGCGCGAAGTTTAAGAAAAATGAAAACCGCGCTGAATCGAAAAAAGGAGATTGTATCGACTGCATGCAGTGCGTGCACGTGTGCCCAACAGGAATCGATATCCGCAACGGAACGCAGCTGGAATGTGTGAATTGTACGGCTTGTATCGATGCGTGTAACTCCATGATGGACGGAGTGGGTCTGGAGCGCGGTCTAATCCGGTTTGTTTCGGAAAACGGAATTGTGAACCGAACGAAATTTCAATGGACGCGCCGCGTGGTTTCCTATACCGGAGTATTGATATTACTCATCGGGATACTGACTGTTCTGCTGATCAACCGCTCGGATTTCAGCACCACGATCCTGCGTCAACGGGGTTCTACATTCCAAATCGATGCGGAAAATCACATCACCAACATCTTCGAGATCGATTTGACGAATAAAACAAAAACACATTTTGATGTGAAACTGCTTTCATCCGAAGCAGCTGTCACATTCCAGGTCGCGAATAAACGGATCGATCTTCCGGGTGAAAAACATGTCCGCGAACGCTTCATTGCACGCTTTCCTTATAAAGTAATCGAACATGGAACAAAAAAAATAGAGGTCATTGTAATAGGAAACGGGAAAGAAATCGACCGGGTTTGGATCAAGCTGATCGGGCCGAGCTTTTAATTAAGTAATAATGGAAAATGTAGAATTGAAAAGTAAGGAATGATTCATTTAATCATTCGTAATTAGGAACTCGTAATTGAACAACTATGAATTGGGGAAAAGGAATTATTATCGGAATGGTACTGTTTATGGGATTCATCATTACCCTGGTGACGATCATGATGCGGCAGAAAATCGACCTCGTGCAGGAAGATTATTACCAACAGGAATTGCTCTACAATCAGCAATACGATGCGGAATCAAACTACCTGAGTGCTCAAAATCCGATTGAAGTCGGGACGCATGCTGATACTTTATTGCTGCATTTTCCGGCTGATTTTCAAACGGGAAAAGCAATGATTTTGTTGCAGCGTCCCAACAACAAGAACCAGGATCTTTCATTTGCCATTGATGCAGGCGAGCAGGTCAAAATTCCACTCAAACATAGCGAGAAAGGGCAATTCAAGTGCATTATTTCCGGGGTTTACCGCGGAAAAGAGTATCAAATGAGTCAACAGATTGCCTTATGACGTTTTACCTGAGTTTGTTTCTGCTGGGACTGGCCGGTTCGTTTCACTGCATGACGATGTGCGGACCAATTTCCATGACGCTGCCCCTGAACCGCCGGTCAAACGGAACGCTGATCCGCGGAATTCTCCTGAATAACTCCGGAAGAATTGTCACCTACAGCTTACTGGGGCTCGTTTTCGGAACAATCGGTTTTTCGCTGGGTATTTTCCGTTTTTTCCAGGTGGCAAGTATCCTTTTCGGTCTCGCATTGATTGTGCTGGCCTGGCGCCGGAAATGGATCAACAAACTGGAATTCAGAAACCGGAGTTTCAACCAGTGGACTTCACGGAATATGGGCAAATTGCTTCAGAAAAGAGGTCCGTTCAGTTTGTTTTTCATCGGTTTGCTGAACGGCCTGCTTCCCTGCGGTATGATCTTTCTCGGACTGGCCTCTTCCCTGCTCGCTTCCAATCCGTGGGAAACGGCTCTGGGAATGAGTTTCTTCGGTTTGGGGACACTTCCGGGAATGATCGGCACGGCCTATTTCGCTCAAAAAATGGGACAATCTTTCCGGGGTAAATTGACACATGTCTATCCGTATTTGCTCACCCTGATCGGAATCCTGGTAATCCTGCGCGGAACCAACCTGGGAATTCCCTATCTCAGCCCGAAAATCGAGACAAAGCAATACACAGCGCATCAGACGGATTACGAAACACTTCACAAACAGGTCATGTGCCATTCCATCAACCAGCAGGAAGAACGCGATTAAAACCGCTCCATCTTCAGCTGGTAATTTTCATCGCAATCCTTTACATCTTTCCCGGATCTCTTCGGGATGTAGAGGATTTTCTTTTTCGACCGTTTGTCTTTCTGTTTAGAGGTCTTGAGATTCGTTGTGACTACAATTTCATCGTAAACTAACGGTATAAACAGCTTTCCCTTGTTATCAATAAAACCGAATTTCGCATCCCGCATAACCAGCGCATAACCGCAATACAAATCGTTGAATTTCCCGACACTGTCATACATCCTGGTCCATTCCGGAGCTCCCGGCATTTTTTTCGCCTGAATGACGGTTGATTCTTCGTTCTGCTGATCATCCGCATAGCCTAAAACCACGGTGGTCGGTTTGGGTAAAGACATTGTATCTGCCTGTGATTTCAGTGACGCATTTTGCGTATGCAGATCAACCATTCCATAAGAGCGCGCTCCGGAATGACCGGAAAGCACATTCAGATTGGTGTTTGATACCACCCGGGCTGCAGACTTCGAATCTGTTCCGGTTTCCACACAACTGTCAGAAGAGTGAATAAGTGATCTTTTATCTCCTGAAAAGGCTGGTTGACCGGTTGATGCATGTTCTGCTGCTAGTGACTGTTTCGGCGGTGAAACCTCCGCTTGGTTTTTATTTTCCGTGTTCGCTTCCGTTTGTTCGCGCTGTACCCAATAAACAATTCCCACCGTTGCTGCAATGGTTAAAACTGCTGTGATGGTAAACTGTTTGATCCGCAGGTTCCGGAAATACATTTTCCCGGTCTGCTGTACCATAACCCGCTGTGAAGCCCGTTTTGCCGCAGCCTGAACCAGCTGATGCAATTCCAGTTCTTCCCGAAGGCTTGCATTGGTTGCCAATTCCTCTTCAAAAGCGGTTTTTCCTTCTTCGGAAAGTTCGTTCTGCAGGTAACGCTCTATGAGTTGATTCCAATTTGTTTCCATGTCTTATAATTGAATTGGTTCAACCTGTAGTTCATGTTCATTGATCAGCTCCTTAGCTTTCTGCAAGCAGCGGTATTTCTGAGCCTTGGCAACTTTGTCGTTACGCAGACCGATTTTTTTCGCGATATCCACCATATTCCATCCCAAACCGTAAAACAACTGCAGTAACTCCTGGCATTGAGCACCCAGCTTCCCCAAAGTAGATTCTACCTCACGGATTTTCATTTCTTTTTCCATCCATTGCTCTTCGGGAGCAGGAAGTTCTATCTGTAATTCGGTGGTTCCGGTTTTCTGCTCTTTACGCGCCTGGTTGTACCAAAGCAGTTTGCAGGTATTCCTGACATAAAAGAAAGGTTCAACCGTCAGTTCGAAATCGGAAGATTCCCTTTTCCGGACATAAATCAGCAGTGCTTCCTGGAAAATATCTTCCGCACTCAGTGAATCACAACCCAGGGTCTTCAGGAACTTCCGGATATCCGGCCATTTCCGATAGAGTTGTTTCAATTCCTGTTGTATGTCTTTGCGTTCAATCATGAAGCTGTTTTGATTCTAATGTGGCAAAAATGAAAAGGTAAACAATATTCATTCAAAAATTCAAAATTGACAATTCAAAATTGAAAAGGGAGAAGGGATCTTCGACTACGGACATTACGAATTAAAAAGTAAAAGATGACTGAGCAGAGTCGAAGGCAATCTTTTTTTCAATGAATAGACACTCAAAACGGGATTTTTTTCGTTCATTTAGAGCATTAAACGAACCCAACTCATTCTGAATGAAGTATTTTATCACTATCTTGTTTTTGGCTCCGCTGACTTTACTCGGACAATTCGAAGAAGACTCCGTGATTGAAAAATTCGTCGAAAGACACATTTATTTTGATAAAACCAAACAGTACGACTCCCTTTTCCTGAATGGTCAGAATTTCCTGAAATATAACCGGAGAGCAGCAAAAGAACACCACATGGATTATTATATGATCGAAGCAGCTTTCAAAATGAAAGATTACACGTTCGCGCTCAAACAATCCAGAAAATTCATTCCCGATCTGTATCTCGTAATAAGAAGAACACGGGAAACTTTTGATAAGAATATAAGGTATCAATGGATCTGTTTCAAACTCGCAGATTATTACGATCAAACGGGAAATTACCGGAAGGAATACCACAACTTGTCATTGATCAACCGGAAATTCAATTACTTGTATTGTGGAAATGGAAGGATCGGCTGGCAAAATAACCTGTATAACCGCATGATTGAGTGCTCCGACAAACAAGGCAAAACACAGCGTGTTAAGCGTCTCAAGAAAAAACAGGAGGCTTTTAAACAAAGAGCATAACCTCCGGGATATTTCACCACAAAGGCATAAGGATTTTTTACCTGTAAAACCAAATAATACCTTATATAATCTGCGGAAAAAATCAAAACACATAGCATTCATCTGCGGAAATCCATGCAATCTACGTGAAACAAAACCACATAGATCACATAGTACACATAGATTTTCTATATAGTCTAATCAATCTGCGTCATCAGCGAGATCGTTCGACTGAACTCACGACGAAGTCCGCGGGAACCAAACCAATAGCCTGAATCTTTAAAATTCCTTAATTCTCACCCAACACGCATCCGTTACATTTGATTTTTAGGTATCTTTTATGAAAACAAATGTTATGGATGTTGTTGATAATATTGAACTCACTTACTTAAGCATCTCCGATTACGAAGCCCTGAAAGAAGCCATGGTTGAATCTTACACCGGGCTGGCAAATCCATACTGGACCAGAAAACAGGTAGAAACACTGATCAATCAATTTCCGGATGGACAGGTTGCCATCAAAGTGAATCACCAAATTGCAGGCGTGGCGCTTTCCATCATTGTGGATTCATCGAAATACGAGCATTTACACACTTACAAACAGATTACCGGAAATTATACCTTTAACACCCACCGCCCGGACGGGAACATCCTCTACGGAATCGATGTATTCATCAAAAAGGAATTCCGCGGACTGCGATTGGGGAGACGTTTGTATGATTACCGGAAAGAACTCTGTGAGAAACTCAACCTAAAAGGAATTGCCTTTGGAGGGCGCATTCCGAATTACCATCATTATGCGAAAGACATGTCGCCGAAAGAGTATATTGAAAAGGTAAAACGCAAAGAAATTCACGATCCGGTGCTTGATTTCCAGATGTCGAATGATTTTCACCCTTCCAAAATTTTGAAAAACTACCTCGAAGGGGATGCACACTCGAAAGACTATGCCGTACTGCTCGAATGGGACAACCTGTATTACGAAAAGAAAAGCGAGGCTCCGAGCGCGATCAAAACCGTTGTCAGACTGGGATTGATCCAGTGGCAGATGCGCCCCTACTCCAACCTCGAAGGCTTGATGCAGCAGGCTGAATACTTTGTCGATGCCGTTTCGGGCTACCGATCCGATTTTGCGTTGTTTCCCGAGTTTTTCAATGCGCCGCTGATGGCTGAAAACAATCACCTTTCGGAACCACAAGCCATTCGTGAACTGGCAAAGTATACGCAGGAAATCGTGCAACACTTTTCCAAACTGGCAATCAGCTACAACATCAATATCATTACGGGAAGCATGCCGGAAATCCACCACGACCGCCTGTTCAATGTCGGTTACCTGTGTCACCGCGACGGACGAATCGAACGCTTTGAGAAAATCCACGTTACTCCCGACGAAGTAAAAATCTGGGGAATGGAAGGCGGAAACCACATCCAGGTCTTCGATACCGACTGCGGAAAAATAGGCATCTTGATCTGTTACGATGTCGAATTCCCGGAACTGAGCCGTTTGCTGGCAAATGAAGGGATGGATATTCTCTTCGTTCCATTCCTGACAGATACGCAAAACGGGTATTCCCGGGTGCGCAACTGTGCCCAGGCACGCGCCATTGAAAATGAGTGTTATGTGGCAATTGCCGGAAGCGTCGGAAACTTGCCGAATGTACACAACATGGACATCCAGTATGCACAATCCATTGTATTCACCCCCTGTGATTTCGCGTTTCCATCCAACGGGATCAAGGCAGAAGCTACCCCGAATACTGAGATGATCCTGATTGCCGATGTAGACATTACCCTGTTGCGCGAGTTAAATCAATTCGGTTCGGTGCGCAACCTGCGGGACAGAAGAACGGATATTTTTGATTTGAAGAAAAAACGGAAAAAGAATGACCTGTAACTAATTACGAGTTCCTAATACCGATTTTTTTTACATTTTGACTTTAGAATTGTGAATTCAGAAATTCGGCATTCGTAATTAAAATGGTCTTATTATTGTACAAAGCCCCCTCAAACAAAAACATGAAAAATATCGTTACATTACTACTTCTTTTTCTCGCATCAAACAGTGTGAATGCGCAAGAAGTCTATTCTGTCGACTATGAGTCCCAGGCCGATGTCAAAGTGTATGTTGTGCAGTATGAATCACAAGCCGATTTGAAAGTCTACAAAGTAAAATATTCGTCCCAGGCAGGCAACAACGACGGCAAATGGTTCTTTACCGATTACCAGAGCCAGGCGAAAAAAACCGTTTACTTTGTCAATTATGAAAGCCAGGCAGATCTGAAAATCTTCTTCGTCGAATACGAAAGTCAGGCGGGCTGGGTAAACAATAGTAAGAAACCACTGATGTATTAATTGAAAATTGAAAAGGTAAAATTGAGAAGACTTTTCAATTTTGAATTTTGAATTCTCCATTTTCAATTAACTTCGTGGCATGTCTTGGCTAAAGAACCTGGTTAAATACTATTTCAGCAAACGCATTCACCGCGATAAATTGCATCCGTCTGTTGGAATTCAGCAACGCGCATTGATGCAGCACTACCTCATTGCACGGGAAAACAAGCAAATTCCGGATTTTCGAACCACCGGGTTCAAGGTGTTTTCCCAATTCGAAGAGGACGGTTTATTGCTGTTCCTGTTTTCGTTGATTGGTGAAGGGAGCAAAACCTTTATTGAAATCGGTGCAAATGATGGGATCAACAGCAACTGCAGTAACCTGGCGGTACATTTCGGCTGGTCGGGATTGTTTTTCGAAGGCGATCCGAAACTGATCAAACGCGGCGAAAAATTCTATTCCAAAATCCCGACTCCTTACCATCCGAAGCCTCAGTTTATCCAGGCCATCATTCAACGCGAAAATATCAATCAACTGATCGAAAAAACCGGTTTATCGGGCGAAATCGAACTGCTTTCCATCGACATTGACGGAAACGACTATTGGGTTTGGGACGCACTGACAATCGTGCAACCTAAAGTCGTAGTGATTGAAACACATACCGAATTCGGAACGGAAAACATCGTAGTGCCTTACGACAAGGATTACATGTATCCCGGAAAACATCCAATCTACCACGGTGCAAGTGTGGTTGCCATGAACAAACTCGCTGAGAAAAAAGGCTACCGCTTAATCGGAGCCAGTGATCTTGGAATTAATCAACTATATATCCGAAAAGACTTACTTTTGGATGAACTTCCGACGATCTCTCCTGAATCAACTTTGTGGCATCCGAAGGCAAAAGCCGGACAAGCAAAGTTCCATGAAATCAAAGATTGGGAATATTTAAAAGGATAGATTATGGAAACACTTTTTTCAAAAGAAGCGTTGGATAAAAGCATCGAACGCATTCAAAAAATTCAACCAAACCAGCAGCCGCTTTGGGGAAAAATGAATCCCTCGCAAATGCTGGATCACTGCAGCGAAACGATGAAAGTTGCGCGCGGTCAAAAACATCTGGATCGTATTTTCCTGAGCTACATCATGGGAAGTTTGATGAAGAAATCGTTCTACAACGATAAACCGATTCCTAAAAACAGTCCTACACATAAGACATTTATCATCACATCCACTTCTGATTTCGAAAAGTCCAAAAAAGAACTGATTGATCATTTGAGCGCTTTCCAGGCTGGCGGAATCCAAAAATGCACGGATGCCCCTCACTCTTTCTTCGGGAAATTAACTAAAGAACAATGGGGAATGGGAATGTATAAACACCTGGACCACCACTTACAACAATTCGGAGTATAACATGGAATTTATAGATCAGGCACTAGACGATTACTGCTGCGAACACACAACAGCGGAATCTGCATTATTGGCAAAACTGAACCGCGATACGCACGTCAACATTTTACAACCCCGCATGTTGAGCGGACATTTTCAAGGGCGTTTACTGAGTTTACTCTCTAAAATGATCCGTCCGGAACGCATCCTGGAAATCGGGACATATACCGGCTATTCGGCACTTTGCATGGCAGAAGGATTAACTGAAACCGGGAAAATCATCACCCTGGATATCAACGCCCAACTGGAAGATTTTGTACGTTCCTACATTGCTGAAAGTGATTATGCCGCCAAAATAGATTACCGCATCTGTAATGCCATGGAAGAAATTCCGCAACTGGATGAGCAATTCGACCTTGTTTTCATCGACGCGGATAAAATGAACTACATCCATTATTACAACCTGGTATTCGATAAGGTAAAACCGGGCGGATATATTTTCTCAGATAACGTATTGTGGTCGGGAAAAGTGGTTCAGAAAGAAGGAAAAATCGACAAAGACACGCAGTTATTGAAAGATTTCAATGATTTGATTCACAAGGATCCGCGTGTGGAGAATATCCTGCTTCCGATCCGCGACGGGATTATGATTGCACGGAAGAAATAATGCAAAATGATTCAGTTCAAAATGCAAAATGGTTGAAACTTTATTTTGCATTTTGAATTTTAGACGCTTTTACGTCGGGCGGACAACTACTTTTTCTTTTTCCAGTTCCACGTCATTCGCTTTGCTTTTCGTTACAAACTTCCCTTCCTTGAATTCATAGGTCAGCAAATCATAACCACCGTACTGCGTGCTGACTCCTTCATTTTTGAACGGAAGCGCAATTTTTAAAATCCCGGTGAATTCTTTCCCGTTGATATACAAATCGTGTGTTTCCAGGTTTTTGAGGAACTTGCTGTATTCCAAAAACACTTCGTCCGTTTCCACCTTCCTGCGGTCTGCTACGTAATAATGAACCACTTTAAACGTGTTCTTGTTATCAATTCGTTTGGGGAGTGCTTTGGTTGTCAGCAGCAATTTCTTCTTTTCCGTCACAATATTTCCGGGACAAATACTAAAATAGCTCTTCCCTACCTTCTCTTCTTTACAATCAGCCTGGGCATGAACCACATTGGAAGTCAATAACGTGATAAAAAAGATACTCAAAGAGTAAAACAAAACGCGCATTTTCATGAATTCAACATTTGATGTACTAAATGTAACGATTAATCGCAAAACAACGTATTCGGGGATGCTAAGGAATGTGAAAATAATGCCTAATGCCTAATGCCTAATGCCTAATGCAAAAATATTTGAAACTAGAAACTCAACATTCGTAATTGTAATTCGTAATTGTAATTCGTAATTGTAATTCGTAATTGTAATTCGTAATTGTAATTCGTAATTGTAATTCGTAATTGTAATTCGTAATAATCAAGATAAAATCACAAAAAACAGTAACCTTTTCGCGTAAATTACGATATAGTCTTTTGGGCATAATCTTTGCCTGTCAGAACTGTATTTTAGAAAGCATATGTGGAAGAACTACTTATTTATTACAGGAATTACCCTTATTTCCATCCATTCTTTACATGCACAGGAGGAGGATCCGTCTTGCCTGCCTCCGTCCAAAAAAACACAAAAATATATTGAGGCCGGGAAAAACGCCCCCGATGCCAAAACGGCTGCGGAAAACTTCAGCAAGGCTATGGAAGCTGAGCCGGACAATGCGGCGGCTTACTTTGAATTCGGGCTTTATGCCTACAATTCAGGTCTGAAAGCCTATGAAACCATTGCCAATCCGGCAACCGGAGACCGCAGTTTCCAGCGGGCGGAAGAATTGCTTGAAAAAGCAGCAGAATTGTGCCCGGATTACCATTCCGATATGTATTACTATCTCGGTGTGATCAATTATACGCAGGAACAGAAGGATATCGCGAACAAGTGGTTTGAAAAATTTGTCGCGTTCAAGCATTCGGACAATGCCCGTTATGGTGCAACATATACCAAGCAGCTAAGTGACGTAAAGGCACTCCTGGCAACTCAGAAAGAAGAAAAAGACATGTTCAGCAACCCGGTTCCTTTCAACCCGAAAAAAGTTCCGAACGTTTCTACGGCAAACGATGAATATTTCCCGATGATTTCCCCGGACAACCTGTTGATGTTTTACACGCGCAAGCAGGATTTGAAAAACCTCGGAGATATGGTTTCCAACATGCAGGAGGTGTACACCTACTCCAACCACACCGGCGAAGGACTTTCTTTCGACGGAGGAAAACCATTCCCGAAACCATTCAATAACGGAACCTTCCAAAGCTACGGAGCAGCAACCATGTCGGTGGATAACAAGGAAATGATCATCTGCGCCTGTAAGAAGACCGATGTGAAAGGTCAGCCTTACATGAACTGTGATTTGTATTCGACTACGTATCAGAAAACAGGACCGAATCCGGCGGATTATCAGTGGACAGAACTGGTGAACATGGGACCGAAAATCAATACTGCCGACGGCTGGGAAGGACAACCTTCGCTTTCAGCAGACGGAAATACGTTGTTTTACACGGCGAACCGCGCAAGTACAAAAGACAACGACGTGTTTATCGTGAAGCGAAATGCCGACGGAACCTGGGGAGCACCAAGACCTTTTGACGAAATCAATACAGCCGGGAAAGATAAAAGCCCGTTTCTGCACCAGGATAGTGAGACGCTTTACTTCGTTTCGGATGTTTCAGACAGCCGCAAAGGAGTTGGCGGATTGGATATTTTCTACATGCGTGAAGAGGAAAACGGAACCTGGAGCAAGCCGAAAAACATCGGCTACCCGATCAACTCCAAAGAAGACGAATTGGGAATTTTCGTTTCTACCGACGGGAAACTCGCTTATTTCTCTTCCAAACAGCAAGGAAACTGGGATATTTACGGATTTGAGCTTTACGAAGAGGCCCGTCCGAAACCGGTCACGATTATCAAGGGAGATTTGACCGATCCGGAAGGAAAACCGATTGAAAATGCAACAATCGAGGTATCATACGAAAACTCTGAAAAAGTAGACCAGGTGCGCGTAAACGGAAACGACGGAAAATTTGCGGTAGTCGTGAAAACGGAAAAACCGCAGGATGTGATGCTTTCCGTGAAAAAAGAAGGTGCGGCATTCGATTCAAAACTGATTACCAAAGAGGAAATCACGAAGAAAGAAAATCAGTTCAACAACAAACTGGAAGTAAAAGAATTGAAAGTGGGCGAAGCTTACACGATCAATGACATTTTATACGATTACAACTCCGATGTGCTTTCGAACAAATCGAAGTTCATTCTGCGCGAATTTGCACGCTTCCTGAAATCCAATCCGACCATTAAAATCATGATCCAGGGACACACGGATAGCGACGGTGACGATGCGAAAAACCTCGACCTCTCTGACCGACGTGCAAAAGGAGTGAAAAGCTACCTGGTTTCTCTGGGAATTGATGCGGATCGGTTGGAATCAAAAGGTTACGGAGAATCAAAACCAAAAGTTGCAAACGATACAGCGGAAAACAAAGCCAAAAATCGTCGGACAGACTTCCTGATTCAGGGAATGTAGTTTAAAGGTAAAAGTCAGAATTGAAAAGTGATAAGAAAAAAGTCGGGGAAATCCCGACTTTTTTATGTTGTATTCATACAAATGCTGGTTCAAAAACGGCACTTCGATAGTCACAAGCTCTACAAGTTGATCGTCGCTTTATTCCTCGTACCTTGTCACTTCTCACCTTTTCAATTTTCAATTCATGACGTTTCCGTCAGAATCACTCGAAGCGGCAGGGAAAGAAGCTCAACCAATCAACGGTTTATCCCTTTTCAATTTTTCACTTCTCAATTACATGCTACTGGTTCACCACCTTAAACGTCGTGCGGCGGTTCTTCTGGTGCAGTGCTTCGCGCTCGGCTTTCACTTTGAATGCTTCAATGTACGCTTCTGTCAATAAAATTGGTTTTCCGTTCGCATCCAAAACAGGTTTCTTATCCGGCCCGTACAATTGGTTCGGCTGCGTTTCACCATATCCTTTCGGAATCAGTCGAGCCGGGTCAATTCCTTTCGAAACGAGGTAATCCACACATGATTTCGCCCTGCGCTGCGACAAATCCAGGTTGTAAATGTCTTTCCCCCTGGCATCGGTGTGTGAGTTGATTTCTACCGAAATGTTGTTGTTCAGCTCCAGGAATTCGAACAATTTATCCAAAATTGCCTGGGAAGCCGGTCTGAGTTTATCCGAGTTAAAGTCGTATTCAATCCCTTCAATTTCAATTTCATCCTGTGGAATCGGTTTCAGGTAAAAATCACGGGTAATCGATGTGGTCTGCGTAATCGAATTAGTATTCAAACTCGTTGCATCTGCAAAATAATTGATTTTCTGTGCCTTGATAAACAATTCAATTCCGTAGGAGAGTTCTTTCTCATAATACCCGTTCGAATCCGTTACAATCGTATACGGAGGGAAAACACCGCGCACATCTTTGAACGTCAGCTTGGTATTCGGAAGAATGGCTTCTGTTTCCTTATCGTAGGTGTAACCGCTCAGGTAAATGTGAATCGGTTCATTGACGACTTCGTAAATATCGTAACAGCTTCCACCCTTACACGGCTCTCTGTCGCTGGAAAAGAATCCTTTCGACAAACGGGAATCCCACATCATGTATGCATCATCCTTGCTGGAATTAATCGGCATTCCAAGATTTACAGGTACACTAAACGCTTCGTTTTCGCGGTCGTAAAGCGATTTGAAAATATCCAGTCCACCCATGCTTCCGTGTCCGTTCGACGAAAAGAACAAGGTCGACGAAACCTCGTGGAAAAACGGGGTCACCTCATCCTGATCCGAATTTACCAATGATCCGAGGTTTTCAGGCTGTCCGATCGTATTTCCCATAGAATCGATCGCAATCTTCCAGATGTCCATTCCTCCTAATCCTCCCGGCCTGTTGGAAGAAAAGTAAAGTGTTTTTCCATCCATCGATACATACGGCTGAATGCTTTTGTAGCCGGGATAATTCACCGAAGAATCCAGCTTGTACGCTTCGAAAAACTTGAAGTTGATCATCCGCGCCAGGTAAATGTTCTGCTCCGTGCGCTTTTCTTCGCTCCAGCGGGTGTAGAAAATCACGTTATTGTTGTTAAACGAACCCGCTCCGTCATTCTGAGCGCTGTTCAATGGTCGTCCGAAATTTGTCGGTGCAGACCAGGTACTGTCTTCTTTCAATTCGACCCAATACAAGTCGCACAAATACTCCGATTTCTGTTTTTCCGGGTTCAGGATCACTCCGCCTGCCCGCGCAGAAGTAAACATCAGTTTTTGATCCTGGTCAAAATACATCGTGGCAAAATTCGCTGTTCCTTTGTTAAAAGTTGCCGTATCCGCCATCTTGACGCTCACTTCAGAAGGTTTTTCGCGTTCTGATTTCGCCAGGTGACACCCCGTCATGGAAACCTGAGCCGCATGAATCAGCTCATCATCTGCCTGGGGAGAACGAATGTAATCTTCAAACCGGGAAATGGCTTCGTCGTACTTATTATTATTCATCAGGCTCTGAGCCAGGTAATACCCGTCATGCGGATAAGCCTTTTCGTCTGCCGTACTGGTCAAATGCTTTTCTGCATTCGGATAATCGTGGATGCGGTAATAACACCACGCCACCTGGTGGTGCAGGTATTGTTCCAGGGTTACTTTTAGCGTACTGTCTACCACCACATTGGCTTTAGAAGACAATTTCCGGTTGGTGATCTGTACTTCATACGGATATACCATCGTGGAATTTGCCACTGAATCGGACAAAGCCAGTTTGTATTGCTCCACCGCATTGACGTAGTCCAGTTTACTGAAATACTCGTCTCCCAGATAGATAAACATTTTCTTTGATTGCGCCAGTGATATTCCGGATACCACCAAAAACAACAAGCATATCAATTTAGATTTCATAATAACAAACGAGGATTACAGGCGTGGACAGATTTTATAATCGGCTGGTTTTTGTTTTTTGTGCACATAGGTCAACGATAACTCAAAACCTCCTTTGCTTTTCGAAGCGGCAGTGAGCGAAGAGATATTGAAATCGTAAGCCACCTTTACCACAAACTGGTCTTTCTTCACACCAACCGTTGCAATCATCGCATCTTTTGCACGGAAGATCACTCCGCCCAAAACGTAAGCTGCACTTCCTTTCATGAAATAACCTGCTTCGAGTGCGTAGGTTTGCTCGTGGAATTTCTTCTGGTTCATGATCAAAACCTTCGGGATGATGTAGAACAGCTCCGTAATGTTGATCCGCGATCCAAGGTGCGTGTACATACGCAATGGCAAACGGGTTTCGCTTCCGAAAAAGGATTCGTTCGGCTGGGTGAGGTTAAACAGGGAAACACCGATAAACGGGTTCAGTCTTGCCTGCGGCTTGGAGTAATAATACAAGGCACTCGCATTCAGCATCGGGATGAACTTGGATTGTGCGCCAAAATTTTCTCCTGAAACGATCGTCTGGTCGAATTCACCGCCATTGTTGAGCGTGTATTGATTATTGAATGAAAGCAACTGGTACTCGATCGATTTCTGTGTAACACCTCCCTGCAGACCGAAATTCACGATGTGCGTCTTTTTCCTGTCGAGTGGAACATAATACGCCGCAGAAAGCAAGCCCTGGAACACATTGAAATTTCCGGCTCCCGCCCTGAAGTTATTGATCTGCACTCCGAAGCCCCACTTCTTGATCGGCATGTCAAAACTCACCAACGCCGAAGTATAGGGTTTGTAGTTCACCGATTTCCACTGCGTGCGGTATTGTGCATGCACTCTGAAATCGCCCTCCACAACTCCCGTCAATGCAGGGTTTAAAAATAACGGAGCCGCATCATACATCGACAAATGCGCATCCTGTCCGTAAGACAAGCCAGTCAATAAAACGGCTAAAAAAGTCATTCTAAATCTCATAGCTTATCGAATTAACGTTACATCGCCAGATTCCCTGACAACAAAATTACTTCCCATATCTATCACAAAAGTCCAGGTATAGACTCCAACAGGAACTTGTTCGCCCTTGTAGGTTCCATCCCAGCCGATAGCGGCATCAGTCGATTCGAAAATGACCTGCCCCCAGTTATTATATATTTTAAAATTCACGTCTTTAAACGGTCCTCCACGAATGATAAACACATCGTTTTCGCCGTCTCCATTCGGTGTGAAGCCGCTTGGAAGTACCGGGAGAAGCGCAATCGAAATGGCTTTCGTTACCGTGTCCATGCAACCGATATCATCTGTAATCATCAGGGTAACGTAGTACACTCCTCCCGCATCGTAGCTGTGGTGTGTGATTTCCGTATTGTCTCCTTCTCCGTCACCGAAATTCCACTGCCAGGCAACAATATTTCCTGCTGTAACATCCGTGAAAGTGATATCCTGTTCGACCAAAGCAGGGTTCGGAGAAGCCGTAAACGATGCATTCGGAATAGCGTGTACATTGATCTGCTGAATCACCGTGTTGACACAGCCCATGTTTGAAACGGTTGTTAAACTCACATTGTAAGTTCCGCTTGCCGGGAACACAAAAGAAGTGTTGGGCTGGTTGCTGGAACCGATCCCGTTGAAATCATACGCATACGAATTGATCGTTCCGGAAGAAATGAAAGAGGTATTCGTAAAATTCGTCGGGTATGCTTCACAGGCAATCGAAGCATTGAAAGATGGTTGCGGCTGCGGGAAAACAGTAACCTGTTTCACGACCGTATCTGTACATCCGTTGCTTCCTGTCACCACCAACTGCACATTGAAGTTTCCGGCACTTGCATACGCGTGTTGCGGATTTTGCGCAATGGAATTCGTGTTGTCTCCAAACGACCACGACCAGGTAGACAGCGTACCGGTATTCGAAACCGAGGCATCTGCGAAAGGCATGTTGCTCGACTGACAGGTATTCACAAACGTAAAATCTGCATCCGGAATTTTGTTGAAAGTCACCACGATCGTGTCACGATCCGGAGGACAACCGAAATTGGAAGTCGAAGTCAGGATCAGGCTCACCTCCCCGTTCGCAACATCCCCGGTTGAAGGATCGTACATTCCGTTCAGGTAATTCGGACCCGGGATAAAGTTTCCGGTTCCGAGTGTTGACCATGTTCCTGTCGTATCTGCTCCTACCACGTGTCCGTCGAGCTGGATCAACTGGTTCTGACAATACACTTGATCGATTCCTGCATTTACCTGTGGCGGCGAAACAAAAATCACCCGCATGGAATCGTGTGCAATCGGGCAAATTCCGGTGGTCGACAACATCACATCGATGTACCCGTTGGAAACGTCTACCGGGGAAATGCTGTAGAAAGTCGACAAGTTAGACGGATTGGCAATCGTTCCGAACCCGGAAGTCGTCCATTGGGTAGAAAACCCTGCTGAAACCGTTCCCGTAAGGTTCAAAGACGTATTGCTTGAACAAATCGAATCCATGGAGGTGATGGTCACCACCGGGAAGTCAATGATTTGAATCTGCACACTATCCTGCACTGCCAAACAGTTTGCGTTGTTGGTCGATTGCAGATACAGGGTCACCAATCCGTTGGAAATATCATCTGTCGACAGGATATAGCTTCCTCCCAGGTTGGTCTGCGATGGTGAGAAACCACCCGTTCCGCCTGAAGACCACACTCCGGTAGTTGTTACCCCGGAAATTACTCCGTTCAAAGCCACATCGGTCGTATTGGAACATACCAACTGATCACCACCGGCATCAATAAAAGGAGGCTCGGTAAAGTAAATGACCAATGTATCGCGGCGATTCGGACATGCAAAGAAACTTCCCGCAGTGGTGTACACCAGCGCCACACTGTCCGCATTCAAATCTGCCGGCGACGGCGTGTAAGTCGTAGATGCCGAACCACTGTTCCCGAAAGCCCCTCCGTTTCCACCACTCCAGGTTGCAGCGGCTGCATACGAGAAAGCTCCCGAAATCGGGATGGCTCCTACATTGTTTTTACAAAACGAGTTATTCGGCCCGGCATTGACTTCCGGAGATTGAATGAAGTTCACCACCATAGTATCTCGCACCGGATCACAGTTTCCGGTAGAAGTCAATACAAATGTCAGTGTTCCCTGCGTGTAATCCGAAGCAGAAGGAACATATGAAGTCGATAAATCAGCCGCATTGGCAAAAGATCCTGCTCCGTTCAAGACAGACCACTGCCCTGTTGTTGTTCCTCCGTCAACCGAACCATTCAGCAAAACAGCAGGATCTCCGTTACAAAGTGTCGTGTCGTTCCCGGCTTTCACGTATACTTTCCGGTTGAAGGATGACATGTAATGATAATAACATCCGGAAGTAGAACCTCCGTTGATCACTCCCATCCCGAAATATTCACTTGAATTGGTCAGTAAGTTGGATGATCCCGCCGGAATGTTTGCCGTACTGAAATTAATCTGCGCTCCACTCCAGAAACCTCCGGTTCCGGGAACCGGTGAAAATGCCGATCCGGGTACGAGTGTTGTACTTCCGTTCAACTGAAAATTGTTGATCGCAGAAGTCGGACATAAAATATTGAGGATAAATGTCTGGGAATTCGTTCGGGTAAAGCTCACCTGGTTGGATCCCGCACAGTTGATCGGAGGCAGTAACGCTTCCCCCAATTCACATCCGAAACCACTCGCCTGCAATACATATACATTTTTGTCTGCATCTACATAAGCCAAAGGCTCAGCGGTAGTCAGTACATATTTCCAGGTATCTCCTTTATTCAACAACTGGGAAAAAGTCCCCAAAGCAGTTGTCACACTCACATTGGTAAAGTTTTCTGTTGCCACAACAAAGATTCCTTCATCTGAATTTGAAAACATATTTCCACGATTGACAATGTAATTGGTTCCAACTACTTCAACCGGAACGATCTGGTCTCCCATCAAATCCCGGCAGCCACCTCCTGAATTGGTTACAGAGTCATCCGAAACCGTAACGGCAATCGGTTTACTCGCCACCACGATGGTTCCTCCGAGATTGTTGCCTGCCGTATTGGTTGCCTGGGAGGTGTTTTCAACCGTATAAACCTGTCCTTTGTTGAGTGTAATGGAATAAGTGACTCCTGCAGGGTGTCCCACTACCGTTGCTTTCGGGGTAATCCAAACTGTGGTATTGTCTTCCGTTGCAACAATACAAATCATTGATTTCGGCTGAACGGGCGTATAACTTCCGTTTGCCCAGGAGGTCTGGAACGGGCACACAAATTCGGTTCCGACGGCATTCTGCCCTTTTAAAGAATACGTTTCCGGATTGTTGACATTGGTTACCACCTCATACACCACCGTGATCAGCGTGTCTGCTTCAATTTTAATCCCGTAATTCAATACGTTATCCGCAGGTTTCGATTCGAGGGTATTGACGATGGCTGACAAATCGTGAGAATTCAACGAGTTGGCAGGTACAACAAAGGTGGAATCATAGGTTCCGGCTGGCTGATACACCCGAACCGTTGTCGGTGCATTGAAGGTGGAAATGCGTAAAACCAGCGGCGTATTTCCGGCGTGGCTCGGTGTTACCCACGGAGCTGCAAACCAGAAAACAGAGTCAATCTGCGCTTTTCCCTCGAACGATCCGACGGTAAAAATCAGCGCTAGCAAGACTATTATTCGACGTAATTTCATAAGCTCTAAATTCATCGTACTAGTTATTATTCTTTTCCATATCCTTCTGGATATCTTCGAGAATACTATTATTCAATTTGTCATCTTCTTCTTCCAGCGAAGGCCTGTTCTTGGTAATGATGAAGGAAATTCCCACTTCATGAGACCCTGCACTGTACTTTCTTAATTTGGTGTAGCTGTAATCATACCCGTAAGTGATGCTTAAGCGGCTTTTCAGGCGGATTCCGAGGAAAATTCCCAGCGCGTCATTCGTTCGGAAATTCAACCCTCCGAAAAACTTGTCTTTGTAAGACAATTGAGTCATAACCGATAGCTGGGCAGGAACCGGTTTGGTATAGCGGAATAAAATTCCCGGACGCAACTCCCAGTCTTTCCTGATCAGGAACTTGTAAGAAGTCATCAGGGTATAGTGAAACTGCAGGTTCTGGTTATACGTGTTCAAATTCAGGTCTTTTCCGATCAGGTGGTCAATTCCCCCGCTGAATTCAAATTTGTCGCTGTAGAGACGGAAACCTGCATTCACATCAAACGCATTTCCGGAATACACATTCCCGGTAAAAATCGGGTCTCCTGCATCTGCTACAACGGCATCATACAAGCGAACCCGATACTGAACAAATCCAGGTCGGACACCCAATCCCAGCTTCCACTTCGTACTCATTTTGATCTGGTAGCCGTAGTTCAGGTAAATCCCGGTTTTGGTCAGCAGTCCGGTTTGTTCGGACAACAACTGAACTCCATAGCCGTGTTTTGCCCGGTTTTTATAGGAACCGTGAAAATTCAGGTAAAAATTGCGCGGTGCATCTTTGAATCCGACCCATTGGTTGCGGTTAAAGAAACTCACCTCGTGGTAATTCGTACTTCCCACATACGCCGGAGAATACTGCAGCGGGTTGGCAAATACATTGGTAAAAACACTTTGCTGCTGTCCAAAAGAAAGAAGGAACAGAACAACAAATAAACCTGTTAAAACGTATTTCTTATTCATCATTAATCTCTTTTTCTTAACACCATGAGTACTCCCTTGTAGATATCCGGACTGGCATTTGCATTCAGCTGAATAACGAACAGGTAATTCCCGTCCGGAACCGGTTCCCCGTTATACGTCCCATCCCAAGGTGTTTCGTAGCCATCCGATGTGAAGACTGTTTGTCCCCATTCGTTGTAGATTTCAACATGTGCATTCGGATATCCCAGTTTCAGGAAGTCTAGCTTCCAGACATCGTTCGAGCTGTCTCCGTTCGGAGAAATCACTGTCGGAATCAGGGTCGTGATCTCGGTAGTAACCGTATTAATAGAAATGAAGCGTACCGCACTGTCTGTACAGCCCAGCGCATTGGTTACCTGGAGCAGGATGTAATAATTTCCGTTGGAGTAATAAGTATGACTCGGATTCATGGAATTGGAACCTGAACCATCACCGAAATCCCAGGAATAGCTCACCGCATAATCCGACGTATCAATGAAATTGAAGATTGCCCCGATATTCATTCCACCATTGGAATTGTAGTAAAATCCGGCATCCGGAAGCGGATCAATCACCACCGGAAGGACGATCGTATCAGAACAACCACTCACCGTCGTTACGATGTGAGAAACAGTATAAGTTCCACCACTTGCAAACTGCTGACTCACATTCGCCATCGAAGCAGATCCCTGTCCTCCGAAATCGTAGAACCAGGAATTAATCGTTTCCGAACTGGTTGACGCATCCGTAAAAGTCACCGTCACCTGGTTATTCGGACAGGAGTTTACCGTAGTAAAATTAGCAGTCGGCTTGTTAAACACGGAAACGGAGATCGTCACGGTATCTTTACACCCGTTCGAGTTGCTCACAATCAATTCTACCGGGTAAGTTCCAGCCGTCGGGTACGTGTACGATGAATTTTGAGTTGTTGCAGTCTGAGTCCCCGTAAATTTCCACGACCAGTTGGTCAGGTTTCCGGAACCCGGGAGGGAGAAATCCGTAAATACGTTCGGCATTCCTTCACACACGCTCGTTCCGCTGAAATTCGCGAAAGGCGGTGCTACAAAATTGATCTGAATCGCATCCGACACAACGGTACATGTCCCGACATTCGTTGAAGTCAATGTCAACACGATGCTTCCGTTTGCCACTTCCGAAGCCGTTGGTTTGTACGTTGCATTCAACGTGGTATTGGACGGAGTAAAAAGTCCGGCTCCTCCGCTCCAGCTTCCGCCAAACGGCCCGGTAACACTTCCGTTCAATTGAACCAGGGTGTTGTTGGAACATTTCAGCTGATTCGGACCGGCATCCACTTTCGGTGCATCTGTGATCAACACATAAATACTGTCTTGCACCGGCAAACAATTTCCGTTCGAAGTTGATTCGAGGTAAATCCATACAAATCCTGCTGTTGTATCTGCAACACTCGGAATGTAGGTACAATTCAAGGAACTGTTGTTCGGTGAGAAAATCCCTGTACCACCAGAAAGCCACTTCCCTGTTGTTGTAGGTCCGCTTACTGTTCCGGATAATGAAACATTCGAGTTATTGGCACAAACAATCAGGGTGTCCGGTCCGGCCTGAACGGTTGCCGCAGGCGTAAATTGTACTTTCATGGTATCGGTTACCGTAGCACAGGAAACCGAGTTGGTCGAAGTCAGTACAAATTGCACTAATCCGGAAGCAAGGTCTGCGGCAGAAGGAATGTATTCGGCGTTCAATGTGGAAGCATTTGGCTGGAACACACCTGTTCCGCTACTGCTCCAAATTCCGGAAGTTGCTCCTCCGCTGACAATTCCATTTAATTGGATAATCGAGTTATTCTCACAAATGGATTGATCGGTATTGGCATTCACAATTGGTGCAGGAGTCACATCCAGGTACATCGTATCGCGTGCCGAAGGGCAAAAACCGGTACTGGAAAGAATAATACGGATCGGGCTGATCAGCGTATCCAGCGGACTCGGGATGTACACATTCGGAACGGAATTCAGTCCATTGAGGAACGAACCGTAACCGTTGCTCGACCACGATCCCGTTACGGCTCCACCTCCTACGCTTCCGCTCAGCGTGTAGCTCACATTGGCGCAAACCGTATCGTCTGCTCCTGCATGCGAATAGGCCGTAGCATAGAAGTCGGTTGTATAAGCATACATGGATCCGGTGTTTGTTCCGCCTCCGGACATGATTGCCATGGTGAAAATATCTGACTGGTTCGAGATCGTGTTGTGACTGTTGACCGGAACCTGTGCCGTATTGAAAAAGATTCTTGCTGCTTTGTATTGACCACTTGTTCCCGGAACATTCTGAAACATCCCGGCAGTAATCGCCCCGGCAGTTCCATTGAGCAGGAAGTTACCTTCATACCCGGCTCTGGTTACGAGAATCACTCCCAATGAATCCGAGCTGGAACGCGAGAAAGCCATTGTGTTGTTTCCTTTACAGTTCAAACTCGGAACCACTGCCGCATTCAATTCACAACCGAAAGCGGAAACGTGATAGACATAAACCGGTTTACTGGATTTGATGTACATCAGGTCACTGGTCATCGGAATTTCCAATGTTTCGCAGGAATTAATCAGCGTTGTAGAAGTAGAGACTCCCGTTACCTGGATGCTGGAACCGTTATCCGGAGCCAGTACATAGATGCGGTCGTTAGCAGATGTTCCCTTGTAAATGGCATAATCCGTTCCGATGGAAGGAGTCGGGATCAACTGATCGCCGATCATGTCTCCGCAGGTAGACTGCACCAATTGTCCGTCAAAAAGCGTCACCGCGACCGGCTTGTTGGCTGAAACGATCGAACCTGCAAGCGATGTAGCTGCTGAAACGTTCACATCACGTGCACTGTAGGTCTGCCCGGCATTCAAAACCACTGAAAAAGAGGCATTCGCTGCGTGTCCGGTAATGGCTGTCCTCGGCGTGATCAATACAGTGGTATTGTTCATTGTGGCAACGATTTCAATCCCCGAATAGGTTGTGGGGGAAGTGACCGCGTTGTTCCAAAACTTCTGAAACGGCGTGTAGAAATTCGTTCCCAATGCTTTGGAACCTTTCAAACTGAAACTCTCTTTGTTGTTGGGTGCGTTGACCTCGTAAATCGCGTTGATTTTCCCGGTTGAGGAAATTTTCAATCCGTTATTCGCAGCTACGTTTGCCCCAGGGCTTTCGATCTGAGCCACCAGGGTACTCAGGTTGAGACTATCGCTGGAAAAAGCTGGCATCGTCAACGTGAGCGGAACGAATGCGCCATTGGCAGGCTGGGTTACGGTAATGGTTGCCGGCTGATCATACGATTGAAAGCGGAGCATGAGCGGCGTTTGTCCGACACCAGCAGAAACATCAGGTGCTGCGAACCAAAAAACGGTATCTCTTTGAGCAGCGGTATCTAGTGATGACGTCAAAAAATACGCCACCAGGGTAAGTTGTAGAAATCTGAACATCTTTAAAACTATCTCAGTTTTGAGGTGCAAAGATAGCTCTAAAGGAAAGATTAGGTGGCATAAACAAGAAAATGAAACATACTATTCACTCAATGAAAATTGTTTTTTACAAATAAAAATCAGTAAGTTACATTTTTAACTGGCCTGTGAAAATGCGGAAATCCAAAACTAACAGAGCCGTTTGAACTAATCCTGGTTATGGTACGGAGGAAGTTCCAAATTTAATTTTGCGGCACGGTCATGCAACACAATGCTTCCGGTTACGGCAACGTTGAGAGAAGAATTTCCGGGAAGCTTGATGACTTTCCGGCATTTCTGCAATACGTGTTCCGGTAAGCCCTGATCTTCAGAACCTAAAAGGTAAATTGCCCGTTTGGGATGATTAAACTCGTGCAGAAACTCCGCATCATCTGTTAACTCTACTGCAATCAGGTGGCAGTCATAGGGAATATTCTCGCACAAATCTTCCAGTGTATCATAATGAAAATACGGAATCCGTGCCCAGGTTCTCGTGACATCTGAGGCCTGTTTTTTGTAGCGTTTCCCCACCGTAAAAATGTAGGAAGCTCCCAAGATATAAGCTGATCTCCAAAGCGTTCCGATGTTGTGTTCTGTTTTTGCATTGAACACGCCGATTGCACAATACCCGTGAATATTTTTAGTCTTCATCCTTCAAGATAAGCGGTTTATCGTTCATCAGTGCCGTGCCGACATGGAAAATAGCATCTCCTTTATTGACAAGCGGTGCTTCATTCGTACAGATAATAAATCCTTTCGCTGTGGATTTGATCTTTCGTTCCGTTGAGCCGTAAGGATCACTGACATACCCAAGTAAATCTCCTTTTTCTACGTATTGTCCGTTCTGAACTGCTGCGTGAAAAACACCTGAAAGCGGAGCTCTCATCCAGCGGGAAGATTTGATAATGACCGGTTCCCTCTCTGCCTGATCCAGCTTGAAATTCTTCATATGGAAGTGATTCAGAATGCGCTGAATTCCAAGTAGTCCTTCTTCCACAATCGTTTCGTCAATGGAATTGGTTTTCCCACCCTCGAAAAGCAGGATCTTTTTCCCCATTTTGTTTAATGCCTCGCGAACCGATTTAGAAATATATCCCGAATGCACGATGAAAGGCGGACTAAATACGCGTGCCAGCTCCATACTGATGGGATCGGAAAGCAGGCAGCGGATTTGAGCAATGTTTGAACGCTGTGCCGAACCGGTGTGAAAATCAATCACGATATCTACGTTCGGTGCAATCTGGTTCATAAACTGATAAGCAAACTGGCTGGCCAGCGAGCCATTTTTCGACCCGGGAAAACTGCGGTTGAGGTCTCTCCCGTCGGGCAATTCCCGTTTTAAGTTGAGATACCCGAAAATATTGAATACCGGAAGACATACAATCGTTCCTGCAATGGGCTTGTTCCACTTCTTGCGGATCACGCGGCGGATAATTTCCATCCCGTTGATCTCGTCTCCATGCATTCCGGCCATCAGGAGTACAACCGGACCGTCTTTCAACGATCTTTCCACGAACACCGGCACCTGAACCGGCGTGTGCGTATGCAGCCTGGCTACATCCATGCTCAATTCCACGCTTTCTCCTGGTAGAATCTCTTTTCCAAGTATGTAGAACTTTCGGGTCATTTTATTTCATTTTAGACTTGTCAGATCTGCCGTTCATCCGAACATTCGCTTTCTACTCTCATCCAAAAGTAAAAAGTTTCAATGGGTTGAAAAGATTCAATTCAGAATCACCGGATTTTCTTACAACAACTATTTTAGTACGTTCTTCTCGATAAAAGCAATAATTTTTCCGGCGATATCTACCCCGGTAGCACGTTCGATTCCCTCCAGTCCGGGAGAAGAATTGACTTCCAGTACCAAAGGCCCACGGGAAGACTGAAGTAAATCCACTCCAGCAACTCCCAGCCCCACTGCTTCAGCAGCCTTGATTGCCGTCCGTTTTTCCTCTTCGGTCAGTTCCATAATGGTTGCCGTTCCTCCGCGGTGCAGGTTCGAACGGAACTCCCCTTCTTTTCCCTGACGCTTCATGGCTCCAACCACTTCCCCGTCTACTACAAATGCGCGAATATCTGCTCCCTTTGCTTCTTTGATGAATTCCTGAACGATGACGCGGGCTTTTAATCCGTTGAATGCTTCCAGTACCGATTGCGCCGCATTTTGGTTTTCAGCCAGTACGACTCCCAATCCCTGAGTTCCTTCCAGTAGTTTCAATACAACCGGCGCTCCTCCTGCGGATTCAACTACGTGCTCTACATTCCGGGAGTAGTTCGTAAAGACGGTTTTCGGCAAACCGATTCCTTCTTTCGACAGTACCTGCAGACAACGCAGTTTGTCTCTCGAATGCACGATTCCGCGGGAGCTGTTCACTGAAAAGACATTCATCATTTCAAACTGGCGCACAACAGCCGTTCCATAAAACGTTACCGAAGCTCCTACCCTTGGAATCACCGCATCAAACTCTTCGAGGTAACCGGATCCATAAAACAATGAGGGGCCTTTTTGTTCGATTTCGATATTACAGCGCAAATGATCGATCACGTGGGCTTCATGACCGTGTTTTTCCGCTGCCTCCACCAAACGGCGGGTTGAATAGAGCTGCGGATTGCGTGATAAAATAGCAATTTTCATTCTCAGTTTATTGAAAGGCTCGTCCCTTTCCTTCGGTATCAATTAGTATTTTCGTATTTATAGGAGCAATTCGTCTTAGAAGTATCTATGAGGAAGCGTTTGTTCAGTAAGCGCCTGCCCAAAAGAATGGGGTTTCGTAAGCCCGTCCGTTCCGTCAGCGAAAATACGGTTTCATATGTTTCACCGAACAAGCGGATCGTACCTTTAACAAAAAATCGTTCCTGGGCGATTCCATTGGAGCTTTTCACGACCTTTACCTTAAAGGAATCAAAAACCACTTCTTTCCCTGTATAACCGGAGATTGAAGGATCGAGGAATACTACCCGGAGCTGTTCTTTTTCTCCGAATTCAATGATTTCGATCGATTCGCAATGCATCGAGCTGGAATAGGCTCCGGAGTCAATTTTAACCGGCACATGCTCTAATTCAAATCCCGGGAAAGACACCAGATCCTTTCTTCCGATTATTTTCTTATTCGCTGATTCCATTTTTTCGCGGTATCTTTGTAAACGAAGTTAGTATTTGAACGGTCGAATTTAGAAAAATGTTTTGTCCTGAAGCTTCGCCGGAATTGAAAAATGAATTTCGGGCAGGAGGAAGCTTCAATGAAGGTTTGATCCTGAGTATGTTGTCATTTCGAATTTCTATCCTTGTTCAATGAGCTGAAAGGGTATAAAAGTTAAATAGCCCTTTTGTTAAACCTTTTGAACCATGGAACTTTTTGAAACATGTAATGAACGTCATTTTCAGGATAAGACTTTATATATAAAGAGGAAATAAAAACCGGAAAACTGCTTCAAATAAAAAAAAGTTAAGGGTTTTATCATAAATTGAAAAATTATTCCTAATATTGCACCCCCAATTACGGGATATAGTGAAAGAAAATTAGAGTCATGGATTTTATCAGAGAGCTTCAAAAAGAACTAGTAGAATTAAAAGAATTCCCAGCTTTCGGTGCTGGAGATACAGTTACTGTATCTTACAAAATTAAAGAAGGAAACAAAGAGCGTATTCAGCAGTTCCAGGGTGTTGTTTTGCAACGTCGCGGATCAGGTTCAACTGAAACGTTTACAGTTCGCAAAATGTCAGGAAACGTAGGTGTTGAACGTATCTTCCCTATTTCTTCTCCTTTCATTGATTCAATTACAGTGAACAAGCGTGGAGCTGTTCGTCGTGCACGTATCTTCTACTTCCGTGGTCTTACCGGAAAAGCGGCACGTATCAAAGAAAAAAGAAGCTTCTCTCACTAAGCCGAAGATTTATCTCGATATACGATCCCGACCTCGCTTTGCGAACGTCGGGATTTTTTTGTGCCCGACTTTTTTGTTGGCACTAACTTTGTGAAGCTTCACCCCATGAAAAAAGCACTCTTCCTCGCTCCTGCCCTTGTTTTGATCCAGGCATGCAGCGGACAAACCGATCCCCCAGTCAAAACACCGGCATCTCAACAGGAAACTACTTCCGCTCAACAAACAAATCCCATACAGGATTTATACAATCACTACAAAGACCACAAGGAAGCGAGTATTTCATCGGGAACGGTCAGCAACGGAAGTTTGAAAAATGGCCGCTTGTTTCCGTTTAAAGGAACAAACTTCATTTATTTCGATTCGACCAGCTACCTCGACAAACATGCTTTTGTACACCAGAAGGTTTACGAAACGGTTTTGAAAACCTATGAGCGGTTTGAACAAATTGAGCCGTCCTTCGAATTCGGACTCATGGAATGTTCCAAAGAAAACGGCGGAAAAATCTGGCCTCACCGGACGCATCAGAATGGACTGAGTGTTGATTTCATGTCACCGATGCTGAAAAACGGGGTTTCTACGATGGATTTCAACCGGCTGGGACTCCCGCATTACCTGATGGATTTCAATGAAAATGGCGTGTATACGGAAGATTCCTCCTATGCAATCGATTTCAATTTAATCGCTCACCATTTGCTGGTTCTGAACGAGGAAGCCAAAAAGCACGGATTGAAAATCAACAAAGTAATCCTGAAAATTGCCCTGAAGGATGAACTGTTTGCTACGGAATACGGTCAGAAACTCAAAACCAGCGGGATTTACTTCGCAACGCAACTCAGTGATTTGATTGACAGCCTGCACGACGATCATTATCATGTGGATTTTACGATTGCAGACTGATTCAATCAACCTGTCATTCATCCACCTGAATTGAGCCGTTTTCCTTATCTTTACAGTCGTAAAAATAAACTACTCAAAAAAATACAATTACTACATGCAACCTAAAATCCCTTTCCATTTTGATCTGGAAACTGCCGACCCCGACGATTCGATGACCCTTGCTATTTTGGCTACACACCCGAAAGTGCACCTCGTGAGTGTTTCCGTACACCCGGGCGGGACTGACCAAATCGGAATGATACGCCATCTCCTGAGAATCCTCGACAGACCAGACATCCGGATTGGAGCAGGAACTCCCAAATCGATTGCAAAACGTGTTTCTGGCTTTCACAGCGACTGGATTGGAGTATTTGAGCATTCCGAAGCGGATGATACTGCTGCAAATATCATGGCTGAAACACTGCGCAAGCATCCCGATTGTACCTTACTTACGGGAGCCGCTCTCACCAATCCGCATGCGTTTTATGAGGCTACCGGAACGTTCTTTGAACGTTGGTTCTGCCAGGGCGGGTTTGCCGGCGATAATATTGTACCAAAGGAACACCGCCTCGAAAAATTTGACGGAAAGATCACCTGTCCCACTTTTAACCTGAACGGAAATCCGCTTGCAGCTGAGGCTTTGCTTGCCATTCCGATGACTGAAAGGCGGTTGATCAGCAAAAATGTCTGTCACGGTGCCATCTTCACCAAAGTTGATGCCGCATTGCTTGTTCCCTTCAGAAATCAAAACAAGGGATTGGATTTGTTCCTGAAAGCGGTCGACCTGAAAGAAAAAGCGCTGCACGATACAGTTGCTGGATTATTAGCGATTGATGCTTCCAAAGCCTTGTGGGCAGAAGTGATTCCGTATCGGAAAAGTGGTGGCTGGGGCTGTATGGAAGCAGAAAAACACCCGGAAAAGCAGTCTTCTTTGATTACGACTTACATTCCGGATTTAAAAGCTCTTTGGATGGTGATGAAGCCGGATTAGTTTCGCATCCAGCTGAATTTCTTTCATGGAAAAACAAGAACCAATTAGATAACTAGCTGACCTTGGGCGTAATATTGCGGAATTACGTCCGGGTTTGCAAACGAAGGAGTATTCGCCTCCAAATACTCTTTCAACACAACCAAACATCCTTGCTTCTATCCCTCTATTTCTTTGTCAACTGCCCGCGCCTCCCGTAAACCAATCGGTAAAAAGGAATCATAATCCCGGTTTTCGTCAGGAAGAAAAACAGCACACAATACACCGTACTGGAAAGAATCACCGCAAAACAGATCGATTGAATAATCACCCCGTCCGGATGTCCCTGCTGAACAGGCAATGTTGCTATTACCGCAGCTCCGAGCCCTTTAGGAATCATAAACGACATCACCGCCCGGTCCAGAACCGGAGTATCGGAAGAAATGACCAGTTTGACTACCAGGATGCGTACCATATACACAATAAACGTAATAAGCGCACCCCATAAGAGCCAGTCGATGCGGTTAATCCGAATGCTGATTCCGATGAACACAAAGAAGAAAGTTCGCAGTAAAAACACGATTTCGCTAAAAAATACCCGCTCGGCTTCCGGCAGAATAATGCGCTGGTTCGGGATGATCTTCCGGAGAATTTTCGGTTCGAAATAGCTCAGATTACCGATCGCAATCCCGAAGGTCAAAGCTGTCAAAGGCCCGCTGTAGTTGAGGTATTCGGAAAGACCGTAGATCAAGAATAAAAAAGCCGGGGTAGAAAACTTCGTTGCCTTCAGCGTGGGGACTTTGTTAAGAATAAAGGCCCAGAACAAAGCTCCCATAATTCCGAAAACCACTGCCAGTACCAATGACGTAATAAATTGGGAAACCAGTGTTTTGACCGAGAAATCGCCTGAAACCATCAATCCGAGGATCGCCAGCGGAATGGCCAGCGTGAACACGTCTGTTTCTGCCGATTCGATAATGAGCGTAGTGGCTGTTTTCGGTTGCACGTCCACTTTTTTCACCAAGCCAACCACGACAGCAGAAGAAGTTCCTCCCAGTGCCGACCCGATAAACAAACTACTCACCCAGGAAAGATGAAAAATCTGCATACACAGGATCATGATTGTAATCGACGTAAAAACAAAACCGATGGCCGTAATTCCTGCTGATTCTTTGAACGATTTCCGCACTTCCGAAATTTTCAGATCTGTTCCGCTTTCGAAAAGGATGAAAATCAACACAAAATTACTGAACAAGGAACCAAATTTCCCGAAAGATTCCGGGTTAACAATGTGAAAGACAGGCCCCAGAAGAATTCCGAGAAACATCAAACCCAATACATCCGGGATACTTCTGCGTTCGAAAACACCACTTAAAAAATGGCCGCAAAAAATAAAAAATCCGATAACGATAATGATCACTGATGTCTCCATATACTCTTGTTTTTGGTTAAAAACTTCGCTTTTGAAGTCAGGTGTCTCTGAAAAATAGGCGTTTTCATTTACCGGGGAAAAGAATAAACCTTAAAAAACGCTGTTTATTAACCCTTTTTATCATTCGTTTCGCCGGAACTTCGATATTACAGGATCGGTTTTGATGAAAACAGTATATCCGCAGAAGAAGCTTCCAATTTGACCGCGCATCATTTATCAATGTAGAATAAAGAAGTAAACGTTGTGAGGTGAAAACGGGATTCGGTTTATGGAAATACTCCATTGGAAACCTGGGCGTAATATTGCGGAATTACGCCCACGAACGTCAAAAGCAACCGTTTTTCAACCGATTAACCCCTTAAACCAGCAAATAATCCTTTCTACTTGATCAATTTATAAACCGAATTCTTTCCGTCATCTGATATACAGGTCACAAAATATACTCCTGTGCTCCATTTTTCAGTATCCAGAATAATTTCGTTCTCTTGCGTATTCAACATCCGTATTTTTTTACCCTGGGCATCTGTTATCTCCACCGTGATTCCATTCGGCAAGTGATTTTCAATAACCAGTTTCCCGGAAAACGGATTCGGATAAACGGTTACGTAATCAGTCAAATCATGTTCAGTAACAGCCAGCGACTCGATCAGTACCTGCTGCACAATCGTATCGGAACAACCGAATGCATCCGTAACAATCAACTGTACGGAATAGGTTCCGTTTGAAGCGTATGCATGAACCGGATTCTCCTGGGACGAACTGACTCCGTCACCAAAATTCCACAGAAACGTTTCTCCATTCACAGATGAACTGGTGAATGACATTTCTCCCACAGTGATGAGCGCACTGGAGAATGAAGCAACAACGGGATCCCTGTAGCTCACATGAAACCACAAAGTATCACTGGCACAAAACACCTCGTTAAATTCAACAACAGCCACATCATAATCTCCCGACTGGGAAAACGAAAGCGATAATTGCTGCGAATGATTATCAACCACATTCAAGGCATTGGCCGTATTGTAATACCACTTATAATACGAAGCATCATTCCCGTCGACCTCCAGGTTCAGCACTTCTCCAAAACACAATTCGACGTTGTCATTTGAAATCCTGACCGGGTTGGGTTTCGTCATCCGGTACAAAAAAGCCCGCGTTCTCGGTAGAAGGGTGTCATACCAAAATGAATTTGGCGGATTGCTGGCATTAAAGGTTCCGTTATCGCTTCCGTCGAGCATGTGCAAGTTACCTTCTGAAGTGTAAAACTCATAATCCAACCCCACAGATGCTGCCCTGATTGAAACCGGCCAGCCGCCATAGGTCTGTGGCAAAGTCGCCAATCCAAACGGATGACCGTAATCAAACGGAACCGTCGGATCATTTTCACCATGCATGATCATTAAGGGAATATCTCCTGCAACAATAATGGTTGTGTCCTGCACCGCTCCCCAATAATCCAGGATCGCCCGCACTTTGGAAGAATGCGCATAGTTATTTCCGGCGCAGTTCAAACATCCCAGGTCGTTTACCGTTCCGCCGCCATAAGTACTTGCGGGCCGTTCACTTTCCAAATCCATATACGCAACGTGCAAGGCCACATATCCGCCGGCAGACATTCCCCCGAAATAAATATAGTTCGTATCAATTCCGTACAACGAAGCGTTTTGCTTAAAATAACGCACTGCCGCTTTCCCATCCTGGATTCCCCTGTAAACCGCACGCTCTGCACTCTCATTATCCAACGGATTAAACCCTTTGCGGTACTCGATCGTGGCAGTTACATACCCCAGCCGACCAAGCGAATCACACAGTGCAACCATATCGCTTACGTCTTTCGCCCCGTTTAGAAATCCCCCGGAATGAGCCAAAATGACCAAAGGCCGTTTGGTAATCACATCTCCCACCGGTTGATAAACGTCAAGCAGCAGGTTTTCATTCCAGTACGGCCAAATCCACTGAGGAGCTGCTCCATACTGCACATTCAGCTGTGAAGTAGTTCCTGAGAAAATTTGCTCCCTGTAGCGAAGCTCATTGTATTGTTGTGAAAAACAAATATGAAGCGTTAGGAACAACGCTCCGAGTAGTAGTATCGGTTTTTTCATACCAGTAGTTTGTTAGTTTATAGCAGGATTAATTTATTAAAAAAATGATCATTAAATGACCAACATCCGTATTTTAACACTTCCCCTGTCAGTTCGAACCCGGATTTTGATTTCTATTCTGCCCTGCCGGTTACTTAGACATCTCAGATTTTTCAGCCACCAATCGGAATTGAAGCATTTTTTACCGGACGGCTCTTTTCATTGACGGCATTTTTTTAAGTATCTTAGCCTAAATTCTTGGGTCATGAAAATAGTACTATTCTCTTCGATTCTGGCGGTAGCTGCCGGAAAAGGTTGCAGCAAAGCAGATTGTACCGAAAAGGTAAAGGAAGATTGCGTATGCACCATGCAATACGATCCGGTTTGCGGATGCAATCAGAAAACGTATTCAAACGCCTGCACTGCTCAGTGCCATGGAATTACAAAATACGTCAAGGGAGAATGCCCAAACAAATGAAAAATTGAGAATTGAAAATGTACAAGGAAAAACCTTTTCAATTCTACATCTTAAATTATCAATTATAAACAAATGACTGACTTACAAATCGTACAAGCGTATTACGACGCGTTTAATGCACGCAACTGGAATGAAATGCTGGTACTTGTCGATGAGAACATCAAACACGAACCCAATCAGGGAACTCCGCGAATCGGGAAAAAACTGTTTACCGACTTCATGCAGCACATGGATGAAAGCTACTCGGAAACCCTCAAAGACATCGTTTTGTTTTCTTCGGCAACTGAAGGTCGTATTGCTGCGGAATTTGTAGTTCACGGAACATACAAAAAAGCAGAAGAAGGTCTTCCACCGGCTCACGGACAAAGCTACATTCTTCCGGCAGCGGCTTTCCTGGAAGTTCAGAACGGAAAAATTACCCGCGTTACCACTTACTACAACCTGGAGTTGTGGATTGAACTGGTTTCCAAATAACCGTGGATCAACTCATTTACAAACTGGCAAACGGGGAAGAAATTAGTTCCTTCATTCCACAACTGGGACAACTCCGGATGTCTGTATTCTATGATTTTCCTTATTTGTATGAGGGCAACCTGGAATACGAACAACATTACCTGCAGATCTACACACGGAATCCGCTGAGTATTGCGTTTGGCGTATTTGACGGAGACCGGCTTATCGGTGCCACCACCGGAATGCCTTTGACTGCAGAAGACGAAGCTATTCAAAAGCCGTTCAAAGAACGAAGATTGAACCTGGATGAGATTTTCTATTTCGGAGAAAGTATTCTCCTACCGGAATACAGAGGAATGGGGCTGGGACACCAATTCTTTGATGTGCGTGAAGAACACGCCTTGAAAAACGGGTTTCGAACCACCACCTTCTGCTCGGTGGTAAGGCCCGAAGATCATCCCTTAAAACCTCAGGATCACCGTCCGAATGATGTCTTCTGGACGAAACGCGGATATGTGAAACAAGATTTTAGCTGCACCATGTCGTGGCTCGACAGAAATGAAACGGAAGAAACGGAAAAAGAACTGATTTTTTGGCAAAAAGAATGGAAGTAACGATTGCGTTGGCTCAATATCCGATTACGGAGCACCGGTCACTCGAAGATTGGAAAAATCATACGGAAAAATGGATCATAGAAGCCGTTTCATCCGGCGCGCAAGTCCTCACCTTTCCCGAATACGGAAGCATGGAACTAACTGCCTTGTTTCCACAAGCTGTTCGTGAAGATTTGAAACTGCAGATTGCTCATTTGCAGGATTTTTTGCCATTTTTCATAGAAACATTTCAGCAATTTGCACGGCAATACAACTGCGTAATCGTTGCTCCGAGTTTCCCGGTTGATCTGGGAGAAAAAACGGTTAATCGCTGCTTCGTATTCAGTAAGACGGAGTATTCCTGGCAGGACAAGCATTTTATGACCCGTTTCGAAGACGAATCCTGGGGAATCGCTTCTTCCGACGGAGCTTTACGCCTGTTCGATACTGCTTTCGGGAAATTCGGCGTCCAAATCTGTTTCGATATTGAGTTCCCGCTGGGAGGACAACTCCTGGCAGAAGCCGGCGCTCAGTTTATGTTGGTTCCCTCCTGTACCGAAACGCTCAAAGGTGCTACACGTGTGCACATTGGTGCGCGGGCAAGGGCCATGGAACAACAATATTACACGGCAGTTTCCCAAACCGTGGGCGATGCGCTCTGGTCTCCGGCAGTTGACATCAATTACGGATATACAGCAATCTACTCCTCTCCCGACGGTGATTTCCAGGACGAAGGAATCCTTGCATTGACGGAAGCACAACTCCCCGGCTGGCTGATTCACAAACTGGATCTCTCCAAAAACGAAACGATCCGGGAAAATGGCCAGGTGCTGAACTTCAAACACAGCCAGCGGCTGGAAATGAACGACGGAATTTGCAAGGTAGAAGTGGTTTCGCTGAAGGAAGCCGTACTAAATTCATCGCTTCAGAACGTCTAGTTTACGATCAGTAATGAGCATCTAACAGATCAAAATTGTGTGAACCACCCCGAAGAAATACTCGATATTCCTGAGAAACCTGAGATTGATTTCTCTGCATTGATCCGCTGGTGGGAAACAAGGAGAATTCTATATAACATTATCCTGATTGCCTGTGAAATACTCCTGATCGAACTCATTCCAAACGGGGTATTGAGGTGGGGCTTTTCAAAGGTAATTCTGTTTTCTGTTGCTTTTACCCTTTGCGCCAATGCCTGTTATACACTTGGTTTCGGAAGTACGATCTTACGCCTGTATTATTCACGGAAAACTGACATACAATCAAATTTGAGATTATTGTCCTTTATCCTGGGGCTTATCTTTTCGATATTTATTACTTTCATCCTGTTCGGGAAATTTCTCGACGTAGAAGAAATCTAAAATCACACCACATGGCAATCATTCTCTTCTTATTAATTCCCGTTTCAGGCATTGCTTTGTTGTTCGTCAAAGACGTGAATAAAACACGGAAAATCACCTTGAATATCCTTTTAATTTTAAATACCATACTATTTCTGCTTCCCTTAATGCTGGCCTATTCCAACACACCTTCGAGAGAAAGTATGTGGAATGAAAATACCGGCGGAGGCGCTGCCTTGTGGTTGTATATTCTTATTTTCCCACTTACAGGGATTTTTCAGTTGGTATTGTTTATCCTGAAACTGGTATACGCTTCCAAATCCTAATACCATGCCGCTCAAACAACTTAAACGATATCCACTGATTATTGTTCTGTTTTTGCAAAGCTGTACTCAGAACGGTTCATCTAAACCAGCTTCAAACAGCAAAACAAATAGTCAACACATTGAAATTCAAGCACTAGTAGATTTAAACAATTCAACTAAACTGTTGAACTATCTGTATGGAAGTAATCAATTCGATGCTAAAAACAGAATTCTTTGGAAACCTGCTTCCGGAAAAAGCCGGAATCTTGATTTGATCCCCGTTTCATATGATTCCTTTATTCATACCGAAGTTGATACCGTATTGTTTTTCCGAAACTCAAACGGAAACGAATCTGCAGTTGTTATACTTGCCAATCCTAACATACAACTGGATCGGAATACTGAAATCATCACAGGAAGTCATTTTGAAGGTGTATCACTTGGCGTTGCCTTATTCACAAAACACAAAGATCAATGGAGACTTTACGGTTTTCAAAAACACCTGATTAATCTGGGATATTTCGGAGAATACAGAACAGGACGTGAAGATCAGGGACACATTTATCTGAGAAAACTTGGAAACAACTGGACTGCTCTTTGCTTCCAACAGGGAATTGGTGGTAATACCGGGGATTTTTCCGGTAAAGAGATTTGGTATTCTATTGAGAAAAACGCTCCGGAATTCGAGTACGAGGAAGAGCCCAATGAAATCAACCAATACGATTATACTGCTTTAAGACAGATTTTCAATTATACCTACTCGCACAACTATTATTTCCCGGATTTGGACAACCAAAATGTTATTAAAATCAACCTCAGTACATTGAAAACAAAGTCTCCCCTCTATGATTTAAAACTGGATGTTGAAAAATCGAACTACCATGTTGAAACCAATAAACTCAATACTTTTTCGAAAAAGAGTATCTACTTTGAGTTCTCTAAACAATTACATTTGTTTGTCCGGAAATAAATCGAATAACTAATCACTCATTACCTTCAACAATCAAAACATGAAAAAACGCATTCAAAAACACATCAATAAAGAGGAATATGTCAAAATCTACATTTGTGACAAAGATGGAACCTCTATCACCAATTTTAACGGTTACATTCATGAACAGGATAAAAACTTCTTGCTGATGTCTACCGATTATGACTTCTTTTATAATGGAACAGTGGTAATCCGGAAAGAAGACATTTCTGAAATCAAACGAACCGAAAATGAACAATTTATCCAGAAAATCATGGAAAAAGAAGGTTTAAAGAACGTGATTTTTGAACGAAACAAATCCCTGAATTTTCACCTGGACAGCTACGAGAACATGTTTCAAACCATCCGGGAAATGCAGATCCCGGTTATCATCGAAGCGCTCTATGGGAATGACGACCGTTTTCAAATCGGGCCGGTGGCATCATGTAACAACAAACACGTTAAAATCAACTATTTCAACGCACGCGGGGAATACGATCTGAAACCGGTCTCCTGTAAATACAAAGAGATTACTCATTTTACAATCGATTCCAAATACGCCCTGTTGTATTACAAATACAGTAAATTCATCGATTAAAAAATATCCCGGGAAATCGTTCGTTTCTGTATTTTCACTCAGTCATTTTCATGAAAACACACATCTTTTCACTTTTATTGATCTTTCTTTGCAAGCAATTGAATGCCCAGGAACTCATCCTGAACGCAGAAAACCTCCAATCAGCCGGACTTCGCGGGAAAGTGAAAAAAGTGAAGGAGACTTCGTTCACGGCATCCAAAACAGCAAACGGGGTCGTGAAATCTGTCAAAGGCTGGCAGTATGATTTTGAATACGATTCCGAATCCTTTTTCGACACGCTGGGAAATATGACCCTGGAAAACAAGCTGAACCTGGACAAGAAAGAAGTCACCTATTCCATCAAATACGATAAACCCGGCAGAATTTCGGTAATCAACAGGCGTGGGATTTCCTACCATTTCACCTATGATTCACTGAACCGGATCAGTTCATCTGATAAAACAGACCTGCGCGTCAAAACTGCTCAACCCATTCATTTCAGTTATTCCTACAATGCAGAAAACCGATTGATCCGGTCAGAGGAATTTCTCGGAGATGCTTCTGTTAGTGTCGAAACATTCCAATACAACGCAGCCGGGAAACTCATTGCAAGGGAATTGAAGCATGGAACGAATAAAGACACACATCTTTACACGTATAACGCGGATCAATTACTCGCCAAAGAAGAATGGAGCGATAATGTGGAAGGAATTCTGGAAATCACGACTTATGTGTATAAAAACAAGGAAAAAGTGCTGGAACATTGGGTCGATTTTGAAGACGGGCAACCCGACGGTTATATCGACGACACCTTTGAAAACGGAAATATCGTATTGTCAGCGGAAGTAGAAACTGACGGAACGGTTTCCTACCCGGAACAATGTACCTACGAATTGGATTCGCACGGAAACTGGATTAAGAAAATCATTCAGGGAGAGGAAGGCTACTTCATTGTGGAACGCGTGATTGAATACTACTAAGATTTCAGCAGCAGCATTTTCATGTCATTGTTTTTTCTACTAACTTGAGGTCATGAAAGAACTCATTGATCAGCAACGTACATTTTTCAATTCCAACAGGACGAAAAATACGGATTTCCGGATCGAACAGCTTCAGCGCTTAAAAAAACTGCTGCTCGATAACCAAAACCGGTTGAATGAAGCCATTTACGCCGATTTCAAAAAATCGCCCTTCGAAACGTTTACCAACGAATTCGGGCTGGTTTTCCTGGACATTGACGAAGCCTGCAAAAAACTGAAAAGGTGGTCGAAACGGAAACGCGTGCGCACCAATTGGGTGAATTTTCCCGCAAAAAGCTACATCATTCCCGAACCGTTAGGAGTTTCGCTTGTGATCGGAGCGTGGAATTATCCGTATCAATTGTCTTTCGCACCTGCAATCGCAGCCATTGCCGCCGGAAATACCGTGATTCTGAAACCAAGTGAATTGCCTTCGCATACCAGCCGGATCATGGCGGAACTCATCAATCAGCAGTTCGATGCTTCGTTCTTTCATGTCGTTGAAGGCGGTATTTCGGAAACAACGGAACTTTTGGAACAGCGTTTTGACAAGATTTTCTTTACCGGAAGTCCGAATGTGGGACGTATTGTGTACCAGGCAGCTGCAAAACACCTCACGCCGGTTACGCTGGAACTAGGCGGAAAAAGCCCGGCAATTTTTACCGAAGATGCCGATCTGAAAATGGGAATCAAACGCCTGATCTGGGCCAAATTCCTGAATTCAGGTCAAACCTGCATCGCTCCGGATTACATCCTGGTTCCGAAGTCATTGAAAGAGCAATTTCTGGCACAGGCGAAAGAAGAAATCATCCAGGCAAAGTATGCCGTGGAAAACGGAAATTACATCCAGATCATCAACGACCGGAATGTACAACGCCTGAAAAAACTGATTGATCCGGGAAAAGTGTATTTCGGCGGTCAAATCAACGAAGCGGAACGGATCATTGAACCAACGGTGCTGCACAATGTCACTTTTGACGATCCGGTGATGCAGGAAGAAATCTTCGGTCCGCTGCTTCCCGTACTTGTTTACAATTCTCTGGATGAAGCAGTTACCGCTATCAAAAACCGCGAAAAACCGCTTTCCTGTTATATTTTCACCAAAGATTCCGGGTTGAAATCCAAACTCTTGAATGAACTATCATTCGGGGGCGGTGCAGTAAATGAAGCCGTTATGCACATTTCAAACAGCAGGCTTCCATTCGGCGGAGTGGGTGAAAGCGGAACAGGCTCTTACCACGGAGAAGCCGGATTCAGGGCATTTTCGCATTACAAAAGTGTGCTGGAAAAAGCAAACTGGCTCGAAACCAAATTGAAGTATTCCCCTTATTCAGAAGGAAAACTGAAATGGATCAAACGTCTCATGGGAATTAAATAACTGCTCTTTATCCGTGCTAACAATTTTCGCTTAGTTTTGCGTAAAACACACACATTCTTCATGGAATTGAAGCAACACATCAAAATTGCAGTCGACGCCATTGTTTTCGGTTATTCGGAAAACACACTCAGCGTGCTCCTGATCAAGCAGAAATTCGGGGAAATGAAACAGCAATGGGCATTGGTGGGTGGTTTTGTCAAAGATGACGAACCGCTGGTAGATGCCGTCAACAGGGAACTCCGCGAAGAAACCGGGATCCGGGTCAACTTTTTGGAACAGTTATATACCTTCGGGGATGATATTCACCGCGATCCGCGTTTCCGGGTTGTTTCCGTTGCCTATTATGCGCTGGTCAACTCAACCGAACTGAACCCGACAGCCGATACGGATGCCGAAGAAGCTCAGTGGTTCCCGGTGGATGCACTTCCTCCCCTCGCCTTCGACCACCGGCAGATTATTCAAACTGCCATTGCACGCTTAAAGAACAAACTCACGTACCAACCGATCGGTTTTGACCTGCTTCCTGAAGCATTTCTGTTCTCCGAACTGGAAAATCTCTATACTACGATCCTAAACCGGGAAATTGACCGCAGAAACTTCCGGAAAAAGATTCTGAGTTTCGGAATTGTAGAAGAAACGGGTGAATTAGGCGGCAAAAAAAATGGACGACCGGCCAAACTTTTCCGATTCAACAAAATCAAATACAAGCAGTTAACTGAAAATGGTTTTCACTTCGAAATTAACTTTGCGTAATTTTAACACAAAACGTTTTGCATTTCTGAATTCTAAACCTATATTTGCGTATATATTACACAAACAACTAAAATATGATACTCAATCTCGATTCCCATTTCAAACCGCTGAACGGCGACGAAATCCAGTTTCAAAGTTTCACCTTCGCAGGAGGAGAACCACATATCAAGATCAATCCCGACTTTGATCACCAACAACCCGTAACGGTTACGCATCGTTTGAATTCATTTCACGATTTCGGAGTCCTTTGCCTTGCTGTGGATGCCTTGCAGCGCATGGGACTGGAATTATACCAGCTGGTGATTCCTTACTTTCCGGCTGCACGCCAGGATCGGGTAATGATACCCGGCGAACCGCTGACAGTAAAAGTCTATGCCGATATCATCAACGGTTTCCGTTTCAAAAAAGTGACCGTTTTCGACGCCCACTCAGAAGTAGCTCCTGCCCTCTTGAATAATTGCAATGCTGTTCCGAATCACCGGTTCATCCAAAAAGTGATTCAGCAAATTGGGAATGAACCGCTTTTGGTTTCTCCTGACGGTGGTGCGTTGAAGAAAATTTACAAGGTTTCTGAATTCCTGAACGGAATGGAAGTAGTGGAATGCAGCAAGCACCGCGACGTGAAAACTGGCAAACTGGAAGGCTTTAAAGTCTATGCCGATGACCTGGAGGGCCGTGACTGCCTGGTAGTAGACGATATCTGCGACGGTGGAGGAACGTTTATCGGTCTGGCAGCTGAATTAAAACGAAAACATGCCGGAAAACTCTATTTAGCAGTCAGTCACGGAATTTTCAGCAAGGGTATCGATCAACTGGCGGCATGTTTCGACCACGTGTTTACCACTGATTCTTTCAGAGAACTGGAGCACGAACAACTCACTCAATTCAAGCTGGATCAAGCCCTTTTAGCTTAATGGATTTCCAAAACAGACAATCCTGATCTGTTCAAAAGGTTCAAAGGCTTAAATTCACTATTGAACTATTATCACATATAACTTACATCAAAAATAAATACCCACCCAATATGAATCCCTTATTATTAACAGACGGTTACAAAGTCGACCACAGAAGACAATATCCCGAAGGAACAACGCTTGTTTACTCTAACTGGACTCCACGCAAAAGCAGGATTGACGATATCCAGGGAGTGGTGTTTTTCGGCCTTCAGTACTTCGTAAAGAAATACATCCTGGAGGATTTTGAAACCTATTTTTTCAAACAGCCGAAAGAAAAGGTCGTAGCTGAATATGCCCGCCGCATCAACAATTACCTGGGCGAAAACCAGGTGGGAACCAAACACATTGAAGCACTTCACGACCTGGGCTACATCCCGATGGTGATCAAAGCACTGCCGGAAGGTGCTACCGTGCCGACCAAAGTTCCGATGTTTACGATGTACAACACACAGCCTGAGTTTTTCTGGCTGACCAATTACTTTGAAACGCTTGTTTCCGCCGTCGTGTGGATGCCTTGCACTTCTGCAACCATCGCCAAACAATACCGCATGGTACTGGACAAATTTGCACAGGAAACATCTTCTGCTCCTGAATTTGTAGACTGGCAGGGACATGATTTCTCCATGCGCGGTATGGCGGGAACAGAAGCCGCATTGATCTCCGGAATCGGTCACCTGACCAGTTTTACGGGAACCGATACCATCCCGGCGATTGAAGTACTGGAACGTTACTACCTGGCGGATTCTGATAAAGAATTGATCGGTGGATCCGTAGCTGCAACGGAACACAGCGTGATGTGTATGGGAACCATCGAAGATGAAATCGGAACATTCCGCCGCCTGATCTGTGATGTGTACCCGAAAGGAATCGTTTCAATCGTTTCCGATACCTGGGATTTGTGGCGGGTTTTGACCGATTACCTGCCGAAGCTTAAACAAGAAGTGCTGCAGCGCGAAGGAAAAGTCGTAATCCGCCCCGACAGCGGTGATCCGGTAGATATCATCTGCGGAAATCCGGAAGGAAAGAACGAACACGAGCGAAAAGGTGTGGTAGAACTGTTGTGGGAAACGTTCGGCGGACAAACCAATGACAAAGGTTACAAAGAACTCGATCCGCACATCGGAGCCATTTACGGGGATAGTATTACCGTGGTAAGAGCAACACAAATCTGTGAGCGTCTGAAGGCAAAAGGATTTGCATCTACGAACGTCGTGCTCGGAATCGGTTCATATACCTACCAGTACAACACCCGCGACACCTTCGGGTTTGCCATGAAAGCCACCTATGGCGAAGTAGACGGCAAAGGACGTGAAATTTTCAAAGATCCGATTACGGACGACGGAACAAAAAAATCTGCCAAAGGACTGATGAAAATCGAACTGAACGACGGTGTGTATACGTTGAAAGACCAGGTAAGCTGGGAAGAAGAAAAGCAAGGTGAATTGAAAGAGGTATTCCGCGACGGAAAATTACTCCTTGAGCACAGCCTGCAGGAAATCCGCCAGCGCTTGAAAGAACAGATTTGATTAGGAAATAGAAGATACCGGATGAATCTTCCGGTATTTTTTTCTTCTTCCGCAGACTTGGCTGAGGAACGCAGAATGATAGCGTGACGAGACAATCCCACTGCTTTGCGCTCTTCTGGCTTCTCTGCGTTTGAAATGAATGCGTAAGTATATCCTATTCTGCGAAATAAGTGCAATAAGCGGCCATCATTCAAAATTAGAATTAGAAAGACTGACTTAACAACGTTAACACAGCAACAAATTTCATCATGAACCTTGAAAAGAAGATCCAATCGGTATTTTTCGGACTGGCTATAGGCGATGCTTTAGGCGTTCCGGTCGAATTCAAAGACAGATCATACCTGGAACGGCATCCTGTTTCTGATATGATCGGTTACGGTACACACAACCAGGCTCCCGGAACATTTTCGGATGATGGTTCACTTACTTTTTGTTTGGCAGAAGCATTGACGCATGATTTCAGCCTGGAATTGACTGCACGTAATTTTGTCGACTGGTATGATTACAGCTATTGGACAGCCAGAGGTTTTGTTTTCGACATCGGGAACGCGACCTTAGATGCCATCGAACGATTGCGGGATGGTGAAAGACCTGACCTGGCCGGTGGTATGTCTCCTTCATCCAATGGAAACGGCTCTTTGATGCGGATTGCTCCCCTGCTCTTTTATTTGCTTGACAAACCGATTGAAGAACGCTACAGGATTACGAAAGAAGTTTCCTCCATGACACATGCACATATCCGGTCGGTGATTGCCTGTTTTTACTACCTGGAGTTTGCACGGGAACTACTGTTTACCAACGATAAATTCAAGGCCTACACACACATCCAACACCTGATTCCGTCTTATTTGGAAACACTATCGATCAATCCGGAAGAAACGACTTTGTTTGACCGTCTTTTAAAAGCTGATATTTTTGTACTCCCATCTGAAGAAATCAAAAGTAGCGGATACGTCTTGCATACGCTGGAAGCAAGCATCTGGTGTTTACTGACAACTGAAACGTATGAAGATGCTGTATTGAAAGCAGTCAATCTGGGAGATGACACCGACACAACCGGTGCCGTATGCGGTGCTCTGGCAGGATTAATTTACGGCTGGGAAAACATTCCGGAGCACTGGATGAATCAACTTACTCGAGCAAATGACATCAAAGAACTTGCTGAAAAGCTTTCAGCCAAAATACAAGCAGACAATCCTGGCTTAGGGATTGAATAAAATGGGGGATTTTCTCCCGCAAATTGCTTAGATTTCGCAGAATGATTGTGTAATGACAATCACACTTCTTTGCGCTCCTGGCTTCTCTGCGTTTGAAATGAACAGGGTAAAATATTCGCGGACAATTTCAGTTTAGTGATTTACTAAATCCAGGATATTTTCTTCCGCAGACTTCGTTGTGAACTCAGCCAGCCGAACGATTACGCTGAGGAACGCAACGTGAAAGTACAAACTGCCCCTGACTTTCGGCGTCATTTGCGGCATCCGCGAGACTGAACTTACTGGTTTTCGAATTGTGTTTTTACGTATTCCAGGTACTCATCCATTGAAGGAAGATTCGGAACGTTGCATTTCTGAAGATACGGAAAGAGTTCCACTACCATGGATTTCATGATTTCAAAATCATTCGCGGCTTTTGCCTGCTGGTAAGTCGCCATAAAGTAATCGTTGATCTTATTCAGGTATTCATCCTTATCTGCCAGGTTTTTCTCGTCGTTCAGGTATTGGATGCTCAACGGATTTTTGTAGTCATGTTCTGCTGATTTGAATACCACCAATTCCACCGGATCGGCCAAATTCAGTTTCGGGAATTTCTGGTAATATTCTGCTGCATATTTAGTCAGTGAATCATGCTGATTGTCGCTCAGAACTTTGACATATGCTTTCAAATCTGCTTGTTTCTTCTTGGATTTCAGGTATTCTTTTCGCGCCAAAAAAACCGGGTTTGATTCCGGATTCGCGATTTCTACTCCTTTGGAAAGCAATTGCTTCGCCTGCATAGCCCCGACTACTTTTCCCGCAAGATTCCCGGATGCATCAAAATACAACAACGTCGGATAAGCGTTGATTCCATATTTGGTCATCACCTCCGGACCATCATTCTTTTCACCGTCGAGTTTTAAAGACACGAAGTTCGCGTTGTAAAATTTACTCACTTCCGGATCGATAAAAGCGGTTGCCGCCATTTGCTTGCAAGGCCCGCACCAGGTAGCATATACATCTACAAACAATGGTTTTTTAGCTTGTTTGGCTTTTTCCAGGGCTTCTTTCAACGTACCGTGTTCAAAGGTAATTTGTCCGAATGAGCAGGTACTCACAAGTGCCGTCAAGGCAAGAACGATCAATTTCATCTTTCAGATTTTTGTTGAAGTTACGAAAAGACAAATATCAGACCAAAAATCAGCCCGACAAAGCAACGAAAAGCGTTGGAATCCTAAAACGGGAACTATCCAAGCAAATGCAGTTCCATATCTACCAAACGTGGCAGCAATACTTCATCTTCCAGTACGGCATGAATCGCCAGATCTTTTTCAAAATGTTCCAGCTGGGTCATAAAAATCCGGAATGCCAACGGCGTTTTCAATCCTTCAATATGCTCGCTGATCTTGCTGCGCACTTCGTTCAGATCTTCTTCCAGGTTCGAATGATTTTCAAAAAACTGTTTCAGCGTAAAGTTCCCAAACCGGTTCCGGTCGATTTCCTTACCACTTTTCTGAAACTCCAGCAGAGACTGGATATACGGGAACAGGAATACCTCCTCATACTGAATGTGTGCAACCAATTTCTTTTGATACGAAATGAAGAACCCGCAAAGCATCAGCAATACATTATCCGAATTGGTCTGTTTGCTGTACAGGCTGTAAATGGACTGCTCTATTTCAGGAAGCTTGGTATTGAGATAAACCCCGTGAGATCGTTTCAGCATATTCAGCAAATCCTGAACGGAAATCTGCTGCAGCAGTTCTTCCGGGAATTCCGAAAAACCTGCTTCAACCATGCTGATCAATGTACGTAAAGAGTCTTCCGAAGTCGTGTAAACAGGCTTATTATCCATGCGTTCTTTTAATAAACGCTCAGACAAACCTGATTCCATTTTATGTTTCTGCTCTTTCATCATACTCACGCTTTAAACAAAATTACGAAGATGAACACAGCTTACAATACCCTAAAAAGGGTAAAAATGTTGTGCAAAAAGCAAACTACTTGTCCGAAATTTCACGAACCACCAGCTCTTCGCTTCCACGGGATTTCAGGATCAATAAGGTCGTAATCAAAGCTCCTGTCAGCGCCATGGACAAGCCCACAAAGTTCGGAGACGTAAAATCGTAACCCATTACGAGCGGAATTCCTCCAAGGAAAGCACCCAATGCATTTCCGATATTAAAACTCGCCTGAAGAGCCGCCGAAGCAATCATTTCCGCACCAACTGCCGTTTGGATCATCAGCATCTGGATCGGTGCAACAACGGAAAACGAAATACAACCGGTAAAGAAGACCATTACCAGAGAAACCACCTGGTTGGATGAACCGAACATCACGATAGTCAGGTCAAGTGCCATGACCAGCAAGAGTACCAGGATGATTTTAGCAGGCGAATAACGGTCTGCCAGTTTCGCACCGAGGAAATTTCCGACAACCATTCCCAATCCGGCCAAAACCAAAATCGTGGATACATCTTCAGATGCAAATCCGGAAATATCTGTCAGCAATGGAGCAATGTAACTGATCCAGCAGAACAAACCGCCGAAACCAATCGCCGTGATCAGGATAATGTACCAGGCACGTGCATTCTGAAAAAAGCTCAACTGGTTTTTAATACTCTCTTTTTTCCCGGATTCCAGTACCGGCATCCAGAAAATGAGTGAGATAAAGGTAATCACTCCGATCAGCGCCACGATAGCAAATGAATAACGCCAGGAGAAATGATGTCCGACATAGGTTGCAAGCGGTACTCCGAACAGATTCGCCAATGTCAGACCGGCAAACATGATTGAAATAGCCTGTGCTTCCTTTCCTTTAGTGGCTAACCTGCTGGCGACTACCGCTCCTACTCCGAAGAAGGCTCCGTGAGGCAATCCGGACAGCAGGCGCGAAACAAACAACAGTTCGTAATTGGGTGCAATGATCGAAAGGGCGTTAAAAACAGCAAGCATTGCTGCCAGGAGCAATAACACCTTTTTCGGCGGGTAGTTCCGGGTCATGATTACCAGTGTTGGTGCTCCGATCACAACTCCCAAAGCATAAGCCGAAATCAGGTAGCCCGCAGTCGGAATGGAAACCACTAGATCTCTCGCAATATCGGGAAGGAGTCCCATCATCACAAATTCCGTAATTCCGATTGTTAACCCTCCGAATGAGAGTGCCAGCAGTGATTTTTTCATATTTTTCTTTCTAATCAATTGCAAAATTACTTGCAGGCAAGCGAATAAACTTGTAATTTTAAGTGTTAAAATTGTAATTATCTGACATGAAAAAATTAAGTCAGTTTGAAACCCTGGTTATTCATGAATTCGAAGAGGTAAAGTTTCACCTTCCTGTTCACAGCCACACGTATTACGAGTTGATTTACATTCTTTCGGGAACGGGAGTACATCATTTGAATAACAACCTGATTCCGTATAAGGCGGATGATTTGTTCGTGATTTCCCCGGACGATCAGCATTATTTTGACATTACGGAATCTACGCGTTTTGTGTTTATCAAGTTTACGGACAACTATTTCAGTTCCAAAAAGCACCTCACTTCAGACGACCTCATCATTCACAACCCGGAAGACATGATGCGCTATAACATTCTGAAAGAAATGCCACTGGAACTGGATCAGCCCTGCAAAACGATTCTCCGCAATACTGTTTCAAATATTACGGCTTATAACTGCCGGCACGATGTGGCCAGCTCGCCGATCGTCTACTTCCAGATTTTGTCCATTTTCGGGCTCATCAAGGAAGCATTGCGCGCCAAACAGCTCGATCATGCGATCATGGCTTGCAACCCGGAACTGATTGCTTCCTACATTCATCAGAATATCTATTCTCCGGCAGAAATGCGCGTAAAAATCATTGCCGGGCATTTCAACATTGCTCCCTCCTATTTCAGTGCGTATTTCAAGACGCATTTCAACATGAATTACCGGGACTATGTACACAACCTGCGACTCAAACTGATCGAGAAGCGGATTTCAAACAAACAGCTTTCGATGAAGCAAATTGCCTATGAGTTCGGTTTTTCGGATGAAAGCCACCTTTCCAATTATTTCAAAAAGAAGCGTAGTGTGAGTCCGAAATCATTTCAAAACTAATGCGGATGAAGCAGCTTTTCAAACGACTTGTATTTGGAGGAATTCTCCTTTTTCAACTGCAAAGTTTTGCACAAAACCGGAACGAACGGATGCGCGAAATGAACCGGATTGTGGAAATGATGAATGCATTCAGTTCCTGCAACCAACAATGGTATTTTGATGCTGTTCAACTGCAAAAAGCCCTGTACAGAAGCAGTGAAAAGCTCAATGAATCATACTTCTACTGCAGTAAAACCCAGCACAGCGGAACCGTATCCTTCGCAGGAATCGAAGCTATTTTCCGGTTCAGGGAAATCACACCCGACGCACAAAAGCGCATTCCGGCCTACCAGGTAGATTATCTCCCATGGCTGGAAACGCGGGAAGTCGTTTTAAAAACACTGGCTAAAACCAAAAACGGTTACATGACCATTGCACCCGTACTTACCAAATACCTCCATTCAGCAGACAGTTTATACAGCGTTCACACTGCTTTAAACGAATACATTTCTGCGAAACAATTCCGTTCGGATTCGTTGTTTGTAAATGCCCAAACGATCCTGAAAAAGCATGCTTACTGGTTCGAACAGTGTCATCTGAATTCACAGGAACTGGATCAAACGCTGGTGAACTATTGCAATCAAAGTCTTCCGCCATTTTTGTCTTCGCATAAGGAATTACAACAGGGCTTGCAGGAATTGAACCTGACGATGAATTTGCTGACAAACTGGGAAAGGGATTTGTACCGGGAAAACTTGTCAAACAACGTTTCATACGATACCCAACTTCGCCTGCTCAATGCCGAAGGTTTGAAAAACGATTCACTCTACCTGTACAAAACCCGCGGATACGGCAACCTGAGCAGCGGATTCTGGCTTCACACGCGGTATCGCACGTTTTATACCTCGATGCAGAGCAACCTGTACTGGTTTGCTGCTTCCAAACATGCTCCCGAACCGTTTATCAAGCAATCTCAGCAGGCCTACAACGACTTTGTGCGCAGTTACAATTCAATTATCGAAGATTACAACGATTACATTGCCATTGCCGACGGGCTCACATTTACCCAAACAAGTGCCTGTTGTCTTTCCAAATCGGAGATTGATACCAACCAGAATGTGTTACTAATGGCTCCGAGACTGCTTTACAAGTTTGAGTACACTCCTCATAGTATCAATGAAACGGAATCGATTCCAACTGCAACTGCATGGACACCGGAAGAACTGCTCATTCAAAAAGCGGCTCCACACCATTTGATTTACCTGCTGGATGCTTCTTCTTCTATGAATGAATCGGGGAAACTGACCCACCTGAAGGAAAATGCAACACAGCTGGTTGCCATTCAGCGCGAAACAGACCGGATTTCAATCGTCACTTTTTCCGGGAAGTCTGAAGTGATTCTCCGGGCTGTGCCATGTGATCAAAAGAAACCAATCCAGGAAAAAATCGACCGGATTCGTGCTTTCGGGCAAACCAATATTCAAAACGGCCTTCAAACTGTGGAACAGCTTCTTTTGTCCGACAAACTTGAAAAAGGAGTGAATGCCGTATTGGTGTTAACGGACGGTGAATTTCCGTTGAATGCCGAAACACGTACATTATTAAGCGGATTGAAAGCCGGTGGAATCGAAATCTATTTCGTTTACCTGGGCAAACCGCTAAGCAAAAAAGCAGCGAAAAACCTGGAAAAAACATACGGAGATTTGGGTGTCAGATTCTATGATACCAACCGCATCCACCTGAAGGAAGCCTTGTTGAAAATTGCCAGTGAGTGATTCAGCTGATGCTGAAATATTTCAAATCCAAAACTCCGGTATAGATTTCACGAAGCAGATTAGTCTCCGGATCGATGTAAAAATTGAGATTTTTAGTGTTGTAAACCAGGATGTAGTTGTCGACCGAATAATCAAACCCGCTGTGCATGTAATCATCTATCAGCTCAATTTCAGGGACTCCATGAAATTCAATGATTTGTTCCCGGGAAAAATGAGTTACCGGTTCGATGTACCGCTTACTGATCCGAATGCTGTTGATTCGCTGATCCGTTACGGAACAGGACAGGCCTCCGGCCAGATGCACGTGCCCGTCCAACTCGTTCAAACGGGCAAAACGCTCATGTATCGTATGATTGGAATTATCGAAATTGTAGCCTTCGACAGCAGGATCTTCGATGTAAATATCGTTGATTTGATAAAAGTCAATGCAGTCGTAGTGTTTTCCCACCTGGATCGCATCGATTTTAAATGCTTCCAGTGGAATTTCATTCCGAACCAGGGCTGTCAATTGCCGTGTATCAAAATCAATCATGCTGTTTTATTTTCCGGATGGAAAAGTAGTTGTTTTGATCGGATTTTACCTATCCAACCCGTTTTTCATCGCCCACTTGAGCAGGGTATTCTTCTCTTTCGGCAATCCGAGTTTTTCGATAATATTGGTACGATGTCCTTCGATTGTTTTTTCAGAAAGGAATAGCATTTCGGCAATTTGCTTACTTGTTTTCTGCTGGGCGATCAGTTCTACGATTTTGCGTTCCGAAAAGGTCAGTTTATCCAGCTCGCTGGTTCCGGTTTCCCTTACACTAATGAGGTCTTTCAACAACGAATCACTGACATACTGATTTCCTTTTTCGACTTCTTCCAGGCACTTTTTCAACTCATCCTGCGCGTGTTCTTTCAGGATATAGCCGTAAGCTCCAAACTCGCGGGCTTTGTTGTAAAGCATCAATTCTTTATGCATCGTCAAAAGAATTACTTTCGTTTTCAGCTTCAGTTCTTTGATCTTTTTGGTTACATCCAGTCCGTCCATTGCCGGCATATTGATGTCCAGGATCGCCACATGCGGCAGACGCAGCTGAATCATGTTCAAAGCGGAAACGCCATTGGCGCATGTTCCCACAACATGATGTCCGTAGGATTCCACAAAAGCTTGTGTTCCCTGAAGTGTCAAAGGATGATCGTCTGCGATAATTATGTCCATGTGTTTCTTTTTAATTCAACTGTTACTATGGTTCCATTCATGTCGGAATGAATCCGTGCCGTACCTCCAATTGCTTTGCTCCGCTCAATGATGTTGTGCAGACCGAAAGCATCCTTCCGACGGAGTGTTTCTTCTACCGAAAAGCCTTTTCCGTTATCCTTTATCTGGATGAGTGTGTGCTGTGCTTCTTCAAAAATAGTGATCTTTGCCGCAACTGCCTCAGCGTACTTGATCGTATTCGAAAGTGCCTCCTGGATGATGCGGTATACCTGCAATTCATCCGATACGGACAAGGAAGCGTGGTAATCAATATCGGAAGTGACCATCAGCTGATTGATCTGCTGGGCACGTTCTACCAACTGTTCCACACTGACCGTGAGCCCTACTTTTTCAAACATCACCGGATGCAGGTTCCTGCTGATGATGCGGATATCGTTGATGATCGCATCAATCTTTTCACTTGTCAGCTTCGGGTTTTCGACCATTGTATGCTTCAAATTCAATAACTCGTGGCTGATGCTGTCATGCAAATCACTGGCAATCCGCTTGCGTTCTTCTTCTGTCTTTTCCAGGAGTTTCTTGGTGTACTGAAGCACCCGTTTGCGCTCCGCCCGGTTTTTGCGCTGTCTCCGCCGGAATAACAAACTACTCACTACCAGAACAGCTGCCATCAACAGGGAAACCAGGATAGCAATCGCCAGCCTTCCGTCTGCAATGATTTGTTTCTGGTTCATGATCTGCTGTTCTTTCCGGTCGGTTTCGTATACCTTATTCAACTCCAGCGTTTTTGCAATCATCCGCTGATTGGTAATCTTGCTGATTGCCCGTTTTTCCCTTTCGGAATAAGCGTATGCTGTCCGGTAATCTTTTTTCAGCAAAGCATCTTCCTTGAGCACCTTCAGAAAAGCAATCTGGTTTTGGTAATCGTCCTGCTCTTCAACTGCTCTAAGTGCTTTTTTAATCGTTTCAACATCACGGATTCCCTTCCCGGTTTCCATTTGGTACATCGCCAGTGAAACCGTATAGTCGGCCTCTGCACTCAGCGTGTTCAAAGTGTCCAGCAAAACCTTCATTTCTCCCAGAACGGCTTCTGCTTCTGCGTAGCGGTCTTCGTTCAACAGCATGTCGACATAAAAACTGGAAAGCCCCAATTCAAGCGATTCGTCCTGCATTTTACTTTTGCGGAAAAAGTGGAACGTCGAATCAATCAATGCAAATTTCTTCGGACTTTCCATATCTTCATACAACAGGATTTTGTTGTGCAGTGAAGTCATCATGTTGGCTGTATCACCTACTTCACGGTAAGCCGCCATCGCTTTTTCGAAATACTTTTCAGATTCCCGGTAGTTCTTCGTGTACAGGTTCACCAGTGCAAGATTGTCGTATACACCACCCATTCCGGTTTGGCTCTTCGTTTTATCGAACCAGGACAGGGCTTTGATATTGTTCTGAATGGCTTTTTCATGTTCTCCCATCGCAAAATAGCAAAATGCCATGTCTGCATATCCGTGCGCCACTTCCGTACAGGTACTGTAATCGAACGGTTTGTGAACGACCAATTTCCGGAAGCATTTGATCGCCTTCCGGTATTCGCTCTGATTGACCAGGTAATTTCCGAGGTAGGACTCCACAAAAAGGGTCTGACTCCAGGGAAGTTTTTTCTGGTAATTGGCCTTAAATGAATTGATCAATGCTAAAACTGAATCGCTGAAAAACGCATAATACATTTCCTGTTCTGCCATTTCACCCAATGCAAAAGCGGCGTGCCCCAGGTCTCCTTCATGAAGCTGTTGTGCATAATGCGTTTGAAATGTCTGGTAAAAAGTACTGTCGTGAAAATGCTTCCTGTCCGATAACCAGTCGCAGACCGAATCAGGCGGTTTGGGGGTATTTTTCTCGTAAACCAGTGTATCCGGCGATTTACTGCATGCCGAAAACAGGCACAACAGCAACATCCCGAAAAACAACATATTCATTACGAGCTTCTTCATCCAACCAAATGTACGATACAAAATTACCCCTTTGAAGCGAATCATCAGTCGCTCATTTTGAAAAACAGGGGTTATCCCTTAATGATCAGAATCCTGAAAAGCCTGACATTTGTAGCACCACACAGGTAATTGAGCTGAATAAGCTTCTACATAAACCCTACAACTACTCTGTTTTATAGCGTAAAGTGAAAAACTCCATGACGTCCGACTCATGGAGTTTTTTTATGGGTGAAATTGATTATAAATCTGTTCCGCCGCCTACCGAACGATACAAGTCCGTAAGGGCATTCAGTTTTTCTTTTTTTACGCTGATGATCTCCAGGTCGTTCTGCAAAGCATTGTTTTGTGCTGTAATGACTTCCAGGTACGTTGCCATCCCACTTTTGTAGAGCAGCAACACATCGACCACCGATTTCGAGAGCGATTCGCCTTTTTGGGAAAGCAGTTTGAGACGTTCGTCCGAATATTTCATCCGCACCAGCGCATCTGAAACTTCTCCGACAGCCGTCATTACGATCTGGCGGTACTCCGTTACCCGCTTGTCTCGTTCGAGCATCGCTGTTTCGTAGCTCGTTTTCAATGATCTCTTCTGGAAAATCGGCTGGGCAAGGTTTGCCCCCAGGTTTTTAACCAGCGACCCCGGAAGGTCGAACCACGAGCTGAAGCGATAAGAGTTTGCCCCGATGGAAGGCGTAATGCTGATCGACGGCAACATCGCTGCCTTCGCCAATCCCACTTTTGAATTTGCTGAAACAACGGCGTATTCCGCTGCCTTCACGTCCGGTCTTCTTCCCAGCAGGTTTGCCGGCACTCCCGTCCCGAAAGCCGTCTCCGGCATGGCAGATTCCAGGCTTCCGCCCCGCTCCACCTTTGAAGGATATTCACCGCACAGAATGCTCAGGGCATTTTCCTGGATTTCAATGTTCTGATTTGCCAGCGGCACGATCAATTCGGCTGTTTTCTTCTGCGCTTCCATCTGCTCCACAGCCAGTGAATTCACCAGCGACGAAGCATACTGCATTTGGATCATGGTCAATGTGCTGTCACTCAATTCCACGTTCCGCTGTGCAATCCGGAGCTGTTCATCCAATGAAATGAGGTTGTAATACGCTTGCGCCACCTGGACCACAATCCGGGTTTTCAGAGCCGTCAGGTTTTCTTTCTGACCCAGGTAAGATGCCAAAGCTCCTTCTTTCTGCTTTCTGGCTTTCCCCCAGATATCGACCTCCCAGGCCAGTTTGATTGTAGCACTGTAGTCATCCAGGTAGGGCGTTCCCAAAAACTGCTCGCTCAGGGAACCGTTCAGGGAACTTTTAGACAACCAGGTGCGGTTTGCCCCCACGTTCAGATCCAAAGTAGGCAATAACGCGTGTTTTGCCTGTTTGTAGGACAATTCCAACTGCTCCATATTCAGCAGTGCAACGCCTATTTCATTGTTTTTATTCAATGCCTTTTCAATCAACCCGAGTAAAACCGGATCTTTGAAAAAGGTCTTCCAGTCAAGCATGACCGTATCTGCTGTTAACTCGTGCTGTTCAGTACGGTAACTTTCGGGCATGTTCAGTTCTTTTTCGTTCCGGACATACCTGTCTCCGACGTTACAAGCAGAGATCAGAACAGCCAGTACGATCCAAAATTTGATTGTTCGATTCATTTTCTTCATGTTATCCCTGTAACTTTTCGGTATATTTTTTTCCTGATACTTTCTCTTGTAAATATTGGAATACGGCGTAGAGCAATGGAATCACAAAGACTCCCAAAACAACTCCGCTCAGCATTCCCATGGCTGCTCCCGTACTAATGGAACGGTTTCCGGAAGCAGAACCTCCGTGTGCCATCATCAGCGGAATCATTCCCACGATAAAGGCCAGAGAAGTCATAATAATCGGACGAAGTCGTGCTTTCGACCCTTCGAGTGCCGATTCCATAATGGTTGATCCGGCTTTTCTGCGCTGCAGGGCAAATTCCACGATCAGGATGGCATTTTTAGCCAATAATCCGATCAGCATCACCAAACCTACCTGAACGTAGATATTGTTATCCATCCCGATGGCTTTTGTGCCCAAAAAGGCCCCGATAACACCTGTCGGAATTGAAAGCAGTACCGCCAACGGAAGCAGGTAGCTTTCGTATTGTGCTGCAAGCAGGAAGTATACAAACAACAAACTCAACATTAGGATCAGCATGGTTTGGTTTCCGGAAGATTTCTCTTCCAAACTCAAACCAGTCCATTCGTAGCTGTAATCTCCCGGAAGTTTGTTGAACACGTTTTTCTCCAGATCGTCCATAATCGCCCCGTTACTCACTCCCGGATTCGCCATCACGTTGATGGTTAATGAATTGTAGAGGTTATAACGCGTCACCGATTCCGGCCCATACACTTTTCGGAGCGTCACGAGCGATTTTACAGGAATCATCTGTCCCTGATCGTTTCGTACAAACACGCCGTTGAATGCTTCTTCGTCTGTTCTAAAGATTCCGTCGGCTTTTACACTCACCCGGTAAAACTTCCCGAATCGTGTGAAGTTCAGCGACTGATCTCCCGCAAAATAAGTTTGAATGGTTCCCAGCATACCACTCACGTCAACCCCCATCTGGATTGCTTTGTCTTCGTCGACCTCCAGTTCCAGCTGCGGATAATCCGTACGGAACATCGTAAAAGCATACTGCACTCCCGGACGCTGCATGATCTGCATGATCAAACTATCGGCTTTTGCTTTCAGAATCGCCGGGTCTCTTCCCATCCGGTCCTGCAAGACGATTTCAGCTCCGTTGCTCATCCCGTAACCATCTACCGGAGGAAAACGGAATGCCATTGCCGATCCTTCTTTCACGGAACTCAGTTTTTGAGAAATCATCCCGTGAATCACTTCAATGTCTTTGATATCGCCACGTTGTTTCTGGTCTTTCAGTTTGATGAAACCGGTTGTATATGCTGTACTGGCACTGTTTCCTAAGATGTTGAACCCGGTGATACTCGTGTTGGTTTCAATGGCTTCAATTCCCTTCAACATGCTGTCGATCTTCGCTGAAACGGCCGCTGTGCGATCCAATCCGGTTCCCGGAGGCATTCCCAAACTGTATACGATGAAATTATCGTCTTCCATCGGTACGAAACTTTTCGGCGTGCTGTTCATCAGGTATACTGCCACGCCGATGATCAAGCCGATAAACGCAACCGCCAGCCATTTGCGCTTCGCCAGGAAGCTCACACCCTTGATATATCTTCCGGTCATGGAATTGAAACCGGAGTTAAAGGCCGTAAAGAAACGACGACTCATGGTTACTTTTTTCGTTCCGTGACCATCTGAACGGTGGTTGTTCTTCAACAGCAGGGCACACAGTGCCGGTGTAAGCGTCAATGCGTTTACCGCCGAAATGATAATGGCAATGGCCAGCGTGTAGGCAAACTGTTTGTAGAACAATCCGGAAGAACCGGTCATAAACCCAATCGGGATGAACACGGCCGCCATCACGAGTGTAATGGAGATCACTGCCCCGGTAATTTCACTCATGGCACTGTGCGTTGCTTCGCGGCCCGACATATCGGAACCTTCCATCTTGCTGTGAACAGCTTCGACGACCACAATCGCGTCATCGACCACAATACCGATTGCCAGTACGAGTGCAAAAAGCGTCAGGATGTTGATCGTGAAACCGAAAATGAGCAGGAAAAAGAAGGTCGAAACGATGGCAACCGGAACGGCAATTGCCGGGATGATTGTTGAGCGGAAATCCTGCAGGAACAAAAATACTACGATGAACACCAGGATAAAGGCTTCAATCAGCGTTGATTTTACCTGCTTCGTACTTTCATCCAGGCGGTCTTTCGTACTCATCAGCGAGTTGTACTTGATTCCCGGAGGAAAGGCTTTCGCCGCACGTTCCACTTCTTCTTTCACCCCGATTTCGATTGCATTTGCATTCGATCCGGAAGTCTGCATGATTGCGACAGTAACGGCATTGTGTCCGTTGGCTTTGGTGTTTCCGCTGTAACTGATGGAACCGAATTCGATTCTGGCAACATCTTTCAAACGAACCAATTGTGTTCCGTCGCGCTTCACGATGATGTTTTCATACTGTTCAGGAAGGTTCTTTTTCCCTTTGTAGCGGATCACATACTCCAGCGCCGCATCTGATTCTGCGCCCAATTTCCCGGGTGCAGATTCCAAACTTTGTCGTGAAATAGCGGCTGATACATCTGAAGGAATCAAGTTGTAAACAGCCATTTTCTGCGGATTCAGCCAAATACGCATGGAATAGTCTTTCGAACCGAACACCATCGCCTGTCCGACTCCTGAAACCCGCTTAATCTGGGGAATCAGGTTGATGTTCACGTAGTTTTGCAGGAACAGCTCGTCGTATTTCGTATTGTCTTCCGCATACACGTTGAAGATCATAATCATACTGTTCTGCTGTTTGGAGGTCGTCAATCCCATGTTGACTACTTCCTGCGGTAAGATTGGCGTTGCTTGCTGCACACGGTTTTGCACATTCACGGCTGCCTGATCCGGGTTCACTCCCTGTTTGAAGACAATGCGGACTGTAAACGTTCCGTCATTACTCGCAGTGGAAGTAATGTATTCCATGTTTTCGACCCCGTTGATCTGTTCTTCCAGCGGCGTTACCACTGAACGGAGTACCGATTCACTGTTTCCGCCCGGGTAGCTTCCACTTACCTGTACGGTCGGCGGTGCAATATCGGGGAAACGGGTGATCGGAAGGCGCAATAACCCGATGATCCCCAAAATGAAGAGCAAAATGGATATTACGGTGGCCAATACCGGCCTGTCTATGATTTTTCTGATCATAATGCTTTAAATTCTTTGAAAAAAATGCGTATTCCGGGATCCGGATTAATTCTTCTGAGCGGCTGCTACTTGTGGTACAACCGGCATTCCGTCAACCAGCATATCGATGCGGTTAAGTGCAATCTTGTCTCCTGCTTTCAACCCGCTTTTAACGATGTAGTTATCGCCTGACGTTCCGCTGATTTCGATCGGTTTCATCTGAACGCTGTTGTTTTTCCCCAGCACATACACGAAGTATTTGTTCTGAATGTCTTTCACCGATGCCATCGGAACGGTCAATACCTGCTTCATTTCTTTTTTCAGGACGATTTTTCCCGATCCTCCCGAACGCAGAATTTTATCCGGATTCGCAAATACAGCTTTCAGCGACATACTTCCTGTGGAACGGTCGATGTTTCCGCTGGCAATTTCCAGCTGCCCCTTTTGATCGTAGAGTGTTCCGTCGGCCATAATCAACTCAACGGTGTTCATCCCCGTGTCTGTTTTGCGGTCTTTTGCAAAAGAAATGAAATCGGATTCGCTCAGGGAGAAGTAAACGAATACCTGGTCGATTTCGGAAAGCGTGGTCAGTGCCACAGCATCTGCCGGCGTTACCAGGTTTCCGATCCGGTTCGGAATGCGTCCGATATACCCGCTCACCGGAGCTTTGATCAGTGCAAAATCGGCATTGATCTGGGATGAACCGAGGCTTGAACGTGCCTGTGCTACCTGCGCTTTCGCTGCTGCGTAGTTTGCTTCTGCTGTTTTGAGCTGCACTTCAGACACCACTTTCCCCGCAACCAGCGGACGAATTTTATCCAGTTCGATTCGCGCTGTTTCTTCTGCAGATAACGCGGCATTCAGCATTGCCTGGCTGGTTCTTACCTGTGCGTTATACACATCGCCCTTGATTTTGAAAAGCGTTTGTCCTTTCTGGACGTAATCACCTTCTTTCACGTAGATGTTTTCCAGGTAACCGGTGATTTGCGCCTTGATATCCACATTGACTTTTCCTTCGATGGAACCGGGATACTTCGATTCGATTCCGGCCGTTACCGGATGCAGGGTTTTGAAGTCTACCTGCACGGGTGCGTTCGGCGGCATTTGCTGCTCACCTCCTCCGCATGATTGTAAAATAGCTAATATCGTAGTAAGTAAAAGTAATTTAAACGGATGTTTGGGTGTAAGAAATCTTTCTGACATTGTACATTTGAATTTTATCGTTACAAAAAAACGAATAAAGACAACGTCATAAAAGTATAAAATGACTGAAACGTACTTTTTCAAGGATGAAATGCAGGCTGTTTAGACGTGCGGAGTTCCAAGGTTTCCGGAATTGAAATTGGATGCTAATTTGGGGTTAAATAATTCCTAATTCCTAATTCCTAATTCCTAATTCCTAATTCCTAATTCCTAATTCCTAATTCCTAATTCCTAATTCCTAATTCCTAATTCCTAATTCCTAATTCCTAATTCCTAAACAAAATTATTTTCATTCGTCATTCGGAACTCGTAATTATTTACGATTCCTGTTGCAAGTCAGTTCTCGATACACCTCCGTTGCACTACGGTACTCGAACCGACAAAGAAAGATTCGGAATTCGTTATGATCTAAAAGTCCAGCCAGTTTTTCAAGGTTCCGGCTTTTTCCCTGCTTACAATAACTTCTATTTCCGGGTTGTTCCGGATATCTACTTTCAATTTTCCGTTGAAGTGGTTATGCACCTGCTGAATGGCGTCGATGTGGAGTATAAACTGTCGGTTGGCGCGGAAAAACAATTTGGGATCGAGCTGCTGTTCCAATTCTTCCAGGGTGTGTGGAACCGTTTCTTCCGTACCGTTGTGCAATTTCACCCGGGTAATTTTCAGTTCGGAATAGAAATAGGCAGCATCACTCACCAACAGTGTTTTGTAACCGTCCCGGTATGGGAGTAGAAAACGCGAACGGAAGGTTTTCGGCTGCAGAAAATTCAGTAATCCTTCCAACGAGTGGTTTGCCCGGATGTTCTGCGACATCAGTTTTTCGAAAGCCGTCTGCAGTTCCTGCGGATCAACCGGTTTCAAGAGGTAATCAATACTGTTGTATTTGAACGCTCTTACAGCGTATTCATCATAAGCCGTGGTGAAAATAACCGGACAGTCGATTTTTACCTTTTCAAAGATTTCGAAGCTCAATCCGTCAGATAAGCGCACGTCCATGAGTACTACGTCCGGGTGTTCATGTTCGCTCAACCAATCAACGGATTCTGCCACGCTTTCCAATACCGCTTCGATGCGAAGTTGCGGGAATTCCGTTTTCATCAGCCGTTTCAAACGGTCTGCATTCGGCTTTTCATCTTCTATGATCAATACACGCTGAATCATCGCTTTAACAATGGAATAATGACCTGAAACAAATGTGGTCCTTTGACAATCTTCGGTTCTTTTTCGGACAAGAGATTGTAGCGCCGGATGATGTTTTGAATCCCGATTCCGGAAGAATCGTGTGTCCGTTCAAGCGGCAGGCGGATATTTTCGACAACCAGTTCACACAGATCATTGGTATAAATCCGAACAATCAACGGTTCTTTTTTGTTCGTACGGTTGTGTTTTAACGCATTCTCCACCAGCATTTGCAAGGTCAGCGGCGGCATCATCAGACTGCTGCATTCGGGGTTGACAGCAATTTCGAACATCACACCTGCTCCCAGCCGGTTCCGGATCAGGAACATGTAAGAATCCAGGAACATGAGTTCATCCTGCAGGGAAATCATGTCTTTTTTGGAGTTGACCAGCATGTAGCGGTAGATGCGGGAAAAATTCTCGGCATAATTGTAGCCCAGTTCCTGATCTTCGAGAATCAGTTCCGAAAGTGCGCTCAGGTTGTTGAATACGAAGTGCGGGTCAAGCTGCAGTTTGAGTGCCTGTAGTTCCGATTCCACAACCGATTGATTGAGCTCCGCCACGCGCAGTACTTCATTTTTCCAGTTCGAAATGAGGTAATTCCCGATGTTGATTCCCATGATCATGAAGGAAATGATGACGCTGACAGTTACCCATTGCAAAAATCCCCGGCGTTCTTCCAGTGATGGAATGTACCTGGAAGCATCCGGCAATTGCTGTAAACACCACAAACTGACCAGCCAGTTGATAACCAATACCAAAAGCACGTTTAAAGCCGTTTCCACCGCCAGCCGCAAAATCGGGCTGTCTGTCCAGAGCAGGTATTTATTGAGCTGGTTACTGACGGTGATGCTGGATTCGGAGATAGCCAGGCAAACCAACAGTGTGATGGTCCAGTCTTCCGCGATTTCGGAAAAATCGCGGTCGAAGAAATGATACCAGTGTTCTGAAAACGGGTCGATGATATAAGCAACCAGGTACATCAGCAAAAAGGCTGAAATCGTAAACAAAAACCGCTTCCGGTTGTTACTTAAAAAACTATTTTTCCTGCTCTTCGTTGTCATTCCGGCTGCAAATTACGCTGATTTTAAGCAATCAACCGGCAATTTATCACTCAAATGTCGTTTTCAGCCACTGAATCTCCTGATTGATACGCCGAAGGGAGCTGATAAATCGAGGAGGCTGTATTATGTTACACTTCACTCCGGATTATTGATTCCTGCAAAAATGAGTCTTACATTTAAGATATCCCCTCCCTTCAAAAACATTCAATTTTTCCGAAAACTGCAAAACACAAAGTTTTGAGTGGTATTAAATGGTGTTTCGTGTGTTTCTTCCAGGCATTTAATTTTCTCCAGGGATGGCTCCAACAACTCAGTCATTGAACTTTCCGAATATTGTTTGATCTCAATACCGCTGCATTTGGCAGGCCCGCTTTCCGAAAAAGTACCAATTACTACGGTTCCACCCGGTTTTACCGCTTCATTCAGTCCCGACACATAATTTTCGATTTCCTGTTCATGAATCAGAAAGTGAAAGGCCGCACGATCATGCCAAAAGTCAACCGGTTCGTCCAGTTTGAGTGCCGAAGCATCTGCTACGATCCATTTCACAGCATCTGCCTTGTCGCACAAACGTTCTTTTGCACGCTCCAATGCCCTGGCTGAAATATCTACCACTGTCAAATTGGTAAATCCTTCATTTAGCAAATAATCTGTAAAAAAACTGTCTCCACCTCCGATATCTACAATACATGCATCTTTAGGCAGGCACGCTTCTTTCAAAAAGTTCAGGGAGGTTTCCGGTATAGCCTGATACCAGCTTACCTCCTGTAATTTTTTGTTTGTGTAAATCGTTTCCCAATGTTGTTTGCGATCGAATGATTCCATGTGTTTGTTTCTTTGAACCGCAAAAGTATCTCTTTCCCGAATCAATTAGTTTAAAAACAACCAAAAACCCTCCATTTTCAAATTCTCACCAAAGAATTAAGCTCATTCACTCATTTTTCATCCCGATTCACCCCTTTTTATCCCCCGGTAAATTCTACATCCGTACTTTAGCGCCCTCGAAAGGGTTTCGGCTCTTTCCGGATTACAACTTAATCCAATGTTATTGCGTGGTAAGCAAAGAAAAAGCCATCTTCTCTCATCAGAAAATGGCTTTTTTGTTACCCCGAATCCGGATCAGTTTTTTTTCTTCTTGCTCATTGCATTGACAATTTTTTCCCTGTCTGCAGGATTCCAGTTTTCCTGGATATCCAGGTTTACCTTGATCACTTTAACCTTGCAGTTTTGGTTGTTTTTCGCCAGGTCTTCCCACACTTTCACATGGTCTTTGTTTAATTTTCCAGCCCAAACAGCCCAATAAATCAATACATAGAAATCTGCTCCCTGAGGTTCTGAGATCACATTCCCCTGCAAATCGCGGAAATTGATCCATCGGGATGAGAGCGGCAAACTATCGGGCTGGTTATAACTGTTATTCATGTTCAATGCCGGGATAAATTCAAACAATCCGGCATTACAGGAAGTATCTGTTTGCCTGTACTCGACGTATTTTCCGTTCCGGTCGTAAATTGCCGCATCCGGAATACTGTGCCCTTTCAAGGCTGCCGGGAAATGCCGGCTTTCAACAGCCACAATATTGGTTGTATCAAGATCGTATTTCAAAGCACTTTTTTCAATTGTTTTTTGATTCTCCACTTCCGGATCTTTAATCCCGTACATTTTCATCATCAATGGATTACAGCTTTGTAAAAACCAAAAGGAGCCTGCCAGCAGGAATGCCGGTTTTAGTTTGAAGTTTTTTTTGCGCATATCGTATTTTGGTTGTTCTTCTCTATACAAATCTAAATCTAAAAGGTTGCCCGGTTTTAGTTCTTGATCGCGCATCAAAAATAAAGATTGATCCCAGACCAAATGAGATCCGGGATATTTTTCCTCCATACAATCACCCATCCTGAAAATTAGCCGAAGAAATCCCGACATTCACACAATTTCAAGCCCATTTCAACACTTTTTGCATTGATTATAACCCGGGTAGATGTATTTTAGCAACTTGAAAGGGTTTGTAGCGTTTAAAAGGAACTCCTTTCCATATTACAACTTAACCATGCGCAACATTGCGTTGGTTTATAACGAAAAAGCCATTACCTGTTTTTCAGTTAATGGCTTTTTCCATTTCTTGTTTCCGACTCATCAAAAATGAAGAACCACAATCAACTCAAACAGAATTTCGCAGCTATTCCCGAAAACAAGTTCTGCCTATCGTAAAATTCAGGCAAAAATGACTCGGCTAACTCACTAAAAACCAGATAAGAGTAAATCTTCAATTCTAAAAAAAATACAATTAACCAATATTTAACAGCAGAATGCTTGATGATAACTAAACTCTGAATTAGCTTTGCTGCATGAAAAGTTTGCTTATCGGATTTTTTCAATTACTGTGCTTTATCCATGTTTTCGGATCAAGCCAATTGAATAACTATCCCCTCTCTGAAGCAAACAACTCCTTTATCCGTTTTCATCATACAGAGCATTCACACTTCGTAGTTAAACACCACAAGTCGAGCTTTTCGTTTGATTCCAACTCGTCACTTCCGGATGAAGATACCGAGTTGATTTTTGAAAACCTGGAAGAAGAAACAGAGGATCTCGCATCTCAAAGACACCTGGAAAGTAATCAGTACTTTCTTGGAATCCTGTACGACCAATCATTGGATTATTTGTACGGAGACTTAAAAAACCTCACTTTTTGTGATCGTTTGTCTTTTATTGTTTCCAATAGAAGACACGTAGTACTTCAGGTTTTCAGAATATAGAAGACCTGCGGACAGACTCCCGTCGTCCGAGTATTATTTTTCCTTCAGGATTACAATCGTATTTAGTTAAACTTCTGTATCTTGTGAGGAAACAAGTTAAGTATTTGAAACTTAACTCACACATTTTCACTATAAAAACAACTTGTTTAAAAAGTAGACTATTATGAAGAGAGTTCTCATTCTCATGGGCTTGGGTATTGCTGTACTCAGTGCAAGCTGCCATTCAGAAAACGAAGAAAAAGAAGTCAAAACCAAACTGTTGGTAACAAGCCCTTTGCAAAAAGACACCACCATTATCAAAGATTATGTTTGCCAGATCCGTGCCATTCAGCACATTGAAATCAGAGCACTGGAGAAAGGTTATTTGCAAAAGATCTATGTAGACGAAGGGGAATTGGTGAAACAAGGCCAGCTGATGTTCCAGATTATGCCGATGATGTACCAGGCTGAAATGCAAAAGGCTGAGGCTGAAGCAAATTACGCAAAAATTGAGTATTTGAATGCGAAAATGCTAGCTGACAGCAACATCATCTCCAAAAACCAATTGGCGTTGGAAAAAGCGAAATACGATAAGGCAAAAGCAGAATTGTCTTTTGCAAAAGTCCGTTTGGGCTTTACCGAAATCAAGGCTCCGTTTGATGGAATCATGGACCGCTTCCAGGTTCGACTGGGAAGTTTGGTGGATGAAGGCGATTTGCTGACAACCCTTTCAGACAACAGCAAACTGTGGGTTTACTTCAACGTTCCGGAAGCTGAATACCTGAATTTTAAAACGGTAGACAAATCCGACAACATGAAAAACGTGCGCTTGCTGATGGCAAACAACGAATTGTATAAATATCCGGGAGTGGTTGAAACGATCGAAGCAGATTTCAACAATGAAACAGGTAACATTGCCTTCAGAGCAACATTCCCTAGCCCGGAACGATTGCTGAGACACGGTGAAACGGGAAGCATCCAAATGGTTGTTCCGCTTAAAAATGCGATCATCATTCCTCAGAAAGCGACATTCGAAATCCTGGAGAAAAAATACGTTTTTGTCGTAGATAAAGACAATGTGGTGCATTCAAGAGAGATTAACATCCGTTCTGAAATGCCTGATTTATATGTCATCAAGAGCGGTGTGAAGCCTGGTGAAAAAATCTTGCTGGAAGGAATCCGAAAAGTTCGTGACGGAGATAAAATCAACTACAACTATGAAGATCCGGCAAAAGTAATCGCCAATCTGAAAGTGTACACCGAATAATTAAACCGTTAATCCGCTCCAAAAATGTTTAATAAATTCATTCACAGACCCGTGCTGGCGATTGTGCTGTCATTGGTCATCATATTCATGGGGGTACTTGCGATTAGTGGTTTATCTACTTCCCAGTTCCCTGAGATTGCTCCCCCAACCGTTATCGTGCGGGCATCCTATCCGGGAGCAAGTGCAAAAGTATTGACAGAATCCGTTCTCATTCCGCTCGAACAGGCCGTTAACGGTGTTCCCGGGATGAAATACATGACTTCCGATGCCACCAGTGCGGGGGAAGCAAACATCCAGATTATTTTTAACCTGGGTACCGATCCCGATCAGGCCCTCGTACAGGTAAACACACGTATTGCGCAGGTATTGAACCGTTTGCCGGTCCTCGTTCAACGGGAAGGGGTTATCGTGAACCGGATCATGCCAAGTATGTTGATGTACGTGAACTTGTACAGTAAGGATCCGAAGGCCGATATGAAGTTCATCTTCAACGTGGCCGGGGTAAACATGATTCCTGAACTTCAGCGTATCAACGGGATCGGTCAGGCGAGTATCCTCGGTAGCCGCCAGTATGCGATGCGTATCTGGTTGAAACCGGATCGTATGCGTGCCTACAATATCTCGACAGATGAAATCATGGAAGCCCTGAACACACAGAGTGTCATCGGGTCTCCGGGACGTATCGGTCGAAGTGACGGGAAGCGTGCAGAAGCATTGGAATACGTATTGACCTACAAAGGTCGTTTCAACGAAGCCGACGAATACAAAAACGTGATTATCCGCTCCAATCCGGACGGGGAAATCCTGCGCCTGAAAGATGTTGCGAACGTGGAACTCGGAAGTGAGTACTACGATATCTACTCTAACAAGGATGAATATCCGTCTGCGGCGATCGTATTGAAACAAACTTATGGAAGTAACGCGACGGTCGTTATTGAAAAAGTAAAAGAGAAACTGGAAGAGCTGAAAGAAACTTCCTTCCCTCCTGGAATGGATTACGAGATCAGTTATGACGTTTCCAACTTCCTCGATGCATCCATCGAAAAAGTAATCCACACCCTGGGTGAAGCGTTCATTCTGGTAGCATTGGTTGTATTCATCTTCCTCGGAGACTTGCGCTCCACCCTGATTCCGACCATCGCCGTTCCGGTTTCATTGATCGGAGCCTTCATGTTCATGCAGCTATTCGGTCTGACTATTAACCTCATTACCTTGTTTGCACTCGTATTGGCGATCGGTATTGTGGTCGATGACGCGATTGTCGTCGTGGAGGCCGTGCACGCCAAGATGGAAGAAGAACATCTTTCGCCTTACCAGGCGGTGAAAAAGGTACTCAAGGAAATCAGCGGGGCCGTTATTGCGATTACCTTATTGATGACCGCGGTATTCGTTCCGGTTGCTTTCATGACCGGTCCGGTGGGGATCTTCTACCGCCAGTTTGCGATCACGATGGCTACTTCCATTGTCCTCTCTGGTTTGGTGGCATTGACGCTGACTCCGGTTCTTTGTGCGATGTTATTGAAAAACACACACGGACAGCCGCGTAAGAAGACGATTGTGAACCGTTTCCTTGACAGCTTCAACAGAGGTTTTGAAAAAGTGACCGGGAAATATGTCGGCTTGCTGCGAAGAATCGTAAACAGAAGAGTTGTCACATTCGCAATCCTGCTCGCTTTCGGAATCGGAATTGTCGGAATCAACGAAAAACTGCCTTCCGGGTTCATCCCGAGTGAAGACCAGGGAATGATCTACGCAATTATCCAGACTCCTCCGGGATCTACCCTGGAACGAACAAACGATATTGCGCGTAAACTTCAGGCCATTGCCGAAAAAGTGCCGGGAATCAAATCCGTTTCCGCATTGGCGGGTTATGAGGTATTGACAGAAGGTCGCGGATCCAATGCCGGAACCTGTTTGATCAACCTGGATCCGTGGTCGGAACGGAAGCACAATGTACAGGAAATCATTTACGAACTCGAAGAGAAAGCAAAAGTGATTCCGGGAGCAACCATCGAGTTCTTCGACCCGCCGGCAGTACCGGGTTATGGTGCGGCAGGAGGTTTTACCCTTCAGTTGCTGGATAAAACCAACACCGGGGATTACAAGGAACTGGAAAAAGTGAACACGGAGTACATGAACGCACTCAGAAAGCGTAAAGAAATTACCGGTTTGTTTACATTCTATAGTGCGAATTATCCGCAGTACGAGTTGCAGATCAACAATGATTTGGCCATGCAGAAAGGAGTTTCCATCGGAAATGCGATGAACACCCTCTCCATTCTCATCGGTAGTACCTACGAACTCGGTTTCATCAAGTACCAGCGTTTCTTCAAGGTATTCGTTCAGGCATCGCCGGAATACAGAAGATTGCCGGAAGACATCATGAAACTGTACGTGAAAAACGACCGCGGTGAAATGGTTCCGTTCTCGGCGTTCATGAAGATTGTAAAATCTCAGGGAGCGAACGAGATCAACCGTTACAACATGTATACAACCGCTTCCATTCGTGGTTCTGCTGCAAAAGGCTACAGTTCCGGTGAAGCGATTAAAGCCGCACAGGAAGTTGCTAAAGAAGTCTTGCCGAAAGGGTATGACATCGACTGGGGAGGACTATCCAAGGATGAGGTAATGCGTGGAAACGAGGCGTTGTATATTTTCATCGTCGTATTGATCTTCGTTTACTTCGTACTCGCTGCGCAATATGAAAGCTTCATCATTCCGCTGGCGGTAATCTTCTCGCTTCCTGCCGGAATCTTCGGTTCCTTCCTCTTACTGAAAGTGATGGGACTGGAAAACAACATCTACGCTCAGGTAGGATTAGTCATGCTCGTCGGTCTCTTAGGTAAGAACGCCGTCCTGATCGTGGAATTTGCGATGCAGAAACACCACGAAGGAATCAGCGTTCTCGAAGCGGCGATCGAAGGTGCGAAAGTCCGTTTCCGTCCGATTTTGATGACATCCTTTGCATTCATCGCGGGATTGGTTCCGCTGGTAGTTGCAACCGGACCGGGAGCAATCGGTAACCGCACGATCGGAGCCTGTGCACTCGGAGGAATGTTCTTCGGTACTATTTTCGGGGTAATCATTGTTCCGGGATTGTACTACATTTTCGGAAGTCTTGCCGACGGACGAAAACTGATTAAAAACGAAGATGACAGTTCTTTGACAGAAGATTTCGTTCATGCAATTGACAATTTCCCAACAACCGATGAAAACAATGAAGAAAATGAGCACTAATAACAGATTGGGCAGTTGGATTCTGATTGCCGGTCTGGCGGTATCGCTTGCAGGATGTAAAGACCTGAAGCTGGCTACCAAAACGGAAAATACCTATACTCCTGCGAACTATGGTGGTTCGCAGGACACTCTGAACTCTGCGGCGACGTCCTGGAATCATTTTTTCAAAGATCAGAACCTGATCACGCTGATCGATACAGCTTTGAAAAACAACCAGGAGTTGAACATCATGATGCAGGAAATCAACATTGCGAAAGCAGAAGTGAGAGCCAAAAAGGGAGAATTCCTTCCTTCAGCGAACCTGCAAGTTGGCGCCGGAGTTGACAAGGTCGGAAGATACACCCGGAACGGAGCTTTGGAAGCAAACAACGAAATTGCTCCGGGGAAAGAATTCCCGGAACCGATGTCGGACCTGCTTGTCGGAGTGAATGCTTCCTGGGAAGTGGATATCTGGCGAAAACTCCGCAACTCGAGAGATGCAGCCGCAAACCGTTACCTGGCTTCCGTGGAAGGTAAAAACTTCATGGTGACGCACCTGGTTTCGGAAATCGCGAATTCGTATTACGAACTGATTGCTTTGGACAACAAACTGGAAATCCTGAACCAAACGATTACCATCCAGAGTGATGCCTTGCAGATCGTGAAAATGCAGAAGGTAGCCGGAATGGTTTCGGAATTGGCGGTTAAAAAGTTTGAGGCGGAGGTGTTGAAAAACCAAAGCCACGTGTACTACATCAAACAGTCGATTATCGAAGCTGAAAACCGCATCAATTTCCTGGTGGGAAGATTCCCGCAGCCGGTGCAGCGAAATTCGGCTAATTTCACCGATTTGGTTCCCGACACGATTTACTCCGGGGTTCCGTCTCAGTTGCTTCAAAACAGACCGGATATCCGCAAAGCAGAATTGGAGTTGGTTGCAACGAAGTTCGACCTGAAAGCAGCACGTGCAGATTTCTATCCGTCGTTGCGTTTAACAGCAGGTGCAGGATTCAACGCTTTCAATGCGCAGTATTTCATCAAAGCTCCACAGTCCCTGATTTACAATATTGCAGGTGATTTGGTAGCTCCGCTGATCAACAGAAATGCGATCAAAGCGAAGTACTTCTCTGCAAATGCCAAACAGATTCAGGCGGCTTACAATTATGAAAAAACGATTTTAAACGGTTACATTGAAACGGTTAACACGCTTTCCATGATCAGTAACCTGAAAAAGAGTTACGAGCTGAAAACTCAGCAAGTTCAGGCGTTGACGCAGTCCATTACGATTTCCACCAATTTGTTCAGCAATGCACGGGCAGATTACATGGAAGTGTTGATGACGCAGCGCGATGCCGTAGAATCCAAGTTCGAGCTGATTGAAATGAAACAACAACAGCTCAGCAGCTGGATTATGATGTACCAGGCTTTAGGTGGTGGCTGGAAATAAGCAAACCCAGTCATAATAGTCTACAAGAAGGCATCCGTTCTGCGGGTGCCTTTTTTGGTTTTTAGAGTTTCATTGATAGAATTCGGAGTACGTTGAAGCAGTCTGAAGTCTAAACGGTTTGAATTTTCTTCGAGGCGATTGCATGTTCGCGATATTGCGAACAGCCCAGTATCAGCAGGACTTTTAGAGTGATTTCAAGTACAAAATCCTTCTGATTGTTTAGTCTGAAGCAACACACCAACTCCCCTATCTTCAAAACTGCCACAAAATGACCTGATTCCTTTAAAGAATTGTTAAAACACCCCATTAAGCACCCTCCTACTGCCAGATTTCCTGTATTATTGCCATCGTTATTAATTGTCGCAAACTATGTCTATGAAATACTTCATTCTAATTGCAGCCCTTGCTTTTACCAAAATCACCACCGCACAAACTTCTCCCGAATGGAATTCAGCCGAAATCCTCCAGGGAATCAAAAAACTCAACACGGTAGGCTCCGTTTTGTACGTTGCGGCCCACCCAGACGATGAAAACACGCGTTTACTCGGCTACCTCGCAAAAGAAAAAAACCTCCGTACCGGATATTTGTCACTAACACGCGGAGACGGCGGACAAAACCTCATCGGGAAAGAACAAGGCGAAGCGTTGGGATTGATCCGTACACAGGAATTACTCGCAGCACGCAGAACAGACGGAGCAGAACAGTTTTTCACGCGTGCAAACGATTTCGGGTTCTCGAAAAATCCGGAAGAAACGTTTACCATCTGGGAAAAAGAACAAATTCTGTCAGACGTCGTTCTGGCAATCAGAAGATTCAAACCGGATGTGATCATTTGCCGTTTCCCAACTACCGGTGAAGGCGGCCATGGACACCACACTGCCTCTGCCATTCTTGCACTGGAAGCATTCGATCTGGCAGCAGACCCGACCAAATTCCCGGAACAACTCAAAGAAACACAGGTATGGCAGGCAAAGCGCATTTTGTGGAACACGTTTAATTTCGGAGGAAACAATACCACTTCCCCGGATCAATTGAAACTGGACGTAGGAACCTTTAATCCCTTACTCGGACTGAGTTACGGAGAAGTTGCCGCCAACAGCCGTTCCATGCACAAAAGCCAGGGATTCGGTTCAGCCCGTCAGCGTGGCGAAAGCATCGAATTTTTCAAATTACTGAAAGGTGCTCCGGTTGAAAAAGACCTGTTCGAAGACATCAATACTTCCTGGAAGCGTTTTGCAGAAACAGCCAAACTGGACGAACTGATTACCAAATGCATCACCGAATTTAACCCTCAGCAACCCCAAAACTCACTGACCGCACTCGGAGCAATTTACCGTTCCATTCAAAGTGTGAGCGATAAAGACCCGGCAATCCGCTATTGGAAAACAATCAAAGCGGCAGCCTGCCAGGAGCTGATTCTCCAATGTGCCGGTTTGTGGATGGAAGCAACAACTGCCGAATACAGTGCCGTTCCCGGAAACGAGATCAGTATTTCAGCACAGATCATTCAACGCAACCCGGGAACTGTTCAACTCAAATCCATCGATTTTCCTGGTAAAAACACCAAAAATACGGCTCTACAACTGACTCAAAACAAATTGGAAACGGTTGATCAGAAGGAAACGCTGGACAAATCAACTCCTTATTCTGCACCATACTGGCTCACGGAACCGCACAGCATCGGGATGTATACTGTCAAAAACACGGAATGGATCGGTGCTCCGGAGAATAACAACGCTTTGAAAGTGGTTTATCACATCAGCATTGACGGAAATGAGTTCAACATTGAACGACCATTGGTTTTTAAATCGACGGATCCGGTGAAAGGCGAAGTATATCGTCCGTTTGAGATCCTTCCTCCGGTAACGGTGAGTATTTCCGACCCCGTATATGTTTTCAGTTCCGCAACAGCAAAAGAAGTTTCTTTCACGGTGAAAGCCAATACGCCGAAAGTAGACGGAACCCTGAAAGTGAAGGTTCCTGCAGGCTGGAAAATCACGATTCAAAACCCGGAGCTTCACCTGGCAAATAAAGGCGACGAGCAAATCATCAAAGCAACGCTTACTCCTGAAAAGAACGGAAAAGACGGAATGCTTCAGGCATCAGTAACTATTGACGGAACGGATTACACCAAAAGCATCACCCGCATCGAATACGATCATATCCCCTACCAGTTTTTCCTCACGGATGCTCAGGCGAAAATCGTATTCCTGGATTTGAAGAAAACGGGAACTAAAATCGGGTACATTCCGGGAGCGGGAGACAACATTCCTGCCTGTCTGACTCAAATCGGGTACGACGTGACCATCCTGACAGATGAATTGCTTGCAAAAGAAGACCTGAGCGTGTATTCCAGTATCGTAACGGGTGTGCGCACATATAACACGAACAACCGCATGCCGGTTTATTACGACAAATTGATGGCTTATGTACAACAGGGAGGAAACCTGGTGGTTCAGTACAATACCAATAACCGCATTGCGCCGATGGAAACGAAAATAGGTCCGTATCCTTTTACGATCTCCAGAGACCGCGTAACGGATGATAATGCCAAAGTGGATTTCCTGAATCCAAAACACCCGGTTTTGAATACTCCGAATGTCATTACACAAAAAGATTTTGAAGGATGGGTACAGGAACGTGGTATTTACTTTGCCACGCAGCTGGACGAACATTACGAAACGATTTTTTCGATGCATGACCCAAACGAAGAAGCTCATAAGGGAAGTTTGATTATTTCCAAGTATGGAAAAGGAAACTTTGTTTATACCGGATTGGTGTTCTTCCGCGAGCTTCCTGCCGGAATTCCGGGAGCATACCGTTTATTTGTGAATTTGCTGAGTCTTCCTCAAAACAAGTAAATCACATACCGGATAAAGCATTTGCAAGAGTCGAATGAACAATAAAAGAATTGTTTTGAATTTAATCCAAGCCAACACATGACTGACGAAGAAAAATCAAAAAACTGGAACTGGGCATACGCCGGAGTCATAGGTGCACTGGCAGCGTTCATCGCATGCTTTTATTTCTTCACTAAACACTTCTCATGAGCGGAATTGACTGGATAGTCCTCATTATTACCTTGTTGGCCGTAATCGGTTACGGTCTGTACAAAAGTAAAAGTGAAAAAACGCTGGACGGCTATTTCAAGAGCAGTAATTCCATGAGCTGGCTGTTGATCCTGCTTTCTATTATGGGAACTCAGGCCAGTGCGATTACTTTTTTATCGGCCCCGGGTCAGGCTTACACCGACGGAATGCGCTTTGTGCAGTATTACTTCGGGTTGCCGCTCGCCATGGTGGTTTTGTGTGTGACGTTTATTCCGATTTATCACAAACTCAAGGTGTTTACCGCTTACGAATACCTCGAACAGCGCTTTGACCTGAAAACGCGTTCACTGGCTTCCATTCTCTTTTTGGTTCAGCGGGCGCTTTCAACCGGTATCAGCATCTATGCCCCTTCGATTATTTTAGCATCGTTACTCGGTTGGAACATTTATTATACCAACCTGGTCATGGGAGGATTCCTGATCATTTATACCGTTGCGGGAGGAACCAAAGCGGTTACGTACACCCAAATGCAGCAGCTGATCGTGGTGTTTATCGGGATGTTCCTGGCCGGTTACCTCGTGGTTCATATGCTTCCGAAAGATGTGAGTTTTACGGATGCACTGCATGTTGCCGGAAAAATGGGAAAACTGAATGTGATTGAAACCAAAATCGATGTCACGGACTCGGAATGGTGGAAAGATAAATACAATATCTGGAGCGGATTGATCGGTGGATTCTTCCTGGCTCTCTCCTACTTCGGGACGGACCAATCTCAGGTGGGGCGCTATCTGACGGCTAAAAACACCAAAGAAAGCCGTACAGGACTGCTCATGAACGGTTTGGTGAAAGTTCCGATGCAGTTCCTGATTCTACTGGTGGGAAGTTTGGTTTTTGTGTTCTATCTCTTCTACCAGGCCCCGATTTTCTTCAATCAAAAAGAGGTTGATAAAGTATTGCAGTCCGAATACAAACACGATTTTCAACGTTTGCAGTCTAAAAATGACTCGCTGAACGGGCTTCGCAAAGAGCAAACCACGCTGATGGCTGAAGCGCTGCACAACGAAGATCAGGCACAAGTCAAAACCCTGCAGGCCGGATTACTGCAATTGGAAACGGAAACCCAAACCGTACGCGAAGATGCGGTTGCGCTAATGAAAAAAGCAGACAAGACCGCTGATACAAACGATACCAATTACATCTTTTTGTATTTCGTAGTCGAGAACCTGCCAAAAGGATTGATCGGACTGCTCATCGCGATGATTTTCCTGGCCGCCTGGGGAAGTATTGCGGCTGCGTTGAATTCACTTGCCTCCACCACGGTGATTGATTTGTACAAACGCATGTGGGTGAAAGATCAGAGTGAACTCCATTATTACAAGGCTTCCCGCTGGTTCACGTTCGGCTGGGGATTGTTTGCCATTGCCACGGCGATGTTTGCCAGTAAACTCGGGAGTTTGATCGAAGCGGTGAATGTACTCGGGTCGTTGTTTTACGGAACCATCCTGGGAATTTTCCTCGTGGCATTTTACTTGAAGCGCATCGGTGGAAAAGCCGTTTTCTGGGGTGCAATCATCACGGAAATCATTGTGATCTGGATTTATGCGATTGACGTGATTTCATTCCTGTGGCTGAATGTGATCGGATGTTTGCTGGTGTTGATTATTGCCGCGTTTATTCAATTACTGGTAAAAGAGCAGAAGGTGGTGACGGAGGAATAAAATCTCCCGCAGATTTCGCGGATTACGCAGATAGATGTTCACAGAAAGAAACTTCACGTTCTTTACGCCTTTGTGGTTCAATTTCACGTATAGACGATTCTTTTCAACGGTTTCTGAAAACAAAAAGTCCCGCCAAACACGGCAGGACTTCTCTTCGATATCTGTTACGATCTTCTTATTTGTTATCAGCGATCAATTTAGTCGCTAAAGCAACGTAATCTTCGTTTTTCGCTTCTTTTGCCAATGCAATGGTTTTCTCTGCACTTGCTTTTCCGGCAGCTTTGTCTTTGGAAGCATATTCGATTTTTGCTTTCAACAGGAACATGTAAAACGCTTTCGGATTCTCATCTGTAGCTTTATTTACCCATGTCAAAGCCTGGTTCAAATCTTTTCCGTTTTCGAAATAGTATGTTGCAGCTCTGAAGTATTCAGGCTTGTCTGACTTCATGGACTCGTCGATGCTTTTCATCACGCGTGCATCGATATCTGTTGTAATTTTCAACGGAACCAATGTGTTTTCCCATGAAATAGTCAATGTTGCTTCCGTAGGCAGGATGTTGTCTACGTTGATTGTAAATGATTCTACTTTTGCAGCTGTTTTAGCAGGCTTTACTTTGAAACGCGCTACTTCGTTTTCAGTTTTGTAATCTCCCACGTTTCCGTTCAGGGTCAAATCTGAATACAACATGACTTCCCAGGAGTCTTTATTCGGAACAGAGTACAAACCGTATGTACCGGCTTTCACTTCTTTTCCTTCGATTTTAACGTTGTCTGTAAAGGTGATTTTCGTAGTACCGTTTGCCCCGGTTCTCCATACTTTTCCGTAAGGAACAACGTCTCCGAAGATCGTACGGCCTTTTGCCACCGGGCGTGAATACTCAACAGTTATTTCACCCAACCCGAATTTTTGTGTCGTTGTTTGCAATGGACTAGGTGCCGGTACTGTAATTTTTTGAGCAACGGAATTCAGGGTGATCATTCCAAACGCCAGGAACAACAATGCTTTACTTGTTTTTTTGATTTTCATACTACGTCTATTTTTGAAATTTTTCACACTAAAAATAGTGCTTATTTGTCAAGACAGGGTTTAATTAACGTTTAATTAAAGATCCAACAGCCCGATTCCGGGTTATTCTTCCGGTTCGTCGATGAGTTCTGCATGACTCTTTTTCCGTTCCATGCGGCGAATAATGAAACCGGAACCGAAAAAACCTACAAGCCAGCAGCCTGCTTTGTAAGAAAGTGAGCGCATGAGTTCCCAGATCGTTAAATGACATGTCTTATTCAAATATTCCCAAAAAGTAGCATAATTGGATTCTTTGATGCATTCCGGAACATTTTTCATGTCCCCAAAATCCGGATGATCGTGGTAATAATAAAACTGGTACCGGGAATGCAGTACGGAAAAAACGAGAAAAACCAGGATCAGGAGGATAATGATTTTCTTGCTCAACGCCAGTCGGTGTACCAAAAAACGGCACAAAGATGCAATCAGGACAAGAAGTACGAGCTGGACTACATAAGAATCAACATGCGTTGAAAACAAATCACTTAGTATGTACGCTAAAATACTGGCAGTCTTTCCAAGCATCAATCCCGTTGTTGCCGCGATAGCAAACAACAGTATATTCAACGCTCTTTTTTTCAATGTCATGGGAAATACCTTCCGATTCTGCTAAAATAGCATTTGCTTCCCGATTCTTTGCGGACGATCTCATTTTTGAAACAGAAACACATCCATTCTTCGGAAATCCGGTGAAAATTTGCCAATTTCAACTCCGGAATCCTCCTAAGCAGTTCTCTTTACACTTCATACAACACTCAATTTATGTCCCAGGTATTTGCAGATAAAGTCATTGAATTTAACCGCCAGCTACATTATTCCGGAAAATTACCTGCGGGATTCCAGGTTATGAATCCCTACCTCGACAATCCGGAAACCATGGTGGTCATGAAACAGTTCTACCAGAAATACTACAACGACTCCAATCAGCGGCGGTTCATTATCGGGATTAATCCGAGCCGGAACGGAGCCGGTGTAACCGGAGTACCTTTTACGGACACCAAGCGGCTGGAGCAAGTTTGCGGCATCAAAATGGAATCTGCCTACACCCACGAGGTTTCTTCTGTTTTTATCTACGACCTGATTGCTGCTTTCGGCGGTCCGGTTGATTTCTACAAGGAATTCTACATCAACTCCCCTTTTCCGCTTGCCATTGTGCGGGAAACACCGGACAGGAAATGGCTCAACGCCAACTATTACGATGACCCCGCTTTGTTTGAACAGGTCAAAGAGTTTATGGTCGATTCGTTAAAAAAGCACATCAGCCTGGGACTCGACACATCGGAAGTGTTTGTTTTAGGCAAAAAAAATGCCGATTTTCTCCGAAAACTCAATGCCCGCGAAAAGTTGTTCGACCAACTAACCGTACTGGATCACCCGCGCTACATCCAGCAGTACAAACTGAAGGATCGCCAGTTGTATATTGACCGGTATTTGTTGGCGTTTCATCCAAATGATTAATGTAAACACTTTGATTGATGTAGTACAGTCATCTTATGATTACAGAAATCTATAATTCTTTTTTTTGAAATTCAAATGTTTGCTAGTGATTCCTTGTCATAAAGGGAACAACACCCTTCCTGCATTTATATCTTCCTGATAAACGATATTTCCATTTAATAAAATTCCATCTTCAGTAACGTCCTCATGATGTTCATCATCCAAAACAATTGCCCCTCCAAGTTCTTCAATTTTCATTTTTAGATCTCTTAAAAAACTATTAAACCGGGGAGTAATTCGATAAGCATAAAACAGGTTATCTATAGGAGGTTCAAAGTTAACCGGGTTGTTATTTTCATCCGTACCATATATAATTTTGTCATTCCAAATAGTACTTCGGGAAGCTATTGAAACGGTTATTTGTCTCTCCCAATTACTTAATTGGGAAAGTTCATTATAATTACTATCAATGATCCCAGGATGGATATATAAATAACTAGAAAATCCTTGTGGATAAAACTCAAGCTTACCATTACAATCCGGTAGTGCAATGACCATTTTTTCCAGGGAAGTATCCGGAAATTGCTCAAAATCCAGTAAACCTAACCACTCACGATTACGGTTAAAAAAACAATTTTGTCTACGTTTTACATACTCTTCTATCAAATCCTGATCTTCGAGTTTAAATAGTTCATATTTTGCTCCTATCGAAAGAAACCAATGATCCAAATCCAATATTTTTTTCGAAAAATCAGAATGCTTTACAGTTAGCTTTATCGTATACCAAAAAGCGTAATAATTATCTATTTCCTTTTTCCAGAAGTACTTTTTCATATGTAATTACGGAATTAATATCACAATATTATTTTCAATTTTACAACGGAGAATATTACCTCCAGCGTTTACGATTTGAATTTCATTTAAGGCTCTCAAATTATTTCCGACAGTGTTTGTAAGATTATTATTCAAGTAATTTTGAAGATTCGCAAGTAAATTTGTATTGCTCATTGAATAAGCAGGGTTCGCAGAATTTAAAACTTTGACCTTTGCAATTTTTGAGTAATTGTTTATCGATTGAGCTTGACTCAATTGTTCTGCTGCACTCTTTAAATTATCGTTAAGCTTTGCTAAATCAGCAGAAGTAAATGCTTTGTATTCAAATGCTTTTAAGTTAGTGACATCTATGATATCAAGACCTCCAGATTCAAGCCGAACAATGGATCCGGCGTCAATTTTTGCAATTGCTTCTTCTAATTGTGCTACATATCCTGGGTTATCGAACCGCTTAGTCAACTGGGAATTAAAAAATATCAAAATAGAACCTGGATCCTCCAATTTATTTGTTGTAGATAATTTATCAAGCATCGTTACTAAATCCTTACGTACACCAAAAGTATTATACCAGTTATCTAACTCGGTCCTTTGAACTGCAGCAAATGTATTCTTAATTAACAAATCAAGCCCATCATTAAGTTCTGTTGTTTTGTTTGTAAAATTATTTGCAATATCTATTGCTTTCTTATCTCCAATTTTACCAATATTTCTGACTTGTTCATATGTCAACCCCTTCTTTTGTAAAGAAGTCATTTTGGTCAATGCATCCAAGTCTTTTCTAAGTATACTACTCTCAGCTAGTGCCTCCCAGGACTTTACTGATGTTGTTCCATTCTCAAACTTACTAAGTAAAACAGCATCCGTCCCAAAATCATCCAAAAAGTCTGAAACTTTCGAGACACTTAGATTTGCTTCCTTTATTTGTGCATATAAAGCAGCGTTGGTACTTTCCAATTCCTGCAAACGGGTAACCTTGGCTGGATCCAATCCGTCATCCAACAGTTGTTTTCTATAAGCACATGTGTTGTGAACTAAATAAGCTCCATTTCCAATTAAATACGTATGCGTATTTTCTACTTCAAAATTGTAAACAACACAATTGGAATCAATTGTATGAGCTGCTGTAACAGGGATTTGACCATTGACTGTTTGCAGAAGAGCTCCGGATACAAGAGCCCCTGCATTGATCCAGCCCTTTGCAGTATAAAAAGGGTGTTCCGGAGTAGCCCAAATCGTATCTTTCGTTGTTACGATTCTCGTTAGCTGTGTTGTCGTTCTTTTAAACAACTGAACAACTTTATTGTTCGTAAATGTTTGATTTGACTCCTGGAATGATGCGACAACATCTCCAACCTGGATATTCTGTATATCAATAACTCTTCCATCCCCCAGGATTACTTTTGTTCCGGCAGGAAAGCAATTACCCGTAGTAGTACAAATCAGTTCATTATTTTTTCTGTAAATAGTCAAATCCGATAACTGATCGCCAGACAGCGTCGTTCCGTTCTTCAATTTATAAGAACTTGCAGGTAAAATATCCACACATTCGCTTCCTCTGATTTCAGACCAGGTTGTAGCCACTTTATTCTGGTAAATAACGAGATCTCCCTGAGTCGTAATTTCTGCCACTAAATCTGCACTTTGGGTTGAATTTGCTTTTTTATACAACTTCCCTACTGTAGTCTGTGTTTTCCCCCAATAAGAAGACAATTTATTACTCAATGCACTATAGAAAGAATGGTTTGCATAAGGTCCCAGATTATCCAGGCTGTTGATTACTTTTCGGATACGGCTTTTGATCGCTGGATTAGAAATAGCTGCACTCTCTTCCACAACCAGGGCACGTTTTGCGAATTCTTTAGACTTGTTGTCTGCCAATGCCGCCATCAATTCAGGATCATTATCTTCAAACTTTTTCAATAAATTATCCAATTTACTTTCCTGGGAAACAGATGACATATTGCTCGCTTTTACAGAAATCAGTGCTTTCTGAGAATTGGTCGAAAAATCCTGAAACTTCTCAAACTTCGCTGCTACATTGGGAGTATTTGCAAAATCTGCAAATCCAAGCACCGCAGAAAAGATCCCCAGGGTTTGAGCTAATTGAGGATTATCGTCTTCAAAATAAGCGGATGTTAAACTCGCAACAGTGCTTAATTTATCCGCATAGGTCAATAATTTGATCGGTCCGGCTCCGGGAATAATGAATGTAGCAACATCGACCACAGTTTGTATGATCGCAACGGTTGTTCTGGATTCGGCCGCCTGTTCAATGAAATATAATGCAACTGCAGGCATGAGAACTCCTTTTGTCTCGGAATAAGCGTCCATCAAATTTCCCTTGTCATCGATAAAAACAGGCTCCATCGGATCCAAATACCGAATTTCCGCAGTTCCTACATTTGAAAAACACATTTCAGAGTAGTTCTTGAACTTAATTTGATCATTGGGAGTAAATTCAACCTCTGTCATCTTATCCGGATTCGGTACCAGGAAATCACTTACCGGATTGGGACCTGCGCTCGTCAGCCCCAAATCTGAACAAACAGTGTACCAGATACCTTTTCCGAGACGCTTCACGAAACCGGCATAATTATATACACAAATACGTTTTTTTAATGTCTCCAAATCACTCTGAGTACATTGATTTGTCTCATACCTGTTTTTTAGTTGATTTCCCTGGTATTTGCTATATGCTTTTGTAACCCATTTAACCATCTCCGAGAAGTAATCGTCTCCCCAAAAACATGTTTCATCATCAATGGCATCCGCCATGGTTTGAATAAGAAGTTCATCATCATACTTAACCGTACATAAGTTATTCAACAAGTCTGCCTGTTGAATTTCAGGAGTATTATCCAAAATATGAATAACTATTTTTTCCAACCCATTGGTAACTAACCACATATTTTCCATCCCCGGATAAATCAGGTGTCTGATCAACCTGGTCCTGGTTGTATTACATAATCCTTCCAACTCCGCCACCGACATCGATGAAATCGCATTATAGATTTGTGTGGTGTTTAACGCTGCTCCGTTATGATATATCGAAGCTGTTTTTGACCCCGTGCAATCCTCGCTTTTAATGGTGTTGATGTACTCCTGACTCAGCAATTTATTTGCACGAACCAACCGTTTAAAATACTTGTAAAATTTCCCCAGGTAAAATTTTTCTTTTGGGTTTTGAGTGAAATCTCCCCACCCCATTTCAGTATATATGTAATCAAAATATCCGGCAACAAGGCCGTCTGTTGTCAGGAAATAGCTTTCTACAGGATTATTGGTTAAAGTATCTGATTCGATCCAATTGAGTGCTATGCTTCCCATATTAGTCACCAGAGTTGTATAAGTTGCTACTTCGGTCCATCCGTCCCACTGAAGAAGCCCTCTCTTAGTCATTCGGGGATATAAAAGCGGATATTTTGATTTTAGCTGGCTGATTTTTGATATAAACCAATAAAAATCATTGATCTTACTGTAATCTGATGTACTGAGATAATCAAAGACTGATGCCCCGTATGTATTCATTCCATACTTGGATTCATCCAAATAATATGTCTCGGTTCCAATCCGTTCAATGTGATTGGAATAAGCTGTTAGTTTGAGATTCATAAAATGGCTTCCCTCTGCTGAAAGTGTCAAATCACTTCCCAAAACTTCCACCACTTTGGTACTTCCCCTACCCGAATAAGCAGATGCATTCCCCCAATATTTGATTTTATACGGTATGCGCTCTACTCCAAACGGCAGCAACATCACTGCAAACTCATTGTCTTTTAAAGGCAGATAGTCTTCGAACATTTCCGAATTACAAACATATCCCTTGAACACTTGGTTTTCGATTTTCGCTTTATACGTTTTCTCCCCGCTTCCGTTATCATAAACGAAATTAGATAGGAAACCATCCGCAAGAGTTTCCAGATTGTAATCGTTTTTTAGTCCGGCTGTGAACCTTGCCTTTTTGATCTTGTTCACATCCAATTTGATGATGCGCTTATCCGGACACACAAAACTTACACATCGTTTCCCGTCTGCATCGGTAAATTTCCAGTTATGTGGAATAGGCATCTCATCCGGGTCTTTTAAAGCAATTTGACCTGAAGGAGGACATACCGGATATCTGATAACCAATTGTGAATTTTCCGGGTAATAATAGCCGGGAACATTTTCACAGTCGACAAAAACCGGAAGAATATCATTCGGAGAATATTTTGCAATCAATTTAATCTCCTTCTTGGTATCCGAATGGGTATAGATATTGTAAGTACGGTCACTACAGCTTTCACAAAAGAACACTGACGAAGGCCCGTTATAATACGCGACTTTTTCTTTTGAGGTAGTATAACTGGATCCTGTGGGCTTCATTTGTAAACCGTTAGATTCAAATCGGATTATTACCTCTCCATAAAATACGGCTGTTTTATCACTAACTTCACTCGCCTTAAATTTGACGTATTGATCCTCTGAAATTTTAAGGATAATATCCTGATCAAGTCCTCCAAGATAAATGGAAGTCATTGCACTGGATGCCGGACTCAAGGAGGTACTTGTAGTTGTATCATCTATCGCGCTGTAGATCATATTGGCACTCAATGCTTCCTCATCATCCCCGCTAAACCAACTCACAAATGCAGGATCTGCGATAAATTGCCATTGATGAGCATATAAATCGCGTAATTTGATTGTTTCGCCATCTTTATAATCCATCACATTTCTGGTGCCATACATCCCATTCGCACCCAGCTCCTCATCTGCGAAAATGTGGCGCAGGTGGAAGATTCCGTGACCTAACTCGTGAGCAGATGTCTCACCCAGATTCGAAGCGCCGGAGAAAATGAACCCGATATTACGCGCACGCGGCATGTAGCCGAGTTGTTCTGAAGTAGACAAACCATAAACAAGGTAATACTCATCTTTATCGTAGTCTGCGATGTCCTGAACGCCATTTACCCAATCGCGCAGGTCCGGAGGATAATTCGACAACAAACCGCTGCTTCCGATTTCGATAGTAGTTTTCCAATCACTTTCCGGGATGAGGGATTTCTCGGCAATTTCAAAAGTAATCCCAACCGGATCGTAGATTTTCTTCAGTTCGGCTTCGATCTGGGCTTTGCTTCCTGCCAGGTTGAAGCCATTAGCCGCCACCAAATTCACTTTGATGGTCTGCTTTTCCATCACCTGAACCATGAAGAAACCAACCGTGTAGGTCATGCTATCTACCGGACTTTTGTAGGTGACCACCACTTCCACCGGGTTTCCTACGGGAAGGTCTTTCGGAATCTTAAAGCGGATCGAATCATTGGTGCTTCCAGCAAGAACCGGAAGTACGGAATTATTGTAGAGCACCTTGATCATCAGGTTTTCCTTCTTGAACAAGGATTCATGCCTGTTGAGCGCCAGCACCATCGGTTCATCCGCATCGGCTCCGCTGACAAGTACTTTCGCCGGGGCGTACCAATCCTGCTGGGTAAAAACGTCGTAGGCTTTGGCGTAGAAGGATTCCAGCTGGGTAAATTGCTTGACATCCACGTCGAATTTCGATCCCGTAGTATTGTAAAGACCAATTGACAACGGTTTCGTATTGATCTCAGTCGTCTGGTTATCGGCCTGATCGCCACATTCAAACGTATTGTTCTGCAAACACACGGAAATGTAATTCAATGCCTTATCAATCGCCGTTTCGAACAATATGTGGCTGTTGAGGTTGAAGTTTGCCCCTGCAAAAGGAGCATTCAAACGTTTGGTGATACTATCCACATCGGCATTCCGGAATTTACACTTCAATTCGTCTGAAGGAACAAACGAAAAAGGAGCCGTGCCGTTATGCATGTCAAAATAGAAGCGCACCGAACCCTTATCGTCTCCTTCGATCAGGAAGCGGATAATCTTCTGCATGGCTTTTTCAAAACCGGTAATCGTATTGGCTTCGGAACCGTTCAAATCCGGAAGTACCAGCGCCCTAACCTTGGTGCTTTCACGGAAATTCTGTGTTCGCAGGAAAACCGTCGGGTTGAAATAAACCTTCTTGACAAATTCCAGGAAATAATTATTCTGAGCAGTGGTGGTATCCTGCGCCTCACTCTGAAATGCTGTAAATGCCATCAGAATGATGAATATCAGAAACTTTTTCATGTTCGGTTAATTAATAGTAATTCGTGTTAATAGAATACTCCAGTTTGGTACTTACAATCCATTTTCGCGCCTGCTCCAAAGCAGCGGCATAATCTCCGGCGATTTCTCCCGAACGATCTGTCTGAACGGGAAACCCGACGATTTTCCCCGACAATTGCTCCATAATCCGGTAGGCGCATAAAATCAGCTGCTGTGAATCGTTGTTTGCCGACAGGCAATTCGGGGTGTCGTTTAGAATCTCCTGAACCAGCAAGTCGAAGATTTTCTTGTTCCGGGTGTAAATCAAATCCGGCACAATGTTCATCACGACCTCGTCATTCAACTTCTTTTCCTTAATCTGAGCACACAGTTCCTGTACCGCATCGCCATCATTCAAACGAGCCAGTGCAAGCTGTCTGTAATACTTGTCCTGCTTGCTCAGAGAGGTATAGCGTCCCAGTCCGTTCAGGTAGGAAATATCGCCCGATTCTCCCACGTAGCCCAAAAGCAGCATTGCTTCCTGGCGGCCGGATGGATAGTGAGCAGCGATCAGCCGGATGTCTTCTTTGATTCCGTCGGTGAAGCAGGTTTTCTCAAAAATGGTCATCGCCCGGAGTGCGGATTTACTGAGCTGCGCGTCTTGTTTCAATGCACAATCCAGCAGCGACCTTACCAATGAAGTTCGCGCCTGTTTGTCCGTAACCCGCTTCTCGATTTTCTTCACCAGGAATACGGCATATTCAAACGTGGTGTTATTGGTGTCTTTCACATAAGCAGCCACCTCTTTCACCACATCTGCCGATGGGTTGTGCTGCATCAGGGAGCTAAAGGCCTTTTGATCCTTTCCTTTTCCTCCGATATATGCTTTCACCCACTGACTCACATTTCCCTGGGCATAAAGCTCCTGTGAAAATCCAGCAGTCAGCAGCATGCATGCGATCAATCCGTTACGAATTATCCGATCTGTTCCCCAAGTCATAATTCACATTTAAATTAATTCCACAACTGATTCCCAATACTGTGACCGAACCGCTCAATCCACCGCTCAGGTTTCCTTCCGGCACGGATTTGTAATGCACATACCCCGCAATGGAAATTCCTGCAATCGTAAAGTGTCCATCCTTGACGGCTGTTTTCCAATCAATTCCAATGGAAGCTCCGGCGGCGAGATATACATAGGCTTCGTTGAGTCGGAAATCCGGTTCAAACTGCAAGTCTACGTATGAATTGAATTTGAAATAGAATCCTGCCGTACCGCGCACTTCAACCACTCCAAAATCAACCCATGGAGATTTTGCCTGGATATCGATATTGATGTCCAACCCGGCTTTGAACCCGGTATTTTGTGCTTCAACGAATGCTGAAACGGACAACCAGTCTTTACACAACAGTTTCGCATAAATCGGTTCTGCCTGCGTACCGGCACTCACATACCACGTATGGTTCAATCCGTCGAAATGGAATTTGATTTTACCTCCTGCACACAAGAGCGGCGAAGTGTTGAACGTAACAACAATTTCTCCTTTGAAGGTCTTGAGCGCACTGTAATACCCCATGATCCCCGTTGCCGTAGCGATCGGCGGGAAGCTTCCGGAGTTTCCTCCTTTGTTCCCGACCTTGGCTTGCGTATACATTTCCATCGCCCAGGCTCCGTCGTTGATAATCACTTCAAGCTGCATGTCGAGTTTGACGATTTTTCCGGTCATCGGAATATCTGAGAACTGGAACTTCACGCCTAACCCGAGTTTGTTGCGCCTGCACGGAACCGGCGTGGCCGTCGGGGAATCTTTCTGCATGTGGTGGTAAGCAAATCCACCGATTCCATTCAATGCTAAAGGGATCGGCGTCAACGGTACGTTCAATCCGCCCACATCCAGGCTGGCAAACCAGTAGCTGAACAAGGTGGTATCTGCAAGGTCTGCCGCCAATGCTGCCTGCTGAGCAGCAACAGCCGCCGCGTCATTCGGATCAACCGGGGAAACGTAATTTGCAGAAACCGGAGCCGAATACCCGGTTTTCCCGGTAATAAACAAGGCTGAAATAAACACGGATTTTAATTTTTCCGGCTTCAGTAGTTTGACTTCCACCATGGCACGCCAGTGGTCGCCGTAAATCGGATCATCTTTCGTGTGATTCAACTGTCCTTTGATCTCACAGGCACTGGTTTTAATCGTAATATTGGTCGGGTCAAACTTGACGATTCCTTTGATATCGCCGTTCTTGATTTTCTCTCCGAGGTTGGAGAAATCAAACTTCACATTGTTCAGCAACGAAGAGAATGCTTCGCCGCCCAATCCGTTCAATGCATCTCCTAATGCGGAGTTGACCAAAGAACCGAGTCCCTGACCGGCAACGTCATTCAAGATCTTCTGCAAGACTGCATCCCAGTCAATTCCCGTCACAGCATCTTCCACCAGGCTTTGTGCCGTGTTGACAATGTTTTTCATGCTGATGCTTTTCACACCCTGCACAATCGTGTCCCCGATATTTTTAAAGAGGTCACCGGCATCGTTTACAATGTTATCCATCCGGATGTCTGCATGGACACCGTTGGTGATGAATTCCATCCCGACATACTTGATTTCCTTCGAAATAAAGTCCGTTACCTGTTTGGCAATCCCGATCTCGATAAAGTCGGTGATTTTCTTCGTCACGTTATTCTCGATCGAATTGTGAACCGATTGCGTGATCTCGGTACTGATAGCCGTTTTTGCCGAAGTGATGATGTTTTTCACCACATTCAGCGCCGCCGGGTCTTCAATGTATGCCGCGGCCTGCTCTTCAATCTTGGTAAAGACTTTCTTGATGATCGTGTCGATCTTGTTATTGATCGGATCAGTAACATTATCATTAACCAGGTTCCGGAATTTCCCGGTGGCGTACTGCGTTGCATTTACAATCGGCTGGTTGACGCGTTTGATCAAACCATCGAGGGCATCTTCCAGGATATCTTTTAAAAATTCCTTCGGATCCTTGTTTACAGCTCCTTTTACCAGGTCTGAATTCAAGGCCTGTTTTGCAACCGTGATGTAATCCTGTGCTTTACCGACTTTCGTCGAATCCATAAACTGTACGAAGAACTCTGCAATGTCTACGATGCGCTGCAATTGCGCGTAGGTTCCTTCAGAGATCAGTACATTCGAACTTCCACCCGGATTCAGGGTATCGGAATAATTGATCCCAAGGCTGTCACTTAAATAGTTCAAATCGCCGTTCAGGTTGGCAGCATTTGCCGCAGTAGCAGGAGAAACTCCCGAATTACCGTCCGGGTTGAATCCGCTTAGAATACTGTTCGGGTCACTCGCATTCCCCACAAACGTTCCGGAAAGCAGCGGATTCAGGTACACACTGTATGCATTCACCACCGGAGCTCCGTCATCACCTGAAATGTTTTCCGCCATGTTCATTTTGGCAGAAACTCCGAAGGCATACGCATTGAGGTTTCGTCCGCATCCCACGTAATCGATCACCAGGTTGTAATCGCCGCTTTTGGCAATGGCCTGGTCATTCAGGGAAGCTGCTCCGTTCGGAATATCAAACCCGATGTTTCCATTTCCCCAGGCATTGAAGCCCTGTAAGTTGTTCAATGTTGTCTGGAAATGAGGCCAAACGGCATCCAAATCCATGTCGATGCGGTTCTTATCGCGGAATACAGCACGTGTAATCGTCATATTCACCCGTTCTTCGTCGCCACCTCCGGCATTGAATGTAAATGCCAGGTTCACCAAAGATTCATCAATGTTACCGATCGTAAATCCAGCGGAAGTCAGCGGGATGGTGTATGGGAACAAACGCGTCGTGTCAATCACCGGAATCTGGATATTCCCGACCAGTTTCCCCGAATTGAAGAAGTTTTCCCGGATATCAATCGTCAGGTTCGTTGATGAAGACGGAAAGGTATTGAATTTCAAGACTGAAGATGAAGAAAAAGGAACTTGTCCTACCAGCTGCAACCCGTTATCATCTACATACACCGAATTGGAGTCGGTAGTGGTATTGAAGAAGGACACATTCAATTGTTCGTCCGCCAGCAATTGATTGGTAGCTTCCCCGTTCGGAGGAATCACCAGGTCTGCGGCATAAAAATACACCCCTTTCCACAAACTGTCTGCCGCCAAATCTCCCGGTGATTTCAATTCCGTGAGGTCGATCATGTAATGCTTTGCACGCAGTCCGAAATCCGCATGTTCAAGAAAATCGATCTGCTCGGCCAGGAAGGAGTTGTTGTTTTCCTCCATGTAATTCACCTGCTGCTGGCTTCGATACGGAATGAGTACCGACGAACCGTTTGTTTCTTTCACCTTGGAAGGCAGTTCGACAAATCCGTCCAGGAACAATTCATACTTACTTTGGAGGATATGGATTTTCGACGGCTGATCGACCAAAAAGCGGAATCCGAAAGGCTCCAGAAGCGGGAAATTGTAATTATTATCCAGTTCGATCAGGTTCTCATACGACAAGATAAATGAGTAATTGGTGAGTGCCAAACGGGTATACCGGGAATAAATCAGCGGAACGACATGATTATCCGTAATTAGCGGCAATTGCAGGGAACACTTCCCTCCCAGCCTAAGTTCTTCCGCATCAATGAAAATACTGTCCGGTTGAAAACGCATCACGCCATTGGCAGTAAGCGTCTTCGGATTCAGGTTATAGCCGGAAAGAATAATGTCGTCTTTGATTTGTCCGGCAACCATCACCCACAGGTTATTTCCGGCAGATTCCAGCTGAATGTTGTGAAATTCAAACTCCGGCGATTCATTGAGTCCGTTCAGAAGCGTTTTCCCCGTTCCGGAAATGATATGCGTAACAGAGTCATATGCTGTAATCCGGGTCACACTCACCAGGAAGTTCGCGGCATAGAAACGGTCGATATGAGGCGGCCCGACAAACGTATAGATGTTACTTTTGGCAATCGTCTGCATGCCTGATTTTCCCTCAACGGTCCAGGCATAAGTCTTCATCTTCTCCAGGCTGTTCAGCGCAGCGTGGGGCAAAGTATAATAAATGTTTGATTCCGTGGTCGGGTTAATCGTGTAGGTATTCACCAGCGGATTGTTTGCCACTGCATCCACAGGAGACTGCCCGTTGTTCAGTTTCACCAGTTTGTAGTTATACGACACCAGCTGACCGGAAAGTGCATTGTTCGGTCGTTTCCATCCGAATAACCCGATGTCGCTCAGGTTAAACTGGTAGGAACTATCCGGTTTGGTGAGTTCAATTTTACCACCTTCCGGGTAACCGAAATAAAACCAGCAGGGAGCAGAATACCCGTTATTCTTGATCTGAGACTTCGGAGTGTTTTCAATGGCCTGTACGGTGTACACGTATTTCTTCCCGACTTCCAGCGCCGGGTTGGTGATCCCGTAATTGTACACATATCCGTGAATCAGTTCCGATTCCCACACCTGCAATGCCTGGTTGTTGATGATCGCAGTCTGGGGATTTGCCGTCTGAGGCGTTACTTCGTATAGTTTGATCTGGTAATTGACATTACTCATATCTACCTGCGAGTTGGAGTTGGTGAGCATCCAGTTGAACAGGAAATTGGTCGGAGTAACTTGTTCAATCACGCTTCCGCACTGCGGATTGATAATCGTAGGCGGATCACTCAATGCCAACTGAACCGGAACACAGGTTTCATGCGAAAGCGGTACATTTTGCTGGTAATCCATGATGGTGAAACACACCATGTAGGCTCCTTCCGGCAAACGCCCGTTGATCTCCAGCTGCTGGCGTGAAATCCCGGAGAAAACCAGGTTATTGAAATCAAAAACACTCGAAATATCCGCTCCGAACAAGGTAGAAGGAATTCCGGCGGTCAGCGTAATCGGAACGGCAGGCCTGGAATTCGGCATACTCGCAATCGTTAACCCCGGACCTGTAATCTTCATTTTCAGGTACACATCCCGCTGGGCAACTGACATATCGTTGAGTTGCAGCAGTACGCTTAATTTGGGATTCATCGCCGAGTAGAAATCCTCAAAATAAATGGAACACGGGCCCAAAATGGACGGACTCACCACGGTCGGATAGACCTGGGAAACCGCCGCATGCTGCAACCCGAAAAGTACCGCAAAAACCAGGATAAAACGTTTGAACATCATCGGATTATTGGTGATTTCTGATTAGTAATAGATCTCCTTTATACACTTTGTCCGAGCCGGAGAAAGTAATGATATAGTAATACGTTCCGTCGGTGATGATCTCACCGGTTTTGTTTCTTCCGTCCCAGGTATTGGCATAGGAATCCGTACTCCAGATCTCATGGCCCAATTCATTGAATACGGACACGTGGTTGGACGGATACGTCTCGATATTCTCCACAATCCAGGTATCGTTTTTCCCGTTTCCGTCCGGAGTCAGGAAATTAAACGGTTTCACTTTATAGCTGTCGTCCACGTAAACGGTCACTGTATCAGTATTCATACAGCCGTTGACATCGAATACGGTCATCACATACGTTGTCGTTTCATCCGGTGAAGCGGGCGTGGAAGCCGTTGTCGGAGTAAGCAACCCGTTTGACGGCGCCCAGGTATAATTCACTCCCCCGCTTCCGGTGAGCACAGCCTGGTATCCTTTGTCGATTTGAGCATCCGGGCCTGCATTGGCAGCAGGAAGGTTGTACACCACCACCGGGCGGCTGATGGAATCCATACAACCAAAATCGGAAGTGATGACCAGTTTTGCCACGTAAACTCCCGCACTTCCAAAAGTGTATTGCGGAGCAAATGAGGTACTGGTATTCCCGTCTCCGAAATGCCACAGGGAAGAGAATGAACCGTTATCGAGAATCGTCGTATTATCAAAAGTGGTGGCGCTGCCCAAACAACTGTTGTATGCTGTAAAATTGGCAATCGGGGCATCGTAAACGGCAATGGTTTGAACCACCGTATCACTACACCCGTTGGAAGATTGAACCACCAGGCTCACGTTGTAGGAACCGCTGTTCAGGTATGCTTTCTGCGGATTGTAAATCGTGGAATTAGAGTTGTCGCCGAAATCCCACAACACGCCCGAAATGATTCCGTAAGAAACCGAACTGCTGTTATGGAAATCAACTGCTACACCGTAACACACATTGGCTGCGGTAAACGAAGCCTGCGGCTTATCAAAAATGGTTAATGCGGAAAGCATCGTGTCGGTACATCCAAAATTGGAAGTCACAATCAGGCTGATCGGGTAAACTCCTTCTGCGTTGTAGGCATTCACAGGACTCCAGGTCGTTGTTGTAACGCCGTTCCCCAAATCCCAGGCAGCTGAAACCGTTCCGGCAGCGACCGATGAATAGTTGGTGAAAACCAGAGAATCCAGCATACAACCGTTCTGTACGTTGAAAAGCGCGTTCGGAACGGCATACACCTGCACATTCTTCACGATGCTCTGTGTACATCCGGAATCAGACAAAACGGTTAATTGCACCTGGAAATCTCCGTAATTATTGAATACGTGTCCCGGAGCGTTTACCGTGTCGGAGAAACCGTCACCAAAACTCCAGCTGGTTGCATACGCACTCACTCCGCTCACAGACGGCGTGAAGAAGGTAGAATCTCCCAAACACGCGCTGTTATTGGTAAAGTTAATCTGTGGCTGGTTGAATACGTTCAACGGCAATACCAGTGTATCGGCACATTGGAAACTGTTGGAAACAATCAACGAAACGTTGTAGTTCCCGGAAGCCGCAAAAGTATGCGACGGATTCACAGCAGCAGCAGTTTGCCCGTCACCAAAATTCCAGTGATAGAACGGCTGTGCATTTCCACCGTAAGACGTGTTCGAGAACGTGATCGGAATCCCCAAACAAGCATTTTGAAATTCGAATCCTGCAATCGGTTTATCGCGGATAACCAGCACTTTCGAAATGGAGTCCGCGCAACCTGCAGAGTTCGTAACAACCAATTTTACCGGGTTTGTTCCGCTCACAAACTGAGAGAATGTTGGATTTGCCAGGTTGGAAGTTCCCAGGTTATTGAAATTCCATGCATAGCTGACAATCGAACCTTGCGTATTCTGACTCAGGTTTGCAAACACCACCAGGTCTTCCAGACAGATGGTGTCTTCTGTGCTGAAGTTAGCCGTTGGACGCGCATACACGGTGATTCCGTGAGCAATCGAATTGGAACATCCTGCCGTGTTTACTGCATTCAGTGTTACGGTGTAATTTCCGGCAGCGGCAAAGGTATGATTGGAATTTGTGACGGTATTCCCGGTTCCGTCTCCGTAATCCCAGGTATAGGTATTGGTCCCGGGAGTTGTATTGGTAAACGAAACCAGTGTTCCCGAACAGGCATTCGCAAATGAAAAATCCGGAACGGGCAAAGGAGAAACTGTGACTTGTTTCACCACGCTGTATACCGCCGGACATACGCCGTTTTTCACCGAAGTGCGGTACCAGGTATCGGAAGCCGGCGTGTTATCCAGGTAAGAAACCGTTTGGTTTCCGATAGCATTCCAGCCCGACCCGCTGGTAGTACTTTTTTCCCAGTTCAGAATAGCTCCCGTATAGTTTACATTCGTCAGCAACACAGAATCCCCGATACAAATCAGTTGATCTCCGGCAAGAGTTCCACCGTTTGAAACTTCGGAAACAGCCACTTTGTAAACGGATGAAGTACTTTCCGGACAGGTTCCGTTTTGAACCACCACGCGGTAGTAAGACGTATTCTGAAGGTTGGATGTTGAATAAGTGGTGGCATTCGTTCCCGTAACAGACCACGGTCCATTCGGGTTCACGGAAGCCTGCCAGCCGAATTGCGTTCCCGTGGAAGCATTCAGGTTGAGCGCAACGGTATTGGCCGCTTTACACACACTGTCTGTTCCGGAAATCGTTCCGCTCACGGATGGCTGGTATGCCGTGATCGAAAATGAAGGCGAATTCACTGTTGGGCAAACCCCGCTTTTGAGTACGGCTCTGTACAGTGTATTTTGAGTAAATGACCGGGAAAGTACCGTACTGTCCGTGCTTTGCGTCACTGCCGACCAGGTAGAGCCTCCGTTCGTGCTTTGATCCCAGTTCAGGACTTTTCCCCTGCTCCCGGAAAGTGCATACACGTAATTGGAACTTTGACATACTTCTGCCGCACCGCTGATCGTTCCTCCCAGAGAAGTTTGGTACACATTGACACGGATCACGGAAGAAGTTGCCGGAAGATTGGACGGAACCTGGACGATCGCGCGGAATGAAATGGACTGCGACAAATTCGTGAAGTTGTATACCGCAGAAGTATGAGCAATCGGCGTCCACGGATCTCCCCCGCTGTAGCTGTATTCCCAGCGGATGATATTTCCGGTATACCCGGTCAATTGAATGCTTCCCGAGTTGGATGTAACACATTTAGCCGTGTCGGGACTTTGCAATGTTCCCCCAACCGAAGCCTGAGCAGTTGCACCGCCAATCGAACCGACCAGCAGCACTATTCCGAAAACGATTTTCAACATGCTCTTCATTATTTCTTCATTTTTAAAATCCACACTTCTCCGTTGATCATGTTAGCAAGCTGAACCCGCTTTTCCTTTCTGAAAGCCAGCAAATCTTTCGTTGCCTTCTTCAGTTCTTTGTATTCCTCGTTCAAAGTGACCATATACATCGTCCGGTCAGAGAGAATGATGGAAATCAGGCGGGAATCGATTCCTGCATCCCGTTTGAGCAGTTTCTTCAGTTCCTGCGCTTTGTTCATATTCCGGAATGCTCCCAACACAATGTGGTAGGAAGCATTTGCATCCTCCAGCATGTTGTTCAGGTTCACATCATTCGGAACGTTGATTACCTCGTAGGAAGCCACTTTGATGGTACTGAGCGAATCCTGGTTTTTCACCTCGCGGATCAGTTTTTCCAGTTCGCCTTTGTCGATTTGTTCTTTCTTAATGGATTCAATCTCGTTATTCTGATCAATCAGGTGGCGCTGCAGCGAATCCAGTTTGCGGTTCAGTTCCCGGATGCGGATTTCGTTCTGATCAATCTGCTCCTGTAGTTTTTCGTCCGAACGGCGCGAAGGTGTTCCCGACACGCCCTGTTCCCGCGATTTCAGGTTAAAACGGATGCCGACTTCGTGTGTATTCGATAAAATCGCTGCGTATCTCGACACATTCTGCTGGTAGACATAGGAAATTTTGATCTGCGACCACAACACCACTCCTGCATGCAGGTACAGGTTCGACGTTTGCCGGTGACCGATTCCGAAATCAATCCGGTTGTCGAAATCAAAGGTGTGACAGTGATCAATAAATGCAGGAAGTCCCTGGGTTGAAATCAGGATCAGGGATGGCGTATACTTCCATCTGTCGGACAATTTGAATGGTCTTCTGACGTAAAAACTGTAATACGGAACCTTCGAAAAATACATCGAAGCAGTGGTAACCGGGTTCGTGAATTTCAGGTTGCGCCCAAAAAACAACGTCGCTGCCAATCCGATATCAAACTTCGCAACATGGTAATGAGCTCCAACCGTTGCCCGTGCCACCGTTGAAGACTGCCCGTTTTGCAAATCCCCAATCTCAGAAGGATCGTAAGCCTGCACGCGCGAAAAGTCGATGGAACTGCGCTCTGCTCCGAGCTGTAACCCCAGGTTCAGGTAATGTTCATCCGAAAATTTCAAGCGGTGGCGGTAACCTCCCCCGATGTGAAAACGGTTCAGCATCCCCACCTGGTTCTGCTCCACCATCAACCCCAATCCGATTTTGTTTTGCATAAATGCTCCCTCCATCAACAAGGACAGTTGTTCCGGAGCGTTTGAAAATCCGGACCATTGTTTCCGGTAATCGGCAAAAACCGTATTCCCGGAAATACCCAGCCCTGCAGGATTCAAAAAGGCCGGCTGCTGATGAATGAGGTTGATGGTATTTACCTGCTGTGACTTTCCATAAAAAGCAACCAACAAGCAAATACCGATTACGTTAATCCGTTTGAACATATTTCAATTAATAATTCGTTTTCAATACTTTAAACATGCGTGAAATCTTTCCTTTCAGACTTTCCGCCGTTACGTGCACATAATACATTCCCTGGGCAAACTCCGTCAGGTCGTAATCCACATAATAGGAATTTACTTCGTTCAGGAAATCTGCTTTCAACTGCTGTCCGAGCGGGTTGACCAATACCACTTTCAAATCGGCTTTGTTGTTCAGACCGATTTCCACATGCAGGAGTCCCGATGAAGGATTCGGATAGACATTCACCTGGTCAAAATCCAGAGACGCCCCCGGATTCGGGTTCAGATCGTGCGGCATGAAGTCTTTCTGATTCACCATTTTCTGGTAGGTGCTGATGCAAATTCCGTTCGATACCGTCAAGCTCGTGTAGAAGGTGTCTACGAACGAATACTCGTGTACCGGGTATGGAATCGTATCAAACGTTCCGTCGCCGAAATCCCAGTGGTAGCTCAGCGGAGTCGGTTCGGACAAATCGATGAATTTCAGGGCATTGTTTTTCGTTGTATCGTTGTCTACCATGTACATCGCCTGGATCTGGCTCGGAGAGGTTTCCAGTTTAAAGGTGTCAGCTACGTGACAACCGGCAACTGCCGCCTGCAAATAATACGATCCGGTTTCATACACGGTCAGGTTCTGCTGTTGGGAAATCAATCCGAAACTGGATGTCCAGTTATTCTGACCGAACAAACTACCGTTGAGCGTAACAGGAGTTGTTCCGCAGATATAGTAAACCGAAGCGTGCTGTGGTACATAAGGCGCAGGAAGCAGCGTTACGGAAATCGCGTCGCTGGCTGAACAGCCCTGTGTATTCACGGTCACTACATACGTATCACTGCTGGTCGGAACATACGATGAAGTGGTACTCACCACCGCGTTCGATGAAGAAGTCCACGAATAGGAAGCTCCTGCAATCTGCGGTGCATTCAATTGCAAAGGTGTATTGGAACACACGGTTGCGTCAGGGCCCAAATTCACTACAGGAGTCGGGTTGATCTGCACCACGGTGGTATCGTAAGATGTACAACCGTTTGAAGGGTTGGTCACGATAACGCTATACGTTCCGGATGTTGAAATCGTGCGGATCTGGTTCGTATTTCCATCGTTCCACAGATACTGGTATCCCGGATTCGAAGCTCCGACCAATGTGGTATTGTCACACCCCGTTACGTTATTCGGCAGAGAAGTCACCGGTGAACTATTGAACTGTACCGAAACGGTATCTTTCCCGGAACAACCATCCGCAGTTGTCACACTCACGATGTAGTAACCGCTCGTGCTTACCTGGATAGAAGGCGTTTGCGAACCGGTATTCCAGGAATAACTTGCAAAAGTTCCCGGAGTCAAAGTCACCGACTGGCTGGTTGAACACAACAATTGATCCGGCCCCAGGTTCGGAGCAGCAGCAGCAAATACGTTCTGAATCTCCACTGTATCAGCGCCCACACAACCATTCTGATCCGTTACCTGAACCCAATAAGTTCCGGCAGCGGAAGCCGTGAAGGTCTGAGCAGTTGATCCATCCTGCCAGAGATACGTTGATCCCGGGTAATGCGCATCAAACAAAACGGTACCACAAATGGAAGTATCTGCTCCCAAATCCGGGGAAACAATGCTGTTCAGCGTCACGTTTGCGGCAGCTGAAGAAGAACAGCCGTTTGCATTGGTCACGGACACCGAGTACGTTCCGGACTGAAGCACCTGGATTGACTGTGTGGTTTGATTGCCCGGCGACCACAGGTAAGTACTTCCCGGGTTTTGTGCATTCAATACGTATTGTGAACCACAGGTGGAAATGGTTCCGAAGCTGACACTTGGCAAGGCATTGACTACCACCGTGTGAACTGTTGTATCGGAACAGCCGTTCAAATCCGTCACGATTTGCTGAACCGGGTAATTTCCGGAGGTTCCGTATGTATGAACCGGGTTCATTAAAGCCGACTGTGTCAAATCTCCGAAATTCCAGGAATAACTCAATCCCGTTCCGGATGCATTCGAATAGAACTGCGTTCCGTTTCCGAGACAAGCCGTCGTATTGTTGAAAGAAGCATTCGGAGCAGTGTAAATCGTTACCGGAACTTCCTGGTGACTTGAACAGCCGTTTGAATTGGAAACATCGAGGGAAATCGTATAGGTTCCGGAAATTCCGTAAGCATGTTGCGGAGTGATTTGCGAGCTGGTATACCCGTCTCCGAAATTCCAGGAGTATGTGAGGTTGTTGTCGATCACATCCGGCATCGGAGCATTGAGTACAAACACACAGGAATTCCCGGCAGTGAATGAAACCGGAGGAAGACCGTAAATCGTTACGGAGGTCGTCGCAGTATCAGCACAATTGGCATCCGTTGATACAATCAATTTAACAGAATATGTTCCCGGGTTCGCATACGTTTTCACCGGAGTTGCCGCCGTTGAAGTGGTTCCGTCACCGAAAGTCCAGAAATAGGTTGCCCCGGAGTTCTGAATCAAAGACGTATTGGAAATGGTTACCGTTTGCCCGGCACACGCATTCGAAATCGTAAACGATGCAGTATCCGGTGCAAAGACCGTAAATGCCTGCTGAAGCGTATCCGAACATCCGCCACCTGCAGCAACAACCAAATCCAGCGTGTGGTTTCCAACTGCAGGAGGAGTTAAATTGAACGTCGAAGTGGTATTTGGAAGCAATGCATTATCCAGGAACCAGTTGTAAGAAGTTACTGCATACGAAGAAGGAATCGTGATTCCCGTCGAAGCACTTCCATCCGCCTGGAAAACATCGTAGAAACAATTTTCCGTTAAGGTAAAGGAAGCTGTCGGAAGGTTAAACACATCGACCTGGTGAGACGTGTCTGCTGTACAGCCGTAGTTGGATTCCAGGTGAAGACTCACCACATACGTTCCCGGAGTTGCATAGTGAATTCCGATCGTACTGTCGGCAGAAACCTGGAAGGTATTGTTTCCGAATGCCCAGGAAGAAGTGAACGTTCCCGGATTAATCGTCGAACCATTGTGTACATACACCGAATCCCCGAAACAGGCATCGTCCCACGTAAAATGCGCGACAGGAGCAGAAGCCGTACTGTCAATGAACAAGGTGTCCGTTAACGCACAACCACGTGAATCGATCAAACGCACAATCAGTTGCTGCTGAACCGATGCCGGATGAACATAGCGGCTGCTTGCCTGCGATCCGTCTGCCCAGAAACAATAAACCGGGTACGGATGACCTGCTCCCGGAACCTGCACCAGGGCGCTGTCTCCCGCACAAATGTGCAGCATCGTGTCAGGAAGTGCCGAAACCGGAATTTGGTTACACAAGGTATCCGCAAAGGTTACGCGGTAAAATGCCGGTGAAACATTGACCTGCGGCAAAGCAAAATGAGCACCGTTCGTGAGCGAAGCGCTATCCTGTGCCGGGAATTGCTGTGCGGGAATTCTCCGGAAATCCATGTCCTGGAACTGCGGGGAAACAAACACTCCCAAACGATTGGCATCAACACCCATCGCGGCATAGTTCACATCTCCGAGGTATTTCAATGAAATCGTATCGTGATTGATGATATTCAGCATGGAGTTGACAAAAGCCACGTCGAAGAAGCGGTCAATACTTCCGTTTCCTGCATACAGCATTTTTTTATGTCCGCGGTACAGGTTCAGCGTATCACTCTGGTGTCCGTAAAAGAAGAATCCCGTATTGGCAACCGACAATTCATGCCCTGCGGCGATGGGAAAAGTGGTGTGCAGCATTCCTTCCCCGGTAAACCGGTGCTGGGCGGATTCCCCGATCAGCCACGGATTGGAATCAACGGAATTGGTTCCCGTGTGGTAGACCAGCTCAACCAGTACATTCGTATCGATAATGACATTTCCGCTCTGAAAACGGATCGTGTCGTGCAGTTCAAATCCGGATTCGGCCAATACATTCCCGGCAGATTTGTTGATAATCACCTGGGAAAGTTTCGGAGGAATCGTCCCCAGAATCCGGGAGTCGGTATTCCCGATAAAGTGAATTTGCGCCGGTTTGATTCCCGGCACGCTGTCTTGTCGCTCAAAATAAAGCGTATCGGTAGTCACCAGGTTTCCCGTAAGGTATACCTGGCCGTTAAACATCTTATTGAGTGGATTCGGGAAGGCCTTGAGCATTTGCAAGTCTCCGTCGATGCTGATAAACGTATTATGCATGACCCTGATTCCGCCAAGTGAGTCGTTGACAAACAACCCGTTTTGAGCGATGGAAAATCCCCCACCCAGCAGAAACAACATCCATAGAAGTAGTTGTTTGTTCATGTTAAGGCAGTTTGATGATGTAGGCTAACACATAATATGGTGGTCTGTTCTCGTGCACCTGCGAAGCGTCCTGTGTCGCACTGTTTTGAATCGAAATCCCGGTTGAAGCCGAGTAAGTACTTGTACCAGCGTTATTTCCCTGCAAAGCACCATCTCCATTGTCATTTCCGTTGGCATAACCATCACCACTCTGGATATATCCGTACATCGTGTGGTAGTGTCCCGGATCATTGATATTGTGATTATGAGCAGGAAGACCACTTTCGGCACTTGTCAGTTGATGTCCGGTTTCTCCCCCGGTATTCCCGATCTGACCGTAGTTGATGGTTGTTCCATCAGCCGGAGCCGTTGCAGGTGTCGCCGCCGCTCCAGGGTTATAGCCAACAACAAAACGCCCGCTCAAATCAGGAGCCTTGATTAAATCAGGAATAAAAAATGGTGGAAGTGAAACAAATTCGGAACCTCCCGGGCCGTAATAATGACCATTGCACAATCCCCACCCGGCAGGGAGCGTTGTTCCGCTCCAAAGCATAATTGCTCCGGTAGGCACAAGTGCATTATTGGAGAACCCGTTTACCGCAAGAAGACCGGTATTGACAGTATTCGAGTTAATGTTTGTTGCAGAAACCGTCCCTGCATTCAGTTTCAAATCACCGCTGATATTCGGAACGCCGGAATTAGCTGAGCCTACCGGTTCAACAGCGGCCAGACCGACCCATCGGGTTCCTACATAGTAATAAAACATCATACTATCCGTATCAAATACCAACAGAGATTGCGCAGGATTGCTCATTCCGGTTCTCTGGACACTCGTCATTCTCGGAAATAAGACTCCGCGCTGACTAGCTCCTCCCGATGGAGATTGAATATCCAAAGCAGCGGTACTATCAGGTGTTTGGGTGTTGATTCCTACCTGCGCCTGCAAACCGGTTACTGTGAACAAGGCAAACAAAGCGAAAACGATTGATCTTTTCATAGCGATTGTTTTATTTTTTCTTTTTCTTTTCTGGTACTGAAAACGAGACGATCCCGCTTCTGACTACTTTTCCTTCCTGGTTGTACATACGCACCTGGTATTCCATTAAATCTCCAGGCTGTACAGACTCATCCCGGTAGGAAGTCATCTCACTCCGGGAGGTCAGCATTTTAAATTCGGTTCCGGCAGTTCGCTTGAAAAGCACATAACTCACCGTTTCTTCTACCGGACTCGATTTCCAGGAAACTTTCACCGATCCGGTAACTTTATCGTATTTCACTTTGGAAATCTCCACTTTGCGCTTCACATCAGCCGTTTCGCTTTTGATGCGGATTGTGATCCGGTTGGATTCTTTCGAACAGTTCGACCGGATATCCAGCGCAGTCATAAAATAGTCATACGATTTCCCCGGCTCTGCCGTGCGGTCGTAGTAACTTGAAATGTCTTTCGGAACGAGGTCTTTGTTCAGGCGCACACGGTTCGTATCGGTCTCTGAAATGCGGAACAACTGATAACCCGCCAAATCCAGTTCGGTGTTTTTCACCCATTCGATCACCACTTTATCATCTTCCCGGTACACCTGTTTCAGGAATGGTTGTTTCGGCGGACGAATATCAATCATCACATTGGTTGCCGGCTCCGACAATTTACTTTCGTTTAAGCTGGTATCGAGCGCAATGACCGCATAGGTAAACGCATTCAGGGCATTTGCCGGCAGCGAATCGTAAAACACATTCGTTTTCAATACGTTTGCCGATAGCAGCGATAAGTTGTTTTGATCGTTTTTGATCGATCGGTAAATTTTATACCCCAATATATCGGATTCCGGGTTGTTGTCCCAGGTGATGATCAACCGGGCCGTATCGCTGATCACTTTCACATTCAATGGAATAGACGGAGGTTCGTTGTCTATGACTTCAATAACCAATTCGGCAGAGAAACCTTCGTTTTCATCATCATCCACTGCCGCCACTTTGAAGAAATACACCCCAAATTCCGGAACCGATGCACGGAAAGATGAATCTGCAAACGGTAGTAACTCTTTGTTTGAAATTTCAAATTGAGCTGAGTCCCTGTTTTTTGCCTTCCCCTGGTAGACCCGGTAACCGGCAAAATCGCTTTCCTGCGTTTCTTTAAACCAGTTCAGCTGCACTTGTTTTCCGTAGACCGTTTTATGAAGATTTTCCGGTGCTCCCGGCAATGTTTCGTCTTTGATGCGCACTTTTAACGGTGCGGAAGCTTTTAATCGTTCGCCAAAGAAACCAACTCCCACAAAGGTGTAGTAATAGGTTTTCTTCTCTGCCAGTTTTTCTTCGCTGAAAAAGAATTCGGGGTAAGTGGTTTTTCCGTTCGGATCCTGAACCTTCGAAATCAAAATCGGGTCTTTGGTCATCAACTTCCCGATACTGTCCGGCTGTTCCGACCGGTACACTTCTACTCCGTAATACCGATCCGGTTCCGGCTTCCAGCGGAAATCAACGGCTCTTTTTCGGGTTTTGAACTGCAAACTGTCTACCGGAGCACTAAGCGTTGGTGCTCCCATCACCTGCACAACCGATTCCGCCAGCGGATTCGAAGCGGTTTGCCCTGCTTTCACAACGCGGTAGCGGTATGCATTTCCGGCCGTTACCTGTGTATCTTCGTAATAATTTCCTAAAAAACGGCAAAAAGGAACGCTGTTAAATGATTTCAGGGTCACGATCAGCAAGCCCAGTCCGTCGAGCTTTTTGGAGCTTTTAAACAAATCCTGCAAATCTTTCAGCTCCGGATCGGCTTTGACTTCTTCCGCTGTGGGTTTCTGTTGACCAAATACAAACTGCACCGGACCGACCTTCTCCCATTCTCCGTTATTGACAGAGCGGAACAACACAGTCGGTTCGCGAAAGATCAGCTCTTTCGAGTACCATTTCACTTCAATCGAATGACTGTTTTGCTTCATCACCAATCGGTTCTCCTGTGCAGACAGGGAACATGAAACCAATAGAAACAGTATTCCAAGCAGTCTATTCATCCGTTTTTTTCGCTTTAATGAGTTCTTTTATTTTGCGGTAGCTGGTGTTGAATGTGTAGCTATAAGCAATGGTGAGCCTGTTTTCGATAAAATCCTGTGCTCCGGCAACCACAGCCACCCGGTTGATAAAGGCATAATTGACTTTCAGGGCTTGTGATTTGGTGAGTGTGTAATTCAGGAACGAAGTCACCGCATAGTTCCGGTTCGAAAGCACTTTATTCATTTTGGAACTCTGGTATGAACCGTTCACTCCGGCTTTCAGTTTGTTTTTGAAGAAAGAGGTATTCAATCCCAAAGTAGGTCCGAAATTTTCCGTCCGGGAAGACAGCGCATCACTCACCGTATAGGCTCCCGCAACCGTGAAACCGATGTTGTATTTCGACACATTCATGTTGTAGGAAGGATTGAGCATGAAAACCGAAGTTGCAGCCTGCTTGTTTCCTCCCGATTCCTGGTACGTCGTATTCAGGTTGAAGACGTGGCGGATATTTTTCCCCAGGTTGTAGCTGATATTCATCGTTCCGGTTTCATTGACCTGCGACAAGCGGATCGAATCGTAGAATACGTCTTTGATCGCTACCACATCCGTTGAAAAACTATTGTATGAAAGGGACAGGTTCATGTTTTTCACCAAACTCATGTTCACGGATCCGTTCAATGCCAGGCGGCGCTGCGTGGCAATCTGGTTCCGGTCAAGGTTGTTTCTGGTGGTTCCCACTCCCAGGTTGATGTTCACCCGGTTTTTGAAGAATCCCTTCCCCAGCGTACCTGAAAATTCCTGCACGTCATTGGTGATGAAAACGGAACCCAACGAAGCATAATCAGGATCTACGCGTTTGAATTTCGCCCCGATCCGGTAACCTTTGATCTCGTAATCGACCTGGAAATTGTAGCTTGCATTGAAGCGGGAATTGGCGCGTGGCGAAAAAACTTTGTTGATATACGTAAAGCGCTCAATTTTGGAAACGGGCAGATAGGTATTCGGCGTGAACATGCTGTAGTGGTATGATCCCTGAAACGACAGTTTCTCACCGATGGATTTCATGAATTTCAATCCCACGATCTGGTTGTCTGCCGGAAGTACATTCGTAGACGTATCAAAAGGAATGGATTCTTTTTTATCCGTCGCTTTAAAGTAAATGAACTCGATGAAGTTCTTGTCTTTTCCCACTTTGAGTTTTGCCGCTCCGCCCCATCGTTCGTAGGAAGGCAGGGAAACGGAAACACCGTCAATTCCACCCGTCGGAATAGCTCTCAGAAAACGGCCGAATGCCACACTCCCCGATACAATTCCTTTCGTTGGTGCTATTTCCACACCGCCCCCCAGGAACATGGCTCCGCTCAGGGAGTATTCGCTGAATTCCATCGTGCGGTAGCCGGCATGCACCGTGAGCCATTTGTAGTGTGGACTGATTCCAAACTGGTTGAAAGGCTGGTTAAAGCGATCCAATCCGTTTGAGAACTGTTTATCTTGTTGCGTTAATGTAAAAGAAAGCGGGCACGAAATTTTTCCATAAAGGCTCAGGTTCATATTCCCGTTCAACGACCAGTAGAACGGATCACGGTTCATCTGCATCCCCTTCGCATCGTAAAATACCATCGATGCATTCAAACCTCCGCTGATCAGCAATGGATCCTGCTTCAACAGATTTTTGGCATCCGAAGCCAGCTTCTCCACATCCTGAGCAAACAGTACATGAGAGAATAAGGTGAAAATAAACAGGATTCTTGTGGCCAAGGGTTGTTCCGATTTAAAATAGTTATAGTCTGATGAAGCAAAGAAAGTGAAAATTTGTTAAAATGCCCGTTTTTATTTTTAAATAAATTCATCTTTCAGAATTCCTTAACACAGATATTCCTACACCCCTTGAAAATACACGACAAATCAATTATTGACCTGTTTTTAATCACTAACTGATGTCTTTTTACGCATAAGAAGATACAACCAATCATTCTTTTTCGTATCTTAGAGTTGCGAAACATCACTATCGCTGAATTTCATGTCCGGATGAATCATTTTTGAAATCACCACCGTCAAAAACACAACTCCATCCAAAATGATTCATCGTTTTTTTCGTTATGACCTTAAATCAGAATGAGTTGTTTCGTGCCGTTTGGCCCCAATAATATCATTTTATAATCACCTGCAAACAATGAAAAAATTAATCGTCCTTAGAAAAGGGTTGAAAAATGAGCTGGTCGGAGACTGGCAGACATTTTTAAGAGGTCTGAAATTGTATCAAAGTACCATTGATGACGATTTCGGAACCAAAACACTCCATGCAACCAAAAACTTTCAGCTGAAGTACAAATTACAAACGGATGGAATCGTCGGGCCAACGACATGGGCCAAGGCCGTTTCACTGGGTTTTGACCTTCAAATTTCAGATGACTCCGTTCCCGTTGCGGTATCGTTCAATTTCCCCGAAAAACCGGCTTTTCCGCCATTGGTCTCAAACGCCCAGCGGGAAGCTGTGTTTGGAAAAATAACCTTCAAAGCCAAACCAACAGCCAGTAACCCGGAAGGAATCGTCATCACCAATTCGTTTGAGAAAGACCACATCATTTCCGTACCTATTCCACAACTTGCAACAGCAACAAACGGGAAGTACGGCAGCATGCGTTTTCACAAAGACTGCGCATACCAACTGCAGCAATTTTTCATCGAAATCGAACAAAAAGGCCTGCTCCACCTGGTAAAATCCTATGCGGGGTCATATGTACCGCGTTTCGTGAGAGGAAGTAAAACGGTGCTTTCCAATCATTCCTACGGAACAGCATTCGACATCAATGTGCCTTGGAACGGACTGGGAAGAACGCCAGCTCAGGTGGGGCAAACCGGTTCGGTGCGGGAACTTGTTCCGATTGCCAACAAATGGGGCTTCTACTGGGGCGGACATTTCAGCAGGCCGGACGGAATGCACTTCGAAGCAGCTAAAATCATCCGAAAATAACATCCACTAAACCACCAAAATCAATCACATGCAAAAACGAATCGTCATTTTTGCCGATGGAACCTGGAATTCATCGGCAAACAAAGACGGAGTGCATCTCGCTCAGACTAATGTTTTCAAGAGTTTTGTCCATACAGTCAAAGAAAACTGCCCGAATGGCGATGTTCAATCCGTTTATTATCACGAAGGAGTCGGTACAGGCGACAGCAAAGACAAATTCCTCGGAGGCTTTACCGGGAAAGGGATCGACGACAACATCCTGGAACTCTACAAATTCATCATCGAACGGTATACACCGGGGACGGAGATTTTCCTGTTCGGGTTCAGCAGAGGCGCATATACTGTCCGGAGTCTTGCGGGGCTAATCCGCAATTGTGGGATCCTGAAAAGCGATTTCATTTCCAAAGCAGAACGCGCTTTTTTCATCTACCGGAGCCGGAACCGGAAACACCACCCGGAAAGCGGGGAATCAAAGTTTTTCCGGAATCATTTTTCCTTTCCGCTGGAGCAGACTCCCATCAAGTTTATCGGCGTTTGGGATACTGTTGGATCGCTCGGGATTCCGTTTAAAATTGGTCGTTTCGGTACCAAAAGTCACCGTTTCCACGATGTAAAACTGAGCGCCATTATTCAAAACGCCTATCACGCACTGGCAATCGATGAAAAAAGAGTGTTTTTTGCCCCTACGCTCTGGCAGCAGGAAACTTCGGACAAGTTTAAAGACCAAAAACTGGAACAGGTGTGGTTTTGCGGCGTTCACAGCGATGTCGGCGGCGGTTACCACACAGGAGACCTTTTCCATATTCCGCTGAACTACCTGATCACCAGGGCCAGAGAACATGGATTAATCGTTGACCACCAGGTCACTCCGGACGAATTATCAGTCTATGCCAAAAGCCTCAAAAATGAGTCCAGAACCGGTATGTACAAACTCTTTCCGAAGTATTACCGGATCATCGACAACCGGAAAACGGCTGTTCCTTTCTGGAAGCGCATCTTGTTTAATCTGTTCTATAAAATTCCGGAAACCAGCGGCGATTTGCACACCCGGGAATTCCTTCACCAGTCGGTCATTGACCGCTACGGAGACAAAAACCTGGCAGATTTTCCACGCTTGCGGAATTTGGATCACGTGATCCGGATCATGCCTGTAATGAGTTATTCCGGTACTATTTCCGATCAGCAACTCCACCAGACCGGGTAATCCGGTCTGATCCTGAATTCGTTCGGGTGCATTTTTTTGTTTCTTTCGACGAAGTGAACCGTGAATTGATACCTTTGTGATCATGCATATTTTGATCATCGAAGACGATTTGCGGGTGGCTGAACTCATCCAGCGCGGGCTCCAGGAACAGGGGTTTGAACTTGCTTTGGCCTATGACGGACTTTCCGGGAAGAAACTCGCATTGCAAAACGACTACGACCTGATCATTACAGATATCATTCTTCCCAAAATAGACGGACTGGATGTCTGCAAGGAAATCCGGCAAAGCAAACCGGACACCCCGATTATTATGCTCACCGCTTTGGGAACAACTGACGACAAAATAGAAGGATTTGATGCCGGTGCAGACGATTATCTGGTGAAGCCATTCGAAATGCGGGAATTACTTGCCCGGATTCGTGCTTTGCTCAAACGCCATTCCAAAACAAGCGCCAATACAACCGGAAACATCCTGAAGTATGACGATTTGGAAATGAACCTGCACACTAAAATCGTTAAACGAAGCGGACTGGAAATCAGCCTCACCCCCAAAGAATTCAACTTGTTGATGTATATGATGCAAAACCCCGAGCGCGTACTCTCACGGGTAGAAATTGCCGAAAAGGTATGGGATACGCATTTCGACACCGGAACCAATTTCATCGATGTGTATATCAATTACCTGAGAAAGAAGATCGAGAAGAATTTTGAGAAGAAACTCATCCACACCAAATCGGGAATGGGATTTATTTTGAAAACGGAATGAAAATAAGAACACGATTAACCCTGCTGTTTACGATCATTACAGCGACAATCCTGCTGGCTTTTGCCTACATTATTTACTATTCCGCGAAAAAAAACCGCGAACGGGAATTCTATTCCCTGCTTAAAAAGGAAGCATTGACCAAGGCAAACCTGTTTTTCAATGCCGATATTAAAAATCAAACCTTGCAGGACATTTACCGGAGCAACAGGCAGATTATGAACGAAGTGGAAGTTGCCATTTACGACAGTCACTTCAACCTGCTCTATCACGATGCAGCGGATATTGACTTCGTGAAGGAAACTCCTAAAATGATCCGGGAGATTTACCACAAAGGGAAAATCGGGTTTTACCAGGACGACTGGCAGGTTGTGGGATTGCGTTATGTTTTCAACGGAAAAGACTATATTCTCACGGCCACTTCCGTGGATCATTACGGCTACAAAAAGCTCCACAGTTTATTCCGAACAATCGTCATTGTCTTCATTATTTCCGTTTTGTTCATTTACATTGCAGGCAGGTTCTTTTCCAAAAAGGCCTTCGAACCGGTGAAAGAAATGACGGAGCGCGCCAAACTGATTTCGGCTACCAACCTCGATCTGCGCCTGGCGGTAAACGGAAGCAAAGACGAATTATCCGGATTAGCCAGTACCTTCAATGAGATGCTCGTGCGACTGGAAAATTCCTTTGATGCACAGAAGCACTTCGTTTCCAATATTTCGCATGAACTGCGTACTCCGCTTGCAGCGATTATCACAGAGCTGGAATTGTCTACACATAAGGATCGTACTACCGAGGAATACAAGACGGCGATCGAAAATGCGCTGAATGATGCCAAAAGACTGGTTCGTCTTTCCAACAGCCTGCTCGATTTGGCCAAAGCAAGCTACGATCCTTCCGAAATTGCCTTTAAAACGATCCGCATCGATGAAATTTTATTGGATGCCCGCCAGCAGGTGCAGCAGGGAAACCCGGATTATAAAATTGACATCCATTTCGATGCTGAGTTCCTGAAAGCGGAAGACGACGATCTGGTTTCTGTTAAAGGAAACGAATACCTATTGAAGGTTGCTTTTGTGAACCTGTTTGAGAACGGGTGTAAGTTCTCCGCCGATAAGCAGTCGGTTGTTTCAATCTCTTTCCGGGAAGAGAAAATCCTGCTCCAGTTTTCCGACAACGGAATCGGGATTTCGGAAGACGATCTGAAAAACATCTTCCTTCCTTTCTACCGGGGCGACAACAAGAAGTTCGCGGAAGGAAACGGAATCGGGCTTTCATTGACGGAGAAAATTGTTTTGCTGCACCACGGAACGATTTCCGTTACTTCCAAACAGGGAGCAGGAACGACTTTTTCACTGGAACTGCCGCAGCTTGGTTGGGATTGAAAAAGATGCCTTCGACTCCGCTCAGTCAGCTTTTTCAGCTTATTTTGAATAATTAGAAACCATTATTCTGTCAGTTTATTTGGTGAATTTTTGGTGAACATATCTACAATACAACCCAGTAAAAACGGACTTTTCACACCATTTTATACATTTGTAACATGGTGGTCGAATCCCCCTTTTTCAGGTCTTGTTTCATGACTCCAAAAGCCTTGTCTCTAAACCTCCTCCCCTTCTAATAAAATTCTAATTTTTTTCTAGCAGATCTCTAACAGTCTTTTTAATGATTCCGGCAGAACTTTGTAACTGATAAAGACTTATTCAATCAGTGCAATGAAACTCCATTTAACAACTGCTTTTCCTGTGTTTATCGCGTTTGCGGTGTGCTTTCAGTCGCATGCACAAACCAGCTACACCCTGCAGAAGGCATTGCAAACTGCCAAAAACAACAATCCGGTTTTAAAAACGGAGCAATACAACGTTGAAATTGCGCAAACGGACGTCATCAGCGCCAAGCTTCGACCGAATCTGAACCTGAACAACCAGTTACTCCAATTGGGGCAACCTTCCCATTTTCCAGCTAATTCGAACTGGTACAACGGGAAGAATCAGCAGATTTGGTGGCAGTTAACCAAACCTTTCCAGGTTGCCGGACAACGCAAATACAAAGTAGAAGTTGCCAACAAAAATGTGGCATTTGCTCAACGGAAATATGCGGAAACGGAACGTGAGCTGTTCTCCCAGGTTGCTGCCAAATGGATGGAAGTGTGGACTGCACAGAAACAACTCGACATTCTTCAAACGGCGAAAGACAACATCGACAGCCTGGTGATTACCAACAAGCTTCGTTTCAAGAACCAGGTGATCACCGAAACCGATTTGTTCCGCACCGAACTGCTGGCAAAACAATACGGCATTCAATACAAAACGTCCAGACAGGAACTCATCAACAGACAAAAAGAATTGAAATTCCTGCTTGGAACCCAGGACAGTGTGAGTATTGATCCGGACGATGCATTTTTATTCGCCATTCCAACAGATTTGGACAGTTTGCTGAGCCAATCGCTGCAAAACCGCAGCGATATTCAGGCAGCCAAATCCCTGCTGGATGTTTCCGAAAGCAATATCAAACTGCAAAAAAGTTTGGCGGTTCCTCAGCCTGAGTTGGGTGTGATCTACAACCCGCAGAATACGATTCAGTATTTCGGGATTTACGCAACGATTGATCTGCCGTTCTTTAACCGGAACCAGGGCGAGATCAAAAAGTCGTACTTACTGGAAAAACAGGCCGAACAGAACATTACAACCATTCAAACGCAGTTACAGACAGAAATCTCCACTGCATTCGCAAGCTACGATCTGCAGCGAAAAAATATTGAGAATTTCAAAACCGTATTATCACAATCCGAAACCATTCTGGACAACGTCAAATACGCGTACCTGAAAGGCGGAACAACAATCATCGATTTCCTGGAAGCACAACGCAGCTGGCTGGAAACACAACAGCAGTATTACAACGCTTTACAGCAATACCGTGAAAGCTACATTCAATTGCTTTATGCAACAGGTTTAATCAATCAATTAGCACAATAACAATGAAGAATCTGACTTATACGATGGCACTTTTCCTACTGCTTTCTGCTTGTGGAAGCAACGAAAAAAAGGTTCAGGAAAAAGATCCCACGCCCGTTGTGACGGATAACGGACAAACCATTTCGTTCCCCGATCCGGGAAGCTTGTCCTTTTTCAAAACAGAACAAGTGAGTAACAACAACCTCACGGCCGAGTTCACGGCTCCGGCTAAAATTTCGGCAACGGTCATTTCTTCCGGAGAAGGAGCAATTGTATTGTTTGAAAACCCGGAACTGGCGGGAAGTTACACCCTGCTGATGCAGCACCGCATCAACATCAGCCAGATCAACAACATCAACATCAAACAACGACAGCTGGAATTATCCCGAACGAAAGAATTACAGGCACACGGAGCTGCAACGGGACAAGATTTGCTGAATGCACAAACGGCTTTGTCGATGGAACAAACGAACCTGGCAAACGAAAAAGCGGCATTGGTAGAGCACGAAGCGAAACTGATTGCGGCGGGTTTTGAACCGGAAGTACTGCAGCATGCAAAAGCGGGAACAGCTTACCTGGTATGCGACATTCCGGAGAACCAGATCAGCAGAATCAAGGAAGGACAGCCGTGTAATATCGTATTTACCGCCTTCCCGGACGAAAACTTCGTGGGAAAAATTGACGCGGTTGCAGATATGGTAGACAACATTACCCGGATGATCAAAGTGCGGATTTCCATTAAAAACCCGACCAACAGGTTGAAATCGGGGATGTTTGCAAGCGTTTCCTTCGGTTTGAGCGAAGATCATTTCATCAACATCAGCAACGCTTCACTGATTACCGTACAGGGGAAATCGTATGTGTTCGTGAAGAAATCAGACAATACGTTTGAACGCCGGGAAATCCAGGTTGGACAGCAAATCGGAAACCGGGTTTTGGTATTCGGCGGACTGAATCCAAACGAAAATATTGCCGTGGAAGGCGTGATGCAGCTGAAAGGATTGTCATTCGGATATTAGAAAGACTGAAAAAGTTCAAACGTTTAAAAGCTCAAGGTCTCGACTCCGGAAGTCCTGACTCTTGACTCTGATACAAAAACCATAAAAACCGTTGAGTATGTTACAGGCACAAATCTACATTGACCAGGATGAACTCAGAGGAATCCATCCGCTGCACCAGTTTGTTATGCAATTACTGATCGAACACGGAATTGCGGGCGCAACGGCATTTACCGGCCATTCGGGATTCGGGAGACATCACCGCCTGAAGCAACCCACGCAGCAATTTTCATTTGACGAAACACCGATGGTTATCGTATTTATCGACGAAGCGAAAAAAGTCAAAGAAGCATTAACCGAATTAAGAAAACATTACCGTGGCGGATTTATTGTCACCCACGAAGTAGAACTGTGGTAGATTATGATTAAGAACCTCCTCATATTTTCACTCAAAAATCGCTGGCTGGTAGTCGCGATAAGTTTTGTACTGATGGCAGCCGGTTATTACTGCTTCACCCAGTTGAAAATTGAAGCATATCCGGACATTGCCGATACAAACGTGATCATTGTTGCACAATACCAGGGGCGCGCCGCTGAGGAAGTGGAACAACAGGTAACCGTTCCGATTGAACGCGCTTTGCAAAATACACCGAACGTACTCGACCGCAGAAGCCGGACGATTTTCGGGTTGAGCGTTGTGCAGCTGACCTTTAAAGACGGAACGGACGATTATTTTGCGCGTCAGCAGATTATGGAACGCCTGGCAGCGGCTCAATTGCCGGACGGTGTTTCACCTGAACTCGCTCCAATGTCGACAGCAGTCGGTGAGATTTTCCGCTATGTGGTGGAAGCTCCTCCGACCTACTCTCCTACCCAATTACGGGATTTGCAGGACTGGACTATCAAGCCATACCTCTTGCAAACCGACGGAATTGCGGATATCGTGACTTTCGGCGGACCACTCAAACAGTTCCACATCCTGACGTATCCGAACAAACTGCGCCGGTATAACCTCACACTGGCAGAAGTGGAAAACGCGATTGTGACCAACAACCAAAACTCTGGTGGAAACTCCATTGAACGCGGCGGACAAGGATTTACGGTTCGCGGGCTTGGAGCAATCAAAAACGAAAAAGACATTGAAAACATTGTGTTGAAATCCGAAAACGGAATCCCGGTTTTTGTACGCGATGTGGCGAGCATTGAAATCACGCCGCCGCCGCCAAGCGGGGTATTGGGATATACCGTAACGGACGATCACGTAAATGTTAATAACGGAGTGGAAGGAATTGTGCTTTTGCGCCGTTATGAAAACCCAAGCGAGGTATTGAAAGAACTCAAGCAACGCATGGCAGATTTGCAGGCGCACGAACTTCCGGAAGGTGTCAAACTCCGTCCGCTTTATGACCGCAGCTTCCTGATCGATCACTCGTTACACACGGTTGGAAAAACACTCTTTGAAGGTGTCAGCATCGTCATTATCATTCTTATTTTCTTCCTGGGAAGTGCCCGAAGCGCCTTGGTGGTAGCGCTCACCATTCCATTCTCTTTGCTTTTCGCGTTTATCATCATGCGCTTCGTGGGCATTCCTGCCAACTTACTTTCCCTGGGAGCTATCGATTTCGGAATTATCGTGGACGGAGCCGTCGTCATGACGGAACACCTCATCCGGAAATACCGGACAGCTACCATAGAAGAAAAGAAAAACGGCATCGTGCACATTACGTTGCTCGCAGCACAGGAAGTGGGACGTGAAATCTTCTTTTCGGTAACGATCATCATCCTGGCTTACATGCCGATCCTGCTCATGACCCGCGTGGAAGGAAAATTGTTCTCCCCGATGGCACTTACACTTGCTTTTGCGGTGATCGGTTCCATGCTTGCTGCGCTGACTTTTATCCCGGTATTGGTTTCGTTTGTCTACAACAAAGCCATTTCAAGTCCGGATAAATCCTTCAAAGAACACAAAAACATCGTGCTTTCTTTCCTGGAGAAGAGTTATTCAAAAACCCTCGACAAGTTGTTGAAACACTACAAAAAAACGGTACTCATCGGGTTTGGAGTCGTACTGGTACTCATTGGGTTCGGGATGAAACTGGGTTCGGAGTTTTTGCCGGAACTGGATGAGGGTTCAATTTTCCTGCGCGGGAATTTCCCGGCTGGAATCACCATCCAGGAAAATGCGAAATACGCTCCGAAAATCCGAAAAATCATTACCCGCTATCCTCAAATTGCCTTTGCAATTACCCAAACCGGACGCAATGATGACGGAACCGACCCGTTCCCTTCCAACCGGAATGAAATCCTTGTCGGGCTAAAAGAATACAGCTTGTGGAGCGATACCATTTCGAAAAAAGAACTCGTGAAGCTAATCCGCTCTGACCTGGAAAGCGAATTGCCAGGTGTGAAATTTACTTCCGGGCAGCCGATCATCGACCAGGTTATGGAAATCGTGACGGGAAGTGCTGCCGACCTGGCAGTGTCTATCGTAGGCGACGACCTTGTGATGATGCGCCAAAAAGCAGACAGTATTGCCGACATCGTACGGGGTATGAGCGGAAGCGAGGGTGTGAATATCGAACAGGAAGGAACGCAGGAACAGCTTGCTATCAAAATAAACCGTGAAAATGCAGCCCGATACGGAATCAATGTGTCCGATATCCAGAACATGATCGAAGCGGCAATCGGTGGAAAACAGATTTCGGTCTTGTATGACGGAACCAAGCGTTACGACATCGTGATTCGTTACCTGCCTCAGTTCCGGAACAACATTGACGAGATTAAGAAATTGCTGGTGCCTTCTGTAAATGGCGCACTGATCCCGATGGAACAGCTGGCGGATGTCAATTTTGTAGAAGGTCAAACGAATATTTACCGCTACAACAACAAGCGCATGATCACGGTCAGAACGAATATCCGCGGACGCGACCAGGGTGGTTTTGTGAAAGAGCTTCAGAAGAAAATCAAAACGCAGATCAAAATTCCGAAAAGCTATGAATTGGTTTACGGTGGTCAGTATGAAAACCTGGAACGTGCCGGAAAACAATTGGCTTTGACGATTCCACTCACATTGGTCGTGGTGATTACGTTCCTGTTCATGCTCTACAAGAATTTCCGCCACACGCTCATTACGGCAAGTTGTGTCTTATTCGCCCTTGCAGGAGGAATCATTGCCCTGCTGATCCGCGGGTATTACTTCAACGTATCCGGAGGTGTTGGTTTCGTATCTATTTTCGGAATCTCCGTAATGGCCGGCGTACTATTGGTTTCTGCTCTGAAACGTGCCATGTTCGCCAATGGAATCAGCCAGAAAATGGTCGGAGATACGGCAAAAGAACAACTCCGGGCCTTGTTGTCGATCCTGGTTCTGGCAATCCTCGGACTTATTCCGGCAGCGATTTCAAAAGGAATCGGTTCGGATGTACAACGCCCTTTGGCAACCGTAATTATCGGAGGACTTACGAGCACCCTACTCTTTGCTCCTGTTCTGATTCCACCACTTTACTGGTGGGCTAACAAGAATGAAAAGCGCATCAAAAAACAGGAGAAAAAAGAAGAATAATCCTTTATTTACGACCAGGAATCAGACGCACGAAAGCACCAGTTGCTCCCCGTGCGTCTGTCTTTGTTTATGGTGCTTGCGAATAGTGACCATTTTTGAAATTACGCCTGCAATCCGAAGTTGAAGCGCTGGTTGACAACCTGGTTCAACGTACCAGTCTGTCCGTTGTGGTACATCGTGTGGTGTTTGTTCAGATGAACGCCCTAAAACGAATCATCCGGTATGAGATTGCAAGCAGTTTATTGACTGATGCATCAAACCAACCTTAATACGGCCCACAATGCTCCGGCAGAAATCGCGATCCAAAGCAGTACTCCCTGCAAAACGGGTTTCAGTCCAACGGATTTCAGCAGTTCTTTCGACAAGCCCGAACCAATGAGGAACAAGGTGAGTGTGAGCCCGGTTTTGGAAAGAGCAACTATCCAGTCTCCAGCCAAATGAACAAACGGAACATAGGTATTTAATATGATTGCCAGCACGAAATACCCGATGAAATACGGAATCTGAACCTTTGCATTTCCGGATTTGAAGATTCGTGCACTGAACAAGGCAACCGGGATAATCCACAAGGCGCGGGTGAGTTTGACCGTCGTTGCGATCTGTAAAGCGTCTTTCCCGTATTTGCTTGCTGCACCTACTACGGAACTGGTGTCCTGAATCGCAACGGCACTCCAAATCCCGAATTGAGACTGCGACAACTCCAGCATCTGCCCGATAGCGGGAAACAGGAACAAAGCGATCGAATTGAGGATAAAAATGGTTCCGAGCGCCACGCTGATCTGCTTCTCCTCTGCCCCGATTACAGGTGAAACGGCTGCAATGGCACTTCCGCCGCAGATAGCCGTTCCTGAAGAAATCAGGAAGGATGTTTTCGGGTCGATCCGGAAGACTTTTCCGAGCAAATATCCAAGCAAAAGCACTCCGAAGATAGAGGCAACCGTGAACAGAAATCCCTCCTTCCCGGCTGAAAACGCCTGGTTTGCATCCATTCCGAATCCGAGCCCCACAACGGAAAACTGCAATAGCAAATGCGTGGCTTTTCCATTGAGCGCCGGAAACGGATTCCCGATCAATTGTGCCGTAAGCACTCCCAGTAACAATGCCAGGGGTGGAGAAACAAAAGGCATGAGGCAGATAACGACCAATCCCGCAAAGAGAATTTCCCGGATTGTTACTTTTTGATTTAACCAGTAAGCATTTTTCTTACCTATTCCTGATTTACTGTTCATCTTGATGCAATCGTTTTGATTCCGGCAAAATTCAGGAGAAACAGTGGTTTAAAGAAATCACTATTGGCTATTTCCAATAACTACAAGTTATCAGAAGACAAGTGTCTGTGAAAAAATTCCAGTAACGGATTATTATCTCCCTGCGGCGTGATCAGGTAAAAACAGCGTTCTATTTCAAGACCTTTCAGATCCATAATTTTCAATTCACCACTCTTCAAGCGGTCAAAAACAGCATGCACCGACAGAAATGCAAAGGCATTTGAATGAAGCAGATACTGCTTGATGCTCTCCGTATTTTCCAACTCCATTTCGATCTTCAGGCTGTTGAAATTCACACCTGCGTTTTTCAGGGCAGATATGATCACTTCCAATGATCCTGAACCGGGTTCACGAACCACAAGCGGTAATTTTTCCAGTTCGGACAAGGCAATCTGCGCTTTCCGGATCGCCGGATTATTGGTTCGCGTACACAGCACGATTTCATCTTTGACCAGGGCCGTGTATTTGATGTGCTGCCGTTTGGACTGCCCTTCAACAATTCCCGCATCGATTCGTCCTTCTGACAACAGGTTTTCGATGTGTTCCGTATTCTGAGCAGTCAGCTGCACGTTTACATCCGGGTATTTTTGCCGGAAAGAGGCCAGATAGCCCGGCAGAAAGTAGTTTGCAACCGTCGTGCTCGCCCCGATCCGCAGTTCTCCACGTACGTCTTTCGACAGCGCTCCGAGTTCCAGGTCGATGTTCCGGTAAATGTTTTGCAGTTGTTCGGTATACTTCATCAGCACTTTTCCCGCCGGAGTCAGCTTGATCCTCGTACCGTTCCGTTCGAACAGCTTGGTCCGGTAGTACGCTTCGATCTCGTGGATGTGTTTACTCACAGCCGGCTGGGTGATGAACAATTCTTCGGCTGCTCTTGTAAAATTGAGCCGTTTTGCCACCACATGAAACACTTTTAACCGGAAATCAAACATTTGGTCGGGAAATTATCGTCCCCGCTAAAATACGGAATTGTTTGATCTGATCCGGCGGTATTGACCGTTCAGTGTTCTTTTTGATTGGCGAGTTCCGTTGCTGTAATCCCGAATTGCTTTTTGAAGACAAATGAAAAATGGGATAGGTCTTCGAAACCCAAATCGAGGTAAATATCCGAGGATTTCTTCCCTTTTTCCCGGATCAGGTAATACGCTTCTTTCAATCGTTTCTGCAACAGCCAGCGACTGGGCGTTTGGTGGAAAATCTTCACAAAATCGCGCTGAAAGGTCGAAAGACTTCTTCCCGTAAGAAAGGCAAACCTTTCCAACTGCACATTAAAATGATAGTTTTTCTGCATGAATTTCTCCAGGTCTATTTTATGCGGTTCTGAAAAATCGAACAGCCCGTTTTTTAAAGCCGGATGAATCTTCAACACTAAAAGCAGGGCTTCTTTTTGTTTCAGCTTCAGCATCTGTTCATCGGCAGTTAAATCCTGGTGTTCCAGTAAGGACTGCATGAAGGCGATCAGGGTTTTGTTTTCCTCTAATTTGAGGAATACGGCCCCCGGTTCGTTTTCTGCCTGATATCCGTATTCCCGGCTAAAATCGCGTAACAACTGTTCATCGAAACGGAGACTCAATGATTTGAACTCTCCACCCGGAGGAGGGAATTTCACAAACTTAAGCAGGTTATTTTTCCTGACACAGTACAACTCCCCTTCCCGGATGACTTCTTTGGTATCTCCATCATTCAGCTCCATGGTTCCCGCAAGCACCATTCCCAACGAATGACTTTGCACAAACTGCTCGCCTTCACGAAAGGCTGCCAGGTGGCAGGAATAATTGATCGGAAGTATGGCTGCTTCGTTATTCATTGGATTGAATTTTAGTTCCTGAAATGTTTTCATTTTTTCCCGCAGACTTCGTCGTGAGCTTGGCCGAACGATCACGCGGATTTCGCAGATCATTTTAATCAAAATCAGTCTGACTAAAATGACCTGCATTTTATCTTTTCTACAAAGTAGCGAAAATAAAAAGGATTATCCGGATCACTTGATTCCCCTTCATTAACTACGCCAAAACGGCTTTGGGTTCCAGGTATGTTTCCAGGCCATAAACTCCATATTCTCTCCCGATTCCTGATTGCTTGAAACCACCGAACGGCGTTTGCGGATCGTGTTTGAAACCGTTTATTACCACCCTTCCGGCGTCAATTTGTGCTGCTACGCGGTTTGCACGTTCTCTATCCGAGGAGCTGATGTAGGCTGCCAGGCCATAATTGGTGTCATTTGCAATCGCAATGGCTTCTTCTTCTGTTTGGTATGGAATGATGGACAGAACCGGGCCGAAAATCTCTTCCTGTGCAATGCGCATATCATTCCGGACGTTGGTGAAAATCGTTGCCCGAACAAAGTTGCCGGCTTCCAACCCTTCTGGCTTTCCTCCTCCCCCAGCCAGTAAAACGGCTCCTTCTTCCAATCCTGTCCGGATGTACTGTTGTACCCGTTCAAATTGTTTGACACTGACCAGCGGTCCCACGTGTGTTTGTTCATCCATCGGGTTTCCGACCTGAACTTGCCGCACCGCAGCTTTTGCCAGCGCGTTGACCTCATCCAGTTTGTTTTCCGGAACCAATAAACGCGTTGGTGCAATACACGCCTGTCCGTTGTTCATATATGCACCGAAAACGGCTGCTGGAATTGCTGTTTGCAGGTCGGCATCATCCAAAATCAGGTTCGGAGATTTTCCTCCAAGTTCCAATGTGACGCGTTTCATCGTATCTACTGCGCCTTTTGCAATGATTTTCCCGGTAAAAGTAGAACCCGTAAAGGAGATTTTTGCGATGTCCGGGTTGCTGGTAATTTCAGCTCCGACTACTGTTCCCAGACCATTAACCAGATTGAACACGCCTTTGGGAAGACCTGCTTCGTGAAAGCATTCTACAATGAGCTGTGTTTGGGCTGCACTCAGTTCGCTCGGTTTCACAACTACCGTACAACCTGCCGCAACTGCTGTGGCAAATTTGTTACAGATGAAGCTGTTGCTGGCATTCCAGGGAGTAATGATCCCGACAACTCCCAGCGATTCCAGGCGCACAAGAGACTGCCCAACCGTTTTCTGAAATTCGAAGGTTTGCAAGACCTGAATCATGTTTGTGAAGGATTCAATGGCATTTCGCGCACTTGCTTTGCTGAACTGCAGCGTGCCGCCATATTCTTCGACCATAGTTTTCACCAGTTCCTCTTCCCGTTTGCTGACTGCCGCGTGTAATTTCCCGAGATAAGCAATTCGTTCATCAACAGTTGTCTTGCGAAAGGTTTTGAATGCTTCTTTTGCAGCCGCGATAGCCCTGCGTGTATCTGTTTCGTCGCCCAATACCACTTCTCCTGTTTTCAGGTTTGTCAAGGGGCTGATCAGATCGAATGTTTCTGTTCCGTGCGGAGTAACAAATTCTCCGTCCACGTAAATTTGATGGATTTGTTTCATTTCTTTTTTCTGCAAAGTTGCGCGGTTTTGCTCCAACCAACTTTGCTGAAACGGTCAAGTTCACTTTGTTGAAACAGTCAGAAAAAGATCAGTCCAATCCATTGGTGAGCAGGATGAATGCACGTCCATCTTCCCGGACCAACAACGTGGCACTATCGGAACCGTAATCACCTTCAAAATAAGCCATCTCATTTTCGTTTCTGATTTCTTCGCGGGTATAAGAAAAGTCGGTATTTAGCTGAAACAGTTTCCAGTTCATCTGTAAGAGCAATTCATGGAGAAAATTGACCACCAGTTGTTGCGCCTTGTTTTTCTCCATTTGATTTCTGTAAGGGCTGTAAAAATCCGATTCCTTCTGCTCGATGGTCAGCATATTCCGCAGATAGTCGATTGAGGCTTCATTGGACAGTTCTTTCAACTCAATCCGGAAATTTGGCTTAAACAAATCACCTTCCACATCGGGAACTCCCAGGTAATGATAGTTTTCCCAGCCCCGTTCCAAATCCTGTTTCAGGATCTGATTTTTGAATGCTCCCGACCGGATAAATTCGGAAACTTCTTCGGTCGCTTTTTCTGCATCAGTAAAATCGGCTTTCAATTCCAGTAAAAAGGTGTTGCTGTTCAAAACCAGGTCCACGCCGTCCAGGAATGCTTTGATATGGGGTGTGTTTAAATTCATCGAATCAAATTTACAACGCTTTGTACTAAAAATCATGCTTTATAAAATGTAAAGGACACCACGTCTGTAAACGATCTTTTAACTCAAACATCCGGGTTCTCAAACCCAAATTTGATAGCGGCTTCGAGTACTTCCAGGTCAATGTCTTTGAGCTTTTTGAAACGGATGCAGTAGCCGGTCACCTTCGCTTTCCCCAATTGTTCTCCAAAAGTCCGGGCCAGGTAGGTTTTGTCTTTGAGACCAAGGATGTAAACCGAAATTCCGGTGGCATTTGCACTCAAACCGATTTGAAAGAAATCCTTGGTTGTTCCGTTTGCATACCGGATTGTAAAGAACCCATACCCGATTGTCGGATTGGCGACCGTTTTCCCCTCACTGTCTTTTCCGTTGTCGAACCACACCTGGCATCCCGGTGACACCCGCAGGGCTATCCGCTGGATTTCCTCTATTTCACTGCGCTTCGATTCTTCCAGTCCGGCAAGGTGTTCTTTGATTTGTTCTTCTACACTCATACAAATAGGGAATTACGGGGATTGGTTCAATAGTACGGATTAATTGTGAAATGACGTGTATCTGCCTGCTATTCCCTGGCAATTACTTTGTAAAAGCAATTTGCATAACCGGATTTAAAGCTGACTTTGTAAAAATCGCCCTAAAACCGGATATTTATTGAAGGAAAATCCTATTATTGATCTCACTAAAAGTAAGGGATTAAATAAAGCAGATGAAGTGGATCGGATATCTAATGACAGTTATAACGGCAGGGATGCTCCTGTCTTGTTCACCAGTGATACATACTTCCAAAACAACGGCTCTCAGCAACAACTATTGTGCTCCGAACATTCCCTATCTGGATGAGAAGGTAGAAACGGGTACTCCAGATACGGTGGTTTCCTCCAGCTTATCCGAACACGATTATATTCTGGCTACTCATATCGGTTTGGTGTCACTGATTTCTCAATTTTCACGTGTTGATGCTACTCCCTTAGAAAGATTGGAAGCGAAACAAAAAATGACCGACAAGATTCTACTCTTTCAAACGGAAATAAATGCCGTTGCAGCAGAACTGGACTGCAATGGGGAACGGTTTGATCAATTGGGAAAATTCCTCGGCGACCGCAACGACAAAATAAACAACAGGCTAACCGTTGCTTCTATCGCTATCGGAGCTGCTATTACTTTGTCTACGGCATTTATCAAAAACAATGATGCCAATACGGCAATTAGTATCGGAGGCGGTATTACAGGCGCCGGACTTGGTTTTCTACTGCTTAAACCCAGGGGTAAAAAAATAGCCCTGGAAATCAATCGCAGCCTTCTCAAGAACGTCTGGTGGGAAAACAACGACAATACCGCATTTCCTCCTGCATTGTGGCGTGTGATGAACGAGAAGTCGTTTAGTAATGACGGTGAACTTTCCCTAATACAAACCCTCAGGAAAAGATGGTTGATTTTCGTCTTTAACAACCAGGTCAATGTGTCGGATGAACAGCTTTATTTCGGATCTGGAGGCAACTTTTCGGAAGAAGGTATTCAGCATTTATCGGATATGAACAACGAACTTCAGGCAAGCGTCCGAACGGTGCAGCAGGATTTGCGCAGTCTTCTTGCGGCTATCAACCGATTGTAGGAGTTTTTTAGATTAATTAGTGGGAATTTGTTCTGCCAGGATTTCGTTTCCTGCCTTATCGTAATAAGTACAGGTCATTTTCGCCATACAGACTACCCATTTTTCAATACCAAAATCAGCACAAATTTTAATGAAAGTCAGGAAGTCGGTCTTGCCCTGTTGATGAGCGATCAGCTCTGTCTTAAACGCTTCACTCTTTGCGGTATCGGCAATTGGTATCGCCTCATATTTTGCAGGCACTTTTGTTCTATGACCGTTGGCTCCATGGTAATCGATATGACCGTCTGTCACATAGGCTTCATAATAGGTCACTCCCATCGCCTTGATTTCTTTGACATAAGCCGGGAAGTCTGCACCAGATTTTACGTTGCTGTGTGCTGCCTTGATTTGTTCTGCTGTAAACATTTTTTCCTGTTTTTTAATTGTTAAACGATTGGTTGTATGACATGCAACCACGATGCTAAGCCCCGTTAAGATGATCGTAGATTTTACTCCCTGTACCTTCATTGCTTTTGCTTTATGATTGCAGTACAAAGATGATATTACGGAAATACCCCTGATTGTAAAAAATCGTTTTTCTACAAAAACCGTTTAAAGCTATCCGGCGTATCGCCTGTAAATTGTTTAAAGTCTTTGATGAAATGGGCCTGGTCAAAGAAATTGTTTTCGTAACAGATTTCAGTCAGCGTTTTGGTCTTGTCCAAATTGTCTAGCACCGCATTGAAACGGACAATGGAAGCGAATTTTTTGGCGGTTGTCCCGACCACTTTCCTGAATCTCTTTTCAAACGGGCTTTGGCTGATAAACAATTTTTCGTTCAGCTCTTTGATACGGATAGTTCCCTTGCTCTGGTAAATGAGTTTTACGGCTTCCACAATCAGTTTATCGGATTCAATGTCCCTCAGTTGCGAAATCAGGAATTGTTCAACTATTTTTATGCGCTTGCTGTCGGTAGTGGCTATGGCCAATTCATCCTCTACTTGCGCAACTTTGTCCTTGCTAAAAATAGCATCCAGCGAAAGGCTCAAATTAAAAAGTTCATTGGCGGGATGTGCAGTAAAATGGCTAAAGCCGATTTCGGAAAAGTAAACCAGAATGGTTCCGATGCCTACCGAATTTTTAAAGGTTTTGTAACTGTCTGAAATACCTGTAATACCTGCCGATTCCAGTTTATCTTCCTTGCCATTTTTGAACGTTGCAAGCTGTCCTTTGTATTGGAAACCAATTACCAGCCCCGAGGACGGAAATACGTTGTATTCACGTTGCAATTCATTCTCCGACACTACCAAATATTTGATGTAGGGCTTTAATCTTTCCGTCGGAAAATGTTTCTCAAATTTCATTTTAAAATATAGAATAAATCAACATTGGATGCGCAATCAAAATAGTGAGTTTAAATTTTCAGGTCTTGTACCAGAATTTAGAGGGGGTCTTTATCACAATTTTCTTGGGAAACTATTACTTAATTTCCGTTCCGTTTTTATCAATGAATATTTTTTTATTCCCCAGTCGCAGCCAGGCACACGCCCCTTCCGGATACAAACCGTTTACATTGATGCTAATGACTTTTGCCTCATCATAAATTATCGGAACAACCACCGCTCCCGTTTTATCAATAAATCCATATCTTACATCGGAGGATGAATCTTTCCCTAGTTTCACCAGTGCGAGTCCATTGTCAAAGAAAAAAGCTTCATCGTACTTTGGGGCAATGACCACCTTTCCGGTTTGATCTATAAATCCCCATTTCTCACCGATTTTTACAGCAGCAAAACCTTCTTCAAAATAGGCAATGTCATTATAGCGTACAGGAATGACTTCTTTTCCCGTTGTGTCAATACATCCCCACTTGCCATTTTTCTCAACAAGAGCAAATCCATTATAAAATCCACTGACACCTATGTTATCGTATTTTAAAGGAGCAACCACTTTTCCCGCAAGGTTAATAATACCCCATTTTCCGTTTCGTTCCACTTGAGTAAATCCATTCGAAAAACGCAATGCATTACTATATTTTAATGGGATAATTGTTTTACCTGTAACATCAATAAAACCGTAACGACCTTTTTTGCCTACACGAGCTAACCCATCTGAAAAACTCCATACATTGTCATACTTAAGGGGTATTATTTCCTTCCCGGCTTGATTAACAAATCCCCATTTGTCTTTTAAGCACACTGCTGCTAATCCTTCTGAAAACCTCTCCACAAAGCTATATTTTGCAGGAACAATAACATTCCCTGAACTATCTTGAAATCCTATTTTGAACTTTTCTCTATATACTACTAATTTTTGTCCGAAACTCAATCCGGAGATGAAGAGCGTTGCTATTACCAGGGAGATATTTTTCATACAGTTTCTATTATTTGTGATTAAGTGATCCATTCAAATCGTTGTCGGGCAAACCACCAATCTCAACTCTCACGCTTCAACCGGAAAGAAAAGCATTTCCAGGAAAGTCGCAAGAAGATAGAACATTGAAGGTAAAAAGAAAAAGCGAACTACTGCCATAATACCCTTTTTTTGCGAACCTAATGAGAGCTATTTCGAACTGTTTGGTGGGGGATTTGATGAGATTCCAATAAACAATTTTATTCCTTTAATTAAATGTTCTTCTGAATTTTAATGGCGAAAGATTTGTTTTAGTCTTGAATAATCGGCTAAACGATTGCGAATACTCAAAACCTAATTCATATGCAATTTCTGAAACCGACAAGTTGGTTGTTGATAACCGCTCTTTCGCTTTTTCAATAAGCTTATCCTGTATGAGTTGTTGTGCATTTTGTCCAATTAAAGAACGTAACATATCACTTAAATAACCAGGTGACAAATGCAGCTGTTCGGAAAGATACTGAACAGTAGGTATTCCTTGACTTATTAAATTTTCATCATTGAAATAATGGTCCAATAATTCTTCTGTCTTTTGCAGCAAGTCATTATTTACAGCTTTTCTAGTGATAAATTGTCGCTTGTAAAAACGGTTGCTATAATTTAGTAATGATTCAATTTGTGAAATAATTATATCCTGGCTAAAATCATCAATCCTATTTTGTAACTCTTCCTCAATATTTTTAAATATGGAAATAATAGTTTCCTTTTCTTTATCTGAAAGGTGCAAGGCTTCGTTCGTTGAATAGGAAAAGAATCCATATTGTTTAATTTTCTTAGCCAGCGGATAAGTCAATAAAAAGTCAGGATGAAAGATTAATGTATATCCCGAATGATCTCCATTGTTTTCGTCATTTGCAGTCAGTTGATTCGGTGAAACGAAAATTAACCCTCCTTCTTGAAAGTCGTAATAACTTTGTCCATATTTCAATTGTCCCCGAATAGTTGTTTTTAACGAGATTTTATAAAAAGTAGAAGTATGCAAATCGGGTAGATTGCTATAATCTATCTTTTGATGGACATTGTTGAATAAACTGATCAAAGGATGCAAGGGTTGTGGAAGCCCGAGCTTACGATGTAATTCAGTTAAAGAATCGTAATTATAGGGTGCATTTTCATTCTTTTTCATGGCGTAAATTATCCAAAATGTCTGATCCTACCAAGGAATTTCTCCCGTTTCGGTTTGCATATCTTCAGAGAAAAACTTACCAGTTGGCCCATCTTTACCTATAAGGGCATATTTTACAATCCGGTTTCCTGCAACTTCTACTGATCCAGCTCCAAGATGATGATTAAAATCTGTTTTTGTAGAACCCGGACTAACCGCATTGACTTTAAAAGGAAAATCCCGCAGTTCGTATGCCAAAACAATGGTGTACATATTCAATGCTGATTTTGAAGATTGATAAACAGCCCCTTTGAATTTGTAATGAATAAAGGTTGGATCGCTGTGCAATGCAAGTGAACCTTGACTTGAACTCACCATCACAATACGGGGTGCCGACGATTTCTTTAGTAAGTCTAAAAATGCTTGTGTCGTTCTGATTACGCCATAGACATTTACCTCGTAAACTTCTTTAAATACCGCGACACTCGTATCTGTGGCCGTGTGCATTATAGGTGTATTTCCGTCAAACTTTACTCCGTTAATTCCTGCATTATTGATCAGTACATCTAACACATCTGTTTTTTTTTCAATTTCAATACGAGCAGAATTTACGGAATTTTGACTTGTTACATCCAATTCAACAGCTTCTGCATTTGTAAGTCCTTCCCCTTTTAAGCTCTCTACTGCTATTTCGCCGTTTTTTAAATTACGACTACCCAAGTAAACATAATATCCTTTTTGTAAAAGTTGTCTCGCTACTTCTAAACCAATTCCTTTGTTGGCTCCTGTAATTAAGGCCTTTTTCATTTTTATTCTCTTTTAAATTTGACGTTCAAAGGTCATTACACATCAATTACCAGATGTAACCCAATTGGGGAATTTTGTATCAAAATCGTCAAATTAATAATTGGTTGAAAAGAAATTTTGTCTGAAAGCCAGTTAAATCAGAAGCGGTTTGAATTAAAAAAGTAGAGAAGGAAGTTCAATCGAAACCTCGAACACAAATCTCTTCCTCATTCTCACTCTCCGCTCTCACTCTGAAAAAGAAAAGCCAGGCAGAATGAGAAGCAGAACGAGAATGATGTACAAAAAGAAAGCCTCGATAAATAAATTATCAAGGCTTTTCTTTTTGTGGTGATCCTGATGAGAGATAGTTCGAACTGTTTACTGAAAGATTTGAAAAGTTTACTTTAGATCTAGTACTTTAAATACTCATGCTGTTTTTTATTTGCCATCTCACTAGACTTTGTCCTAAGAGTAAGCAAAGTGTTTTTTAAACGCGAACGTTTTACAGATAGACAAAGCCACCTTCTCAAATATAAAAAGTGATTTAGCTTTTGAAAAGCCGACTCAGTAAAGCTAATTTCATTAGGTACTTTTATTTATTTGGTGTTATATAGATTTTCCAGAAAGCATCATTGTCGCTACTGCACCGATAACCCCACCAATAATGGATGCTACAATTGCTATTATTAATTCAATGCTTTTAACTCTTCTGCTTTCAAAAAAAGAAATAAGTTCAGACATTTCTTTGACCGGATATCCATATTTTTCTTCAAGATTTTCATCAATATATTTTTGAAAAAATGTTTGATCATTGGCTCTGTAAATCTCGTTGTATTCATACTGCTTTAGACCATTAGTCGCAATTTGTAAACCTTCAAAATCTGCAATTTCAGTGAATAAAGTATTAATTTTTGAAGATCTTCTAAAAAGTCTTTGAAAAAATCCTTTTATCCCTTTTGCTTTTTGAATAATAATCAATTCATCAACTAATTCATGTATTTCCGACCAAAATTGTCGTTTTTGATTTTGAATTGATATAAATTTATAACAATATCCAAATTCATCCACAATATCCTCTTTGAGTAAATCAAGCGCTTCATTGGCATCAGAAAATTCTTTTGAATTATAATTAATTGTGACTTTATCAAACCCTTTTTGTGTTAATTCACGAACATCGAAAAGCCAATCATCTTCATGCACATCAATTTCAGGTTTTAGATAACAATCAACATGAAATGGGCTTGGTCCAAGTGATTCAAATTCTATTTCAGAATTTTTAATCTTAGCAATTTCGTTTCTTAAAAATTCTCTTACTATCCGAACTGCCAATGATGGGTCTGGCTCTTTTGAAGGATTTAATATTTGAACGATGGATACTGGAAAATGATAGTTATAATGGACTGAAACTTTAAACGTTTCCGAATAAGTTCTTAAATGTTTGGCTTCATATCCAGTAATATCTACTTGAACTCTTTCTGGAATGTAAAGTTCAAATTCAATTTCAGAAAAAGACAAATAAGGGAAATAATCCCCATCCAAAGTAATGTTTGGTAACTCCTCATTTACTTTAAGTGTTTCAGAAAGAGTTTCATCATCAAATGAATATATAAAATTGTTAAGATTGGGTATTTGAGCTAAACAAGCTTTCAATTTTTCGAGATACACATTTGTCTTAAACTCAAAAGGTATTTGTTTAGCCGGTTTGAAGTTAAAGCATCCAATTCCAAAAGCAATTTCTTTAGTCATAAGTTTAAAATTTTACATAACTTATTATCTATGCGCAACCCAAACTACTTAAAAGCAATTAAAATCGGATTTTATCCTGAATTTCAGATGTTTTGCGAATAGCCTTCGTTACGTTATTGCTTCAATACTAAACAATAATTCTGAAAATCAACTCACTGTTTAAAAAATTCCGGAAAGAAATTATTCCTAAAACCCAATGGGATTCGAACGACTTCGATTCGATAGGAAAACACACTAAAATCAAGGTTTTTCAGGAGATTTTGCTTCGCCACCCTCCTCGCAAGGCAGGAAAACAGAATCTCAGTTTCGAACACAGATTCTCTTCCTCATTCTCACTCTCCGCTCTCGCTCTGCAAAAAGAAAAGCCAGACAGAATGGGACTGAGAACGAGAATGATGTACAAAAAGAAAAGCCTCAACGATAAATCGTCAAGGCTTTTCTTTTTGTGGTGATCCCGCTGGGATTCGAACCCAGGACCCATACATTAAAAGTGTATTGCTCTACCAGCTGAGCTACGGAATCTTATTTTTTCGTTGGCCTCACTCGTTCGTGATTGCGGGTGCAAAGATAGGTATCTTTTGTGTTTATGCAAGCGCTTTGGCGAAAAAAATGAAAGTTTTTTTCATGATTTTTTCTAACCCCCTGAATTTAAGCCTCAAAATTCGCAATCTTTTTTTCACTTTTTTGATCGATCCTCCCGAAATATCCCCCAATAGTAATACTCACGATTTTTTTTCAAAATGAAAATGCTTCTTTCAAATCGGAGCAATCTGCCGTTTTGGCCAAAAAACACTTCTCCCCTGAAACGCTTACTGGAAAAAGGCTTTAACATTTGTTGACTTTCTTCGGTACGAATTTCGGAATGGGGAGAGCGTTGATCTGTGAAAACAGACAACCGTGAGGAAATCATAATTGTTATAGATCACTCAGCACGGGTAAAAACTTAGCTTTTGATATGAGTTAAGTAGAATAGAACAAACTGCAACTTGATTTATACTGGTACGAATGCGGATCAGGCAAGTTTAGCATGCGATTCGTCGCACCGAATGTTAACACATAAAAAAGTAAAGTCATGGAAAAGCTCCCGTTTTTCGGTTTGCGTATCCAGGTACTGGATGACAACCCATTTTATACCACGCTGTATAAGCTGCAACTGGAGAGAGAATTGCTCACCGCATACTCCCTGCATCAAAATCATTTCAAAATCAGTACCTATACTGATTCGAAAGCATTCCTTTCTGACCTGCCAGCTATCCACTCCATTTCGTTCCTGGATTACAACCTGGGTTCGAACCTCACCGGGCTCGACGTAATGGATAAAATCAAAAGACAAACGTCGCTGGCGAAAGTCTATATAGTGACGGACGAAAACAATTCGTTTATCCTCCGCTCCTGCCTGGATGCCGGTGCCGATGGAATCATCTTTAAAAACAACGAATTGATGGAGCTTTCATTGATGGTCATCCAGCAGACGCTGAACAACCCGGATTTTCCCTATCAATTGAATATTCCCAAAAACAATTAAAGTGCTTGAGCCCCCCTTGAATAAATAGCTCAGACCATTCAGGTTTTTGACGGGAAAAGTACTCCGTAAACTGGTAGATTTAGTAAAACTCTAATCTTCAGTTTATGAAAACAATCATACTAAGTACAGCTTTTCTTTGGATCAGCGGAATTTTAAACTTCAGCATCGGCCAGGTCGATTCTCTTCTCATTCAAAACAACATTCCCAATTGGGTAAAACCCGTTTTGGAAAAATCGGAAATGGCACAAAAACACCAGATTCTCACCGATTTCAATCCCTTCTATTTCGAAGCAGATTTCACCGGGGATAACCAGGTGGATATTGCCTTCTTCGTGGAAAACAAGATCGATAAGACTAAAGGGATCATGATCATTAACAACGTCAAAAACCTGGTTTACGTAATCGGATGCGGAACTGCAACGGATATGGGTACGAATCTTTCCTGGACCAAACGCTGGTTTGTGTACCGCAACAGGTATATCATGAACGACGGAAACAAAAAGAAAATCACGCTGAAATACCCGGGAATTCAACTCATCCGAAGTGAAACCAACAGCCTGGTGATTTATTGGAACGGGAAGAAATATAAAACGTTTTTGCAACAATCCTGATGATGATTACAACGTTCAAAAGGTTCAAAACATGCGATTTAAAGCGTTGAACCTTTTGAACGATTCAACGCTTTAAACCTGTCAGCGCCCGAACGTTAAAACAAATCCTTCAGATGAGGTCCCATTTCGACTTCAATGTCCTTCCGTAGTTCCATCAAACGGATCGCGTATTGCTGCAACTGTCTTTCCCGCTCCGTGTCCGGAACCCACTGGTTGGTCGGCTTAGGATTTCCTTTTTCATCCACAGAAACAAAGACGATCACACAATGGGTTGTCTTTTCGAATTTATGTTCGCTCATTTTGCGGGAGAACACATCAACCGCAATGTGGATGCTGGTTTTCCCGGTGTAGATCACGCGCGCCTGGATTTTCACCAAACTCCCGATGTGAATCGGTTTAAAAAAGCGGATGCCTCCAACATAAACCGTTACACAATATCCTTCCGACCACGTGGAAGCACAGGAATAGGCCGCCTGATCGATCCATTTCATAACCGATCCTCCGTGGACTTTTCCTCCAAAATTCACATCCGTCGGCTCACTGACGAACTGAAATGTAATTTTATCTTGCATAGCGACGAATGTACTAACATAGTTTGTTTTAATTCGATTATTTTCATTTCCTGTTCGATTCTTAACAAAATTGCAACCTGTTGATTTTTTTTTCGTCCCAAAAGTGTTGAAACTGAAAGGCTGAGAATAATTCGATTTAGCATTTTTTACCGAAACGCAAATGTGCGTTATAATTTGTTAAAAAAAGAACTATCTTCGGTTTGAAAAACTAGAAACTGATACACACACTTCCTGTTACCTTGACTCGACGGATATGAAAAAACTACTTTATTTCCTATCATTCTCCATGATAGCTCTTTCTGCATGGTCGCAAACTCCAAGCGCCTGCTTTAGTTCCGGTAATGACGTTTCTTTCAACAAAGGACACAATCTCTCCTGGGGTATTACGAAGGGCGATTTTGACAACGATGGACAACTGGATATTGTTACCACCAGTGCCACCGCAGGATACACCAACAAGATTGCCTTTCTGAAAGGATTGGGGAATGGAAAATTCGCGGCTCCAATCAGCAACAGCGGCGGGCGAAATACGAATTACCTCGAAAATGCCGATTTTGACGGTGACGGAAATCTGGATTTGGCAACTGCCCATCAAACGGGAATTACCATTTACCTGGGGCAGGGAAACGGGGTTTTCGATAGTTTGACGAGCTACGTACTCAGTTACCCGAAAATGATTGCCGTGGGCGACGTGAATGAGGACGGACTCAAGGATATTGTTACCTCAACCGGAAGTTTTGTCCGCGTATTGCTCGCAAATACAGGTGCTCCGGAAACGTTTACGCTCGTATCAACCAACTACAATATCGCCGGAACACTCTCCAACCTGCGGCTTGCAGACATGAACGGAGACGGTCACCTGGATGTAGTCACTTCCGGAAGTAACGGAATCGGTGTTTGTCTGAACAACGCAGCATCATTGGGAAACTTCCTCAACGGAACCAATTATACGGCAGGAACCAATCCCTTCAGCTTAACGGTGACAGATCTCGACAACGATGGAGATATGGACGTTGTCAACACCAATAAAGATGCAAATACCATCACCGTCTTTCTCAACAATGGTTCCGGTGTATTGAGTACCGCCACAGCTTACAATACAGATACCGGCCCCACGGGAATTACGAGCTACGATATCAATGGCGATTCCCACAAGGACATCATCATTGTCAACCAGGCTTCTTCCTCGATGCAAATTTTCTACGGAAGCGCATCCGGAACACTCACACTGAACCAAACCAGCCAATGTCCCGGATCTCCCTACAATGTCATCACCGGGAATTTCAAATCAGATTCACACGAAGACATTGTCTCCTGTAACTATACCGGAACGTATGTCAACTCTTATATCGGGAATGCGGCAAACAACTACGTGCTCCCCGATCTCCACACCGTCGGGACGAATGCCCGGAGCATTCACACCAACGATTTCAACAACGACGGAAACAAAGACCTCGTCTTCACCAATCCGGCCGCGAACTCTTTCGGTATTTTACTCGGTAACGGAAGCGGCGGATTTACTTTAGGAGCAACATATGCAACCGGAACCAATCCGGTTTCGATCATTTCAGGGGATTTGAACAACGACGGAAAAATGGACGTTGTTACAGCAGACAGTACTTCGAACCAGGTTTCTGTTTTTTACGGAAATGGAACGGGAGGTTTTTCTGCCGGTGTTGCTTACCCTGCCGGTGCAGGCCCTGTTGCGGTTAAACTCGGATTATTGAACGGCGATGCATTTCTGGATATTGCTGTTGCAAACCAAAGTTCCAATGCCATATCTACCCTGTTTTCAAGCAGTGGGAGCAGTTTCGGAGCAGCAACATCCATTACGGTCGGCACCACACCTGTCGGGCTGGTTATTTTTGACCGCGACGCTGACGGAGACCAGGATATCGTGGTTGCAAATAAAGGTTCCAACAATATCAGCCGTTTAACAAATGACGGTACGGGGACCTTCACTTCTACCGGTGTAACGACAACAGTCACCGGGCCGGTGGCAATCGATGCAGGAGATTTTGACGGGGACGGCGATATTGATGTAGTTGTATTGGGTTCTGGAGGTGTCGGCAGACTCTTTAATGCTTCCGGAACTTTGACCAATACCACCTACTCCATTCCTTCTCCCACTCCATCCGGACCTTTAGACATCAAACTCCTGGATGCAAACAGCGATGGGAAACTGGATGTTATGACCTTATACAGCGAAGCTTCCGGAACAAGCGGAAATGCGATTGTCTTAATGGGAAATACTTCCAGTAACGCAGCTTTCAATTATAGTACATATCCAACCAGCATCAAACGCTTTACGTCTGAAGTTTTACCAAAAGCACTGGTTGTAGGAGATTTCAATAACGATACCCGAATCGATGCCGCTATTACGAACTCATTCAACAAAAGCGTCAACATCTTATTCAACACCACTCCGAAAATCACTGCCGGAGGGGCCTTGTCTTTCTGTAACGGAAACTCCGTAGCGCTGAACTCGACCTCTGCACTTTGGTACAACTGGAGCCCCAATTCGGAAACCACACAATCAATCAGCGCAACAACTGCGGGAACATACTACACAACCACTTCTTCTTCCTGGAGTGAGTGGTGTTCAAGCAGTTCCAACTCACTGGTTGTTTCTGTAACGGCAGGCCCTTCTGCACCAACTGTTACCGCGGGTGGTTCTACTACACTTTGTGCAGGTGGTTCTGTCGTTCTGACTTCTTCTCAAGCTACCGGAAATCAGTGGTACAAGGATGGATATGCTATTCCGGGAGCTACCGGAACAACCTATACAGCAACTTCCTCCGGAATTTATACCGTAACATATACGTCGACAGGATGTACCTCTGCTCCATCAACTGGGATTACTGTTACAGTGAGCCAAACACCTATGATTACGGCTGGCGGCCCTACGACATTCTGTTCAGGCGGATCAGTGACTCTGACTTCCAGCGTTACCACAAACATTACCTGGTCGAACGGAGCTACCACTCCTTCTATTACGGTGTCAACACCTGGAACGTATACGGTTACGAACACTGTCGGGGCTTGTACTCCGCTGGTTTCAAATTCCATTGTGGTGACAGTCGGGTCGACTTTGTCAACACCGACTATTTCACCTGCAGGACCTGTCAATTTATGTGCGGGAAATACCGTTACATTAACATCGTCTTCAACAGCAAACAATATCTGGTCTACAGGAGCAACCACCCAATCCATTACAGTAAGTACCGCAGGGTCATACTATGTACACTTGGATAACGGTTCATGTACCTCTTCCAACTCATCACCGGTAACGGTGACCACATCTGCAGCACCATCTGCACCGACTATCACGGCAAGCGGAGCAACAACGTTCTGTACGGGTGGTTCTGTAACGCTGACTTCCAGCACAGGAACTGCTTATTTGTGGTCGAATGGTGCTACGACACAATCCATTACCGTGACCAATTCGGGATCGTATACGGTTCAGGTGACAAACGCAGCGGGATGTCAGAGTCCGGCAAGCGTAGCCACAACTGTTACTGTGAGCGCTGCTCCTTCCACTCCGACGATTACAGCTGGCGGACCAACGTCTTTCTGTACCGGAGGTTCGGTTGTACTGACTTCCAGCACGGGAACGTCTTATTTATGGTCAAACGGTGCGACAACACAATCTATTACCGTGACGACTGCCGGTTCTTATACCGTTCAGGTGACAAACGCAGCGGGATGTCAAAGTGCGGCAAGTCTTGCAACAACTGTTACTGTGAACACAGCTCCTGCAACTCCGACCATTACCGCAGGCGGGACAACGACATTCTGTACCGGAGGTTCGGTGACACTGACTTCCAGCACCGGGAACTCATACTTGTGGTCAAACGGCGCAACAACTCAATCCATTACTGTGACTACAGCGGGAACCTATTCTGTTCAGGTAACGAATGCTTCCGGATGTCAGAGTGTGGCTAGTGCAGCTACAACTGTTACTGTGAACACAGCTCCTGCAACTCCGACCATTACCGCAGGCGGGACAACATCATTCTGTTCGGGCGGATCAGTTACATTGACTTCCAGCGCAGGAACTGCTTACCTGTGGTCAAACGGTGCGACAACACAATCCATTACTGCGACAACAGCGGGATCGTATACCGTACAAGTTACCAATGCTTCCGGATGTCAGAGTGCAGCCAGTACTGCAACGACGGTTACAGTCAATGCGGCTCCTGCAACCCCAACAATCACTGCAAGCGGATCAACAACTTTCTGTACGGGAGGTTCGGTGACATTGACTTCCAGCACCGGGAATGCTTATTTGTGGTCGACCGGAGCTACCACGCAATCCATTACGGTGACAACTGCCGGTTCTTATACGGTTCAGGTTACAAACGCTTCAGGATGTCAAAGTGCGGTAAGTGCGGCAACAACAGTTACTGTGAACGCCTTGCCGACAACTCCAACCATTACAGCCGGTGGTTCAACGACATTCTGTGCAGGCGGATCAGTGACATTGACTTCCAGCACCGGAACTGCTTATTTGTGGTCAAATGGCGCGACAACGCAATCCATCACTGCAACAACAGCGGGATCGTATACCGTACAAGTTACCAACGCTTCGGGATGCCAAAGTGCTTCCAGTGCAGCAGCAACTGTTACTGTAAACGCAGCTCCTTCCACTCCGACCATTACAGCTGGCGGACCAACGTCTTTCTGTACCGGTGGTTCGGTTACACTGACTTCCAGCACCGGAACGTCTTATTTATGGTCGAACGGAGCGACTACGCAATCCATTACCGCTACAACAGCAGGATCGTATACCGTACAAGTAACGAACGCTTCCGGATGCCAGAGTGCGGCAAGTATTGCCACGACTGTTACTGTTAATTCAGCTCCTTCAGCTCCAACAATTACAGCCAGTGGCGCGACCTCATTCTGTACCGGCGGTTCCGTTACCTTGACTTCCAGCGCAGGAACGGCATACTTATGGTCAAACGGTGCGACAACGCAATCCATTAACGTAACTGCTTCCGGAACATACACTGTGCAAGTTACCAACGCCTCCGGATGTCAGAGCGCGGCAAGTACTCCAACAACTGTTACCGTAACAACACCTCCGAGCACGCCATCCATCACGGCTGGTGGAGCAACAACATTCTGTACGGGTGGATCAGTAACATTAACTTCCAGCGCCGGAACTGCTTATTTGTGGTCAACAGGTGCAACAACTCAATCCATTAACGTAACAACTTCCGGTTCATACACCGTTCAGGTAGCGAATGCTTCGGGGTGTCAAAGTGCAGCAAGTGCGGCAGTTGTTGTGACAGTCAATGCTGCTCCTTCCACTCCAACTATTACAGCAGGCGGTTCAACCACATTCTGTACCGGTGGTTCGGTTACACTGACTTCCAGCACCGGAACTGCTTATTTGTGGTCAACAGGTGCAACAACGCAATCCATTAACGTAACAGCTTCCGGAACCTATACCGTTCAGGTTACAAATGCTTCAGGATGTCAAAGTGCAGCGAGTACAGCGACAACTGTTACAGTTAATTCGCTTCCGGCAACTCCAACAATCACCGCGAGTGGTTCAACGACATTCTGTGCAGGCGGTTCGGTTACACTGACATCCAGCACGGGAACGTCTTATTTATGGTCGAATGGTGCTACGACGCAATCCATCATCGTTACAACAGCGGGATCATATACTGTCCAGGTTACAAATGCTTCAGGATGTCAAAGTGCGGCAAGTCTTGCAACAACTGTAAATGTAAACGCGGCTCCTGCAACTCCAACAATCACTGCAAGTGGCGCTACTACTTTCTGTACAAGTGGGGCAGTAACACTGACTTCCAGCACGGGAACTGCATACTTGTGGTCGACCGGAGAAACGACTCAGTCAATCTCCGTAACGACAGCCGGTTCTTATACCGTTCAGGTTACAAACGCTTCGGGATGTCAAAGTGCAGCAAGTACGGCGACAACTGTTGTCGTTAATGCTCTTCCGGCAACGCCTACAATCACGGCAAGTGGTTCGACTACTTTCTGTGCAGGCGGATCAGTGACGCTAACTTCCAGCACCGGAACCGCTTACTTGTGGTCGAATGGTGCTACAACGCAATCAATCACTGTCACTACGGCAGGATCATATACTGTCCAGGTTACAAACGCTTCGGGATGTCAAAGTGCGGCAAGTGCGGCTACAACAGTTGTCGTTAATGCACTTCCTTCCACTCCAACAATCACGGCAAGTGGTTCAACGACATTCTGTGCAGGTGGATCAGTGACGCTAACTTCCAGCACCGGAACTGCATACTTGTGGTCGAATGGTGCTACAACACAATCAATCACTGTCACTACAGCTGGATCATATACCGTTCAGGTTACAAACGCTTCGGGATGTCAAAGTGCTGCAAGTGCGGCTACAACAGTTGTCGTTAATGCACTTCCTTCCACTCCAACAATCACGGCAAGTGGTTCAACGACATTCTGTGCAGGTGGATCAGTGACGCTAACTTCCAGCACCGGAACCGCTTACTTGTGGTCGAATGGTGCTACAACGCAATCCATCACCGTTACAACAGCGGGATCATATACTGTCCAGATTACAAATGCTTCCGGATGTCAAAGTGCGGCAAGTACAGCAACAACTGTTGTCGTTAATGCTCTTCCGGTAACACCTACAATCACTGCAAGTGGTTCGACTACTTTCTGTGCAGGTGGATCAGTGACGCTAACTTCCAGCACCGGAACTGCTTACTTATGGTCGACCGGAGAAACGACTCAATCAATCACTGTCACTACGGCAGGATCATATACTGTCCAGGTTACAAATGCTTCGGGATGTCAAAGTGCTGCAAGTGCAGCGACAACAGTTGTCGTTAATGCACTTCCTTCCACTCCAACAATCACGGCAAGTGGTGCAACGACATTCTGTGCAGGTGGATCAGTGACGCTAACTTCCAGCACCGGAACTGCTTACCTGTGGTCGAATGGTGCTACAACGCAATCAATCACTGTCACTACAGCAGGATCATATACTGTCCAGGTTACAAATGCTTCCGGGTGTCAAAGTGCATCGAGTACGGCTACTACCGTTACTGTAAACGCTTTACCGGCAACACCAACTATTACAGCAGGCGGCCCAACAACTTTCTGTTCAGGAAGTTCGGTGACTTTAACTGCCAGTACAGGAACCTCTTACTTGTGGTCGAATGGCGCAACAACGCAATCCATTAACGTAACTGCTTCCGGAACATACACGGTGCAAGTTACCAACGCCTCCGGATGTCAGAGTACTTCCAGTGCAACAACGACTGTCACCGTCAATCCGAAACCTGCAACGCCTACTATTACAGCAGGCGGCTCAACCACTATCTGTCTCGGACAAACGGTTACCCTGACATCCAGTTCAGGAACGTCTTATTTGTGGTCGACCGGGGCAACAACACAATCCATCACAGTTGGTACAGCAGGTACGTATACCGTACAAGTTGGGAATGCATTCGGCTGTTTAAGTAATCCGAGTGCTCCGAGAACTGTCAACGTCAATGTAACTGTTGCAACGCCGTCTATCTCCGCAAGCGGACCAACTACTTTCTGTGACGGAGGTTCGGTGACCCTGACGTGTACTACCGGATTCTACTTCCTGTGGTCAACCGGTCAAACGACACAATCCATTACAGTTGATTCTTCCGGAACCTTCACGGTACAACGTGTGAACGGTTTGGGATGTCAAAGTAATCCGAGTGCTCCGGTTACCGTAACCGTTAATCCGTTGCCGACAGCTCCGACAATCACTGCAGGAGGCCCAACAACCTTCTGTGCAGGTGGCTCTGTGACACTGACTTCCAGTGCAGGAACCTCTTATTTGTGGTCAAACGGGGCAACCACTTCTTCCATTACTGTGACAAACAGCGGTTCTTATACTGTACAAATAACGGATGGAAACGGCTGTCAAAGTCCGGCAAGTGCCGCTACTGTCGTTACAGTAAATCCAAATCCGAATACGCCGACCATTACAGCAAGCGGACCAACGACTTTCTGTGACGGAGGTTCCGTCACATTAACTTCCAGCATTGAAAACGCATATTTGTGGTCAACCGGGGAAACAACGCAGTCGATTACCGTAACGACTTCCGGATCTTATTCCGTTCAGGTAACTAACGGATTCGGGTGTTCTAATACGACAGCATCTACCGTTACGGTCAATCCAAACCCTGCGGTTCCGACTATTACAGCAGGCGGAGCAACAACTTTCTGCGACGGCGGTTCTGTAACGTTGACTTCCAGTCCTGAAAACGCTTATTTGTGGTCAACTGGCGCAACAACATCATCCATTAATGTGACCACTTCCGGGTCCTATTCCGTTCAGGTGACTAACACATTCGGATGTTCCACTTCAGTGGCGGCATCTACAGCGGTAACGGTGAATCCGATTCCTGCTGTTCCAACAATCACAGCAAGCGGACCGACTACTTTCTGTTCGGCTGGAGGTTCTGTCGTATTGACTTCTTCTGCTTCAACAGGAAACTTGTGGTCGACAGGTGAAACAACGCAATCGATCACAGTGACAACGACCGGATCGTATACTGTAGAGCAAATCCTGCTCGGATGTTCTTCCGGAGCTTCGGCTTCAACAGACGTATTGGTGAACCCTACTCCGGCTACGCCAACGATTACAGCTGGCGGTGCAACTACTTTCTGCGACGGAGATTCAGTGATCCTGACTTCTTCCGCTGCAACCGGAAATGTATGGTCAACAGGAGAAACAACGCAATCTATTACTGTAACGACTGCAGGAACATATTCCGTGAACGTAGTTGACGGGCCGTGTACTTCCGCAGTTTCAAACAGCATCAGCATTACCGTGAATCCAATTCCGGCTTTGCCAACAATTACCGCAAGCGGACCGACGACCTTCTGTTCTGCCGGCGGTTCTGTGGTATTGACTTCTTCTGCTTCAACAGGAAACTTGTGGTCGACAGGTGAAACAACACAATCGATCACGGTGACAACGACCGGATCGTACACTGTGGAGCAAATCCTGCTCGGATGTTCTTCCGGGGCTTCTGCTTCAACAGACGTATTGGTGAACCCTACTCCGGCTACGCCAACGATTACAGCTGGTGGTGCAACCACTTTCTGCGACGGGGATTCCGTGATCCTGACTTCTTCCGCTGCAACCGGAAATGTGTGGTCAACAGGTGAAACAACGCAATCTATTACTGTAACAACTGCAGGAACATATTCTGTGAATGTAGTTGACGGGCCGTGTACTTCCGCAGTTTCAAACAGCATCAGCATTACTGTGAATCCAATTCCGGCTTTGCCAACGATTACCGCAAGCGGACCGACGACCTTCTGTTCTGCCGGCGGTTCTGTGGTATTGACCTCTTCGGCTGTAACAGGAAACTTGTGGTCGACAGGTGAAACAACACAATCGATCACAGTGACAACGACCGGATCGTACACTGTGGAGCAAATCCTGCTCGGATGTTCTTCCGGGGCTTCTGCTTCAACAGATGTACTGGTAAACCCTACTCCGGCTACGCCAACGATTACAGCTGGTGGTGCAACCACTTTCTGCGACGGAGATTCCGTGATCCTGACTTCTTCCGCTGCAACCGGAAATGTATGGTCGACAGGTGAAACAACGCAATCTATTACTGTAACGACTGCAGGAACATATTCTGTGAACGTAGTTGACGGACCGTGTACTTCCGCAGTTTCAAACAGCATCAGCATTACCGTGAATCCAATTCCGGCTTTGCCAACAATTACCGCAAGCGGACCGACGACTTTCTGTTCTGCCGGCGGTTCTGTGGTATTGACTTCTTCTGCTTCAACAGGAAACTTGTGGTCGACAGGTGAAACAACACAATCGATCACGGTGACAACGACCGGATCTTACACTGTGGAGCAAATCCTGCTCGGATGTTCTTCCGGGGCTTCTGCTTCAACAGATGTACTGGTGAACCCTACTCCGGCTACGCCAACGATTACAGCTGGCGGTGCAACTACTTTCTGCGACGGAGATTCCGTGATCCTGACTTCTTCCGCTGCAACCGGAAATGTATGGTCGACCGGAGAAACAACGCAATCCATTACGGTAACAACTGCAGGAACATATTCTGTGAAAGTAGTTGACGGGCCGTGTACTTCCGCAGTTTCAAACAGCATCAGCATTACTGTGAATCCAATTCCGATTGTTCCGGTTGTTACTGCGGGTAGTTTGACAACATTCTGTGACGGTGGTTCGGTTACACTGACTTCTTCCATTTCAAGCGGCAATGTTTGGTCAACAGGTGAAACAACACAGTCCATCATCGTTACAACCAGCGGATCGTATACCGTAGAACATATCGTACTTGGCTGTACATCCGGCCCTTCGGACGAGATTGTCGTGACAGCGAACCCGCTTCCTGCTACTCCGACCATTACGACCAGCGGGCCAACGACATTCTGTGACGGTGGTTCCGTAACATTGACTTCGTCTTCAACAGCAGGAAACATCTGGTCGACCGGAGAAACAGCGCAATCCATTACAGTAACTACTTCCGGTTCCTATTCACTGGAAGTGACAAATGCCTTCGGGTGTTTGTCCTCAGCGATTTCAGCAATTAACGTAACGGTGAACCCGATCCCGGCAGTTCCGACCATTACAGCAAGTGGGCCAACAACATTCTGTTCGGCTGGTGGTTCTGTTGTACTGACTTCTTCTGCTTCAACAGGAAATGTGTGGTCGACAGGTGAAACAACGCAATCCATCACGGTGACAACAACCGGATCATATACGGTAGAACAAATCCTGCTCGGATGTTCTTCCGGGGCTTCTGCTTCAACAGATGTACTGGTAAACCCTACTCCGGCTACACCAACTGTGACTGCAAGTGGCGCAACAACGTTCTGTGACGGAAGTTCAATTGTTCTGACCTCGTCTTCCGCAACAGGAAACGTGTGGTCAACAGGAGAAACCACACAATCCATTACGGTTTCCACATCCGGAACATACTTTGTAAATGTGGTTGACGGGCCTTGTACATCGGCAGTTTCAAACAGCATCAATGTAACAGTGAATCCGATTCCGGCAACACCGTTCATTACTGCAGACGGAGCAACGACGTTCTGTGACGGTGGTTCGGTTACATTGACCTCATCTTCTCCAACAGGAAATACCTGGTCAACAGGAGCAACAAGCACATCAATTACCGTAACAACCAGCGGTGTATATACCTTGAATGTAACGGCTTTGGGCTGTACCAGCGCAAATGCTTCTGAAACAATCACAGTGAATCCGATTCCGGCAGCTCCGGTGGTTACAGCAAGTAGTGCAACTACATTCTGTGACGGTGGTTCCGTAACATTGACGTCTTCTGCATCTTCCGGAAATTTCTGGTCGACTGGGGAAATGACGCCATCTATCACTGTAAGCACGAGTGGTTCGTACAGCGTTTCGCAAACCGTTCTAGGATGTACTTCTACCTCTTCCACTCCGGTTAGTGTAGTCGTGAATCCACTTCCTTCCGTACCAACTATTACGGCAAGCGGAGTGACCACATTCTGTGCAGGTGGTTCCGTGACGTTGACTTCGTCTTCACCAACCAATAACGTTTGGTCAAACGGGGCAACAACACAGTCCATCACGGTAAATGCATCCGGAACATTCCAGGTTGAAGTGATCACAAACGGATGTACTTCCGGAAGCTCTGCTTCAACAACTGTTACGGTGAATTCGTTACCTGCAACTCCGGTGATTACGGCTGCATCTTCAACATCTATCTGCGCGGGAACTTCCGTGATACTAACTTCTTCCGCAACATCTGGAAATATTTGGTCGACAGGTGAAATCACACAATCGATTACCGCTTCCATTTCCGGAAATTATACGGTTTCGGTTACTGACGGAAACGGATGTACATCTGCTACCTCAGCGCCAATAACCATCAGTGTGAACCCGCTTCCTACAGCTCCGGTTGTGAGTCTGAGCGGACCAATCACTTTCTGCGCTGGTGGTTCGGTAACCCTGACTTCGTCTTACGGTTCAGGCAACTTGTGGTCCGGTGGTGCAACTTCGAATTCCATCACGGTGAGCAACAGCGGAATCTTTACAGTAACACATACTGACGCAAACGGATGTGTTTCTCCGGCTTCGGCTCCGGTAACAGTAACCGTGAATCCGATCCCTGCCGCTCCGGTTATCACAGCTGGCGGCCCTACCACTTTCTGTGCCGGTGGATCAGTAACCCTGAGTTCTTCCGCAACTAGTGGCAACTCCTGGTCAACAGCTGAGTCGACAGAAGATATCGTTGTAACGGCAAGCGGTACGTACACGGTCATCTACACCGACGCAAACGGTTGTTCTTCTCCGGCATCAGCTCCGATTACTGTAACAGTTCTTGCTAATCCGGCAGCACCAACCATTACGGCAAGCGGTGCAACGACCATCTGCCAGGGATCTTATGTGACGCTGACTTCTTCTTATCCTTCCGGAAATATCTGGTCGACAGGAGGAATGACACCAAACATCAATGCAACGATCAGTGGAAACTATACCGTAACGTATACGAATGCAAACGGTTGTTCAACAACCAGCAACCCGATTACAATTACCGTAATTCCGGTTTCTGCTATCCCGACAATCTCGTCTTCCGGATCAACAACAATTTGTGACGGTTCCAGCATTACGCTGACTTCCTCAGATCCGAACAGTACCTGGTCTACAGGAGCAACAACACAAACCATTACGGTAACAACTTCCGGAGGATATTCCGTAGTGGGTAACCAAACCGGATGTCCGTCCCAGCCTTCTGCGCCGGTGATGGTAACCGTGAACCCGGTTCCGGCTGTTCCATTGGTGACTCCGAGCGGTTCAACAACTATCTGCCAGGGTGACGAATTATTCCTCTTCACTTCCGGTACGGGAACCAACACGTGGTCGACCGGTTACGTAGGACAGGTATTGTCAGTAACCACTTCAGGTAATTACTGGGTTACGGTGCAAAACGCTTATGGATGTTCTTCTTCTTCGGCAACAGTGCATGTAATGGTGAATCCGAACCCGGTTGTATCAATCGATCCGTTTGAAGCTTTGTGTACTTATGCTGCTCCGTTTGCACCGGCAAATGGCTCTCCTGCAGGTGGAAACTACTCCGGAAACGGCATCACAAACAACGTCTTCTACCCTGCTTCTGCCGGAGTTGGTTCTTCAATCATAACGTATACGTATGTAGATGGAAACGGATGTTCGAATACTGCACAAACGATTATCGACGTGAATGACTGTGCCGGAATCAAAGAATACGAGCAAGCTTCGTTCGCAATCTTCCCGAACCCGAACAACGGCCAGTTTAAAATTACATCCAATGGAAACCCGATGGACCTGATCATCATTTACGATGCGCAGGGGAAAATGGTCTTCAACGAATCATACTCCGGTGTTTTCGCACTTGAATTTAACCTGAGCGATTACTCCAACGGAGTTTACTATATCGAAATTCGATCCGACCAGGAAATCAACGAACGGATTCCGCTTGTGATCAATCATTAATTTTCAGAACCCCTGGCTTTTTGCCGGGGGTTTTCGTTTTATACACACAGAAAATCATCTCTTTGCATGATCCGGGAAATGCAAAATTGGTGAGCAGGTTCTTGTTAACAACTATTTCTGTTACTAATTTTAGCAGATGCAATTATTCAGATATTTGGATTCCATATCAGAGCGAATGAAATACGTTTATACCCTTTTACTCTCCATCTGCAGCTACTGTGCTTTCGGCCAGGGAACAACTAATTTAACACCGGAAGATCGTGCATACCTCTTTCACATCGTGAAAAAAAGCCCGATTCTGGATAACAGCATCGGACGTTATTTTGAGTATTCCGGTCCGATGGTGCGCCTGATGAATAAGGAACTGAACTACGATTCGATTGAAAGTTATATCATCAACAACCCGAATTCGCTGTTCATCCGCACGGGAGAAATTGAAAAATCACCCAAGGGAATCATTGCGGAAGCAGCAAACAAAATGGCCTTGTGGGAATTGAACAAGGTACTGCTTGCTTCCAGGCAATCTGAAAACGATTTGGAAAAATACCGCACACAATACAACCAGTTTGAAGGAATGCTGATTTCCAAACTTCCTGCTTCAGCTCTGAAAACGGAAAATGGAGTTCTCGGGGTTCACAAAAAAATCCTTCCTGTTTTGAATCCGAGTCTGAGTTTCGACGACAAAGCGGCAATGCTTGCAACCTTCCACTTCCTGTCGGCAGAAGATCAGTTGATGACCATTGAAGCAATGAATTATGCGATCAATGCCTATGTCGAAAACCGGTCTTACGCTATTTTCCTGCAACTGGGAGGAACAGCCGAAAACTTCAAAAATGTGCTGATCGCGGCCGGAGATGGTTCGGAAACCTCCGGTTTGCTTAACGAACGGGAAAAAGACGAAAACGGACGCTGGAACAAAGGTTTGCCGAAAGCGGTTGGTCTATTCCCTTATGAAGCGAAGATCATCGAAGCATCCAAACGAAATAAAACGGCACTGGAACCGGTTCGCATGCCGGCTCTTGACTTTGAAACAGTCGGAGAAAACCGCCTCACACAACTCCACTTCGATGTTTGGGGCTACAACGCCAAAAAACAAACCACGGTGGTGATTGAACGAAACGGAAAGTCCTACCACCTCTTCGGTGCAAATGACACGCGTTTCCTCTCCCCTGATTCAACCTATAGCGACGGAAAAACGTTCCAGGCGGTAATCAATGAACTGGAGAAGGATAAAATTGCCAAGTTGTGGGATAAGATTTACGGAAAACGCGGTTACGATTACGAAATTGAGACGGCCAAAAAGCGCAAAGACGAAACCGAAAAGAAAATCAACGAAAAAGAACACAGTTATTCGGATATTACGCAGGGAACAATCACAACGAGTTCAAAGGTTCCGGGTTCAGTGAAACGTGCCCGAAAAAAGGCCTACAAAAAGAATGCGAACGGGGAGTTCAATGCACAGCCGAAAACCTATTCTGACAAGAAAACGCGCAGAAAAAAGCAAACAGGAATCGTGTACCTCTATGGGGAATACGACCGCTACAAACGCATGATTGAAGAGCTTGAAAAAGAAAAACAGGCGGCAATTGACTTGATGGCTATTTATCAGCGCAGACTGGATTCATACAGAACCGCCATGGGCTACCATTGGGTAGAATATACGGAAAAAGACGGCTTTTATACCTTCTCCGATTCAGCAACGTTTGACTTATATACGCAGGAATTCACTTTCCCGGCAGATACCTTGAAAACGCCGTTCGAAGTGAGGCTGATTGCTGTGCCGGACGGACCGCTTTCCGACAATGCAGACGAAGTGATGCTCCACGTAAACCTGGTGGATTCAAAACCCGGATTCGATGCACGCGTTCAATTGAACCTGGTAGACCAGTTCGAATCCAACAAATGGGATTTGAGTCAGTCCTTGTTGAATCTTTCCGACAGCGTTTCCGTGAGACAGTTCTTTGAGGCACTTCTCGATAAGAAACTGCATTTTGAGGTAATTGCACGCGGACAAGGTGTTGGAAAATGGAACGGTTCCAACGTGGTGAGAGCCAGCGACCGCACAGAGTGGAACGCGTATCAGGGAGGAACGGATCAAGAGCGTTTGAAATCCAAAATGGATTCTTCCAACGTGAGATTACGCGCTACGGAAGTCAACATTTTCCTCAACCGGGGAATCAAATTGGAAGTAAACACCTTTACTGATCCGGTGAAAACGAATTTAAAAGCCAATGACGAATCGATTCAGAACGAGCTGAACAAGTATCACCTAACCGGTAACGATTACCTTTCTGCACTTAGAACGGCATCTGTGATTCAAAAACTGAAAACCGAACTGAACGTACTGGCAGGAACCTATATGACGCGGGAAGAAGCGAAAATGATCATTGACCGGTTGAACAAACAACTGGACGGTGTGAAAGTAAGTTGCGGGCCTACTTCATTCAAATGGCAGGAGCTTTTAAACATCCGCTAGCATGTCCCTGATCCTCGTTTATTCACTGATTTCGCTATTCATCGCCTGGATTTGGGTAGATTATTTCCGCCTGATCGATATTCATCAGAAAAACAGTCTGCTCCATGCGGTGATTGCGTTTTTACTGGGCGGGAGTTCCGTGTTTCTGGTTTTCGGGGTACATGAATACCTTCTGAACGGTTGTCAACTGGAAATCAACGGAAACATCTTCAATGACCTGGCCTATGCAATTCTACAGATCGGAATGCTGGAAGAATTTTCCAAGTTCTGTGCCTTTTTAGCCTTCTTCCTGCTGTTCAAAAAAGAATTGAAGGAACCCATCGATTATTTGATGTACGTTTCGACCTGTGCACTGGGGTTTTCAGCAGTAGAACATGTACTCTACTTTCATGAAAACGGCCCGGAGATCATTAACGGACGGGCTATTCTTGCAACGGTGGGCCACATGTTCGATACATCAATCATCGCTTACGGTTTGATTTTATTTCGTTTCAAACGGGAGAAAAATTCGTTCCTGACGGTTTTGGTTTCCTTCCTGCTGGCCTCATTCGCCCACGGGATTTACGACTTTTTCCTGATGTACCCACCGTTGGAGCAAATCGGCTGGATTTTCACTATTCTTTATTTCCTGGTGACCATTTCCGTCTTCTCGGTCATCCTCAACAACTCAATCAACAATTCCCCCTTTTTCAGCTATAAGGAAATCATCGATTCCTCATTTGTTTTCAGGAGGCTACTCATCTATTACGGAATTATTTTTGTCATCCAGTTTCTATTGACACTGCTTGATCACAACCTGGAATGGAGTATTCAGTCCATCGTGTCATCTGTCATTTACACCGGCACAATCATCATTTTGACCATCGGTCGTTTGAGCCGCTTTAACCTCATTCGCGGACGCTGGGAAAAGATCAAACTCGAATTCCCATTCAAATTTGTAGGTGGTACTTCCACTCCTATCGGAAGCAGGTTTGCCATCAAGGGTGAAAATTTCAACGAAGCACACATCAACCCGTTTATGGAGAGCTATTTTTACCTGAACCCGATTTCCCGGCAGTCGCGTTACCTGCAGAGCAAAAAACTGGCTTATATGGAACACAAGGTGGTTTCGAAAAAGAACGAAGTATTCTACATTATCCGTTTATACGAAAGCGATCAATCCAGTCCGTATACTGTTCACCTGCTGCGTGCAAAACTGACGTATCCCAATATGGTCAAAGACACCTACCCGATTGCCGGCGTATTAAAAGTCGAAAATCCGGAAGCAACATCAGAAGCGAAGTCGATCAAAAAGTATTCGTTTAAGGAATATGCTGTTTTGTTACCGATGAGTTGAAATTGGAGGCAGGATATTTGGAGTCAAGACAAGCGATTATTAATATAAACCAATCCTGACTCTGAAAGTCTTATCTCCTGACTCAATCCTCAACCAACTCCTCCAGCAAATTCACAGTATACAACTGCTCGCTTGCCCGCGTAACCGCCGTGTACAACCAGCGTAGAAAGGAAAAATCCAGCTGTTCGGGTTCCAGGTAGCCGTGATCGACAAAAACAGATGCCCATTGCCCACCCTGCGATTTGTGACACGTCACCGCATAGGCAAACTTGATCTGCAACGCATTGAAATAAGGAGATTTCATGATTTCCTGGTAGCGTTTCTGCTTATTCCGCTCGTGCATATAATCCTTTTCAATTTCGAAGAAAAGCTGCTTCATAAAATTGCGATCCAGGTTCGGCTGTTCAATCGAAAGCGTTTCCATAAATGCAATGGCTTCAAAACGATCCAGATCCGGGTAATCGATCATCGAAACTTCCAGGTGTGCAAAACGGACATCGTAGAGTGTTTCAATTTTCCGGATGCGGTGCACCTTCAGTAATTCCCCGTTGGCAATAAATCCTGCCGAACTCAGTGGATCCAGCCAGAAATAATTGTTCTTGACGACCATCAGTAAATCTCCTCCGCACAATTCTTCTTCCATCATCAAAATACGGTTGCGAATATGCTGATTATAGAGGTTAGCCCGTTTGTTCGATCGCGTAACGATCATTACCTCATCTGTTCCGCAATTGCTGTAGGAAGATTCGATCTTTTCAATGAGTTCATCCCCCGGAACAGCTTTCACATCCGAAAAGGAATGCAGGTCGAGTTTCGGAAGTGTTCCTTCAATCTGAGCCTGGCGAATGCGTGTAGCGTTTTCCAGGATTCCGGAGTCTTGTCGTTGCCTCACAACCGAAGTCAGCCCGTAAACCGTAAAATGCACCAACGGAAAATGCTGATTGAGGTAAGCGGTACTCAATGCCGGACTTTCATCCGCTCCGACCGGCGGGAGCTGTCCTTCATCCCCCAATAGAATCAACTTGCAGTTTTCTCCGCTTAAGGTATATTGAAAAACATCCTCAAGCAGGTTTCGCGATACGCTTCCGTCTGATTGCAGGGAATAATCCCCAATCATAGAAGCTTCATCGATAATGAACACCACATTCTTCGATTTATTCGGTGCCAGCTGCAGTTTTACGCCTCCATCCGGTCCGCTTGCAGTGAAATAAATCCGTTTGTGAATCGTTGTAGCCGGCATTTTCGATCTCAAAGACAGTACTTTGGCTGCCCGTCCTGTAGGAGCCATCAGTACCGTGCGTCGTTTCAACACATTCAGCGCCTGGATATACGCACCCAGAATACTGGTTTTTCCCGTTCCGGCATAGCCTTTCAGAATAAAGCAGGAAGGATTTTCCCGGTCGAACGTAAAATGTGCCAGATGGCGGATCAATAGTTCCTGTTCCTCATTCGGCTGGTGTCCGAAAAAAGACAAGATGAGCCGGTAGCATTCTTGTTCGAGGGATTCTGCGTTCATTGGATAAAATTACGAGTATCTCTCATACTTTTCATACAAAAGATTTGCTTTTTCTTCCTGGCGTTTCGTGAAACATTATCTGTGTAAATCTGCATGCAAAAATGAACCACATAGGGACGTAGAACACATAGCAGATCGAATAGATGATCCCAAACCCGCAGGGAATAAATAGAACGCCCGGCTCAGAAGAGTTTTGCTATATTTGTACAAAACCAGTTTGTGCAGTTAATACTCGAAATTACGCAGCAAAGCATCGCGGCATTCCAATTGAACGGGAACGACATACAGCTTCTTGATAAGGCTTTGTGCGTCAAAAAAACCGATGCCGGATATAAAGAAGTACTCAGCCAGGTGATTGAAAAAGTAGGAAATCTCGACCGGTTTGAGCATTTCTCCTGCTCGTATTTCGGTCAGGAATTCTGTCTGGTACCAAATTCGCTCTTTGCAGCGTCAGATCCGGAGACTTTATTACACTATTCCGTACACAAATCCATTTCCAAAAGCGATGTAGACTACAATCGTCTGCCGGAATGGACTTCGGTGATCGTTTATCAACTCCCTATGTGGGTAAAATCCGTATTGATCCTCAAAGCCCCTAGAATCGTGATCCAGCATGAGTTGACCCATGTATTGCGCTACCTCACAACCGGTTCACTCATTCCCTTACGCGCTCATCTGGTAATGCACGAAGAGCAGTTTTCCCTGATTGTAAGAAAAGACGGGAATATTGTTCATGCCAGTATCCAGGAATACCAAAATGAAGATGACATTGTCTATCACCTCGCGATGGTATTCACCCAGCTTCAGATCAACGGGAAAAACGAATTATTCATTCACGGAACCGGTGAAGCAGTAGAGAACACGCAGAAAAAACTGGAAATGCAACTCAAACGAATCCAGGTATTTGAACCGTCGAAAATCGAAATACAAACATCCAATCACCTTCAATTTCAGTCATTGTGCGTATAGTAAGAGGTATTTATAAAGCCAGAAGATTTAGTCCCCCAAAAAGTTTTCCATCGAGACCGACAACCGATTTTGCCAAAGAAGGAATTTTCAACATTCTGGAAAACAGGTACAGCCTGTTGAACCTCAACATTCTCGATTTATGTGCCGGCACAGGAAATATTTCGCTGGAATTTTTGTCGCGGGAAGCCGGAAATGTGACCTCCGTAGACAAGCACCCGGTGTGCGTCAAATTCATGTACAAACTCAAAAACGAACTGGGCATTGAAGACGAATGGCTCATCACGAAGAATGAAGTAAGAAATTACCTGGAACAGTGTACCGACAGTTTTGACCTGATCTTTGCCGATCCGCCATATGATCTGACGTTCCACCAGACCCTGGTACATCTTATCCGTGAGCGAAAACTGCTCAACCCGGGAGGAATCTGCCTGATCGAACACGGAAAACAAACCGATTTGAGCCAGGAAGACGGATACGTAGAAACACGAAACTTTGGAAATGTTTACTTTAGTTTCTTTCAATTTGACTGATTATGAAAAAAATTGCCTGCTTTCCCGGATCCTTTGATCCGTTTACCAAAGGTCATGAAGATATTATCCGCAAAGGATTGAACCTGTTTGACGAAATCGTGATTGCGGTTGGCGTGAATTCAAGTAAGAATTACCTGTTCCCGCTTGAAAATCGCTTGAGACACATTCAAAGCTGTTTTGAGAACGAACCGAAAATCCGCGTGATTACGTACCAGAAATTAACCGTTGATATGTGCCTGGAAGAAGGATGCAACTACATTCTCCGTGGTTTAAGAGACGTGAAAGACTTCAATTATGAAGTACCGATTGCCCTGATGAACCGCTCCATGAGCGAAATCGAAACCGTTTTCTTAATTCCCGATACTTCCCTGTTTGCGATCAATGCCACGATCATCCGGGAGATTTACAAAAATGGCGGGAAAATTGATAAGTATGTAACGAATTTCGAACACCTCGTTAATTAGACATGAACAAATACGCTCTTCTTGTCCTCCTGATTCTCTCCGCATTTTCCGGAATCCGTGCGCAATCACTGACCGAAATTACCGGATATGCTCCGGCATACGTCGGTAAGGAAGTGGAACTTTTCCAGATTTCGGATTTCATTACCCTGCGGGAAGAACGCATCGCTTCGGCAACGGTAAAACCAGACAGCACCTTCAGCCTGGTATTTAACCTCGATGAAACACGCAAGCTGATGCTGAAATCGGACAACAACAGAGGAGCAATCTTCGCCAATCCCGGCGCAAAATACGAGGTTTTCTTTCCGGAAAAGAACAAATACGACGTCTACAACCCATCCGGGAACTTCGTGGAACTGTCGTTTTTCAACCTGGACAAAAGCGACATCAACTATAAGATTCTCGAATTCAACCGCTGGAACGATGAGTTCATTGCGCGGTATTACACCAAAAACAACGCGGATTCCAAGTACTTCGTAGCACGCCTGGATACCTTCAAAACAGCCGTGGAGCGCTATTACCGTGCCGATACGCTGGACAAGTATTTTGCGTATCACCGCAAATTTACCATTGCAAAACTGGATGATTTGCGCTTCGTGGGAAGCCGGAATCAGTATGAGAAATACGATTTTTACATCCGCTCTACCCCGGTCTATTACCAGAACGAGGCCTACTGCCAGTACATCAATCATTATTACGAAAAGCTGCTTCCGCGTATCCATTCGGAAATCAATAACCGCATTTACCTGGGAATTCTGAAGTCGAGCCCGACGGCCATTTATAACGCCATGTCGAAGGAGTACACCTTGCAGCACAACTACAAACTGCGCGAGCTGATCATGCTGAAGACCCTTTCAGAATGTTTTTACGAAAAAGATTACCCGCAGACGAATATCCTGACCGTCCTGGACAGCGTCTCCAAATTCGGACTGTTCCCGGAAAACAGGAATGTGGCACAAAACATTTATTTTCGATTGACAGAGTTATCAGCCGGTGCAAAAGCTCCTGATTTCCTTTTGAAAGAAGGTCCGAAAGAGCTCACCCTGCGAAGCTTCGGGAAGAAATACTTATACCTATTCTTTGTGGATCCGACAAGTTTGGAAAACACCAAACAAATGAACCTGCTGAAGCCGATTTACGAACGTTACAAAGACATCATTCACTTCGTTATGGTCTATAAAGACAAACCGGAAAACCCGGTCGACGCGGAGAAACTGAAAAACGAATACCCGTGGAAAGTGATTCCCACCCAGGAAAGTAATTCCATTTTCAAGAACTATAACGTAGTGAATTATCCGTACTACGTACTGGTTGATCCTTACGGTTATGTGGTAGGCGCTCCTGCTTTGGGGCCTGTTCCGAACGGGGTTTACGAAACGATCGACCGGACCTTTTTCATGATCCAAAAAGCACTTAAAGAAGGAAACGGAACAGATCGGTAAATTGTCGGTACGTAATTCGCGAATTCGAGTTATTTTTACAAAAAAATGACAGAATGCGTTACAATTTAAGCGAAGTAACAGCGATTATTCGCGATCGCAGAACAATTTATCCGGAGCAATACAGCACAAGAAAGATTCACAAAGAACAAATCGAACTATTATTGAACAACGCAACCTGGGCACCTACACACGGGATGACCCAGCCGTGGAAATTCATCGTTTTCCAGGACAATGCACTCGTTGAGTTGTCAGAAAGCCTCGGAAAAATCTATTTAACCGAAATTCCGAAAGAAAAACAGGTCGACAGCAAACTGGGCAAACTCATGAGTCGCCCGAAAATGGCAAGTGCCGTGATCGCTATCGTTTTGAACCGCGAAGAAGGAACACGCATCAGCGAGGAAGATGATTTCGCTGCTGTTGCCTGTGCAGTACAAAACATGCACTTGACAGCAACCGCCCAGGGAATCGGTGCTTTTTGGGCAACTCCGGGTGTAATCAAGTTCGATTCATTCAGCGAATTCCTCGGATTGGAAAAAGGACAACGCTGCATCGGCTTATTTTACCTCGGGTATCCATCTATCGAATGGCCGAAAGGACAACGCAAGCCAATCGAGTATGTCACTGAGTGGAAGCAATAAGCCCAAACTAAATACGTTAAAGTTCCAACGAAACAGACTCATTGTGCGTTCATGAAAAAAGAAAGAAAACCGAAAACAATGCAAAAACCGATCTTATTCTTATTTATTTGTGCTTTTGCAGGTCTTTCTTATGGACAAAAGTTGAAAAAGGAGCGCTTCCCGTCTTACTTCGGAATTGTTGCCTCTCCGGTGATTCCGAATAACTTTATCGGGGCCGTACACACCGAAATGCAGGATGAAAAAAAATCCATGACAGCTGACTTTCACAATAAATGGGGTTACACATTCGGCGGAACCATCCGGATCGGTTTATCCAAATCTATCAGCATCGAAACGGGAATTTCCCAGGTGAGACGTGTGTACAATGTAGGGATTTCTATTCCTGATTCGAACTTGTATACGCAAAAGAAACTGGCTTTCATCAACTACGATATTCCGGTGAACGCTTTATTTTATGTGAAACTGACAGACAGTTGGTACATGGATGCATCGCTGGGTGTTTCAATCACGCACTACCCTTCCGATGTCCAGGATTCCATGCAGCCAACTTCCAAGAAGTCGGTATTTATCCAGGGACGCAGAACAGCTAGTACGTATTTTGCCATGAACGCAGGGATCGGGTTTGAGTACCGCACCGAAAAAGCCGGGATTTTCTTTCTTGGAGCCGGGGCAAAAGTTCCGTTCAAACCGCCGCTGTTCGGTGTGGCGATTCTGCGCCAGAGCGGAAGCGGAACAGAACTTTTCGCATACCAGCCCATTACAGCCGGTTATTTCACCATTGATTTCAGATACTTCATCCCGACACCGAAAAAGAAGAAGGATCCCGGAAATAAAAGTTTGATCGAATAGTTTTAAAAGGTGAACAGGTTCCGGGTTGTTTTATACCTTTTGAACTTTTCAAACACAGCATACATGAACATTCCACAAAGAGCTCAGGAAATTATCCGGGCATTTGATCTGAAAAGTCACCCGGAAGGCGGCTTTTATTACGAAACGTACCGTTCTTCCGACACACTTCCCGGGAAGAACCGCCAGCTTTTAACAAGCATCTATTTTCTCATTACAGGAGACAGCTGTTCCCGTTTTCACCGGATTCAATCCGATGAATGCTGGTATTTTCACGAAGGATCGCCTTTACAGGTTCACAGCCTTCTTCCCGACGGATCACATGAAATTACGGAACTGGGCTTAAACCTGGAACAGGGAGAAGTGCCTTTCCACGTGGTTCCTGCCCGTACCATTTTCGGTTCGCACCTCAAAAACAACGAAGGTTACGCTTTTGTCTCCTGCGCAGTAGCACCGGGCTTCGATTTTGAAGATTTCGAGTTATATACTGCGGAAGAACTTCTGAAAGACTATCCGCAGCATCCGGCAATCATCGAAAAGCTGACCTGAGATGGCAAAATGGCGGGTTTACCTCATGGGATTTGCCACGCTGCTCATGGCTCCCTTAGGATGGCTCTTGTGCGGCATGCCTCCGGTTTGGAACTTCCTGCAACCGGAACGAATCTGGAGCACCTGGACTGCTATCGGGGTTGAATTCGGTATTTTCACCGGAATCCTGATGCTGATTCTCACCAATACGGAAACGGCACGGAAGAGTTTTTCCGTACAACACCAGCTCATCAAATCACTCCGGTTGCATGTGATTGACATCTTGTTTTTATCGCTATCCGCCGGGTTCGGGGAAGAAATCCTGTTTCGGATAGCCGTTCAGCAATGGCTCCACCCCATTTTAGCATCCATCGCTTTTGTAGCTATCCATGGCTACATTCTTCCCAATGATTGGGACACGACCAAATACGGAATCCTGGTTTGTTTATTTATTACGGTTCTGAGTTATGCCGTTTCAGGAGAACAGGGCTTGTGGTTCTGTATTGCGGCACACGCCAGCTACGACTTTGTGCTTTTCCATTTCTGGGGAAGAAACTAAGGCTCAATGTAAATCACCAGGCGGTTTGTCTGCTGGCTCAGAAAACAAATCGGGAACACTACCGAAGGGTCTGCTTTGATTTTTTCCAGCATCCGCAAAGTACATGCCGATTCAGGCACTTGCAGCATTGCTCCGGAGTATTGCAGGTTCAATTCCCGCAATCCGCTCATATACTGCATCGAATCAGGTAGTTTTTGCAGGTTGTTGTAGCTTAAATCCATAAACTGCATCCCGGAAAGAAAACCAAGGTCTTCCGGAAGTTTCCGGATCGCATTGCGGTTCAGGTCCAATTGCTCAAGTTTCCGGAGACTTCCCAGCGAATCTGAAACATAGACCAGTTTGTTGTTGGAAATAAACAGGCGTTCCAGGTTTTTCAATCGGCAGATACAGTCCGGGATAGAATCAATATCGTTGAAAGCCAAACTCAGTACTTTGAGGTTCTTCAATTCACAGATCGCTTTCGGGAAGGAAGTCATTTTGTTTCTACCGAGATAGAGCACTTCGAGGTTCTGTAAGTTGGAAATTTCCCCGTCGATCTCTGTGATCTTATTTCCGAAAAAAGACATTTTGGTGATCGTCGTATCGAGAAACAAGTCGAAAGGAATATCCTGCAGGTGCCTGTGGTTCATCATTATCTCTCTGCCGTCCGTACGGGTTGCAGTTATAACCGAACAGGAAGCCAGCAGGCTCATGATCATTATCCAGGAAACATGCTTCCAATTCATCGTAGCCCGAAAGTACTAAAAAGTGCTATGCGAAAGCAAAAAAAATGTAACCGGTTCAAAAAGTTCAATAGCACATTTTAACCCCTTTAAACGCTTCAACTCTTTAAACTTGTCAGAATAAACAGCGAGTTCAAAACATACAAAAAGTGAATCCATTAAACCAATTGGCACAATTTGTGTCTTAGGGATAATAACCATAAAAAAACAAGTAACATGAAGACATTCATTTTAGCATTAGCCGTTTTAGTTGGTGGAACTGCAATGGCGCAACAACAAGGTCAGGGAAAAAGAGAGCACAAAACTGCTGAGGAAAGAGCGACCGGTGTGACGGAGAAAATGACAACCCAGCTTGGATTGGATGATTCTCAAAAGGCAAAAATCCAGGAAGTAAACCTTGGAATTGCGAAAAAGAATGATGCAATCCGTGAAAACACGTCGTTGACCAGAGAGCAGAAAATGGCCCAGATGAAACAAAATCACGATGCGCGCGATGCACAGTATAAAACGATTTTGACTACCGATCAGTACGCAAAATACGAAGCGTGGGAAAAAGAGAAAAAAGAAAAAATGGAGGCAAAACGTGCTGAAAGACAAGGTCAGGGTCAGCGCGGAGGCAAAGCTGCAAGCGGAACCAAAACAAAAACGGCTCCTTCTACAGGTGAACCGGAAGAGGAATTGTAAAAAAGACTTCAGATAAAAGATAGGCTCGCAATGCATTGCGAGCCTATCTTTTTTATTTCAATCGATCTGCAAAAATCTTTTTGAACTTCTCGTACTTCGGTCTCACGACCGCCTGACAGTATGCATTCCCGGGGTTCAATTCCAGGTAATTCTGGTGATAATCCTCGGCAGGATAATAATTCGAGATGGGAGAAATTTCCGTCACGATCGGTTTTTCCCAAACATGCTCCTGAGTGAGCTTATCTTTGTAGGCCAGCGCCTTCTCCTTCTGTTCCTGGTCGTGGTAGAAAATCACCGAACGGTACTGCGTACCAACATCATTTCCCTGTCTGTTGAGCTGTGTGGGATCGTGCACAAACCAGAATATTTCCAGCAACTCATCAAATGAGATTACCGCGTCGTCATACACTACCCGCGCTACTTCCGCATGGCCGGTAGTTCCGTCGCACACTTGTTTGTAAGTCGGGTTGTCAACATGTCCTCCGGCATAACCTGAGACTACCGAAACAACTCCTTTCAGTTCTTTATAGCAGGCCTCAATACACCAGAAACATCCGGCACCCAATGTGGCTTCTTTGATCATTTTTTTGTTTTTATCAAAAATAAGAAAAAGCACAGCTTTTGAAGACTAAATTATGACAAACGTTCGTGCGGAAATAATTTAGGAGAAACGACCGTTTTTTAAATCCGGATTGCGGCATCAACGAAAGAGTTTGATTAATTTTGCCGCATCTTGAAAACATACGGTCCCAATTTCTGGAAGCTGAGCTTCGCCATGCTTCTTTTTACAACGAGTTACAACTCTGTAATTCCTGAAATGAATGCATTTCTAACGGATTTGGGAGCGCCGCACCTGAAAGGGCTCATCATCGGCTTATTTACGATTTCAGCAGGACTTTCCAGACCGTTTTCCGGTAAATTATCCGATATCATCGGACGGAAAAAGGTCATGCTTATCGGTTTGGCCGTTTGCTTTGTAGTCTGCGGGCTTTATTCCTTCGCATTTGCCAGCTGGTTCCTGCTTTCCCTGCGTTTTCTGCATGGTTTCAGCGCCGGGTTCTTCCCCACCGGTTCTACTGCCCTGATCACGGACATTCTCCCGGAAGACAAACGCGGCTTCGGAATGGGGCTCTGGGGAACTTTTATTGCCATCGGGATGGGAACCGGTCAAGGCTTGTCTTCACTTATCGTAGAAATCGGGAACCGGGATGCGTTGTTCTTTACCGCTGCATTGTTTACAGCTCTCGCTTATCTCTTGTATTTCAATGTCAACGAAACACTGGAAAAGACGCAGCCTTTCAAATGGAGTTATTTACGCATTCAGAAAGATGAAATCCTGGAACCCCATGTGATCCCGGTTGCCATTATCATGTTCCTTTCATCCATGTGTTCGGGAATCATCCTGGTGCTTTCTCCTGACATTTCAGAATTCCTGAATATCGGAAACAAGGGGGCTTTCTTCATTTTTTATGTGTTGGCAACAATCCTGGTTCGCCTATTTACCGGGAAAGTTTCGGATACGTACGGAAGACGGCAAACGCTTGTTGTGGGGATGATCCTGCTGTGTATTTCCATGATTCTGATTGGGATGTCGGAAAGTAGCACCTGGTATTATGTTTCTTCGATTGTGTTCGGTATTGCAACCGGGGTGTGTTCACCGACTATTTTTGCGTGGACAGCAGATCTTTCTCCTCCCGACCGCAAGGGACGCGGAACCGGAACGATGTTTATTGCACTGGAATTCGGAATCTTAAGCGGCTCATTGATGACGAACTGGTGGTATCAAAACACACTGGAATCCATCTGGCATGTATTTTTGTTCGGAGCGGCCATGGCATTTTTATCCGTGGTGTACCTTATCTGGCACATCAAAACCGTTCCTTCGAAACACTAATTAGTTTTTCGGAGCGATACCTCCGTAATCCAATCTTTTGGATTTCAGGTAACGTGGCACGTAATAACCGCTGTTGTTGAAGGTGTCGATGATCACCCCTCTTGAAGTGGAACTGTGAATAAACTTGATCACCCCTTCTTTTACTTCAACTACCATCGCAACGTGTCCTACACCGGAAGTACGGGTACTTCTCCCTTTGAAGAACATCAAATCGCCGGGTTGTAACTCGGAAAGTTTCACTGTTTTTCCAAACTCGGCCAATCCGGGACTGGAACGGGATAAACGCATTCCGAAGTTCCCCATAACGTAATAGATAAATCCGCTGCAATCAAAACCGGAAGGCGTGGAACCGGCGTAGTGATACGGAGTTCCCAGGAATTTCTTGGCAAATTGAATGATTTCTTCTACTTGTTTGTTGATTTTCGGAGCGGAATCGTTTGCAGTTACCGGAGCCGAAGCAGATGTACCCGAAGAAGCCGGACTCTTTTCAGTGAAAGATCCTGTAGCTGTCTGGGCTTGTAAAGCATTTCCCGTAAGAAACACAGCTATCGAAAATATGTAAGTTTTTAAAGACATAAATATTTCAGACGGTGCAAAATTATCATTATTTTCACAGAATCAAAATAATTGGTCTTGAGCAAATTAGATGACGTGACATTAACGAAGTTGTACTACTCCATCGGAGAGGTAGCCGCCATATTTGACGTAAACACTTCATTGATACGGTTTTGGGAGAAAGAATTTGCAGTGATTCAACCGAAAAAAAACAAAAAAGGAAACCGGTTGTTTACGGTAAAAGACATTGAACATTTTAACAAGATTTACCAACTTGTCAAAGAGCAGGGCTACACACTCGAAGGAGCTAAAAAAGCAGTGAAATCGAGCGGAAAAGCCACTTCCGAAGGGAATCCGAATGAAATTCTGATCCAAAAACTGGAACAAATCAAAGCCCAGCTTTTAGCACTGAAAAAATAATTACGAATTACGAATTATCTAAATAAAAAACTCGGAATTCGGCATTAGGAATTCGTAATTAATTCTTGTAATACGCCTGGTAGAGGTAATTCAATGCCATCTTGATGTCGTTATCGTCGATCAAATGATTCCAGGAGCACTCCCCGATTCGATCCAGGAAACAAGTACGTACACCCTGCTGATCATTTTTCTTGTCGTTTCTCATCAGTTCGATCATCACCGAAACGCCGGTAAGCAAATCTTCCGGACACGGATACAAAGCGCGCATCACCTGCACCACTTCATTCAATTCGTCGTTATTCAAGGTTCCCTTCTGATTGGATAGAAAAGCCTCTGCAATCATTCCGAGTGCAATGCAGTTACCATGTGAAAGCGGGTTTAGTTCGAGGTAATATCCTTCGATAGCATGACCGATCGTGTGACCGAAATTCAAGACTTTGCGTTTGCCTTTTTCCTGTGGGTCTTCGCTGACAACCATTGATTTGATTTCAATGCTCTTTTCGAGGATTGTTTCCAGGTTCTTTTCCGAAAACAACTCATTTTGTTTCGTTGCAATCAAGCGATCCCATTCTGCTTTATCGGCAACCAACGCATGTTTGAGCACTTCGGCAAATCCGCTTTTCCACTCTTCTTCCGGCAAGGTTTGCAAAAAGCGCTGATCCACAAAAACAGCTTTCGGATTGTGGAATGTGCCAATCTGGTTCTTGTAGCTTCCCAGGTCAATCCCGGTTTTTCCTCCCAGAGCCGCATCAACCATTCCCAAAAGCGAAGTAGGAATATGAATACAGTCCAGTCCTCTTTTGTAAATCGAAGCGATGAATCCTCCCATATCGCTCACCACGCCTCCTCCGAGTGTGATCACCAGGTCGGAGCGCACGATTCCATATTCGGATAAGGCTTCCAACACCTGGAAACAGACTTCCATCACTTTATTCTCTTCTCCTGACGGAAGCAGGATCACTTCAGCTTCTTCGAGGGTCGGAAATGCTGTGAGCAGGTATTCCAAACAAAAATCATGTGTATTCTCATCCACCACCACTACTTTCCGGACATCTTTATAGGTTTCCGTCAACAACTGCGGAAAGGAAGAAAGTTCCAGGTTACCAACTTCTACGGTACACGAATTACAATCAAATTTTTTCAAAGCATTTATTTCAATGAATGGAACAAATATTCAGTTTAAAGGTGTGCAAAAATACTGGAAAGAGATTAATTTTGCCCCATGATATCTTTTAATAACACAGAGATTGCGTTCAAACACAAATCAAATAAGGATTTGAAACGTGCGCATTTTCTTTTCTCCGTCATGGCCAGCCCGTTTTTGGTAAAATCAGGAAAAGGCCTTACCCGCTTCGGGCTCAATATCGGTCTCCCCATCAAGGGAATGATTAAAGCCACTATTTTTGAGCAGTTCTGCGGTGGTGAAACCATTGAAGAGTGTTCCCACACGATTGAAACCATGTGGAAACACCATGTAGGAACCATCCTGGATTATTCGGTAGAGGGAAAAACAAGTGCGGAGGATTTTGAAGCAACAACCAAAGAAATCATTGCAACGATCCACAAAGCAAAAGGCAACCCGGCGATTCCTTTCGCGGTGTTCAAAGTAACGGGAATTGCACGTTTCGACTTACTGGAAATGACCAACTCTGGCCTGGACGGAATTTCGGAAGCAGATTTAAAAGAATATCATGACACAGTAGAACGCGTGGACCGTATCTGCAAAGAGGCATTTGAAGCTTCTGTTCCGGTTTTCATCGACGCGGAAGAAACCTGGATCCAGGATGTGATTGACCGTGTATGCCACGAAATGATGCTGAAATACAACAAAGAACAAGCGATTGTATTCAACACTGTTCAGATGTACCGCCACGACCGCCTGGCATTTTTGAAAAACAGCATTGCCTGGGCAAAAGCGGAAGGAGTTCAATATGGCGTAAAACTGGTTCGCGGAGCCTATATGGAAAAAGAGCGCAACCGCGCCACGGAAAAAGGATATCCATCCCCTATTCAGCCTGATAAAGCAACGTGTGACGCTGATTACGACCACGCACTGGAGTTTCTGCTGGAACCGGAAAACCGCGTGCAAATGGCGTTGTGTGCCGGATCTCACAACGAGCATTCTTCTGCTTACCTGGCAGAATTGATTGAGAAAAAAGGAATCGATAAAACAGATCAACGCATTTATTTTGCCCAGCTTTTGGGAATGAGTGACCATATTTCATATACGCTGGCTTCACAGGGATATAACGTTGCCAAATACGTTCCATACGGCCCGGTGAAAGAAGTGATCCCCTACCTGTTCAGACGGGCGGATGAAAACACTTCGGTAAAAGGTCAAACGGGAAGGGAGCTGAAGTTAATCAAAGAAGAGATCAAAAGAAGAAAGGGAGCCTGATGGACTCCCTTTCTTGTTGGGTTTGAATTTTATTAATAACAAATCGAATTTGTCAAGTGTAGCAGCGAAGCGGATTAGCGAATCAAATTAACATGTCCTAAATGTATCTTTTTCTCGTCGCTTGAAGAAGTCTTGTACTTGATCTTCCAATTGTACATTCCTTCCGGACAAGCAATCCCCTTGTAGGTTCCATCCCAGCCTTCTTCCGTATTTTTACTTTGGAAGATCAACTCTCCCCAGCGGTTGTAAATCTCCAGCTGGTACTGGTTTTTATCTATTCCGGCCGTAACAATCGGCAGGAAAACAGGGTTATACTGGTTTCCATCCGGTGTGAATGTATTCGGTACGTACAAAATTACGCCTTTTTCCATTAAAATGGTCTTTGTAACAGAATCTACACAACCATGTTCCGAAATAGCAATCAAAGTGACATTGAAATTTTGTTCCGGCTCCACGATAAACGTGTGGTTCGGACTGAAGTCATTGGAAATTTCCGATCCGTCTCCGAAATTCCAGATATACTGAACTGCTCCCGAAGAAGAATTGATCAGGTGCGACTCCGGTGCAATCACCGAAACAACTCCCGGACTCGGCGTAAAGTTCGCAATCGGGTTCGGGTATACACAAATGAAATCCGGGTACGTTTCTGTCCACACACAGCCCAAAGCAGTTGTGGAAGTGATCGTTACGTCATAACATCCCTGGTTTTCGTAGAGATTCGATACCGTATCGTTTAAGCTTGATTGCGTATTTCCGTCTCCGAATACCCAGTTTGTATTGACACTCGGTGTTCCGGTAGATTGATTGAACAACAAAGCTACCTGTGGTTCACAACCTGTTTCCGAATTAGTTGTGATGACAAAATGAACCGGTTCTTCAATCGTTACCACTACCTGGTCTGTGTTTTCACATCCGGCAGCAGAAGTTCCGGTAACCGTATACGTCAAAGTCGTTGTCGGAGAAAATGGCGTATTATCCGTAATTCCGTTATCCCAATCGTAGGTATTTGCTCCCGACGCCGCCAGCGTAGTGGAAGCTCCTGTACAAATAATCTGATCTGCACCCGCATTCACAAGCGGAAGCGGATTCACCGTCAGGATTAACGTATCGATACCAAAACAGTTGGTAGCATCATAACCGAGCATGACGATCGTATAGGTTCCTACTGCCGGTGTATATCCTTGTGAGTTCGTTACTCCGTTTGACCAAACATAGGTATCTGCACCTGTTCCTGTCAATGTTACCGGTGTATTTTCACAAACCGTAATATCCGGTCCTGCAGAAACTACCGGAGCCGGCAGGAATGTAATTGTCAATGAATCTTTGTTCTTACACCCGTTCGCATCCGTTCCGGTCACAATGTATTTTCCATCCACAGTCGGGATAAATGGTGTTCCGTTAACTCCGCCGTTGTTCCAGGTGTATGTCTGCGCGCCCGAACCGTTCAGTGTTAATGGTGTATACGGACACAACTGCTGATCTGCTCCCGCTTCAACTGTCGGCAAACCGAAAACGGTGATGTTACGTGTTCGGGTATGCGTACATCCGTCCTGGTTCGTTGCAACCAATGTAATCGTATACGTTCCTGCAGTTTGGTAAGTATGTGTTGGGTTTGTTCCCGTTTCCAATGGCGTTCCGTCACCGAAATCCCAGGAGTACGTCATCGGCTGATTAATCAAATCCGTAGATGTATTGGTCATCGTAGTCGGGGTATTCACACAGGCATTGTTCACTGTAAAGTCAGCAGTTGGTATGGATTTCACCGTGACTTGTTTGATGATCGTATCTTTACATCCCGTTGTTTCATAGGAAATCAAACGGACATCGTAGACTCCCGGCGTGGTGTAGGTGTGATTCGGACTCGCTTGAGTCGACTGAGCCGATCCGTCACCGAAATTCCACACATTGGCCACAATGGCGTTGTTATTGACAGTCGATCCGTTGGTAAACTGCACATTCAGCTGACCACAGTTTTGGGCGTAGGTGAACTCCGGCACAATGACCGTAGGCTCTACTTCGACATCTACCGTTACGGAACATGATCCGGTGTTGGTAACTGTTGTGAGCTGAACGGAGTAAGTTGTTCCTGTCGTAGGGCTTGGAATGGTAATAGACGGAGTGGTTGCCCCGTTACTCCACAAATAACTGCTGAACCCGGTTGGTGCAGTCAGCGTTGCTGCATTCGATCCCTGGCAGTATTGAACAGTCAACTTCAACGGCTGACAGCTCATCGTTACGTATGCATAACCGAAATGTCCCGAAAGACTACAGTCTCTGGTTGCAAATTCGACCTGAATTGTTTGCCCGATAAATGCGGATAAATCCAGGGCCGCAGTTGACCATGGAAGCCATGCAACACCGTTGCAGGTCTGGAAGTTTTGTCCCGGCTGTCCGGCATATACGTCGTATGTACCACACGGTCCGCCGATCTGGTTGCCGGCCTGATCCAATACTTTCAGGGTCAGTTTCGGCTGTTCGTTCGGAGCATGCCCCGCATCTTCCAAAACAGCTGCGTATTTATAAATCAAGAGTGCATTGTCGATTGTAACATTCATCGAATAGCGCAGTGCTTCCCCTTCTGCGTTAGTGATGTTATTTCCCAAACGTGCTACTACGAAAGATCCCGTAGGCAGGTAAGGTAATCCACCACAGGTGTAAGGATCGGTTCCTGGAGTACTGATGAGGGTATGTCTTCCTGTTACAACACCTGGAGTTGCAAAAGGATTGTTATAATCTCCGGTAAATGCTGCCCAGTTATTGAATCCACCTTGAGCAAAATTCGCATTGGGGCAAGCTGCCTGAACCTGAGCGGAAACCCGGCCTGTGGCAACTGTTATCAAACTGATAAGGATCAGCCTGATATAACTTCTCTTCACAATCATTTAATTCAATTATTCATTGATACATCAAAGTTACGGAAGAATGAAGCGATGGTTGCTTTAAAGTAAAATTCTTTCTGTTAAAAATAACAGCTATTGAAGGAATCTTAAAGATATTTACACAAGAATGTAACTAGTGTTAAAAATTGAAACTGCAAATGAGCTACTCCGGAAGGTCTTTTCACCCGATCCGAATCCATTCCTTTTTAACCTTTCACTTTACAATACTGAGCAGAGTCGAAGTATCAATTAGATGTAACTGTGTTTTTCTCTCAGGTAATCGAGGGTTGTTCTCTCCGGAGTACCTGCTTCAGGTGTATAATTATACTCCCATTCGGCCATCGGGGGAAGACTCATCAAAATGGATTCTGTTCTTCCACCGGAGTACAAACCGAATTTGGTTCCTCTGTCGAAAGCCAGGTTGAATTCCGTATAACGTCCACGACGGTAGTGCATCCACTGTTTTTCGGCTTCTGTGAATGTTTTATCACGGCCAAAAGCAGCCTGTTCTTCGTATAAAAACGGAAAACTTTCTCCCAAATCCAGACAGAAACGGAACAATTGTTCTTTGTTCAGCTGGAAATGATTGTTCAGGTGATCGAAGAAAATTCCTCCTATTCCCCGGGTTTCCTTGCGGTGCGGGAGGTAAAAATACTCGTCGGCCCAATCCTTGAACTTTCCGTAGAATGATTCGTCGTATTTGTTGCAGATGCCTTTCAGTTTTTGATGAAACACCACTGCATGTTCGTGATTCACGTAATGCGGTGTCAGATCAATTCCTCCACCGAACCAGTGAATGCCGTTATCCAGCTCGAAATACCGTACATTCATGTGGATGATCGGAACATACGGGTTGTTGGGATGCAACACGATGGAAACTCCCGTAGCGTAAAACTGGTGTCCATCGAGTTTCAGCTGGGCTTTCATTTCTTCGGAAACGGGGCCGTATACTTCTGAAAAAGCAACTCCACCCTTTTCAATCAGGGCTCCGTGACGGATGGTACGTGTTTTACCACCTCCACCTTCAGCACGTTCCCACGGATCTTCCGAAAATGTCGCTTTTCCATCTACGCGTTCCAGTTCGTTGCAAATAAATAACTGCAATGCCCGGAATTCCTGCCCGATTGTTTCCTTATTCATAAAAATACTCCCACTCGAATTAGTTCGTAATCCTGGTGCGTCAGAATGAAGCACGACTGGTTTTCGTATCCGCCTCCCGGAACTGCAACCTTCGGATCGAATGCATTCACAACTTCACTCGGAACCTCTTCTTTCATCAAAAGCGTTTTCACGAAGTAGTATACGACATCAAATCCGTGTGCTCCGGCTTTGTTCATATCCGCACGGTATTTTTTGCGGTACAACCTGAGTAAAGTCTGTGTATCCGGCAACGAGTAGTTCAAATCGCTGGAAGAAGCCCAGGTCATTTTGTATCTTGTTTTGTAATAACCGGTAATGTCGTCAAAACCTCCCCACTCTTTCACCCCCATTACGGTCACATCCGCTCCCGGAGATTTTCCGATCGCCTTATGCAATGAGTTAATGAAGCTCAGAACCGTTCCTTTATCACGGGTCGGAAGCACAATCACTGACTCGCCGCTTTTGCGGATGAAAGTGGTGTAATCCGACAATTTTGCTTCGATCAGCTTCACATTTCCATTTTTCTTGGACAATTCGATGAAGCGTTTTCTGTAGGCATCAAACAACTCCTGGTCTTTTGCAATTCCCGGGTTGATGAGGATGATTTGAGCTGTTTTGAATTTCTCAATCGTGTATTTCGCCAGGATTTCCTGCTGCGTCATATCCGAAGTCACCGATGCATAGATGTACGGATTGTTTTTCAACAAAGCACTGTTGCAGGCAGACGGGCACACCATACGGATTTTCTGCTTTCCGCACCATCTTCCAACGATGTCTGCACTTTGTGGAACCAATGGCCCGAAGATCAGATCCATGTCTTTCATTTCTGCTGTGTTCAGCACTTTCATGATTCCGACAGAATCCATTGGCAAGTCGATCACTTTAACGGTCGCATCGAAGCCCAGTTTTTCCAATGAATCGGCAGCCAGCTCCACTCCCATGTAAAATTCCGTCGCCAGGTTCTTCAAACTCGTATTCGCCTTACTGTCGTTCAGACCGAAACTCAGCAAAACAGCAATATTGTACTTGGTTTTCGATTTAAAAATCAGGGTTTCATCTACTTTGCGGACTTCTTCTTTCGGTTGTACTTCGCGCACTGGAACCTGCTTGATATTTTCTTTCTTCAACGGAATTTTCAACACGTCCCCCGACTTGATATTGGTCGACTTCAGGTTGTTGAATTTCTGCAGGTCCGCTACCGGAACCATGAAGCGTTTTGAAATCGTGTACAGGGTTTCGCTGTTTTTCACTTCATACACCAAAACGGTATCCGTAAAAGTAACGGAAGGCGCGCTCACAGCCGGTTTTTCGGTCTGTTTCGGTGGCGTAGCTGCTTCAGAAGTCGGAGCAATTACGATTTTCAACACCTGTCCTACTTTCAATCCTTTGTCAATTCCCGGATTGTACTTCAACAGGTCGTCTACGGAAGAATTGTATTTTTTAGCAATGGAAAACGCCGTTTCACCTTTTTCCACCGTGTGTTCGCGCATGGTCGTTCCACTGATCACTTTCATATCTGCTCCTCCGAGCGGAATGAGGTAGCGGTATCCCTCTTTGACTCCTTTTTCAATTCCGGGATTGGCAGCCACGATGTCGTCTACCGGAACATTATACGTTGTATGCAATCCCCACAGGGTATTTCCCGCCTGTGCAATGTGTACGGCATACTTTTTCCCGTTGGTGTATTCATATACCCAGTCTTTGGTATCGGTCTGGGCGAACAAACCATTTGAAAAAGCCAGTAAACAAGCTAAAAAGAAGTATTTCATAGAAAATATATTTTTTCCCGGTATCCCGGTGATTTGAATTTTCCCTTTCCTGTTTCAAGGAATCACGTCTGTTCAAACGGTTGTAAAAGTTCAAGTATTTAAATGTTTGATTGATCCATTTGAACATTTTGAACTTTTAAACCTGCTTTCCAAACCAAGAGTTATGCCAGAATTATTCCCACTCAATGGTTGCCGGCGGCTTCGAACTGATATCATATGTCACGCGGTTGATCCCTTTCACCTGGTTGATGATTTTATTGGAGATCAATGCCAAAAACTCATACGGCAAATGGCACCAGTCAGCCGTCATACCATCCGTCGAACTTACTGCCCGCAAAGCAACGGCGTTTTCATACGTTCTTTCGTCTCCCATTACTCCAACCGATTGGATCGGCAAGAAAATCGCTCCGGCCTGCCATACATCGTTGTACAAACCGTGCTCTTTCAATCCGTCGATGAAGATGGCATCCACTTCCTGGAGAATACGCACTTTTTCAGCCGTTACTTCTCCCAAAATGCGGATTCCCAAACCTGGTCCCGGGAACGGGTGTCTGTTCAGGATGTTTTCAGGTAAATCCAATGATCTCCCGACTCTTCTTACTTCGTCCTTAAACAACAATCTCAGCGGTTCTACTACCTGCAATTTCATGTAATCCGGTAAACCACCTACGTTATGGTGCGACTTGATTGTTTGAGAAGGTCCTCCGTTTACGGAAACCGACTCGATCACATCCGGGTAGATTGTACCCTGACCCAACCAGCGCGCATCGGTTACCAGTTTCGATTCCGCATCAAATACATCCACGAAGATTTTACCGATTGCTTTTCGTTTCAATTCCGGATCTGTAACTCCTGCCAGGGCAGCGTAGAAATCAGCAGAAGCATCTACTCCCTTCACATTCAGTCCAAGTCCTTTATAACTTTCCAATACGGAAGTGTATTCATTTTTGCGCAAGAGTCCGTTATCTACGAAAATACAGTGCAGACGGTCTCCGATGGCTTTGTGCAATAACATAGCCGCCACGGAAGAGTCTACTCCTCCTGACAAGCCCAGGATTACTTTATCGTCCCCCAATTTAGCGCGAAGCTCGGCAACCGTACTTTCCACGAAAGAATCCGGCGTCCAGTTCTGAGAACAGTCACAGATTCCTACGACGAAGTTTTTCAGCAAAATTGCTCCTTCCAGGGAGTGGTAAACTTCCGGGTGAAACTGAATTCCGTAGGTTGCTTCTCCTGCGATTGCATATCCTGCCACTTTTACGTCTTTCGTAGAAGCGATGATTTTGTATGAATCCGGAACTTGCTTGATCGTATCTCCGTGGCTCATCCAAACCTGCGATCCCATAGACATTCCTGTCACGAGTTCGTTTGCATTATCCACAAAAGACAAGTTTGCGCGTCCATACTCACGAATGGTTGACGGAAGCACTTCCCCACCGAAGTTCTGCGCAAGGTACTGTGCTCCGAAGCACACTCCCAGCAGGGGGAATTTTCCTTTGACCGCACTCAAATCCGGTTTCGGAGACTCCGGGTCTCTGGTGGAAAAAGGACTTCCCGACAGGATTACACCTTTAATATGTGCTCCCAGTTCCGGTACTTTATTCCACGGGTGGATCTCACAGTAAACATTCAATTCGCGTACGCGGCGCGCAATCAGCTGGGTGTATTGCGAACCGAAATCAAGGATAAGGATCATTTCTTGCATGCGTGCAAAGATAAGGCATATTCACGACATGAAATACCGACACTTTGATTTTGTTTCGAACAAACCAACTGACAATTAGAACCTAAATCCGACAATCTGTCAGTTTAACAGCTTTTGGAATAATTTATGACAGGGAGCTGTCAATTAATCAAAGAAGCATCGGGAATTTCATTATTTTTGGCTTCGATTTATAATAAACACCATGTTAGGAGGAATTTTAAAAAAAATCTTAGGCGATAAGTCAGCTACTGATCAAAAAAAATATCAACCGGTCATTCAACAGGTGAATGACATATTTAACACACTACAAAACGAGTCTGACGACGCTCTACGTGGTAGAACTACCAAATTCAGAAAACAGGTTCAGGATGCGATTGCCGGACTGGAAACTGAGATTGCTGAACTGACTGAAAAAGCAAATACACCGAATATGCCTCTGCACCAGAAAGAGGCAATCTACGAAACCATCGATGTAAAAGCAAAAGAGGTTAATACCATTATTGAAAAAGTACTGGAAGAAATTCTTCCGGAAGCTTTTGCTGTTGTGAAAGAAACCGCAAGACGCTGGGCAACCAACGGACAGTTGACGGTAACTGCAACAGAACTGGATAAAACATTGGCTACACGAAAAGACGGAATTACCATCGACGGTGACAAAGCGATCTGGAGCAACAAATGGACTGCTGCGGGTGCTGCTGTTGAATGGGTAATGGTTCATTACGACGTTCAGTTGATGGGTGGAGCTGTATTGCACCGCGGAAACATCGCTGAGATGCAGACCGGGGAAGGGAAAACATTGGTTGCAACCCTTCCGGTTTATTTGAATGCATTATCAGGAAAAGGTGTTCACGTAGTAACGGTGAACGACTACCTGGCAAAACGTGACTCCGAGTGGATGGGACCTTTGTACCAATTCCACGGTTTGACGGTAGATTGTATCGACAAGCACCAACCGAACTCCGAATCACGCAGAGAAGCATACCTGGCAGATATTACATTCGGAACGAACAACGAATTCGGTTTCGACTACCTGCGCGATAACATGGCAAGTGCACCGGAAGATTTGGTACAGCGCAAGCACCACTTTGCTATTGTCGATGAGGTTGACTCCGTGTTGATTGATGATGCACGTACGCCGTTGATCATTTCCGGACCAACTCCGAGAGGTGACCAGCACGAGTTCTATGAATTGAAACCACGTGTGGAACTGATCGTGGAAGCACAACGCAAATATGTCAACCAGGCTTTGGCTGATGCAAAACGCATGCTGACGGTTATCAACGGTGGTACTGTTGATGGAATGGATCAGAAAACGGCTTTGGAACAAGGAGGAATTGCCTTGCTTCGTGCCCACAGAGGTTTGCCTAAAAACAAAGCATTACACAAATTCCTTTCCGAGCCGGGAATCAAGTCTCACCTGCAAAAGGTAGAGAACCAGTACATGGCTGAGCAGGGAAAACAAATGAAGAAGATTGATGTGGAGCTGTTCTTCGTAATCGACGAAAAGCAAAACACGGTTGAATTGACCGAAAAAGGGATCGACCTGATCTCCGGAAACGAAGACCGCAACTTCTTTGTGATGCCGGATATTTCTTCGGAAATTGCACAACTGCAGAAACAAAGTCTTCCGAAAGAAGAATTTAACGATAAAAAAGAGGTCCTGATCCGCGACTATACGGTGAAATCAGAGCGTATTCACTCCGTTTCCCAATTGTTGAAAGCTTATGCACTTTTCGAAAAAGAAGTGGAATATGTGATCATGGATGGAAAAATCAAGATCGTTGACGAATCTACAGGTCGTATCATGGAAGGCCGCCGTTATTCCGACGGACTCCACCAGGCGATCGAAGCAAAAGAGAATGTAACTGTTGAAGCTGCTACTCAGACTTACGCAACGGTTACACTTCAAAACTACTTCCGTATGTACCACAAACTGGCAGGTATGACCGGTACGGCGGAAACAGAAGCGAAAGAATTCTGGGATATTTACAAATTGGATGTCGTGGTGATTCCAACGAACCGTCCGATTTCCCGTAAAGATGATAACGACCTGGTATTCAAAACAGCACGTGAAAAATACGCTGCGGTGATCGAAGAAGTAAATAAACTGGTTGAAGCAGGACGTCCGGTATTGGTTGGTACTACAACCGTTGAGATTTCGGAATTGCTGAGCCGTATGTTGAAAATGCGCAACATTCCTCACCAGGTATTGAACGCGAAATACCACCAGAAGGAAGCGGAGATCGTTGCATTGGCTGGTAAAGCCGGAGCTGTGACGATTGCAACCAACATGGCTGGTCGTGGTACGGATATCAAACTGGGTGAAGGTGTGAAAGAAGCCGGAGGTTTAGCAATTATCGGTACGGAAAGACACGATTCCCGACGCGTTGACCGCCAGCTGCGTGGTCGTTCCGGTCGTCAGGGAGATCCGGGGTCTTCTACCTTCTTCGTTTCACTGGAAGATGATTTGATGCGTAAATTCGGTTCGGAGCGTATTGCGCGAATCATGGACCGCCTCGGATTGAAAGAAGGTGAAGTGATCCAGCACAGTATGGTTTCCAAATCCATTGAACGTGCTCAGAAAAAAGTAGAAGAAAACAACTTCGGAATCCGTAAGCGTTTGCTGGAATACGATGACGTGATGAACGCGCAGCGTAAGGCAATCTACAAAAAACGCCACAATGCCTTGTTCGGTGACCGTTTGGGAGTGGATGTATCCAATATGTTCTACGATGTGATCGAAGGATTGGTAAGCAGACACCAGGGTGGTTCTTTCAACGAGTTTAACGTGGATATGATCCGCATCATCGGAATGGATTCTCCGATTTCGGAAGAGCAGTTCAAAACAGCTAAATACGATGACCTGGTGAATGACCTGTACGATGGGGTTATGGAGTATTACAATGCGAAAAACCAGCGTTTGGCAGAGATTGCAATGCCTCAAATCAAGCATGTATATGAGAATTTATCTCACCAATACCAAAACATTCAGTTCCTGATTACAGACGGTGTGAAAACCATGCCGTTGGTAGTAAGCCTGAAAGAAGCATACGAATCCAACGGGGCTTCTGTTCCGAATGCTTTGGAGCGTAACATCGTGCTGGGAATGATCGACAACGAATGGAAAGAACACCTGCGTGAAATGGACGACCTGCGTTCTTCGGTTCAGCAAGCTGTTTACGAGCAGAAAGATCCTTTGCTGATCTACAAACTGGAGTCTTTCGAGTTGTTCAAAGCTATGAATGCCCGTTTGAGTAATGAAACGGTTGAATTCCTGGTAAAAGCAGATGTTCCGCGCGACCAGCTGGATGATATCAAAACAACCAACAGAGACACCACTCAGAATAATTACGAGAAAGCACAGGTTGAATCAGCAGCTTCTGCTGAAGCAGATGCACCTCGTTTCAACGGAAGCGAAGGATATGATGAAGCTATGCGCAACTCGATGCCACAACAGAAACAACAACCGATTGTTTCTTCGGAGCCAAAGATCGGACGTAACGATCCTTGTCCTTGCGGAAGTGGTAAGAAATACAAACAATGTCACGGAAAATAATAACGAGAAAGGCGGTTCAAATGAACCGCCTTTTTTTATCCGTTAATGGATGATTGATTGATACAATGATCTGTTATTTCACAATAGATACCTGGGAAGATCTTTCTACATCCCCGATTCTTACTTTGAGGATATACATTCCGTTCGATACGCGTTTTGTATCCAATTCGATTTTTTGTCCTCCGCGCTCATAAATGCCTGATTTGTTAGCAACCACTTTACCTCCCATATCGATCAACTCCAGCGAAATGGTTTCCTCTTTAGCCAATTCTGTCTGCACGATCACATAATCTTTCGCAGGATTCGGCAAAACGGAGTATCCCTCTTTCATGGAAGTCCTTTTCAACTCTTCTTCCGCGATCCGGTGAATGTCACCCATTGTGCCGCCTGAAGGTTTTGCAGATTTCGTTTGCGGGTTCGGGTCGGTACTCACACGATCCATCTCCACGCAGAATCGGATACAAGTACGGCATTCTTCTTTCTGTGCTGTAATCTCCGTAACACATACGTTGTAATAGCCGGAAGAACTGTAATTATGTACACCAAAACCGATAGCACCCGGAAGAGTACCATCTCCCCAATCAACGATATAAGTCGAAGTCGGATTCGTAACGTCTAATACAACAGAAGCATTGATTGCTCCGGAAGAAGAACTGATTGACGTATTCAACGTAAAGTTACTGTTACATCCGGTGGTGCGGCAATCTCTGACACAAATATTGTCATACTGTTCCACTTCCGAAGGATAGCTGTTCACTTCCGGCGTTATGCTAATCGCAGTGGTGTTATCGATCACATTATCAAAATCAGCACAGGTCATCCCCGGGGTTGCAAATACCCAGTTACCATCTGCATTCCCCGGAGGAACACCTCCTGCACAATGCGCAATCGGCGCACAAACGGTTACCCATCCTGAACCTGGGTTCAAACTGGCATTAGCTACAAACATAATGGTATTCGTACCATCTGAAAGATAGATTCTCGGATTAAATGGAAGGCCGCCACCTGCAGCTTCCGCCTCAAGCAAAGCAAAATCAAAACAAAGGCACTGACCGAGGTAACTTTGTCCGAGGTTGGTATAGTCAGTCGTGTTGGTATACCCTGAACTACCGGAAAGGTCTCCGATCGTCAGACAATTGGTACCATCCAGGGGATTAGTAGCAGTATAATCGGTCGTTACACCATAAGCCACCCAGTTTCCAGCCGGGGAACTGCCATCGAACGTGGTACATGGCGCTCCACTCGCACACATACATTGCTGTTTGGTATACTCACTGTAATTGTTTTTGCTGCATTCGGTCCGGACACTCCAGGAAAAACACGGATAGGCCGACAACGAAATGGTCATAAAAGTAGACGTTGTCGAAAGCAACACGCTGGAAGACAGACCGCCATAGTTCGGGCAGCATTTCGGATCTCCCACATATAAATACACCGTGTATCCCGTTGCTCCGATCACCGGACTCCAACTTAATGTGACCGTACCGGAAGCCTTATCGTATTGACAAGCGGTTCCGGAAGGAGCAAAACAACTCGCGCTCACCTGAGCCAGGCTCTGCTGAAAGCCAAAGAGAAAAAAAATGCTTAATAATAAAGCATGCCGAAGTTTCATTCGTTTCATAAATTCAGTTATTAGTTGTTAGAAAATCGTGTGTTACACAACACGCAGTTGATGTTGTGTTTTGCATATATAAAACAAAATAGCTTGCTAATCAATTTTTTAGAAAACTATTTCCGCTCCCGGTTAGTGTCCAATTGAACGAGTCTCAGCCTATATCTTATCGAAATGACGGGCTCCGGGATCGGGCATTTACAATTAAATTTTAACTTTGAATCATGAATCAACAATTGAAAATCGGGATCGTTGGAATGGGAAATGTGGGAATCCACTTCCTGCAGCGATTGATTGAATTAGGACATAACCAATTAACCGTGTATTCCCGGTCGGGAAACACCATTCCGAATCTGACCGCTCCCAAAGAGGTTCAATTCACCAACGATTTCAAGGAGTTTATTGATTTTGACCTGGTTTTTTGCGCTGTGAATGACAACAACATGGTTGAAATGGTGCGCCTGGTGTCGAATTACGCTCCGGTGGTTTCCGTTTCCGGAACGGTGAATCTCAATCATTTGAAGACGAAACACGCGGTTGGAACCTTCTACCCGCTTCAAAGTTTCAAGGCAGACCAGGTGATCCACTGGGAAAAACTCCCGATTTTCATTGAAGCAGAAGACACTGCATTCAAGTCTTTCCTGGTTTCTCTTGCCACTGAATTCAGTGGAAATGCCATTGAGCTTTCGGAAGAAAAACGCCAGTACCTGCACGTTGCAGCGGTGTTTGCAAACAATTTCACCAATCACATCATCGACCTGGCATCGCATTATTGCAAGGAACATGACATCGAATTTGACTGGCTGAAACCGTTGATCAATCAAACGATTGAAAAGATTCAGACCAACGATCCGCACGAGATTCTGACAGGACCTGCGGTACGCAACGATCAAAGCACCATTCAAAAGCACTTACAATTGCTCGATCCAGACCAGAAGAACATTTACCAGACATTGACGAACAGTATTATCAAACACCACAAATAAGATGATCAGCTACAAAGAGCGTTTGAACGACATTTCCACTTTCATTTTCGATATCGACGGCGTTTTAACCGATGGAACTGTTTTCCCGTATGAAGGAGATTTACTCCGCGGATTGAATTCCAAAGACGGCTACGCCATTCAATATGCCGTAAAGAAGGGCTACAAGGTGTTTATTATCACCGGAGGGAACTCAGAGCCTGTAAAAAGCAGTTTGCTGCACCTGGGAGTTTCGGAAGTTCACCTGCGCTCATCTGACAAAGTAGCGGTTTACAAACAGATCAAAGAAAATTACCAGCTTCAGGACAACGAAGTGCTCTACATGGGCGACGATCTCCCGGATTACCAGGTGATGCGCATGGTGGGCATGGCTGCTTGTCCGCAAGATGCTGTGATTGAAATCAAGCATGTTTCACATTACCAATCGCCTTACTATGGTGGCAAAGGCTGTGCACGGGATGTGATTGAACAAGTATTACGCGTTCAGGACAACTGGTTTCATGAAGAAGCGTTTGTGTGGTAGGATGGAAATAAAGGCACTAACATATTTTAACCGAGCATTTTTCGAATATTTTCGAAAAACAACTCCCAAAACTTTTTGTTACTTAAAACAAACTGTTGATTAGACATTAATAACTCTTTGAGATTACAATCAAAGGACGTAAGTTTCACAATTGTATTATTGTTAAAACAAGCAACAATCCCATTGTTTCCTTCACAAGAATAACTGCCTGGACAGTTAACATAAAAATTGCCGGTTTCCACAGAATCCGATCCCGAATTAAAACGAACATGATTACTTAATTCGAGATGTTTAGACCCCAAAACATTTCTATAATACGCTATTCCATCTTTTTCAAAATAATGGAACAACACGATTGTTTTACCTTGAGATCTTTTATAAAACAAGAATTGAGCTTTAACATTCGGATTTTGACTAAATATACTATCTGTATTGTAATCCGTAATCTGGCCATCCATCCCATTACTGGCAAAAACATCACAATTTTGAGAAAACACAAAATTTGAGGCGTTCAAGAAAAACAGTGTTATTAAAAGATATTTTTTCCAATACATATCACAAGTTTACACCAGCTTACCACTTCACCACTTTCCTTGAATACCAGTTTCCATTCACGGAAAAACGCAGCAAATAAGTTCCGGAATTCCACGAAGACGTTTCGATTGAAGCAAGCGGGTATGCTCCCGAAAAGACTTGTTTTCCGGTCAGATCAGTGACTTCGATCCGGTCAAAGGAACTTTGAGCATCCAGGTAGAGCAATCCGTTTACCGGGTTCGGATAAAAAGCAAAATCCGGAGCGCTTTCGAGCTGGTCTACACTTAAAATACTGTAAACCGTTGGGGCTGCGTTTGAAGGAAAATTGTTGTCATTTGCCAGTTTCACGATAAACAGAGAAGTTCCTCCGGTGGTATACCCCGGATCGCTGTGATACCCGATCGTAACGGCATACCCGTCATTCGTTTGAATAATCTGGTTGATCTGATCCTGGCCCAAACCGTTATATCCCAAACCATAGCCATCCCAGTAAAAGGAAGAACTGAAGCGGTTAATCACGCAATCTTCGCCACCGGGGTAGGAATACTGCGGATCATACCCCTGAGTAACCAGGAAATATTTGTCGCCCAGAGAAGCCGTATAGTTCACAAAGCCCACATACCGGTTTTCATTGGAATTGTATGAGTCTTCGTCCGAAATGAAATCCCCGTCGACCGTGAGGAAAATCTGGTAGTTATCCTTATCGGTTTTCCCGGTGCGGATCTTTTCTCCTACACACATAATCCGGTTAGAAACAAACTGAACGTCATTGAGCAGGTATTCGCCGTTGCTTCCCGTAAGGGTGTCCCACAAAAGCGATCCGTCGATGTGGTAATAAGCAACAGATGCCTTCGACTTTAAGGAATCTACAGAATAAGCGGTTCCCACTACAGCGTATGTGGTGTCTGTGATCTTCACTCCTTTATTGAAGTAGTCTACTCCGACTCCACCCTGCTGCTGCTGCCAGATGATTTCACCGTCTTTATCAATCCGGACGGCATATTGATCTTCCGTTTCTTCCGGGTTTGCGTTGGTTTCTCCGAAGAGAACGAGACTGGTATCCGGCATCAGGATGGCATCGTGGAAGCGTTCCCAGCCACCTTTGTCGTACCATTTTTCCCACTGCTGGTTCCCGGACAAATCCGTAAAAACCACATAACCATCAAAACTTCCGCTGACGCCGCTGGAGGATGTCCCGACGATGTAATAGCCGTAATTCGGAACAAAGATGACTCTTCTTCCCTCTTCAAATTCCGAACCGCCGTATTCTTTCGACCATGTGTGGAATCCGTATTTATCCAGTTTCAGCAAAAATGCCTGGGAAGGCGCATCTTCAAAACTCGAAGACGAACCCGTGATCATGTAGGAGCTGTCGGGCAACTGAACAATTCCTTCCCCGCGATCATAGCCTTTTCCTCCGAACACCCGGTAAAATGAAATCTGTGCCTTGCCTTCAAAAGCGCAAAACAACAGCAAAATGGCGAGAATAGTTCTTAGAGTAGCCATGATAAACGAATTAATGCTGACTGGCCGAATCCTCTTTTAGAGATCAAACCATAAATATCATCTGTTCCCAGTTGAATCCCCAGTTGTTTTCCGTGATAACCGAACATCAAACCTCCGCGCACGATGGAAGAACCACCGAATGCGATGTTTGCCGAAGCAGAAACGCGCGGAACAAACCGGTAAAACAACCCGGCAAAACCGGTTGGAACAATCCCGATTGTCGGGTAAAAGCGGATTCCGAAGAAACTTTGCAGTTTTTTAGCCGATTGGATGTCCACCAGTTTCGAAATCTGGATGAACGCCGGAACCATGACCCAGCGTTTTACCTCTTTTTTCTCCACATTCAGGGAATCCAGCAGGGAGAAATTGTCTCCGAACAGGTTTCCGCTGTTTTTGATCTGATCCAGGGTGAACCCGCTGTAGCGATAGGTTGAATCGGCAAAATAGCTGGTCTGGGATTTGAACATGTAAGCTGCTCCCAGGTTTTGAACCGTGAACTGGAAAGTAGCCGAATCTTTCAACCACGGAACTTTCAGGTAAAAGTCAAAATCGACTGCAAAACCAATTCCTTTGCTGAAATTATTCCCGGTCGAATACGTCATATCGCCGTTGAGTCGCAGGTTAATGGTATCGGCATCCGCTCCCTGGTACCATTTCCCGTTTCGAATATAGCCTCCGTACTGATTCTGGACATTCACCAGGTTCAACGTGAGCGAGCTTCCCGTTTTTTTATGATAGAATCCGAAACCTACTTTTTGAAATTGCATCCCGGAAATCCGGGTTCCTGTGAGATTCGCCGTATCTGCCGCTCCCAGGTAGCTGTTTCCGTAGAATGTCAGTTTGAACGCATCTTTCGTGTAATTGATGTTCCCGGTTACATAGTAACCGCCTTTGACCAACCAGGAATATTTTCCCGATTTGAACAGGCTCGATGCTCCGGCTACATAACTGATGTCTCCGCTGGCGAAAATTCCCAGCCGGTTGTTTGCACGATGCGATTTCAGCGTGCGGTCTTTCATTTCAGAATCGATTGTTCCGCCGAACAACAAGGTATTGACAAACTCTTTCCGCATCGAAGTTCCGGTCAAATCCATGTTTCCCGAAACGGTGAGCCGGTTTGCCTGTAATGAACTGTCTCTGAAAAGAGGAAAGGTTGATTGCCCAAATACAGACGAAACAACCAGGAAAAGTGAGCTTATCGTGAGAATGAACTTATTCATTACAAGTGATTTTCAAGAGTTAGGTCGGCACCGAGTTTGAATTTGAAAAAGGCTCCTGCCGGAATCGAAACCTGTACGTTTTGTCCGTTTGCATTGTAGGTGTTCAATTTCAGCTTGATCATGCAGTGTTTCACCGAACCGATTTCATTACAGATAGTTTCCGAAACCGGGAAATACACCACGCTTTTCTTCTGCATGATTCCGTTTACAACCGATCCGAACACACTGGATTCAACCGCGCTGCTCCCGGAAACAATTCCAACGGTCTGGAAGTTTTCATCCAGCAGATACAATTCGAGTGTTCCTTCAAACGGGAATGCATTCATGGCATTTACCCACAACTGCCCGGATTTCACGTGTGTTTTACTGGCATCGTTCACCAAACTCAGATCGAAGGTGTCCTGGAAAATCAAATCGCTCATTCCCACATGCAGCGGGAACATGCCGTTCAGTTTTACCCGCAGCGGATGCGCATCGTAAATTTCGTCCCATCCTCCGGAGACATTTCCCCACGGATTCATCTGAAGCTGAAAACTCAACTCGTTTTTCGCCCCGTGATTTTCAACGTATTGTTCAAAGTTGCTGTTTCCAGGCGTAAAGCTCAGTGTTGTGTTGCTTGCAGTAATATTTCCGTTCGAGCCTGTTGCGGCATTGATCGTGTTCCAGGTTCCGATATTCGGGTGTACCAAAGCAACGGAATTTCCGGCCGCATTGATATTTTTCAGGGAATTGATCTTGAATTTCCCATTCACTTTCAGTCCGTTTTCAATCGTCAGGTCAAAGGTCATCGGATCCACATCCAGGATTCCATCTGCAATATTATTCAGGGCATCGATATACGCATAAACGGTATCGGAAACCAGTTCGCTCCCGAAATAACCTCTTGCGTAGTCGAGCTGTACATCGGTCATGGAAAACTGGAATTTGATGATATCCGTTGTTTGCACAATCACTGAAGGCCCGTTCGGATCGGATTTCACCTGCATGCTGGATTGGATGCGGTTGTAGGACGTTCCGTCTGCTCCGGTCAAATCCAGTTCGTAGCCGCTCAGATCCACAAATCCGCTGGCAATTCCCGGATTGCTTTGAGTTCCTGCCGGCGCTACGAATTCCTGGGCCAAAACAGTCCCGTTTCTAGTGACACCGGGAAGTGAAATGGTAAAGAAGGTCTTTGTTCCGATCGGGTTGAACACTTTCAGGTGAACTCCCCCCTGTTTTACGCGCACTTTCTTCAGCTGCGCATCCCCCATTTCAATCACGTGGTCTTCGACCTTGTTAACGAATGACACTCCGGGGCTTGCCGGAATGTTAATGGATACGTGAAAAGTACTTTCAACACTGGTATCCGGCAGGTTCACGAAGTCGCTCAATTTGAATTCGAACAGGGAAGCATTGACATCCAGTACATAATTCCCGGAAACCACCGTCAGCAGTGAGTCTGCAACCAGGTCCGACAAGGTCAGGCTGTCCTGAACCAGCGGAGCTTTCCAATCCGTGTCCCAAATGGCTTTTTCCCGCTTCTTACAGGAAGCGAAAACCAGGCCGATACAGAGCAAATAAACGAGTTTCTTCATGGTACGTTAGTGATACATTTTTTTGAAATAGGTTGGAATCAAACGCGTTCGATGACGGTCGCATATCCCTGTCCCACACCGATACACATCGTTACCAATGCATACTTTCCTCCGGTGCGCTGCAAGTGGTTTGCCGCCGCGAGCAGAATCCGTGATCCGGACATTCCAAGCGGGTGTCCCAATGCGATTGCACCTCCGTTCGGGTTGATCCGGGAATCCCGGTCATCCAATCCCATGGTTCTGGTACAAGCCAACACCTGGGCTGCAAATGCTTCGTTCAATTCCAATACATCCATTTGATCCAATGTGAGACCGGCTCTTTCCAGTGCTTTACGGGAAGCCTCAACCGGCCCGATTCCCATAATACGTGGCTCCACTCCGGAAACTGCGGCAGATACCACACGAGCCAGAGGCTTCAGGTGGTGGTCTTTCAATCCCTGATCTGACGCTAGTAACAGCGCAGCGGCTCCGTCATTCAGTCCCGAAGCATTTCCAGCTGTTACGGAACCGTCTTTTTTGAAAGCAGGCTTCAATCCGCCCAGGCTTTCCAGGGTTGTTCCCGGTCTCATAAATTCATCCTGGTCAAAGAACAAAGGGTCTTGTTTTTTACGCGGAATGGAAATGCCGGCTATTTCCTGTGCAAGAATGCCGTTTTCCTGCGCTTTTACGGCTTTTTCCTGCGACCAGGCTGCAAAACGATCCTGGTCTTCCCGGGAAATGTGGTGCAGTTCAGCCAGGTTTTCAGCAGTCATTCCCATGGCATCCGTTCCGTATAATGCTTCCATTTTCGGGTTGATGAAGCGCCATCCGAAAGAAGAATCGAACAATTGCTGATCTCTTCCGAAAGGTGCTGATGACTTAGACAACACCCACGGTCCGCGTGTCATGTGTTCCACTCCACCGGCAACATAGAGGTCTCCTGCTCCAGCCTGGAGTGCACGCGCAGCATTCACAGCTGCCGACATTCCGGATGCGCACAAACGGTTCACCGTTTCTCCTCCCACAGTGATCGGATATCCAGCAAGCAGCAAAGCCATCCGGGCAATATTGCGGTTGTCTTCCCCTGCCTGGTTGGCACATCCGAGGATGACATCTTCAATCGCCGCCGGATCGAGTTCCGGAACTTTTTTCAACAACGCATCCAAAACATGTGCTGCCAAATCATCTGCTCTTACCGGGGAAAGCGTTCCTCCAAAATTTCCAATTGCGGTTCTTACACCAGCCACTATGTATGCGTCCTTTGCTGCCATTAAATCTTTCGTTTAACCGTTCGTTTGTTTAATTTTTACGAAAATAAGGAATATTCCGTGTGATTCGGATTCTGTTAAAAGCTTCCCCATCCTGTTGATAAGTATTGACCGTCTCCCGGCATATATTTTATTAAATTCAACACCCTAAACCAAATTACAAGCTATGAAAAAATCCGTCCCATTGATGGCTGGAATGCTATTTTTCACTGCGTTATCGTATTCTCAGGCCGAGAATATGACCGCAGCAGAAGTCAGGTATCGCGATTCCATTACAAAATTGAATCAAAGTAACGCAGCAATCGCAGCCAGCCAGGAGGCCTACAACAAAGGAATCGAACTTTTCAACCAAAAAAACTTCAAAGAGGCCATTGCTTCTTTCAACAAATCGATTGCTTCCGACCCGAATTTCACGGCTGCGTATTACAACAAGGGAGTAGCAGAAAACGAAGCGGAATTGTATGATGATGCCATTTCGACTTTCAACACCCTGATCAAGAAACAGGCTGCTTACTCGAAAGCGTATTTCCAGCGCGGAAGAGCATACCAGGGCCTGGCTGATTACCTGAAATCAGAGAAAGATTACGAAGAATCCATCAAGCTAGACCCAAACAATCCGAAAGCATACTACAACTACGGAACCTTGAAATTCTTGCAACAGGATTACAACACTGCAATCAAATACTTCAGCAAAAGCATCGAATTGGATCCGGCAAGTCCAATGGCTTACAACGACCGCGGAAGCTGTTACCGCATGCTGGAAAACTACCCGAAAGCGATTGAGGATTACGAGGCGGCACTGCGTAAAAATCCGAACCTGGCTTTTGTATTGAACAATGTGGGAACAACCAAAAAGAAAATGAAGGATTATACCGGCGCACTGGCAGCGTTTAACCGCGCTATTTCGGTAGATGCCAATTTCTTCCTGGCTTACAATAACCGCGGGGTAACACTCCTCGAAAAAGGAAACCTCGACGATGCGATCAAAGATTTTGAAAAGGCATTGTCGATCAATCCCAAATACGCTCCCGCAGCTTCCAACCTTTCCGGGATTTACTTCAAACGGAAAGATTTCAAAAAGGCGGAAGAACTGGCTACCAAAGCCATCAATGCCGATCCGAATTATGCTTCAGCATATGTGAACAGAGGAATGGCACGTGAAATGCTCCGCAACATGGACGATGCCTGTGCTGACTGGAAAAAAGCCAGTGACCTCGGCTCAACGGAAGGAAAAACATGTCATTCAGGAAACTGCAGCAATTAATACCAAACACGATGAAAAAATTACTAACACTAGTCGTTATTGGTTTAACGGCGAATAGCTTTGCACAAAATGTCGATTTCAAATCGGCGAATTTCAAAGACGATAAAGAAGGCCTGAAAAGTGCACTGGCAGAAATTGAAAAGGGTGATGAGTTCTACAAAGTCGGAATGACTGCCGTTTTTGCGGTTCAGGATTTCGGTACCAATTTCAAAAGTGCCTTGAAACACTTCGAAACAGCACAGAAGTTCAATTCGAACAATGCGCTGCTGAATTACAAGATCGGGGTTTGCTACGCCAATTCCACCGATCCGATCCTATGCGTTGACTACATCAAAAAAGCACAAAAACTGGATCCTGCCTGCGATCCTTTCCTGAATTACTACCTGGGATATGTGAACCAGATTCAGGGAAAATACGACGAGGCATCCAAGTATTATACTGCTTTTGAAACAGAATATAAAAAGGCAGATGATTTCATGAAATTCGTGAACCTGCGCAAAAAACAGTGTGTGACTTCCAAAAAGTTTGAAGCTTCACCGGTGCGTTGCTGGGTCGATAACGTGCCGTCACTGAATTCCAAAGAAGACGATATTGCTCCGTCTATTTCGACCGATGGTTCTGAAATGATCCTGAGTTCCAACAGAGCCAACAGCCACGAACCGGATGCTCTGGGAATTTACGATTACGAGATCTATTCATCGACCCTGCTGGACAACGGATGGTCTACTCCAACCCGCCTTGCAGGTCCGATCAACTCCAAAAACGACGATATTTCGAACTGTCTTTCCTACGACGGAACCAAGATGCTGTTGCACCGCGAAACGGGAGGTCAGACCGATATCTTCGAATCAAAACTAAAAGGAAACGAATGGTCTGATCCTACCAGGCTAAGCATTTTCATCAGTTCGGACAAAAACAACGAGCGTTATGCTTCCTACAGCGAAGACGGCTGGAAGATTTATTTCAGCCGCGACAACGGAATCCGCGAAACTGGTTCCGAGATCATGTTCTCCGGGATGCAGAATAAAATGAAACAGGATTTCATGATTGCAACCATGCTGACGGGAGTTAACTCCAAATTCAACGACGGACCGATCTATATCCACATTGATGGTGAAAGCATGTACATTGCTTCCCAGGGACATGAATCAATGGGAGGATACGATATTTTCATTTCCAAAAAAGTACAGGGTCAGTGGACCACTCCGGTAAACATGGGCTACCCGATCAATACGCCGTATGACGATTTCTTCTTTGCTTCTACCGCAAACGGTAAATTCGCCTATATTTCTTCCAACAGAGCCGGAGGAAAGGGTGGTTTTGATATCTACAAAGTCACTTTCTGGGGGCAGGAGAAAAAACCGATTTCTGAAACGGAAGATTACCTGCTTGCAAGTGTGGTGATGCCCGTTAAAGACCACACCATTGAGAAATCCGTGGAAGTGAAGAAAAAGAGTTTGACCGTTTTCAAAGGAATTACCATCGATGCGATCTCCAGAAAGCCGGTGGAAGCACAAATTGAAATCACGGACAACGCAACCGGGAAAGTAATCGAAACATTCACGACCAACTCCGCAACCGGAAAATTCATCATTACGCTGAACTCCGGAAAGAATTACGGGATTGCAGTGAAAGCTTCGGGCTACCTGTTCCATTCTGAGAACTTCGACATTCCTGCCGGAGCGGATGACAACCTGGTAAACAAGGTCATCGAGCTGAAGAACATTGCTATCGGGTCGAAAATTGCGCTGCGAAACATCTTCTTTGATGTGAACAAAGCAACACTGCGCCCGGAATCCAATGCCGAATTGGAGCGTTTGGTTCAGTTGATGAAAGATGTCCCAAGTCTGAAAATCGAGATTTCAGGGCACACGGATAATACCGGTTCTGCAACTTTGAATGAAACCTTGTCGCAACAACGCGCTGAAGCAGTAGTCAGCTACCTGACTCAAAAAGGGGTTTCTGCAAGCCGTATGACCGCAAAAGGATATGGTTCTTCCAAACCGATTGCATCCAATAACTCGGAAGACGGGAAGCAGCAAAACCGCCGAACGGAATTCGAGATCAAAGGAAACTGATCGGAATATGCGATCAAACGAAAGGAGGATTCAGGTCCTCCTTTTTTGTTTTAGTGATCCGCAGACGTGCCTTTAGCGAGTACAGATTTCAGTCAGGAGATCATTTCAACGAAATGAATACCATTAGCGTTTTTTCAGCAATAACACTTCTTCCCGATCCACGAGTTTGATCCATTCCGGGGAATCCTGATACTTTTTGATCTCCACCTGAAAGATCGAGTCATTTAGCGGATACGGCGTGTCTTTCTTAGCCAGGATAATGTATTCGGCGTTTTTAACCGTCGGGTACATGTAGCAGTAATTACGGTTTGCCAAATGAGGCAGCAAGTTTGACTGGCTCGAAACAACCGCATTGTCAGGAATCAGTTTGAACGCTTCGTATACCGGCTTCACGTTGTACTCTTTTTGATAATGCACTTTCGCCAGGAAGTTGATAGTGGTTTCCGGAGTGTAAAAATACGGCTCAACCATTCGTTTGTGCGTGATGACCATTGCAGAAACAAGGACCATTGATGCGCCGATCCTTTTGAATGAATTCTTTTTGAGTTTATCAACAACTTCAAATACTCCGATGGCCAGGATCGGTGTGAATTCAATGCAGTAGTGAAATCCTACACCCCAGATAACCGGCGAGTCGTGAAAGAGTTTCTGGAAGAAAACCGGGATCAGCATTACGAGATACGACGGGCGGAAGAGAAGCAAAATAATACCGGAATAGAACAAATAGCGGAACAACACGGTTTTGGTATTGTCGGCCATCGGATCGCCGTTAAAGTTCGAAATCATCAGTTGGAATGAATCGATTGGATGCAGAATCAGGTGTTTGACTGCCCCTGCCATTGATCCTCCCAAAATGCTGTAATCAAAATGCGGATAAACACCGTCTCCGGCCAGGTTCGGCATAATCAGTTTCAGGACGATCAGGAAGTATACCATCGAACAAAAACCAGCGAGCAGGTAGAAATTACGCCAGTTGGATTCTTTCCACAATTGAAGTGAAAGACCGAAACAAATGAATGCGATCCACAACGGACTGTTTTCTTTTCCCATCCACAAAATGACAATCATCAAGATACAGGATTTGAGTTTCCGCTCTTTTGTAAAGACAAATAACCACGGAACCAAACTTGCAACAACGACACTGTCGTGAAAATCATACGATAAGGCAGAGAAAACACCGAAAAAGGAATAGAAGAAAATCATGGCTGACGCTGCCAGGAAGCGGTTTGTACGGAAATACCTGTAAACTCCCAATCCCCCGAAAAGCAGTGCTGTAACCTGTACAACCAGCAAGGTATACGATCCGAAAATCCAAACAAACGGTGAATACAGCATCAGGTAAAAATCAAAATGATCCCCCATCAGGTTTTCCGGGTTTGCTTTAAAAGTTGTGCTGTCATTCCACTGAAAATGCGAATAATCGTACAATGCATTGGAATACAAACCGAGATCCAGTGCATAGGTTCGGAATAAATAATGATTCACCCATGAAATCAGGATGTAGATGATGGCAAAGATCAAAACGATGAGGTACTTTTCGGGAACCTGTTTCACTGCCGCGTAAAAATTTCGGATGCTGTTCATGCTTTTTCCTTGTAATCCATGTCGTATAAATCATATCCCGGAGCCCAGTAGTCTTTCACTACTTTTTTCAGCTCAAATCCACATTTGGCATAAAATCCATGCACCAACTGAGTAGTTCGTACTCCGATACGTTCTACCTGATGAACCGTTTTCAGGTGATTCACCCGGTGAGACACCAATACTCTTCCGATTCCTTTTCCGTGATAGTCCGGGTGAATGATTCCCCAGCTCAGCACCCCCTTGTTTTCCTCTTTACGCAGGTTAATTCCTCCGCTGGCAACGATTTTCCCGTCAGACTCGATCACGAAATAGTCTTCCAGTTCGGAATCCAGGTAGTTTTCCAAATCGACTCTTTCTTCGGGAGCAAAGTATGCAGGACAATTGGCATCGAACAAATGCAGTACGGATTCTTGATCCTGTTGGTGGTATGGACGTATGTGATTCATGCGATTAATTCATCGGGGTACATAGTTCAATCAGAAAACCTTCCGGGTCACGTACGTATGCAACCACTTGTCCCCAGGGTTTTTCTTTCGGTTTTTCAACCAGTGACGCTCCTTCTGCAAATGCTTTGTTTACGGCTGCTTCTACGTCCCGGGTGGCAAATCCCAATTCAATTCCGAATGGTTTTGCTCCGGGAGTGCTTTCCTGGAAACCGTCTTTCAGATTTGAATTTGCAAGTGAGTGAGACGCGAATGACAAGGTGGTATTTCCTGTCAGTAACTCCGCGTAATCGTCTCCGGGAGCAATAAACTTCACGTCAAAACCAAAGGCCCTGGAATAAAACTCAACCGATTTTCTGACATCGGAAACGTACAAAATCGTGTAAGCGAATTGAATCATAGTATGTTACTTTATGTATTGTATAGAGAATTCCGGGGTTTGAATTTTTCTTGTTTGTAAAGAAACCGAATCTGTTCAACTTTTTGAAGAATTGCGACGGGTTTATTCTTCAGTCGTGGCAAACAACAGTCATCATCCCCTGTTTTCATGACCGGCTTCTATTTGTTAGTCTTCTTCATCGTCATCATCGGTGTCACTACTTCCCGGAAGTTCAAGTGATTTCACTTCCTGTACGGCATTTCCGGCAATTCCTTTCACCGAACCATACATATCGATGGTGTTAACGATGACTTTTTCAATTTGTTTTTCGCGTTGTTTCCAGATTCGCTGCATGGAGCGTTTCTCACTTTCCAAATCTGCTTTCATTTGCGTGAATCCTTCCACAATGGCTTCGACCTGCATGCGGAAGGTAGAACTGGTGAGGAAATCGTAGAGCAAGTGCATTTTGTCACCCTTATTTTCTTGCGAAACCAGCGTACTGCTGATCCGGATAATGGTTTCCCGCAACACAGAACAGAGTCCTTTGAATTCTTCATAGGTACAAATCCAGATGCCGTCTTTCAGCCCCATCCGTTCCATATCCGAAGGCATCACTTCCGTTACCAACACGCCGATATCACTTCCTTTGTCACGAATATCGGCCTTGAATTTTTCAATCCAGGAAGGCTGGAATTCCTTGGTGCGTTTCGATTCGTAATAAATCGTTCCGCAGTTCTGCTGCGTACGTGTGTGCACGGTCTGAATGCAGTCTCCTCCCCTCGCTCCTTTCTTGATTTCTTCAATCGTATCTAAGGGGAATTGGGCCATCAGCCACTCTTCGATCGCCAACTCCTGCACTTCTCCCTGCAACTGCATGGAGCCCTGCTCCTGCTTGCGCTTCATTTCCTCGGTGAGCTTTTTCTGATCTTCCAGTTGTTTGAGCAGCTCTTTCATCCGGAGTTCATTGCGTTCTTCCTCTGATCTCCTGATTTTTTCTTTTTCTTCCTGTAACTGGAGATTCAGTTTTTTCTGGGCTTCTGCTTCAACCTGTTCCCTGAGTTCGTCTTTTTCGCGCTTGAGTTTTTCAATTTCGGCCTTGCTCCGGTTCAATTCTTTGATTTGCTCTGATTTCTCATTTAGTTCCTTCTGCAAAAGCGCAAATTGCTCATCCTGTTCCTGCGACAGTTTGATTTTCAATTTTTCTTCCAGGGATTTTCGCTCTTCTTTCAGTTTTTGCTCGAAGCGTTCCTGGAAAAGCTCATTTTCCCGGCGTTTTTTCTCTTCAAAGGCTTCTTTCTCACGTTGCAGGATGTCCTGTTTCTGGGCAAATTCATCACGGGCTTCGTTTAACTGAAGCTGGTATTTGCGCTGAATCTGCTCTTCCAGCTGATGTGCAAGAATATCATTCACATCAATCGGAGTACCGCAATTAGGACAAGAAATTTGATTCATGAGTGCGTTATTTGATTCTAAATTACAAAATAAGCGCAAAACTTCATTTTCACCCATCTAAATCATTTTTTTCCAGACTTCAATCACTTACTTTTATCATTCAACCCACAATTCATTTGTTATATGATAGATGCAGACAAAGCTGTTAAACTTACTTTCCTTGGTGGAGCCGGGACAGTCACAGGATCAAAAACCCTGGTTGAAATCAACGGAAAACGGATATTAATCGATTGCGGATTATTTCAGGGATTAAAGGAACTTCGTTTACTGAACTGGGATGACTTTCCGGTAGATCCCAAAACCATTGACGCAATCGTATTAACACATGCTCACCTGGATCACTGCGGGTATATTCCATTATTGGTAAAAAAAGGATTTAAAGGTCCCATTCATTGTACGTACCCTACGCTGGAACTAACTGAAATTATATTGAAAGACAGTGCCAAAATCCAGGAAGAAGACGCCGAACGCGCCAATAAACACCAGTACACCAGGCACGAGCATGCAGAACCTCTGTACACCTTAAAAGATGTTATGAACAGCCTCCCCTTGTTTGTAGGACACAATCTCCATGAATGGGTCATCATTCATGAATACTTCAAATTTGAATTTCTGAATAGTGGCCATATCCTTGGTGGAGCATTTGTAAACGCCTTGGCTAACGGAAAAAAAGTGCTCTTTTCAGGCGATATAGGCCGTTTGGATCCCATGCTGCTCTATCCTCCAAAACATGTCAGAGAGGCCGATTATGTGATCCTGGAATCAACCTACGGAGATCGTTTACACCTGCAGGAAAACGTCAAATCAAAACTCCGGGAAGTTATTGAGCAAACCATTCACCGGGGCGGTATTTTAATGATTCCGAGTTTTGCTGTGGAACGAACGCAGGAAATACTCTACCTGATTTATCAATTGCGGGAAGAAGAACTTTTGCCGAAATGCAAGATTTTTCTCGATTCTCCGATGGGAATCGATGCTTCCAACACCTATAAACGCTACCCGGACTGGCAAAAAATTTCCAATTATGAACTTGATCGCATGTTCGAAGATATTTACCTGATCCAGGACGCGGAACAATCCAGGCTGCAGGTTGCAGATCAGAAACCCAAGGTCGTTCTTGCCGGAAGCGGTATGATTGAAGGAGGGAGAATTCTGCATTACCTGAATGCACATATCGACAATCCGGACAATACCCTGCTTTTTGTTGGATACCAGGGAGAAGGAACCCGCGGACGTGCTATCTTGAGCGGTTCAACGGAAATTAAATTCTTTGGCGAGTACCGCAAAGTGAAATGCGAAATCCGGCACATCGACTCACTTTCTGCACATGCTGATTATTCTGAAATGATTCAATGGCTGAAAGGTTTCAAAAACAAACCCCAACAAATCATTCTGAATCACGGGGAACCCCATCAAACTGATGCGTTGAGAGTTCGTATCCAGCATGAGTTAAAACTGGAAGTGTTCGTTCCGAAAATGATGGAATCCGTTTTACTTGAATAGAACCGGTAGTTGTCGTACAGTTGGAACAGCAGTCATCTTTCAAAGCTGCGACTGTCCCGAAGCCGCTGAAAATGGACTTCCCACACAATTTTATCAAATTATAAAAATGTGTGGGAAGTTCCGGATAAGGTATTCATTCAGATTTTAGAATCAACCAACCGGCTCGATTCTTTTACTTTCATACGCGCATTACACGTTGGGCAAATCTCTACACGTTCGGTTGCAAGTCGAATCGGAATCACGCGCAAAAAGGTTAAAAGCCTTTTCTCAGATACTATCGCTTTTTTATTTTGATCCTTACAAACCTTGCATTCCGTCGTCAAGGTTTCTGTAATGACAGAAACCATTTTGTATTTAACAGACCACATTATTGTCCATAATAAGTTCTGAATTGCTTGCTATTTCCTTTTCCATTGACAGTCACAGAACTCCAGGCACCGGTTCCTCCTTTTCCAAGACGGAGCGTATGTTTCCCGAGAAATCCCTTAAACTTAAACGAAGGCCATTCAGGAATAAAATGAACGTACTTCTCGTCTTCCTCCAGCAAAGCTTTCAATGATTCTTCCAGTTCTTCCACGGAATTCGAATGATCAATCAACTTTTTCACACCCTCTGGAATACCTACCCCTTGAAAATAAGCGTGATTTTTAATGGTGTCCAAAATTAGAAACAACCCCACTGTTTTGGTAGGAATTAAGAACACATAATTCTTAGTCCCAACAACAACTGCATTCACAATTTTCATTGGTTGTTTTGAATTCATTACCCCTGAATCCAAGTAAAATACGTAATCCTTGTCGCGTAGTAACATGCTTTGTTTTTATTCAAAAATAAACAAAGTGTATATGCCAATTTATTCATCCTGAAATCTGCCCATAAAAAGTTGGTATTCGTTTACACTCGATTCAAATTCGTTATTTTTACTGAAAATCCGCACAATGACAGCCATTATTGAAGAGAAACATCTTCATTTTTTCAAGCATTTACTGAATGATCGCGTACAGGCAGGAACAGCAATTGACGCACATTATGCTTCCGATCACACCGAAGACTTTGTGTTTTACCCTGCTGTGGTCGTAAAACCTGAAACAACTGCTGAGGTTTCCTCCATCATGCGTTATTGCTATGAAAACGACCTGATAGTAACTCCATCAGGAGCGAGAACCGGGTTAAGCGGCGGGGCTTTGGCCAATCATGGGGGCGTGCTTCTGAGTTTGGAACGCATGAATAAAATCATCCGGATTGACGAACTGAACCACCAGGTAATTACCGAACCGGGAGTAGTCACGGAAGAACTTCAGAATGCCGTAAAAGCTGTCGGATTGTTCTACCCTCCTGATCCGGCTTCCAAAGGTTCCTGTTTCATCGGTGGAAATATTGCTGAAAACTCCGGCGGTCCGAAAGCCGTAAAATACGGTGTAACCAAAGATTGGGTACTCAACCTGGAAGTGGTACTACCAAACGGAGAAGTGCTATGGACAGGCGCTAACGTCATCAAAAATGCTACGGGCTATAACCTGACGCAGTTAATCATCGGAAGTGAAGGAACGCTGGCCGTAGTTACGAAAATTGTACTTCGCCTGATTCCTCACCCGGTACACACCGTGTTGCTCCTGATTCCATTCAGAAATGGCGTGGAAGCGTGTGAAGCGGTCGGAAAGATTTTCATGGCGGGAATTATTCCCAGCGGACTGGAATACATGGACCGGGATGCGATCATTTTTACCACTCCTTATGTCGACGATGCTCCGGATTTACTCAAAGACGACCACGATGCGCATTTGCTGATCGAACTCGATGGGTTCAATATGGACATCCTGATGCAGGAAAGCGAAAAAATCATGGAATTGGCAGAACAATTCGATATTGATGAGATTTTGTTTGCCGAAACGGAAGCACAAAAGGAAAGCTTGTGGCGTTTGCGGCGAAAAATCGGGGAATGTGTTAAAACACACTCCACTTATAAAGAAGAAGATACCGTTGTTCCGCGTTACGAACTCCCTCAATTGCTGAAGAAGGTCAAAGAGCTGGAACGGAAATACGGGTTTAAATCAGTATGCTATGGTCATGCCGGCGATGGAAACCTGCATGTCAACATTATCCGGGATCAACTGAGCGAAGATGCCTGGAACAACCAACTTCCGGAAGCCATCCGGGAATTATTTACCGAAGTGGTGCGCCTGGGAGGAACTATTTCAGGAGAACACGGAATCGGGCTGGTTCAAACTCCGTACATAGATTTGGCCTTCAGCGAAACAGGATTGGATCTTATGCGTTCCATCAAACAGGTCTTTGATCCGAAGAACCTGTTGAATCCGGGAAAAGTTTTACCTCAACAGCAATCATGAACCGCGTAGATCGTTTATTCGGGATCGTTACCCTGCTGCAATCGCGCAAATATGTGAGCGCCGAGCACATTTCGGAAAAATTCGAAATCAGCGTCCGAACGGTTTACCGCGACATCAAAGCAATCGGAGAAGCCGGAATTCCGGTCAGTTTCGAACCGAACCGGGGCTACTTCATTGTTCCGGGATATTTTACTCCTCCGGTTTCTTTCACACTTGATGAAGCAAATGCATTGCTCTTATCGCAATCATTGGTCGGTGGTTTTGGAGACCGTTCGGTTCAGAATAACTTCAACAGTGCTCTGACCAAAATCAAAGCCGTCTTGAAACAGGTCGACAAGGAAAAAATCGACTTGCTGGATCAAAGCATCAAATTGCAACTCCCCCTGCGCCTGAACAATGAATTCGACTACTTAGCAGAAATCCAGCAGGCCATTACCGAACAAAAACAAGTAAAAATCACGTATTGTAGTTTGAAAGACGAACAACTGGAACGAGTGGTAGAACCAATAGGGCTGGTATTTTACGCTTTTTCGTGGCACCTGATCGGGTATTGCCAGCTCCGGAAAGATTACCGCGATTTTAAGATTGACCGGATTCAACAGCTTCGAAAAACCATGAATCCCTTTCAAGTAGAAAAACACCTTTCTCTCAGTGAATACAAACTTCCGGTGAACTACTAACCAATTTAGAATGGAGAATTGAAAAGTTACTTCGACTCCGCTCAGTTAACTTTTCTATTTGTAAAAAAATCAGACTGCCATAGGGTTGTCAGTGTCCCGCTTTTTCTTTGTATAAAAATTAGAAATCATGACAAGAAAAGAGCAATTACAGGCACAATTGGCCGAAGAAGCGGCAACCACCAGAAGATTCATCGAGGCGTTTCCATTCGACAAAATGGATTACAAGGTGCACGAGAAAAGTATGAAACTCAGCGATATCTTTCAGCACGTACTCGAACTTCCGGTTTGGGCTGAAATGGCTGTTATGACAGATGAGCTGGATTTTGAAAAAACGCCTTACACCCCCAAACAGCTAAACTCACTGGAAGAGGCTACAACGTACTTTGAGGAATGTCTTGCCAAAGGGATGTCGGCTTTGAACCAGGTAAATGATGCTACCCTGGATGAAATCTGGACCTTGCGATCCGGAGATAAAATTCATTCCCAACGCACCAAAGAAGAAATCATCAGAATGGCTCACAACCAAACGGTACATCACCGCGCGCAATTGGGGGTAAACTACCGCTTACTGGGAATTCCGGTTCCGCCGAGCTACGGACCAACAGCAGACTATACGGATTTTTAACCGGTCCTGTCAGGAATTAAAACGGGGCGTTTACTTCACAGTAAACGCCCCGTTTTGTTTGATTATTTAGCTTATTATTTTAACATATTCACGTGCCCTTCAAGCTTGCGAGGTTTCTTATCTCCACCTCCGCGGGCAACAATTGTCCAGGTATACACCCCTTCTTTTACTGTTTCACCGTGGTAGGTTCCATCCCAACCTACAGCTACGTCGTGAGATTCGAACAAAACTTCTCCCCAGCGGTCATAGATCATAAAGGTATAATCATCCAGTGCCATTCCTACAGGGATAACCGGTCTGAAGATATTGTTGAACTCATCCCCGTCCGGTGTAAAGGTATTCGGAATCCAAATCAGGAATTCTTCGATAAACGTAATCGGTTTACAGATTTGGTTCTGACAGCCTTCCGGAGAAGTTACCGTCAAACAAACCTGGTAGCTTCCCGGCTCAATATCTCCGTAATTCACCATCGGGTTTTCCAGGGTAGAAGTTCCGAATGCTCCAAAATCCCAACTATAAGCAATCGCATTTACAGAATTGTCATTGAAGGTAACCGTAGAGTTCACTGTTGACGGTGGTACCGGACTCCACGTGAAGTTTGCAATCGGATCCGGAACCACGCATACCACGTTCTGTAATGTTGTATCGGTGATACATCCTTCATTCGTTGTAATCTCCACATACACATCGTAACATCCAACTTCTGTAAACACATGGGTAGTTGAAACTCCTGTTCCTGTTGAACCGTCTCCGAAGTTCCAGCTTGCACTTGCAAGTGTTCCGGGAACACCTTGAGGGAAATCAAAGTTCACCGACAAAGGAGAACACCCGGATGCAGGATCTACCGTAAACTGAGGACTTGGCAAATTGTAAATTTGCACCGTTACAGGAATTGTATCGTATCGGTAACACTGGTCGTTTGCAACCATCAATACCGTTTCAGACATTCCCGGAGTATAGCTATAAGATACACCCGTAGACAAAGTATCGTGGTTTGTCGGAGTCAACCATTGGTACGAATATCCAGGCAATCCGTCCGTACCTGATCCTGTCATCGTAACAGGGAATCCCGGACAAGCCATTACCGGCGTTGTTACCGAAGCAACAAACGGAGGTCTTACCGTTACATTGGCCGATTGAACGTTTGAAACACATCCGTTCTGATCATATACCGTACAGGTAAATGTTGCTGGCGCTGTCAGGTTCACATTCAGATACTGTGTTGTATCTCCCGTGTTCCATACAAACAAGTATGGAGCAGTTCCACCCGTTGCATTACCGGACAATGTTCCGTAACCATCATAACAGATCAGCAAACCATTTTCAGGAATTGCTCCCTGAACCAACACCTGCGGCTGTCCTACCACAATACTTCCTGACTGCGTACATCCTGCAGCGTCCTGAACAACGATCGGGTACGTATTCGCACAAAGTCCTGTGAAGACATTCGACGGCTGGAACGTTGCACCGTTATCGATACTGTATCCTGTTGCCAACGCAGAGTTGATTGAAATTTCACCATTACAGTCGCCATTACACAACGCATCCGTAGCACTTGTACTCGTGATTACCAATAATGGCGGTTCTGTGATGTTGAATCCCTGGGTCGTTGAACAACCGTTGGCATCCTGTACCATCAGGGTATAGGAAGCTGCACAAAGCGCATTCGTTGTATTCGATCCTGTAGCTCCGTTCGACCAGGTGTAGCTGTAAGCAACCGTTCCTCCTGTTACAGTGGCAGTCGCATCACCATCACACACACCGTGGCAGCTTGCATTGTTCACCGCAATGTTCTGAATTGTCAGCAAAGCCGGCTCCGTTATGACCACAGTCGTGTTTACCTCACATCCATGAGCATCACGCACAATGGTGTTGTATGATCCCGCACTCAGGAATTGTACCGTAGTCTGGTTGGAGAACGATGTTCCGTTGTTGATACTGTATTGATACGGTGTTGTTCCGCCTGAAGCACTGAAGGTAATCTGACCGGTATTGTTGTTAAAACAAGTCAGCGCAGTTGGCGTAACCGTTGCTGTCAATGGTGTTGGCTCTGTAACCACTACCGGCTCAGTGTCCGTACATCCGTTCTGATCCGTAATCGTCAGCGTATAGTTTCCTGCACAAATGTTCGTGATTAACGAAGCAGCCTGTGGTGTTCCGATAGAATAAGAGATCGCTCCTGTTCCACCTGAAACCGTTACCTGTAATTGTCCGTCACAAGCTGCATTACAGCTCACATTCTGAACTGCCGCACCGATAATGATCGGAGAAGCCTGGTTCGAAACGGAAACAGTGGTATTTGCAGAACAGTTATTTGCATCTTGAATGTAGATCGTATAGTTTCCTGCACTCAATCCGGTGTAAGCGGTTACCGGAGCGTAGGTTGTTCCGTTATCAATACTGTATTGGTAAGCTCCCGTTCCTCCGGAACCCGAAACAGCAATCTGTCCGTTGGCTGCAGCACACGTTTCATCGGTAGGAGTTGCAGTAATTGTAACAGCGGTTGGCTGTCCGATTGTCTGAACCGCAGTAATGAAACAACCTTTGTCATCTTTCACCTGGATGTCTACGTTTCCGGCACACAATCCGGTTAAAGTAGAAGCAACATAATAGTTCAATCCGTTATCCGGGCTGTACAGGTATGGAGCTGTTCCTCCACTTGCAGTTACCGCAATCTGTCCGTTGCAGGCACCGTTACAAAGTGCATTTGTAGGCGTATATGTTGCAGCAAGCTGCGTTGGCTGATTTACAACTGCTGTACCCGTTACTTCACATCCCATCGCATCCTGAGTCACGATATTGTACGTTCCTGCAGGCAAGCTGAAGAATGATTCAACCGGAGAGAATGTTGCTCCGTTATCAATACTGTACTGGTATGCTCCTGTTCCTCCGGTTGTTCCGATCTGGATTGCTCCGGTACTGTTGTTGAAACAAGTCAGGTCAAAAATAGTTGCACTCATAACCAGCGGCGGAGCCTGTGTCAAAGTAACCGAACCGGTCACCATACATCCGTTGTCATCCATGACAGCCAGATCATACGTTCCTGCTGCAAGGCCTGTAAAGTTTGTTCCCGTTTGGAACGTATTCCCACCGTCAATACTGAACTGGTGTGATCCCGTACCTCCTGAAACGTTGATGAAGTCAATTTCTCCCGTATTTCCTGCATTACAGCTGATATTGGTTACATCGGTGTCAAACTGGATTTCTGTAGGTTCTTCTACCGTGAACGGGATTGTGAAGACACAGAATCCACCATCGTAAATCGTTACGATATGCGATCCGAAAGGCAAGCTTGGGAAGAAACCGCTTGATTGCGTTACTCCGGAGTTATCTAACTCGTATGTAATCGGCGCAGCACCACTCACGTTTTGAACCTCAATGGTTCCGTCCGCAACACCGTAACAGTTTGCATCTGTCTGGTAAAGCGTGATCCCTTCCATTTCAACGTCATTGATCCCGAAGAATACAGACTCGGAACAACCCAATTGGTCTACCGCAGTAATTTCGTATGCTCCCGCAAACAAGTTTGTCCAGGTTCCGGAAGTTTGCAGCGGTCCGCCATTCATTGAATACTGGAACGGTCCGTTTGTTCCGTTCGCAGCTACTGTAATCGATCCGTTGTTGAATCCACAGTTGGAAGAAATAACGGTTGTTGTGTCGATACCGAATCCCGGAGGATCAACCAGTGTCTGAACCGATGAGAACTGACATCCGTGTGCATCCTGAACCAAAATCGTGTTGTTACCGCCACATGCACCGGTAATCGTTGTTCCGGATTGCAAAGCTCCGCCGTTCAATGAATACTGGTATGTTGGTGTTCCTCCGGAAGCTGTTACAGAAATAGTTCCGTCACAAGATCCGTTACAGATCGGGTTTGTTTTTACAAATGTTGCACTAACAGGTGTTGGCTGTGTAATCGTTACGTCAGCGTTTGTCAAACATCCGTTCGCATCTTTCACAACCACATGGACAACTCCCGCACACAACCCGGTCAGTGGGTTTGCCAATCCGTAAGTAACTCCGTTGTTCGAAGAATACTGGTATGGTGAAGTACCTCCTGAAGCATTCACCTGAATTTGTCCGTCACAAACAGCATTACAAGAAGCCGCTGTAGGCGTAGAAGTGAACGTCAGCTGCGGAGGAGTTGTGATGACCACCGGAACAGTAGCTGTACATCCGTTCACATCCGTTACTGTTGCTGTATAAGAACCTGCTGTCAGGTTCGTAAATGTATTTGAAGCTTGTGTAGGTCCGCCAAGAGAGTAGGTAAAAGGAGAAGATCCTCCTGCTACTCCGATGATCACAGATCCGTTCACCCCACCGAAACAGCTTACGTTTGTCTGGCTCTGGATCGATGCGATCGGAGCATTGGTAGCTGTAATCGTAATGGTAAGTGATTTCGTACACCCTTTGGAATCTGTTACGACAACCGTATGTGTCCCGGCAGCCAATCCGTTGAAAGTAGCGCTTGCCTGGCTCGCTCCACCGTCAATGGTATAGGTGTAAGCAGCCGTTCCTCCTGAAGGTGTAACCGTTACCGAACCATTGTTTGAACCACAGGTTGCCGGTGTATTGGATGCCTGGGTTAAGTTCAGAATTGCAGGCTGTGTGATGTTCTGGTTCAATACAACCGTACAGTTGTTCGCATCTCTGATTGTTACGGCATACGTTCCGTTACACAACGCTGTGAAAGAGTTGGATGCCTGGAATGCACCTCCGTTGATACTGTATTGATAAGGCGGTGTTCCTCCGGAAGCAGCAACGGTAATTGTTCCGTTACATGCTCCGTTACAACTCACGTTAACCGGTGTAAGTGTTCCCGTTAATGCGGTTGGTTGTGTAATCGTTACGTTAGCTGTAGCCACACAACCTGAGTTGTCTGTCAATGTTACGGTATAGGATCCTGCTCCCAGTCCGGAAGCAGTTTGAGAGGTCTGTCCACCCGTCCAGGAATACGTATATGGCGCTAAACCAACCGGTGTTGCCGTAGCTGTTCCAGTTGTTGCACTGTTACAAAGTACGTTTGTTCCGGTAGCAGTTACACTACAACACACGGGCCCCGCAGCAATCGTGAAGGTTCCGCTCGTGGTACAGCCATTAGCCCCGGTGACGGTATAAGTATAGTTACCATCCGGTAAATTCGTGAAACTGGCCGTGGCTCCGGCCGTGTTGGCCTCGACGACAGATCCGGACGCAGGCCCTGAGATATTGACGGTATAAGGCCCTGCTCCTGCCGGGTTATCAATAATGACTGATCCGTTATTGTAATTCGCACAGGATTCGGCTGTTGGTGTCACTGTTGGTGCGGCAAGATTGGAAAAACTCACCTGAACCTGGTCATTCGCCGTTACCGTTGTCCCGTCACATCTGTTATAGGTAATGACTGAAGTATAAGTGGTAGTGCCCGAAGGACAAACGTTGATCGTATTTCCTGTTCCGATTTGGGTTGCCCCCTGAAACCACGCTACTGAATAATTTGCCGTACCGGTTGGTGTAAAACGCCATGCTTCAGGAGTCGAAACGGACCACGTAGGAGAGGTATTTCTTCCGGGAGCAGCAAGTCCCACTGTACCAGCCGGGTTTTGAATTCCAATAATGGCATTCCCGCTGTTCCACCCCGTACATAACGGTTTAGACTGAACATAAACGTCAATTACGTTGGTCGTTTCATACAAGACCATCATGCTGGTTGATCTCACCGTCGGACAGTACGTATTGTTGTATTGGCGCATGTCATTGTAGATGACCACAAAGATGCGGCAGGGTGCTGTTCCTGTGAGGTACCATTTTACCGTTCCGGTAGGGGAACCGATCGTCGGATCCATATCGTGATACACTCCAAAAATATGTCCTGCAGCAGTTAATGCCGTGGAAGGACAACTTGCACTGAAAGACCATGGATGCGTGCCTGCACCACTTGCAGGCCCGAATTGAATCGCACCGTTTGATCCTACCTTACAGGTATTGTAATTGACTCCGTAAAAACAAAAGTTAAACGGCAAGTTGATAATCGGACTCCAAACGTCATCCGTTCCAACCGAAACCGCAGTACCTCCTGCAGCAGTATACGCAATCGGAGGTGTATGTGGAATAGAACTAACCGTATATGTATTCGTTGCCCCGGTAGCAAAAGGAGTTGCCGTCAAATTCGTACAGGGTGTAGAACAGGGTAAGACCTGATCCGGACCTGCGTCGATATTGGGACAACCGGGAAACTGAGCCAACGAGATCGTTGAAAAACCCAAAACAGAGACAAACGGCAAGACAATGTTGCAGAATAATCTGAAAGCAGTAGTTTTTTTCATAGTCATAGAGTTCTAGTTCAATTTTATTGACTTGTTTTTTTTTAAATGGTTGCCTTGAAAATTTAACTTTTCTTATAATTTAAAATCCAGACCTTCTGTTTTTTCTTTGTTTTATAGTCTTTGAATGTTGTAGTGGCAAGTTCCTGATCCAATGTATACAGGATTACAACATAAAAATAACTATTGGCTTCATTGATGACCAGGTATGTATCCGGGTATTCACCCAAACTTTTTGCCAATACATGATCTGCATTCTGCCTGTTGGAGAATACTCCCGTAATCACATAGAAGCCGTCAGGTGATTCACTTTTATCAAGGTTTACAAAGTGATACCCTTTGGCAACCGGAATTTCTTCAGGAGCCTCTTTTTTCGGTTTGACGGTGTCGGCAGGAGTCACTTTCGCCAGGTTGGCAAGCGAATCTTTTTCCCGCTGCAGACGATCCCGCTGCGCCTGGTCTTCCAGCATTTTCTTCAACTTATTCTCCAACTCGTCTTTCAGTTTCTGAATAGAATCGCGTTGTTTCAAAGCTAAGTCATCCGGAACTTTTACCTCTATTTTTTGAATTTCGATTTCTTTTTCCCGTTTTCCTTTGAAGGAGAACCCTAAGAAAATTTCATGATTCGTTCCTGTATTGTATGCCTTCATGGAACCGGTCAGCAGTTCGTAGCTATACCCCACCCGCAGGAAGTCCAATACACGTACTCCCGCGTTGAATTGAACGGCATAATCGGATTTATATGTTGCAGACGCCCACAACATGTTGTTGTAGATACCCATCAAAGTCACGTCGTATTGAAACGGCACATCGGGCATATATCGCATCACGGCATTCGGGCGGATAATGACCTTTTCTCCTGCATGGAAATCGTATTCCAGCGACATCATGTAGTGTCTTTCCAACTGGTAATATCCCCTGCTCCGCTCTTTGGCATATTTAACTTTACTCCCGATGAGCTGCGGCACCGAAATTCCAATTTTCAGGTCTTTCCAGTTGTACAGCAATCCCACGTTCATATCGAAAACAGGTGCAGTCGGGCGCAATCCGGTCAGGTATGGGTCATTGGCTTCCTGAGCATTGATCTGGTTGTAGTCAATCCGGTTGTCGAGCACACCCGCAGAAAGCCCGAAACGGATGTTGTGATCGTCGTTGATTTTCAGGCGGTAGCTGTAGCTCAGACTCGACATCAGCTGCTGCTGAATTCCCTGGGTTTGGTGCGCTACAATCAATCCCAGGCCCATATTTCCTTTCGAAATCGGGCCTTCAACCGTGAGGTAATTATTGACCGCCGTCGATCCGAAGGAAGAATAACGCTGATTCCGAACAAAACTCGCGTTCACATAATCGCTTGCTCCCGTAGCAGCCGGATTGTAAACAAACGGGTTGATCAGATAGTGATTGTAAAAAGGAACTTGTTGTCCAAATAGACTCCCTCCGCACAAACAAACAATAATAAAAAGTAGTAATCGTTTACTCATTCCCTAATAGTGTAAGTGTTCCTTTATACTCTTCTTCGGTTCCTCCTTTCAAGACGACGTAATAGTATGTTCCGTTCGGTAACCGCGTTCCTTTATAGTCTCCTTTCCATTCGTTCTTATAATCGCCGTTTTCATAAAGCAATTTTCCGTACTGGTTGAATACTTTCACTTCAGTCATCGGGAAGAACTCGACCCCGGTAATGTTCCAGGTATCGTTGATGTTGTCATTGTTTGCAGTAATGACATTGCGGATATTGAATTCGATCGGATCCAGGACTTTGATCAGTACAGAATCACTTCCGATGCATCCCTGTGCATCGATCACATAATAAACATATTCGATGGAAACAACCGGCGTTGCAACCGGGTTCGTGATTGTCGAATCGGAAAGTGTTGCTCCCGGCATCCAGATTCCGGTTACTCCGCCCGATCCGTTCAGCATCACAGATTCTCCAAGATAAATCGAGGTATCAGTCCCTGCATTGGCTGTTGGCGCAGGCAGCATCACCAAAACGACTGAATTGGAGATATCCGGAGGACAAACACCACTTGACGCTACCACCTGGAACATCACATTGGTTGTTACCGGAGGGGTTGTATAATCTGTTGTATCTGAGTTTACAATGGTCTGCCAGGTCACTCCGTTATCAATTGAGAACTCCCAGTATAACGAATCTGCAATCGAACCTGTGAGGTTTAGTACTTTTGAAGCTCCTTCACAAATAGTGCCGCTCTGTCCCAATAAACCGGCTACCGGAATGGTATCTACCTGGATCATTGCCGTGTCGGAATAATAATCCGGACAGAAGAGTCCGTTAAGCATCACACGGTAAATTGTCGTCTGCTGCTGACCGTTATACGTATACGAAGTAGTCGTATTCGAAATCGGTGTCCAGGAAGCACCATTATCCGTAGATGATTCCCAATCCATAATCGGCGTAGTGGCACCGGTCAAATTCAACACACCGTTCACTGCATTGATACACAGCGTGTCTGAAGCACCTAAAGACGGTGAAACCGGAAGTGTCTGAACATAAATAATTGCCGTATCTGAAATCACATCAGGACACTGGCCTCCTTCGGTAATCATCCGGTAGAAGGTTGTCTGAGTGAGATTGACATAATTCTGTGTAGCAGCCGTATTTGAAATCGCCGTCCAGCTTGCACCATTGTCGATGGAAGATTCCCATCCCAAAACACTTCCGAAAGTTCCGGTTGCATTCACCATTCCGGATGCGTTGGAAATACACAAGGAATCACTTCCGTTCAGAACCGTTTGCGGATAAACCGGATCAACATAGATCAGCGCTGTGTCCGTATACACATCCGCACAAGCCCCCCCGTCGACCAAAACACGGTATAACGTAGATGTTGTCAGAGATGTATAGTTATACGTCGTAGTGGTATTGGCAACCGTTGTCCAGCTTACGCCGTTGTTCACTGAATATTCCCATTGAACAGGTGGCTGCGTGTTTCCGGTGAGATTAAGGGCTCCCGAAGCGGCATTGGCACACAGGGAATCTGCTCCCGAAAGTGTTCCGGCTACCGGTGGAGCCTGGGCGGTAATGGTCGCATAACCTGAGGTGGCATCCGGACAAAATCCGCCGTCGATCTGAACATGGTAACGTGTATTCTGAGAAACGTTGTTGTACGCATAAGACGGTGCAGTATTGGCAATCGGTGTCCAGGTTGCTCCGTTGTCCGTGGAAGATTCCCACGAAGTAATCGCTCCGTATGACCATCCGGACAAAGACAGTGTTCCTGCATTGGCTCCCTGGCAGACTGTGATATCGGATGTCACCGTTCCCGGCACAACCGGACAGTCATTCTGAACCGTCCACTGAACCGTATCGTTCAAATGGTTCGAATCTCCGGCGCGGGTTACCCACACTTTTAGAATATGTGCACCACAGGCAGACACGTTTGCTTTTACGGAGAAACTGAAATTCCAGGAAGCACCCGGGGTAAGGTTGGAAGACAAAAGCTGGTTTGTCAAACTTCCTCCATCAACGGTATAACTTACCTGAATGGTATTGGACGGCATCACAACTGCCGAGTTATTGTTTACCAAAACAGTAACCGTTTCCGCATTGGATAGACTACAACCGGAAACCGGAGAGAAATGGTTTTGCAACCATACGTCCTGTGCCCTTGTTGTGAATATGCATGTGGTAAAGATGATCAACAAAAACAAGTATCGGCTAAACATAGAGTATAAGTGTTGATAAGCTTTTGTATTTTGAGATTTTAAACATTATCTAAATCGAAATTAACAGTTTTTTACAATTATTCCAAATGAACATTTTCTACATTTACGGTTAAGAGTGTGTTTTGGATTCCTAAACGCCGAAATAGCGCACTAAATCGTTGTTCCGGACGTCTAAGATGACTTTCAAAATCAAATAGATGTATGAAATATTTCACAAAGCAATTTGCATTAATCTTTTTTTCAACAATTTTCAGTTTTGCTTATTCTCAAAAACGGGAACTGGATCCGCAAGCATTTTCCGACTCGATCCGGCAAACGGGAATTCAGCTGCTGGATGTGCGTACCTCCGGTGAATACGAACAGGGGCATCTGACGGGAGCGCTTCAGGCAGACTGGAACAACCCGGATCAGTTTCGCGAACGGGTCGCTTCTCTCGACAAGCAAAAACCCGTATACATCTATTGTTTAGCGGGTTCCAGGAGTGCAGCTGCTCAAAAATGGATGCTCCAGGAAGGCTTCAAAAAGGTTGTTAACTTACGCGGCGGAATCAATGCGTGGAACCTCGAAGATCTACCGGTTGAAAGTGCTCAAAAAGTTCCCCAGATCAGTTTGACCGATTTTCTGAATTCGATTCCGAAGGATCGGGAAACGGTATTGGTCGATTTCGGTGCAGAATGGTGTCCGCCGTGCAGGAAAATGACTCCAATTATGAACGAATTAGAAACGGAAGGTTATGCCATTTTAAAGATTGATGCCGGTTCACAGACTCAACTAACAAAGGAGTTGAAGGTTGAAAAGCTACCGACATTTATTGTCTTCAAAAATGGGGTGGAAAGCAAGCGGATTACCGGTTTATGCACCAAAGAAGACTTAAAAAAAGCACTGGAATAACGTTTTTATTCCAGTTTTCGAAATCATTAAGAAGTACTGAATTTTATCTGCTAAAAAGGAGAAATAACTGTTCAAAAACGGCTCTCACAAACCATTCGAAGCACAAACAGATTGTAGTTATTGGCTCAAAAGTACAATGGCTTCTTCCCGCTCTTTCCACACCTCATCAAGCGTCATTCCGATTGCCGGATTGCGGTTCAGCCAGCGCTGAAGATAATCTTTGTGGATCATGATTTTCCAGTCGCTCACCTGGTTCGGGTCGATGCGCTGTTCGCGCACCAATTTGGGAGCAATCAGCTCCAGGGTGTTCGACGTATCGGAAAAATCAAAGCGTTCGCCTTTTATACGGAGGTAGCAGTGGCATTCCGGTAAGGAAGCGTACGATTTCCCCTCGAAAAAACCGGTGAGTTTTGCATGCGTTTCGCCGCTCATCAGGAAAATACCGGCAATCAGTTCCACTTCAGGATGGGCGTTTTCCAGTGCCAATTCAGCCAGAAGTGCATGCTTGGAAGAACACGTCCCCTTTCCTTCTGAAAACACCAAGCTGAAGTCTTCCCGGTTTGCATTGCGACCATATGGAAGTTGTGCAATGAAATGGCAGGCATCTTGAAATGAATTTATGCCAGCTTCACGAAAACGTGTAGAATAAACTTGATCGGACGAGAGTTGAAAATCTATCATATAATTCCGAATTCTTAATGACGAGTTCCGAATGACTTTTACTCGTAATTCGGCATTCGTAAATTCGTCATTACATACCCGGCATTCCGCCGCGCATTCCCTTCATTTGCTTCATCATGCTCATCATGTTTTTCGGATTACTCATCATTTTCATCATTTTCTTCGTATCCTCAAACTGCTTGAGCAATTTGTTCACTTCCTGGATGTTTGTTCCGGAACCTTGTGCAATGCGGTTTTTACGCTGCCCGTTGATCAGGGATGGATTTGAACGTTCTTTCGGAGTCATGGAGAAGATAATTGCTTCGATGTGCTTGAAGGCATCATCCTGGATATCGACGTCTTTCACCGCTTTCCCCATTCCCGGGATCATTCCCATCAAATCTTTGACGTTACCCATCTTTTTAATCTGCTGGATTTGTCCTAAGAAGTCGTTGAAATCGAACTGGTCTTTCTGGATTTTGCGCTGTAATTTGCGGGCTTCTTCTTCGTTGAATTGCTCCTGGGCGCGCTCCACGAGGGAAACCACGTCACCCATTCCCAAAATACGGTCAGCCATACGCTTCGGATAGAACACATCCAATGCGTCCATCTTCTCACCCGTTCCGACGAATTTGATCGGCTTGTCTACCACTGTTTTGATCGACAAAGCAGCTCCACCGCGTGTATCACCATCCAATTTGGTCAATACAACTCCATCAAAATTGATGCGGTCATTGAAGGCTTTTGCGGTATTTACAGCATCTTGTCCGGTCATGGAGTCAACCACAAACAAGGTCTCAGTCGGATTCAGCGCTTTTTTCACACGCTCAATCTCGTCCATCATCGCCTCATCTACCGCCAAACGACCAGCCGTATCGACAATCACTACATTGAAACCTTTGCTTTTCGCATAGTTTACTGCTTCGGTAGCGATCTTCACCGGATCTTTTTCTTCTTTATTGGAGAAAACCTCGATTCCCAGTTGCTCTCCCAACACGTGGAGCTGGTCGATCGCCGCCGGACGATACACGTCACAGGCAACCAATAGAGGCTTCTTGTTTTTCTTTGTTTTCAGGTAATTCGCCAGTTTCCCGGAGAATGTCGTTTTTCCCGATCCCTGAAGACCCGACATCAATACGATTCCCGGATTTCCCTGGATCTGGATTTCGCTTTCGTTTCCTCCCATCAGTTCTACCAACTCTTCGTGGCAGATCTTCACCATCAACTGGCTTGGAGAAATCGCTGTCAATACATTCTGTCCCATTGCCTTGTCTTTCACACGAACGGTGAAATCCTTGGCTGTTTTAAAATTCACATCGGCATCCAGCAAGGCTCTGCGAACCTCTTTCAATGTCTCTGCTACGTTAATTTCAGTAATTTGTCCTTGTCCTTTTAAAACTTTAAAGGCGCGTTCAAACTTATCGGTAAGATTATCAAACATGCTATTGAGCGATTTTTTTGGAGTACAAAGATAAGAGTAATTGAACATCTAAAAGGTAAAATGGACAAGGAATTACAAGAAGATTTCCCGGAAAATGTGTTTGTCCCGTTTTCATCCTGTGCGGATTGAAGGAAAACAGCTTGAAAAAAATTATTTTCGGTGTTTAAAATTCAAACGATGCGGTTTCTTGCGCTTTTCATCCTCTCCGGCTTCTTTTCCCTGAACTATTCCTTTGCAGGAAAGGGAACATTTGTGATTCACACCAAAGAAATCGTACACACGTATGCCGAAAGCACTCATTCTGAAGACGTAAACAACGCGTTGAAGCTCCTGGAAAAGTATGTCTATGAAATCGTCTTATCTAAACTGCAAAAAACGGATAAACTGACATCAAATACCCGCATTTACCTGAAAGAAAACAAACAGCTCCATCCGGATGGATTCGTGATTTCGGTTCAAAAGAACAGGCTGGCAATTGAAGGCGGAATACACAAAGGCGTAACTTACGGCGTGATTCACTTACTGGAAAAATACCTTGGATGCCGGTACCTGAGTCCGGACTTCCAGATTGTTCCCTATCAAAGTCACGTCAGTATTCCGTGCCAGGTTATCAAAGACACCCCTGCAAACGATGTCCGGATTATCAACCTGTATTTCCCTGAAAATCCCGAATACCGTGACTGGCTTCGTCTCAATACCATCGAAGAGATTTATCCCGACGGGTATTTTGTGCACACTTTCCACCGGCTGGTTCCCCGCGAAATGTATTTTCAGTCACATCCCGAATATTTTGCGCTGGTAAACGGAAAACGGAGTTTTGATCAGCTGTGCCCGAGTAACCCGGAAGTCAGAAAGCTCATCATAGAGAAACTGCGCGAAGAAATGGCTAAACAGCCGCAGAAACAAAAATGGTCTGTGAGTCAGAACGACAATTTCTCGTATTGCAAGTGCGACGCCTGCAGAGACCTCATTGAAGCGGAAGAAAGTCCAGCCGGGCCGATCATCCACCTGGTAAACGAGGTTGCCGCTCAGTTTCCGGATAAGGTTATTTCTACATTGGCCTACCAATACAGCCGGAAAGCGCCGGTAAAGATCAAACCACGTCAAAATGTGGAAGTGATGCTCTGTTCCATCGAACTCCACCGGCACTTGCCGATTGAAAACGATCCGGAATGTGTCAGTTTCAAAAAGGACGTAGAGGACTGGGGTAAAATCTGTTCCAACATTTTCCTGTGGGATTATACGATCAATTTCAACCATAGCATCTCCCCTTTCCCGAATCTTCACATTCTCCAGCCGAATATCCAGTTTTTCACCAAAAACCACGTCAATGCTTTGTTTGAGCAATCAAACAGTACCACGGGTTATGAATTTTCGGAGCTGAAGGCCTATTTGCTTTCCAGACTGATGTGGAACCCAAACGCCGACATCGAAAGCGAAAAACAGGTTTTCCTGAACAGTTACTACGGAGCTGCAGGCCCGAAGATGAATGAATACATCCTCTCGCTGGAAACTGCTTTAAAAGAAACCGGAAGCAAACTCTGGATTTACGAACACCCGGTGGTACACCAAAACGGATTGTTTTCCGAAGAACGCATGAATCACTACAAACATTTATTTGACGAAGCTGAACAAGCGGTAAAAGATGATCCGGTGTCGTTGAACCACGTGCAACTGGCTCGTCTGCCGATCCAATATGCAGAGATGGAAATTGCGGCAAACAACATGTTTTCAAAACGGGGCTGGTACGAACTGAAAGAAGGAAAAGCGATTCCGAACCTGCAGCTCCGGGAAACGTTGGATGCGTTTGAGCAAACGTGTCTCCGGAATGCCGTTCCAACCGTCAACGAAGCAGAGTTGGCTCCTTCGGATTACATTCGCTCCATGCGCAGCATGATGGATGTGAACATTGAAGGAAACAAGGCTTTCGGTAAAAAAGTGAGTGCTTCGGTTCCACCGGATAAAAAGTACCTGAACGGCGACCTCTCCTACCTGACGAACGGCGTAAACGGTGCGAGCGATTACAACATCCACTGGCTCGGCTGGTCGGGAACAGATACGGAACTGATCCTGGATCTCGACAGCACGACTACCGCACAAACGATTTCCATTCATTCCCTCTGGAATGCCAAAAGCTGGATTCTCCACCCGGCATCGGTTTCCTGCAGTGTTTCTGCCGACGGGAAACATTATGTTTCAATCGGAACACTCCGGAATGAAGGGGAACAGCAGCAAGAAGAACCAATCCGCTCCTACACTTTTGAAACAGGTAAGCAACCGTTCCGCTACGTAAAATTAACGGTTCAGGGAACCAAAACCTTGTTCAACTGGCATCCTTCGGCCGGAGGAGATTCTTGGTTTTTCCTCGATGAAATAACGATTACTAATTGAGAATTGAAAATGTAGCATTGAAAAGCCTTTTCAATGATCAATTGTACATTGTCAAATCTACATTCAATTAGAAAACCGGACTAACGCGCTGTAGCCGGTGAGTCCCAAAGACTGTGTCATCACTCCGCCGATAAACGTAGAATCGTTCACGAATGACAGCGATCCAGCCAAACGGTAACTATTCACGCTCTGCGGATGGTTTTTGAAATTCATGTAGGTCAATCGTTTTTTACTGCTTCCGTCTGCATTCATCATCCACCAGTCGGCGCCCTGGAGCTGTCCGGGGAAAATCGTGCAGTCTTTCCCGGTCATGTACACAATCCGTTGTCCGTTTGGCGTGTATGTCGGCGACTGGGCAAAACTTTCGGTTGTGAGTTTGGTGGTATTTCCGCTTGCAAGATTGATGCGGTAAATCGGCGTTGCAATGAGGTTATGGGATTCAAACGTGCTGTAGACCAGGATATCCGTTTTGTCGGGACTGATACTTTCGACTTCTCCACCCGCAGGTTGTCCACCCGGCTGGTAGGTACGGATATTGGAAAAAACCGGCCCCGGATTCCAGGAAACATCTGCGACTTTGAACACATAAGCTCCGGCAGCGAGATTCAAATCGAACAATACCGGTGCCTGAATGCGCTCCGTCCAGGCAAACAGCGTTCCGTCGTGCGAAATGGCTCCATGGATAATCCCGTGGTCGTAATCATTCGGGAAATTGGTCATCTTCCAGGCCTGGCTTCCATCCCGCTTGATGATCCACAGATCGGTGTAAGCTCCATAACCGGGAATTGCGTCTTCCGGAGTTCGGGTATGCCCGCTTTCCGAAACGTAATCCGTTTTCTCGACATAGCAATACAGGTACTGTCCGCTCGGATCCCATTCTTCCGCCCACTGGTGGCGGTCGGATGCCCAGCCGGAGTAAGTCAGCTGCACTTCTCCCGTTCCGTCGTAATTGGAAATGTAGATTTTATAAGTTCCGTTTGCATCGGGTTTGTTATAGGCAACACTGTTCGTCGTTTCGTTATAGATCACTCCCATCGCGTTTTCTTTGTAGACTTCCATCGAAGCGTAAGAGCTCCCGTCATTCTCCGGATCTACTTCAGTTTTCTTACAGGAACTGCAAAATAAGAGTAAACATCCTATCACTGAAACTGGAATCTTCATACAATGATTTTATAACCAATCGAATATATTCAAAAATTATAAATTATGAATTACGAATGCCTAATTACGAATTGAAAATGGAGAAGTTAAAAGTGAGAATTGAAAATTACCGGGATGTCTTGTCGAGTTTCCGCCATGTGTTTTCGATACATCCCTGACGATTCACTTCGTTGCTGTCAGGAATACTCAAACTGACACGGCGGAAGTATCGAGACAGACAGTCAACGACCCGGAACTCCGGATTCGGAACTCGTAATTCGGAATTATCCTTTCAGCCCCAGCTTCGAGTTTTTCCGGCTATACAGGAAATAGATCACCAAACCGACCACCAGCCAGATCATGAATGCAATCCAGTTTTTCAGTTCAATCTGGCTCATCATGTACAAACAGGAAAGCAGACCAAGCAGCGGGATCAGCGACAGGTTTCTGCGGATCGTTACAATGGTAATAAAGAAGGTAAAGAGGATGAAAATCCAGGTTGGGATCTTGTGTGCAAAATGTGTGAATCCGGAATTATACAAGCGTTTTCCCGAAACCCCAATCGGTTTCAAGGCATCTTCAATGGCCATTTTCGGCCCCTGATTGTAGTAGCTCTCCAGGTTCGAGTCCATCAGTTTGAATCCTTTTTCATCGTAGCCTTCCAGGAAATGAACCAGTTTTTTGGTAGTTGCCGAATCCAGCTGCGATACCAGCGAATCTTTCGAGTGACTCTTGATTCCTTTCAGGGAAGACGGTAAATCGATCTTCGGAGCCTGCTCAAAATAAGCCAGCAAATCGGATCCCACGCGGGCAAAACCGGTTTCATCCAGTTTGGAAACTGCTTCGCGCAATTGTGCTGTTTCCTGTTCGTTGAGATCCACAATCAGGTCTTTCGCTTCTTTCAATTCCGAACGGTTAGTCAGGAATCCGACCAATTCTTCTTTGTATTGCGTAAAGCCAAGCACCAATCCCCCGGCTACTAAAACAGGCAATACATATTTTCCATTCACATAAGGTGTCCTGAATTTTCCTCTTGGAATATCTGTTCTGTTTTGAAGGATGAGCACACCTCCACACACCAATACAAAGGCAAACAGCGTTCCGATACTACACAAGTCCGTCACCATCGTGAGGTTCATGAACAAAGCAGGAACCGCTACTACAAATCCCACCACAACGGTTGCAAACGAAGGTGTTTTGTATCTCGGGTGCACTTTGGAGAATTTCTTCGGCAAAAGACCGTCGCGGCTCATCGACATCCAGATACGTGGCTGTCCCATCTGAAACACCAGCAATACGGAAGCCATCGCAATCACGGCAGAAACGGCGATAATCCCCGACATCCATTTCAGGTCGATTTCGCGGAAAACAAATGCGAGCGGGTCTCCTACAGCGAGTACTTTATAATTCACCAATCCCGTGAGGATTAACGAAATAATGACATATAAAACGGTACAAATGATAATTGCCCACATCATTCCACGGGGAAGATCGCGCTGCGGATTTTCACATTCTTCAGCAGTTGTGGAAATGGCATCAAACCCAATGTAGGCGAAGAAAACGGCAGAAACTCCCTTCAGGATTCCGGAAACACCATTTGGGGCAAACGGACTCCAGTTGGAGGTATCGACATAGAAAATTCCGACCGCAATGACCAGCAAAATAATCGCCAGTTTGACGATCACCATGGCGTTGCTCGCATTCCGGCTTTCCTTCATTCCGCGGTAAACCAACCAGGTAATCAATACAATGATAAACAGCGCCGGAAGGTCAAAAATGATGTGCAGACCAAATAAATTCGGGGCAGTATCCCAGGCTGTATGGGCCGCTTGCAGACTTTGATCCAGATTCTCAAAGAGTTTTCCACCCTGCATCAAAGCAGTCGCTTCGTTGTAACCGTTATGAGCAGTGAGGTAATCTGTTTGAATCCATTGTGGGAGGTGAACCCCCAGGCCGTCGAGCATCCCGGTGAAATAATCGCTCCAACTGATCGCAACGGTGATATTCCCGATGGCGTATTCCATGATGAGCGCCCACCCGATAATCCAGGCAATGATTTCCCCGAAAGCAACATAGGAATAAGTATAAGCAGAACCCGCAACCGGAACCATCGAAGCAAACTCTGCATAGGCAAAAGCGGCAAAACCACAAGCAATTGCGGTGAAAATAAATAGGAAAATCACCGCCGGACCTCCATTCGAACTGGCTTCACCAATCGTGGAAAAGATTCCCGCCCCGATAATCGCTGCAATTCCGAATGCTGCTAAATCCCTCACCCGCAAGTGCTTCCCTAAAGCCTCATGTCCGTCAGCCCCACCTTGTTGGGCAGCTGTCAAAATATCCTGAACCGTTTTCTTTCTAAAAAGCGAGTTTTGTTTCATAGTATGTTGCAAGGGAAGCAAATGTAACAATAATCACAAGGATGTCAAGTCGATAATAATTCTTCATTTTTCGCAATATTTTGGCAGATTCACTACTTTTACCCCCACTTACCTAAAAAACTGGTTATGTTAAAGAAATCATTCATTCTAGCCTACTCCCTAGCAATTTCAGGTTTTTTCACTGCATTTGCGCAAACCAAAATCGACTTCGACCACTATACCACACTCAGTTCACGAGGAAGTATACCCGAAGATTTTAGCTTATCAACTTATCAAAAAATTGAACGCGACATCAAGGCAGACCGTCCGGAATTGGCTGCTTCGCTCAGAAGAAAATTTTATACCGGAATCCACACATCGATTGATGAAATCATTCATTCGGAAGTGTGCGTGTTCGGAGATCCGATTTCAGATTATGTCCGCGACATTGCCAAAAACCTGTTGAAAGATGACAAGGAAACGTTCAAAATGCTGCGTTTTTACACCTTGAAATCCAATGAAACGAATGCTTTTTCTACCGACCAGGGAATTATTTTCGTTACAACCGGATTGGTTTCACAGGTAAGTTCCGAGGCTCAGATTGCCTATGTACTGGCGCACGAAATTGCCCATTTTAAAAGAAAACACGTATTGGAGCGCTTCAAGCAGAAAACGGTTCTGAAAAATGCCAATTACTATGAATTGAGTACCTACAGTAAGGATCGTGAGCTGGAAGCAGATTCGGATGCCATCGAAATTTACAAGAATGCGGGTTACGATGAATCATTGATCGAACCTACTTTCGACGTGTTGATGTACTCTTACCTGCCGTTCGACGAGGTGAAAATTCCGGAAACCTTCTTCAATTCCAAAGAGTTTTACGTACCGACGTTTAAATTCCCGAAAGAAGGATTCCCGATTACAGCCGAAGAGAATTACAACGACAGCAAGAGTTCTCACCCGAATATTTCCAAGCGGAAAAAACAAGTGATCGATGTATTGGCAAAAGGAAATGGCTGGAATGGAAAAGCAGATTTGCTTGGAACGGATCGTTTCAATGAAATCCGCAATATTGCGCGCTTCGAGACCGTTCGAAATGCCATTCTTGCTCTAGATCTGACGAATGCACTGTATTCGATTTTCGTCCTGAAAAAAGAATTCCCGAACTCTCACTACCTGAAAGTAATGGAAGCAAAAACGTGGCTGGCGCTGGCTCAAACAAAGTCTGCATCCATGTCAAAACCCTTCGAATCCAAATCACACAAGGAAGGTGAAATTGCAACCTTGCACGCTATTTTGAAGAAAATGGACAAACTGGAGGTTTCCACCATTGCCTTAAGACATGTTTATGATATCCGGGCAGAAAACCCGAATGATTTGGAGATTCGTGCCATCTACGACCGCATGGTTGAAACGGCTGCCAACACGAAGCAGTTTTCGCTGGATGCTTTCTCCAAATACAATTACAACCAGGCATTTGCCCTGAACAAAGCGTACAATGATTCGATTGCAAAAATTCCTGCAGACAGTCTGAACAAGCCTGAGCCGGAGAAAAACACCGGATCGAAATACGACAAGATCAAGAAAAAGCGTTCGGCAGACGGAAATATCAATGCGCAGGTATTCGACTCAACCGCTTTTTACCTGTATGGAATGTCAGATATTATTTCGGACAGCAGTTTCGTGAAGCTGTTCAAAGAAGATCAGAGCAAATCCGCCAGCACCAAAAGCGAATCAGAAAAAGAGAAAAGTATGAACCTGATTCCGGCTATTCCCGACCTGAAATCAAAAAGCATCGCATTGGTAGAGCCGGATGTCGAAATCCTGGAATCGTCCAAGAAAACCATCAGGATGTCGGACATGATCAAGGCGGAATCTACCGAACTCATTCTGGACGAAGCCAAAGCAAACGGGTATAACGTGAGTGTGGACAACGCGCCGTCGGAACTGAGTATCGAAGGAATCAACACCTTTATGTATATCAAATCGGCACTGAGACAAAACGACGCGTACTCCAAGGTGAATTTCTTCCCGGTAGATTATGCTGTTTTACAGGATCTGGCGAAAAAATACGATTCGGATGTAATCATGATCCCGAACATTTTCTATGTAGACAACCGCAAGAGCGACCCGATGGAAATTGCAAGACCGGTTCTGGCTACCTGGTACGTTCCGCCGATGGCGTTGATCCTGATGACCGGAAAATTACTGGATGCTCAAAAAACACTGATCAACTTTATCGGAGTGGATCTGAAAAACGGTCATGCGGATTTCTCCAAAATTTACCAGATTAACGGAAGACCTTCCAAAGTAATGCTGGGCTCCAAGTATTATGAAATTTTCAAATCAACTAATTAAGACCTCATGTTCAAGTCAATATCATTTGTATTCGCCCTGTCGCTGATTGCTTCTTCCACTGCATTCGGACAAACAGGTTCAACGACCGCTAAGAAAAAAAATTCGGACGTCGGTTTCTACGGAAAGCGTTTTGTGATGCAGTTTGGTGCCGGTTTTCACCACAATTCCGTGCTCAAGCTTGCGAGCTACCCGGAACGCCAGTTGAGAAACAACTCGTTTTACCTCAGCTATAAATCACGTATTCCAAACGACCAGTTCAACTACAGCGTTTACGGAAACCTGGGAGTTGTTTTGAAAGCCAGAACAACATTATCCCTCGATTTTAACTACTATTTCGGGAATATTTTCCTGAAAAATGTAGGCGGAGTCGGGTATTACGATTCATACGGGTATTACTATTACACCAATGGATATGATGCTCGGGTTAAGTACAACACTTTCCGGATCATGCCGCGCATTGAGCTGGCTGCAAATGGAGCCAATGCGCCCGTAGGATTGGTAAATATCCTGGGAATCGGGGTTGAAATGTCGAAATTGAAATCCGGGAATTACACTGCTATCACGGCATATGACAGTGGTTTAGGATCAACCATTTCAGACAGGGACATCCAGATGGTCGACGAAAAGGTGTTTAACCTGACGTTTCTCTACGGTTTGGAATACCGTTTGCCGATTTCGAAAAACATTGCCTGGAATTTCGGTGGGTATGCCCATTTGAACATCCCGGTTCAGTTCCTGATTGATGAAGGTCCGTTTGGTACATCGAGCTATTCTTCATCCCAGCAAACCTACGACCAGCAGCATAAAAATCAATTGGGCAAATACCGTTTCCAAAACTTGTTCAGTGTCAGAACCGGTATCGTCATCATGCTTTAAAATCGATTTTGTTATAAAACGGTATTATTTTCCAACCTTTTGGGAATAATCTCATTTAAAGGCTAAACAAAGTTTACCGTTTGTATAAAAAACAAGCAATTTTTACGTCCAAATCAATAACTTTGATAAAAAAATAAACTATGAAATTAAATTTACTCTTAGCTACAAGCTTAATTACAGGGGCGGCATTCGGCCAGTTCACGCAAGCGAATGAGCCTGCAATCGGAACCACTGCAACAATGTATGTACTTGATTCTAACGCTACAAATTACGCTTCTGCGACAGGTGCAAGCGCTACCTGGGATTACAGCACAACTCCGGGATACTACGGTTCAACAAAAACAGTTGCGGTAGTTACTCCTTCCAGCACAGCGAACGGTTCAAGTTATACAACCTCTACGAAGGCAATTGACATGCCTGGGTTCATGACAACTTACTTCACTTCATCTGCTTCTGCACGTACTTCTCAGGGGTTTGCTTTTGACGGTGGTGCTGCTGCAGGAACTGTGAAAGTGATTTTGAGTTCTGATCCTGAAACGTTGATGAACTATCCTTTTGCTTACGGAGGTTCATTGACAGATGCGTTCTCCGGAACAGCTGAAACAAGTGTTGGAACATTCAATACAACGGGAAGCATTACTGCATCTGTGGACGGAACAGGAACATTGAAACTGAATTCCGGTACTACTTTGAACAACATCACACGTTACAAATTGTCTGATCAGGCAAATGCAACTACCATTTTCGGAAACATCGTGATGACTCGCGTGCAATACGAATACTACGATTTGTCAAACTCAGGATCATTGCCAGTATTCGTTCACTGCGAACTGACCATTGACCTGGCAGGAACTCAAATGGTACAGCACCTGGTAATGAGCAGCGTTGCTCCGGACGAGTACCTGAGCATTTCTGAAAACAACAAAGCAACTTTCGGAATGTACCCGAACCCGGCAAATGAGGCTGTAGTATTGACAGGATTGGCTGGAAACGAAAACATTTCTATCGTTGATTTGGCTGGAAAAACAGTATACACTGCAACAGCTTCAAACGCTACACAAACTTTGAACATCGCTGATCTTCAGGCTGGAATCTACAACGTAGTAGTTGTTTCCAACGGTGTGAAGACAACTAAAAAATTGACTGTCAACTAATCAGGTTAGTCACATACTTTGAAAGCCCTGGCGATTTCGTCAGGGCTTTTTCATTTCTACGAACCGCTCTTCTCTTTTTCGTTTTTTTTCTTTAAATTGCCTCACTATCTGCAATTAACAAATTACTACAAATAAGGTATTTCCACACCCGGATCTGATCCGGAGCCAGGTACCTCCCACACGCACACTACCATGAGGTATTTTATCCTTTTTATTACTACTAACCTTTTAGCTAACGTTGTTTCATTCGCTCAATGCACTGCTGATGCAGGTACCGACACGTTCGTATGTCCGGGAGCAACCGTTCAGCTGGGTGGCAGTCCTGCGGGAAGCGGCCCCGGAACGCTCAGTTACTCCTGGTCACCTGCAAGCGGACTTTCCTGTACCACTTGCCCGAATCCCATCGCAACGGTGTCGGCAAACCAGGTCTATACACTGACTGTCAGTTCCTCCTCCGGATGCACCGATGTGAGTACTGTTTCGGTAGGTCTTTCACCCGTTCCAACTGCATCTTTCAGCTTTTCCGGGAACAACAGCTGTTCCAACCTCCCGATTCAGTTCACGAATACCTCATCCGGAAGTGGTTTGAGTTACTCCTGGAACTTCGGGGATGCTTCTTCCGGTTCTCAAAACACCAGCAGTCAGGCCAACCCTTCGCATCTATTTCATGCCAGCGGAGCAGGAACTCAAAACTATACCGTAACGCTCACAGTGACCAATGCTTCAGGCTGTACTTCGAGCTTCAGCCAAACGGTTACCATCAGTGCACTACCCAACCCGGCTTTAATGGATCCGGTTGCTGAAATGCGCAATTGCGATGGGTCTGATTTCGCCATGACGGTTTATGATGCTTCCTCCACCAACCAGGTTTCTTCCTATGTCATTCAATGGGGAGATGGTTCGCCCGATTTCAACTCGGCAACCTTTCCGGGAGGTGGGGTTTCGCATACTTATACCACTTCGGAGATTTTCACGCTGAATTACATTCTTACCGGGCTCAATGGCTGCGTCGACACTACTTCATACAACATCGCCAATATTACCAACCCGGCAATCGGCGCGGCAAACCCGGGTGCTACTACCGGATGTGGCCCGATTACGCTTTGTTTTCCTCTCAGTAACTACGCTTCCAATCACAGCACCACTTTTTATGTTGTGGATTATGGCGACGGTTCTCCGAAAGACACTTTGCAACATCCGCCACCGGCAACGATCTGTCACACCTATAATACTTCTTCCTGCGGACAAAGCGGTAACCAATTTGTGTTCCGGATCAAGGCAATCAATCTCTGCGACAGTAGTGAGGCTTCCATCTCCCCGATTCGTGTCTATACCGGGCCTCAATCCAACTTTACGGTAGCAGCGGTGAATAATTGTGTCGGGGCCAATGTGAGTTTTATCAACTCCACACAGGCGGGTTACAACAGTGCTTGTAGCTCCAGCACGTTGTTTCAATGGAACTTCGGCGATGGACAAACACTCACAACAACGACACCTACCAATCCGACGCATGTATACACCAGTCCCGGAACGTATACTGTTACGCTGACAACCACAAACAGCTGCAGCGTCAATACCATCACCCGAACTGTTTGTATCGAAAGTCCTCCGGCTCCTTCCTTTACCTTAAGTCCCTCATCGGCATGCATTCCATTTACGACTCAGATTACCAATACTTCCAGTACGTTAAATACCTGCAATGTGACCAGAACCTGGACGGTGCTTTTCAACGGAAGTCCCTGTCTGCCGTCATCCGGAGCATTTTCGTTTACGGGTGGAACCAACGCCACTTCTGCAAATCCTCAAATTCAATTCACACAACCCGGAAATTACACCGTGCGGCTGACCCTGAGTAATTCCTGCGGTTCTTTTACAGCCAATCAGGCAGTTGTGGCACAAGCTCCGCCACAAGTCACGATAAATGCCATTCCGAGTGTGTGTGCAGGAGCCAGCGTTAGCCCCACAGCAGTAGTAAACGATTGTCTGGAACCTTCCGATGCATATTCCTGGACTTTTACAGGCGGAACACCGTCCACTGCCAATACCTTGATTCCCGGTTCTGTGAACTTCCCTGCTTCCGGAACATTCCCGGTTTCATTAGCCGTTACCAATGCTTGCGGAACAACAACTGCCAATGCTTCTGTGGTAATCAAACCCATTCCGCCGTCGCTCAATCCACAGGTGAATAGCCCGATTTGTGCCGGAAGTACCGCCAATTTCACTTCCAGTTCATCCGCATCCACTACTTATACCTGGTCTGGCCCCAATGCTTTCACAAGCAACCAGCAAAATTTCAATTTAACGAATGTGACTGCTTCACAGGCCGGAACCTATACCGTTTTCGGAACAATGAACGGCTGTCCCGGCCCCAGTTCGTCCGTCACATTGGTTGTCAACCCGATTCCGGTGATTACGGTCACTCCTCCGAGTGCAACTATCTGCCGGGGAGATTCGGTCTCATTCACTGCTTCCGGGGCAAGTACCTATACCTGGAGTCCGGCAACCGGGCTTTCTGCAAGCAATACAGCCAGCGTAAATGCCAGTCCGACAGCTACACAAACGTATACTGTAACGGGATCAAACGGAACGTGTTCCGGCACCAGAACGGTGGTTGTCACGGTGAATCCATTACCTGTTGTCAACGCCGGGCCGAACGTAACGCTTTGCAACCAACCCATTCCCTATTCCTTAGCTCCAACTCCAACGGGAGGAACATGGACGGGAACAAATGTCACTTCCGGAGGTGTTTTCACTCCGAACGGAACAGGAACTTTCAACCTGGTGTATTCGTTTACCAATGCCAACGGATGCACCAACCGTGACACTGTTCTTGTAACAGTCGTTGATCCTACTCCGGCTTCCGCTGGGCCCGATTCGAGCAGGTGTTTCGGCTCGCCGGCCATCACACTCACCGGAACTCCCGCCGGGGGAACCTGGAGCGGAACCGGGATTACTGCCGGTGGGGTCTTCACTCCAAATACCGTTGGAACCCATCAGCTTGTTTATACCTTCGGAACGGGAACCTGCTTATCGCGCGACACCATGCGGATGATCGTCAACCCCTTACCAACGGTTAATGCCGGACCCGATTTCCCGCTCTGTATCGATGCGGGAGTTCAAACACTTTCCGGAACCCCGGCAGGTGGAACCTGGACAGGAACCGGAATTACGAACTCAACAGGAACATTCGACCCGGCAACCGCAGGAACAGGAACCAGGACACTGACCTATTCGTTTACCAATGCCAACGGCTGCTCGGCCTCAGACAACCTGGTAATTACGGTCAATCCTTTACCGATTGTCAACGCTGGGCCGGATACAACGGCCTGTAATCAACCCAATCCGTTTACACTGAGCCGTTCACCGGCCGGAGGAATGTGGTCTGGCCCCAATGTGAGCCCTTCCGGAGTGTTTACCCCAAATGGAACGGGAACTTTCACGCTGACATACACCTTTACGAACGCAAACGGATGTACTGCGAGCGACACCCGTGTTGTAACGATCATCAGCCCGACCCAACCGGATGCAGGGCCTGATTTCGCAGTCTGTATCGATGCTCCGAATGTGACTTTAAGCCCGACACCAAGTGGCGGAACCTGGACGGGTTCGTATGTCAGTACCAGTGGAATTTTCAATCCGACCATTGCCGGAACATTCAATTTGGTTTACACCCTGGGATCGGGAGCCTGTTTGTTACGAGACACTGTTAGGGCATTGGTGAATCCGCTTCCGGTTGTGAATGCAGGAACGGATTTCAGCGTTTGTATTGACGCCGGATTACAAACCGTAACAGGAACTCCTGCCGGCGGAACCTGGACAGGAACGGGAATTACCAATTCTTCCGGGGAATTTACTCCATCCGTTGCAGGAGCTGGAGTTCACAACCTGACCTACTCGTTCACAGACGCAAACGGCTGTAGCAGTTCAGATGTGTTATTGATCACGGTGAATCCGCTTCCGCTTGTCAATGCAGGTGCAGACACGACTCTGTGTAATCAGCCATTTGCCGTTCAGTTCTCCGGAACTCCGAATGGCGGAACCTGGTCGGGAACCGGAATAACTGCCGGCGGACAATTTACTCCCAATTCGGTGGGAACGTTTACGCTTACTTATACTTTCACCAATGCAAACGGCTGTACCAATTCCGATTCCCGGGTTGTAACTGTTGTGAATCCTGCTTTGGCGAATGCCGGGCCGGACCAGGAAATCTGTATCGACATTCCGACTGTGCAACTGAACGGAACACCTGCCAGCGCCACGTGGACAGGACCACACGTTAGTTCGGGAGGTTTGTTTACGATAGCCACAGCGGGAACATTTACGCTTGTTCTTTCGAACGGAGCCGGAAACTGCCTGACGCGCGATACGCTAGTATTTACCGTTCATCCGCTGCCGGTTGTCAGTGTTGGAGCCGATACGTCGTTCTGTCCGAGTGACGATCCGGTGAATTTCACTGCTACACCAGCCAACGGCGTTTGGAGCGGAAACGGTATCACGGATGCCAACCTGGGAACATTCGATCCGGGCACGGCTGCAGTGGGCACACATACCATTTTGTACACCTACACCGATCCGGTTACCGGATGTGTTAACCGTGACAGTCTGCAGGTAACCATCCACCCGATGCCAACAGCCGGATTTTCGTTCAATCCCATTACCTGTATCGGAACTTCGGAGACTTTCACCAATACCAGCTTACTGGGGAGTCAATTCGAGTGGGATTTCGACGATGGAATCACTGCCAACATCAGTTCTCCGGCGCATGCTTACAGCGCCGTTGGATTCTACGATGTAGAATTGATCGTCATTACGGCATTCGGATGTCGTGATACCATGGCTCAATCCATCGAAGTCCGGGAACCACCGCACGCGCTCTTCAGCCTGGCTCCGGATTCTGCATGCGGGCCAATGATCGTATCTTTTTCTGATCTTTCGACCGGGCAAAACCTGAGCTACAACTGGAATTACGGAAACGGACAAAGCAGCACGGATTCGACGCCGGTTTCTCAAACCTACCAGGCAGGCATTTTAGCCGACACCAGTTACACCATTACCTTAAGTCTGACCAATTTCTGCGGAAGCGACAGCCACTCGGAGCAAATTACCGTGATGCCTTCTCCAACGGCGATTTTCGGAACACTGACAAACATCGGGTGTACTCCGCTTGTGCTCGACATGGTGAACAACAGTTACGGATTACCGGACACGTATGAGTGGAATTTCGGCGACGGATCAACTGACACGACGTCTGCTACGACGCTTCAACATACATTTTACACGGGTACGGAAGACACTACCTACACCATTCAACTCATCGTGAGTAATGCATGTGGTTCGGACACAATCCAGCACCAGATCACCGTTCTTCCGCCTCAGGTGAATGCCTTTTTCAATATTGACGCTCCGGATGGCTGCGTTCCTCATACGATTCAACTGACCCAGTTTTCGCAGGGAGCCAGTTTCTCTTCCTGGGATTTCGGTGACGGGAATATTTCCAGTGTTTACAATCCTACGCACACGTTTACCGCTCCGGGAACGTATGTCGTTTCACTTTTTGCAGCGGGTTGCGGGTTCGACACGACCACCACCCTTGTCACCGTGCACCCGATGCCTTCCATCGATTTCAGCGCACCGGATTCGGTTTGTGTGAACCAGGTATTTGCTTTTACGAATCTGAGTACCAATATTGCTTCGGTAAACTGGGATTTCGGCGACGGAACCGGTTCTACGCTGACCAATCCGACACATCATTACACGACACCGGGATATTACCAGGTAACCTTATCCGGAATCAGCCAGACTTATGGCTGCAGCACACAAATCACCAAAACGATCAAGGTCAACTCCGGGCCCGCATCGCAATTCACACTCGGCCCGAATGCCGGCTGTGTGGAACTGAGCGTGCAATTCACCAATACCAGTACGAATATTGTGAGTTATGCCTGGAATTTCGGAGACGGAAACACATCTGTTCAAAACAATCCTTCGCATACCTACACTTCTCCCGGAGCGTATGCCGCCCAGTTGATTGTGGTTGATAATATCGGATGTACGGACACTTTAGCCCAGGTTGTAACGGTTCATCCGCTTCCGGTGGTTGATTTCAGTTTCACACCGGTTGATCCATGTGTGCAGCCGACCGTGGTCAATTTCACGAACAACAGTACCAACGCGCTTGGTTATAACTGGAACTTCGGCAACGGACTCACTTCAACGCTCACCAATCCAAGCTCCACGTATCAGCAGGTTGGAGATTATGTTGTTTCGCTGGTTGCCACTTCCATTCACGGATGTGTGGACAGTATTCATAAAACCGTTTCTTCCTACCAAATGCCGACTGCTTCTTTCGGCTTACCGACCGATTCTCTTTGCCAGGGAAATCCAATCGATCTGCAGGCCGTTTCGCAATTTGCCGACTCGCTTTCCTGGTATCTGGGTAACGGAGTCATTTTGACAGGGAATCCCCTAACGTACAATTACCCGGCGGACGGAACCTACCACATCGTGCTGATTGCTTATGGTGATGGCGGTTGTAACGATACCGTTGCAGCAAATTCGTCGATCACTATTCTGCCTCAGCCCACTGCCAATTTCGACTATGAAAATCCGGAACCGCTGGATGGAACCGTTGTTTTCACCAACCTGAGCAGTCTTGCCGATTCCTATCAGTGGGATTTCGGAAACGGAAACCACTCTACGGAAGAAAATCCGGTTGAAACGTATGAGGGCGACGGAGAATATACCGTTACACTGATTGCCAATACCCTTTACGGCTGTTCCGATACTGTTGTGAAACCGATTACCGTGGATTTCTTCTTCGGACTGCATATTCCGAATGCGATGAACCCGGGACACAGTGATTTCGAGGTCGCGAATTTCATCCCGAAAGGCGTTGGACTGAAAACCTTTGAATTGCTCCTTTATGACGATTGGGGGAACCTGATCTGGTCTACAACCGCCCTGGATGAGAACGGCCGACCTACAGAATACTGGGATGGCACGTACCGCGGAGAGCCTGTTCAACAGGATGCCTATGTCTGGAAGGCAACCGCCACTTTCCGGAACGAACAAATCTGGGAAGGAAAAGAATATCCGAAAGGACGGATCAAGCGATCCGGAACCGTAACCGTAATCCGATAAGCATATGAGAACACGATTATTGATCACAGCACTCTTACTGGCAGCATCCGGATTAGCTCAGGATCCGAATTTTTCGCAATTCTACAACAACCCGGTGTATTACAATCCATCCATGACGGCGATTAACAACGGAATGGCTATCCGGTTGAATGCGCGTTCACTCTGGGGCCCCATTCCGGGACGATTCAATACCTTTTCTTTTTCTGCGGAAGCGCAAACGATGTACAAAATGGGATTGGGTATCATGGCGTATTCCGATGTGGGCGGAGAAGCACTTTTACGCACAGCCGGAGGGTATGTCAACTATTCCTACCGCCCAGTTGATACAAAGAATTTCATTCTCCAGGCCGGAGTAAGCGGCGGCTTCGTGACCAAAAACATCGATTGGTCCAAACTGACTTTTTCCGATCAGCTGGATGAAACCATGGGAAAATACAAGGAAAGCAGTTTTGTGCGGCCAGGTTACAACAGCGTTTCCTACGCTGATTTCAGTACGGGTTTAGTGATGCGCTTCAACGGGACAACCCGGAAACAGCGCGGATCATTCAAGCGCTTCAACGCAACGCTGGGAGCCGGCATTCACCATTTATCACAACCCAAAGATGCTTTTCTCGGTGATCGGGAAAAACTGCCGCTCAAACTCGTTTTTCATACGCAAGCCAATTTGTTGTTCAATGAATTCATTGTCTCTCCAGGAGCTGTTTTTGAAATGCAGAATGAATTCAAGACGTTTAGTATCGGGAGTAATTTCGTGAGCCAGCCGTTTATTATCGGGATTTGGTTCCGGAACAGAACCGCGGCAATGAGCGTGAAACAATACGATTCATTCATCTTTACGCTCGGATTGAATATGCGAAGCAAGTATGAAACAACCTGGCGCGTGACGTATAATTTCGACATGACGATTTCACGCCTGAAAACGAGCAGCTACGGAAGCCATGAATTATCTCTTTTGTTCGAAATTCCGAACCGGGTATTGTTTTCAAAGAATGTCAACAGCAAAAACATGCGCAGACGCTATCAGTGTCCGAAAGAATTCAGCGGGATGTAAGCTTTATTGGAGTTTGAGTTTCTTCAGGCGTTTTCTGCGTTTCAGGTAAAGCAACCCAAAGAATCCGACCAGGATTCCAGCGATGAACCAAACGAGTGTTTCTTCATACCAGGAGGCCTGGATGCTGAATTCCGTTGTACTTAATTTGGAAAAACGCCCCGTTCCCGGATCAAACAAACGCAATTCCAGCTGGTAGCTTCCGGAACTCAGGTGCTCAAACGTCAGTTTTGTCAAGCCCAGAGAAGTGTTCGACCAGTGAATCTGATCCTCGTCTCCGTTCCGGATCAGGCGGTATTGCAGCTGGTACGGGTGATTTCCCATCAATTCCACCAACTCGTATGAAATTGTGACTTCCGTATTGTCAGACCCGAATGTAGTGGAATTTTTCTTCTGGTAATTTCCAACAGCATTCCCTAAGATAAAGTTCGGAAAAGGCACTTTGATCTTCTCCCACTTGAATTCAAACAACCCGAACTGAGTTGCAATGAGTACTTTATCTCCCAACACCACAAAATCTTTCAGGAACAGGTCATTCATACCGGACAATTCTTCCAAACGCTCCAGGTTTCCGTTCAGATCGGCCGTTTTGTAAAGCGTTTTATCCGTCAGCAGGTAGAAATTGTTGTTGTATAACTTAAACTTGGATACCTGCATATTGCTTCCGTTTTCGCGGAAATTGATCTCATGAACAACCTTGCTGTTCTTGATGGTAAAGATCCGGTTTGCCGAACTTAACACATACCAGGCACCTTGGTGGTACAAAATCTGCGACGGGTCGATGGCTTCGTCAAAATAGCGGATCGATTTGTATTCCAGGTTATCCAGGTTGAGGGAAAACAGTCCGTCGAGGTTTGAAAACAACACTTCATTCGTATCGGATTGCGTGAATTCTTTCACCGGACTTTCCAGTATCACTGTGCGGACAGCTTGCTTTTTCAGTTTATCGCGCAATTCCTTCGGAGATTTTGCATCGAGCGTATACAGTCCTTTGGATGAAACAACCAGGTATTTTCCGGAAGACAACAAAAACGCTTCTTTCACAAACTCGTCTTCCAGCAAAACCGGCATTTCCAGCTTCGGTTGGTTCGATTGCTGTTGTTTCAGGTCATTCGGGAACAGGGTATTCCGCAGTTTCTTTCCGAATTTATTCAGCACCATCATTTCACCGGAACTGCTTCGCGCCAGGACCTCGTTTTTAAATACTTCGAGGAAACTGAATTCGGTCGAATTCACCAGTTTATAGGTTCCCGCCGGCATGCAGTACAGACCTTTGGAGCGGGTTCCGAACCAGGTGTTCTGATCTTTATCGCGAAAAACGGCTGTTACGTTCAGCCCCACGATGACAGAATTCACCCGCATTTCACCTTCTTTCAAAATCACCATTCCCGTTTCGGAAAGCAGGTAAACTTTGTCACCGAACTGAACCGCTTTCTGTACCGAGTGGTTAAAAGCCCCGATCAGCTTGTTGAGGTTTTTGAAGCGCTTATCTGCGTATTTCAGTGAAATGCTTGAATTGGGTCTTACCGGAAAAATCGTGATGCTGTTCTTTTGTGCAACCAGCCATTTCCCGGTCATTCCCGGCAGTGTGCGTGCGGTTTCATCAGTGATATCGACCAGTTCATTGCTCGACAGGAGTGCAAAACGACCTTTGTCATTCTCACAGTAATCGATCAATTCTGCCGATCCTTTCTGGTAGAACGGAATACTTTGCCTGGAAAACTGCTTAAACGGATTCAGTTTGAAATCGTAGACCGCATCGGAACATATGATGCGCAACATATCAGCCGGCCCTTTTTCCAGGCGCAAAATGGTAGTTTTGATCCCCGAAAGCGGCTTGGAAAACACTGTATTCTGTTTGATCTCGAAAAGCTGCCCGGTTTTATTGATTCCAAAAAAACGGTCTTTTACGCGCAGCAACTGCACAATATCTTTCGAATACAATTTCGGGCACGGAATAGCTTTGGATTGAAATCCGTTAAATGAATAAAGTCCCTTGTCCGTCCCGATAATCAATCTCCCGAATGCATCCTGTTCTATCGCCGTGATGTGGTGATCTCCCAAAGAAGTCTCCACCGGGTAATAGTACGATTTTGTCTGAGCAAAAACGAAGGATGTGAACAGCAGGAAGATCGGGAGTAATTTCATAAGATGAAGATCGGTTTTTTATTTTTAGTGAGTGATTTCTTTTCGTACTTGTCAGCGTTTACCGCTGTTCTGCCTGGAGGTTTCTTCTTTTTCAAACCAGCGCCACAAGTTATCGTCGGGAACCGGCGCGGTTATTTTGATGATTTCCTTACTGGTCGGATGTTCGAATTCCAGTTCCCGGGAATGCAGGTAAATCGAACCATCCGGATTGGAACGCTTGGCTCCGTATTTCAAATCGCCTTTAATGATGCAGCCGATAGCTGACAACTGCGCCCGGATTTGGTGATGCCTTCCCGTTTCCAGCTCTACTTCCAGCAAAGTATAATTGTCTGAATGTATCAGCTGGCGGTATTTCAGTCGTGCTTCCTTGGAATTCTTACGAGCCTCATTGAAAACATAGGTCTTGTTCTGCTTTTCATTGCGCTCCAGGTGGTGAACCAGGTATGCGGACTTCTCTTTCGGAGCTTTTTCAACCACTGCCCAGTACACTTTTCGCGGGTGTTTCTCTGCAAACAACTTGTTCATCCGGGTAAGTGCTTTACCGGTACGTGCAAAAACGATCGCTCCGGAAACAGGACGATCCAACCGATGAATCAAACCACAAAAGACATTTCCGGGTTTATCGAATTTATGCCGGATATATTCACGTACTTTCTCCACCAGCGGAAAATCTCCCGAGATGTCTCCCTGTACGTTTTCACCTGCGTGCTTGTTGACCACAACCAGGTGATTATCCTCATAAAGCACGTCTTCCGGACGGATTTGCTTCATGGATCAGTATTGTTCGTTTTGATTCGGGAAATCGCCGCTACGCACATCCTGGATGTAGTTTTTCACCGCATCCAGCATAATGTCATAAAGATTGGCATATTTTCTCAGGAAACGCGGAGAGAATTCGTTGTTGATTCCCAGCATGTCGTGCACCACCAGAACCTGTCCGTCTACTCCGTTCCCCGCCCCGATTCCAATGATCGGAATGGAAACCGATTTTGCTACTTTTTCAGCCAATGCCGCCGGAATTTTCTCCAGAACGATTGCAAAACATCCCGCTTCTTCCAATGCTTTTGCATCTTCAATCAAACGTTGTGCTTCCGCTTCTTCTTTCGCTCTTACGACGTACGTACCAAATTTATAGATGGATTGCGGCGTCAAGCCCAGGTGTCCCATTACCGGAATTCCGGCTGTGAGGATGCGTTTGATCGACTCGATGATCTCAATTCCTCCTTCCAGTTTTACAGCATGCCCGCCCGATTCCTTCATAATGCGGATCGCGTTGGACAATGCTTCCTTGGAATTTCCCTGGTAAGACCCAAATGGCATATCTACGACCACCAATGCGCGTTCAACGGCCCTCACGACGGAAGCAGCGTGATAAATCATCTGATCCAGCGTAATGGGAAGGGTTGTTTCGTGCCCCGCCATCACATTCGACGCGGAATCTCCAACCAAAATAATGTCAATTCCGGCAGAATCAATGATTCTCGCCATTGAAAAATCGTAACCGGTAAGCATTGAAATCTTCGCTCCCGAGTTTTTCATTTCTTGTAAAACGTTCGTTGTGACGCGCTTTACATTTTTATGCACAGACATGAGCTATCGTTTTATCTAACAAAGTTAGTTAATTTACGAATTAAGAATACCGAATTACGGAATTGAAAAGTGAGAATTGAAAAGCGCTTGCTCTTCTTTGAGTATGCAGGGAGAATCTGTCTTGAGACTTCCGCCATGTGTTTCCGATACATCCCGACGATTCACTTCGTTTCTGTCAGGAATACTCAAACTGACAAGGCAGAAGCATAGAGAATCGAAAAGCTACTTCGACTCCGCTCAGTCTGCTTTTCAATTTTCCATTTTAATTTTTCCATTTATTCGAACCACACATCGTGGATCAATTGCTTACCTGCTGTTTGGTTTACCCGTTCAATAATAATTTGCTTTCCGTGCAGCAGTTCGTCGCGCATCACGGAAGAATTCAGTGCCACAATCAACACCCCGGAACGAATCTGGAGATTGGTTGTCCGGACAGCGACTGCTTTTCCCATCATTTCTTCCCAGCGGTTCAGCACATCGATTTCGGTCAGTTTTCCTTTCAGCTGGTAAGCGCTCATCAGCTTATCTACCAAATCCTTCATCGGCTGTGCGTTGCCTGATCGTTTGCGTTCATCCCACTCACTCATACCAATTCGGAATTAAATAAAATCATTTTCGGTTTGACCTGTATGCTTTCAAAGATGGCGGAAACCCGCTGCTCGTCGGTATCGGTAACCAATACCTGTCCAAAGGTATTTTTTGACACCAACGCCATCAGCTGTGCCACCCGCAGGTTGTCCAGTTTATCAAAAATATCATCCAGCAGCAAAATCGGGGTTTGCTTCAGGTGTTCTTTCAACCAGTCGAACTGAGCCAGGCGCAGTGCGATCAGGAAACTTTTCTGCTGTCCCTGTGATCCGAAGCGCTTAATCGGCAACCCTTCCAGTAAAAAGACGATATCGTCTTTGTGAATTCCTACGGAAGTATACTGAACGCGGGTGTCTTTCGGGTACACCTGTGCCAGCAGGGTTCTGAAATCTGTTTCGGTCAGTTTTGATTCATAACTGAGGGAAACCGCTTCCTGTTCCTGCGAAATCCACTTGTAATAATGTTGGAACAAGGGAATAAATGCTTCGATAAAGGAAACACGCTTGCGATGAATGGCCGTTCCGTAGCGAATCAGCTGTTCGTCCCAGATTTCAATGGATTCCCGGTCGAAGAAACCATGCTCGTATTGCTGTTTCAGCAGCGCATTCCGTTGATCCAGCACTTTGTTGTAGCGCTGCAAATCATTCAGGTATTCGTGGTCGAACTGGGAGATAATCCCATCCATCCACTTTCTGCGGACTTCGCTTCCTTCAGAAATCAGGTCAGTATCGTACGGCGAAATCATCACTACCGGGAAATGCCCGATGTGATCCGCCAGCCGGTCGTATTCTTTCTTGTTTTTCTTGAATACTTTCTTCGAGCCGGATTTGACGCCGCAATACAAATTGAAGGGCTGCTCGTCTTTCATCCAGCATCCCTGGATCACGAAAAACTGCTCGTTGAACCGGATATTCTGCCGGTCCATCGGGTTGAGATACGAACGGCACATACTCAGGTAGTGCACCGCGTCCAGTACGTTTGTCTTCCCGGAGCCATTTTTCCCGACAATACAGTTTACCCCGCTTTCAAACTGAAATTCGGCTTCGCTGTGATTCCTGAAATTGACCAATGAGAGGGATTCGACGAACATAGCGCAAAGGTAGTCAATTACGAATTAGGAATGCCGAATTCCCCAAAGCGATTTTTAGGAATTGAAGAAGTTAATTGTAATTTTAAACAAGCAATCGAAAACATATGAAAACACTCTTCCTGATCTTTTTTATTGGTTTAAGTAACCTGCTTTATTCTCAATCCGATTTGTACAAAACCATTCTTTCACAGGACAGCCTGTTGTTCCAGGTCGGTTTCAATACCTGCGACATCGGGCAGTTTGAACGTTTGCTGAGTGAACAATTCGAGTTTTTCCATGACAAGGGAGGAATTTCGGACAAAACGAAGTTTTTATACGACCTCAGAAACGGTCTGTGCAAATCTCCGGGGACGTACCAATCACGCAGGGAACTGATTCCGGGAAGTGCACAGGTTTTTCCACTTTACGAAAACGGGAAACTTTACGGAGCGATTCAATACGGCGAGCACCGTTTTTACGAAACCATTGAAGGAAACCCCGAACGCTTTGCGAGTACAGCCAAATTCACACACGTGTGGATCCTGGAAAACGGCATCTGGAAACTGAACAAGGGCTTGAGTTATGATCACCAGGCGGAATAATTACGAATTACGAATGCCAGTCTCGATACTTCCGCCTTCTCAGTTTGTGCGTCGCCCCTAGGAACATCGAAAACACACGGAGGAAACTCGACAAGACATTTTTTAACGATGGTTCAACTGATTCAAAAATCAATTTTAATTGCTGCTCCGGTTTCAACGGTTTGGAAATTCCTGACTGTTCCTGAACGAATGAAACAATGGATGGGTGATCCGGAAATGGAGCTTGAAATCATTTCGGACTGGAAAACCGGATCACCGTTCCTGGTAAACGGGTTTCACCATGTTCGTTTTGAGAACCGTGGTGAGATTCTGCAGTTTGAACCCGGAAAAATCTTTCAATACAGTCATGTAAGTTCGGTTTCAGAACTTCCAAACGAACCGGAAAACTATACGGTCATTACTTTCAGACTGCAGGAATCCGGTTCTGATCAAACGCAATTGACTGTTGAAGCAGAGAACTTCCCTACCGAAGCCATTTACAAGCATTGGGAATTTTACTGGAACGGAACGGTTCATTTGCTGAAAACGCAGATCGAACAAACAGGATAACGGTTAAAACGAATTATTCCTAACTTCGGGCTGTGCGTAAATCAGATAACACATGATGTTTCCCGCAAATCTCGCGGATTTCGCAGATTATGAAACGTACAATTGGCATCTGCGAGCCTCTGCGTAATCCGCGGGAAATTTCAAAAAACATAAAAACCAATCAACATACAATGAATCAAACAATCCTTATCGACAAACAACAAGATGCCTGGCAGTGGGCAACGATTCTACACGCCGGACAATCCTACGGCGGACACCAGGAAGGTGAACGGGTGGAATACATCAACCACATCGGGAGTGTGGTTTTCGAAATCTCGAATGCGTTCAGACACGAAACCGGGTTGAACCAGGAATTAGGTGTTTTGTGCGCCATTCTCCACGATACGCTGGAAGATACGGAAGCAACTTTTGAAACGCTGGAACACCTGTTCGGAAAACCGGTGGCTGACGGAGTACTTGCTCTCACCAAAAACACCACCATTGAAAGCAAGGAACAGCAAATGCTCGACAGCCTGGAACGAATCAAACTGCAACCGAAGGAAGTTTGGGCGGTGAAAATGGCCGACCGGATTTGCAATTTGTATGCCCCTCCGTTCTACTGGAGCAATGAAAAGAAGGAAAGTTACCTCATCGAAGCGAAATTGATCCACTCCCATCTGAAAGAAGGAAGCAGTTACCTGTCCGAACGGCTGCTGGAAAAAATAGAACGCTACCGGAGGTTTATCAACTAGCCGTTCCCCACATTCTTTCCGAAGTCTGGCAAAATTCTTGCTACCTTCATCTTAAATTTTGGAATTCATGAAACTGTTTGTTCTTATCACACTCACTGCTTCCCTGCTTGTTGCCTGCGGAACGTCAAAAAACACCACTCCTTCCGCGTCTGATACGCAGATCATTTCAATCGTCCACGGAACCAGTTTCGGGCATTGCCGGGGATATTGCATCCGTGAACTGGTTTTGAGAAACGGAGATGCTGTTTTTGCCAAAACATCGCGGGATGAGGCTCAGTTTCCTACAGAAAAGAAAAACATCGCCTTCTCAAAAACGGAATGGGAAAAATTGGTTCGTGAGGTCAATATCGATGAGTTCTTCAAATTGAATGAAACCTATGGTTGTCCGGATTGTGCCGACGGCGGTGCGGAATTTATCGAAATCTCGACTTCCAAAGGAACGAAACGCGTAACAATCGAATACCGCGCAGATCAACCGGAATTAGGTAAAATTCTAAGTGCTCTTCGTAAAATCAGCGAAGTCAAAGTGCCAGAAGAATAAGTCGTTGAACCAATTGTGCTGATGGTTGTAGTAGCCACAAACAACAACCATGAAAACATTCCTCTTTATCCTGACGGCGGGTTTCTGCTCGTTTTCTTTTTCGCAAACACTCCATCCGAGTGATGAGGCGCGTAAAATTCAAATTGCTATTCTGTTCGACACTTCCGGAAGTATGGACGGCTTGATTGAACAGGCGAAGTCTACCATCTGGAAAATTGTCAACACGGCTTCCAAAATGACCGAAAAGGGAAAAGCTCCCCAACTGGAAATTGCGCTTTACGATTATGGAAACGACGGAATCAAAACTCCGAACTGGATTCGCAAGAGAACCGACCTGATCGGCGACCTGGATTCTATTTCCGGGCAATTATTCTCGCTCCGCACCAATGGTGGCTCCGAATACTGTGCAGCCGTGATCGAATCGTCGGTGAATGATTTGAAGTGGTCGACCAAACCTTCCGATATGCGGATCATTTATATTGCCGGCAACGAGCCTTTCAACCAGGGACCGATCGACTACAAGAAGATTCTGAAACTGGCAGCAACCAAAAACATTGTTGTCAACACGATTTACTGCGGTCCTTACGACCAGGGCGTAAAAGAATTGTGGTATGACGGTTCGCTTTATTCCCAGGGAATGTATTTCAATATCAATTCCGATCAGAAGGTTCCCCAAATCAATACTCCCTACGATCAGCAAATTATTACCGTAAACGATTCGCTGAACAAAACCTATGTAGGTTATGGTGTTGACGGATTGTACCGCGCCAATAAACAGGCAGAAGAAGACAATAACGCCAAATCTATGGGCTTCGGGGTAATATCCGAAAGAGCCGGGGCAAAATCAAACGCCAACTACGAAAACTCCTCCTGGGATTTGGTAGACGGGGTGAAATTCGGGAAAATAAGCCTGGACAGCATCCGCACACAGAACTTGTTGCCTGCAGAGTTGAAAAACAAACCGAAGGAAGAACAACTCAAGTATATTGAGAACAAGAACGCTGAGCGCATTAAATATCAAAATCAGATCCATGAACTTTCCCAAAAACGGGAAGATTATATCAAAGAAGAACTGAAAAAAATGAGCGAAACGAATGCTCAGAAAGATTTTGGGTCTGCAATTATTGAATCCTTAGTTACTACCGCACAAAAGAATGGATTCACCGTTGAATAGTGGAAATCCCGGTTTTTCTCAGAACCGGGATTTTTTCAAAACCAACCAGCAAAACCGGGCGTTTGACCGATAAGTGGATAAGTGTACACTTATCCACCACCTACCCGGGTAAGTAACTACTTTTCACCACACTCTTTCCTATCTTTACGAAAAAAGAGAAGGAATATGGTCGAATTCGAAACGCACGTTCAAGCCCTCGACTGGCTGAATTACTGGTTCATAGAACTCACTCCGGAAATCCTGGCGCAACTCCCGGGACGACAAGAAAAAGGAGATTTCAACCAGCGGCTGATTATTCACCTCGATTCTAAAATTCAGTGGCAGGCAGGAGTTCTGGCGCTGGGCGAAGGAAGCGGATTAATTACCGTACAGCAAAACCGGTTAAAGAAAATCGGGAAAACGCTCGGAGATTCAGTACATGTTTGTTTGGAAAAAGACAGCTCCGAATTCGGAGTACCCGTTCCGGAAGAAATGGAAGAATACTGGTACCAGGTTCCCGAATCAAAAGACCGTTTTGACGCACTGACTCCGGGAATGAAACGCTACATATTAAACCATGTCGACTCAGCGAAATCTAAAGACAAACGAGTCGAAAGAACGCATTTATTGATGTCGAACCTCTTGTTAGCACCTCAAGGGAAAGAAACATTTCGTTTTTTACTTGGTAAGCATTAACACATTTCTTCTTTCGAATCTATTAAATTTGTACTAAAAAAAAGTCCATGCGAGTATATTTAGACAATGCGGCAACGACCCCACTTGCCAAAGAAGTTGCGGAAGCCATGATTCCAGTTTTGCAAAACGAATTCGGAAACCCGTCTTCGACTCATTTCTATGGCCGACAGACAAAAGCATTGATCGAAACATCACGTCGTGCAATTGCAAAGCAATTAAACTGCTCTCCGAATGAATTGATTTTCACTTCAGGCGGAACGGAAGCCGACAATATCGCATTGAACACAGCCGTTTATCAATTGGGAGTGAAACGCATCATCTCTACGACCATTGAGCATCACGCGGTGTGTCATACTATTGAACACTTGGCGGAAAGAGAGGGAATCGAAGCAGTTTGGCTTACCGTAGATCAGAAAGGAAATATCGATCTGAACGAACTGGAATCCTACCTGAAGGATGAAAAACCGACATTGGTTTCACTGATGCACGCCAACAACGAAATCGGAACACTGACTCCGATCGGAAAAGTAAGCGAACTGTGCAAAAAATACAACGCATACTTTCATACGGATACCGTTCAAACAATGGGACACTACGCCTTCGATTTGGAAAAACTGGGCATTGATTTCATTACCTGCGCGGCACATAAATTTCACGGTCCGAAAGGAATCGGTTTTTTATATGCCAACAAACGCATCAAAACAGATATCCTGATTCACGGAGGTGCACAGGAACGTGGTCTGCGTGGTGGAACCGAAAACGTATACGGAATCGTGGGACTTGCAAAAGCCATTGAACTGGCATACAGCCACCTGGAAGAACACCAGCAACACGTTCAGGAATTGAAATCCTACATGATCGGGCGTTTGCAGGCTGCATTCCCGGATGTGGCATTTCACGGTGAAACCAGCCCGGAGAAAAGCTTGTACACCGTGCTGAACGTCTGCCTGCCGGCAACGGAGAAATCGGGAATGTTGTTGTTTACACTGGATTTGAAAGGAGTTGCCTGTTCCGGCGGATCAGCTTGTTCATCCGGTGCAGCGAAAGGATCACACGTATTGGAAGGAATCAAAGCCGATCCGACACGTCCGAATGCCCGTTTCTCATTTTCGAGATACACAACCAAAGAAGAAATTGATTTCGCAATAGAACAATTGGAAGCCATTTACGAGAAAGAATTGGTTTAATTCGACCTGTAAAAGTCAAAATGAACCACGAATTCTACGATAGAACTTTTTGAATTTTGCATGCTTAATTTTGATACTGTTATGAAATACATCCTGCTGCTACTGATTGGTTCTTTGGGTTTTTCAAACCTGAAAGCACAAACATACTTCCCCCCGCTTGTGGGAACAACCTGGAGCACAACAGACCCGGCGACACTGGGCTGGTGTCAGGATTCCATCGATAACATGTACAATTGGCTGGAACAAAGCGATTCCAAAGCATTCATTGTATTGAAAGACGGAAAAATTGTGCTGGAAAAGTATTTCGGAACATTCACCGCCGACAGTTTTTACGTTTGGAACTCAGCCGGTAAAACCTTGACGGCCTATGCTGTGGGGATTGCACAATACGAAGGTTTTCTGAATATCAACGATCCCACCAGCGATTACCTCGGAAACGGGTGGACCAGCATGACTACGGCCCAGGAAGATGCCATTACGATTAAACATCAGCTGACGATGACCACCGGACTGGACGACGGAGTTTCGGATATTTACTGTACCGATCCGGCATGTTTGGTCTACAAAGCTCCACCGGGAACCCGCTGGGCTTATCACAACGGCCCTTACACCCTGCTCGACTCCGTGATCCGGGTAGCAACCGGCACAACACTTTCAAGCTGGGTCAATCAGAAAATCGGAGCAAAAATCGGGATGACCGGTTTATTTGTAACTTCCGGGTACAACCACATCTTTGTTTCCAAACCAAGAAGCATGGCGCGTTTCGGACTCTTGCTTTCTCAAAACGGTTACTGGAACGGAACGGCGGTTCTCCCAGACCTGACTTACCTCAATGAAATGCGAAATACCAGCCAGAGTCTCAACAAATCCTACGGGTATCTGACCTGGCTCAATGGAAAATCGTCTTACATGCTTCCGCAGACTCAATTTGTTTTTCCTGGCAGTTTGATGCCCAATGCTCCGGCAGATGTATACGCTGCTGAAGGTAAAAACGGGCAAATCATCAACGTATCTCCTTCCGACGGCCTCGTTTTGGTGCGAATGGGAGCGAACCTGGGAACCAACCTGGTTGCAACAACGTATAACGATACGATCTGGCAATACATGAACCGGTTGACCTGTACCGCCGGGCTGCAAACCAACCGGCTCGATGTGATTCAACTGGCTCCGAACCCATCCGATGATGGTTTACTCACACTTTCGAACCTGTTGGGCGGCGAAGTTTTTGAACTAAAAAACCAACTCGGTCAATCCGTTCCCTTTCAACAGATTGGAAATGAAATTCATTTTTCAGAAAATTCGAAAGGAGTTTATTTCCTCACAATCAGGCGAGAAAACGACACAAAAACTTTGAAAGTCATACGCGATTAGTGAAAAAATCCACTAAATTTAGCCTATGCCCATTACAAAGAGACATATTCTCATCATGAGTTCATGGTTCCCTACGCGTATAGACCCTTACGCAGGGAATTTTGTAGAGCGTTTCGCCCATTTGCTTTCGGAAAAGTACGAAGTAACGGTCTTACACACCATGGGCGATAAGAATTGTTCATCTATTGAGGTGGACGAAGAGGAAATCGACAACCTGAGAATTATCCGGATTTACCACCGCATTGCCAGCAACCGTTTTATGCATTGGTGGCTTCAACGCAAAGCATTGCACAAAGGACTTTTAATGCTGGATCACATTGATCTGATTTTTGCTCATGTCTTTTTGCCACGCGCCATGCAGTTTGCACGTGTACAGCGTTATTTCCGCGTACCGTTGATCGTGATGGAACACGGTTCGTATTACCGCAAAAAACTACGTAAGAATTTCTTGTCGCTGCACCAACAGGTGATCAAACGTGGAAGCCGTCACACGAGCGAAATCGTAGCCGTTTCCAATGTGCTCCGAAGCGATATGCAGCCACTTTTCCCGACAACTAAAATCCAGGTCATTCCTAACTTTGTGGATGAACAGATTTTTACGCTGCGGGAAACCAACCCGGTGGGACGAAAAAAATTCATTCATATTTCAACCCTCGATAAGAACACCAAGAACCCGGCCTTTCTATTTGACGGTTTCCTGAACGCATACCTGGAATCCGGGAAGCAGATCAGTTTAACGGTCGTTTCCGATCAAAATACGGATGAATGGCAGAAATGGGCCAGGCTCAACAGCTGTGCCGATGCCATTACGTTTACAGGACCGTGTGAGTGGGAAGAGGTCAGTCAGCTTCTGAAAGAACACGATGCATTGATTCTCACTTCCGAATACGAAACATTCAGTATTGTGATTGCAGAGGCATGGTTAACGGGAACTCCGGTTATTTCTACCGCAGTCGGAATTGCAGCAAACATGACCGAAGCACTTGGAATCAAGATTGAACAGAACAACATAGCCGATTTGAAACATGCCATCTTGAGTATGGTCAATGGAAAAGTTACGTTCGACAAAGAAGTTCTCCGATCCTTCGGGATGCAGTTTTCGAAAGAAAGTGTCCAGCAACAACTCATTGAATTGTTCAATAAGCATTTCATCGTTTATGATTAAAACCGATCTTTTAGAGCACGTATCGGGTATGATCACTGAGAAAATCTCCCGGTTACAACATGACATTTCCGATTTACAGAAAGATATCGCAGAAGACAGCAAAAGCTCAGCGGGCGATAAATTTGAAACATCGCGGGAGATGGCACAGCAGGAATTGCTCAAACTCGGGACACAGCTTGCTGAACAGCAACGCCTGAAGAACCTGGTCGAAAGTCAAAGCGCTGAGACTTCATCTACAATTAAAGTAGGAACGCTCGTTCAGACCAATTCGGGTGTTTTCCTGGTCGGAATTCCGATCGGAAAGTTTCTGTTTCAAAACACCGTAGTGATCGGTATCGGGGTTGGTGCACCCTTGGGACAGTTACTTCTGAACAAGTCTGAAAATGACCGTTTCACTTTCAACGGACAAAACTTTCAGATCGAAAAAATCAGCTAATTTGCAGTGTTTACTACATCCTTTTAGCCTGTGTTAAGCAAATATTAATTCAATTCACAATTCGTTTACACAAAACTCATAATTCCATCATTTTCATCTTTAGTTAGAATAACGTTATAGCTGTTCCTTTGCACCAAAATTAAAGCTATGAAGATATTTCTATCCGTTGTTTCACTTTTACTTGTAAGCATTGGATTTGCACAGGACAAAAACACCGGGGTTATTCAGGGGAAAATTATTGATGCTGAAACCGGAGAAGGGCTTCCGTCCGCACAGGTTGAATTGATCCAGCAAAGCAAACGAATCCTGTCGGATATCGAGGGGATTTACAACTTTGACAAACTGGAAAAAGGAACCTACTCCATTCGTGTGGTTTACCCGGGAATTCCTACTCAGGTTGTCAATGACATTCCTGTAAAAAACGGAGAAGTAACCACCATAGATGTGGTCATGTCTCCTCCGGCGGAAGATTCGCTTGTAGAAGTAGTCATCACAGCAAGAAGAATTACAGATACGGATCAGGGAGTTGTTTTGGCACAGAAAAATGCAGTAAGCGTTGGAGACGTCATGTCGAGCCAGTCCATTGCCAAATCAACGGCAAGTAATACGAGTGACGTATTGAAAATGGTCAGCGGAGCAAGTATCCAGGATAACAAATTTGCGGTAATCCGCGGATTGAATGACCGGTACAATGCGGCTTTCTTAAATGGCTCTCCCCTTCCGAGTTCCGAAAGTGACCGAAAAGCATTTTCATTCGACATGTTCCCTTCGAATATGCTCGATAACCTGACAATCACCAAATCTGCAACTCCGGATCAGCCTGCCGAATTTGCCGGTGGTTTGATCCAGATCAACACAAAAAGCATTCCGGAGAAAAGTTTCCTTTCGTTCCAGTTGGGAACAGGGATCAATACCATTACCACATTCCAGGACCGTACTTCTTACAAAGGCGGAAAAATGGATTGGCTGGGAATCGACGACGGAACCAGAAAGATGCCGTCTGCCATTCCTTCACAGTCAAATTTCCCGACAAACATTCACGACCAGGCAAAACTGGCGCAGCAATTTTCAACGAGCTGGGGAACAACTGACAGTAAATTTTTACCGAACCTGAGCGTTCAGGGATCCGGAGGATTCAACAAGAAATTCGGAAAGCGCGAATTCGGTATGATTGCCGCTTTGACTTACAGCAGAAGCTACAGCTACAACGAAACAGTTCGCCGCGGTTACTCCAACAGTACCGATCCGAATTCAGCACAAGCAACTCAGATCGATTACGAATACCTGGACAAAAACAACGCTACGAACCTACTGGCTGGTGCTTTGGCAAACTTTGCCCTGAAACTGAATGAGCGCAACACCATTAACTTCAAAAATATCTACAGCATCAACTCATCGGATAAACTGATCAACCGTACAGGTGAAATCAATCCGATGGAAACAAACCCGAACCTGATCCGTTCCAATGCACGCTGGTTTACATCAGACCGCGTTTATTCCGGTCAGCTGGAAGGGCAGCATGGTTTGAGAGCAAAAGGGTTTAAAGTAAACTGGTTGGCGGGATACAGCAACGTTCAGCGTTCTGTTCCGAACCTGAGCCGTTCAATCTATACGAGAAACAAGTATGTCATTGACCCGAGCAACCCGAATCCGAAAGACACCATGTATGTTGCGAATATTTCATACACAAACGTTGGTCCAAGCTACGGTGGAGGAATGTTCTTCTCAGAAACGAAAGAAAGCTCTTTCAACGAGCGTTTGGATCTGACATACGAAACGAACCTGTTCGGAAAAATCAAAAGCGAATTCAAAGTGGGAGTGTACAACCAGATTCGTTCCAGAAAATTCGAAGCACGTCAGTTGGGTTATACCCGCTACGGTGTTACAGGAGGAAGTGTGAAGTTTGACGACAACCTGCTTTACTTGCCGGAAGACCAGATTTTCGCTCCGGAAAACATGGGATTGATTGCTGCAGGACAAAACGGAAACCCGGGTGTTGGTGGATTCAAATTAACAGACGCTACCAAGCCTTCCGACAAATACGATGCGCAATCTGTTTTGAATGCAGCATACATCATGTTGGATAATCGTTTTGCGAAGCGTTTGCGTTTCATCTACGGTGTGCGTGCTGAATACTTCCAGCAACAATTGAACTCACAGCGCGATAACAAATCTGAATTGAAAATCAACACACAGAAATTGGATTTCCTTCCATCTGTTAACGCGATTTTCGAAGCAAACAAGAAAACAAACGTGCGTTTGAGCTACTCTCAAACATTGAACAGACCTGAGTACAGAGAGCTTGCTCCGTTTGCATTCTACGATTTCACCACGAACTTCGTTGTTTCAGGAAACGATACGCTGAAGCGTGCTTTGATCCACAACCTGGATTTGAGATACGAAACATTTGCAGGAAGAGGACAATTGGTTTCAGCAACCATCTTCTACAAAAACTTCATCAACCCGATCGAACAGAAATCACGTGCGGACGTTGTGAATGAGATCTCCTTCCAGAATGTACCTTCCGCAACAAACTACGGATTGGAGCTGGAAGCTCGATCATTGGTCTCTACCATCTTTAAAATGGACACTTCTTCGTTCTTTGATAAATTGACTATTTATTCTAACTTGTCAATCATCCGTTCAAAAGTGGATGTTTCCAATGTGGTGGGAAGTGCAGCTGATTCCAGACCGCTTCAGGGACAATCTCCTTACGTTTTCAACGCAGGACTTCGTTACGACAACCCGCGCAACTTGTGGGGAATCGCATTGAACATCAACCGTGTGGGGCAGCGTATCTACATCGTAGGAAACGTAAACGAACCGGATTTGTGGGAGAAAGCGCGTACATTCCTGGATTTGCAGATCACCAAAGGATTCTGGAAAGGTCGTGCACAGTTCAAATTGAACATTCAGAACATCCTGGCACAAGATCAGATCTTCTACCAGAACAGTTCTACACAGCGCTCTTCCGTAAAAGGAATGAATGCATTTTTCAACACCATCTTTGTAGGTGACAAGAATAACAACAATAACTACGACAAAAATATCGACCAGCAGGTTTGGAAATCGAATTTCGGAACAACATTTACAGCTTCTGTAAGCATCCGATTATAAGATTCACAAAGACGCCTGAAAGGCCATCCGTTTCTTAGCGGGTGGCTTTTTTATGAGGTAAAATCGCACATGAATATTGTCTCCTCCGCTAAAATCTACGGAGCGTTTTTTTAAAAGAAATCCGGATTTTCCAGCGGTACTTTTTGTTACCGAAAGTTTAAACAACCGGCTCACTACCCTCCATTCTGTTCAATCCCCCCGACCTTTCAGACATACGGCTCTTTCTCGCTAAATCGAAAAACTAAACCCTTTTATCAATATTAAATTAATACTAATTCGCTTAAAACGCACTTAACATTTATTTACTCGAATCGTAACTTAAAAGAAAGGATTGAACAAGGTTAGTAAATCAATTTTGTACCAAGAAAAAAAAGGAAAAATGAAAAAAATTTACTTAAGTGCAATGTTTGCAGGTTTGGGTGCTCTGGCAGCATTCGGACAGTCGTTTGAAGCGACTACTTACCGTGGTGCATTTGCTCCGGCTCCAACAGCTATGTGGACAGACGGATGGTCTAACTGGGATCCTCAAAACACCAACTACGGATCTCCAACCGTAACCATTACAACAAACATTACATCAAACACTACCTGGACTGCAGGAAACATTTACTTGCTTCAAGGTCAGATTTACGTTAAAAACAACGCTACTTTGACTATCGAGCCAGGAACAATCATCATGGGTGACAAAGCAGTATTGGGTTCAGGTTTGTTCATCACCAAAGGCGCAAAACTGATGGCTGAAGGTACGGCAAACAGTCCAATCGTATTTACTTCCAACCAGGCAGCAGGTTCCCGTGCAGCAGGTGACTGGGGAGGTTTGATTCTTTTAGGAAAAGCAGCTAACAACCAGCCAAGCGGAGTAGCAAACATCGAAGGTCTGGCTCCTACTACAGATACAGAATTCGGTGGTGGTACTACACCGGATGCACACGATAACTCAGGAACGTTGAAATACGTACGTGTTGAGTTTCCTGGATATGCTTACCAGCAGGATAAAGAAATCAACGGAATCACTTTCGGTTCAGTTGGAGATGCTACCGTAATCGACTACGTTCAGGTATCTTTCAGTAATGATGACTCTTATGAGTGGTTCGGAGGAACAGTAAACTGTAAACACCTGGTAGCTTACAGAGGATTGGATGACGATTTCGACACAGACAATGGATTCTCAGGAAAAGTTCAGTTCGGATTGATCGTTCGTGACCCGGATATCGCTGATAACCCATCTGTTTCTACTTCTGAAGGTTTCGAATCTGATAACGATGCTTCTGGTTCTACAAGTACACCACAAACACACGCAATCTTCTCTAACATTACCGCAATCGGGCCATACCGTGGAAACCCTTCAAGCACAGTAGCTGCTGGTTACCGTCGTGGAGCTCGTATCCGTCGTAACTCTGCTTTGAACATCCGTAACTCTATCTTCATGGATTTCGTACGTGGAGTTCACATCGATGGTTCTGCATGTGAAGGAAACGCTACCAGCGGATTGATCATCTACAAAAACAACATCGTTGCTGGTAACTCTCCGGGTAAAGTAACAGAAGTAAACACTGGAAGCACATTCCCTATCCAGGCTTGGTTTGCTGCAGGAATGAACGATTCTATCGTTTCTACTGCGAACATCCTTGTTACTCCTTACAACTACACTTCTCCTGACTACCGTCCGGCTGCAAACTCTCCGCTTTTGACCGGTTCTGATTTCACAGGATTGGTAGGATTGATCGAGAATTCAGCTATCGCAGGAGTTTCTTTGTACCCGAACCCAACGAACGCAAACGCTACCTTGTTTGTTGATGTTGCTCAGGATAACGAAATCGAAGTAATCGTAATGAACTCAAACGGACAAGTGATCCAAACTGTAGCTTCTAAATATGCAGAAGTTGGAACACACGAGTTCACAATCAACTCTTCTACTTTCGCTCAGGGATTGTATTACGCGGTTGTAAAATCAGCGAATGCGGTTAAAACAGTAAAATTGAGCGTCGTAAAATAAGACTGATCAGCGAAAGCTGAGAGGAAAAAATGTTTTCTCTGTTAGTTTAGTTTTATAGCAAAAAGGTCTGGGCGAAAAATTTTTCGCCCAGACCTTTTTTATGATCAATCCATTACTGAATAACCAGCTTTTTCAAAACACTTCTACCGGATCCGGGTCTCCATTCTACGAAGTATGTTCCCGGAGATAACTGACGAGTATCCAATACCCGCTTTTGCTTTCCGCCTTCTGTCAATTGCTGCTCCTGCAAGGTGTGTCCCAACAGATCCGTCAGTATTATCTTACCAGCGCCATTCGTCTCAATCGTCAGGACAACTTGTTCTTTTGCCGGATTTGGAAACAGTTCCATATTCAGTTCAACAAGGGAATCCACCGGGTTTTCTTCTCTCTCAGACATTCCGGAAGTATGAATAAGCGGAATAGCATACACATTATTTGTCTCATCCGATTCATCGTTCAGGTATTCTGCATCAACCTGGATTAAGAGGTAGGAACGGGAAGCCAGTTTGCTCTTGTTCGGAAAAATCATTTCTTGTCCGGGAGTCAGTGTGATGACACCATTCATGTTTTCAGCACCAAGAAGCAAGTCATCACTGCTAAGTGTTGCATCATAAGAGTCCCAGTATCTGACAGCATCACGGAACAGGTATAGAGTTCCGTTTGCCGTTCCTGCATTTTTTACGCTATACGTCATATTGACCGCTTTTCCAAGCCAGCTAACATTTACAGAATAGGCAACCTGCGCAGGAATAAGATCCGGCTTATTGATCAGTGTCTGCGGATTTTTTATTTCCTCCAGGCCAGTCGTCTGGTCTATTGGAAGAATACTGTTATTCGGACTTACGAAAATAGAACGTCCATTATTCGCATCATCCGTTTCATACTGTACCATCCCTGGGTCTACAAGGGCATTCAGCCACATTTTGTAATCTACGGGGTTATAATCAATATACGGAAGCTGTATTACGTATGTATTCGTGACCCCCGGTGCAATCGCCGGTATACTGATTTGTGCAGGAGAAAATGCATTGTCACTGAAGTAACCGTTGTATTCCCTGGTAAATGACAGGTATGCCTGAAGCTGAGTCGGATCAGAAGGAACCGTGGTCGATTTGTTAGAAACAGTAATGGTTGCCTGAACGGTGGTTGGATTTATTCTTTCATAAACAACCTGATCTACAGCCAAATCAGCCAACTGGTAACTACCTGGAGTATAATTCGAAGCCAAAATAATTGCTTCATAAGCATCCGGAAAATGATACCCTCCGACCATCGGCGTGATAGAGGCCTGCAACAACAAATTCTCTACTTCATGCATTTTTAATTGCGTTTTTACGGAAAGCATCTGAGAAACAATTCCTGTCACGTAAGGTGCTGCAATGGACGTCCCAAAAGCATCCGTAACGTAATCCCCATTGATTCCGGGATGATAACAGGTTCCTGCATTACAATCCGTGTAGCCGGATAACCCCTGTGAACCGGGAATGTCAATGGCAGGAAGCATCGTTCCCGGCCCCATCACATCCAGTCCGGGTCCGTAATTTGAACCCCAGGTAATGTACGTACCCGTTTCATCCATAATGGTTCGAAAGTCTTGCTCACAAGTCAGCGATGTGGCAGGACTTTTTATGGCCCCGCACGGATTGGCTGCTCCGACTGCAATTCCGACTTTTGCCGGAAAATGAACTTCATTGGTATTAAAATTACCGGCTGCTCCTACAAACGTACACCCATTGGCTATCCCGTACGAAATTGCTTCACGGATATCATTATTGATTGTTCGTTCATTCCATCCAAAGCTCATGTTGATCACTTTGATATTATTATTTACAGCATAGCGAATGGCATCGGCAATATGTACTCTCTGACTTATTGTTACAGATGGATCTATTTTTAGAGGCATCACCAGGCAATTTCTGTCAACACCGGCTATTCCAATACCATTGTTTACCGTTGCCGCAATAGCTCCCAATACGTGAGTACCATGCCCGTATGTATCCATTGTATTGAAATTGTATGGAGTTACCGAAAAGTTCTTGCCCGGCAAAAGGCGCGCAGTATTAAGGTCTGGATGCACCGGATCCAGCCCCGAATCAAGAATTCCAACACGTACCGGGTAGATGACTTTTCTGTTATTCAAGTATGCCCAGGCTTCGGGAATATTCATATCGAATCCCGGGAGACCACAAACTCCTGTTCCCGGGAATGTGGGAACGGTACCGGTGTTATTGTGCGACCATTGAAGCGGGTAATACGGGTCGTTAGGTGGGGTAATTTCGTCTGTCGGGACAATAACTACCTGCGTGTATGCGAGCTGTGTACAACATACAGCAAAGGCCAAAAGGCCAATTGATAAACATGTTTTTTTCATGGTTTTTCAATGAAAGGGTTAATAAATAGTGGCTTGTTTGTCCTTGTAGCTGAAACAAACAATATGATATGAAATATAACAAATTTCCAGTTATTTAACCTAGAGTTTGCACGAAAAATCAACCGAAAGGTTCAGTCCATGATTCCTTTTTTACCCCAAAGGATGAGCGCATAACGAAAATTCCATCGAGGCATTCAATAGCAACTCTTCTGTAAAATCAGTAACTAAAAGAATTCCTTTAAATTGGGAATATCATTACCTTCGCAAAAACAAACGTCAGATGAAAATATTAGCATTCGGAGCCAGCACCAGCAAATCTTCCATCAACCAGCAATTCGCGCATTATGCCGCGCACCAGTTCGAGGGGGAAATCAACATGATTGATTTGAACGACTTTGAAATGCCGGTATTCTCTGTAGACAAAGAAAAAGAAGATGGTTACCCGGATGAAGCCTATGAATTTCATGAAATCATCGAGAACGCGGATTTCCTGGTTGTTTCCATGACTGAACACAACGGAAGTTATTCCGCAGCTTTTAAAAATACACTGGATTGGTGTTCACGACTCAACAACAGTGTCTTCCACGAAAAGCCGATGCTGCTCATTTCTACCTCGCCGGGTAAACTCGGGGCAAAGTTTGTACTCGAAGCCGCTCTGAGCCGTTTCCCGCGTCATACGGCAAATATTTTAGGACATTTCAGCCTTCCGAGCTTCGGAGAAAACTTCAAAGACGGAATCATCAACGAAGAGTTGAAAAAAGAGTTTGACGATTTGATTGAAAACGTAAAGGAAACCTTAGCGAAGATCAAATAAGGAATCCACTCCTGGAAGTCTTTCAACAGTATATCCTTCCGCATACCGTACGCCGATACTTCGTCCGAACTCGGCCATTCTTCCGCGTAGAAACTCGAAAAATTCTTCGCCTGAAATGGGCGTTTTCGGCTCTGTGGAATCCGGATCCCAAAACTGGGTTTTGTATGCTTTGATGGAATCGAATTTTTGTTCCACGAAATCGGTTACATCAATTGCGAAATCGGGTTTCAGGTAGCGATCCTGGATGTAATGATACACCGCTTTCGGCCGGTGAGCTTCCTGAGCTTTTCCGTCCCAGTTCGTTTCAATGCGGCGCAATCCGGCCAGAAAACAAGCCTCAGAAGCCAGTTTACTCCCCTTTCCGTGATCCGGGTGACGGTCTGAAACCGCATTGACCAACACAATGGATGGTTTGAAGCGGCGAATCTGCTCAACAAGCAGCAACAGGTTTTCTTCCGAATGCGTGAAAAAGCCATCCGCCATTTTCAGATTGACACGTGCCGAAAGCCCCAGGATTTCAGCAGCATCTGCAGCCTCTTCCTTTCGTGTTTCCTTCGTTCCTCGAGACCCCAGTTCTCCCTGTGTCAAATCAATGATTCCGGTAGAAAACCCAAGGGCACGGTGTTTCAGTAAGGTTCCGGCTGCGGAAAGTTCCACATCGTCCGGGTGCGCACCGATCGCTAATATGTCAATCTGACTCATGATTTATTGCTTAATCCAATCTAAAATCTGCTCATCGGCAGGTTCTGTCTGCGGAGTATATACTCCCGACACTTCTCCTTTTTCGTTCATCAAATACTTTTGAAAGTTCCAGGACACTTCCGATCCTGTTTGCTCAAACAACCACTGATACAGCGGGTGAATCTCAGCACCAACAGTATGAATCTTCTCAGACAACGGAAAACTCACTCCGTAGGTTGTGGAACAAAAAGTAGCGATCTCTTCTGCCGTTCCCGGTTCTTGTCCTGCAAAATCATTACATGGAACGCCCAAAACAGTGAACCGATCTCCACCAAAGGTGTCCATCAGTTCCTGGAGCTGTGTATACTGAGGAGTCAGCCCGCATTGCGAAGCCACATTCACCAAAAGCACTTTTTTACCCTGAAAATCTTTCCAGTCGATCGGTTTTCCGTTCAGGTAATTCAATGAAAAATCATACAATGTCATAACAATTCTCTTTGAGATTGAATGTACTTCTTATTCCGGATTCCTGCAAAAATCGTCAGTCCCAGGAAAGCTGCAATGGTAGCCCAAACATATCCGGGCAAGTTCACCGATCCGTCACCGTTTGCATAAGAGTGTAATCCTACCAGGATGAAGTTCACTCCGAAGAACGTAAACAAAATAGATGCATATCCCCACATACTTGCCACATTGAACGCAAATTTGCCCTTCAATCCCGGAATATATCTAAAATGCAGAATGATGGCATAAACGAGCACCGAAACCAAAGCCCAGGTCTCTTTCGGATCCCACCCCCAGTATCTTCCCCACGACTCATTGGCCCAGATTCCGCCAAGGAATGTCCCGATCGTCAGCATGAACAACCCGACGATCATCGTCATTTCGGAGACTGCAGTCAGGATATGAATAATCTTCGTTACATCTGCTCCATTTCTCTTATTGCGGGCAGCATACAAAACAATGTTAATCATCCCCAGGATGAATGCCAGTCCTAAAAAGGCATAACTGCTGGTAATAATCGCTACGTGGATCATTAACCAATAACTTTTCAGTACCGGCTGCAAAGGGGTAATCTCCGGATCAAGCAGGTTCATTTCGGAAACAATGATAAAGAATGCTGCCAGCAAACAAGCTGCACCTAAAATCACCACACTCACGCGCGATAAAACCAAACCTAAAAGAGCCACAACCCATGCAATGAAAACCATCGCCTCATATCCGTCACTCCAGGGAGCGCGACCAGAAACGTAACTTCTCATCCCCAGGCCTACTCCGTGATAAACGAAAACAACCGCCAGTAGTACCACGATCACTTTGGATAGTACCGAATATCTTTTTTCGGAACGTACAGAAGGATTAAAAAACAACTTGATCAGGAAAATAATAAGCAGTAAAACGCCTCCCAGCAGGTAGCCATTCATTGAATTCTTGAAAATTCCCATCTTGTTGTAGGAGACTTCTGCTTTCACGTGTGTTTCGGAAGGGAGAATCGAAGCAGGAGCCAAAGCACGCTGTTGTTTTTTCAAGTCATTCAGCAACTGAGTTGACTTGGTATAATTTCCATTGGATTTCGCCGCATCGTTCAGGGAACTGATATAGCTCAACGCCAACCTGCTTGTCACACTGTCTTTTGCCATCAGCTCCTGGTTGAACGGCATGAACCAACGGTTTGTTTTATCTCCCTTCAATGGGATGATTTTCATGAAATCCCAGTTCACAACCTCCAGGAAAACCTGGTATTTCTCCCCCAGCTTAATCAGTTTCTTTTGAGCTTCAGACTGCTGGGCTTCCGATTTTTGCAAAGCAGTATTGTAATCATTGATGAATTTAAAATTCCCCGTTTCATCCGTCAATTCACGGAAAGAAATGTATTGAGGCAGGTTGTATTTTTCAAGCAGTGCGCTGGGAACCCAAATGATCGGCTGATTTAGCCAGTAATCCGGGTACATGTGCATGCTGATGACCGTTTGAACAGCGTTTCTTCCTTCGTATTTGTTCGAACGGTATAACTTACGCAGAACCTGGTCACACATGGTTTGTATCGGGATGATACGCCCCCCGCTCTGAACCAGTAAGGTAGACAATTCTTCACTTTGATCTTCCGAAATGAAATATACGACCGGGTTTGCCGGAGCAGCAGGCATTTGCTGATGCGTGTGAGTATGTTCATGGTCGTGATCGTGTACATGTTCCGCCGAATCCTGTGCAAATGCAGATAAAGAACTCAACGCAAACAAGACACTCATTGCTTTTTTCGCATTCGAATTCTTCAGACTTTTCAATAACTCTCTGAATCTCGAAGATGGCGCAAACGAACTAAAAATCATACCGATAAACATCATTAAATATCCGAAATAGGTGATATTGGTTCCCCAAAAATCGTGGTTCACACTCAAAATGGTTCCCATTTCATCCGGGTCATAGGAAGACTGGAAGAAACGGTAGCCACCGTAATCCAATACGTGGTTCATAAATACCCGCTTGGTTCCGAATTCGCCATGTGCCGTATCCAATACCTGCAGATCACTCGCATAAGAAGAAGGCATATCTGATCCAGGGTAACGATCCAGAATGAAATCATTACATTTCATATAGAATGGAATTTTGATACGCTTCATTCCGTACTCGATATGGTAATTCAAACCATTGAACTCGAAAAATGCCGGATCACCAACTGTTTTCAATCCGCCTTTCAAACGCACGATCTTGCTCTCATTTCCGTCCGTCAATTTAATTGTCAGGTAATCAGACCCGGTATCTTTTCGACCGGATGAAATCAGCTTTTTACCTACATTCGGAATTTCCTGCTTGAATACAAACTGCTGTCCTCCGATTTGGTAAAGCGTCGTGGTAGCAAACACTACTTCCTGTCCCGGAGCCACTTTCACAAACACCGAATCCGGCGGAGCAATCCCGCTCTGACGTGCTTTCTGCATTTCCTTCATCGGGATGTACTGCAAAGGCATCGTCGGTTTCAAACGCAGGGTATCATGCTTCCGGTAAATGTTCACACCACTCACCAATTTCTCCGTGAAAGCGATGTTTACACCGTTGAGTGAGAAAATCTCGTTATCGATTACATAGTTGGATTTCATTCCGTCCGTTACAATATCCAGCGCGCTGGTTTTGTATTTCGGGTTGATTTCAATGGTATCGATTTGTTTGGATTTGAAATCCACGTATTCGATCGAAACCGGTGTTTTGTGGTTCGGAAAATCAATATCCATCGAAGCACTGTTGAACGGGTAAGATTCTGCCATAAATGCCTTCACATCGTTGGTGTACTGCATTTTTCCGTCGTTCACATTCACCCATAGATACGGATCAGACGTATAAACGGTATTGGAAGCCTGTCCTTCACGGATCGGCATAATTCCTTCATAACTCACATAGCGTGTCACCCATGCACCGATAATCACCACGATAAACGATACGTGGAAAAGCAACAACGCAATTTTCTCCCGTTTCCACATTTGATAGCGGAAAATATTTGCGACCAGGTTCACGGAAAGAAATGCCAGAAGCAATTCAAACCATTTGGCGTTGTAGATCCACAATTTGGCAGCCTGGGTATCTTCTGACGATTCGATGAACGTAGCTATGGCAATTGCTGACAGGAAGATGAATAATCCCATTGCCATCGCGCGCATAGAGAAAAGCGCTTTTGCTATTTTTTCCATGTAAAAACGGATTGATAAATTTCAAGTGCAAAAATAAGGATTCGTTTGGGTTTTCAATCAGAAATCCGAAAGGAAAAACAAGAAGAATCCGTTTACAGAAAACACCATCGGATGGCATAAAACATCCAATGACACACTAAAAAACTTCATTTTATTTGGTTCTTACTCTTGAAGACAGTATATTATGTTCAGAAAATACTAACACACTTCACTGAAATGAAAGCTCAACTATTCACCAATCTCCCGGAAAAAGTATGCTCATCCGTCTGCTGGTGTTTCCTCTCCTTCTATTGTCATTTTAAATCCAATCAATATGAAAAGAATGGTTACACTTGCTTTATTGGCAACAGCATTCAGTGCAACATCCGTTGCTCAAACGATCACTTTACAACCTTCGGCTACAAATGGAAAAGATGCGTATTTGCACAGCATTAACAGCACCACCAATTATGGAAGTGCAACGGAGGTTTCAGCCATTGCATGGACTGTAAATGGAACTCCGGTAACGGTAAGAAGCCTTGTTGAATTCGACCTTTCTGTTATTCCTGCGGGAGCCACAATTACTTCGGCCAAGCTGTCCCTCTACGGTTTCAATTCTCCCGGAAACGGCTCTCATTCTACCCTCAGCGGGTCCAATGCTTCGCTTATACAACGGGTTACCTCATCCTGGGCGGAAAACATGGTTACCTGGGCTACACAACCCAGCACAACCACATCGAACCAGGTAACCATCGGGCCTGCAAGCAGCATTACTGATTTTACTGACATTGATGTAACAGCCATGGTATCAGACATGCTGGTTTCAGGAAACAACGGGTTTATGATCCGACTGGCCACTGAAAGTTATTACCGGCGCATGATTTTCGGTTCCAGTGATAATAGCAACAGTGCACTGCATCCGAAATTGGTGATCAGTTACGTCACCTGCATCACCCAGCGTCCTGGAAGCAACGACGGAAAAGATGCATACCTGCATAGTATCAATAACACAACCAATTATGGAAACGCTGCGGAAGTATCTTCTATTGCCTGGACAGTCAACGGCACACCTGTTACGGTTCGCAGCTTACTGGAATTTAACCTGTCAGGTATTCCTTCCGGATCCATTATTGATTCAGCAAGACTTTCCCTCTATGCTTATAACTCTCCCGGGAACGGTTCTCATTCTACCCTCAGCGGATCCAACGAATCCCTCATCCAGCGGGTAACCACTTCCTGGGCTGAAAATACCGTTACCTGGGCAACACAGCCTTCTACCTCTTCCATTAACCAGGTTTCAATCGGGCCAGCTTCTGTTCTGACCGATTATCCCAATATCAATGTAACGGGGATGGTACAGGATATGATAACCTACGGAAATTACGGCTTCATGCTTCGCTTATCCAACGAGAGTTATTACCGGCGGATGATTTTTGGTTCCAGCGACAATACCAACAGTGCCCTTCACCCTGCGCTGAAAGTGTGTTACCGCCCTGCGGCACTTCCGAGAATCATGCCGGCAAATGAACAACCGGAAAAAGAAACGGTCTTTTCTCTTTACCCGAATCCGGCATCCCGGCAGGTAACCGTTATCACGGAAAATGCGGAACAACTTTCAATTTACCTGATCAATTCCCAGGGACAAATCATGCACGTCAAAGAAAATGCCTCTGCAACGGAAGAGTTTGATGTTTCAACATTTCCGAAAGGACTGTATTTCGTTCGTGTCATCAATGGCGGAAACGCGCGTGTAGAAAAACTGATTGTGGAGTAATCATTGCATGCACTAATCCGGTATAAAACCAGAAAAGGGATTCGCGTTACTTCGAATCCCTTTTCCTATCTCTTGTTTCGTTTATTCTGCAACGACATCTGCCGGAACCAAAATTCTTCCGCAGTGTTCACAAACGATTACTTTTCTACGTGTGTCGATATCCAATTGACGCTGAGGCGGGATTTTGTTGAAACATCCACCACAAGAATCACGGTCTACTCCTACTACAGCCAAACCATTTTTCGCATTCATACGCAAACGGTCATAAGCAGCAATCAGACGAGCATCGATCAAAGATTTCGCTTTTTCAGATTGCGCGATCAATTCTTCTTCTTCTTTCTGAGTTTCACCAACGATTTCGTTCAACTCATCCTGTTTTACTTTCAGATCTCCTTTACGCAAATCCAAACGCTCCTTTGCTTCTTCAAGCACTTCTTTCTTGGAAGCAATTTTTGCTTTTGCTTCTTTTGAACGCTTGTCGTGCAATTTAATCTCCAACTCCTGGTATTCGATCTCTTTTGACAAAGACTCGAATTCACGGTTGTTACGTACATTATTTTGCTGTTCCTTGAACTTCACGATAGCCGCTTCAGCATCTTTTGTTGCCTGTTTGCGATCCGCTATCTCTGTGTCCAATTCCTTCACTTCATCCTGCAGGTTTTTGATTCTGGTCTCCAACCCTTCGATCTCATCCTCCAGATCCTGTACCTCCAATGGCAACTCGCCACGAACGGTTCTAATTTTATCGATTTGAGAATCAATCTTTTGCAACGCATACAATGCGTCCAACTTTTCAGCAACTGTTGTTTCTTTTGTACTTGCTTTTGCAGCCATACTTTAGAGATAATTTATCGGATTCGTATTTACGTTCGTTAAACGAACCGCAAATTTAGTAATTTTTTTCTTCAGTTGTGCTACCAACCATTCAGAAGTATATTGTTCAGATTCAAAATGACCGATATCCGCAATCATCAGGTGGTCTTCCGCATCAAAAAATTCGTGGTATTTAAAGTCTCCCGTGATGAAAACATCTGCATGGGCGCGAATGGCATCTTTCAGTAAAAAACTTCCTGAACCTCCGCAAACTGCGATCCGTTTCACGGTCGATTTGGTCGGATTGGTATACCGGATTGCTCCGCAGTGGAATGTCCGTTTCACATACTGCAGAAATTCCATTGCTTCCATCCCTTCTGCCAGCGTTCCGATCATCCCGCTACCAATGTATTCGTTGGTATTGGTCAGTGCAATCAGGTCATACGCAACTTCTTCATACGGATGGGTTGCCTTCATCGCGTGAAGTACTGCCGAAACAGCATGTTCAGTTACCACAACCTCTACTTTCGTTTCTTTCACCACTTCCAGTTCGCCCGCTTTCCCGATAAACGGCGTTGCATCTTCATCCGGACGGAATCTGCCTTCTCCTTTCGAACTGAAGCTACAGGAATTATATGCCCCGATGTGCCCGGCTCCTGCTTTTGCCATAGCCTCCCGGATCAGATCCGCGTGGGTTTGAGGCACAAAAACGGCTAACTTATACATGGTTGCAGCCTTCGGGCTTAGAATTTTCAGATCCGTCAGTCCCAGCTTTTCGGCGATGATGTAGTTCACTCCGAAATGGACATTGTCCAGGTTTGTATGGATCGCAATGAGATTGATATCGTTTTTGATTGCTTTTAAAACCGTACGTTCCACATAATTTGCACCTGTAATGCGTTTCAACCCTTTGAACACAATCGGATGATGGGTCAACACCACATTCGCACCGTGCAAAATCGCTTCATCCACCACCGATTCAATGCAATCCAATGCAACCACCACTCCGGTGATCTCCGCGGCAGGATTTCCGACCAGCAATCCCGAATTATCATACGATTCCTGGTAGGTAAACGGTGCCAATTGATTTAAATAAGATACGAGTTCCTTGACCAGCATTTTGTAACGAATTAGTATCACAAAGATAGGAAGATTCAGAATCAATTCCATATTCATTTCCTCTTCCCAGATTCGTCTTCATTTCATCACTTACAAATTGAAAAACCGAACTTCAGAAATAACCGATTGATAATATTCCTTCAACTCGCATTCATCAATCAACGTGGTATTTAAGATTTGAGCACACTCACACACAGGTATTGTGTCGATCCCCAAAACTGCATGACCATAAATACCTTTCGGAAATTTTTCCGGTTCGTGGGAAATCCAGGTAAACGAAACATGTTTTTGAATCAATTGTTTGGCAACCAACCGCCCTTTTTGTCCTGTCCCGTTTACAATCAACTGCTGTTTCTCATCCCAATCCAAACTCACAAAACGATCAATCTTTAATGAGAAAAATGCTTTTTGAGCATAATCCGCACTGGTTTTCGACGTTCTCGTATCGTGATCCCGCCACCAATGCGTTACCCGGTCCAAACCTGTTATGACATATCCCGACTGATACCAACGAAACAGTAAATCATAGTCTTCCGGATAGTTTAGTCGCGTAAAACCGCCGCATGTTTCCAAATCCGACCGCCGCATCAGCCAGTTTCCGGAAGCAAGGGTGCACTCCCTGTAAATCTGACCGTAAAAATCCTGCTGCTCTACCCGCTCGTTCAGCCAGTTTTCATACGCTAAATACCCCGAAGAAATCAATCCGGTTTGCGAGAAGTATTTCACTTTTCCCGTAACAATCTGCGCTTTCTCATTTTCAAGAACGCGCAGGAATTCCATTAACTTGAACGCCGGCATCACATCATCCGCATCCATGCGCGTAATGTATTCTCCGCTTGCATGTTCAAATGCCATACAAAGCGCATCCACGATTCCTCTCCCCTTATTTTCAAGCCATTTAATTCTCGGATCATTCAATAAATCAGCGATTTCAGCCAGTTCATTCTCCTCGCTGTGATCATTCACCAAAATCCACTCCCAATTCGTATGCGTTTGCCCAAAAATTGACAAAGCCGTTTCCCGGATGTATTTTTCCGCATTGCGGTAAGGTGTAAGAATGGAAATCAGTGCCATGAAGCTAAATTAGGCTTTGCTGCGACAAAAATCATAAATTCTATTGACTTAGATCATCTTTTAGAGATTTACAAGTCATTAGCTTTGAGGATAAATGAATTTCATCACTTAGACATTAAAAATCATGAGTCAGAACGAATATATTTTCAAACAACATGAAGAAAACATTGAATGGTCAGGCAAGTTGGATTTCTTCAAAGACGAAATAACCATCCTCCAGGGAAGGCTGGAAGAAATTGCGCGTAAAAACACCCAAAAAGAAGTACTCATCCTGGTAGAGCATTTCCAAAATCAGCTGATCATTTACCGGAACACCGTGGATGAAATACAGCATAAAATCCACCTTGCAGAGGATGAGTTACAGCGTGAAATCAAGAAAAATCCGGTTGCAAGTGATCACAGAAAAGTACCATACCACCAAAACGAAAAAGAAGAAATCCTCATCTTTGAGCGTGTATTCCGTGAATTCCGCGAAGAGTTTAACCGGTTTGTATCCAAATGGCTTTAACAAGTCCCGCCTGCTTACACTACTTTTGAAGAAAGGGAATCATCCTCCAGGACGGCTTCCCTTTCTCTAATTTTCCATCCCATCAGGTAGCAGGATTTCTGTTATCTTTACCGGCATGTATTCATGGCGGATTGTTTTACTTCCTTTTTCCTGGCTTTACGGCTTCATTGTCGGTTTCCGAAACTGGTTTTATTCAGCTGGAATTTTCAAATCAACTAAAATCCCGGGAGCATCCATCTGCATCGGCAATATTACAGTCGGCGGAACGGGAAAATCACCACTCACCGCATACCTGGCAGAACTATTCCGCCCAAACAATCCGGTTATTCTTTCCCGGGGATATGGCCGAAAAACACAGGGACTTCACATTGCGAACAACACGAGCACGGCAGCCGAAATCGGAGACGAGCCGATGATGTACTGGACAACTTTCCAACAGGAAATTCCGGTGGTCGTTTCTGAAAAAAGACAAATCGGCGTAGACTGGATTCGTGCAAACAAACCGGATTCACTGATCTTGCTGGACGATGCCTACCAGCACCGCGCCGTACAAGCCGGGTTGAATCTCTTATTAATGACTTATCAACGACCGGTCTTCAAAGACTTCGTGTTTCCGGCCGGAAATCTGCGGGAAACGCGGGCAGGGATGAAACGTGCAGACGTCGTGGTCATTACCAAATGTCCAAAGAACCTAGACGAAGCAGGAAAAGCACATTTTGCGAGAAAAATTCCGGTTCCCAAAACACATTTATTTTTCAGCGAAATCATTTACGGTGAATTGAAAGGCCTGTTCGGAGCAGTTTGGGAACCTGCAGACCGGGTGATTTTAGTAACCGGAATTGCACAGCCGGAACCGCTATATCGTTTTTTAGCTGAGAAGCATCCGGTAGAAGCGATTCAGTTTCCGGATCACCATCGTTTTACTGCTTCAGATATTCAGCAAATTCTGCAAAAAGTTGCTACTTTTGCAAACCAACGTTGTGTAGTAGTTACAACCGAAAAAGATGCGGTACGTTTCGCAGAATGGAAAGACGAGATTATTCAGTCCGGAATTCCCTTTTTTGTGCAATGTATATCGCTTCAGATAGATAGAGAAAACGATTTTAAAGACTTACTTAAAAATTATGTTGTTAGAGCAAATGAAAGAGGCAGCTGAGTACATCAGCAGCAGAACGCAGGTTAAGCCGGGAATCGGTATCATTCTTGGAACAGGATTGGGCGGATTGGTAAAGGAAATCGAAGTAATCGATGAGATTCCCTACGAACAAATTCCTCACTTCCCGGTTTCTACAGTAGAAAGCCACTCCGGAAAATTGATTTTCGGAAACCTTGGCGGGAAAAAAGTGGTTGCTATGCAAGGCCGTTTTCACTTCTACGAAGGTTACAACATGCAGCAAGTTACATTCCCGGTTCGCGTGATGAAATTACTGGGAATCGAGCGTTTGTTCGTGAGCAATGCATCCGGTGGTGTGAACCCGGATTTTGAAGTAGGTGAAATCATGATTTTGGATGATCATATCAACCTCTTCCCTGCACACCCGCTGATCGGGAAAAACATCGACGAATTAGGACCGCGTTTCCCGGATATGAGCGAGCCTTATGACCATGAGATGATTGCTTTGGCGAAAAACATCGCGGCTGAAAACAACATCAAAGTTTCTGTAGGAACTTACGCAGCTTTAACAGGTCCAACATTGGAAACTCCTGCTGAATACGGTTACGTACGTGCAATCGGAGCGGATGCAGTTGGTATGTCAACTATTCCGGAAGTCATCGTGGCGCGCCACATGGAAATTCCGTGCTTTGCCATCTCCATCATTACAGATTTGGGAGTACCGGGAAAAATCCAGAAAGTGAGTTTACAGGATGTAATCGATGTGGCAAGCCGTCAGGAGCCAAAAATGACATTGATTATGCGTGAATTGATTTCCAAAATTTAAAAAAGACAGCAGACGAAAAGACCGAAGACAAAAGGCAGGAACCTTTTCCATGTCTTTCAGCGTAGCGGTCTTTGGTCCTCAGTCTTACGTCTAAAAGAAAATGAATACAAAAGACAAATACGAAGCGGTTATCGGGTTGGAAGTACACGCGCAGTTGTTGACGAAAACAAAAGCCTATTCTTCCGACATCAACGAGTATGGAGCACATCCGAATACCAACGTGAGCGTGGTGACTTTGGGGCATCCGGGAACTTTGCCTGTGATGAACAAAAAGACCATTGAGTTTGCGGTGAAACTGGGATTGGCTTGTGGTTGTACCATTGCAGAACACCAGCATTTTGCGCGCAAGAACTATTTCTACCCGGATCTTCCGAAAGGATACCAGATTACTCAGGATACCACTCCGATTTGTACCGGCGGATCAATCGTGATCAAAAACGAAGAAGGTGCCGACAAAACCATCGGACTCACACGCATCCACATGGAAGAAGATGCCGGAAAATCGATTCACGACGTAGATTTATACGATACGCTGGTCGATTTGAACCGCGCTGGAACTCCTTTACTGGAAATCGTTTCGGAACCGGAAATCCGCTCCAGCCAGGAAGCTTATAACTACCTGACGGAAGTGCGCCGTTTGGTACGCTACCTCGACATCTGTGACGGAAACATGGAAGAAGGATCACTGCGTTGTGATGCCAACATTTCAGTGCGCCTGAAAGGTGCTTCCGAATTCGGAACCAAGGTAGAGGTCAAAAACATGAACTCCATCCGAAACGTACAGCGTGCCATCGAATTCGAAATCGAACGCCAGATTGCCGCGGTTGAAAACGGGGAAAAGATTTCCCAGGAAACCCGCAGCTTCGATGCCTTGAAAGGAATTACCATTTCCATGCGAAGCAAAGAAGCCGCAAACGATTACCGTTATTTCCCGGAGCCGGATTTACAGCCGATTGTAGTAGATGCAACCTACGTGAACCAGGTGAAAGCAAAAATGCCTGCTCTTCCGCGTGAGTTGTATGCAAAATACACGCAGGATCTGAAATTGTCGGACTACGATGCCGGAATTCTGACCGATTCCAAATCCATCGCCCTGTTCTTCGAAGAAGTCATTGCCAATACCAAAAACTATAAGGCAGCTGCCAACTGGACAATGGGAGAAGTAAAATCCTACCTGAACCAGAACGGATTGGAGATGGACGAATTCCCGGTTTCCGCAAAACAAATTGCGGCGGTCATTAACCTGATCGAAAACGGAAAGGTATCAAACTCAGCTGCAGCTCAGAAACTCTTCCCTGCCCTGGTTGAAAAACCCGAGTCAAACATCGAAGAACTGGCAGTTTCCCTGAATATCATTCAGGAATCCAATGCTGACTCGTTAAAAGAAGTTATTTTGGCCGTTTTCGGGCAACACCCGGATGAAGTTTCACGTTTTAAAGCCGGGGAAAACCAGCTTACCGGATTCTTCATGGGACAAATCATGAAAGCTTCCGGAGGAAAGGCCGATCCGAAAACAACCAATGCATTATTGCGCGAACTAATACAAACTGTTTCATGACCCGTTTCAACTTTTTCATTGCATTCCTACTGGGATCACTTATTTTGACTTCTTGTGGCGGTAACTCTGCCAGCGAAGAAAACGGACTGGAGAATAACTTCCACATCGAAGGACAAATCAAAGGCGCTGCCAATCAAAAATTCAAGATTGAAGCACAATCCGAACAGGGAGTGATCAAAGTCGCAGAAACCGTTACAGATGCGGAAGGAAAATTTCAGTTGGACGGAAACATCCCGGGAATGGGAATCTACTCGCTTACTGTCGGAGACAACGGTAAAAATGCGGTAGTGATCCCGATGGATATCAACGACCAGCTTGTGGTGAACGCTACGAAGGAAAACTTTGCCGTAACTCCTGTTTTTTCAGGAACCAAATGGGCAGAACCACTCACCAAATACATGGTGTTGTTCAGTGATTTCACCCAGCAGCAAATGGAAAAACTGCCAAAAATCGAAGACTCGGATCAGCAGCTGGCTTTGTTTGTGAAATTGAAACAACCGATGGTAACGTTTGCGCAGAAACAGATCCGGAAAGATCCGGAAAATCCTGTAAACATGATTTTGGTGAACCTGATTATGCCTTCACAAGAAACCGGTTTTGCCGATTGGGATCCCAAGAATCTGGAAGATTTGAAAAAAGTGGAATCGGCTTACCAGCGTAAATACCTGGGCTCACCGATTACAGGACTTCTGTCTCAGCAAATTTCTGCTATTTCTATACAATACCAAAGCTATCAGCAATTTGCTTCGGGAACCATGGCAGCTCCTGAAATTGCGCTGAAAAGTCCGGCAGGAAAAGAATTGCGTTTATCAAGTCTCAAAGGAAAAGTGGTTTTGATTGATTTCTGGGCTTCCTGGTGTATGCCGTGCCGCAAAGAAAACCCGAATGTGGTGCGCATGTATCAAAAATACAAAGGCCAGGGATTTGAAGTCTTTTCCGTGTCACTGGACCAGGATGAAAGTGCCTGGAAAGCTGCCATTGCGAAAGATGGATTGGTTTGGCCGAACCACGTTTCCGATCTGATGGGCTGGCAAACTCCGCTTACACAGACATACGGATTCCAAAGTATTCCGCATACCGTTCTGCTGAACCGGGAAGGAAATATTGTCGGAGTCGGATTGCGCGGTGCACAATTGGAACAGAAATTGATAGAACAACTCGCAAAAAACTAAACACATGAAACAGTTCATTCTAGGTATCACGCTTTTATCCGGTCTTGCATTTGGTCAAACACCTGCACAGGTAGAGATCAGCGGAAACATCTTCAACACCCATGGAGACAGCGTGAAAATTTCCCAGTATTATGGTTCACACTACGTTGATTTCATCAAGGGAAAGCTGGATAAGAAAGGAAATTATACCTTGAAAGGACAAGTTCCGGTTGCTGATTACTACGTGATCCGCGTCGGGAATCAGCACCTCAACCTCATTCTGAAAGACAAATCCGCTATTCGGGTGAATGCGGATGGAAACAACATCAATGCATTTCATACCATTTCAGGTTCCGATGAAAGTGTTGCTCTGAATGAATTCGTGGGCCAGATGCAGTATTTCAATCAAAAGAAAGATTCTGCGATCACAGCTATGAAAAATACTCCTGAGAACCAGAATGCGATTAATCAGTATTACCAGAATGAATATTTCAAGTTTTCGGCTTACCGTCAGAAGTTTATCGCTGAAAACAACAATTCCCCGGCACTTCTTCCGGTATTGAGTACACTCGACACTGACAAGGAACTGAGCATTTACGAAGCGGTTGTCAACCAGCTGCTGAGCTGTTTTCCATCTTCCCCGAGTGTTCAAAATGCCAAAACGAATTACGACCAGCTGAAAGCTCAGAAAGACAAGCAGAATTTCCTGGCTTCAGGAAAACAAGCTCCTGATTTCACGCAGAACGATGTGAACGGAAAACCAATCTCGCTTTCGGACTTGAAAGGAAAAGTAGTCCTGATCGATTTCTGGGCTTCCTGGTGCGGACCTTGCCGCAAAGAAAACCCGAATGTGGTTGCCCTCTACAACAAGTATAAAGATGCAGGATTCACGGTCATGAGCGTTTCTCTGGACAAGGAAAAAGCTCCGTGGCTTGCCGCAATTGAAAAAGACAAATTGATCTGGCCGAACCACGTCTCGGACTTAAAATACTGGTCGAACGAAGTGGCGAAACTGTACCAGGTTTCTTCCATTCCCTTTACGGTTTTGGTTGACAAAAACGGAACCATCGTGGATACGAAACTGCGTGGTGTTGAACTCGAACAGGCACTTAAAACCATCTTCGGATTCTAATTATGGAGATTCCAACGGGTAAAAAAATCTATTTTGCTTCAGACTTCCATTTAGGTGTTCCCACTGCGGAAGAAAGCCTGAAACGTGAAAAACACATTATCAGCTGGTTGAACCACATCCAGGAGGATGCCTGCGAAATTTACCTCGTTGGAGATATCTTTGACTTCTGGTTCGAATACCGGCACGCTATCCCCAAAGGATTTGTGCGTTTGCAGGGAAAAATAGCGGAATTGACAGATCAGGGCATTCCCGTTTATTTCTTTACCGGAAACCACGATATGTGGATGTTTGATTACTTCGAGCAAGAACTTGGCGTGAAAATCTTCCGTGAACCTGTTTTCCGGGTTTTCAACAACCAAAAATTTCTCATCGGTCACGGTGACGGTTTAGGCCCGGGAGACCGCGGTTATAAGTTTATCAAGAAAGTATTCGCTGCCAACTGGTCGCAATGGCTGTTTGCACGCATGCATCCCAATTTCGGAATCGGATTGGCTAACTACTTTTCACGTAAAAGCCGCATCGCAACCGGAGATACCGACAGTAAATTCTTAGGTGAAGACCAGGAATGGCTGGTGCAGTACTGTAAGGAACAAGAACAGATTCATCCGCAGGATTACTACATTTTCGGACACCGCCACCTCCCGATGACCATCCGGATCAATGACCATGCCACCTACATCAATCTCGGCGAGTGGATCCATTACAATACCTACGCCGTTTTTGATGGCGTTGAAACGAAACTCCTGGAGTGGAACCTTTAAAAGGTAAAATGGAGAATTGAAAAGCAGTCGGGATACTAAGAGGCAAGACCTCGAGTCAAGACTTCATGAGTCATGATAAATTATATTCCGTTAAGTAAGGTCTTTTTCCGAACTCCGGACTCTGAAAAATGTCTTGTCTCTAAACTTTTACCTTTTCAATTTTCAATTAATAATTACTCTTTCGGCTTCGGTTCTTCTTTCGTTTTTTTCTTCTTGTCCTTTTTGCCTTTAGCAGTCGGCATCGCATCGTCTTCTTTTCCGGAAGCTGCAGTTCCTCCAAACGTGCGGATTTCTCTTCCCTGCTCGTCGAAAACGTGTTCTTCCACTAAAACATCTTTCTTGTACAAGGCACGACTCTTTACTTTTTCATCCGGGAAGCGCTCTTCAAACCAGCCTTCTTTCAAGCCTTTTTTGTACACTTCCAGGGTCTGTAATTTCTGATTGTAATACAAGGTTTTGAATTCGCCGTTACGTACGTCCATGTCCCAGTTTTCGGTTCTCAGGAGCACACCATCGTCGTAATAATAGCGGAAAACACCGTTTTTCTTTCCTTGCTTGAAATTCAGTTCTTCGATAACCTTCCCGTCACGGTTATAGACCAAAAACGGGCCTTCCAGTAAGCCTTTAACGTAGTTTACAGATTTTGTCCGCTTTCCTTTCGAATCGTATGTGATTTTGCGCCCGTTCAAGACTCCCTGAACATAGTTCTCCAGTTTGACGGTATCTCCTTTTGCGTTATAAGTGACCTGAGGCCCCTGCAATTGTCCCATGGCATAATTCTTCTCCCAGGCAGGAATTTGGGTAGAGTCGTTGAAATAGGTCCAGCGCCCGGATTCTACTCCCTGGATATGGGAACGGATCACCATAATACATCCCGATTTATAGTAGGTCGTATCAATTCCGTTCGCGTAGCCATCCACAAACGTTACCCTGCGTTCGAGGATTCCGTTCATGTGACAGGTTTCGCACATTCCTGAAAAAGGCATTTTCTGAGAACTGGTCACAACACGTTTTCCATCCTGCGACATTTCCAGTTTTTCGTTACAGTCTACCACACCGGCAATTTTACCGCATTCCCATTCGGTATAGCGCTGTTTTGAACGGTCGGCAGCTTTCTGGTAGCAAGGTACTGAATCGCGTCTTGCAACACCGAATTTCGGCTGGGCAGAAACTGCCAGCGAAAACAAACAAAAAATAGCAACGAGGATCCTCATATCGTATAGACTTTTTAGACTTAAAGACAATTTTTAGAGTCAAGAGTCAGGACTTATCTTTCAGTCTTGACTCTTGATTCTTGACTCTTTACCGTCTCTTAAATAATCAATTATTGTTCCAACTTCAGTGAAAGCTTTCCGAGTGCTTCTTTCATCCGGTGCGGAATCAGAATGGAGCTTTTGTTCACACTATCGTAGCAAACCAGCACCGATGTTCCGGTTGTTCTCACTTCCTGCAATACTTTCACATCGTAAGACAAGGTAAAGCTTTTTTCCCCGATATGTTTCAGATACACATAGATTTCGACCGGCTCATGCAGAAAAACAGGCTTCAGGTATTCCAGCTCGTTCTTGCGAAGAATGACTCCGGTTTTGTTCCAATCCCAATCTACTCCCAGCACCTGGCGGAAGTAATGGATTCTCGCTTCTTCAAAATAATTCAGATAAACGGCATTGTTTACGTGCTGCATCATGTCGCAGTCTGAAAAGCGAACTTGTAGTTTGTATGAATCCAACATCTTTTATTTATTTTAGTCGTTGTCGTTTCAAGTCATGTGTTTTGATCCATTTATGAATTGAATTCGTTCAAGGGGAAGAAAAAGATTCAACGGTTCCGTCCGTTCATCATCATGTTTGAACTTTTCAACTTTTGAGCAGACCAAAGCCTCATTCCTGTTTTTTATCCAGTACACTATATTCCGAATTATTGGAAAGAAATTCCGGCACGATCTCCTTCATTTGCTTTACCAAAGACAAGTTATCTATTTTTCCGACAGCACCCACCAGCGCTTCGATCGTCTGCATGACTTCTTCTTCCAAATCCCTCTTCGCAGCGATGAGGATTTTCGGGTGATGGGTTTCCTGCACGTTCTCCGCATCATTAAGCAGCTCTTCGTACAACTTCTCACCGGGTCTCAGTCCTGAAAAAGTAATTTCAATGTCTTTCCCCAGTTCCAGTCCCGAAAGCTGAATCATTTTTTTAGCAAGATCAACGATTTTCACCGATTCTCCCATGTCAAAGACGTAGATTTCACCTCCGTTCCCCATCACTCCGGCTTCCATTACCAACTGGCACGCTTCCGGAATGGTCATGAAATAACGCGTAATGCGCTCGTCAGTTACCGTCACAGGTCCACCCTGCTCAATTTGTCGTCTGAACAACGGGATAACAGATCCGTTTGAACCGAGTACGTTCCCGAAACGCGTGGTAATGAACTGTGTCTTTCCTTTGTTTGCTTCCTGTGCAATGATCTCCGCAATCCGTTTGCTGGCCCCCATCACATTGGTCGGGTTGACTGCTTTATCGGTGGAAATCATAACAAATTTGTAAACTCCCGTTTCATTGGAAAGGTCTACGAGGATTTTCGTTCCCAATACATTGTTCCGCACAGCTTCCGAAGGGTTCAATTCCATCATCGGCACGTGTTTGTATGCTGCCGCATGGAATACCCAGGACGGTTTGAAGCGTTCAAATAACAGGCGCATGCGTTCCTGATCACAAATATCTCCGATCACAATTTCAAATTCCGGAATATCTTTCAGCTGCTTCAGCTCAAATTCGAGGTCGTAAAGTGCAGATTCTGCCTGATCCAATAATACCACAAGCTTCGGATGGTATTCGAGTACCTGGCGTACAATTCCAGAACCGATCGATCCTGCCGCACCGGTAATGAGTACTACCTGATCTTTCAGTGAGATTGATAGCTGTTCCTGGTTCAATACGATCGGGGTACGACTCAATAAATCCTCGATATTCACCTGTGCAATCTGCTGGGAAGTAAATGCTCCGTTGATCCAGCTTTTCGGGCTCGGTACTTTCTTCACTTCCACGCCCGCACCGATACATTTTTCAACGATAAATGTGCGTTTCTCCGGAGCCAGGTTCTGAATGGCAATGATCACCTGAGAAATGGTGTTTTTTGACAGAATATCTTCCAAACGCGAAGTATGAAACACTTCCGCGCCTTCAATCCGTGTTCCGGAAATCCGTGTATTGTCGTCCAGGAAACCAAATACTTTGAAGTGGATTCGTGCATCTTTCTCAATAATCCGCTTGGCAATCAGTCCGGAAACTCCAGCTCCGTAAATCAATACGTTCTTCTGCTCACGATCGGATTTCACTGATTCCAGGTACAGCAATTTGACCACAAAGCGCGAAACTGCCATCAGGAAGAAGCAGAAAACGTATTCGATGATGATAATTGAAATCGGAAAGAGGTAATAATTATCGATCCAGTAATAACGCACAGCACCGATCAAGACAAAAATGACCGATGTGGTCGTAATTGCCAGGAACAGGCGTTTAAAATCGGAGGTTGACGTATGTCGTACAATTCCCTTCTGAATTCCGAATGAAAGGAATACAATCAATCGAACGAGAAAGAAAACGATGACCGAATAGCGCACAATGGTCAACTCGCTATACCACATTTCGGCGTCTGCTTTGATATCGAAACGAATCAGGTACGCAATCAATAACGAAACTGCAGAAATCACCAAATCAATGCACACGATTACCCATCTGGGCATATTTTTCTTTGGAAATATCACGATTCAGAATTCATTTTTGAGCATTACAAATTTAACCGAAAATATCAGGTAAACAAGCCGCCGTTCAATGAAATGGTCTGACCGGTAACATAGTCACAGGAATCCTGCAGCAGCCAGTCGATCGTTGATAAGATGGTTTCTACACCTCCCAGTTTACTCTTCGGGATTTGTGCAATAATTTGTTGTTGCAGTTCTTCGGACACTTCTGAAATCATTCCCTGGTCGAAATAGCCAAGAGCCAGCGCATTACAGGTGATTGGCTGACTTGCCAGCTCTTTTGCAATGGTTTTGGTCATTCCCAAAACACCGGCTTTGCTTGCTGCGTATGCAACCGTTCCGGGCACTCCCGTTTGTGCTACTACTGACGAAATATTGATGATCCGGCCATAATTGTGGGTGCGCATGGAAGGAATCAATCCGTGGGAAAGGAGAAAAGGCGCTGTCAGGTTCACGGCGATCACTTCATTGAAGGCTAAAGGAGACAGTTTCCAACTCATTCCATTACGGGAAATCCCGGCGTTATTGATCAGCACATCTACCCGTCCGAAATTCGCAAGAACAGTCGAAATCAAGCCAGCTACCTGGTTTTCGTCTCTCAAGTCGGCTTTGAACCAGGCATGTTCACATTCCACATCAAAGGGTTCCTGCTGAAACGTATGCAATGCCAGTCTGACATCCTGCTTTTCAAAATGTTTGACCATTGCAGATCCCAGTCCTCCGGTTGCCCCGGTGATGAATATTACTTTTTTGTCCATTTATCTCTCAGCATTTTTAAAGTGCGCCACCAAAAAGGCGCATGGTTCCAGCTCAAATGCGAATATACGACATCTTCCGCCCCGAAATTCAAATTGAACCGTCTGACCGATTCTGCATTCGACCCTCCGAAATCGAAGGTTTTCCCGTTCGCATGCGTATAATCGATTGCTGTAATCATCAATTTATACATCCCGCCCTGCTTTTTTGCTTCTTCCGTTGTTGTTCCTTTCAGATAAAGCACCGTGGAATCGGTTTCGAGCATCCAAATTCCTCCCAGCCAGGTTGATTCATGATACAACGAGAATTGTTCCAGGCGCAAATCTTCGTAACGCTTTACGAGTTTCTCCAAAATTCCAAGCGTCTGTGCATTGATTCCATGAATGCGGTCGGCAAGTTCCGTTTGCAACAGGTTCATCATTGCCGGAATAGTAATTTCCTGCACCACCTGGAATTCTTTTGCTTTGCTGACGGAACGTTTTGCCTGCTGGTTCAGTTTCAACATTCCGGGATTGAGCCGCTGATACACGCGCTGTCCCGGTTTGAATCCTTTTCCGACCTGCAGATCGGCTACCTGGAAACGCGTTTTTAATGTCTTTATTATATCTGCTTCCGGCACCGGCTCACCGATCCATTCCATGAAACGATTGAAAAAAGGAGTCACCAGGATCGTTACACCGGCTTTTACTACGTACGGGCAAGCCATTCCGGACATTTCACCGTCTGCATACAAAATCAGCCAATTTTCGGATGTTGCATCCAGGTAAACAGATTCTGAAAACACCGATGCATTGTTTTGCAGAACCAGTAAATCCCACTGTTCTTTTATTTCCTTCGAATCTGCTGTTACGAAATGCATGCGGAGTAATTAACGAATTCAACCTGTCGTTTCGTATCTGCGATGAATGATTCCAGTCTTCGGAGCGAATACTGTGTCATTCCTTTCGGATGGCCGATCACCACAAAGGTTTTCGCATTGAGTGAACGGTAATATGTTGCCTGTTTGTGCAGCATGGAGGCATAATAACCATCCGAACTGACGTGATTCCAGGTTTTATTCAGAAGGACGGTTTTTTTTCTTCCCGGCTGGGCCAGGAACGATCCGTCTCCGATCATTTTATGTGCTTTCGGATTCAGCCTTCCCAGTATGTACAAACGCCAGTAAAAAAGCGGATGAAATTCCCAGGAAGCAATCGGAACCTCCAGAAAATAACCGGCCGGGTCTTCTTTCACTACATCTGACTGAAAGCGGTAGGGATTCGTAAATGGCCGGATCTTCGTGAAATCGAACTGGTAATGCTCCGATTCGAATTTTCCTCCCGGAAAGACTGTCGAATCGCACACGATCTCCAATTCCCGGAATACTTCTTCAATCTGCGAAAATGGCTGGATGCACCAACCTCCCGCACGGTAAGTCGTTATTTTAGTTCCGGTCAGTCCGGTCAGAAAACCGTGGTATTTCCGTACGATGCGTTCTGCTTCCAAATCCGGAAAATCGGCCAGTTTGTAGGCTCCGTCTGTCACCACTACCCATTTTTCACCGTCGTAGCTGGATTTTTCCCAATGCGGGTGAATGTGGAGCTGCACTTCGCAATCAAGTGCTTTCATTTCCAGGAGCTGTGCTGCAATTTGATTGAAATCGGTCTCCAGTGACGGAAACTGATCTTTGAATTCATAGAGTTTGATCAGGAATCCGACGTCTACAAAGAAGACCATTGGAATCTGAAATTTGCGGGATAGTTCCAACAGACGGTTGGTCGGCTCAATCATACATTTTTGAACGCTTCCGGTTGCTGTTCCGAAGAACAATTCATAGTCGAATGTCAGAATTACCTGCATGATGCGAAGATAGTCCAAATTGACAATAGACAAGGGGTTCTGTGAATTGAAAAATTGGCTTGGTGGTTTCATGTTCGCAATATTGCGTCCAGCCCTTGCTGTCACTGGGCTAATAGATGCATGTCTATCCGTATTTTCCAGATAATATTCCAAAACCCCGAGTCACCCAGTATTCCTTTGTCCGACTACTTCCGTATAAGTCTGGAAGAGCATTAAAAAATCTGTAGATACCTGCTACCACTGGTCAAATCCCGCACGTGCGGGATCCGTATTTTCTCACGCCATTTTCAAAATCTATCGTACATTAGCAAAACCCGGACGCCGAATTTTAGCACATTGAAGAGTCACAAGTCAAGACCGATCAGATTTCGTTGGATCAACGTCTTTTCTCTGTTTATCCGGACTCTTAAAGTCTAAAAAACGAGATCCTAATATCCAAAAAATGAAAGAAATCGAACGCAAATTCCTGGTCAAAGACGAATTGCTTGACGTCGTTAAATACCTTCAATCCAAAAAGATCAAGCAGGGATATATCTCCGATTCGGATGGAAAAACGGTTCGTGTGCGTACGAAGGGAGAAAAGGGATATTTGACCATTAAGGGAAAAAGTAGCGGAATTTCGAGGGATGAATTCGAATACGAAATCCCGTTTGAAGATGCCAGTCAATTACTCACTGATTTTTGTCCGAAATTTCTCGAAAAAGAGCGTTTTGAATTGATTATAGGCGAAAAAAAGTGGGAAATCGACCTGTTTCACGGAAAACTGGAAGGTTTGATCATTGCCGAACTGGAGCTGGAATCAGAAGATGAAGCATTCGACCTTCCCTCCTGGATTCAGGAAGAAGTCAGCAACGATCCACAGTATTACAATTCCAACCTGATTCAGAAAGCGTAAAAAGGGCACTTCGACTCCGCTCGGTGCCCCCGCTCAATACTGACAGGCCTTTGCTTATTTGCCCAATTCTTTTGCAATTTCCCCGAAGAAGTAGTTGCACGTGCTTCTTCCCCACCAATACGGCTTGTCCACATCGGTGTTGGTAATCAGGTCATACTTGGCCTGCGCTTTTTCGAAATACGTTTTGGCATTCTTTGCTCCTCCGCCAAACATTTTAGGTGTGTAAAATGTTGCTATTCCTTTCAGCAGGTAGATATGCGGATCGTTTTCATTCACGGCTTTCGCAGCTTTCAGGTTATCCTCGAAAATCTTCCCGTATTTCTGCCAGCGGTTTTCCGGATCTGCCCCGATGCGGGCATTTGCAACCATCGCTTTCATGATGAATACCTCGTCTTTCAGCGGGCATTTCTCTTCCAGTTTTGCCAATTGTTCTTCCGCCTGGTCAACAAAAGCATCTTTGATCGCCAGTGACGGCTCAAAATAGGACATCTGGATACACGAATAGGCGTAATAATAGACTGTCATCCAGCTTTCCGGGTATTTCTCTTTCAAAACCGCCAACTGGTCTGTTTTTGCTTTCCACGCTTCCGCCGTGTGTAATGAATCAAAATCGGCACAAACGGGAGCCAAATCTTTGATTACTGCATCATCCTGGGCATTTGCTTGCAGTGTAAATGCCAAAACCACTGATAAAAGTATCTGCTTCATAAGCTCAAATTAAAGTTCATCTTTGTTAAATTCCTTCAGCGACATGTTGAATCCGAAGAACAGGTTGAAATAGAACGGAGGTTTTACTTCATACCGCTGGCTTCCGTCATAACTGTATCTGTACCCCAATACATTGTGCTGGTTTGTAATGTTATCTAAACTAATGTAAAAGACGGTAAACATCTTCTTAATCGTTGTCAAATATGCTGCCGTAAATGCCAGGTTGTGGTAGTCAGGCGAACGATCTCCCAAAAAACGTGGGTTTGCCGGGTTGTAATACGGACGACCGCTTGCATAGCTGTATGTCAGGGAGAAACTCGTCTGCAATTTCATCGAGAAATACTTCATCACCACATTCAGGTTGTGATCCGAAACATAATCCGGGGTCACTTTTGCGATGTAATTCTGGTACAGGCGTTTGGTGTCGATATAACTGTATGAAATCCAGTAGTCAAAGTTCTTGATCGATTTTTTATCCCTCCAGAACACATCGATTCCCTGGGCATAACCAGAACCGCTGTTGTCGACCATTCCATAATTGAAGCGGAAGGCATTCGGCGTGTAAGGAACTCCCTGTTCGCGCACCAGCTGATCATACGATTTGTAATATCCTTCAAGGCGGAAAATCCGGTTTTTGGCAATGATCTGATAATTTGCCATCAGGTGAAGTGCTTCCTGGAAATCCGGGCGGTAGCCCTGCATCAGGTAATTTTGAGACGCCAGCTGGTAAAAATATCCCGAAGCAAATGAAATCTGGCTTGTTTTACCCGTTTTCAGTGCCATTGCCAGACGCGGAGACACATTTCCTTTTGCCAACAATTTGGAGTATTCCACGCGAACGCCCGGTTTGATTGCAAAATTCCGGAACGGGATAATGTCTGCTTCCACATATCCGGCGCTCAGCATTTCTTCAAACTGTCCGCGCAAGGTATCAAAAGTCTGCTGGTACTCAAAATGCTGTAATTCCGACCCGATCAACAATTTGAAGCGATTTCCGGGAGTGTAAACCAATTCTGCCCGTCCCTGAACGCGCTTGTCGTCGCGGGTAGAAACCAAGGTGTCCCAGGTAATATTGTCGTCGTTATTACTCAGGGAAAACCCCGTGTAATAAGTCCACTTGTCGTTGATTGCGTTCTTAAAGGTCGTATTGACATAGGTATTCTGGTTCTTCAACCCGAAACGCATGGTTTGTCCTGCTGCTCCCGGATTCGGGATTTCCAGTCCGGAACTGTTATAGCTTTGGTTAAATGTCGTTTTGAACATACCACGCGTAGACGTTTTCGCCACATAACGCCCCGAAAAACCAAATCCCTGGGGAGCTTCGTAAAATTTCACATTGGCTTTTGCCAGAGCTAAAAACGGAGACAGGTTTTGGTAAAATCCGGTAAATTCCACCGCGCTGTTTTCCATTAATTTCGAACCTCCGAGAAAAAGTCCGGCGAAATTCCCTCCGATATTGATATTGGTTTGTTCCGGAAGATCCAGCGTACTCAAATCCAGCACCGAAGAAAGTGCTTGTCCGTAACGCGCCGTGTAACCTCCTGTACTAAAGGCTGTTCCTTTGAATTGAAACGGATTGAAACGGGTTCGCTGTGCCACGCCAGGAACAGAACTTCCGAAGGCGTTTTGAGCAACCAGTCCGTCGATGATAAATGAGGTTTCGCTGACATCTCCCCCACGCACCATCAAACCGGTTTGATCACCACCGTTTCGCTGTACACCGGGCAGTGTTTGGATGGCTCCGGCAATATCTCCCTGTCCTCCGGCTGTTGTCACAATATCAAGCGGGTCGAGGATTGCAACTGCCCGGTCGTTTGAAGCCGACATCGTTCCGGCTGAGATCACCACTTCCTCGATGGCCCTCGCCTGGCGCACTTTGACATGCTGAATCACAGGAGTTCCGTTCAATGTGATGGCAACCTGTTGTTCTTCGATTTCATCACCGCGAATCAACAAGGTTTGTGCACCGCTGGCCTTGGTCGTCAGCTTGTAATACCCTTTTTCGTCTGTTTGGGCGCCATCTGTTGTTCCTTTCACGAAGACAGTCGCCATAAAAACCGGCTTTCCACTTTGGTTCAGCACCGTTCCCTCAACCGTAGTTTGAGCATTCAGGAATAGTGGCATCAGCCCGATAAGTAATAGTAAATACTTCATAATCATTCAATACAGTGGCGAAATTAGGTCAAAAAGCAGTTACTCCGGTACGCAAATCGGTGAATTGCCCCTCTCAATCGGTCAAAGATGCATTCCGAAAGGCCTACAACTTATCGCTTTCCAAATCGGTTTTCTGTGTATCAAAAACACTCGACCCGATCCGAATCGTGAACCACTCCAGGAACAGTTCCAGTGTTGGTTTCGGGTATTCTTCTTCGGAATCAACCACTGCCAGACATTCATTTTTCATGATCTTCTTGAAATGTGCTTCGATCAACGGTTCGTATTCAAAAAAATCTTCTTCAATCAAATACAGGTTCCCTTCCAGTTCATCTGATTCGTCAAAATCAAATTCCGGATCGTGTTGTTTCGCCCAATCGCAAAAAGCCTGTTTCGGTTCTACGTAAATGTACCCTCTGTTTACTACTCTCATATTCTTCTTTTTAGATTTCAGGACTTCGGGAGGCAGGAGGCAAGACCTTATCGTGACTCTGAAAATCTGGTCTCTTGACTCCTAACTCGTTTAGTCCTGACTCTTTTTTAATTCTTCTAATTCTCCTTCTTTCATCACCGACCAGCGTGTTTTGCTTCGCGCCGGAATTTCGACCACGTAGAGCCAATTCTGATCTTTTTTCTTCTCATTCAGTAATTCAATCACCCGATCTGCCGGAATAACCGATTTTGATTCCATGTACACCAAATCGTTCACCCCAACCAGGAAAAGCGAGTTTCTGCTTTGTTTTTTAAACTGTGACCCCACACGGTAGGAAATACATTTCGGCCCATAACAGTCAATCCAGTTGAAAAAGGCATTTTTTGTCCGCAAACTGTCTTTGAACGCATAATGAAGTGCCACCAGGCTGTCTTTTTGGTTCAAGAGATACCATTTCTCCAGTTTGGAAGGACCAAAGCGATCCGGGAAAAGCAAGCTATCCAGCTTGAACCAGGAAGCATCTTTGTATAAGGAATCAAAAGCTGTGAGGAAATACGCACTCTGCGGTTTTTCGTCCTGTATTTTTGAGATTTCTTGCGGTTTGTCTACATCCTTGAACTTATCGGTCGTATGGGAAATTTCATCCAGCGTGAGCGTCTCTTTTTTAGAATCCGTGCACGATACGAACGACAAGACCAGGACAAAACAAACAATCGGGGCAAGTGATGTCATAGCTCTTTCAATTTCTCAATGGTACGTGCAACCTGATCTGCAGAAATATCCAGGTGTGTCACCAAACGGATCATTCCCGGGCCAAATGAGGAGACTTTGATCCCTGAATCAGCCAATTTTCCGATATAGAAATCGCGCTTAGATTCTTCTTTCAGAATCAGTACCACAATATTGGTTTCGACCGGCAAACTGTTCTCAACCCAATCGCAAGTCAAAAAGGCTTCTTCCAGCAAGCGGGCATGTTTGTGATCTTCTTCCAGGCGTACGACATTATTCTTTAAGGCAAAGAGTCCTGCAGCGGCTAAAAATCCAGCCTGGCGCATTCCGCCTCCCATCACTTTTCGTACTCTTCTGGCCTGATGGATAAATTCCGTGGTTCCGAGCAGCAAGGACCCAACCGGAGCTCCCAATCCTTTGGAAAGACAGATAGAAATCGAATCAAACTGGGCAGCGTATGTTTTCAGGTCCACTCCATTCAATGCAAGCGCATTGAACAAGCGTGCTCCGTCGAGATGCAGCGGAATATGTTTTTCTTTTGCCAGTCGGGAGATCTTTTGAATTTCGGCAAAGTCGTAAACAGCACCACCTCCGCGATTAGCTGTATCTTCTAATGAAATCAGTTGTGTCACCGGAAAATGCACGTCGTCCGGCATAATCCATTTTTCGATCTCGCTGGCAGTCAGCCTTCCTCTGTTTCCCTGGAGCAAACGAACGGATGCACCGGAATTTTTAGCAATTCCTCCTCCTTCGTATTTGTAGACGTGGCTGTCTTCGTGACAGATCACTTCTCCTCCGGGTTTCACATGAATGTTGATTGCAATTTGATTCGTCTGAGTCCCGCTTGCACAAAACAAGGCCGCCTCTTTTCCGAAAAGCTGTGCGGCAAAGTCTTGTAATTCATTCACTGCCGGGTCTTCTCCATACACATCATCTCCTACAGAAGCTCCAAACATAGCTTCAAGCATTGCTTTGGAAGGTTTGGTAACCGTATCGGAGCGAAAATCGACAAAATCAGGATTCATTCTTTTTTTTGAAGCAAACTTATGTCAATTACTTCTATAATTGATCGCAATTGTGCTTTTTTTCCATTTCCCCCATATGAATGGTTGAAAAGAATGATTTAAACGCAGTAGGATGAACCGCTTACTACCTGCGGTATCCTCCGGTTGTTTTTTTCTCCTCCGAAAATTTCATCCCGTAGATCAGTACAAAGTTGTTTTCTGCTTCCTGGTCGATCGCTCCGTCTTTAATCAACTGGTTTTCCACGATGCATTTGGCCACTCCTTTTTCGGTCGGCATTCTCGGACTAATCTCGCACTGTTGTTTGTCGTTGAAAAAAGTCACCTGATAGTAAGTCACACGCCCGTTCGGGTTGGACTTATTCACTCTATTCGGATTGTTGAAATCGAGAAACTGCCAGTTCATCAACACGGTTCCGTTCATGGATTTGATCGTATAAACCGGAGCACCGCCACCTTTCTTTTCAATGATTGCATATGGTGCTTCGTCTACACGAATCGTATCTTTATCAATTGTCACTTTTTGTTTCTGGGAAAACACCAGGGAAGAAATACTGAGTGTTAACAGGAGTAATAGACTTTTCATCGGTTATTTATTTGATTGATTTGAATTGGTCTGCAAAAATAAAAAAATACCGAAAATCATCCCTTTCAGGAAAAATGATTGTATACGGCAAACCACCGGGCATAAAAAAACCATCTTCCAGTAACTACTGAAAGATGGTGTAATATCTTTTGCAAGAAACGTTTCCCGGCGATTAACGCTTGTGGAAAGGCTCGTCAGAAACTGTCAGTTTCTTACGTCCTTTACGGCGACGTGCTGCCAATACTTTACGTCCGTTCTTAGTCGCCATACGGCTACGGAATCCGTGCTTGTTTCTTCTCTTTCTTACAGACGGTTGAAACGTTCTTTTCATGATCTATCTCTTTATTCGAATGTTCTTTATTGCTATTCCCAAATCCTGGAAATGTCAGGCATTTGTCAGAATGGGGTGCAAAGATAGGTAGATTTTCCAATTTTTCAAGTTTTAATCGAAAATATTCGAAAAAAAAGTTTGTTAAAGGTTCTCTCCTATTACTTTTGTAGCACAAAAATAGGAATAAAGATGTTGCGACCAAAACAAGCTAAGAAAGAACGGATTCATCTCACTCGTGACAGCTATAAAAAAGCGCGCAAACTCTTTCACTATTTAAAGCCTTATCGTTTTGAATATGCGATCGGCTGGATCTTCCTGGTCTTATCTACTTCGGCAGGTCTGGTCTTCCCTATTTTGCTCGGACAGCTCCTCGGATTAAGCAGTGGTTCTCAGACCAGTATGGCTGAAGCCATCAAAGCGATCGATTTATCGAACATTTCAACGGTTGCAGTGACTCTTTTCACTTTGTTTGGCGGACAAGCTATTTTCAGCTATTTCCGTGTCGTATTATTTACAAATGTTACTGAAAAAGCCCTGCGTGATTTGCGTTATGACGTGTTCCAGCGCATGTTGCACCTACCAATGGATTTCTTCAACCGCAATACAGTCGGGGAACTAACCAGCCGTATTTCGTCCGATATTACTCAAATCCAGGAAACCCTGCGGACAACTGTAGCGGAATTTTTCAGACAAATTGTAATGGTTGTAGGAGGAATTGCCTACCTGACTTTTGTTTCCTGGAAACTTTCGTTGATCATGCTTTCTACGGTTCCGGTCATTATGATCGTAGCTGTTTTATTCGGAAGGTTCATCAAACGTTTATCTAAAGATGCGCAGGACCAAACAGCGGCTGCCAATGCCATTGCAGAAGAATCGTTGACCGGAATCGGGAACATCAAGGCGTTTACAAACGAAAATTACCTCATCAAGCGTTTCAAGTCTTCTATTGAAGAAATCAGACGTTTGAATATTAAAAGTGGAATCTGGAGAGGATTATTTATTTCTTTCATGGTCTTCTGCATGTTCGGTTCCATTGTATTCATCGTATGGCAGGGATTATTGATGACTCAGGGAAGACACCCGGAACTGTCACAGGGAGATTTGTACTCATTCCTGATGGTAACCTTATTAATGGCAGCAAGTATCGGTTCGCTTCCTGAATTCTACACCGGAATTCAAAAAACAATCGGTGGAACGGAAAAACTGATGGATATCATCAACGAAATCAGCGAAGGTGAATTGTTCCATGGGACAGACAAACCTGAAATCGACGGTTCAATCCGTTTCGAGAATGTTCATTTCTCTTATCCGCAGCGTGCCGAGGTAGAAGTATTGAAAGGCATCTCCTTTGAGCTGAACAGGAATGAAACCCTGGCTTTGGTCGGAACTTCCGGTGGTGGTAAAACGACTATTTCCTCCCTGGTTCTGAATTATTACAAAGTAAACAAGGGTGCTATTTACTTCGGAGATACCAATGCCGATACGATTGACATCAAGTACCTGAGAAAACACATTGCGATTGTACCGCAGGATGTACTCCTTTTTGCAGGAACGATCTTCGAAAACATTGCATTCGGAAATCCGGACGCCAGCGAAGAAGCGATTATCAGTGCCGCAAAACAAGCCAATGCATACGATTTCATCACCAGCTTCCCTGACGGATTTAAAACACAGGTCGGAGACCGTGGAATCCAGCTTTCAGGCGGACAAAAACAACGTATTGCCATTGCAAGAGCCATTCTGAAAAACCCCACCATCCTCATCCTCGATGAAGCAACTTCTGCTTTGGATTCGGAATCCGAAAGAGTGGTTCAGGATGCATTGGAAAAACTGATGCAGGGACGCACGTGTATCGTGATTGCCCACCGTTTGAGCACCATCCGAAACGCAGATAAAATTCTGGTATTGCAGCAAGGGAAAATCGTGGAAAGCGGAAATCACTCTGATTTGATGGCTACCAGCGGTGTTTATTCCGATTTGGTCAAGATTCAGGTGAATCTGGGGTAATTTACTGATTTTCAGATCCGTCCCAATATTGGGAATTCGGGTTTTCCCAATTTCGGGAAACCACCCTTCACAAAAGTGAATTGGAAATCAATCAATTACAGACAAAAAAACGCAGACTACGCGAGCCTGCGTTTTGATATAATCTTCAATCACTCATTTTACAATGAGCAACTTCCGGGTAATGGAACTACCTGAAGTTTTTATGCGAACAATGTAATCCCCGGCGTACAGCGTTTCAGTATTAAAAAAGGTAATCGTACTTCCGGCAGGAATGAGTTTGTCCATTACTTTTCGCCCCGAAAAATCTGTCAATTCAACCGTCAGGTTTTCTTTCACCAAACCATTTACCTGGATGGTGACCAAATCAGTTGCCGGATTCGGGAAGAGTTCGATATTCAGATTTTCCAGCTCCGACTGCGACAAACCACTGGTTGCAGGAGTGTAAGTCGTGGTGGTCTCTCCTACTGAAGTAACTCTCGAAGCCGTTTTGTTTCCATAAAATGTCGGGCCCACCACATACGGATAAGCCGAATTCCAGTTTTCATCTACCGTAGCGAAATAACAGTAAGTTCCGGCAGGATACTCCGGCGTAACACAAAAACGTCCGTTGTGAATATCGAGGTAATCTGCACTTACCGGTGCTGTGAATTCATAATCTTCACGGAAATATCCCAACGGATAAGTCGAGCTGACATTCGGACCTGCAGTTACCGAACTTCCGTCATAATAGGTATTTCGAACCGTGATATTTCGTAATGAAAAAGAGGATTTAATCCGTACAATTCCTCCCGTACCGTCCGCATTTTTGTAACCGTATGCACCGTAAATCGGGAAACCATCATAAGCAAAACCGATCAACGGAGAATGTACCGTGCTGTCAATCGCATATAAACCATCGGAATCATAGAGGTTGCAGACAGTCGAAATCACCTGCAGATCCAGATCAAAAGCACTCGGATTCTGGTGGTGATGGTAATTTCCCATTGCCGGGTGACCTTTCGCACAATCGAAACCTCCAAGCTCTGCGACTACCGCATCTCTGTTCCACACTCCGTCTCCACTTCCTCCCAAAGGGCCGCCTGCCGGTGAATTCGTGGAGTTTTTCCAGGAAACGCCATCAGCGTAATCAAACAGGGCGACTCCATTGATAAAAATCCCAATGTTTCCCATATTTGTTGAAGTAGGAGTTCCCATATTCTGAGAAGGATTCAGTGGAATTTTAAAAATAGCATTCTGGTCACTCGCCTGACTGGGATTTCCGGGGAAAGGTCCTGTTGGATAAGAAGGAATTCCGTGCGTCGTGACATACACCCACGAAGCGGAGTATTGAACCAATTGTGTGTTGACAGGAATATTATCCTGAATCGGTGTTGAATTTCCGCTCACATAATGACTCCCTGTAAGCGAAGTATTCTGAAGCCAGGACGTGACTGCCGGCCCCTGGGAAAAGGAGATCCCGGTCGAAAAAGCCAACAGGATCGCTGAGATATTTTTCATAACAAGTACAGTTTAGAAAGTTAGACGACGTTTTTGGTTCATTCCTTCGTACAGATGAAAAAAAACGATCCGCTCATCATTACTGACAAACGGATCGAACCCATCTTACGCAAAATTGATAGGCTAATTATATGCTATCCATTCAGGACAAAGTCTATAAAACTCTCGGATATTGAAATTGTTTATTGGTCAAAAAGGTGTTGTCAGTCAATGTTTTCAAAAAGGCAATCACCTGAGTTTTCTCTTCTTCCGATAGCCGAATCCCGTTCCGGAGCTGCGGTGCCAGTGTGGGAGAAGAATGTATATCCGAGGAATAATGGAACAAAACCATCTGCAAACTACGATACCTTCCGTCGTGCATATACGGTGCTGAGCGTTCGATATTCCGCAGTGTGGGAACTTTGAACTTCAGGGAATCTGCTTTTTTCCGGGTCACTTTCATCCTGCCGATGTCCATGAGAACAGAATCCGGAGCCAGGCCGTTATTCTGGAAAGTCTGATTGGTAAACAAGGGTTCCGAATGACAGGAAGCACAATGCTGTTTGAAGAGTTCATATCCCTTTTGTTCCCGTTCGGTGAAGGCTGCCATGTTGTCTCCCCGCATCACCCGGTCGTATTTCGAATCGGAACTAACCAGTGTGAGCATAAACTGGGAAATGGCTTTCAGAAAACGTTCTCCGGTAATGTCTTCGCTGTGAAAAGCAGCGCGGAACAAACGCCGGTATTTCTCCTGACGGGAAATCTTTTGGATGACATGCGGCAATTTCTCATCCATTTCCAGATGATTTTCCAAAGGGGCAAGCGCCTGCATATCCAGGTGATTAACCGCCCCGTCCCACATAAAACTTTTGCCCCAGGCCAGATTAATCAGTACCGGAGAGTTACGCGTCCCGATCCGGTCTTTGACCCCATGACTCAGTGCATGATCAATGTGTGTAAATGCATTATACGGCGAATGACAGGAAGCACAGGAAATCATGCTGTCTACAGATAAAACCGGGTCATAAAACAAGGTTCTTCCCAGTTGGATCGTTGCTGAATCCAGTGGATTTTTACGGAAATTGTATACCGGTTCGGGCCACGACTGCGGAAACAGTGCTTCTTCTCTATGCAGCAAAAAAGAGCAGGCGCAAAACAGGAGTAGCAAAAAGCAATATGTATCGATCCGCTTCATCTTCTTTACTCAAAACTTTGACTTAATACCAAAGCCAGTTTGGCCGCGGTTTCTGACGGTGACATCAAATGACTCAGATGCTGCATATCAACCTGGCGGATAAATGCTTCCAAATCCAGCAGAACAGTCAACTGATTTGTTTTACCAACCGGAAAAACCACGGTTTGATACGCTTTCTGTATCCCGGAATAGCCTCCTAAATGGTATTCAAACGCATGATCCCGGGCAGTTGAAAAAGATGCATAGCCTTCCAGCTTGCAATTGATATAACCGCTTTGCCAGGCCCAGTACATGCCGTTCACCGGATCCAGATCATCTCCGAATGCACCGGAAACGTTGGTTAAACTATCAATTCCAAAACCAAAGCGGAAAGCCGAAAAACCGGTTTTGGCACAAGGCAGATTCCAACTCAGGCTCTCCGGAAACTCCAGGTCAAGCAAGTGAAAAGGCTTCGGATCGGAGCAGATCACTTGGTTTCCATTGACCAGTTCCGGGTTTGAAATATAGAATTTCACGGTTTTAAAGACTATTTTTTCCTGTGTCACAGAGTCTGTAAGGGTATCGTTCAATGCCAATGCCCGGTCCTGATACGTCACTTGAAACTTAACCCCGACCTGTGCATTCAATCTAATAGCCAGGAACAACAGCACCAAAAACAGTCCGTTTCTCATGGTCGTTTCGGTTTCATCCGGCGGGTGAATAATTGAGCAATCTCTTTTTGAAGCGCTTTGAAATAAACTTTCTGTTCCGGCGTACACACCTGTTCGATCTCTCGAAAATGCTGCAAGTGAATCTGTTCGATATTTCTCTGAATCTGAGCCAAATCTTCGATTATTGAATCATTGTCTTTGCGGTTCAGGTCAGCATACAATTCATTCTTCTTTTGAATCAATAAGGCTTCCTGCTCCCGGATTCCCTGCTGGTGCTTCCGGATCAGGGCATCGTATTTCACTTCTTGCTCCGGTGTAAAATGCAGACGTTCAATGATCTCGTTGCGCGGACCTTCAAAACGTGGTCGTGCAGGTCGAACTCCCTGGAACAAGGTAAATAGCAGAACACCGTTCAATAACAGCAAAACGCCCGAGATCACCTGATAAAATCGGATTCTGCTCATTGGTAAATTTGTTGTGATTCGACCAAATTCAACTGCTGTACCAAATCATCCTGCCGCTCGTGCTGATGGTGATTAAAGATCCAGATATTCAGCCCGATCAGCACCACCATTCCCATGGCGCAGCCCCAGGCCATTTTTTTGGACACACGCAATGAGAACTGCTCTTCCAGTTTGGCCTGGATCCGCGTAAACAAAAAAGGCGTCGGTTCCACCCTTTTTATCTGACGAAGCATTTCATCCGTGGTGTTCATATTTGTTCCGTTTTCCATATTAGACGACATTTCTATTCAACTCCTTCGTTCATTCAATAATTTTTCCAGATTTCCCTTTCCACGGTGAATCAACGATTCAACCGCCTTGGCATTCAGGTTCATGATTTCGGCAATCTGAGGCACAGACAACTGCTCGATTTTATTGAGGATCAAAGCGGTTTTCTGATTGTCAGGCAGTGCATGAATGCAGGTAAAAATGAATTCGGTTTCTTCCCTGTTCTCCATCAGCACCCCGGGATGCGCAAATTCCACGGAATCGTAATCATTCAGGGGTGATGTAAACCACGAAAACCGTTTCTTGCGTTTTTTTGCTTTGATAAAATCCAGTGATTTGTTGATGGTGATCCGGTAAATCCAGGTTCCATGACCGGAATCCTGCCGGAAAGATGCCAATGAATGATGTACCGCAACGAAAACATCCTGTGTAATTTCCTCCGCGTCATGCACGTTCTGAACGTATTGTAAAGCGAGGTTAAATACCTGCGGAGCATATTTTTCATACAATCGTTCCAGCGTCATTCGTTCAGTTCAAGTAACTCTTAGAACGGATGTTTCCGGGAAAGTTTAATTGCAAAGAAAAGATTTAAACCGAATGTTTTTTATAACACATTCATTTATTGAAAATTAACCATTTAGAGAGGAGTTCACTAAATCTTGTCATTTCATTACAACATAATAACCATTTCATAACATCGCACATTTAAAATTTTGACTATTTCGCCCTATCTTTGCGCCGGAAAATTGAATTTGTCCTCCTTGATGCACAAAGATGTTGCTGAAACCAGATTCAATTAGAGTTTTTTTTCATTCACAAAATGCGTTTGTTTGGCGTACTTGTTAGTTTTTTCATCGTTTTTTCATCGCGATCCTATTCACAACAACTCATCATCAATGAGGTTTCCCAGGGAACCGGTTCTGCCGAATATGTAGAATTATTGGTGATCGGAACCCCAAGTTGTCAAACTCCGACTCCTTGTATGGATTTGAGAGGGATTGTTTTGGATGACAACAATGGTTATTTCGCGGCCGGAAGCGGTACCGGAATTGCACAGGGAGCTATTCGCTTTGCCAACAATACTTTTTGGAGCTGTATTCCACAAGGAACAATGATCGTTATCTACAACGAATCAGACCGAAACTCAGCTATTCCACCGGATGATTTAAGCATGACTGACGGAAACTGCCGCCTGATTATTCCGGTAAGTTCCACGCTATTCGAAGGACAAAGTACCAGCCCTACTTCCAGCAACAGTTCTTACCCTGCAAATGCCAGCTGGTTTGCCGGTGCGGGATCCTGGAACCAGGTTGCAATGGCCAATTCAGGAGATTCTTTCCTGATTTTATCCAGCATTACTGCCAGCACACCTTCTCATGCAGTGAGCTACGGAAACAATTCAAACAATACGATCATTTATTTTTCAGGTGGAGCAAGCGGAAAAGTTTTCTCCATGACGAACAATACGAATAACAACCCATCATTACAGGCTAACTGGACATCGGGGAATGTTGGTACGGATGAAACTCCGGGAGCAGCAAACAATTCTGCAAACAGCGCGTGGATCGCTTCAATGAACCCGCAATGTGGGATCGCTAACGTACTTCAGGCAACAGCTACCTCAACTCCTACGGGATGTGGTTCTACCTGTACCGGAACGGCAACTGTAACTGCTTCAGGAGGAACTGCCCCGTATACGTATTCCTGGTCTGGAAGTTCTGCAACCACAGCAACACTTACAGGTTTGTGTGCCGGAACCTACACAGTAACCGTTACAGATGCCGGAGGATGTTCGATCACTGCACAGACAACTGTTACAAACAGCTCAAGTACTATCGCAGTTACAGTATCGGCAACCAATGAAACGTGTCAGAATGCCTGTAACGGATCGGTAACTGCCACGGCTACCGGCGGGACAACTCCTTATACTTATTCATGGACAAACACAACTGCAACAACAGCGACTGTTTCAAACGTGTGCCCGAACACATATGTGGTAACCGTAACGGATCAAAACGGATGTTCGGCAACAGCACAGGCTGTAGTTGGAAGTAATCCGGGAGTTTCCGTAACAGCTACGGCGGTAAATGAAACATGCCAGGGTGTTTGTGACGGTTCTGTTTCAACAACGGTTTCCGGAGGTTCTGCTCCTTACAGCTATTCCTGGTCGGTTCCTGCAACAACAGCAAACATTACCAACCGATGCCCGGGAACGTACTCCGTAACGGTAACAGATCAAAACGGGTGTACCGGAACTGCTCAGGCTACTATCTCAAGCGGCACCGGGATTTCCGTAACAGCAAGTGCGGTAAACGAAACATGCCAGGGGGCTTGTGACGGATCTGTTTCTTCAACAGTTTCCGGAGGTTCTGCTCCTTACAGCTATTCCTGGTCGGTTCCTGCAACAACAGCAACGATTACCAATCAATGTCCGGGAACATATTCCGTAACGGTAACAGATCAAAACGGGTGTACCGGGACTGCTTCCGGAACTGTTTCAGCAGGAACAACCATGCAAGACCCGACGATCCAAACAACAGGTCCATTCTCCACTTCTGATGCTCCGGTTCAATTTATTGCAGCAAGTAACGGCGGAACATGGGCCGCTGATTGCGGAGCTTGTATCACTTCAGCGGGAGTATTCAATCCGCAGACTGCAGGAGCAGGAACATACCAGATTTGTTACTCTGTTGGCGCGGGAGCTTGTGCTTCACAGGACTGTCAAACAATCGTTGTAACGGGATGTACTCCACAAACAACCAATGAGTCTCACTCCATCTGCCCGGGATCAAGCTATACGTTCAATGGCCAGACATTTACAACTGCTGGTTCATATCCGTTCCAGTTCACAGGACAAAACGGGTGTGACAGTACACATATCCTGAATCTGTCTTTTTATCCCGTTACCCCGACTTCTCAGGACATTACACGCTGTGAAGGTGATTCTGTAAACGTTCAGGGAACATGGTATTATGTATCGGATAATGTGGTCGTGAATATTGTTGATCAAAACGGATGTCCGACGACTCATACAACTCACATCGTGTTTGAAGACTGCAGCGTGGAAGACTATGCAGTATATATTCCGAACATTTTCACTCCAAACAACGACAATATCAATGATTTCTTTGCGATCAGCATTACAGGTGGTTTCCTCGAAGAAGGATTTATCGTTAACCGCTGGGGAAATCTCATCAAAGAATTCTACCACGATGAACTAACCTGGGATGGAAAAACCAAAGAAGGATTCATGGTTCCGGATGGTGTTTATACCTACGTGCTTGTTGTCAGTAACTCAGTAGGTACAAAAACGAAATACAACGGATTTGTGACGGTTGTCAGATAAAAATCACTCATATTTTGTTGTTTGTAAAACTTTATAAATCCCGGCGGCATCATTTAATCCTACATAGGGTTCTGTTAGAACAACCCGTTCCTTTAACGGAGATTTGAGATTATAGAGTGATTTATCATCATCAATAATGATCAAATCATTGTAATCCAAATGATGGGTCTCAATCCAGGCTTCGATTTCTTCTTTCCTGGACACATGCGTGGAGAAATCCGAATCAATGATCGAAATTTTGCTAAAATTGACTCCTCTCCGTTTAAACAATCTTTTCCACTGCATGAGAGAATAACGACGTCTATGCGAGGTTGACAAAATAATTTCAGCGTTTTCGATGGTATTAATAGCAGATACTGCTTCAGATTTAAATCTGTAGAAACCGTCATCCTCCATATCTACCTTTCGATACGGATTGGCATGAACCATTACTCCATCAATATCTAAAAACACCTTCATCTTTTCTATAAATGGTCTAAGAAACCATCATTACAATATTTAACTTTTTCAGGGTTATTTCTATCCCAGTCACTGTCTACATCAATCACAATATCCCGGATATTTCTATACGGAGGTTTATCGGAAAAGTTCTTGCAATAGGCTTGAATTTCAAAGTCAAACCCTGCCAATTGATATGCTATATACCGGTGATTACGATCAATCGTTCGTCAATATCAATTTTTACTGCTCCAAATATAGGGCCATGTCCTTTCTTTCCCCGATTATATATTCTTTCGACGATAAAATAGCACACTCCTTTTTTGAAGCGTTTTCTATTCATGAATTTCACTCTTTATAAACTGATCCAATAAAAACTTAAAATCTTCATCAATTTTATGCTTATCGTCCAATGTTTATATACTTATTCGTGAATAGCTACATAAAACTACTGAAAAAGAATGGATTATCCAAAAAACATCTTTTCCTTCATCTGAATAAGAGGCTTTGAGACCGCACTAAAGGTGTTATTTTTTTACCCGAATTCCAATCACATTCGGAAGTCTCCAATAAGATTCGTTGGTGTCTTTCGCATACGTATCAGATACGTAGCTTCCGACTTTCTGAAGGCAGAAATCCCCGATATGCACATACAGACTCGTTTCGGGGCCTCCTTCCATGTAAATAGCATTGTGGAGAGCAACAGGGAACTGCTGCATGAAACCGATCATTTGATTATGTGTATAAGGCGACCGGCAAAAAAGAATAATCAGGTTGTCTTCGTTATCGTGAGCGCAAACCAACATACTGCAAGCCTGCACGCGCTTTTTCCAGTTCATCGGGTTTCCGGAACAATCGAGCATTCGAAGTCCCTGAGCAAAACTCGTGTATTTATCTTTGATCTGGTCATACGGTGTACATTCCATATCGTATACCACCGCATCCATGTTGTTCAGCGAATCAACCGGATTCATGGCAAACATCACATTCCAGCCTTCTTTGTAAGCCCATTGGTTGTCGTGCGGTCCGTTTTTCAACAAACCTCTGCTGATGAGCGGCTTCGCCAGGTCATACATTCCGGCATTAAATACGATATTCAGGTTCATCGTATCTGCCCACGTTTTGACTGATCTGGAAATACTGTCCATTCCGGAAGCGGTGAATAGATCAAACTGTGCCTGTTTCGGGTCGATCTTTAACATCGTGAGTTTCGAATCTCCGATCGGTGATCTCAGCGGAGCATCGGTTTCGCAAAAGGAAACTCCTTTCCCTACCTGCTGCCAACTGACCACCAGATCCATCGTATCTTTCGGTCGTTTGTAAAGTGTATCGGTTCCGTCCTGGCCAAATGCAGTGAAATTTCCTGCAAACACCAGTGCGCATACGATTATTTTAGACTTCCTCATTCCAGTCAAACTTCTTCTTTTCAAACGGGAACAGATCAAACAGCTCGCCGGAATAGTAGAACTGGTAAGCAATTGCTCCGAAAGAATAGGGTTTTTCGTCAATTTTAATGGTGGAGCCTCCCACGCGCGGGTTCGATTTCGGTTTCGACTGCGGATATCCGACATTGAACAGCGTTGCCAGGATTTCAGGGCGTTTATCAATCGGGAAACCGGCTCTCTCCCACTGCATTTTCACTTGTTTCAGGAAAATCGCGGCATACATGTAGGAGTAATAATGATTGTGAAAATCCGTCAAACGGTCGATGCGTTCTTTGTTTACAGCAGCCGTGTCCTGACCTTTGAAGCTCAACAATTGCTCGTATTGAGGTCCCAGGTAATAGACGCTGTTCGGATTTCTCAGGTGCTGTTCGATGTTTTTTGCCGTATGTTCTTTGATTCCGGTTACACCGAATGAAAATTGCGATTCGACGGAAAGTACTTTCAACGGCCCGATCCATTTTTTATAAGCTTCGCGGGAAGAATTAAACAAGCGGATTTGCTCCCCGACCAGGCAGGCAACAATCAAACGGCCTTCCACCCCGGTCTGACTCGCAACCGAATCAATCAGTTTTTTGTCTTTTGCAACGGCTTCTTTAAAGGTTTTCCATTCGGCAATATTCATCCAGTCAAAAGCGCTCAGCATGCTCACTTCTTTCGACCGTTTCGCATTGAACTTAATTTTGGACAGGGCCTTCTGATAGGGTTTGTTTTCTTTCAATTGTAAATCCACAGCATCCAGCATGCGCAATACTTCATAGCCATCGGCACCTGTTTGAAGAACAGAAAGAATATGCTGTGCATTTTGCGGGTAATACTCATTCAAAACAATGATTCGCTCCATGGCTTCGTAACGTTTTTGAATCATCGTAGCACTGTCGACCTTGAAATCCTGGTTGTATTTGTCCTGCATTTCCTGGAAATAGCGGTTGTTTGCATCCACACTCCCGGATTCTTTGGTGAGTCCGAGTTGAATAGCAACATAACTTCCGATCAAAAAGAATCCTGCGATCGCAAAAGCGTACAACAGCGTGTAATAAGGTATTTTAAACCACTTATTTCTTAAAAGTTTCTTCACTGAGACTTAATTTTCTGCAAAAATAGGTGCAAAAATGATTCTTACTACTTCAATTCCAATATTTTTGCGCTTCGACATCAACATTCCATGAATACGATGAGGACCAAAATTAAAAACGGATTTATTTCACAGTTTCAAACGTACAAAGTGACAATATTCCGGCATGTGAAACGGTTGAATACCATATCCGGAAGTACTCGGGTAAGAAGAATGCAGCCACAGCACTTTATTTTCCAGGTCGATGCGCTCTACAATTCCACAATGTCCCCAGGAATTCGGATACCAGAATTGCACAAAATCTCCGGGTAACACTTCTGCTTTATTCGTGATTTCAATTCCTTTTCCATTGAATTCCAAAGCATAAACCACTCCTTTCGGATAAGGTGAACCGTTTTCGATCTGCCGGTACACTTCTTTGATGCTTTCCCGCGGCTGGTCGATCCGGATATTGACTGTATCTTCAGTCGTCAGCGACATGAAATGTCCCAATATTCCCATTACAAATTCGGTACAAACTGCGCCTTCATATGTCGGGGAAATCATTCTCCCGTAACGAATTGCCGTATCGAGTACCTGCCGGTTCAATGCCGGGAGCACACGGATCGAATCAGGTTGCGGTTGTGCCAATCCCCAAAGTGTATTGAGGCATAGGATCAGAATGAGTTTTGCTTTCATGTGGTGGTGAATCAAGTGACAAACGACAAAGTAAGCCAAATATTGGTAATTTTGCTTTATGGATAACAATTACGTCTTTTATAAACTCCGCAAAATCTTCCAATGGGACGAAGAAAAAATCGGGCAGCTTTTCAAATCCGTTGAATACATTGTATCGCCTCTTGATATTTTTGCCTGGATGAAACAGGAGCAGTATGAAGGATTTAAAGTGATGCCGGATGAAGCCCTGGCAGCTCTGCTGAACGGTTTGATTGCTGAAAAACGGGGGCTGAAAGACGGAATCATTCCTGTTCCGGAATCAACCTTGAACAACAACATAATCCTGCGCAAATTAAAAATCGCGCTGTCATTTAAAGACGATGACATTATCGAAACGCTGAAAAAAGCAGATATCCGGATCGGGAAAGCAGAATTAAATGCCTTTTTCCGCGATCCGAAACACCAGCACTACCGTGTTTGCGGGGATCAATTCCTCCGGAATTTTCTGAGAGGGTTGCAGCTGGAGAATGCGTCTTCTTCCTTGAGAAGGAATTGAGGGATTGGCTTAGTACTTCAAAGCCGTCTGCTTCATGGAAAGCAGATCAATCACCAGATACGTATTTGTTAAAACGGTCAAGTCCAGCAAGCATTTCAACGCTTCATTTGCCATGAGCGTACCAATGATTCCCGGAACAACTCCCAAAACGCCGTTATCCGAACAATTCGGCACATCTTCTGCATTCGGCGGTTCAGGGAAAATATCCCTCAGATTTTTGCTTCCTGCGTAATTAAAAACCGCAAGCTGTCCCTGGAAACCGAGAATACTTCCGTACACCAACGGCAATCCAAGTTTTACGCAAGCATCGTTTACAGCATAACGCGTTAAGAAGTTATCACAGCCATCGATCACCAAATCAAACTGTGAAAGGATTTCTTCTGCATTTTCATCCGTCAAGGCACAATCAAACAGTTCGATTCCCGCATCCGGATTCTGGAACAATGCTTTTTCCTTTGCCACAACAGCTTTTTTTCGACCTACATCTGCCGGACCGTACAAAATCTGCCGGTGCAGATTGGAGTGTTCAATGACATCAAAATCCACAATTCCGATTGTTCCAACTCCACTGGCTGCCAGGTATTGAATCAGCGGACAGCCCAAACCTCCGGCTCCGATAACTGCTACACGGGCATTTTTCAGTTTCACCTGTCCCAGCAAGCCCACCTCATCCAGGATGGTTTGTTTGGAATAACGCTTTGCTTCGTTTTCGCTAAACATGATCGCTTTTTAATGAATTAGAAGGAAGTGGTTTCGCTCAGAGATTCGTCATTCTTCCCCCTCACGAAACTACGATCCCAGTCTTTCCAGACCGCTTCGTAACCGTGATTCCGGATCAATGCCGCAATTTCTTCTACAGATCGCTCGTCTGAGATTTCAAACTGTTCCAGTGATTCCGGTTCCACGACATATCCTCCCGGATTGGTTTTCGAACCGGCACTCATCGTTGTAACCCCCAAAGGAATGACGTTGTTTCTGAAATGCTCCGATTCACGTGTAGACATGGATAATTCCACGTCTTCGTTCAACAAGCGGTAAGCACAGAGCAGCTGTACCAATTCTTTGTCTCCGACAATCACATTCGGCTCAATGATTCCTTCTGCCGGACGCATGCGCGGAAAAGAGATCGAGTATTTCGACTTCCAGTATGTTTTTTGCAGGTAATCCAGGTGCATGGCGCAAAAGAACGAATCCGTGCGCCAGTCTTCCAGCCCTAAGAGAACTCCCAGACCAATTTTATGAATTCCGGCTTCTCCACAACGATCCGGGGTATCCAACCGGTAGGTAAAATTCGATTTTTTCCCCTTCGGATGATAGGCTTTGTATACATCCTGGTGATACGTTTCCTGGTACACCAGCACCGAATACACTCCCGCTTCATGCAATTCTTTGTACTCTTCCAAATCCAAAGGCTGTACTTCCATCGAAATATTGGCAAAATCATTGCGCATCAATTCCAATGCGTGTTTGAAATACGGCATATGAACGGTATGATTGGCCTCTCCCGTTACCAGGAGAATATGATTAAAACCACGTTCCTTCAAGAAGTCAACTTCCTGGCGAATTTCATCATCATTCAATGTTTTCCGACGGATTTTATTGTCGAAGCTGAATCCGCAATACGTACAAATGTTGTTGCATTCGTTACTCAGATACATCGGCGTGTAAAGCTGGATGGTTTTCCCAAAGCGTTTTTGCGTCAACTGATGGCTGATCTGTGCCATCTGCTCCAGGTATGGTTCGGCAGCCGGCGAGATCAGCGCTTTAAAATCCTCCAGATCCCGTTTTTCCTTCGCCAAAGCCCGCTCTACATCTTTCGCCGTTTTCGCGTAGATGGAAGCTTTTACTTCGTCCCAGCTGGTGTTTTGAAAAAGTGCTGTAAAATTCATTTTCATCTATTTTTCTATCAGTGGTCTTCATCCCCGGATCAAAACCACTTTGAACTTGTCTTGTTTTTAACGTTTAATCTTCCTTGTCCAGTAAACGCACCAATTCCCGCTCGAGCTGTTCTTTTTCAGGGAGATAAAGCTGATATTTACTCACAAATAACTGATTACCGATATTTTCTGTTGCATACTCTACCAGAACATGATCTTAAAAGCTTATTTCCAACTCATTTTCGGATTTCAAAACCTCAAAATAATGAGACCAACTTAATTTGTGAGACAGCGTCTCACCATTTGGAAAAAACATATACAACTTTCGCATATATATCAAGTTGGACCTGCTAAATCCTTTACCATAAAGAGTCGTTAGGTCTCTCGACAACTGATCCAACAGATTGCTTCCGTAAACTGACTTTTCTTTTCCTCCCTGTTCAAATTCTACGATATGCCGGCCGATCAACCAATAAGTTTTTACCAAAATGGTATTGATCGATTGTACAGCCTGCTCCCTTCCTTTTACAAGCAAAGTACCGATCTCATGAATCAATTCAGAATAATTCGATTTATCCGGCTCCATATCTAGTTGTTTCAAGAGTTCTTACAATCCGTTATAAATTCAAAAATCCTGTCAGCGGGCTTGAAGCACTGGCTGATTTAGACACCGCTCCCAATCCGGATTCATAAGCCATTCTTCCGGATTCCACGGCCATTTTAAAGGCCAGGGCCATTTCCTTCGGATTTCGTGCTACTGCAATAGCCGTATTGACCAAAACAGCATCCGCTCCCAATTCCATGGCATGAGCGGCATGAGACGGTGCTCCGATTCCTGCGTCTACAATCACCGGAACTTTGCTCTGTTCGATGATGATTTCCAGGAAATCCAGTGTTTTCAATCCTTTATTCGTTCCAATCGGCGCTCCCAAAGGCATGACTGCGGCAGTTCCTGCATCTTCCAGGCGTTTACACAATACCGGATCTGCGTGGATATACGGCAAGATCACAAATCCCATCTTTGCCAGCTCTTCTACCGCCTTCAATGTTTCAATCGGGTCTGGCAGCAAGTATTTCGGATCCGGGTGAATCTCCAGTTTCAGCCAGTTTGTTTCCATCGCATCCCGCGCAAGCTGGGCCGCAAAAACGGCTTCTTTGGCATTTCTTGCACCGGAAGTATTCGGAAGCAATCCGATATGCGGATGATTCAAATGCGCCAGCAGGTCATCTGTTTCTGTTTCCAGGTCTACGCGTTTTAAAGCAACGGTCACCAACTCGCTTTCCGATGCTAAAACCGCTTCTTCCATTTGCTTTGAAGAACCAAATTTTCCGGTTCCCAGAAACAAACGTGATTTAAATTCTTTATCTGCTATTTTGAGCATAGTATTTTTTATTTCTCGCAGAGACCACTGAGTAAAACGCAGAGCCACGCATAGTTTTATAACTTATTTACGATTCTTACAATTGAATCTTTCAACGGGTAAGAATTGAAATTGATCAATAATCCCAGTTTATGTCCTGTTAGTTTGCGATATGTCAGTAATTGTTTGTGACGTACATCCAACAACGTCTCTACCGATTTTATCTCTACGATCACTTTCTCATTCACCAACAAATCCAACATCCATTTTAATTTCTTCATACATCATAGGTACTCCAAACTGAACTTTGACATCAAAACCTTCTTTTCTGAGTTCGTAAGTCAATGCTGTTTCGTAGACAGATTCCAAATATCATTTTCTGTCATCTCATTTATTTTAATTCTCAGCGCTACTCTGCGAGAACTAGTTCAATTTTCGCCTCATTTCCTGCACGGTATGTGCTTTTTCGGGCGATTTGGATATAATTCCGGAAACCGCCACTCCGTACACACCGGTATCTTTCAACGCTTCCAGATCTCCCAGTTCGATTCCGCCGATTGCATAGACGGGAATAGACAGGCCTCTATCCGCCAATTCCTGCAGCGTTTTGCGGTATCCTTCCAATCCCAGGATCGGACTCAGCTTCTCCTTCGTGGTTGTAAACCGGAAAGGGCCGAGTCCCACGTAGTCGCACCGTTCATTTACCCGCTGCAACACATCTTCGAGCGTATTCGCGGTTCCTCCGATTATTTTTTCGGGCCCCAGCAACTGACGTGCTTCCCGGATAGTGGTGTCTGTCAAACCCAAATGCACACCGTCTGCATCGATTTCATGGGCTATTTCAACCCAGTCATTGATGATCAGTTTTGCTTCGTGGAACTCACAGCGCACTTTGGCGATTTTCGCCAGTTCTGTGATCTCTGCTTTCGTTCCCTTCTTAAAACGCAGCTGGATCAGTCTGCAACCGGCTTCCAATGCTTCCAGAATGTCTTTTTCCTGTTCGTCAAAGGTTGTTCCCTGCGATATGTAATGTATTTTATCCAGCATGATATGCCAACAAATTTGTGTTACTTGCCAATCGTCTCTCAATGTAATTTTTTGCATTCCGGCAGGCATCAGGCAGATTGGCCCCCAATGCCAGATTGGATGCTATTGCAGCCGAAAGAATACAGCCGGATCCATGTTTCGGACGCAGCTTTTTACTGATTGCTCCTGCGATCTCCTTCGGAATTTGATTCTCGATCAGCAGGTCGATTCCCTGTCTGACCGTACTGTGTCCACCTTTCAGCAAAACGGAAGTATAATTTCCCAGTTGAAAAGCAGCTTCAATTTCATCCTCTTCTCCGATCAGTTTCCGGGCTTCGTTCACATTTGGAGTAACCAGGTCTACCGATCCCAGGATTTTTTCCTGCAGGGTACGGTCAAATACTTCGTGTAATTCGAAGCCGGAAGAAGCTGCCAGAACAGGATCCCATACAATCGGAACGGAAACAGCCGAAGCTCTTACAACATCGAGAACTCCGGATAAGGTCTCCAAATTTTCCACTATTCCGATCTTTACTGCCGAAACCTGGTAATTTTCCAGTATCGGCGTCAGTTGAGAAATAATTTTCTCCCGTTCCATCCAGTCTACCGAAATGAAATCCGTTTCGGTCTGGTTGGTATTACCGGTCAAGACAGCCATACCAAGGCAGTTATGTTGCTCAAATGTTTTCACATCGGCAAGCACTCCTGCTCCGCCTGTGGGATCGAAACCAGCGATACTTAATACGATGGGACGATTGTAATTCATTGTTTGAGTACTTTCTTTCTTAATTCTGATGCTATATCCTTAAATGAATCCACCGGTTGTTCCGAATTCCAGATTGCGCCCAAAAGAGCGGCTCCGTCAAATCCCATTTGAATGGTTTCTGACACATTCTCTGCCTGGATTCCTCCCAAACCGATCAGCTTTACGGGACTTTCCTTCTTTTGATCGAAATCAAAGCGGACTGCCTGGTAATCGGGTTTTGAAATACTGTCAAAAACCGGACTCAGGAAGGCGTAGGAAAAATGATCCGGCAACGCATTGTATTCTTCCATGGTATGCACCGACGTCGAATAACTCCATTCCGGGTTCTTCCCGGCCCAGCCGGATTCTTCCCAATGATCCCGGTCTCTTTCAGAGAAATGAAAGCGCTTCAGTCCGAGTTTTACCCCCAAATCGTGATGATGATTCAGGACTAACTGCGGATGAAACATGGCATCAATGGAACGGATAAAATGGCTTAGTTCTTCTTCCGATGCATGGTATTTCCGGATGTGGAACAAATCCAGCCCTGCGCGAAACAGCTCATTGATACTGGCTGCTTCGCCGGGTAGAAATTCACTATCGGAAATGACTAGTATCATTAGGAATAAATCTGACCTCCCTGTGTTTTAAATTCTTCTGATTTCTCAAACATTCCAGATTCTGCAGCGTCGCGGATATCCTGTGTGATTTTCATCGAACAGAATTTCGGGCCGCACATGGAACAGAAATGGGCAATTTTTGCTCCTTCTGCCGGTAATGTTTCGTCGTGGAACTCACGTGCCGTATCCGGATCCAAAGACAGGTTGAACTGATCTTCCCAACGGAATTCAAAACGCGCCTTGCTCAATGCATTGTCGCGGTATTGCGCTCCCGGGTGACCTTTTGCCAAATCCGCAGCATGAGCTGCCAGTTTATACGTAATTACACCGTCTTTTACGTCTTTGCGGTTCGGAAGCCCCAAGTGTTCTTTTGGCGTTACATAGCACAACATGGCTGTACCGAACCAACCGATCATAGCTGCTCCGATTGCGGATGTAATGTGGTCGTAACCCGGTGCGATATCTGTTGTCAAAGGCCCGAGCGTGTAGAAAGGTGCTTCGTGGCATTCTTTCAACTGCTTGTCCATATTTTCTTTGATCATGTGCATCGGAACGTGTCCGGGACCTTCAATCATGACCTGTACATCGTGTTTCCAGGCAATTTTGGTCAGTTCTCCAAGTGTTTCCAATTCTCCGAATTGAGCGGCATCGTTTGCGTCTGCCAGTGATCCCGGACGCAGTCCGTCTCCCAAAGAGAAAGCCACATCATAAGCTTTCATGATCTCACAAATCTCTTCGAAATGTGTGTACAGGAAGTTTTCTTTGTGATGCGACAAACACCATTTTGCCATAATCGAACCACCGCGTGATACAATTCCTGTTACGCGTTTTGCGGTCAATGGAATGTAGCGCAGCAATACTCCGGCGTGAATCGTGAAGTAGGAAACTCCTTGCTCCGCCTGCTCGATCAACGTATCGCGGAAAATTTCCCAGGTCAGGTCTTCCGCAACACCATTCACTTTTTCCAAAGCCTGGTAAATCGGAACCGTACCGATCGGAACCGGTGAGTTGCGGATGATCCATTCGCGGGTTTCGTGAATATTTTTACCTGTGGAAAGATCCATGATCGTATCTGCTCCCCAACGGCATGCCCACACTGCTTTTTCGACTTCTTCTTCAATGGAAGAGGTCACAGCTGAGTTCCCGATGTTGGCGTTGATCTTCACCAAAAAGTTACGCCCGATAATCATCGGTTCGGACTCCGGGTGGTTGATGTTGTTCGGGATGATTGCACGTCCTGCAGCAATCTCATCGCGCACAAATTCCGGGGTAATGTATCCTTTCGGTGTATTCGCCCCGAAGCTTTCTCCCTGGTGCTGGGCTGTCAGCGTCTCGTATTGTCCGTTCAGCTGGTTTTTCAACTCGTCTACACGCTGGTTTTCACGAATAGCAATGTATTCCATTTCCGGGGTGATGATTCCCTGTTTCGCGTAGTGCAATTGAGACACGTTCGCTCCCGCCTTTGCTTTTAACGGTTTGCGGATGTGTTCGAAACGCAGTTCATCCAGTTTCACATCGTTTTTGCGCTCTTTCCCGTATTCGGAACTTACATCGGATAATTCTTCTACATCTCCGCGATCCAAAATCCACTGCTCACGCAAGCGTGGCAATCCTTTTCGGACATCAATCACAACATTTTCATCGGTGTAGGCACCTCCCGTATCGTAAACAGTTACGGGAGCATTTTCTTCCAATTTACCGTTTGCCAATTTTGTCGGCGTCAGCGTAATCTCGCGCATTGCTACGCGGATATCGTGGATTTTCCCCGGAACATAAATCTTTTTCGATCCGGAAATGGCTCCGGTTGTAATACTTCCCGCTTCGGGGGTTTTATCTGCTTTTTTCATATTTCGCTTGTTTTCATGGCCTGAATACCCATGTGTATCGTTGTTTCAATTATTTTTTCGGATTCGAATGGCTTTATTCGGTTGTTTTCAATTGCTTTGCCAAATAACTATACATCAACGCCGCATTAAATGCCGATTGATCATTCGTAGAAGAAGCCCCGTGGCCGCCCTCTACTGTTTCGTAGTAATAAATCGGGTGACCTTGTTCCATCATCTTCGCTGCCATTTTACGGGCATGTGCCGGGTGAACACGGTCGTCTTTGGTTGAAGTAACAAAGAACACTTCCGGGTATTTCTTCCCTTTTTCCACGTTGTGGTATGGTGAATATTTGCTGATATATTCCCATTCTTCCGGTACATCCGGGTTTCCGTATTCTCCCATCCAACTAGCTCCTGCAAGCATTTTATTGTAGCGCTGCATATCCAGCAAAGGAGCTCCGATAATTACCGCATTGAACAAATCCGGGCGCTGTGTTGCAACCACTCCGGCCATCAATCCTCCGTTGCTCCATCCGAAAGCTCCCATGTGAGCCGGTGTAGTGATTTTACGGGCAATTAAGTCTTCACAAACAGAATAAAAGTCATCGTATGCATTCTGGCGTTTTTCTTTGATCGCCGCCTGGTGCCATGCCGGCCCGAATTCTCCGCCTCCGCGAATGCTTGCAACAACATACACGCCGCCTTTCTCTAACCATCCAATCCCGGTTGTTACGTTGTAATTGGGTTTTTGAGAAATATTGAACCCTCCGTATGCGTAGACCAATGTGGGATTGGAGCCATCGTATGGGATGTCTTTCCGGTGCACAATGTAATACGGGATTTTGGTTCCGTCTTTGGAAGTGGATTCGAATTGCTCTACCACTAAATTATCGGATTTAAACAAAGGCTTCTGCGCCTGCACCACCTTCGTATCCTTTCCATCTACGTAGTAAAGCGTCGGTGCCTGGACGTAGCTGCTGAAGGAGTAGAAATACCCCGATTGATTTTTGTCTGCGTCCACAACCGCTATTCTACCGAATGCATTTGTTTTAACCGGATTAATCGTCCATTTTGAGTTGTCGAAAGTCGCTGTCAATAATTCATTCTGAACGTTTCGCAACAGGGTAATAATCAATCCGTTTTTCGTGATGGCAACCCCGTCAATACTCGATTTTGCATCGGGTGCGTAGATCAATTTCACATTCAATTCGCCGTTCAACAGTTGCTTGTGATTTATACTCACCAATGAACCCGCTTTAAAAGTTTCTTTCCCCACCGTCCAATCGGAGTTCAAACTCACTAAATCCTGGTCTTTATATAAACCGTTTACCTGAGCATCACCCGGGAATTTGAGCAATACGGGTTTATCGTTGTTGACGTAGTACATCGAGTGGTTGTAGAAATTCTCCCACTTGTTGATATAGATTTCGTATTTGTCCTTTTCGTAATCCGTTGAACCCCAAATGCCCATAAAATTTTCAGGGGCTTCCATCAGGGTGGTTGCTTTTTCAAGCGGCATCCCACGCTTCAAACGTTTCACAAAACGCGGGTAGCCTGAAGTGGTCGTAGTTCCTTCTCCGAAATTCCGGGAAATCAACAATTCATTTTCATTGATCCAGGAAGCACTTCCTTTACTGGAAGGCAGGAAAAAACCATTTGCTATGAATTCCTTTTTGACTGCATCAAACTCACGGATTTCATCTTCATCTGTTCCCCCATCTGATAAACTCACCAGGCAGATGGTGTTTGCAGGCTCTAAAAACTGTGCTCCGTGAAACACCCATTTTTTCCCGTCTTTTGCAGACAATACGTCTAAATCCAGGACGATTTCCCATTTCGGGGTGTTTTTCAGGTAATCGTCTTTGGTGCAACGACGCCAAACACCCCGTACATGTTCTTCATCCTGCAACAAATGGTAGATGTAATTGCCGACCATGGACGGATAAATGATTTTATCCTTGTCGTTAAAGGTTTCCAGGAACCGCTGCTTGAGCTGGTCAAATCCCTGCACCCGTGTCAGCTTATCAGCAGTGATCCTGTTTTGAGCCAATACCCAATCCATCGACTGCTTGCCTTCTACATCTTCTAACCAAAGATAGGGGTCGCTGGTTTGCGCAACTGACTGAAACGTCAAAAAAGTAGTCAAAACCATCATCTTCATGTGTCTCATCGATTTATATTTTATCCATTTGTACCCGGTTCATACCGTGGAGCACTGACTTTACAAAAGGAGCCTATCCTCCCTGAGTCGCTTTGATAAGCAGCACCTCATCATTTGCACACAGCTGTGTTTCTCCCCAGCTAGCTTTGGGTTTTACTTCACCGTTAATGGCAACAGCAACACCGTTTTGCTTTTCTCCAAGCTGGTGAAAAACAAAATCGGAAAGCACCATTTGGTCTTCCACTTCAATGATCTGATTGTTAAATGATATTGTCATCCCATCTGTAATATACGCACTTTAGGAATGACTACAAAGACTGTATTCATTTTACTTTTCCCTACGCCGGTATTAACCGCATCAGGTTCAAAGGGTATTTCTCAGACAGTACAGGTTACCGCCACCCCTAAAGTTGTTGGTAAAGATACAAGAGTTAATTGAGAAAAGAGAACTTGAAAAGTTAAAATTGGTTGCCGCTCCTTCAATTCCGGAAATTTGGAACTGTTCGATGATTCTATTCAGGTTGTCAGCATGCAATCACATTGACAATTTATCATCAATGCGATTGCATTTGTATTTCTTAGTTTATGGTCGACTCTACTAAAGCATAATGATACCCAGTCGTACTATCATAAACAACCGGATATTTCCCTTCCTTAAACTGTATTTGGTTCTTCCCGAAAGACGTAGTGATTGCAGCACTCGTTTCTACATCAGATTCCAGGTAAAAGAACCCATCTATCGTATAATCATTAACATCATTTTTAAACAAAAATAAAAACGCTTCTTCTCCCGTCAATTCATGCTCAACAAGCATTAAGCCATAAACTCTTAATCCACTTGCATAGTCGGATGCACTAGCCACATCTGTTCCATTTTCCGGGCTGTCAATCAGGGCTACCGAAATACAAATACCAGGACACGGCCCGCAAGGATTATTTCCATTGCAATTATTTTGCAGATGAGTTCCTGTGTGATTTTTCAGCCATTTCTTCGCTTTTTCTACCCATGTAGGAATTTTCTCCTGTGAATTCAATGCTGAAATTATTTTTTTCACATCTTTCACTGTAATAGTAGAAGTGAATTTTTCAGCAGGTTCAGGAGTTCTTTCCTGTTGACTTTTAGTACACGATTGAATAATAAGAGATGTGGTAAATACCAAAATCCCAAGACAGATCATTTTCTTCATTTGTAAATAGTGTTTAAGCGCTCTACTTTGATTTCAGGAGTGTTCAAGCATTAAGTCCCCTGTTATAAACAATACTTAATGGCTTAAGCCGTACTGTAAAATAACTTTATTTGTCAAGACGAATATACTTTTTATCAAACGGGTGACAATTACGGAAAATACGGAATCCGAATTACGGAAAACCACAAAAATAGTTGGCAATTTTGGAGAAGTACTGATCAGCCCCTGGTAACAGCAGGTCCGAAACATAAATGTTAAATCTTCCGTCCGGTTGCTGAAATTTGCGTATCTTTCTCAAAATTAGACCATGAAAATCAACATCTTAATCATACTATTCGCCGGTATTTTTGCTTTTTCATGCAAGAAGGAGGTTCATTCCCCTGAATCGGGAACTGCCAATTCTACAGCTCTATTTTCCTTTACGAGAAATGGAGACCCTTTTTTCAGCAGCCTGGTACAGACTCAACTTCCTGATAGTACCCATTTGAACCTGATAGTACCAGAAACAGGATTTCAGAGTAAAAAAGCGAAATGTTTCTTACAGATTCCCAAAAATCTGCAGCCGGGAGTGTATTCCTACAACACGACTTCTTCAGATCCCCAACTCATCACATTTATGTATATCGAACCGAATTTGGTTTATTATGTTGCGGAATCCAGATTCGAAGTCATTCAAAATGATTCGGTAAACCACCTGATAGAAGCCCGCTTCCAGTTTGATCTATTCTACATGGATGCGGTTGATCACTTGACTCCGTTTTACATCAAAGACGGTCATTTTAAAATCCACTATTGATCATTTTTCCATCTTATGAAAACGAACATCCTCTATATTTTAATCCTGTTACTGCTTCCTCTCAGCGCATGCAAGAAGAAGGAAAATACACCGAAGACCAACACAAATTCCACTTCGACCAATAGTTTTAAACTCAAAAAAGACGGAGTTCCCTATCATGCTACCGTTGTTTCTGTGTCACTGATAGATGAAGACCTGTTGGGAGTGGAAGCCTACAAGGTTTATCAGCAGGTTGACAACAATACGTATGCTGTCATAATCCGCAAATCAATTGCCCCGGGAACGTATGCGCTCGAAGACGGCGAATCGGATTTGTTCGCAATTTACCATATCCAGGATTCCAATACGGTATTCGGCTGGTCGCACGGTTCATTGACGGTTTTATCCAACGATTCCCTAACCGGTGTGTTGCACTGTACCTTCGAGATAACGCTTTTCAACGACGAGATTGACCAATATCCTGAAGTAACGGACGGCGAAATGACGATTCACTATTAACCAAAGCTGCCGCAGCTTTCAAGGCACATTATTGAGCAGTCTTTTACCTGGATTATTTACTGCATGCTTTGAGGTAGATCAACTCTACCGGGTAGCCCAGCTGATTCGCCTTTACAAAATCACCGCAGGCATCTTTCCCCGTTTGCCGGTTCACATATGCACGTAAATACAACGCCAATGCATCCTGCGGATTCACCCGCAAAGCGATTTCGAGGTGTTTCAGCGCTTCTTCTAAATAAACAGTCCCTTTGCCGGTTTTCAAAGGAAGATTCCAGTGCAGTTCTCCCAAATCTTTCAATTCGCGAATCTGCAATTCATTTCTCGTCAGTGGATTTTTCTGTGTTTGGGCAATCAAAGACAAAGCCATGTAATCTTCGCATCCGGACCAATCGGGTGAACGTTCTGCCGCCATGCGGAATACTTTTTCCGCTTCGGCAAACCGGCCTTTATCCAGCAACAAAATTCCTTTCATAAAATAGGAATCCCCGGCTGCAAAGTCCGCTATTCCCGGATCATTCTGAATGGAGAGATCCACACAAGTCAACGCCGAATCGGTATTCCCCAGGTTGAAGTAGCAAAACGCCAATGAAATGTTCGTCGAAGAACCAAAAGCCTTTTTCAAGACTTCCAATGAATCTTTCGACACGCCGTTCGTATACTTGGGATTCTTCAGCATTTCGCTCCCGACTTCTTCCAGTTTATTCAAACTTTTTTGGTAATCTGTGATGGCTTTCCGACTTTCTCCCAAAAACAACTCCGCATTTCCCTTGAACGAATAGGTCATGTATTCTGTCGGGAATTTTTCGATTGCCTGATCATACCACTCAATTGCTTTCTGGTAATCTTGCGTATTGAAAGCCGCAATTCCGCGCTGGTAGTAATAACTCGATACCGTATCATTACAGACATCGTTTCGATGCGCGAGCGCATACCGGTAAAAGTCGGGATCATTGATCTTTTGTTCTTCAATCAGCCGGATCGATTCCGAAACTTCCCGGCAAAAATCATCCATCTTTTCCAGTCCGTAGTATGATTGAGCCAGGTAGTAATGCGCCATGTAGTTGAGCGGTTCCAGGCGCGTTGCCCGTTCAAAATCTTTCAACGCGCTATTTTCGTCTTCGCGGGAAGAATACACCGCACCTCTTGTCATCAATGACTCCACATTGACAGAATCCATTGTCAGTGCTTTGTTAATAAAAGCCAGTGCTGTTTCAAAGTCGTGTTCGTAGGTATAGACTTCAGCCAGTTTGTTATATGTGATCAGTCTCTTCGGATCGGCTTTCTGAGCTTTCAGCAAATCAGCTTTCGCCGAAAAGTAATTTTGTTTCCGGAGGTAATAATCGGCTCTTTCCAAATAGTATCCGGCATTTTCCGGTTCCAGCAGGATGGCTTTCGACAAGTCATTCAAACCACTGATTTCATTCCCCTGGAACAGTTTTATTTTTCCGCGCATCAGGTAGAACGAAGCATCTTTCGGGTCAAGGGCAATCCCTTTTTCCAGGAAAGCATAAGCTCCGGAAAAGTCATTCCCGTTGGCCGCAGCCTGCGCCAGAAAGAAATAACAGGTCGCACATCCGGGATTTACAGCAAGTGCTTTGTTGTAATACGTTGTGGTTTCCTTCAAATTCCCTAACTGCATGTTTAACGCTCCCACCGAACGTAAAAGCAGTTCATTTTTCGGGTACTTTTTCAGCTCCGACTCAAAGTAGGCGATGCCCTCCTTTTGCTTGTCGGATTTCGATACGGAATCAAAAACGTGATTGTAGTAAACCTCATTCTGTGCAAATACAGCACCGAACGGGGTGATCAACAGGATCATTAGCAAATGTCTCATTGAAGCGAATTTACGTGTTTTTTACATCCGCTTCGCAGGAACGATGATTACCGATTGTTTTTTACACGCGAACCAGGGGAATCTGCAAGTTAGTCGGACGGTTTTCTTCGGTGTCAAAACCTCTTCCGTCTACATGCCGTGCGCCCCAGAACAAACAATCGTTGAGGAGATACACCAAATCAAATTCCGCAAAAACCTGTCCTTCAGAAAGCCCGAACGGGAGAAAAGCCTTTTTAAAAATCGACTGTGCATTTCCCACTTCCCATTGATCATAACCTGCAACTGCTACCTGGTTCAGAAGATCCGAAAACCCAGGATTCAGAGGAGTAACCGAATATCCTTTGTCTGCCAGAAAGTTCACTTTCCAGGCTCCTGGCGCTACCGGGTGTTCTTCTGTCCAGACCATCGTTCCCTGAATGTCCATTTTTGCCAGCGGAATTTTTCCGAACGAATCAGCAAAACTCGTTACCTGTAATTCAAAGACATCATCCGGGGAATAGGAAAATAAACGTGTCAGAAAGAACGGCTTGATGTTTCCCGCGGCATCTTTTGTTCCGCTCGGACGTACCTCTACCGAAATACTTTTCCATTGTCCGGACATTTGTTGTTTAATCGCTTCTAAATCCATTGCCTGTTTTTTGAAATCAAAAGTAATACCTTTGTCTACCAGTGCATAATAGTCAACTATTATAGCTCTAGTACATTTTTATAGACCAATGGAAAAATCACGAAAAAACAGGGATTTTAATCCGAATAATTGTCCGGTTACTCATTTTCTGAACAAGGTTGGCGGCAAATGGAAAGTACTCATCCTCTTCGGGATTGATAAGGGCGTGAACCGGTTCAGCATCCTTCAAAAAGCCATCCCGACCATCAGCAAACAAATGCTGGTGAATCAGCTGCGCGAACTGGAAGAAGACGGATTTATCACGCGCACCATCTACGCAGAAATTCCGCCGAGAGTGGAATACGCACTCACAGCACGCGGAAAATCACTGCTTCCACTGATTGAAATCCTCCAAAACTGGGGAATCGAAGATTTGAAACGGATTAAGGCTCAGAATGCCTGAGTCAGACTTGCTTCCTTCTCATGAAACGGAATGTGAAATAAAGCATGGTGAGGAATAAACCCATAAAAATGGTCACTCCCCAGGTTCTCGGGTGATCTGCCGGGTTGATGAACCGGTCTCCGACATCCTGCATGAGTCTTCCCGGATGAGACAGAATGTCCCAACTGTTCCAACGCAGGTATCTTCCGATGTACACTCCGAAACTACTCACAAACAGCAGGAAAACGGAAAGAGCGGTAATTGTTTTTGGCGACAGGAAGCGTTTCATCAGTTCTTCCAGGTTCCAAAGACTCAAAAAACCGTAGAGCAGTCCCGTCCAGGCGAAAGACAGGATCAGTACCAGGTCGAACCAAATTGGCATGGAGGAATGGTGGCTCAGATGAAACAAATCCGTTAAGATGTAGGAAGCATTCGGGAAAAACAACAACCAGATTCCCAACATTCCAAAAACAACCAGCGGATTCTTTTGCCCGTTTTGATTGACGCTCAGGATGAGTGTTAAAAACCACGGCACGAATGCCAGGAACAAATTCCAGTTCAAAAACAGGAAATGACGCGTTCCGGAAAGTTCTGTTCTGAATACCGAAAGTGCGAAGCAGAAAACAGACAGAATTCCCATGAAAATGGAGATCTGAAGCTGGTTGGTTTTGACTAATTGCTTGTACATAATACCATGAATTTAGGTCCGAAGATGATGATTCCGGTTATTAACGCTGAAATGGCACTGATTAGTACACCGGCAGCCGCTAAATCTTTCACTTTTTTGATCTGTGGATGTTTTTCCGGCTGTACATAGTCACACAACGCTTCCAAAGCAGTATTGAACGCTTCGCAGATAAAGACCAACCCCATCACGATTATAAGCGCGATCCATTCGTTCCCGGAAATGTTCAGCAGGAATCCCGACGCAACTACCAGCAAAGCCGCCAACAGGTGAATCCGGGCATTGTGTTCTTCTCTGAACAGCGTTTTCAGCCCTTGAATGGCATATGTAAAGCTTTTGATCCGGTCTTTGACGGAAAATCGTTTGGAGGGTTTCATTTACTCGTATTTATCACTGTAACATCCTGACGTTTTTGAAATTTCCCGCTGATAACGCGAATTTCGCAGATGTAAATTGTCATGGTTTTTCATTTTTATTCTTGCGATGAAGCCAAAGGAAAATCTTATTCCTTCCACTCTACTCCTCCCGGGTTGAATGCGCACGTATCGCACACCCACAATCTCAGAATCCGGCCTTTGTAATAATGGATTTTCACTTGTTTTCCCTGGTAAACCGGTCCGCCGTTGATCCGGCTCTTATCGAACCCAAAATCAATGCTGGATTCACCGTATTTGAACGAAACGCCCTTGACGGAAAAAGATTCGTGTCCGTGTCCCCCCATAGGCATCGGACTAAAATGCTCCACTGCTCCTTCCACCACCTGGTATGTTCCATTTTTCAAAGCAGTTCTTGCTCCCAGGTAATTCGCAAACGGCCCACCGATAATTGCCGTCCAGATAAACGTTCCGAGGATAAAGAACCCGATGACTTTCTTATCTGAGAAAGGGGCTTTTTGAATCATGAAGCGAACCCAGATAATCACGCATCCGGTCAGAGCCGCAAATCCGAAGATGAAAAACCAGATGAGATTGGGAAGACTATCCGTTAGATCATAGTATTTAGTCATTGCTATTTTAGATATGTTTCAGTAAAACTCTTCCTGATTCGGATCTGGAAACAATACAATTTGATTCACTTTTTTCCTCATCATCAAAATTGATCCTTACCGTCGAATCACTACTCTGATTCCAGGTTCCATGAATCGTTGTAAATTCAATTGACCCGGTTCCACAAAAACTAGTTTGCTTTCTGTGTATAAACTTGCCATTCTTCGCGAAATGATAATAATTTTCGTTCTCTATTACCTTTTTACATTTTGCAAAAACAAAGTGTCCATATATTGTTTCGTCTTCTCGTGCTTCGGATTCCATTTCCATGTGCCAAAAACCAATGATTTCCTTTCGGATTGATTTCTTACTGAAATTCGTGAATCCAAAAGAAAAAATGATCACTGTTCCTATCGTTAATTTCAGGCTGGCCCTCTGCAAAAACGTGATTCTTGTTCCTTTTTGCATATTCTACATTGTTTCTGTTTGCCAAATTACGTTTTAAACACTCACACCAAAAACAATTCGATGAAAACTCTTTTAATTCGTTTCTTTTCCGGTTTTATCTTCCTTGTTTCCAGACAGATTCCCTTTTTGTCCCGCTGACTTCGACGTGAGCTCAGTCGAACGATTACGCAGACTCGCCCTGGCGAGCGCAAATTTTAAATCAGTCGTGTCATTCAACTCAAACAATTGTCTCACCGTCCCTTTAAGTCCGCAAATCTAAAAAGTGTCAAAAATTTGATTTTCAAGCTGATATTCATTAACTTATCCAGAGTTATAAATAGTTGCGTCATGAAAACAATTGTTAGAATGAACAAATGGGCAAACGCTCATACGTCAATTGGTTTGGATGTGCTTCGGATTGGTTTAGGAATCTTTTTGTTCTGGAAGGGAATTCTGTTTGCCGGACAAACAAAAGAACTGACTCATTTAATTGCACCGGATAATCCGGATGCAACCACGCTGATTTTAGCACACTACATCGCCATGTCTCATTTTGCTGGCGGTATCCTGGTCGCGGCGGGTTTACTCACCCGGCTTTCTCTCGCATTTCAATACCCGATTTTGATCGGGGCCGTGATCATTAATTTTACCGGAGCAATGGACGCGCTGGCGCTGACTCAAGCCATCATAGCATTGGTTGTCGCGACATTCTTCCTAATTATTGGTTCCGGGAAACATTCGGTTGATTACACCCTTAAAATGAACGTTTAATCCGGACTTTGAAGAACTAAAATGAGGTTCAGGTCAATGAATTCAAACAAAAACCCCGGGCATTTCGACTTCGCTCAATGCCCGGGGTTTTGATTTTATGCTATCTGCAACTTATTCTGCTTTTGGAGCAGCTTCTGCAGCCGGCTTCTCTGGTCTTGGCAACAACACTTTACGTGACAATTTCCATTTTTTCGTTTTCGGATCTTTACCGACTACTTTAAACTTCAATACGTCGCCTTCTTTTACCACGTCTTCCATTTTCGCTACTTTCTCCCAGGAGAACTCGGAAATATGGATCAAACCGTCAGTTCCAGGAAGGATTTCCACGAAACATCCGAAATCTTTGATCGCTTTTACTTTTCCTTCGTATGTTTCACCTTCTTCCACAGTCGGAGGGAAAGCAATCATACGTACGCGAGACTTCGCTGCAGCCATATCATCTCCGTTGTTGGACATGATCTGAACACGCCCTTCTCCGTTCTCCAATTCTTCGATTGTAATCGTTGTATTGGTATCTTTCTGGATTCCCTGGATGATTTTCCCTCCAGGTCCGATAATTGCACCGATCATATCGTTCGGAACGTTGAACGCTTCGATACGAGGAGTTTGAGGTTTGAAATCCGGATTTGGTTTCGCAATCGTCTCAACAATCTTGTTCAGGATGTGTAAACGACCTGCTTTCGCCTGCTCCAATGCCTGGATCAATACTTCGTATGGCAATCCGTCTACTTTGATATCCATCTGACATGCAGTGATTCCTTTGGAAGTTCCGGTTACCTTGAAGTCCATATCTCCCAGGTGATCTTCGTCACCCAAGATATCAGACAATACGGCAAATTTACCGTCGTCAGCAACCAATCCCATCGCAATTCCGGAAACCGGAGCTTTGATCTGAACACCACCATCCATCAATGCAAGCGTTCCGGCACAAACCGTAGCCATAGAAGATGAACCATTGGATTCAAGGATATCAGATACCAAACGGATCGTGTATGCGTTGTCCTCAGGAAGAACCGGTTTCAATGCGCGCAATGCCAGGTTTCCGTGACCGATCTCACGACGGGAAGTTCCACGAATAGGTTTCGCTTCACCTGTAGAGAACGGAGGGAAGTTGTAATGCAACATGAAAGGCTCAGTTCCACGGAATGTTGCACCGTCAATCATCTGCTCATCCAGTTTACCACCCAAAGTCAGAGTAGTCAACGACTGAGTTTCCCCGCGCGTAAATACTGCTGAACCATGAACCATCGGTAAGTAATCTACCTCTGCCCAGATCGGACGAATCTCGTCGAACTTACGACCGTCCAAACGTTTTTGTTCGTGCAGCATCACCCAACGAACTGCTTTTTTCTTCACTTCGGAGAAATAAGTAGAGATAAACCCTCCTACTTCTGCCAATTCTTCTTCTGTATAGGTTGCTTTCAATTCAGCTTTGATCGCATCGAACAATTCAGAGCGTTTCGCTTTGTTTGCCAATCCCTGACGCGCAACATCCTTACATTTCTCCATTGCGAACTCGTATACTTTCGCTTTCACTTCTTCGTTGTGAGTCTCATGAGAATACTCACGTTTCGGTGAAGAAGTTGGAACTTCAGCTGCCAACTCCAACTGGAATGCACATTGTTCTTTGATGGATTCGTGAGCCAATTTGATCACTTCAACCATTTCCAATTCTGAAATCTCTTTCATTTCACCTTCCAGCATCACGATGTCTTTTACAGTACCTGCAATCATGATATCGATATCTGAAACTTTCATTTCAGCCACTGTCGGGTTAATGATGTATTGACCATCTACACGTCCTACACGTACTTCTGACATCGGTCCGTTGAACGGAATATCTGACACTGCAATTGCAGCAGATGCAGCCAAACCACACAATGCATCCGGGTTGTTCACTCCATCGTAAGACAACAACTGAATCATCAACTGAACTTCAGCATGGTAGTCATCCGGGAACAATGGACGCAAAGCACGGTCCACCAAACGCATGATCAAAATTTCACCTTCGGAAGGACGAGCCTCGCGACGGAAGAATCCACCCGGGATACGGCCTGCTGCGGCGAATTTTTCTTTATAGTCTACTGTTAACGGAAGGAAATCTACTCCTTCTTTTGCTTCTGGTGCGGCAACTACTGTCGCTAGGAGCATTGTATCTCCCATGCGCAACACCACTGATCCATCGGCTTGTTTAGCCAGTTTTCCGGTCTCGATGGAAATTTCTTTCCCGCCGGTCATAATGGATTTTTTGATTCCTATATTCATATCTGTTTTTTACATGTTTATTTTTTTGTTGGTACGCGATGCATCCCGTACCAACAAAAAAGGGGACAGCGGAATAATCCGTCAAGCCCCCTCTTTAATACTATGCCAATGGGATCACCCCATTGAGAATACATCTTAACGACGTAATCCTAATTCTTTTACCAACGCACGGTACTTCTCGATATCCTTTTTCTTAAGGTAATCTAACATACTACGACGTTTACCAACCAACAACTGCAAAGATCTTTGTGTTCCGTAATCTTTACGGTTCTTTTTCAAATGCTCCGTTAAGTGAGCGATACGAAATGTGAACAAAGCAACTTGTGCTTCTGTAGAACCTGTGTTTGTTTCTGAACCTCCGTGTTTTGCGAAGATTTCTTTCTTTTTAGCTGAATCTAAATACATGCCAATATTACTTGAATAATTATTATGTAGAATCCCAACTTTTGGAATTACAGCGCAAAGATAACAGATAATTCCGAATTGCGAATTACAAATGCCGAATTATTCTGAATTGGTCGTTAAAAAGTTTACTTTTCATCATACACTTTCAGCATCTTTTGGTATTTTTTAAACCTATTTTTAAAAGAATAGTTCACTGTTGCGAAAGTACAACTCCAATAAATAAACTCCATGCCATTTGATGCCGTATGCTCGTATTTTTGAGATTTTTCGAAATTGATCCATACTCCAGAATCTTTGGTGCGGTACTGAATGGCTTCGTATTTCCTGTCATCTAAGGTGATGAGTTCATGTTTGGTGGTATCCAGAAACAGATCGAATGTCGCGGAATCCACTTTCACCCAATCTTCAAGTATATCCAATTTCACATGAATTTGCTGATTGGCAGAATCTTGCGGGTAAATCTCAATTCCTGAAATAATACGTTTACCACCTGAATACCCAGCAGCAACATATAGGGCTCGTTTCCGACCATACCAGTAATGATCCTGAGAATGTGAAACAAAATTGCAAAGGAAAATGAACGGAAGAACGAAATGAATAATTCGGAATTGGGAATTACTCATTCGCAATTAGTTATAGTCCTCCGTCTGAAACGTACTGGCTGTCTTTGAAGATGCGCACTTTGAGCAAAACGCCGTCCCGGTCATACACAAAGACTTTTCCGTCTTTTAACTGGCCGTTCCGGAATAATCCGTCGATCCAGATTTCGTCAGACTCCGTGTAAAGTTTATTGAATCCATTCGGCTGGAACACGGTTCCTTTTGCCACACGCGGTGCATGTACATATGGTGCGCTCATAGCAGCATTCCGGGGATGATTTACCGGGCTTGAATCCTGGATACGTTCAATTTTATTGACGACGCTTTGGATTTCCGGGTTTTCAGTGCTCACATTACGTGGCGTTCTCACACTCAGATAAGTTGAATACAGTTGCGGGTAATTTTGAGACAACCAGGCAAAATTTACTTCTGCATTCCGCGACTGGTTTTGATGCATCGATTCTTCCACCCAAAACTGGTAAGCAAACGGTGTGCTGAACGCACGTTTTGCAAAAAACACCTGTCCTGCAACCATTTCGCGGTTATGGAAGAACATTCTGCAATCAAACAAGGCATTGTGTGCTTCGAGTATTTGTGATGGAACAATATTTCTTGGAACCGTACTTGCCTGTGTCAATTCGCCTTTCTGATCGAAACGGAAATAAGCTCCTCCGGGTCTGTTATCCAGGTATTCCCCGATCAAACGCGGTGTTTTTCCATCCGGATAATAGCAAATCCACGCTCCATATTTGCGGCCTTTGATGTAACGCCCTTCTTTTCTTTTGGAACGACTATCCAGCGAAGTAGCATCATTATCTTCATTAACCACCCAGTACCCGGTTCTTTTTCCATGTGTATCCAAGCGATTCAAAGTATCTGAATCATGCTCTTTTGCACCCCATCCGGAATTGGATAATAACAGTAAGAAAGGAAGTATGCTTATTATTTTATTCAAGGTACTGTATGTATTAGTTTCGCAATAGTTTTCAGTTGAACGAATATAATATTTTAGCCTATACTCCCCCGTGCCTGATGAAAATATTTTCCTAACAAATGAATATTCATACTATTTCAACGAATAATCCGTTTCAGTACAATTTATGGCAGTAAATCCCCCGTAAACAAGGTGAAAAATGACCTGAAAAGGTTCTATTCGGACCGCAGCATCCTGATAATGATCACCCTTGCCCTTTCCAAAGTCAAACAAACGGAATCACTCTGTCCGTTTGGAAGCAATACGGCAGAGGCATCGATTCGCTGGCCTTCAGACTCCAAAATTCCCTGGTGAAGATACACCGCAGTCACATCCGGTTCCCATTGAACCTGTTTTCCGGCTTCCCATATCTGAACCGAAACAACAGGAGCGTAAACGGGTTTGAATATGAGATTAAAATCCATCAGTTTTCCTTTGCCGTGTGTTTTCCAGCTTCCTTTGAAACGAGCCAGTTCAAAGGTGTTCACCGATTGATTTAGAATTCCTTTTTCTGTCTGGTGTTCCATTTCCAGGCTTCCTTCGAGCGGGATCAGGATACGTTCATACCCGTCGAATACCGTGAAATCGGATTCTTCGGTCTCCACGACCGCAGAACTGATCCTCCAATCAAAATTGCGTTCGGAAAGACTTGCTCCTTCCGGGAAAATAATCAATTGCGTCGTGGTTCCTCCCGACCAGGAGGAAATCAGGAAGTGGTTTGCTGTTACAATCTTCATGGCAAAAAAATCCCCTTGACTGAGCCAAGGGGAAATCTGTATTTAATGAATTTATGATCTGAACAATTTCAGTGAATGCCCCAGTGTTTCTTTCAATTCTGTTCTGTTTACAATGTAATCCAGGAATCCGTGTTCCAAAACGAACTCGGAAGTCTGGAAACCATCCGGCAGGTCTCTACCGATTGTTTCTTTCACAACACGAGGTCCTGCAAAACCGATCAATGCTTCCGGCTCGGCGATATTGATATCTCCCAGCATCGCAAAGGAAGCGGTTACACCTCCGGTTGTCGGATCTGTCAGGTAAGAAATGTACGGCAGTTTATTTTTCGACAGCAAGCTCAGTTTTCCGGAAACTTTTGCCATCTGCATCAGGGAAAATCCTGCTTCCATCATCCGCGCACCTCCGGATTTGGAAATGATCATGAAAGGGGCTTTCAATTCGATTGCTTTATCAATTGCACGGGCAATTTTCTCTCCCATTACCGATCCCATAGAACCTCCTACGAATGCGAAGTCCATTGCTGCAACTACAAACGGGAACCCATCCAGGTCTCCGTATGCTGTGCGGATTGCATCTTTTAACCCGGTAGCTTTCTGAGTAGCCTTGATTCGGTCGGTGTATTTCTTGGTATCTACGAAATCAAGCGGGTCGCCTGAAGTTACTTTCTCGTTCAGTTCCGTGTATTTTCCGTCGTCAAACAACAAGTGGAAATATTGCTCGGAACCAATGCGCTCATGGTTGGAACAACGGTCACAAACCCATGCATTTTTCTCCAGGTCCTGAGCCGTGAAAACGGTTTTACATCTGGAACACTTACTCCAAAGTCCTTCCGGAGTTTCTTTTTTATCTTTTGTAGAGGTAGTAATACCTTCTTTGGAACGTTTAAACCAACTCATATCACACTTCTTTATTTAGTCAATGTATTTACGTTATTCAGATCCGAAAAGGATTGCTCCAAACGCTTCACGAATGTCAATTCACCTTCACGAAGCCATTTTCTCGGGTCGTAGTATTTCTTGTTCGGTGAATCTTCCCCTTCCGGGTTACCGATCTGGGTTCTCAGGTAGTCGATTTTTGAATCGATGTAATCGCGCACACCTTCTGTGAAGGCGAACTGAAGATCCGTATCAATATTCATTTTGATCACCCCGTAACCAATTGCTTCGCGGATTTCTTCTACGGTAGAACCGGAACCTCCGTGGAATACGAAATCAACCGGATTGTGGCCTGTATTGAATTTTTCCTGAACGAAATTCTGGGAATTCAACAAAATTTTCGGTGTCAGCTTCACATTACCCGGCTTGTATACTCCGTGTACGTTTCCGAAAGCAGCTGCGATTGTAAAACGTGGGCTCACTTTCATCAATTCTTCGTATGCGTATGCTACTTCTTCAGGTTGTGTATACAATTTGGATGAATCCACGTCGCTGTTGTCCACTCCGTCTTCTTCACCACCTGTAATTCCAAGCTCGATTTCCAATGTCATCCCGATCTTGCTCATGCGCGCCAGGTATTCCTTGCAAATCTCAATATTCTCTTCAATCGGTTCTTCGGATAAATCCAGCATGTGGGAAGAATACAACGGTTTCCCGGTTTCTTTGAAGAACTGTTCGCCGGCATCCAATAACCCGTCTACCCATGGAAGCAGGTTTTTCGCACAGTGGTCCGTATGCAGAATCACCGTCACACCATAAGCTTCCGCCAAAGCATGTACGTGTTTCGCACCGGAAATCCCTCCTAAAATAGCCGCTTTTTCATCTTTGTTTGAAAGACCTTTTCCGGCAAAGAAGTGTGCTCCTCCGTTTGAGAACTGGATAATCACCGGTGAATTCAATTTCGCAGCAGTTTCCATCACTGCATTCACGGTAGAAGTACTCGTAACATTCACTGCAGGAAGCGCAAACCCTTTTTCTTTTGCAAAGCGGAAAATTTCCTGAACTTCATCTCCGGAAGCAACTCCAGGTTTAATAGAATAAGCCATTTTAGTCAATATTTGGGGTGTAAAAGTAATGAAAAGCACCAAACAATGACCAAGAAAGTATAAAAATCAGCTTGGAATATCAGAATGGTAAACCGATTCCGAAATGAAGGTACGGGCGGTACAGGTTCTTCGGAATGAATTTCCGGTACTCTGTACCATAGACCGCTTCTGCTTTTGTATAAAACTCAGACTTGTCGGTGAAGATCCAGCGTTCTCCGGCAGGAAGCGACGGAATGTGAATCGGGAATCCCAAATCCAGACGGAAGAGGAAATAGGTGAAATCGAATCGCAATCCATACCCTACCGAGACTCCCAGTTCCTTATAAAAATTGGCAGAAATCTGCCCGCCAGGGCGATTTGGATCTTCTTTCCGCGTCCAGATATTCCCGGCATCGGTAAAAAATGCATGGTTCAGAATTCCTGTTCCCATTCCGAAACGGTATTCCAACGACATATTGAAGCGAATATCCCCAATTTGGGTAATCACAAAGTTTGGATCCAGCAATCCCTGGTATGCACCCGGCCCGAGTGTTCGCGCAACCCATCCGCGGTTGTCATTCGATCCCCCCGCAAAGAAGGAATAATCATACGGCAGGGAAATCGGGGAGTTTTTCATCGGGAAACCAACTCCTGCCATCGTTCTGAAAGCAAGTACGCTGTGTTTCCCTGTCTTGTAATAGGCAATGATCTTATTGTCGACAACGGAAAATTGAGCGTATGAAATTCCGAGGAACAATTTGTGACCTGCGGTATCATACTTCGGATCAATGGACGTGATCGCATTCAGGACATTCCCTGCAATGGAGAAACTTCCTGAATAGGTAAAACGCAGTTTCGGTGTTTTACGGATTGTTTTTTTGTCGTTATCAAAGTCGTACGTCACTCTGAAATCTTCCCAGATAAACTGATCCCGGTAAGCATTTTTCAGGAATAAATCGTTCAGCGCGTTCAGTTTCGCCGTGAATTCCGGTTGTGGTTTCAGAGAAACGTATTTGATGACCGAGGCCCCCGGCAAACCAAAAGAAACTGACTGTGTTTTCCCGTCTCCGACCAAAAATTTATAGATGTAGTTGAACTGAAGTACACTTCGGGAGAAGTCTGTTCGCTTCTGGTAGTTGTATGCGCTGGAAAGTTCCGTTCGCGGACGCTGTCTTTTTCCCAGGATGGTGACTCCGAACGGAAAGAGTCCCGGGATATCGAGTTTCGCGGACGGCCCGATTTCTTTCGTATTTAAGCTTCGATCCTGTGTTTTGATTTTATTTCCGTTTGCATCCTTGGAGAAGACACTCGGGTTGGACTCAAAACCTCCGGAAATGGAGAAAACGAAGTTGGTTCCGGTCCGGAAAATATTCTTGTTATTGTAGTTTAGAGACGCACTCAATCCGAGGAAACCGTTGGAGTTCTTGGCTTTCGGCTCGAAACTGAAACTCTGTTTGGTAGCCGGAACCAGCTGATAATCCACCTTTACAATGCCGCTTCCCGGGTAAGTCTCCGTGATTTCCGGTTTGATCACGGAAAATAAATTCAGTTGCACCAAACGTTCAAAGGAACGCTCCAGGTAGTATTCTTTGTAATAGTTGTTGTTTTCCAGGTAGTTCTGGGCTTCAATCAACGAAGGACTCACGAAGAGCTTTCCGTTGTAGTAAAAGGTTGCCACCCGGTGCGGATCAAAATCGATACTGTCTTTGTATTTCCCCAGCAGATTTCGGTTTACCTGGCTTTTAATAATGACTTTATGTCCTACGGTGTCTGATGCGATATAGTCTTCGACCGGCTTCCGGATTTTCTTGAATACCGTGTCTTTCAGGGTAATCAGAAAACCGTTTTGCTTCATATCCAGCCCTTTTGCAGCAACATCTGCTTTAAAATTCCCTTTATATGAGCTGGTATCAGCAAAATGGAAGCTCACCCCTTTTACCCGTGTGGAAACATGGGGAATATAGGTCACGTTTTTCGGGTTATTCTTATCCTGGATAGCGCGGTCTCCCAAAATAATGGTGAAAGTCATGCGCAGTCCTGCTCCGGAAGCGTTGGAAACCCGACTGGTATCTGCCTTGTAGGAAACATTGGATTCCACAAACCCGAAATAGGTTTGATCGCGCATATAACTGGCCACTTCTCCCCTGTAAGCACTGAATTTATCCGCATCAAACGGAAGGTTAACGACTTTTTTGTCAATGATTGCCGCTTTGAAATCCGGGTTTAATCCCTGTTTGTCGCCATGTTTCTTGATAAATTCTTCAAAATCATGGGCAACGGATGCGTTGTTGCAGATCAGTTTTACGGTATCGATGTAATAACGCGCTCCGGTTGTGATGTTGTATGTTGCGATTACTTTCCGCTTCTTGACACTGGTATTAAACTTGCGGCGGATGGTGTCAAAACGGCTGCTCACTTCCGAATAAAAATATCCCTTGGAGTGCATGTATGCCTGAATCTGCTCCTGGGAGCGAAGCCTGGCCCCTGTATCGGCAATGACCGGCGCTTCCCCGAATTTGTATTTGATCAGCTGACGGAGTGTTAAGTTCGGATCAAGCGTATCGCGCAGGCGGACTCTTTTGTAGATGTAATCCGGCTCACCCTTCCGGATGGCACGATCTCTTCTTCGTTTATTGATCCGGATTTCACGGTCTGCTTTTTTGATATTTTTGGCGTTCAGCCTGTCCAGCTTCCGGATTCTCCCCCGCTCAGTCTTTACACTGTCGATTGAATTGTACATGTAGAGGCGCAACGGAATTCCGATCACTTTCAGGTTGGGCTTTTGTTTCAAAACCTCTTCCACTTCTGAAACACTAATCTTATCTCCCTGAACAACGATTTGATTTTTGACAAGCAGGTGCTTATCCTCCGGAATGAGCCTGGTTGACGAACAGCCTTCAAAAGCAAAAACGACCGTAAGCATTACGAATACGCGCATGAATTTAAGTTGCTCAAAAGGCCTCTCCATAGGACAAAAATAAGAAACCAAAACAAAAATTCATTTTAAACGAAGTGAATTTGGTAAGTTTGACAAAAAAATGAGTGGAACCTCTTTCTAAAGCAAAACAAAAATGGATCAGGTCTCTGCATCAGAAAAAGAACCGGGATCTGGAAGCTCTTTTCGTTGCAGAAGGCGAAAAATCCGTCCTGGAGGGAATCCAGGCTTTTGCTTCGCATTTGGAATTCATTGTTGCACTTGACGCGTTTGCTTCGCAAATTCCGGGCCAGTTTCACACGCGTACATTCACCGTTTCCACCAAAGAACTGGAACAAATCTCCGAGCTGAAAACCCCGAACAAATGCATTGCTGTATTCAGACGTCCGGAAGTTGTAGCGGATGAAACCGGCTTAACCATCGCCCTGGACGGGATCCAGGATCCGGGAAATATGGGAACGATTCTGCGCCTGGCCGATTGGTTCGGAGCCAAACAAATCGTCTGTTCCAAAGACACAGTGGATTGTTACAATTCCAAGGTTATCCAATCTTCCATGGGGGCTATTTACCGCATTCCGGTTCACTATGTGGACCTGGCAGCTTATTTGCGACAGGCATCCCGGCAGAAATTCGGCGCGATGCTGAATGGAAAGCCTTACAAGGAAGTGGCATATCCAAAAGATGCCATCCTGATCATGGGAAATGAAGGAAAGGGGGTCAGACCGGAGATTGAAGCCTTGTTTGACGTTCCGGTGACTATTCCGCGTTTCGGGGAGGCCGAGTCCCTGAATGTGGCTACTGCAACGGCTATTCTCCTGGCGGAAATCGTAAGCTGATTCTCTTCTCAAAGACCATTTCATCTAAAACAAGCCCCGGCTGCAGATACACATATCCGGTAACCTGACACACTTATCAATTCAGCGGAAGCAGATATCAATCGGGCAAAATCCGCACTGAAAACAAGTTTATTTTTGTATTGAAAGGGCAGGAATAATTGTCCATTCACCGTTCGCTATCTGAATTACCGTACGCATCGGCCAGATTCTAAAGGCGTTCACAGAAATTAGCATAACACCAAAAGCATATTCGAAAACTCATTTATTCCGCAGGCTGTGATTCCGTTGTAACTCTCAAATAAACGTTCAGGTCTCCTTCCAGTAGAACTGATAAACAACAGCCTGCGGTTTTTTTCGATATAACCATTAGATAACTGATCCGTCAGAACACTGTCCCGGATTGATCTGCACCATCATCCGAACTTACTATTACCAATCAGCAACCCAAGGAAAAAGGGAACCGGAATGAGATTACATTCCGGTTTTTCCGTTTTAAGTCAAAAAAAGATACTTTTGGTCATTCATACAATCCATCATGAAACTGTTTGTCCTGATTTTCCTCATCTGTTCTGCTTCTTCCGCATTTTCGCAATTCGGGCCGCCGGCTGACACCAGCAAATATGCTTCATACCGGCTTTCCGTGCGAATTGCAAACAACCGCATTCAAACAGACAGTACGAATGCAGAAGCATACATCCAGCGCGGGTATTACCTCGACCTGTTGCAGGATTTTGACGGGGCGCTGCGCGATATTGATAAATACCTGTCGCTAAGACCTGCCAATGCGATGATTTATAAATCGCGGGCAAAAGTCAATTATGAAAAGGGGGATCTCAAACAGGCTGTTATTGATATTTCAAAAGCTCTGGAACTCGATCCGCAATTTGATGAAGCCCGCCAGGAACGCTCCACGCTTTATTACAAATCCGGGGATTTCGACGCCTGTAAATCGGACCTGTTGTTTCTTCTGAAGAAAACTCCGGACAACCTGGCTCTGATCCTGTATTTGGGTTATTGTGAAACAAAACAGGAAAATTTCCCGAAAGCCATTACTCATTTCCGGACCATTCTTTCCAAGGATTCGCTTTACAAAGAAGCTTATAACAACATCGGTTACTGCTACTACCGCATGGGAGACAATGTGAAGGCGCTGCAGGCAATCAACAAAGCGATTCAATTGGATCCGAGATACCCGGAAGCTTACGACAAACGTGCTCAGATTAAAATTTCGACCTCCGACTATACCAGTGCCCTGGAAGATTTGAACAAAGCACTCATGTACAACCCGTTCTTAACAACTTCTCTGAACAACCGTGCCATGGTCTTCATCGAGCAAAAAAAGTACAATGATGCGCTGGGAGACGTCAACCTCTTATTGCAACTCGTTGAACCGACTCCCGACGTTCTGGAAATGCGCGCCAAAATCTACAAGGAACTCGGTGATTTTAAACACATGGAAGAAGATTTGAAATTTGCGGAGGAACTGAGGAAATAATTTGTAATTACGAATGCCGAATTACGAATTCCTAATGCCGAATTACAAATTGAAAAGAAGGCTGAGCGGAGTCGAAGTCTCTTTTCAATTGTCAATTATCCATTTTCAATTCAAATCGTAGTACGTTTTCACAGCGTCCGCGCATTTCATCCCATCTATCGCAGCTGAAATGATTCCTCCTGCATATCCTGCACCTTCTCCACATGGGAACAAGCCTTTGGTATTGACACTCATACAAGTTTCCGGATCTCTCGGAACTGAAACGGGGCTTGAAGTCCTGGATTCCGGAGCGTGCAATACGGCATCATTGGTCAGAAACCCCCGCATCTTACGGTCGAAATCCACAAATGCTTTTCGCAGTCTTTTTGCAACGAAATCGGGTAAAACGGTATTCAAATCAACGGAAACAACTCCCGGCTGGTAAGAGGATCGCGGAAAGTCTTTCGATTGCTTTCCTTCCACAAAATCTTTGAGGCGCTGAGCCGGTACGGCTTGTGTGCTTCCTGCCGCTTTCCAGCATGTTTGTTCTACCTGCTGTTGAAATTCCAGGCTCACAAACGGGTTATTGGGTGAATAATTCGGTAATTCTGTTGGTTCCACACTCACCACGATTCCGGAATTGGACGTGGCGTTATTGCGTTTGGAAGGAGACCAGCCGTTGGTAACTACTTCTCCAGGTTCTGTAGCGCAGGGAGCAATAATTCCTCCCGGACACATACAAAACGAGTAGACTCCCTTCTCCTCTACCTGCGTCACCAATGCATACGATGCCGGAGGAAGGAAAGAATCGTTCAATCTTCCGTGATATTGAATTTCATCAATCAGCGCCTGTGTATGCTCGACACGAACGCCCAGAGCAAAAGCTTTTGCCCGGATCGTCACTTGTTTGTCATGCAAGAGGTAAAAAATATCCCGCGCCGAATGCCCCGTTGCCAGGATCAATGCTTCACAGGGAATTTTCTCCGTTTGATTGATCTCAATAGCAGCCACTGCACCGTTCCGGATTTCCAGATCGGTCAGTTTGGAATCGAAATGCACTTCTCCTCCGTATTCCAGGATGAAATTGCGCATGGCAACGATGATCTTCGGAAGTTTATTCGTCCCGATATGCGGATGTGCGTCAACGATAATGTCTTCGTCTGCCCCGAAATGAACAAACCATTTCAATGCTTTCATCACGTCTCCGCGTTTTTTGGAGCGCGTATACAATTTTCCATCGGAATAGGTTCCCGCACCGCCTTCTCCGAAACAGTAATTCGATTCAGAATGAACGATGTGTTCTTTATTCAGCCGGGCCAAATCTCTTCGTCTGGAACGCACATCTTTTCCACGTTCAAAAATGACTGGTTTCAATCCCAGTTCCAAAGCACGCAAACCGGCATACAATCCGGCCGGACCTGCTCCTACAATGTGAACGATCTTCGAATCTGCAGTTACTTGCTGCGGGTGAAATTCCGCGTCAAATTCAGGAATAATTCCATCCGGAAACACGTCAAAAGTTGCGTTGATTTTGATTTCCCGCTTACGTGCGTCAATCGAACGCTTATACCATTTATAGGCAAAAGGAGCATCTTTTTTCAGCTTTAATTCGTTGGAAATAGCCGCACGGATGAACACTTCATCTCTGGCTTCTTCGGGAGAAAATTGGAATTGTACCTGCATTTAAAATCTTATCTCAGTCTTTCTACATCATCGGAATACCCACATGGAGTTACAAGCGCTTATCCCACCTTTTTCATTGCCAAAAAGGTGGAGCCAAAAGTCTCGTTCTGTACTTGTTAACTTGAAAATTACGTGTCATTCCACTTTCTGCACCCCAACTCGCAAACGCTCTTAGTTGATTTTTGTACTAAAAATCAGAGAGCTGAACTCTGACAGGGGGCGGAAAACGCTTCATCCCGCTCATTTTCTACGCTAACAGCGTAAGGAACCAACGAATAGGTAACTATTCATTTTTATTGTAACATCAATTCCTAGCCTTCAAAGATAAGCGAAAACCAAAGTACTTTGTTGTATAAACGATCGATTGGTAATGATACCGGTGTGTTATCCTGGATAAAAGAGCTTCTGAAGCTTTGGGAAAACTTGACCTCAAAACCAAATTTGAAGTACGGAGCAAACCACTCCAAACCTCCCCCAACTTGTCCCTGGAAATCGTGGGCTTTGATTTTCACAAACGGGTCGATGAAGTTTTGGGAAGCATCTTCCTGCGACTGTAAATCATAGGAGTATTGCCCGCCGACCAAAACATAAGCTGCAAAATTATTGATTCTCAGCGTACGGAACTGGAGCATCAGCGGGAAATCCAGGTTTGTGGAGTTCACGCGCTCTTCCTGCATGATGTCGTTGGTTTGTGCCGGATTGGGATTGGCATAGTAATACTGGATTGCGCGTTCCTGGAAAGATAAGGTCGGGATGAAACGCAGACGCACAATCGGGTGCCCCAGTTTCAACGTGGTAACAATTCCTACCTGGCCTCCCGGCTGGCGTTTCGTTTCCAGTGATTTTACTCCGTAACTGGAATAGGCATCCGTAGCCGGAATGGCTTTAAAATTCGCCATATTCGCCCCGAGCATAAACCCGAAGTGAATCCAGCGGTCATCGAAACGACGGTAATTTTTCGTTTTTTCCGGCTGCGCAAAAAGCGTTGTGGAGAATAAGATCCCTACAACTGTAATGCCCCATATTTTACTCATACCTTTCAAACGGTGTTTGATTTTTTTTATTTTAAAAAAATCAGTTCAAGGGGTTAAATGTTTAAAAAGCTGACACTTTTACCCATTGAACTTGTTCATCTTTTGCTCTTCCCCGGTTATTTCACTCCCGAATAAATGGTCGCAATTCCACCGGAAACCAAACGTGCAGCGACACGCTGATAGCCCAACTTTGACAGAATATCCGTAAAGTCCTTCCCTTCCGGAAAAGCCGCTACCGACTCCGGCAGGTAAGCATACGCTTTATCGTCTTTCGAAATACGCTTCCCGAAAAACGGTATGACATATTTGGAATGAAATGCATAGTACTGTTTCACCGGGAATTTCTTCGGTTTGGAGAATTCCAGAATGATCAGTTTTCCACCCGGACGCACCACGCGCAGCATTTCCGAAAGTCCTTTTTCCAGGTTTTCGTAGTTACGCACCCCGAAACCTACGGTCAGTGCATCGAAGTAATTATCTTCAAAAGGAAGATTTTCGGAGTCTCCCAATTTCATGGAGATAACATGATCAAATCCTTTTTTCTTCATTTTTTCGCGCCCCACTTCGAGCATTCCTTCCGAAATATCCATCCCGATAATTTCAGTCGGATTCAGGCGCAGCAAACCGATTGCAAAATCTCCGGTTCCCGTTGCCAGATCAAGGATGCGCTTCGGCTGGATTTCCTTCAGCATGTTTACCGCCTTCCGTCTCCAGATCCGGTCGATCCCAACAGATAAAAAGTGATTCAAAAAATCATAGCGTTTGGAGATTTTGTTAAACATCTCTGCTACTTCTTCTTTTTTCGATTTATCCTGGTTGCCGTATGGTTTTACTACTTTTTTCTCCATCCTTCCTTATAATTGATACTGGAAAATTCAGAATTCAAAAGGTTTTTGACAGGTTTACCAAAACTAATTTCTAATAACCGAATCTCACTTTTCAATTTTGAATTTTCAATCTTGAATTAATCAAATTGTTTTCCTTCACACTCCTGGATCAACTGATCCGGCTCAATGCTCACTACTCCGCTTTTCTCGCAGACCAAACCTCCTGCAAGATTGGATAATTCGGCAATGCTCTCGATTGACAAATCACTTGTCAGACACAAGGTCGCAACGGAAATCACCGTATCTCCTGCCCCACTCACATCTGCAATGTTGCGGATATGCGCCGGCGTATGGTATTTCGTTTTTTGATCCTGAATATAAACGCCGTGTTCTGAGAGCGTTACAAACGTAATCGCATTTCCGAGCTTTTCTTCCAGCAGGTTCACGGCCTGGTCGAATAGTTCCCGTTTCTGAAATGTGCACGGAATTCCGACACCTTCTCTCAGTTCTTTCAAATTCGGTTTGAACAGGGTCACGCCTTTATATGCCAGGAAATTGTCTTTTTTGGGATCAACCGTAGTCGGAATCCCGTATTCTTTCGACAATGCGATGATTCCTTCAATCACATGCGGCGTCAGTAATCCTTTGTTATAATCTTCAAAAATAACCGCATCGATTTGTTCTGTTTCCAGGACTTTTTTCACAGAATCCAGAAACAGTTTTTCTTCTTCCTGGTTCAGCGGATGCGTGTCTTCGGCATCAATACGCAGCAATTGCTGGTTATTCCCGATTACACGTGTTTTAATGGTCGTTACGCGGTTGCTGCTTTCCACAATTCCCGCACAGGACATCGATTGTTCACTCAACAGTTCCTGCAGTATCTTTCCTTGTTTGTCTGCACCAACAACGGCACATAAAACCGGAACGGCTCCTAAAGACTGCAGGTTCAGTGCCACGTTTGCAGCTCCTCCCAAACGCTGTTCCTGGTTTTCCAGGCTCACGATCGGAACGGGTGCTTCCGGACTCACCCGGTGAACTTTCCCCAGCATGTATGCATCAATCATCACGTCTCCAACCACTAAAATGCGCTTGGTTTTGAAGGATGCCAGTATTTCGTGTATTGTCATTTAGTTCAATTCTGCTAATGCGTTTGCAACGCGTTTCATCGCTTCAGTCAGTGTTTCTTCAGATGCCGCATAAGAAATACGCATGCAGTTTGCATCTCCGAAAGCTTCGCCGGAAACCAGTGCCACTCCTTTGTCCAACAGGTACATGCACAAATCTTCTGCAGAATGAATGGTCGTTTCTCCGTATTTTTTTCCGAAGAAACTGGAAATATCCGGGAACACGTAAAACGCTCCTCCCGGTTTGTTGGATTTCACTCCCGGCATGTTGTTCAATGCATCCAGTACCAAAGCACGTCTGTTTTCAAACGCTTTGACCATGTCTTTCAACACAGCAGGATCTGCATTCACTGCTGCAATTGTTGCACGCTGTGCAATGGAACAGGTTCCGGAGGTAAATTGCCCCTGGATTTTGTTACAGGCTTCTGCAATGTCTTTCGGTGCACCGATATATCCGACACGCCATCCGGTCATTGCCCAGGCTTTGGAAACTCCGTTTACGGTCACGATCTGCTCTCTGACATCGTCAAATTGTGCCATGGAATAGTTGTGTCCTACAAAGTTGATGTGTTCGTAAATTTCATCCGACATTACAATAAGATTCGGATTTGCTTTCACGACATCTGCCAGTGCACGCAATTCTTCTTTGGTATAAACCGTTCCTGTAGGGTTACACGGTGATGAGAACATCATCATTTTGGTCTTTGGAGTAATTGCCTGTTTGAACTGCTCCGGGGTGAATTTAAAATCGCTTTCGATGGTTGTCGGAACAACGACCGGCACACCACCTGCTACTTTCACAATTTCTGCATAAGAAACCCAGTACGGCGCAGGAATAATGACCTCATCTCCCGGGTTGATGGTTGCCATCACCAGGTTTGCAATGGATTGCTTTGCACCGGTTGAAACAACGATATTTTCACGCTTGTATGGGATTCCGTTATCGCGGTTGAATTTGTTCGCAATGGCATCTCTCAAATCATCGTATCCGGGCACAGGAGTATAGGTTGTGAAATTTTGCTCCATAGCTTCCGTTGCGGCCTGCTTGATAAAATCCGGTGTATGAAAATCCGGTTCTCCCAAACTTAACGAAATGATGTCTTTCCCCTGAGCACGTAATTCCCGGCTTTTTCGGGACATAGCCAGCGTTGCCGACTCTTCCATTTCCAATACGCGATTTGATAATTGAATCATAAAAATTGCTTCATTAATTGTGTCCCAAATTTAGGCATATTTCACTTACAATGTCTTCCATTCAATCGAACAAATAAAAGTTTTACGGAATTGGAACAGGGATTATGACCAGACGTATTCCCAACCAGGGTTGAGGGCCCGCATACGGGATTTGATTCGGAACTTTCGCCTCGTCGGTTTTGTGGAAATAACTTCCTCCTTTACAAATTCCTTTCGTGAGGGTCATTTCTGCCACATTTCCAAACACATTGTGCAGCCCCAGAAAATCCGGATTAAAGCTTTTTACCGGAGCAGTTCCTCCTCCAAGAGAACTTTTCAAATACCCGGGCAGGCTTTTACAATCCGGAAGATTTGCATAATTGAATAAAAAGCATCCTTCCGCATTTACGCTATCCAATACCTGGTTCGGTTTCATTTTTTCTCCTAAACCTCCAAGTGCCATTTCTTCCCATTGTTCTTCTGTTGGAAGTTGAAATTTCCAGGAATAATCGTCTCCCTCAGATAAATACTTTTGATAGATGAAACTCATCCATTCCGCATAGTTCACGGCAGCTTCGTAACTGATTCCGGTAAGGGGAAAGGCTGCAAGTACACGTTGTTTGGCATCCAGCTTAACAGGCACTTTTATTTTCACTTTCAGCGCCAAATCGGATAGTGCTTCGGTTGGCCCATCGGCGGATAACGGCTTTGAGAGACCATCGATCAAACTTTTCCACAGCCCCAGAACCTTCGGTTCAACCTGGTTCAAATCCGGGAAATAAGCCTCCGGTGAATTGCTTCTTTGCTGAAATACACCTGGCTCACTGTGCAGAAAAGACAGGAACAGATAATACTCATAAATAGAAACTTCCGTGCGAAGAGCTCCGTAATCCGTATTTACAATAACAACATTGCGGGGCAGAAGCATCGTTTTCAAATCAAAGACCGGGCTTTTTTGAATGGGGATTATACTTGAAAAACTACCTGATTCGACCTGTGCAACACATCCGAGTGAACTAAAAACGAAACATGCTATCAGCTTTTTCATAGTCTTATGCTTTAATAATCAAATGTAAACTAATCCTGGTAACTTGAAACAGCCGGTTCGTATTTACCCGATTACCAACTTGTAACCCACTCCCCGGATATTCAGAATTCTTACGGAAGGATCAGCTTCGAGCTTTTTGCGCAGCCTGGAAATGAACACATCCAGTGTACGACCGATGTAATCCCCCTCATCGCCCCATACGTGTTGCAAAAGCACTTCGCGGTCAACTACCTCGTTGACAAATACATACAATTGACTCAATAATTCGGTTTCCTTTCCTGTCAATTCATGCACTTCATCGGCACGGGTGAGTTTCATCTGTTGCGGGTTGAACTGAAAACTACCGATCGCTATGACCCCGGGAAGCACGGAAGCACTTCTTTTCTTCTTTTTCCATCTCCGGAAAAACCAGGCAATTCCTGCTGAAACAACAAGCACTAAAACGGCGAGAAACAGCTTCCAGGAGCTGGCAGGAGCCAAATCAGTATACACCTCAACCGGTTGTGACTTCAGAATGGTCACAAAAATTCCGTAACACGCTTTGGGAAGCACTCTTCCCATACAGGCCGGCGCGTCCGGATGGTCTGAAGCAACGAAACGATAACTGTAGGCGACCAGGTTTGAATCACAGGTTTCCACTTCGACCAAACAGCTTTGAATACCGGGTAATTCCCGCATATGAGTCGTCACAAGATGTGTCAAATCCTGCGGATCAATTTGCAATCCGGATTCAAAAGTTACTGCCAGCCGGCCTTGTTTCAGTTCAATCGGTAAAACACGGGAAGTATTGTCGCCCGAACGAAGCAGGAGTTCATGCCCGATTTTTCGCCAGACTGTTTTCAGCATCCGCTCGCCGGTGTCTTGCTGTGCGAAAGACGCATGATTCCCGGCAATCATTGCCATCAGGCATCCAAAGACAAGTATCCTTTTCCACATCATCCTGCAAATGTATTTGATTCACGCCGCATGCGCGTATTTTTTCAATCGCGTTTACACTAATTTACACTTCTTTAAACAACTAAAAATCAAGCTGCTCTACTTTTAGGAAAAACACGAAAAATGAAAACAATTCTGATCGCGGCCTTTATCGGTCTTTTTATCTACCAGGCAGAAAACCTGCCAATCAACAAGCAAGCGGTTCCTATTATACTGGCAAACACTCCCGACGACAGTGTATTTATCGGGCCGCAACTTCCCTGCTATTACAACCGTTCCATCAGCGAATATGTGAGACGTGTTTTCCAGGACAGTAAGGGGAATCTGTGGTTTGGAACCAATTCGGACGGCGTTGCCCTCTACGATGGAAAACAGCTTTCATACATGGGGGGTTCCAACGGATTAAGGGGTTCACAGATTACCGGGATCATCGAAGACCGAAAAGGAAATACCTGGTTTGCAACCAATGACGGAATTACCCGCTACACGCAGCCCGGAAAAACGGATTCTGATGAGAAAAACTACCTGCATTTCGGAGAAAGTGAAGGATTAAGCCATTCCAGCACCTGGAGTATTTTTGAAGATAGCAAGGGTACCATTTGGGCAGGAACCTTTTCCGGCCTGTGCCGCCTGAACGGAAACCGCTTCGAGCACGTTGCGATTCCAGGTGCGAAAGGAAGCTGGATTCGTTGCATTGCAGAAGACCGGCAGGGAAATCTGTGGTTCGGAACTGCTGACAAGGGAGCTTTTAAGTTCGATGGAACAACGTTCCGGCAATTTTCCCAAAAAGACGGCCTGTGTTCCGATGACATTACCTGTATTTTGGCTGATACGAAAGGAATTCTCTGGTTCGGATCAATGGATGGTGGATTGAGCCAATACAACGGGTCGGTTTTTACCAACCTCACTGCTGAAAAGGAAATCGGAAACAACGAGGTCTGGACGATTTATGAAGACAAAAATGGTGCAATCTGGTTTTCATCCGAAGGATTCGGAGTGTATTGCTACCATAACGGGAAACTCACCAATTTCAGTAAAAACCAGGGATTCAACATGAAAGCCGTTCAAGCTATTTACCAGGATCGCGAAGGAAGACTTTGGTTCGGAGGCGGAAGCGGCTTATACGTGTCGAACGGTGGAATATTTACTCCCGTTACCCGTGAAGGTCCCTGGGAAGCCGGATGCTGAATTATTCTTTCGTGAATTTCCGGAGCCGCTGATTTCCTATCTTCAGCAAGTAGCTTCCGGGCGCCAGCGTTTCTACCCGGATCATTCCGCTGTGATCTACGATTCCTTTTCCGACTTCCGATCCGTTCAGATTCAGAACCACGTAGTTTTGTCCGGGAAAGGAAGTACTCAACTGCAAAGCATCGAAGACCGGAACCGGGTAGATATTCCAGTCAGAATCCGGAGCAGTTATTTCTGTGATCCCCAACACATGCACCGGCTGGCAGGAAGTGATCGAATCCAGGTTCAGATAAAAGGAAGCACTGTTTTTAAAGAAACAACTCAATTGTCCTGCTCCGTTGAAATCCGGCTGTCCGCCCGGAGCATTGATCAGCGAAAGGGAGCCCACACCCTCTACCCACACAGGATGGGCAGTAGAAGTGGTATTTCCCACTGCGGGAGACCAGTAAAAATGCCGATAGGAATTTCCGTCTTCCAAAGGTCTCAAGCGAATGGAATCCACGATAAAGGTTCCCGGCTCTGCCATGAAAGGACTGTTCGGGTTAAACAATTCGAGCGTATCTCCTTCGTTTACCGAAAAATCGTAGAGCAGAAAATGATCAATCTTGGTGGGATTGATCTTGGTCATGTATACCTTTCTCTCCGCAGTATCTTCATGAAGCAGGAAGGAGCGTGAAATATAGTGATAACCGTCCAGGATTTTGTGTGTAATCCCATCCACGACCGTATCGCCATCGGTATAATAGACCGAAGTATTACACCCGAAATAACAGGTCGTGAAATGCCATTCATCGAAGTTGTCCAGCAATGGTTTATAAGGCTGCGCCAATCCGCACAGGCTGATCATCATTCCGGCTAACAAGCTCCAAAACTGTTTTTTCATTCGCCGAAAGTAGTATTCATTTACCTGATCTACAAGTGCAAAAAACACGGATTCTTGGACGGCTCAATTCCGTTCCGGACAGGCTAAAATTCAAATGCCCGGCGGATATCTTCTTTTACGGCTTTGGTTTTCGGGTACAAACTCAGGTTTCCATTCATCACTTGGGTGTCTTTGCTTTCCAGGAAAACCTCCCCATTGTCCAGGCGGATAGCAATCAGGCGGATCGGTGCATTCACCGGAATGTTCGAAAATTTATAACTGCCCCCCAAGCGAAAGGCAAAGATTTGTGACGAGATTTCGGTGAAAACCATGTAGACTGTTGTTTCTTTGGATGCTGCAACAAACATATCTGTTTTCGGACGCGGATCTTTTGAAAAACGGTCGCAATTTACCCAACCCAGATCCGGAACGCTCAGCGTGTAGTAATCGTCCTTGCTTTCAAAATTGAAATCATAATCCGGACTCCATTCCAGGTTATTTTTCGTGTAGTATTCCTTGATGTCTTTTTGCTTTGTGAGCGTTTTGGCCTTTAATATTGCCGGATAGGATTCTCCTGCCCGGATATTTGTCCTATTCACAGCAGGAGCTTTTAGCAGGAAGCGGCGCAGTTCGTCCAATAAAGCCCGTTCTACCAGAAGGGTTGATTTGACTTCGGACACTTTGCCTTTTTGATCCATTTTCAACTGTACTTCGACCTGATAGCCGTTTGAAAAGCGTTCTCTGAGTAGTCCTTCTTTCAAGGGTTGCTTTTCAAACCATGCTGCCAGGGTTCCTTCCCCGTTATTCAATTTAACGGCAGACAAATCCAGCTGTCCTTCTTTGTCCGGGGCTTTCAGCTCGATCAGGTATACCTGTGGAGCGCCTCTTGATTCGACCATATTCCTGGTTTGAGCGAAAACATCCTCCTTCCTCCCGGCCTTGTTCTGCGCAGCAAAATCATTCCATTCTATGATATCATCCGCGTTTTTCACCCCTGTAAATTCTTTCATTCCGGGTAAGTCTTCTTCTCCTTTCGGAAAATCAATTTTCAGAGAACGCCCCCGTTTTAGCTTCAATGGCTCATCTGCTTGTTTGGCATCCATATAAACCGATCCGCCCGTTTCGAGGAGTTTCCCGTTCACTGTTTGGGTACTTAAATTACAGGCAAACATTTCCAGGGGCGTGTAGCATTCGATGAGTGAAAACACCATTTCGCCGTTGACTGTTCCGCCCGTTTCATTCACAAACGAAGCCGCCGGAATATGAATACGTGTCCCGGCTTTTCCTACAATCACCGTATCGGATGAGGTTTTCACGATAAAAATCTGTTTTGCCGGCCGGAAAGCTGATTTTAATTCCGCCAGTGCCGTTTTATTATCCCGTAGCGCTCTTGTTCCGGAAGAAGCACGCGACCGGGGGAAGGGTTTTGATGCCGTTTGATTCTGAGCAGGTGCTCCAGAACCGGAATGGACTGTGCTTTTCTCAGCAATTTTCACTGTCTTCTCAAGCTGTTTCTTCCCCCCGTTCTTTTGAGAGGAGTTGCTACAGGAACTGAACGCCGCAAGAAAGAGAACAGTCGTTCCCGCACATAGGATTTGAGTGAGTTGGTTCATCATGTTTTCGGTTAGTGTTCATTTCCGGGTAAGGTAAACCAAATCTTTCAACTTTACTTCATAAACGATCCCTTTTCGAGGTTTTCGGATTATATTTACCATTCTGAATCACCAATTTTTTGACCTATGAAACACACATATATCTTCGCACTTCTTCTGTGCTTCCTGACTTCCGGAATTACTGCTCAGACCGATCCCGAAGAAGGTGTTGAACACAGTTTGGAAAACGCGTTCAAACATCCGCTGGATGTCGTGGAAATTTCCATTAACAGCCATCCTCATCTTGTCCTTCCGGATTCGATCGACCGCTTTACAGGCATGACGTGGTTTGAAGTCAGCGATTGCAACCTGAAAGAGCTTCCTGCATCGTTCTGTAGCTTGAATAACCTGATGATCCTGTCGCTGACCAGTAACGAACTGACGACTCTGCCGGAAAATATCGGGAACCTGCAAAACCTCGGCTTGCTGGACATCACAAACAATCAAATCAGCCGCTTACCGGCTTCATTCTGTTCGCTGAAGAAAATCAGTCAACTGGCACTGGATCAAAACCAGTTTGAAGAATTTCCGATCTGTATCACAGGAATCGAGGAACTCATGAGTTTGTCTTTGCAGCTGAACAAACTGAAGGAAATCCCGGCGGAAATCGGTCGGCTCAAAAACCTGGGATTGCTTTTCCTGATGGATAATCAACTCACTACCCTTCCCGATTCCATTTCAATGCTGGAGAATTTATCGTTTCTCGACCTGAGGGGAAATCCCATTTCGGCAAAAGAACGCGAACGTATTTTGAAACTCGTTCCGAAGGGCTGCGAAGTGGTGTTTGAGTAGAAAGTCTCATCGTTTTTTTTCATCTGTTCCATCTTTTCACTAATTTCAAAAGTGCCATTCTATTATTTCGGTTATGAACAAACTATTTTTTCTCAGCTTGTTTATTCTTTGTTTGTTTCTCCAAACGGCAGTATCTCAAACCAGCATTACCCATTACCAGGTAACAACCGGGATTGGAAAACAGGCATCCAAACAACTCATTGTCCTGAGAAGTTTTGAAAACAAGGGAACTCCGATGTATTTCGCTGTTGATGCCCAAACGCTCGAAACGCAGGTTATTCCGGCTAAAAGTGTTGTTTTTCAAGCTATGAAATGGGGTGATTTGCAGAAAACGTTTGCTGAATTACCGTATTTCAAAGCCTTGAGTTATGCTGTTACCCAGGCGCAAAGCTTACAGGATGCGGGAATCACACACGGCTACCCGGCTGAGAAGGGAATTACGCTGACGGTGGATCTCTGTCCTTCTGCCAAACCGCTTGATCGCAGTATTTTTACTTCACTGATTACGGAATTTAGAAAGATTGAACAACCGGTTCCGATCGGGCTGTCTATTTCCGGGAAATTTCTGAATACGCATACAGCCGATATCCAATGGCTCAAAAAACTGGAATCCGACGGGCAGATCCGCATTACCTGGATCAATCACACCTACACGCACTATTACGATCCGAAAACGCCGCTTCCGGAGAATTTTCTGCTGAAACCGGGAACGGATTTGAATTACGAAATTCTTCAGACGGAAATCGACATGCTGCAAAACGGACTCATGCCTTCTGTTTTTTTCCGGTTCCCGGGATTGGTTTCGGACAACAGTATCGTAGATAAAATCACAAATTACGGTTTGATTCCGATCGGCAGTGATGCCTGGCTTGCAAAAGGACAACGTTCCGAACCGGGAAGCATTGTGTTGATTCACGGGAACGGCAACGAACCGATCGGTGTGCAGGATTTTATCCGCCTGCTTCAAACCGAAAAGGAACAGGTGCTCAATAAGCAGTGGTTGCTCTACGATTTGAGCGAAAGCGTCGGTGATGAGTTCGGGGAGTAATACCGGCTTGGTTTATATCATTCGTTTTTGAACTATCCGTAATCCGGAAGTTTTCTTTCAGACAGCACGTATAAAATCCCTTTTTTCAAACGGGAAAAACACCCTTTTGCTGTGTTTTTGTTTTTCAGAGGTTTGTGGAAGAAACCATTAAAAACTGATTTATGAAAACGCCAGCTTCTATCCTCGCACTACTCTCCATCATTTTTTTGCTGACGGCATGTAGCGAAAAGCTTCATGAACTCACTGTTGACACCTCGAACGGGAAAACAACCTTTTCGACCTCCAAAAGAAATGGAACATCAAATAGTGGAAGATCAACAGGAAAAACGTCTACTGATAACAGCACGCAGTATATCCGAAAGGGAAAAGCGCTCAATATCAAAATGAGCAACATTTCGTCCAGTGATTCTCTGGTTCTTTCCGTTTCTGAACAAGATGTAAGGATTACCGGAGATGAAGCCAATCGGTTCCAGGATTCACTTTATCGATACATTAAATCCAACGGGGCTACTTCAGTATCCTCTACTGCAATTGCAAGTGAAATAAGGGAACAACAAAAAAACAATAATCTGCTCAGTGAAAAATTAGTACAGCAACAATTAGAATTACGGGAAGAAATTGCTAAAAAAAATGATTATCAGAACCGTTTAAATAATGCGAAAAAACAGAATAATAAGAAAAAGCAAAGTCCGGGCGAAAAAAAATACTCGAATCTCCTTCATCAAACAGAAGAGGATATAAAAATCCTAAATGATAGTATTCAGATCTTGAGCGAGGAAAAACAAAACGCAAAAAGAAGACTTGATTCATTAGATTTTGTTTCAAATATCAACTTCGTCCAAAACAAGTTATACTATCTGAATCAAAAAAAGAACTTGCTGATCAATCCTCAACAGCAAACACTTTTCCTGGATGAAATCAACCGTACCAAAGAGCTCTGTGAACAAAAGGTTTCTACACTATCATCCCGTGAAATCGATTTTTTATCCCTTGCAACCGAATTACACAAATCCATTGACTTATTCAACATCTTATCACAAGAAGCTGAAAATCTGGTTTTCGAAAAACAAAAAACATTTTTCCCTTCCAAAGAAGAATTTACCGTTTCCATCAAAAAATACCAACGAAACAATAAAAGTGGACAAGCAGAAGAATTAGTTCAATTAACCTTTATTCAATATCAGCGTTTCAAAATCTTTTCTTCCATCGGAGCACATTGCATGATCTACAATGGAAAATTTGCCGGAATTTACAGCAATAAAGATTCGATAATCGTTCGCAGAAACGGAAGCAATATTGTACCATCTTTTGGAACATATCTGAACGGAACCTGGCGTTTGAACGACTGCCTGATGGGAATTGCTCTTGGAATCGGTATTCCGCTTCAGTTTACAAGCAACGTTGATATGACACCCAATTTCAACATTCTTTGGACTACCAATTTTCAGAATCAATATGGCAGATTTGGAATCAATGCCGGATTCGGGATCCAAAAAGTAAATGTACTTGCACCAGGCTTCCAAGTTGGAGATAATCTGGGAACAAACAATCTGGACATTCCACTCAGAGCAATCTGGACTCCTACATTCGGCATCGGGATTTCTTATAATATCGGAGACAGGGATTAAACCAAAAGCGCACTTCGACTCCGCTCAGTGCTCTTTGGAAATTTCACTACGGAAAACCACATTTTTTCATGCGGGAAACACTGAAAATGAGTCAAACCGGGTTTTATTCAGAAAGCATTTGCTTAGTTTCGCGAAAACCTTTTTGTTACAATGAAATCAATGACTCTTGCGCTGCTCTTTTTCAGTTCTTTGGCTGCTTACTCCCAGGAAGCTATTGACCTGATTGAATCTACTCTGAAATTGGATGCTTCCGGGAAGAAAGAATTTCATTTCGGCTTTGCAGCAGGAGATCAATTGGTGTTGGATTTGAAAACCGAAAAAGGGCATCGTCTCAGTGAGATTTCGGTTTCGGAGTACAAGGGGCAGGTCTTATTTTCGGATATGGATGTCAAAAAGATAAAAAGCCAAATCGTCCGTATTCCTGCAAACAACATTTACACCATTCACTTTTCAAACCTCAGCTCCCATCACCAGGTGGTTCATTTTACCATCAAACGCATTCCGAAAGATGAAACCGGTAGAAATTTCAACTCCACGGTTAGCTGGAAAACAGTGTATGACACTACGTATCAGGAGAAAAAAGAAAAATACCTCATCAGAAAGGATACTTCTATCGTCAATCTGCTGGATCAGGTTTCGAAAGTTCACTCGCAGACCAATCTAAATGGTCATACGAGTACTTCCAAGTTCAAACTACCCAAAAACACTGTTTCCTGGGCCTATTACATCGATGTGAATCAAGCCGGGCAAAAAGCCTTTGAAGAAGCTGCCGGAAACCTTTCCCGTTTGGCTCCCAAAATTGCCGGCATTCCGGAAGTTGGTCCTGTAGCTGCGATTGCATTGGGCGTAACAGGAATCTTACCAGCTGTTCAAGGTGATGAAGACATCCAATTTTACATCACAGACTATGACAATGTGCAGTTGTTTTTATCAGGTTCTGCTTTCAATTCCCTGCGAAAAGGACTTGTAGTCAACACCTCCGGAAGAATGACTCCTACACCGGGTTACAACGGCTATTACTACATCTGCCTGAGTAATGACAATGCTGTTTCAGGAGTAAGTGTTACCCTCAAAGTCTCTGCTATCGTTGTCGATGAAGAATGGGGAACCCGAACGATCAGAGTTCCCGTGGTGACGGAAAGGAAAGAGGCTTGTTTGAAAGCAGAATAATCAAACTCTACCCATATGAACTATTTCACTCAAGAAGACCTGAATTTCTATATTGAACATGCAAACACAGTATACGACAAAGAAAATCAACAAGATATCAGAACAGGCTCGCGAATCCGGAAAACTATTTTTGACAAAGTGAGTTTTTGGGGAGAACAAGTTGCTAAGCAATTAGGTTTTTCATCTTTAGGTCGAAATAATTGGCTCAATACCTATCAATCTACCTTTAAAGAATACGCCTGGTGCAGAATATTTCCCAATCCGGATGATCACCAATTGTTTTTTAATGTCGAATGTAACGCTGAAGAAGGAAGTCTGATCATCAAATTACATTGTAAGTTTAGTGGTTCGGATCGGTTAAGTCACGACAAAGTTGCTCTTTTTGACAAGTTTGTAGAAACTAAATTTTATAGAGGACAATGGATCAGATGGTATCTTATCGATCTCCGATCTTTTCAAAATTTTGATCAATTAATCAATTTCAGTAAACACTTCATTCAAGATAATTTGCATCATTATTTTGAGATAAAGAATCTGTTAGACAGCTCTGACCTAAAGGAAGAATTGGAAAATCTGCATTTGGATTCAATGGATTTAACTCAGATGAAACTGACAAAAGTTGAAAATAATCCGTTACCCCAAAAGAGCTCCCGGGGAGAATACGTGTTTCAAGATAAAACACTCTATTCCAATGTCCTGAACGAACCATCCGGATCGATTTACGAAAAACGGAATAGGGAGAACAAAAAACTAGGCGACACCGGTGAAAAACTGATTTTAATCCAGGAAGAAAAAAGATTAAAAGAGCTTCAGGAAAAAGGTATTATCTCAAAAGATAAAAGAGTTATAAAGCAAAAGGATTACGTAGGCTACGACTTTTTATCATATGATGAAAATGGCCAGGAGATTCATATAGAAGTAAAAACGACTGCGGGAAATCAAAAAGCCCCTTTTTATATGTCTATGAATGAAGTTTCCGTTATGAAAAGTGATCCCAAATGGAAATTATACCGGGTATATGATTTTAATGCAAAAACGAAAACTGCAAACTTTTTTATCTGGGATGCCGTACAAGTAGAACTCAACATTGATTTTTTTAGTAAGACTTATTATTGCTGTTTTAAATGATCTTTCAAAAAGTCCTTTCTGATTTCTCCAGGCTTCGCCGTGACAGAAAACTCGGCGGCGCTCCTCATAAGCCCATTTTGCTATTGGCCATTTTAGAATTGATTCGCAAGGGCGAAATCACCAATAACCGGATTGCCATTACACCTGAACTCGTACTGGAATTTAAATCAATCTGGAGCAAATTGGTTGTTACACGACATACTCCCACTTTTTCACTGCCTTTCTTTCACATGAAATCGGAACCTTTCTGGAAATTAGTTCCACGCGCTGGAATGGAAATTCCGGTGACTTCTTCCAACAGCATCAAAAGTTTCACTGCCTTAAAGCAAACTGTTGCATTTGCTGAAATTGATCCGCAGGTGTTTATCCAGATGCAGAATCCGGTTCATTTACTGGTTTTGGAAGAAGCACTTTTAGATCAATACTTCCCTGAAACAAAAAGCATGTTCTCTTCTCCGAAGCACGACTTATTCTCGGAACTTGAAATGCAAATACTTCAGGATGACCCGGTCACCTACCGCAAGCGTATTTCTGAACTACAGAAAAATCTCCCGAAAGAAAGGTATGAAGAAGAAATTTTTGTGCGCGGAGGTGTGTTCAAGCGGGAAATCCCGAAAATCTACGCTTTCCACTGTGCCATTTCGGAAATGCGGATAGAAGCTGCAACGCAGGTTCAAATGATCGACGCCTGCCATATCAAGCCATTTGCGCTTTCGAAAGATGATACCATCACCAACGGCATTTCCTTATCACCGACTCTTCACCGGGCTTATGATCGCGGCCTGATCACCATTACCGATGACTACCTGGTCAAAATTTCACCAACAGTGATTGAAAATGACTCTCCGTATTCTCTCGGTCAATTTGATGGAAAACAAATTCTCCTGCCAGGCAATCCACATTTTTACCCGGCAGTTGAAAATCTAAGATGGCATCAACAAAACTGCTTTATTGCTTCCTGAAACTCATTTCTACTCCTTTACCACCCGCTTCTGAATGGTTCCCTGTGAAGTTTGAAGAACCAAATGTAGCCGACAGGTTGTTTTGATCCAGTATTTCATATGCCACCTGACCATTGACTGCCGGTATACATAAGGTTAAAAAGGACGGTTTCAATCTGGTGGTGGTAACATCCCGGTTTTACCGAGCTTCTCTGAACGACTCTACCTCAACTCTTTCCGGTCTTTATCCAATAAACATTCAATGACGACATCACCGGAACGGTTTACACGGAACTGTGCATATTCGGCGCGGTCAAAGTGCTTGCTTCTTCCCTCCTGGAACAAATATTCATTGGGCAGAATGCGGTAGTTGAAAAACGCTTTTTCGGACGAAAGAACAAATTCTCCTTTCTTTAGAGGAGAACCGGCTTGGTACAAACGGACAAAAACAGCCAGACTGTCATTCATTTTCACTACAACTTGAGCACGCTTTTTTTCATTGATCCGGTAGAACCGGAAGTCTTCGAAAGAATTTCCGGTCGGGATTTCGTCGTTGATATCGTAGTTGAGGGTCATGTAATCTCCCATCATAAACGAACGCGGATCGGCGGGCTGCAACTTCAACACCAGGATATCTCCTTTTTGAAGCAGTTGCTCTTTTCCCAAAAGCATCCAGGTAAATATCACCGCAAGCAGCACGATGTTTCCTGCAATCAAACTCCATTTCAACTTATTCATGCGGCATTTTTTTAGCATTCAACAAAAAGAATAATCCAAGATACAAGACTCCCAACCCGATAAACACGAGCGATTTCTGCATGAGCGTCCAATTCAGTTCATAATAGAAATGAATCACGGCATAGATCAATCCCAGCGCGCCGGTAATGATTCCGAAAAGAGACCGCGTGAACAAAAAAGCCAGGAAAGCCAACAGGAAAAAAGCAATTTTTACGCTGAAGAAGCCCAATAAGAACAAACTCAAAGGCAACAATACCACGATCCAAAGCGGCAGGTGTTCCCGCTTCAAACGGCGGTACTGCCAAACAAACAGCAAAACTGCGAACAGCAACAACTCCACATACATGGCAAGAGTGAGCCACTTGGCGCTGTTGAATGTTGTCCACCGCGACCAGGACCAGGAATCAAAGTCGAGTACAAAGTAACTGCACAAGGCCAGGAAAACTCCGTGTTTCAGGTAATTGGAAAAGTGAACCAAGCGGGAATAATGGCTGAAGATGAATCCTTCCAGGCAGACCAGTGCACCAAGCAGCAAAATAAAGATCATGGCTACCAACCGGAAAGTATCGAAGCGGTCTTCACTGAAATCACGCGACTCCAGAAGCCAGTTCAGAATCCAAAAGGAAGCAATTACTCCCAAAATCGTGAGCAGGTTTTTACGCGAAACAAGCACCAGGATGACAATCACCCCCAGGATGATTCCCTGAACCTCGCGGTCATTGAACGTATCGAGCGAAAACAATGCGGCGATCAATGAAACTGTTCCGACCAGCGCAAGTCCCGTACCAAGAGCATCTATCAAACGTTTGTGAACCGTGCGGTGTAAAACCACCGTTCCTGCGAGGAATAATAGGGCAATAAAGAAATAAAAACCGGTTCCGGGTTCAGCGATCTGGTAAATGGCCGCTCCGAACAACCCCAGAGTAATGAGTGTTCCCATAAATACCACATACTCCAAAGCCCGGATTCCGAAATGTGCGCCATGGTAATTCAGGTCTTTTTCCACCCGTGCAGTTTCCATCACAGCGTCCGGGAAGAACTGTTTCCAGCGCTCTGCGGGTTGGTCATGCTTTTGATTTTCCATTCTTCCAGAAGTTTCGTAAATAAATCAGAAAAAAGATACTTACCGTCAGTACCAACAGGGTTGCAAAGGCCGGGATAATCAAATTGTCATGATAGACTGCAATCAATTTTGCGTCCATCACCACCATCAGCGACAAAGCAATATGCGCAACCGGAATCAACCACTTTTTGTAGAGTGCCAAACCAAATAAAGCCGCTTCGCAGAAAATGAAAACAGCAAATTCCGTCCAATCGAAGCGCGCCAGGAATGAATCGCCCAAAATGGTTGCACTGGTTCGGGCCGTACTGAAAACAATTGCCGGAGTGAGTACCGTGAGCAAATACCAATACGGAAATGCTTTTGCCGGTTTCACTTCATTCCACACCACGGTGAGTGCCACAACGACAAAGAGGTAAACATAAACAGCGAAATACTGGTCAAAATAATCGTACAAGCCCACGCAGGCCAGCAGGTGAAAAAGAATCCACAACGGCGCAAAATGCATGATCAAAACCCAGGCAGCAATCAAAGCCAGCCACAATGCAATGTACTGATAGGTGAAAGCGCCTGTTTGGTAAACCTGCCCGAAAACCGCAAAAAGTACACCGACCAGCAAGGAAGCCACAGTTACGAGAAGGTTCTTCGTGAGCTGGGATGATTTCGGCAAAAATACCGGAACAAGAAAACCCAGCAGAAAAACCCAAACAGTGGTAAATTTCCACGATGCGGGCATGTCTCTCCAGTTAAAGGCAAAGAAGAAAACCAATCCGAATCCCAGGAGTGAAATCCCTCCAACCAGCAGAATCCATTTCAAAAATTGCCGGTATTCTTCTCCGTGTATGGGGATTTGTTCGGTATAACTTCTGGCTTTTTGTTCCGGAGTCAGGTCGCTGTGATTGGCAATAGCAGTCAGTTCCGTACGTGATAAGCGCTTTTCCTTTTCCATAGGTTGTTTGGTATTTAAAGGCATCAAGATCTGTCACTTGATGAAGTAAATATAACATTCCGGAAATGAAAAAAACGATAAAATCAGTTAAAACGCATCCTGCACTACCAATCGCTCTACCCGGAAAGGTTTTCCATCCGAACTCACTTCGAGGAAATATTCGCCCTGTGGTAAATCGTCAGCCTGAACAGCTACCTGACCGGTATTCGACCCGGAAACCGGTATCATCCGCAGGGTTCTTCCCGTCAAATCATGAATCCGCATCGTCAGATCGCGTCCGTTCGAATTTCCGAAATGGACGGTAAAATTCCCGTTCGACGGATTGGGAACCAGGGAAATCGGTGTGACTTCCGGTTCTGAAAGCCCTAACTCACAATTGGATTGAGTATTGTACAGGAAATGAGCAGGAATATTCGGAGAGCAAATCCCCAGCGTTCCTCCCTGGATAGACACATTCGTAGAATCAAATCTACAGTTGATTCCGGAAGTATTCGGGCAATTGATCACCGCATCGATGTAGTTGGGATCAAATATGTTGAATATAAAGATGCTTCCCGAAGGCACCAGGCACATGGAAAAATAATATTCGTCTAGTGCAAACGTTCCCAACTCCGTAGGATTCGTCTGCCAGTTCGGTTGATCCAGGTCGTATTGATTCAAGATGCTGTTTTCGATGATGTAGACTTTGCGTCCATCGGCAGAAAATGCACCTTCTGAATACGTATTGAATGCATGCACCAACTGCAAAGAACCCGTTTGCAGATCCAATGCATACATGCTTCCTTTAACCAGCAGGTGCCTTCTATCCGGCGATACGGTAAGCTTCCCTCCTGTTGAAAACAGCTTTTCAAACGAATCGAATCCGTTTACACCGAAGTGAATCTTGTAAAGTGAATCGACTGAAAAAGAATAGATCCAATACCCGGTTGCCGAACCGGTATAGGTATCCGGTACGGCAGTAATCGGCTCAAAATCCGGGTTGGTTCCAGGCATATGCGGAACAACCACATGGTTCTTTGAAACAACTGCCCCGCTCCCATTATTTGCCAGCATATCAATGACTGCATACGAAAACCCGCTGCTATACAGGTTCGGATCCGGATTCATTGTTGGTAGCAAGGCTTCGAAGCAATCTTTTGTCAGCAGGTAATATTTTTTACTCGAAGCTGTAATTCCGGCCGGATCGGGAAGAACAATTGCTCCCTGCGACGAACTGCGACACCCCATCGAATCGAGAAATTGTCCGTTTTGCAAATACTGACCGTTAGCACCCCATATTCCGGAAATACCGGGAAGTCCCGGACATTCTCCACCATTGGAATAAAAAAGCAGGTTCCCGTCTTCGTCACAAATCGAAGCCGCACATTCATGGGAATCAGCAACCGAAGTGGAAAGAATCTGGAACGGAGAAACCCGAAAGTCAAAAATGGTCGTTCCCCAATAAACCGTACTCACTTCGTTTTGGGAAAATGCAGTTGTAAAATAAAGAACTGCCAGTAATACCAGGTGTGTTTTCGTTTTCATAGTAGTTGGTTTATTTTAAAAGACTAACGACAGCAACAAGCGTTCAGTTGCCTTTTTATTGGTAAAACATCCAAAACGATTGATTGAAACTCCGGAGATTCCATCGATTTAAAAGTGCAAACCACTCGTTCTAAAATGCACAACTATAGCAGACTTTCATTATCTTCGCCCACGAAAAAATAAGAACTCAATTCATGAAAAACGTAGCAGTTATCGGAGCAGGTACCATGGGGAACGGAATTGCCCACACCTTTGCACAATTTGGATATAATGTATCATTGATCGATGTTGCTCAGGCTTCATTGGATAAAGGATTGGCAACAATCACCAAGAACCTGGACCGCCAGGTGGCGAAAGAAGCAATCACGGAAGCGGATAAAGCGGCAACGCTTGCAAACATCACGACTTTCACTTCTATGGAAGACGGTGTAAAAGGTGTTGAACTGGTGGTAGAAGCTGCAACGGAAAATGTAGACCTGAAGCTGAATATCTTCAAGCAACTGGATGCATTAACTCCTGAGAACGTGATCCTGGCATCCAATACCTCTTCCATTTCAATTACCAAAATTGCTTCGGTAACCAATCGTCCGGAGAAAGTCATCGGAATGCACTTCATGAACCCGGTTCCGGTGATGAAACTGGTAGAAATTATCCGCGGATACTCCACCACCGATGAGGTGACCAACCTGATCATGGAAACGTCTAAGAAACTGAACAAAGTTCCGGTTGAAGTAAACGATTACCCTGGATTTGTAGCAAACAGAATCCTGATGCCGATGATCAACGAAGCCATCTATACCTTGTTTGAAGGTGTTGCCGGCGTAGAAGAAATTGACACGGTAATGAAACTGGGAATGGCTCACCCGATGGGACCACTGCAACTGGCAGATTTCATTGGTTTGGACGTGTGTCTGGCTATCCTGGAAGTATTGCACGACGGTTTCGGAAATCCGAAGTATGCACCTTGCCCGCTGTTGGTAAACATGGTTACTGCAGGTAAAAAAGGAGTGAAATCCGGAGAAGGATTCTATTCCTGGACACACGGAACGAAAGACCTGGTTGTTGCTCCGAACTTCAAGAAGAAATAAATTCAACCCACGATAGAAAAGCGGAATTCAATTGGGTTCCGCTTTTTTAGTAACCAAACACCCAATTCAGCTTATCCCAACATCTGATGAATCGCGAAAAAGCATTTTTGTTCCTATTCTTTTTGTTGACATTTGCACCACAGGCCTTTTGTCAAATCTCCGATTCCCGCAAGCGAAGTCTCGACAGCATTGTGTCATCCATGGAACTTCCCGTACGAAAAGACCTGGAACTCGCACAGCGTTTTCTTGATTCCAAAGGTCAGAACGACGAAGAAAAAGTATGGCTCTATTTCGGCTACCTGGGCACGTATTTCAAGTACGACCGCGAGCGCATGAAAGACCTAAAAGCGCCTTTCTACAACCCGGAGCTCACCGCTAAAAGATCCAAAGGAGTGTGCAGGGATTTTTCGCGCGTGTTTGAATACCTCTGCGTGAAAAGCAACATTCCCTGTTTTTCGATCATCGGAAAAACCAAAATGGGCATCTTTGAATTCATCGGGCGCAAATTTCACCGGATGAGCACCCAAACCAACCACCAATGGAATGTAGTGCGGGTTAATGGAACCTGGATGCTCATGGACCCAACCTGGACACACATCGCTTCGAAAACAAAAATTCCGGTCTTTAATCCGGTTTCGAAAACCAGCCAATCTTTTACACTTATTTCCGTAGACCGCACCTACTACAATCCCGATCCGGTTTTCATGGCGCAGTCTCATGCTCCCATTCACCCCGCTTTCAGTTTGCTGAATGAAATTCCGACTTATAAAACCATCCGGAAGAAAGCGAAAAAACAACGCATCTACAAGGAAAACTATGCTTGCAACCAGGTACTGGATTCAATCTGGGTTCAAAAAAACACCTTGTTTTCCCGCGCATTTGTGGATGAGAGCTACCACTATTCCAGCGTTCCCACACTCCGCTTTCTTTTTAACTACGAACTGGATATTGCATTGGTAAAACCGGATAAATCACAACCGGTAGATGCCCGCTTTTATGACGAACGCATCTCACGGATCAAACAGCTTGAAACACACATCAACGCTATTTTCGGGGTAGACCTCAGTTCGCAGAGTGACGAAGCAATCAAGGAACTCAAAAAGAGAAAAGCAGTGTACGAAAAACAGCTGAAGCCTAAAAAGCGCTGACCGGAGTTTCTCCTTCAGATGATGAGCAATGTGCAAACGCCTGTCCGCAATTTCAAACTTTTCTTCTAACTTTAGTCCGACTCAAAAAACAAACGTGAAATCATTCTTCGGACTTCCCATTTTCAAAGACATTCGCTTCTGGATTATCCTATTCTTCCTGATCCGTATGATTGGAATTATGAATCCGCCGCTGGAAGTTGCCCACAACTGGCGACAGACTACCGGAACGATGGTTACGCGGAATTTTTACGAGGAATCGGCCAATATCTTCTACCCGCGTGTTGACTTTGCCGGAGACAAAACCGGAATTACCGGGATGGAATTCCCGCTGTTGAATTACATCGATTACTGGGTTTCGGAATTATTCGGCTACCAGCACTGGTACGGACGTTTGATCAACCTGATCGTGAGCAGTTTGGGAATCTGGTTTTTCTTCCGGATTCTGAAACGGTATTTCAGCCGGGAAACGGCTTTTAATGCTTCGATTATTCTATTGGCCTCTATCTGGTTTGCCTACAGCCGTAAAATCATGCCCGATACCTTTGCGACGTCCCTGTTACTGATCGGATTTTTCTACGCCTGCAAATACTTTGAGGATGAAGGAAAAAAATGGATCTACCTGACCTTGTATGCGCTCTTTACCTTATTCGGAATCCTGGCAAAACTCCCGGTCGGCTTCCTGCTGATTTTATACGTCTTTTTCTTTTTCGATAAGCGCATTCAGGTCAACCTGAAAATCGTTTTTTTCATCGTCAGCGGCATCATTCTAGCCCCCGTTGCCTGGTGGTATTTCAGCTGGGTTCCTTACTTAGTGGAGAAATACCAGTTTTGGCATTTTTTCATGGGAAAACCCATCGGCACCGGAGCCAGAGAATTGATCGAAAACTGGCACGACGGATTGAAGCATTTTTACGATGCCGCGTTGAAATTTATCGGGTTCGGGGCTTTCCTGATCGGAATTTTCTTCGCGTTCCGGAAAGGAAACAAACTGCTTCTGCGCATCCTCGTTTTGTGTTTCGCCGCATTCGCAGTCATTGCATTGAAAGCCGGTTTTACCTTTACACATCACTCCTACTACATCATTCCGTTTGTTCCGGTCATGGCTCTGACAGCCGGTTACGGAATCAGCCAGTTTTCCAAAAAGTGGATTCAAATCCTGTTTCTAACCGCGATTGTTTTGGAAGGAACGCTCAATCAGCTGCATGATTTCCGAATCAAAGAACACGAGTTGGCTTTTGTGAAACTGGAAGGAGAACTGGATCATTTTTCGAAACGAACGGATCTCATTGCCGTGAATACGGGAGATAACCCGACTGCAATTTATTTTGCGCACCGCAAAGGTTGGGTGGCAAGCAATGACGAGCTTCTCGATCCAACTTTCAGAGAATCAATCCGCCAAAAAGGATGCAAATACATTGTTGTTTTGAAGCGTTATCTCGGCGGTGATTTGTACCTCGAATTACCTACCGTCGTCAACAACGAAAACTGGGTCATTTATAAGCTTTAGCCGATAAAATCAGTACTTTCGTACAAAATCAATGTATGAAATACCTCCTAATGATTGCTTCGCTGGCAAGTTTTACCGCATTCAGCCAGATCGTTCATCCTGAAAAACAACCGAAAACAACTTCCGATACAGCCCGTATTGCGTACCTGCGTACTCCTGTGAAAAACATGCGCGTGGTGCAATTCGGAATAGAAACAGGAACACAGTTTGTACGTGATTCTGCACAGCTTTCGCGCCTTGGAAAGAACAACCTGTTCCATTACGGGTTGAACCTCCAGATTGGTGATTTGGGTGCACAACAAATCTATACGCTGATCGGGTGTGATTTTTACGTCAGTAACGGCTACCAGAAAACCAGTGATTCCAATCAATTCAAAGAAGCGGTTTGGGGTGTTTCCGGTAATTTCGGAGTAAGAGTTCCTATCCCGCTTTCCAAGCTGACTGCCATTCATTTCGGGCCTTCCTTGCTGGTGGGACGTCACGGCGTGGCAAAATCGAATGTTAACACTTTCGGAATCCGCCTGGCGGCAAGCCTGGAAAGACGTTTGGGAACAGTTCCGTGCATCGGTTACCTCGGGATCGCTTACGACAACAACCTCCTGTATCGCAGGGACAAAAGCCTGGTAAACAGAGACCTGAACCAGCTGCGTGTATATTTCGGCCTTCGATTCTAAAAAGAAACGGATCGTATGGAATTTAGGCTAAATTTGCAGCCGATTCATGGCTAAAAGAAGAGTTTCAAAAAAACCTGCCAAACGCAGGTCAAAAAAGGGGAAAAAGACGAAAGGAAAGTTCTTTTTCTGGGTACTGATTCCCGCAGGAATTGCAGGATTTATCTTCTTTTGGTACCAATCGAAGGGAATGGTTCAAACTTCCACTCATTTTCACGAGATCATTCCCCCGGGCTACAAAAGCGTCGGGCTGGATGTTTCGCACCACCAGGGAGTCATCGACTGGGATTTGCTCTTTACCGAAAAAGGCTTCGATACCATTATCGATTTCGTGTACTGCAAAGTGACCGAAGGATCGGATCACATCGATACGCAATGGCAGCGCAACCGGGATTATCTCAACAAACACGGCATTTCAAACGGTGCATACCATTACTTCAACCCAAAATCGCTTCCAAGACCTCAGGCGGCTTTTTTCCTGGCGAATTACCAGATTCGAAGCATCGACCTTCCTCCCGTACTGGATGTGGAAGACGAAGGATTTTCGGATGAGGATTTGAGAGCCAAAGTATTGATTTGGTGCGAAGAGATCAAAAAAGCAACCGGAATCAAACCGATCATTTATACTTCCTTGAATTTCTACGAGACCAAATTCCGTGGAAAGATGGATGGCTACAACTTTTGGATCGCTGCATACAGCCGGGAACCGCAATACATGACTGACCGCGAAGTACTTCATTGGCAATTTTCAGAATCAGGAAGACTTCCGGGAATCGACGGAGATGTGGATTTGAATGTGAGTAAACTCGACCTCTACTAATTCAAAATGACCAATTTAAAATTCAAAAATGTCCTTCCGAAAAAACCTTTTGAATTTTGCATTTTGAATTAAAAAAGCGTTTTTCAGCACCCTGAGTGGAGTCGAAGGGTGCGTTAGTTGTTCCAATACTGCCCTTCCCCGCCTTTCATTTGGTGGTAAGAACGTGTCAGGTAAGCCAACAAAATACGCATAGCGTCAAAAGCTTCTTCTGTTTCCTGGCTGATTTCCTTTTTCTGCAGTTTCAGCAGTAATTTCATATACAGCGCGTGAAAACAAACTTCCAGGTGGTTCATTCCTTTGAGGTTCGAATGCTCGATAAAGTCTTCGATATATGGAAGTGCGGTCGTATAAAGTGTCCGGTATTTTTCATCGTTTACCACCGTCAGCAGTGAATTGTGCAGGTACGATAATTCTACGAGTACATCCTGCAATTCCAGGCGGTGTCCTGCTTCAACAATGCGTTCGGATTTCATATCCCGGATCAGGCCGGAATACCAGGAACGGTAACTTTCCAGATAAGCTTTATCCGGAAGATTGGGTTCCACAACTTCTTTCATGATGCGATCCAGGTCGAATTGATAAGCACGAATCAAATCTTCAACCTGATACATGTATAAAATATATTCAGCGACGTTTTCCCTGAGTTTTTGTTGTGCTATCAACATAGTTTATTTCCCCAAATCTTTGTCCATCATCTCTTGTTCGTGGTTCAGGAAGTCGATAAAGGAACGTGTTACATTCATTTTGTCGTTAATGAAATTAATCTGTCCTCCCTGACCGTGAATCAACAAAATATCAATCCCGTATTTTTCACAGTACTTTTTCCCTGCTACTTCAATCTTTTTGGATAATACCGTCAATGCCTCACTGGTTTCTTTTTCCAGTTGTGCACCTCGTGATTGCTGCATATTCATCAATTGCTCACGCAAACGTACGATTTCGTTTTCCAGGCTCTGCATATCTGCACCGGTCATGGTTCCTTCACGCATGTACTTTTCGTAATTCTGCGCTTTTTGCTCCAGTGAACGCTGCTTCGACATCAATTCGTTTTGAAATGCCTCTCCTTTTTTGGTTATGCGCGCATCTTCATTTTTATAATACGTAAAGCCTTCTTTCAGACTGTCGGAATAATAAAATGCAATTTTCAATCCTTTGGAATCTACCGTAGGAACAACAGGAGGAGTTTCTTCTTTTGTTTTAGCCTCTTCCTTTTTGTCCGAACACGCGAATGTTGTCAATCCAAGAATCAAACCTGCTGCGATAACCTGTCCTAATTTCATACTTATTTGTTTTTAAATGCTTCCTCCCAGTCAGTACGCATGGAAAGAAACCGGTCTAATGAGTTACGTAATAATTGATCTGTCACCATGCGCTTCACTGCTTCCACTCCCCCGTCTACATCGGTTTCTGCAATCTTAAAGGTTTGTTCGAATTGACCCAATTCAATCTTCACCAGGTATTTTGCATTGTACAAGAAAATCTGAATCTTGTAACGGGGATGAGGGATATCAGCAATTACACGCATAATACTGACAAAAATAATGAAAATGGAAAAAGAGGGGCTTTTTCTGACTGATAATTTAAGTAATTATGACTAGAAAAAAGAAAAAGACAAAAGAGGCAACACAAAAGACTCCGGACCGGTTTTCGGTCTCAGGCCCTGTATCTATGGATTATAAGTCTGATACTTAAAAACCACTCCAATAACGTCATGAAGAAAAATTAAGCGACCACCAAATCATTATCCGTATACTCACGGAAATCGAATGGTACATGAACCATAAAAGCATAATCCTGGCCCACTTCATACATATCCTCATCGGATTGTCTGTAGTACCATTCAACCTTTGCTTTTTTGCCCGAATCAACCAGTTCGTTGAGTTTGTAAAGCAAGAATAAAATGCGTTTGGATGACGTAATATTGAAGTATTCCAAGTCTATTTTCACAAGGGTTTCATCCAACGGATTCGACATGTAAGCATCAAACCATGTTAAAACAACACCCCAAAAAGATTCAGGATCATCCGGGATCGAACGACCTTTGATTTCCATGATTCCTGTAGCAGGATTAAAATCTACCAAGGGGGTTTGAGCAGTTGCCTGAATTAATAATGTATCCATTTCTCACTTTCGCTTCTGCAAGTTGTGAATTATTTTTCAAACGACAAGGTACTTTTCTACGAAAGATTTAATATTTTCGACTAATCAACTCAGTATCAATAGCAAAATTCTTAACAATGATTTAACTATTCATTCACAAGGTGAAATTGGAGCAAATCCGCCATGGGACTGGCAAGACACTTCAAAATAGTAACTCCTTGTTTTTTAAACACTTCCTCAAAAATGATTCGTTGCTCAAAACCGTAGGTTCCGATGAAAGCAATTTGATCCGGATTTGGAATTTTTGAGCCGTAATTTTCCCAAAATAATAACGCATTTTTCCGATGCAAAAAATCAAAATTGAGTCCGGAAGTTTGATGTGCTAATCCGGCAAGCCATTTTTGAGATTCGGGGCCTGCCAGCTTACCCAAAATACGTGCTTTCGACCCGAACAATTCTGTCCAGGAGTCTTCCCATTCGGACGATTCCAGTAAAAAGCGTGCCAGCAGTTTCCCGAAGTAAAATCCGCTACCTTCATCTCCGACCCATGAACCGTAGCCTCCAATGCGCTCCACAATCCGGTTTCCGTCATACTTCACCAGGATAGAACCTGTTCCCAATATTCCGACCCAACCTGCCTGCTTTCCGTAAAGCGCCCTGCAAGCAGCCAATGTATCGGGATATACTTCCACCTTTGAAAATCCGGCCCGGTTGAGGAATACCTGCATGTCGTTCTGAACTTCATCAGAAGCGCATCCGGCTCCGTAGAAATAAAGCGGAACATCCAGTCCGCCGAATGTTTCCTGCAACTCTTTCAACGTTTCTTCCGGATCTGCCAGCACGTATTTGGGGTGCATGCTGCGCGTCTGCAACCATTTTACTTCGTTGTTGCTGTAGACCAATGCCCAGCTGGTTGAGCTCCCACCGGAATCCGCGATAAGGTATTTTACGTCCATATCCTCAAAAGTACTTTTTTCTTTGAGCAGTCTGTCAGAGTTTTGAGGATGATTTGATGATTGTATTCATACTTAACTCTTTGCGACTTTTAATTCGAATGATCATGTTCCCACAGATGCACAGATTAGAGCGAGCCTACCGGGCTCGCTTAAATGACGGACGTCATAAAAAACAGGTGCATCTATGAGAGCGGTCAAAAGAAGTTCTGCGGAATCCGCGCAATCAGCGGGAGAAGAAAACGACTATTCTGAAAATACCGGAATTTGTGGTAACTTGCATAGAAGTTATGGAGAACAGGATGAATCCCGCAGAAAAATACCGGATTTTAGAGCAGATCGATGCAAACAAGAGAAGAAAGTTTGCGGCGGTTTTTCTCGCCGAGGATAAGGTTTCCGGAGTGAAATCCATTTTGAAAACGATCCAGAAGCGCGAAGACAATCTACTGGCCCAGGAACGTTTGAGGAAAGAAGCCTCATTCTCATTCATCGTGGACGGACTTCCCGAAACGATGGATTTTTTCGAAACGGAATCGGAAATCCTGCTGTTTAAATCGTTTCAAAACGGCATTACCCTAAACGATTACCTGGAACAATTCAGATCCAAAGAAAAAGCACTGGAACTGTTCAAAGTACTGGAAAGGCTGGAGCCTGTCCTGGAATACATTCATCAAAATCAAATTTACCACCTGGATATCAAACCCGGCAACCTGATCATCGATCCGTCAAAAGACTTACATGTTTCACTGATTGATTTCGGGCTGGCACTCAACAAAAACGAACCGGATCCTAGAAAAACATTATTTCCCCTGGGGTTTGCCGCTCCGGAATTACTCTTAAACCAATTGGATCTGGTTGATCCGCGAACGGATTATTTTGCATTGGGAATTACCTGCTGGACGTGTCTCCAGGGACGTATGCCACTCATTGATCCCAATCCGAGTATTACCACCAACCTGCAACTGACCTACCCGCTTCCGAGTTTGGATAGCAAGTATAAATCCGTAAGCCCGGTATTGCAAAAGCTGGCTGCCAAGCATCAATTTACCATTCCGCCGAACAAACTGAGCCCGGAAGAACAAAAAGCGGCACTGCTGAAAGGAATGGAGAAACGCTACGCTTCTTATTCGGAATTTCTGGCTGATTTTGAGAAACAGTTAACCAGCGGCAAAAAAAGCTGGTGGCCCTTTTAACGTTAATTGACAATGAAGAATTGAGAATTGAAAAGTTTCCCCAGTCCCGCCGAAACCCTTGTAGACCAATTAAAAAGTTTACTGAGCGACCTGTAGTGAACTTGTCGAACTAAGTCGAAGTGAACTTTTTTAACTTTTACCTTTTCAATTAATTAGAAGAACAGGTCTTTTCGATACCCGATACTGCACCCGAAGTTCAGCACCGAAACCTGCGTATTTGCCGCTCCGGAAAGTTTTGCAGAACCTGCGGCAACAATCGCGTAGGAAAGGGAAACATCCATAAACAATGTTCCGAAAGCAAATTGTTTTTTCGCTCCTCCCTGCAGACCGAAACTCAACAGGAACACGCTTCCCTTATTCGCATCGCGAATGGTATATGCGCTCTGATCAATGGCTTCTGTTACCTTGCTGCTTAAATGGTAAAGAGACAAATCAAACACAGTTCCTCCGTAAAGACCAAACCCATAATCGAAATTGGACCCGATGAAATATCTTCTGGTTCCTCCCTGGATTCCGTATTGTGTCACCCCGTTTTTAACCCCCACAGTCATCACCGAAGGACTTGTTCCCAGGTTATTTGCTTCCGCATAGGTTGAATCCAGTTTGTTGTTTTTGAGACTTGCATACGCACGGATGACGATTGATGCACTCTCATCCCTCGGGATTTCTACTCCCAGGTTCAAAGTCTTAAACAACTGCCCCGAACCGAATCCGTAATTCAACCCCGGACCAACCATCAGACCAACCTGTGCATATGACGAAATGCTGAAAAGTACAGCAATAACGGGAAGTAATATTTTTGCTTTCATGATCCTGTATTTAATTCCTTATATCTATAACAATGTGCTTGATGTGCTCCCGGAAGATAGCCTGTACTCATTAAAAACTCGTTTACAATCTCTCCTCCGACAAATTTAAAATGTTTTTTAAACAACTTTACCCACTCCTCTTTTGACTTCCCTAAGTTGCTGTCTAGCCAATACTTAAAGCTACCAAATTCTTTTTGGATTAGCAAGAGTTGCTGTGCATTATATATAACGGCGTTTATCTTCAATTTATTTCGTATAATCCCCGCATTTTGAAGCAGTTCGTTTACTTTATCTTCCTGGTAATTCGCAATCTTTTCTATATCATAAACGTCAAAAGCTTCCGAAAAGTTTGCCTGCTTCTTCAAAATTGTGTCCCAGGACAATCCTGCCTGGTTAATTTCAAGAATCAAACGCCCGAAAAGCTCGTGATCATCCTCAATTGGCGTGCCATAATGGAAATCATGATAGATACGATGAACATCGTCTTTTGGTTTGCTTAAAACATAATCACAATAACTCATTTTGCCGTTTTGATTGTTTATTTTTACCAAAAATAGGTATTCATGGCGGTATATTCATTCAATGGTTTCATTCCAGTTGTTAAAAAATCTAGTTTTATTCATCCTCAGGCAGTTGTGACCGGAAACGTCCTGATCGGAGAGGATGTTTACATTGGTCCGGGAGCTGCAATTCGCGGTGACTGGGGACAGATTATCATTGAAGACGGATGTAATGTCCAGGAAAACTGCACGATCCATATGTTCCCGGGAACAACTGTTACGTTGAAGAAAGGAGCGCATATCGGTCACGGAGCGATCGTACACGGCGGAACGATCGGTGAAAACTGCCTGATCGGGATGAATTCCGTTATTATGGACGACGTGGTGATCGAAGATGAATGCATTATCGGAGCTTTGTGCTTCGTTCCTGCCAACATGCACATTCCGAAGCGCAGCCTGGTGGTCGGGAATCCGGCGAAAGTCATCAAAGAGGTTTCGGACGATATGATTGCCTGGAAAACCAAAGGAACAGCATTGTATCAGGCACTTCCGAAGGAATGTTTCGAAACCCTGATTCCGTGTGACCCACTGGAAGAAGCGGAACCCAATCGCCCGAGCCAGGAAAAAATGTACCAGACCTGGGAAACGATCAAAAGACAGTAAGCCTATTTCGTGTAACTGATTTTATTGATAAAAAAGACCGTACGTTTTTTTGCTACTTTGTCGTCTTCTTTGTTTTTGATGACCTGCGTCCCACAAACCAGGTAGTTATCTTCATACCAATAAAAACAAGACGAAGCCGTATATCTGACCTTATCACCTTCCCGCTCCGTTACAATCTTTCCGTAATCAGTTTCCGTCATTTCGCGATCAGGGGTGATGGTCGTTGCCTTCAGATTCATTCCCGTAGAAAACATCATCCTCATTCCTCCTTCTTTGTTTTCCGTGATTCGCAGATTCTTGATGACCGTAAATGGTTTATTCGATAAATATATCGAGAAACAATAATCTTTTATTTTCTGCCCGGACTCATCCAAATCCAGAATCGCGGCATGCGTATACTGATACCCATCAAAAACCGAACGGGTGCTTGTTACTGCTTTTCCACCGACATAACTCGTATACGATTCTGTACGATAGGTCGGGTAATACACCTCACCTATGATTCGGTAAGTATTCCCGACAACCCATACCGGGTGAACAGCGACAAAACTTTGAATAATATCCTCTCCGCCCTTTTCTTTTTTGCGGTTCACGCGTTTTTCCATTTTTGCCCTTGCCTTTTCCGGTAAATAGTTTAAGTAGGTTTCAAAATCCGTGAATGAATGATAAGTAATAAAATCTTGTTTCTCGTCCGTCCATTTGGAAAGGTAATATCCAGCAGCAGACCCCTTGCTTTTGGAAGTTCCATAGGTTCCTGCGATCAGAAAACTGTTTTCATTCATCCACGTTACACCCCCACCAATAATCGAATATTTCGGATCTTTATCCAGTTCCATACTACGGGTAATTTCCCCGTTCGATTCAATCAAAAGCAAATGCATGGTCGCTGTTTTCATATCTCTTCCGTCCTTCAGAAGCACCACCACTTTTTCATTTTTATTGTCCAGTGCGATAGATTCGATTATTCTACCGGAACTAATTCCCGGAACCAATACAAACTGCTGATCTCCCGAAACGATATCCATCAACAAAATAGTCGGCTTTCGCTTCTGATATCCACTCATCACAATTTTCCCGTCCAGCAGCAAATAATTTACATCACGATAACGGGCGTCGGCTTTTTCAATGATGCGTTCATCCAAGGACTGATTGTACACATCGTAAATTTTCAGAATCCATTCTTTCCGGTTGGAAAACAAAAATACGATCTGGCTGCTATCTACCGAGAATAAAGTTGCATTTTTGGTAAAACGTGAATCGCGTTCAAAATCAACCGAACTTTCCTTTTTAAAGTCTTTGGAATACCTGGAAATATGAAAGATATCATGTACTCCTCTTACATTTTCGAACTCGAGAGTAACAAAGCCTTTTTCCCCAATCGGGAGTACCTGACTGATCCGCTCATCTGTTTTCAAATCAATTTCAATTCTTTCCCCATTGATAATCTGTGAAAAGGACCAGAATGCGTTTAGTACACATACGAACAAAAGACTATTTTTCACTGCAGTTTTTTTTACAAAAAAACAACAATTCATTGAAATGCTTCCTGCGTATAGGTGACTTTCTTCACAAAATAAAATCTTCCTGTAACCCATTCGTAGTCCCGGAACAAGCCCTCCTCGTATTCAGTACTCATCTGGTTTCCGAAAAACAGGTAACTGTTACCGTACCAATATATCAATCCGGCATTATTGGTGATACGGTCAGGAATAGCAATTTCTTCCTGTAGTTCCTCAATACGTTTTGTCCTGATCTGATGATCTTTGATTTCGTGTATCATCAAACCATTGGGATAGGCATAGATGATTTGTAACTCACCGGATCGACTTTTAAGCGCCCACAACTTCGCGGAAACTTTACGGGGACGCCTTTCCAGATGGATTGGAAAACAATACCCTCCGATTCTATTTCCTTTTTCATCCAGGTCTAAAACCAGCGCATCGGTGTATTCATACCCAACGAACACTTTTTCGGTCTTTTCTTCTATTTCTCCCTTCAGATTTTTCGTCTGCGTGGTCACATATTCTTCTTTCCGGTAGTATACTTCGCAGATTAAGCGATACCCCGAATCAATGGCATACACCGGATGAAATACAACCGTATTCTGAACAAAATTCTCCACATTCGGGTGCTGCCTCTCCACATCCACTATTTTCCGGTGATCTTCGGGCAGATAATCCAAATGGTCTTCGAACCGGCTGAAAGAATAGTGTTGGAGGGACTGCTGGACGTAATTTTCCCACCTGGAGAAGAAAAATCCTGCGGCATGATTGGAGAAACGGGATAAACCATAGGTTCCGGCAAGTACGAACGATCCCTCATCAATCCAGGTCACGCTTCCGTCAATAATCACATAGCGGGAATCTTTTTCCAGAAAGAAAGGCGACGAAAGTTTTCCGTCTGCGTCCATAAAAACCAGGTTCATTTCACCGCGCTTTTTAGATCTTGTTTTCCGGAAAAAGATTGCAAGCCGTTTATTCCCGCTGTCAGTGGTCATAGACACCACATTTCCCTTGTTTTTCATGTTCGGCAGTTTCAGAATGTCCTGAATTCCACTTCGGAGATCCAGCACCAGCATGCGCGGACGCCAGTGTAATAAACCACTAATCACCATTTTATCTTTAAACCGCACCAACTCTCTCACTACAAAATCTTTGTCCAGCATCTTGTAGGTTTCTTCCGTAAGCGTTCGCTTTTGGGTGTCGAAGGTCTTTATAAACCAGGAAGACTTGCCAACAAACAGGAAGGTAAATGACGTGGAGTCTTCGTTTGCAAAAAGCCCGAGGTTTTTCCACGATCCATCCACATGAATGGGTAATTCCGCTTCTTTCTGTAGTCCGGTTGAAAAAGACAGCAGTTTACAGGATTTTTCCTTCTTATCACGCAATAACATTAACAATCCCTTTCTGCCAATTGGACGAATCGACAACACGGTTTTCTCATCCATCCCACTCAACTGCATACTTGATTCCGTGCGGAACTGGGCAGACGCGGTGAAGCACAAGAACAGGGCAAAAATTGGAGGTATCAACAGGTGTTTCATAGTCGCTTTTCAGAACGTAACTTCTCACAAAAAACATACCATCCAGAAACTTCGCTGCGTATCAATCGTTGTAGGACATTTTCTTCACGAAGAACACCGTAGGACGGTTTTTCTTAGCCCGTCTTGAATGATCGCTTTCGTCATCCGACAAAACGGTCTGAACTCCGTAGATCATATACGTATTTCCGAACCAGTAAACACAACGGACAAAGTTGGTACTGCGCCCCTCTACGTCCATATCGGCACGAATCCCCCCTATTTCGGTCGTTTCCACTTCATTTCCTACGATTTCATTCATCACCAGGCTGTGGTTCTGCGCATAAACCATTTTCATATCTCCGGCTGCATCATCATAAACACGCAGGTTCCGGATGGGTTTGTAAGGCTTGATTTCCAGGTTCAGGATAAAACAGAAATCGTTGATCTTCTCTCCTTTTTCATCCAAATCCAAAATGGCAGCGTGGGTATATTCAAATCCGTCAAAAACGCGCACCGTGCGGGTACTCATTCTTCCGTTCGAGCTCATATACGTTCTCGTTTCATAGCGGTAGGTCGGCACATAGACTTCCCCGATCATCCGGTAACCGAAATCTGTCAGGTAAACCGGGTGGAGTTCAACCATATTCTCCACGTAATCCGATGCATTGGAGCGTTTACTTTTCTTTTGGATCGATTTCACCTGGCGCGTCGGCAGGTATTTGGTAAAATCCCTGAATTCCGTAAATGAATGATAGGTAATGAACTGCTGCACGTTGTTTTCCCATTTGGAAAAATAGTAGCCCGCCGCCATTTTGGACAAATGCCCCAATCCATAGGTTCCGGCAAGCAGGAACGATTCGTTATTGATCCAGGTCACCTGTCCGTCGATAATCGAAAACTCCGAATCTTTCTCCAGGGTTAGCGGCGAAGAAAAGACTCCGTTTTCATCCAAAAAGACCAGGTTCATGGCACTCGTTTTCTGGTCTTTTCCCCTGCGGAAGAAAATGACTGCGCGTTCCTTATTTTCGTCCAGCGTGATGGATTCGATGGAACCGACCGCTTTGATTTCCGGAATTTCCAGCAATTCTTCCTGTCCGGTACGAATATCCAGCGTGAGCAGGCGCGGACGTCTGTGCAGCAATCCGTTCATGATGATTTTATCTTTCAGTACCAGGAAATTAAGGGGAACAAAACTCGCGTTCTGTTTTTTGAATTCTTTTTCAGTAAGTTCCTGTCGTTCGGTAGAAAATGTTTTCACGAACCAAGAAGACCGGGAAGCATACAAAAACGAAAATTCCGTGGAATCCTGGTTTACAAGCATTCCATGGTTTTTGGTACGCTTGTTCATCGTAAACTCAACGGTTGTTTCTTCCTGGAGATTTGCCGAAAAGGAGATCAGCTGGTATTTCTGCTCTTCGGATTCATTGCTTAAAGCAAGGGCCAGAAAACCTCTTTTTCCAAGCGGGTAAACAGATTTCACGGTGACATCTCCCTGGGAATCGAATTCCAGGCTTCCCTCCAGTTTCAACTGACCGAAGGATGACAGGCAGAGTAGTAAAATACAGGCCGTTAGTATGTGTTTCATGGTTTCTTTTTGTACAAAGTAAATAAAAATACTTGCTGTAAATCTACCCTATTGAAAGTGACACGTTGTTTCTTCAAGCACCGTCAATATTCAACGAAATCCATCGTTTGCTCTTTTTCTTTCAAAAATGTGTTTACCCGGAATACTATTTTGACATCTGGGTATGTTAATCCTGAAAATACAATCGCATGAAGCAGTTAATCACCGTCCTTTCACTCTTTGCAAGTCACTGCGTTTTCTCACAATGCAAAGTCTGTTTTTCGCTCGAAGAAGCCCGGATTTCACCGGTTCAAGTAGAAGAACTCCATTTGAGCAATGCTTCCTTTTCGATCCTCGACAGCAGTTTCAACCGCTTCACCTCGCTGAAGGTGCTGGATTTGTCGTACAATCCTGTGACGGAAATCTCCGTAACAACCTCCCTTCCGAATCTGAAGGAGCTCAATTTGTCTCACTGCAGCTACAATCCGTGGAAAATCAGTGCGATCGGGAAGGCTTTTCCTCAATTGGAGAAACTCGATCTGAGCTACAACGACCTGTTTTTCATGTGGTCGGGACTGCAATCCCTGGGAAACCTGCTGCAACTGGATGTTTCCAACAATCAATTGAATTCCATCCCGGTGGAAATCCTGTTCCTGTCCAAACTGAAAGTGCTCAACGCTTCCAATAACCAGATTCAGCTTCAGGGAAATGAACTGGGCGCTTTGTGGAGTCTCGAAAACCTGGATATCCATTCCAATCCTTCGCTCAACTGCAACGACCTGATTTTAACACTTGCCGAAAACAAACGCTTGAAAGAACTGGCGATCGACGGCAATCAATTGAGTTCGAAAAGCATTCAACACTTATCCCGAATGAACCTGGAACACCTCGATTTGTCGCACGTACAACGACCGTCTTCGATTGATTTCACACGTTTTTCCGCTATCCGGAAAGTGGGACTGAGTCATTCTCCCGACTGGCTTTCCAATGAAAATGCTTCTGATTTCCGGGATGTTGCCAACATCGAATTAACGGCATCTGTTCTGCCCGAAGCACTCAAAGACCTTCCGAAACTCCGCACGCTGACATTAAACGAGATTGATCCGGCGCAGATTCCAAGATTGTATGCGTTGAAAAAACTGGCGGTACTGGATGTTGTCAACACGGCGTTCACGAAAAGCCAGGTAGCTAACTTGCAACAGGAACTTCCGGACACCCGCATCATCAGCAAAACAGCCGAAATAACGGAACGCATGAGCGCAAACCGGGTAGAACCGTTGATCACGATTCCAGCTAAAACGTTCACTATTCCATCGAACCAGGAGACTTCAATCAGCGAAAAGAACGTCTCGATGAACATCCCGAAAAATGCCTTCCTGACTCAATCCGGAATGCCCTACTCCGGCCCGGTTTCCGTGGAACTAACTGTTTATGCAGATGCCATTCAGACGGCGCTTGCTGGAATTCCGATGACTTTCAATGAAAACGGCAAGGAAGAGATTTTTGCTTCTAACGGCATGTTTCGGTTTGAAGCCAGAGGCGCGAACAACGAAGTCCTGAAACCCGATCCGTCTAACCTCATCCAGGTTTCAGTGGGAGATTTGCAACCTGCAAATAGCGGCGGACTGTATGCTTTCAATGACCGGACTTCCCAATGGAAAACGCTTTCGGATACTGTGAGCTCTACCAACCTGAACGAACGCATCAAGCGCATCACGGACTCCATCAACCAACTGGATCTCAAAAAGATGGTTCCCAGAGCAGTGAACGAACGTGTTTTCTCCCTTTACCCGAAATTTTCACGTCTCGACAGAACTCAAATCACGCTTTATTCCAAATACCTTTCCGTAGGAAAAAACAATGCAATGGTGATCCAAAACCGGAACAACCACGTGGGGAAAACCATGACCAAACAAAAATGGGTGATTGATACGCTGGTAAGTCCGGAAATGAAGCGGCAGTTGAAAATCATGAAAAAGGAAACCTTCGGCTGGCGGAATAAAAAATTCTCCGGAGCAGAATCGCAACGGTTCATTCCGCGCCTGGTAAACAACCTGAAACTCATCCCCGATCCGGCCCACGACAATTTCCGGCTGGTATTCCAATACCGCGATTCGGTTGTGAATCTTCCGGTGGCACTGAGCGGAAGTTCAAACAGACACATTCAGCGCAACACCCAACGGTTCGAAACGGGTTTCAAAACGGCACGTACGAGAGATCAAAAAGAGTTAACCGCTTATGAAAACAGCATCGAAGGTCAATTAGAGACCGCTGAGGAACAATTGCGTTTGTCACTCATCAGTCGTGCGATAGCGATGATCAACCAGTCGAACAATCCTTCCATGCTGAACGATCCCAGACGCCTGGAATTCGGGTTGGCCAGTTTCGGGTTGGTGAACTGTGATTTTTTCCAAAGAACACCGGGAGATTACCTGGTACAGACAGCTCCACAACTCATTGATCAGGAAGGAAAACAACACGATACACCGCCGCAGGTAATTACCGTTGATCCGATTAAGAATTTCTACCTCGAAACGCTGTCTGCACAGCCGGTTAATTGTTTCAAGAGTTCTTACCTGGTGTTTGACCTGGGAAATAAAAAACTGGGAGTTGCCAAGGCATTGAAAGGAGAACGGGTGAAGAACATTACACTGATCGATATCCGCGACAAAACTCCCGATGAAGTTTCTTCAGCTATTCTTTCTGTTCTATGAGACGGTTCTTTTTCATATTATTCGTTCAGTTTTCAATCGGCTGCTTTGCTCAAAGCGAGTTCGTTAGAAATGCGCAGTGCCAGTTGCCACGCAGGGACTCGCTTTTTTCTTTTCAGGCAGATGCCAGTGCTTCGGGGAAATACAACTATTTCTCCGATTCGACCGAACAAGTTGAACAACTGCTGAACAAACTCCTGAAAAAGGCGGATCGCAACCGGGCCGACACTTTACGACAGAGCCTGGTTCTTACGGAGTTGGCAACGTTGTGTGTGAAGCAGATTCATGTGATTATGCCGACCGGAAATGAACGGAAGAAACGGCTGGAAAAACGAATCCGGCGCATTTTCTTTGGTTCCAGCTGCAGTTTCGGACTCATTGAAGTGGTTTCGTTTGAAATTCCGCTGGTGAAACAGCAAGGCCATTTTCACTACAACAAAAATGGTCCGGAAGGTGGGTTCAATTTGTATGAAGGAAAAACAAAACCAAAGAAAACAAAAGAAGATCCGGAGCCGGAAGAAGTTCCGCTTGATTTCTATACATACGAGCAGATTCAACAGCGCATTCACCGGGAATTGAGCCGCCGGAAAGCATACCGGTATTTCAATGAAAAACAGGTGGCAGCTTTCGGGTATTGCATTCAGCTGGATAAATCTACCCTTCACACCTCAAAAATTCCGAAGCTGAAGGTATTGCTGATCCTGGGAGAAAAGCGCTTTTCATACAAACAACGGAAATCATTCAATAAAAAAACCTCATTTGCCAGTTGACAAATGAGGTTCCGCAAAGAAAATACGTATATAATTAGGCGTGTTTTACGTTCACAGCCATTAATCCTTTTCTTCCTTCTTCCAGGTCAAACGTTACAGCATCGTTTTCATTTACTTTGTCAACCAATCCTGATACGTGTACAAAGTATTCTTTGTTTGACTCATCTTCTTTAATAAAACCAAAACCCTTAGTTTCGTTAAAGAACTTTACAGTTCCTTTATTCATATTCTTTTATTTGATGAACAAAGATGTAACAATAAATGGAATACGAGCTATTTATTTTAAAAAATATGTGGAAAAATAAAAATGCCTCCCGCTTCGGGAGGCATTTTTAATTGATTTATCAATTTCTAAACCAGCATCATTACTGGGTTTTCCATGTATTGCTTGAATGTCTGAAGGAATGAAGCTCCTGTTGCCCCGTCAACCACTCTGTGGTCACAGGAAAGGGTTACCTTCATAATATTCCCCGGAACAACTTGTCCGTTTTTCACTACAGGCTCCTGGGAGATGCCTCCTACAGCTAAAATACAGCTGTCCGGCGGGTTCACAATGGCAGTAAACTGCTCAATTCCGAACATCCCCAGATTAGAGATCGTAAAGGTATTTCCTTCCCACTCTGCCGGTTGTAATTTCTTTTCTTTTGCTTTTTGCGCCAGTACTTTCACTTCTTCTCCGATCTGAGTCAAGCCTTTACCGTCTGCAAAACGAACCACCGGTACCAGAAGACCTTCGTCAACCGCAACTGCAACTCCGATATGTACGTGACTGTTTCTGCGGATCACGTCTCCCAACCAGGATGAATTGATTGCAGGGTGTTTACGCAGTGACATTGCTACTGCTTTGATCACCATGTCGTTGAAAGATACTTTCACACCTTCCTGGCTGTTCATGGCTTTACGTGCTGCAATAGCATTATCCATGTCCAGTGAAATCGTCAGGTAGAAATGTGGTGCTGTAAATTTGGATTCAGCCAAACGGCGTGCAATCGTTTTACGCATTTGAGAGATCGGCTCGTCTACGAATGATTCGCTCATTGCCGCTCCGGAAGCTGCCGCAGGCCTTGCAGGCGCATCGTAAGGAACATAATGATCTACATCGCGTTTGGTGATTCTTCCACCTTCTCCTGTTCCTGTAATAAAGCTCAGATCTACTCCTTTTTCTTCTGCCAGTTTTTTCGCCAGCGGAGAAACCAGGATGCGTCCGTTTGATACATTTGAAACAACCGGAGTTGCTGCTTTAGGAGCCGCTGCCGCCGGAGCGCTTGCAGGAGCTTTTACTTCTTCTGCTTTTTTCTCTTCAGCTGCAGGTTTTGCTTCTTCCTTCTTCTCCTCAGCCGGAGCTTCAGATCCCGAACCAGCACCTGCGATCAATGCTTTCACATCTTCGTCTGCATTTCCGATAATTGCCAGCAGGGAATTAACAGGAGCTGTTTTTCCTTTTTCCACCCCGATGTGCAACAACACCCCGTCGTAGAAAGATTCGAACTCCATCGTAGCTTTGTCTGTTTCAATCTCAGCCAGCAATTCACCTGATTTAACCGGGTCGCCAACTTTTTTGTGCCATTCAGCAACAACACCTTCTGTCATGGTGTCGCTCAATTTGGGCATGTATATAATCTCAGCCATCTGCGATTTCTTCTATTAGATTCTATTAATATTCAATAATATAAGGGTAGTTCGGCTCCTGGTAGATGTCTTCATACAAGTCATCTGCATCCGGATAAGGCGAGTTTTCAGCAAAGGTCACTGATTCTTCTACCTCTTTTTTCACCCATGCATCAATTTCTTCAATTTCTTTATCTGTCAGCCATTTGTTAGACTGGATCATCTTCAAACAATGTTCGATCGGATCCTGGTCCATCCACTCTGCCACCTCTTCTTTCGTACGGTATTTCTGCGGATCAGACATGGAGTGTCCTTTGTAACGGTACGTGCGGATATCCAGCAACGTTGGCCCGTCTCCTCTTCTTGCACGTGCAACAGCTTCTTCAATTGCTTCGTGAACTGCTTCCGGCGACATTCCGTCTACTGATTTGGAAGGCATTTCGTAAGAAGCTCCGATTTTAGACAAATCTGTTACGTTGGTCGTACGCTCTACGGATGTTCCCATCGCGTAGTTATTGTTTTCAATGATGTAGATTACCGGTAATTTCCAGTTCATCGCCATATTGAATGTTTCATGCAGTGCTCCCTGGCGTACAGCCCCATCACCCATTGAAACGAATACCACATTATCTGTTCCGTTGTATTTTTCTGCAAAGGCAACACCTGTTCCCATCGGGATTTGCGCCCCAACGATTCCGTGTCCACCCATGAAGTTTTTCTCTTTATCAAAGAAGTGCATCGAACCACCTTTTCCTTTCGAACATCCGGTAGTACGACCATACAGCTCTGCCATCAGCACACGAACGTCTGTTCCCAATCCGATCGGATGAGCGTGATCGCGGTAAGCCGTCATGTGTTTATCCGTCGGGCGGGAAGCGCTAACCGTTCCTGCAACCACTGCTTCCTGACCGATATATAAGTGACAAAAACCTCCAAACTTCTGCTGAATGTACAATTGTCCTGCTTTTTCTTCAAAACGACGCATCAAAAGCATATCCTTATACCACTTGATATATGTTTCTTTGGAGAATTTAGCCGTGCTTTTCAGTGCACTTTTATTTGTTGTTTTTGATGGTTTTGAAGCTGTTTTCGTAGCCATGCTTACCAATTTTTGCTTGTTTAACGGACAAATATAATTACTAATTACGAATTATGAAGCCGAATTACGAATGGAATGAAGGTTCTGCTCTTTTCAATTGCCCATTCTCTATTTTCAATCTGGACTTTTATTAAATTGTGTAGCTTTGTGAGGACTCTAATTCTTGGAATGGTTAAGATTGGCTTATTATCGGACACGCATGGCTTTCTTCCCGAACGCGTTTTTGAATTGTTCAAAGATGTGGACGAAATTTGGCATGCCGGCGATATCGGGAATCTTGAAGTAACGGATCGCTTAAAAGCATTCAAACCATTGAGGGCGGTTTACGGAAACATCGACGATCAGCACGTCCGTTCCGAATTCCCGGAAGACCAGATTTTCCAGGTAGAAGACGTAGTTGTTTCAATGACGCACATTGCCGGCCGACCAGGAAAATACAGCAAGCATGCATCGGATTTGATCCGCGAAACCAAACCCCATATTTTTGTCTGCGGGCATTCACACATATTGCTGGTGCAACAGGACAAAAGCAAAAACCTGCTGTGGCTGAACCCGGGAGCCTGCGGAAACAAAGGATTCCACTCGATTCAAACGGCACTCCGGTTCCAAATAAACGGAGATAAAATTGAACAAATGGAGGTCATTGAATTCGGAAAAAGATCGGATTTGAACAATGAAGACAAAAATTAATCGTTATTGCCACATATGAAAAACAAACTGAGACTCATATTCATAACCTTTCTTCCTTTTGTTTCATTGGCACAAACAGGAGGAGTTCATGCTTTTCAGAACTTAAATTCTCAGTACAATGCCCGGACGATGGCTTTGGGCGGAGATGCAATTACGATTTACGACAACGACCAGAACCTGGGATTGAACAACCCCGCTATTCTGAATTATCAAATGCACGGACGGTTCGGATTCAACCAGTCTATTATGGCCAGTGGTGTCAATACCGGCGCCCTGACCTATGCCCGCAAGATGAATAAAACCATGGGAATGGTTCATTTCCGTTACGCTTCTTACGGAAAAATGGATCGCACAGATATTGACGGAACGAACCTGGGAACGTTTACTCCCGGAGATTTTATCCTCGGAGTAAGCGGTCAGCGCAGTTTCAACGAACGCATGTCGGTAGGAGCTACTTTGAACCTGCTTTATTCGCAGCTGGATGCTTACACCGCATTCGGAACCAGCCTGGATATTGCCGGACTTTACCGTGACAGCGCCCGCAACATCAATGTAGTCGGTGTGATCAAGAACCTGGGAGTTCAGTGGAAAGGATATACAAACGTCAAGAATCCGCTTCCGCTGGAAGTACAACTTGGGATTTCTCATAAATTAAGACACGCTCCTTTCAGAATCAGTTTGGTGGCGCAACATTTACAAAAATGGAATATCTCCTATGTGGACCCGAACGCCAAACCACGTGTTGATCCCCTAACAGGAGACACCATCCAGGTTAAAAATGCCGGATTCCTCGAAAACCTGGCACGCCACGCTAAAATCCAGCTGGAAGTACTGATCGGAAAAAAATTGCAGATCCGTACGGCATTCGATTACCAGCGCAGAAAAGAACTTGCCATTACCGGAAGAGGTGGTTTGGCAGGATTCAGTTTCGGAGCAGGAATGGCATTCAAACGTTTCAGCATCGACTACGGCTGGTATATCTACTCCGCGGCAGGCAGCCAGCACGGATTAACCCTCAATTTTTTGCTTTCCAAAAAATAGCCGGCAACCTGCTGATTACAAAGACCTAACCAACATCCTTAACGAACACCTTAGTTATTCACTAAAATCTGTTAACATTTTTTTGCAACCTGAATCTATTTAATACGTAAATTTGCCCAAACCAATAATAATTTAAAACATGAAAAAGTTAAGTTTACTTTTAGGTGGTGTGATTTTATCTACTGCTGTTATGGCTCAACAGCCAACTGAAGGAGCTCCAATGTCATTGGAAGGAACAGTATCTGGTTTGTCTGCTTTCGGATTCGGTAACTCTTCTGCAGTTAACTTGAACGGAACAACTAACGGAGGTACTACTCCATCTATCGTTGCTCCGGGATTGCGTTTCCGTTACTTCGTAACTGACGAGATCGCTGTTCGTTTGTCTTTAGGATTCAGCAGTGCAAAAAGAACTGAGAACTTCTTCGAAAACGAAGTTGACAACTCTGGAAACTCTGGAACTTACGTAACTAAATTGGGAACAACAACTATCGGAATCGGAGGTGAATACCACTTCAAAGGAACTGAGAAATTGTCTCCTTACGCAGGTTTGGATATCAACTTCGGTATGGGTAAAGCTACAACTGAAGGTACTCAAACAGACGGTGCTAACTGGGTTGCAACTGACTACTCTGAGAAGTCTGAGCAAAAAACAGGTGGTTTCGGTATTGGTTTGGTAGCTGGTACAGATTACTACTTCGTTGAAAACTTCTACTTAGGAGTTGAGTTAGGTCTTGGTTTCAACACGTACACTGTTAAAGAAGGAACAGCTTCTGTAACTTCAGCTGGTGTTACTGTTTCTAACAAAGGTAACGAAATGAAACAAAGCGGATTCTCTAACAACGTAATGGGAATGTTCCGTTTGGGTTGGAGATTCTAATCTTTAGAGAAATCTAACAAAATATAAAGGCTCGTCATCTGACGGGCCTTTTTTATGCCCGGAAACGAAGGTTTTCATTCTTTTCAGTTAAATTCGCAGCATGCATTCAGAGCAACACATTACGATCGCAATCGACGGCTTTTCTTCCTGCGGAAAAAGTACCCTGGCCAAAGCACTGGCCCGAAAGTTACACTACACTTTTATCGACTCGGGAGCGATGTATCGCTGCGTTGCTTTGTACGCGATTAGAAACGGTTGTGTTTTGGGAGCGCACAAAATCAATCTGTCCTGCATCGTGGATTCCCTTCCGCGGATTACCATTCAGTTCGGAGATGCGGACCAAAACGGAAACAGAGCGGTTTTACTCAACGGAGAAGACGTTTCGGATGCGATCCGTCAGCTGGAAGTCGCCAATATCGTCAGCGAAGTTGCAGCCATCCGTGAAGTGCGTGAATTTCTCGTAAAACAACAACAGGAGCTGGGCAGAAACGGTGGCGTGGTGATGGACGGAAGAGACATCGGAACGGTGGTATTCCCGAAAGCTGAACTGAAGCTTTTCATTACTGCAAAACCTGAAATCCGTGCTAAAAGACGCTTCCTGGAACTCCAGGCCAAAGGTGAAACAAACAGCCTGGAAGAAATTCTTGAGAACCTGAAACACCGCGACCGCATCGACAGCACGCGTGCCATCAGCCCGCTCACACAAGCCGAAGACGCAGTTGTAGTGGACAATTCTGACATGGACGAACAGGAGCAGTTGGCCTATGTATTGGGCATTGTTAAAAATAAAACAACCTCTTAACACCAACGATAACTAAGGTTTACCAATTTAATTGCTTCATAATCTTAGTCAAACAGAATGTTCATCAAATATTCAGTTTCCTTCATTGAAATCAATAGTTTATTCATTCTGTATAAAATCTAACATTTTAACGGACTTTTCTACCTGCAATTGTGTAAATTTGCACACCTATTAATTCAAACCAAAATATGTTATCAATTGGAAAAATAACAGAGGAAATCATCGGTAGAAGCCCGTTTTTACGTGAAGCAATGACCGATGACCTAATCAACATTTCTTCGTTAGCACGCAAAATCAAACCCGAAATTGAAGAAGCACTCGGAAAAGAGGTCAAAGAGGGAGCAATTGTGATGGCTATCAAGCGCATGTCTCCTGGACTATACCACCGTTTAAATATCAAAATCACGAATATCATTGGCGAACTGGGTGACTTCCTTGTTCGTTCAAACCTGGAAGATTTTACGTTTGAAAACACTGAATCTCTGCGCTTAAAACAAGCGGATCTGGTTCAGCTCGTAAACTCCGAATCTGATATTTTCTATACCATTTGCCGCGGTGTCACTGAAACAACGGTGATCTGTTCTCAAAGCATTTCACAACGCGTTGAGAATTTATTGATCAACGAACGGTTGAAATCACATACCCGCGACCTGGCTTCCATTACGGTGAAACTGCCGGCAGTAAACTCAGAAGTGTATGGAATTTATTACTACATCCTGAAGCATTTAGCCTGGGAGGGACTAAACATTGTTGAGATCGTTTCCACAGCAAATGAATTCACGATCATCGTAAAACAAGATCACGTTGACAAAGCATTTAAAGTGCTGATGCAGCTAAAAAGAGGAAAATAAACGAAATCAAATAAAAAAGTCGGGGCGAAAAAATTTTCGCCCCGACTTTTTTATTTCAACTATAATGGCTTCACACTCCCCGTTCCGTTCAAGAGTACATCCACTCCAAGCGGCGTTCCTTTGTACAGAATATTTCCAGACTCGGTAATGTAACCGTGAATCACGAGGTTATCTGCATTGATTTTCATATTCCCGACCGTTTCGGACGCCACATAAATGGAATCGCTCACCTGCAAGCCTGTCACATCGCAATAGCTGTTGCTTTTGGCACAAATCCGCGCCGATTGCGCCGTTCCTGTGAGCGTGAAATTACACCAGCCGTGATTTGCTTCTGCATCGATATACAGGGCATTGATATTCAGATTGACATCCCCTGCTCCATCGCGGGAGTAGAAGGTAAAATAATCGGTATTGATTGCCCCACGACATGTCAGTGGTTCCGTACCAATGAAACGAATATTGATCAGATCCGTACAGTGAATTTCTGCCACGACCACTTTCTTTGCATTGCGTAAAAAACCGCAGCGGTTTCTGTTTTCAATCGTCAGCAAACCATCCGACACCGTCACATCAATCAGGTTCAGCAGGTTTTTACCCCCGGAAAGCACCACTTTGTTCAGGGAATCCTGGATAATCACGTATTCGACATGCTCTCTCAAATCCAGGCGGTTAAAATCCTCCAATGCAATTTCTTTGGTCGTATCCTCGCCTTTCAATTTAAAACAGGTACGGTTTTCCGGTTTTTTGCAGGCGAAAACAACTGCCAGCGACAGCAAAAGCAGCAAACTACTTCGCATGGTATCTTGATTTATAGTTAAACGTATACCCGACTCCATATTCGATGTAATCGGCTTTTGCCCAATGAGACTTCAACACCAGGTTCAGCAACAATCCGTTCTGAAACTGGTAGCGCATACCCACGCGGTGATAAAATAGATCGTCCGGGTTGTAGCGGTCTTTGATGTATGCTCCCATCCCGATCACAAAGCGGAATTTATCGAGTGGAATGTTGTACCCGAGAAAACCTCCGATCTGCAGAATAGACCATTGTGTTTTCGGAATGTAATCCCGGTAGCCCATAATAGACTGTTTGGAAATGATATCCAGCGCTACTTCCATCCCGACTTTCGGTTTGAATTGTTTGTGCAGCATCGCACTCAATGCAATAACCGGGTAACGCTTTCCACCCGTCGGGAAATTTTCTTTATCGGAGATAATTCCCACCAGGGAAGCATTCCAGCTTTTAAAGAACGGTACGCGTTCGAACGTTTCCGGAATGATATTCGTGTGCTCTTCTTTTTTGAAGGTATAGGCATATCCCAAACCGATAAACGGCATGTTGACCCCCAGGTTGGGAACTTTACTCGCTCCGTTGGAAAAGTGCGTCAAATCCAGGCTATAGATCAATGCGTGTTCCGGTTTGATGTACCAGCGTCCCTGGATTCCCAAACAAATGATGGCATTCAGGTAGGTACTCATCGCTACATCTTTCGGATTTTTCTCCGGATCGTACACTTTGGTAATGATTCCCGCTCCGGCTCCCAGTTTACAGGTAAACACATGCTTTTCGCTGCGTGACCAGGGAAATTCAATAAACCCATATGCTCCGAAGCCGTATCCCAGGATTTTCCGGTTTCCCAGGTTCGATCCGTAAAGTGTTCCCCCGATATATGGATTCCGGTATTCCTGACTCCAATTTTTGGAACGAACACGTTTTCCGAAAGAGAATTCCCCGGCAAAAAGCCGATCCTTCGCCAAATGTCCCATCGTTCCGTGATGTGCCGCCAAAAAACCCGATTTTCCTTTTGCCGAAAAGAACCAATCGTCCACTTTATTTTCCTGAGAATATCCTAAAACCGGCAGTAAAAAAAAGAGTAGTGTAAATCTCATAATTCAAAATTACAAATTTTGTTCTATGTACATTTGTAGTATGGAATTAGCTAATGATAATTTAAATCAGGACCCGAGACTGGCAGCCTTTGAAAGGCTATTGAACATTATGGACGATTTGCGCGAAAAGTGTCCGTGGGATAAGAAACAAACCATTCAGTCGCTGAGACATTTAACGATTGAAGAAACCTACGAACTGGCGGATTCGATCCAGGCAAATGACCTGAACGGAATCAAAGGCGAATTGGGTGATTTGTTCCTCCACCTGGTTTTTTATTCGAAGATCGGTTCCGAACTGGGTGCTTTTGACGTGACCAGCGTTCTGAACGGGATCTGCGATAAGCTGATCCACCGCCACCCGCACATTTACGGCGACGTGACAGCAGATTCGGAGGAAGAAGTCAAAGCGAACTGGGAGAAAATCAAGCTGAAAGAAGGAAAGAAATCGGTTCTCGAAGGCGTTCCGAATACACTTCCTGCCCTGATCAAAGCCATGCGCATCCAGGAAAAAGTAAAAGGAATCGGTTTTGAGTGGTCTGAAATCGAAGATGTCAAAAACAAGGTGATCGAAGAATTCTCGGAACTGCACGAGGCGCAGCAATCCGGTCAAAAAGATCACATCCTCGATGAATTCGGAGACGTGCTCTTCTCGTTGGTGAATTATGCCCGTTTCATTGATGTGAACCCGGAAGATGCGCTGGAATCAACGAACCAGAAGTTCAAATCCCGTTTCCAAAAAATGGAAGAACTGATTGCCGCTGACGGACAGAATATGGGCGAAATGTCGCTGGAAGAAATGGATGTGTATTGGGATAAGGCGAAACTGATTTTGCGGACAATGTAATGTTGGGGAAAGACTATTTAGGGGCATGACTGTTAGAGGTAAGAGACAAGACTATTGGAGACAAGAGTCAAGACAATTGGGGTAAGAAGCTAGATTTTTGGAGACCGGAGTCAAGATGAATGACAACTATCTTGTTTTCAATTTAATCGTTTAAAGTCTTGTCTCCTGACTCATTCGGTCCTCCCTCCGGACTCTCCCTCCCTTTTCAATTAAAATGCTGAGCAGAGTCGAAGCATCAATTCCCTTTAAACCCCGTTTAATCAATAATCTGTACGTTTTATCATTTTTCAAATATTTAGATAGTTAATTCCTGTTAATTATGTAATTTCGAAACTTGATTAAATTCATGGTAAACCGTATGAAACAAATACTCTCCTTATTTACTTTCCTAGCCATCACTGTCTGTTCGTTTGCCCAGGATCATACCATCCGCGGATTCGTTTTTAATAATGAAAACAGTGAGGTGGTTCCATTTGAGAAAGTGGTTCTTATTCCTACCGAAAAAACACAATCAATTCTCGGAGCCAACACGGACGTAAACGGATTTTTTTCCATCCCGAAAGTGCCAGTCGGAACGTACCTCCTGAAGGTTCAAACGATTGAGTTCAAGGAATACAATAAGGAGATCGTTGTACAATCAAAAACAGGAACAACGGAGCTTCGCATCGATTTGATCCCGGTTGACGCGGTTGGGATCGAAGAAGTGGTGATTTCTGCAGAGACAAAAGCGAAAACCACAGAAGTATTGATGTCGGTTGTGAAACTGGATAAGAAAGGATTGGAACGCATTCCTTCGGTTGGAGCTGAAAACGATATTACTGCAGCCTTTTCCGTAACTCCGGGGGTTGTAACAACCGGTGACCAGGGAGGACAGTTGTACGTACGTGGTGGAACACCAATTCAAAACAAGGTTTTACTTGACGGGATGACCATTTACAACCCGTTCCACTCCATCGGTTTCTTCTCTATCTTCGAAACGGAATTGGTTAAAAACGTAGACATTTACACCGGAGGTTTTGACTCCAAATACGGGGGGAGAATTTCTTCCGTAATGGACATTACTTACCGCGACGGAAATAAAAAGAACTTCGGAGGAAAGGTTTCCGCTTCTCCTTTCCTGGCAAAACTGGTACTGGAAGGTCCGCTATACCGTGCGAAGGAAGGAAGACCGGGAGCAGGATCCTTCATCTTCTCAGCAAAACATTCCTTGCTGGACTACACGGCAAAAGAACTTTACCGCGGCGTCAATAACGGAAACGGCCTCCCATACAATTTCACGGATTTATACGGAAAACTAACCTTCGCCACCGGACAGGGATCCAAAATATCTGTATTCGGGTTCAGCAACACCGACAAAGTAAACTACAATGAGTCTGCTGCACTGGATTTCCAGCAGGCAGGTGGAGGTTTGTCCTGGATTCTTTTACCGGGAGGAGGAAAAACATTCATCAAAGGACACTTAACGGCTTCCAACTATAAAACGCATTTCGAAGAGCAGGGCTCCCAGCCGCGAACCAGTTCTATTTTCGGAACGGATCTGGGCTTTGACTTTTCATACTTTTTAAAGAATGAAAGCCAGATCGATTACGGGATCGGAATCAACATCTTCAAAACAGATTACCTGACATACAACGAAGTTGCTTCCAAAATCCAGGATGAGAACAACACCGTAGAAATCGGTGCTTATGTAAATTACAAATTCGTTACCAAGCGTTTTGTTGTTCAGCCGGGAATGCGTGTTCAGGCTTACGCAAGTTTGAGTACCATTTCCCTGGAACCGCGCCTGGGTGTGAAATACAACGCAACGGATATCCTTCGCTTCAAAGTATCCGGAGGACGTTACTCTCAAAACTTCACGTCTGCTTCTTCGGACAGGGATATCGTGAACCTGTTTAACGGGCTTTTGAGTGCACCAACAAACGTACAGCAAACATTCATTACCGAAAACGGGAAAACCAAAAATCCACGCAACGGAATCCAGTACTCCTGGCATGCCATTGCGGGAGCGGAACTCGATCTGACCAAGAACCTCTCACTGAACGTTGAAGGATACTTTAAATATTTCCCGCAGTTGAGTAACATCAACGTGAATAAATTATACGAAGATGTTTCTGAATTCTCGAAAGAAGATGACGTGTACAAAAAGAACTTCCTGATCGAAAGCGGGAAATCTTACGGGGTGGATGTATTGTTGAAATATACACTGAACAGATTGTTCCTGTGGGGAGTTTACTCTTACGGAAAATCGACACGCTGGGACGGATTCACCACATACTACCCGGTATTCGACAGAAGACACAACATCAACCTCGTTGCATCCTATACCTTAGGAAAGAAGAAAGATTTGGAGATCAATGCCCGCTGGAACTTCGGTTCAGGACTTCCGTTCACACCAACAGCAGGATTCTACCAGCCTGAAACATTCGGTCAGGGAGTAACAACAGATTATACTTCCAGCAACTCTTCTTCTGTAGGAGTATTGTTGGGAGAGTTCAATTCCAAACGACTTCCGACCTACCACCGTTTGGACATTACCGTTAAGAAACAATTCCGATTCAAAAACAAAACAGAACTGGAAATCGTAGCGTCCGTAACGAATGTTTACAACCGGAAAAACATCTTCTATGTGAACCGCGTAACGAATGCCAAGATCTATCAGTTCCCGATCTTGCCGAGTTTAGGGGTCAGCTATAAATTTTAACTTTATTTAAAAAAAGCGTGTTATTAGTAACACGCTTTTTTAATTTACACTCCGGGGCAACCAACTTGTAATCGTTTCGTTCTATATTAGAACACGAAACTAATTACAATGTATTACTACTGCAAAACAAAGCTAATCGGCTGCGTTTCAACCGCAACACTAATAGTTTTATCAACTATTTCATTCGGTCAGAACTCAACCGGGGCTGATTCTCTCAAACAGCTTCGTTCACAATTGATAGCTTCCAATCAGCCTACCACTGAGGTTGATCTGCTGTTGCATCAATCCGGAAACAATCCGTCCTGCATCATTCATCAGGCAGATGACTACACTTTTTCGTTTACGCCTTATCAGCCGCTGGTCAATGAACAGCGCGAGCAGAAAGTCAATCTCCGGCTGAAAGCATATTATCCCTTTCTGAATTACATTGATTTCAGCAGCGATTTTACGACTGTTCAAATCAACTGCAATGAAAAACTCACCCCCACAATCATCAGCGAATTAGTTACTCACTTTGGATACAGCGGTTATGAAATACATTAAGTTCACTTTCATCACTCTCCTTCTCTCCCTTTATTTCTCTATTTTCAATAGTCAACAAGTCAGCGCGCAGTGTAATACCAACACGTCCATTTGTACTCCGGGAACTGCCGGACCCTTCGGATTTGTTACACCGGGACCGATTGTAAGTTCCTGCCTCGATTTCTGGGGCCCGAATATGGGATATATCATCCTGCACATCACAACATCCGGTCCGTTAAACATGCTCATCGACGGAAATGCCTCCACGGGATTCCTGGATGTTGCGGTCTTTAATATTCCGAACGGTCAGGCTCCATGTACGGCCATTCAGAATGTATCGAACCAAATCGGTTGTAACTATGCCAGTTCGCCAGGCGGCTGTAACCAATTCGGAACGGCATTTCCATGTTCCTCTTCCGTGCCGGCTCCATACGTTACTGCCGGACAGGAAATCATGATTGTCGTTGAAAACTGGAGTGGATCATCCAGTAATTTTACGTTGCAGTTAGGACCGGCTCCGGGAGCTCAAACAGGCCCTCCGAACCCGGCAATTACTCCTGCGGGACCATTTTGTGTTTCATCTGCTCCGGTACAACTAATTGCAGCAGATATGGGAGGAACCTGGTCAGGGCCGGGTGTTTCTTCCACAGGAACATTCAACCCTGCAGCTGCAGGTGTGGGCACACACACGATCAACTACTCGATCGGTGTAGCACCCTGTAATGCTTCGTCTTCTACAACTATTACTGTCAACAGCGCAACGGTAACCGCACCGGCAAACCAAACGATTTGTTCCGGTGGTAGCGCTACACTCACTGCAAGCGGAGCAGGTTCGTACAGCTGGTCGCCGGCAACCGGATTGTCTGCTACAACAGGCGCAACCGTCACCGCCAGCCCGACATCAACAACGACTTATACCGTAACCGGAACAACTGCGGGCTGTACGAGCACCGGAACAGTCACCGTCACCGTTGCTCCGTTAACGGTAGGAGTTTCTCCCAATACCACGATTTGTTCCGGATCATCGGCAACTTTGACCGCAACCGGAGCCAGCAGTTATACCTGGTCGCCTGCCACCGGATTGTCTGCCACAACAGGCGCAACCGTCACGGCGAGCCCCACCACAACGACGACATATACCGTAACCGGAACAAACGGTTCGTGTTCAGCATCAGCGAATGTCACGGTGACGGTAACTCCGATCAATCTCACGGTTTCTCCGAATGCGAGCATTTGTACAGGAGCTTCTACGACACTAACCGCCAGCGGTGCCACGAATTATTCCTGGAGTCCGGCAACTGGCTTGTCGGCTTCTACAGGAGCAAGCGTGAGTGCAAGTCCGGCGTCAACAACCACTTATACCGTAACCGGAACGAGCGGCTCCTGCTCTGCCACTCAAACGGTGACAGTAACAGTCACACCGCTTGCCCTGACAGTTTCTCCGAATGCAAGCATTTGTACGGGAGCTTCCACGACGCTAACCGCCAGCGGTGCCACGAATTATTCCTGGAGTCCATCGACCGGATTGTCTTCTACGAGCGGTTCGTCCGTCACCGCAAGTCCTGCAACGACTACGACCTATACCGTTTCGGGAACAACCGGGAGCTGTTCGTCTTCTCAAACAGTCACTGTGACCGTGACTCCGATTACCGTAAGCGTTACTCCGAGTACGAGTATTTGTAACGGCAGTTCGACCACACTCACCGCCAGCGGAGCATCCAACTATAGCTGGTCTCCGGCTACGGGATTATCCGCGACAACAGGTGCGACAGTGACCGCCAACCCGACGACAACGACGACATATACTGTTACCGGAACAAACGGAGCCTGCTCCAATACGGCAACTACTACCGTAACGGTCAACCCGATTCCGGTAGTAACCGCATCCAACAACGGCCCTTTGTGCGAAGGACAAACCTTGCAGCTTCAGGCTTCCAGTTTAGCAGGAAGCACATACAATTGGTCCGGGCCGAACGGATACACAGCATCCACACAAAACGCATCGACTCCTGCTACGTTGAGTGCAGCCGGAACGTATACCGTTACAACGAGTTTAAACGGGTGTACTTCTTCTGCAACAACCAATGTGGTAGTCAATTCGACCCAGATTCCGGTCATTGCGGGAGCAGGTCCTTTCTGCGAAGCCGCATCCAACGTATACCTGACTGCAGATATCCCGGGCGGTGTTTGGTCAGGAACGGGCATTGCCGATGCTGCATCGGGAGAATTTTCGCCTTCTCAGGCCGGACCGGGATTACACCAGGTAACTTATACGATTTCCGGAGGATGTTCTACACCGGCTAACTTATCGATCCAGGTCAATGCCATGCCGGACGTTCAGATTGATATTCCATCTGCATCTGGCTGTGCACCGTTTACTGCCACATTGGTAGACCTGAGTACGCCTTCCAGTGCATCCATTACCTGGAACTTCGGAGACGGAAGCACCAACTCCAACCAGTTGAACAACGTGAACCACCAGTTTACCAGTCCGGGATGCTATGATATTACGGTTACTTCGACCAGCGCAGCGGGATGTTCCACAACAACTGTATTTCCATCCGCCATTTGTGTCTTCCCGAATGCCGTAGCCGGATTTACGGTCGGTAATCCTGTTCACGGATTAATGGATTCGGATTTCCAGATGATCAATTCCTCCACGAATGCTTCTTCTTATTCGTGGGATTTCGGTGACGGAGGTACGAGCACTGCTTTCAACCCGTCCCATACTTACCCGGAAGAAGCAGGAAGCTATACGATTATCCTGATCGCGAATACCGTTAATAACTGTCCGGATACGGCAAAACTGACCGTGACGATCCAGCAGGAACTGATTTTCTACATCCCCAATACCTTCACGCCAGATGGAGACGAGTTCAACAATGTATTCGTACCTGTTTTCACTTCCGGTTTCGATCCGTACAATTATACCATGACGATCTACAACCGCTGGGGAGAAACCTTGTTTGAATCCAATGATGCCCTGGTCGGCTGGGACGGAACATACAACGGGGAATTATGTAAATCGGGCATCTATACCTGGACGATTCGTTTTAAATCATCCGGGTCAGATAGAAAGATTACAAAAACCGGACACGTGCATTTGATGAAATAAAACGAGTAAGGGACAAAAATATCGGTGATCAAAAATCACTCAAACTCCATAACAAGAGTTACAAAAACAAAAAATGCTCCTTAAAAATTTAAGGAGCATTTTTTACTAAAACAATTCTTTTATCAAAAACCAATTACAGTTTGGATTTAATGTAATCCCATTTTTCCTGTTCAGTGGCTTTCGCTTTGATTTCTTTGTTCATGACTTTCAAGATACTCTTGTCTTTCTTAGAAATCGTATTCATGATTTCAAAATCTTTAGTAAGTTCTTCAACAGCAGCAATAAATTTGTCGGCATTTTCAGGAGACTTTTGAGCCCGAACTGCTTTTACTCTCCAATTCCAAACTTCCTTCAAACCATCTGATAACGCCATATACATTGGAGTTGCTACAACAGGAGCCAGGTATTGTTCCACGTTCTCAATCACACTTCGTCCGAAGTTGGATTGCATATTATCAATATATCTATCCGCCTGATTGTATTCCTGCTCTTTCTTTTTGGCTTCAAAGGCTTCTATTTGAGCTTTATTGTAAACGGTATTCAATTCGATGTAGCCCAACAATTCTCCCGGGGAATATTTGTTGCGGAACTGGTACGTATCGTTTGCATCGAAGTACCCTTCTTCACCGGTAATATAACTTCCGTAGATAGCCAATTTACGTACTACAGGCTTCGGACCTTCGTAATCAATACCATCCTTTGCAAGTGTTCTGTAATCTGTTTCTTTGAATTTCTTGGTATCATACGCATAAACAGGAACGATTCCCTTTCCTCCGTATTTCTTGGTATTCAAAACCGATTCAAACTCGTGGAGGTACGAAAAATTCATTTGATCATCCCGCAAATAACCTACGATCACTACATCGTACTTATATGCCTTTCTAAATGCTGCAATGTCAATATCCACTACGAAGTTTTGTTCAACATTACCTGCAGGGCTCAGGCGTAAATCCACTTTATCACCTGATTTCACTGCTGTTTTTACACCGTCTGCTACATTTACTTTTGAAAATTTGAATTGTGCAGATACCGTATTCGAGAAAATAAAAATAGCACCTGCCAGGGCTATTTTAGATAATTGTTGCTTGATCATTTGAGTGAAATTTTCGACAAAACTAGTCATTCTCCCACGATATATTCACCTGCTTTTTGCAAAATTTATATTCGCCGGCACTTCATTGATAAGCGTCGTACCCTTTGCAAATACTGGGCTTCACAAATCTTCGGGTTCAAAAAATCAGTCTTTCAGATTCAAGCATCTTATCTTAAACCACTTACAAATCGTTCATCACGATTTCCAGTGTTCAAATGCTTTTTTCTGGAAGGAATTCGGATTTTCAATCACCTCTACCCCGTATTCGAGGTAGAAACTGCGTTGTACTTCCGGAAGTGCCAATTCGAGGATTTTTCCCTGGCGGATCACTGTCAAACGCTTATTCTGATCATCCAGGTACGAAAGCCAGTTATCCAAATCACCATTCAGTTTAAAGTCGTTCACAGCAATAATTTCATCGTTGATCATCAAACCCGCCATATCTGCCGGAGATCCGGGATATATGGCCGCAACCTGGAATCCAGCTCCAAACGGATGTGATTTAAACCCGGTTCTTCCAAACGAATACCGGTGATTGGGCTTATGTGTCAGTTCCAAACCGATTGTCTCAAGAGCTTCGGTCAGAATGGCTTCAAACGGACGTGTTCCATAGAAATAATCCGTGATCAGCTCTTCGATTTCCGGGCCTGCCAGTTCTTTCAGCAGCCCAATGTAATCTGCTTCACTCACTCCTTTATTTGCCAACGCAAAATTGAAATACAGGCGTTTCATCAATTCGTCTAATCCATGCTTGTTTCCGGAATATTCGCGGATTTTCACATCGCAAACAAAAGCCAGCAAACATCCTTCGGTATAAATGGACACTTTTCTTCCCGGAGCACCCGGTGCATATCCATCCAGCCAGGTATCGTAGGAAGATTCCACAACGGAGTAATGGAAACGACCGAAATTATCAAAGTGCTTCTGCAATTGTCCCGTGAATTCGTGCAGGTATTGTTTCAAATCGAAAACTCCCGACTTGAACAACATCAAATCGCCCATATACGTGGTCACACCTTCACACAAATAGCCGAGTTTCGACAGGTTTTCGCGCTGGTAATCGTACGGGTACATTTCAATCGGACGAATCGCTTTCACGTTCCAGGTATGGTACAATTCGTGTGAGGAAACTCCCAGCAATTCGGTATACAGGTGTCCGAATACATCATAGGTAGGGCCGAGTGCAATCACTGTCGATTTCTGGTGTTCTACTCCGTGATATGCTTTATATGGAAGAATGTGAAACAGGAAATGGTAATGCGGAACGGGGAACTCGATGAATTTTTCGATCTGTTTATCCGTAAATGCTTTGAAATCGCGAATCACGACCGGCCAGTCAATCTGGCAATCTCCCTGGAACCACAAATGGAAAATCGTTCCCCCGGATTCATATTGGTTGTACTGCAGGGACGCCGAACAAATGAAGGGAGAATCTGCCAGCTCATCAAAATCGGCTGCTCGCAGCACGTTTCCTTCGCGCTCCATCGAACCTGCAATGTTCCAGTCGGAAGGAATGTTCAAGTGGACTTCGCACCCCTCGTCTTTTTTCCCATCCTGGTACACAAAACAGTTTACCGGGTTGGAATAAAGCATCTCTTTACTCAAATACGTTGATCCGGCATTCAGTTCTGCCGCATAATAACTGTACTCCACCCGGATGGTTGCCGTTTCTTTCAGTTCGATTTTCCAGGAAGACAGGTCTGTTTTATGAAAATTCACCACTTTCCCGTCCATGTCAAACACTTTAAATCCTCTGACATTCTTCGCAAAATTCCCCAGTTCATATCTTCCCGGTCTCCATTTGGGTAAATGGATAATTGCTCCGGGTTCGACGTTTTCAAAAATGACTTTGAACTGGATATATTGCTGGTTCGCCTGTTCGATCGCTAAATGATACTTAACCATTGGATGAGTTTTTGTCCAAAATTAGGAATTCCCAAAAGAAAAAAGGTGTATTTGCAGAAGTATTCCGCTTCCTCCATTCAGGGAGGATTGAGGAGGGTGACGGATCATAATCGGTTACTGCCACCGCCCTTCATCCCTCCTCAAGGAAGGAGACTCAAGAAATTTTCAATTCGGAAGCAGATTCATGCACAATTGATGAGAATTGATTAATTTCGTGCCATTACCATTTTATTGAAAAAAGAAATGAATTACGATATCATAGTTATTGGAAGTGGTCCCGGAGGATACGTTACAGCTATCCGTGCATCGCAATTGGGTTTGAAAACGGCAATTGTTGAACGTGACGCATTAGGTGGAATCTGTTTGAACTGGGGATGTATTCCAACAAAAGCGCTTTTGAAAAGTGCCAATGTGTTTGAATACATTCAACATGCATCTGACTACGGAATTACCGTAAAGGATTCAAAAGCAGATTTCGGTGGAATGATTGAACGTTCCCGCGGAGTTGCAAACGGAATGAGCCAAGGAATTCAGTTCTTGATGAAAAAGAACAAAATTGACGTGATCAAAGGTTTCGGAGTATTGAAAGCTGGTAAAAAAGTAGCTGTAACCGGAGAAGACGGTGCAGTAACTGAATACAGTGCAGATAAAGGAATCATTATCGCAACAGGAGCACGCTCCCGTCAATTGCCGAACCTGCCTCAGGACGGAACAAAGATTATCGGTTACCGTGAAGCAATGAGCATGAAAACACAACCTAAGAAAATGGTGGTTGTTGGTTCAGGTGCGATCGGTGTGGAGTTTGCTTATTTCTACAATGCGATCGGAACAGAAGTAACAGTGGTTGAATACTTGCCGAACGTCGTTCCGATCGAAGACGAAGAAGTATCCAAACAATTGGAGAAATCCTTCAAGAAAGCTGGAATCAACGTGATGACGAATGCGTCTGTTGAATCAGTTGACACTTCAGGAAAAGGGTGTCTGGTAACAATCAAAACTGCAAAAGGAGAAGAAAAAATCGAATGTGATGTGGTTCTTTCCGCAGTTGGAATCCAGGCAAACATCGAAAACATCGGTTTGGAAGAACTGGGAATCGTTGTGGATAAAGGTCGTATTTTGGTAAACGATTTCTACCAGACAAACATCCCTGGTTATTTTGCAATCGGAGACGTCATTCCGACAGCTGCATTGGCACACGTGGCATCTGCAGAAGGAATTATCTGTGTAGAGAAAATCGCAGGACACCACCCGGAGCCGTTGGATTACGGAAATATCCCGGGATGTACTTACTGTACTCCGGAAGTTGCATCTGTTGGTATGACTGAAAAAGCGGCGAAAGAAGCTGGTTTGGAAATCAAAGTGGGGAAATTCCCGTTCTCTGCTTCAGGTAAAGCATCTGCTGCCGGAGCAAAAGATGGTTTCGTAAAACTGATTTTCGATGCAAAATACGGTGAATTACTTGGAGCACACATGATCGGTTCAAACGTAACTGAATTAATCGCTGAGATCGTTGCAATCCGCAAGTTGGAAGTAACAGGTGAAGAACTGATCAAAACAGTTCACCCTCACCCAACAATGTCTGAAGCAATCATGGAAGCTGCTGCTGCAGCATACGGTGAAGTGATTCACTTGTAAGAATTGAAATCAAACAAAAATCATATGAAGCTGTCACAGAAGTGGCAGCTTTTTTTGTTGCAGCTCAGCAGGAGATTTTTCACGGTGATGATCCATTTAAAGATTGTTCAGGGTAAAACGAAGTCCACCTGTTAGCATCAGGCTTCCTCTGGAAACAGGAATGTCTCCCACCCGGATTTGTGAGCGCCCCGGGAGCATCCAGTATGCAGAAGACAGGAATAGTTCTGCGTATTTATTTACTCCGTATCCAATATCAAGGTGTACTCCGGCAATAAACCGAAACCTCGATTCAACGGAATACATGTTAAACGTTTTCCCGGAGTAGGCTTCAAAAACAGTAGTTGTCCCAGCTTGGACTCCAATTGTTTGTTTCATCGAATACATCCCGGCATAAATACCACCGGTCAGCAACCAACGTTTGAAAAAGATTCTTCGGTAAGAAATTCCATAGTCCAAAATAGTCTGACTGAAATGAAGATTTGCGGAGTCGAGTGACAAATTTCTTGAAAGATATGAATACCTGGTTCCGATCTGAATGCCTCTATAAGCATGTATCCCAATACCAAAAGACCCAGCTGCCAAATTATCTTGAGCAATAGCTCCAAATTCTTCATTCAACTTCGATACAAAATCACGGGATAATTCGTTCTCGATTCCGAAACCGGCCTGGAAATACGCGATGTAGTCAGTCATCGGGTAGCTTGCTTTTTTCAGGGAGTCCCGTTGTTGCAGCCTGTACGTTTTCGAATGAACCTTACGCTCTTCCTTGCTTTGACCGTACCCATTCAAACAACATAAAATCAGGGAAGAGGTGATACAAAAGATTGTTTTATTTAGCATGGTTTGATTCATTTAATCTTCAGGAATGAACCCGAAAGCCGGCTAAATTAAACTTTTATCCGGAATTCGGGACAGGAAGAAAACCGGATAAAATTCTGTCTCAGAGTGTTCTGTTCGAAATAGCGGGCAAATCCCTTTATCAGCAGGGGATTCAGCAATTCACTTCCACCCCAAATCACCCCTCAAAACCACCCCGCTCAACATAAAAATCACCCAATCATTTTTTTTAAACCAGAAAAAAAGTTATAAATTGTAACTGTATCAATCATAAATTCAACACTATGAAACATTTTTTACATTTTGTGTTTATTGCTTTTTTAAGTACAAGTGCATCAGCTCAGATTCTTGCTGATAGCTCTTTTGAAGCCAGCGGGCCGGCAAATAGCCCGTGGAGTTCCACTTCTTCCAATTTCGGAACTTCTTTTTGTGATGCGACGTCTTGCGGAACCTGTGGCGGGCCTTGTGTGCCACATAGCGGGACCTGGTATGTGTGGTTTGGCGGTACGAGTAGTGCCGAAGTAGGAACAGCGGCCCAAACGTTCAATACGACAACTTCCGGAACGGGAACCCTTTATTTTTATTTAAAAGTTCCGATGAAAGGAAATCCGGGTGATACACTTTCCATTTTGCTGGATGGAGTCACGCAAAGTAAAATCAGTGCCGGCGATTCAATTGGAGCATATGTCAATATCTCTGTCAATGTCGGTACACTTGCTGTCGGGTCACACAACCTGACATTCCGTTTTGAAAAGCTGGCCGGGGCTTCTGCTGTCAATGTACTGATCGACGATGTCAAACTGCTCCTCTCGGGCACGGTAGGTGTCGAAGAAATCGATTTCTCGAACGGTGTTCAAATTTCAGGCAACCCGGAAAGCGGAAACATCCAGGTAGCATACAATTTCAACAAACTTCAGAAAATCCGTTTAACTGCTACGGATATGACCGGAAAAACGGTTTACAGCAATCAGTTTGAAAACCAGTTATCCGGTGAACAGACCATTTCTTCAACCGGATGGGCTAAAGGAATTTATAACATGACAATCGCATCCGATAAGGGCCTGGTTAAAACGCAAAAAGTAGTCGTTTACTAAGTTGAAAAACAACAAACTTACAGAGGTTGGAGTGTCGTTAAGTGCATTCCAACCTCTCATCTGATAACAAATCCTTCATTCATTTTTATTGAATGTTTGATGTAAATGGTTTAACTTAGGTATGCGCTATTTGAAGATTACAGCCCGGTTTTTTCATGTTTTCACACGTAAGTTCCTGGTTTTAATCCTTAAACACCATTTTAGGAACTAAACACAACTAGTACTCATGGCTTCTCTCAATCCGATTACTGGTCCTTTGGGCGAGCAAAAGGCCGCACATTTGCTCCGGCGGGCTACTATGGGCCCAACCTTGCAGGATATTTCCGCCTTTTCGGGAATAACAGCACAGGCCGCTTTTACCACGCTCTCGCAAAACCAGCTTGCACCTCCCTTTCCGATCGACCCGATGAGCGGAACCAACTGGGTTTATCCGAACAGTATGGATCCGAACCAGGATGCCCCGACACTATCTGCTTATACCTGCAGCTGGTGGCTGGAAAACATGCGCATTTCAGGGCCGAGTCTTACGGAACGCATGGTTTGGTTCTACCACTCCCATTTCCCGATGATCATGAGCCGGATTGAAGGCAGTCCGCAATTCGCGCTGGATTACCTGAGCCTGCTCCGCTTCTATGCCTTGGGGAATTACAAAGCTCTGACAAAAGCAATTTGTATCGACAATGCCATGCTGGTGCACCTTGATGGAAACCTCAATATCAAAGGCGTTCCGCAAGAGAATTTTGCTCGGGAATTCCTCGAATTGTATTCCGTTGGGAAAGGCGAAGAAGTGAGTTTGGGAGATTACACCAACTTTACGGAAAACGATGTAAAAGCATTGACGAAGGTTTTGACCGGCTGGGGAATCGACACTACTTTTCAAACTGTAGACCCGGTGACAAACATCGCTACCGGGAAGGTAAAAGGAAGTGCAACGACGTCTTCACAACACGATGTCACCCAGAAACAGTTCTCAGCAGCTTTCAGTAATACGGTGATTCAAACCGGGAATGTTACCGGATCAAATGCGGCGGTAACGGCTGTTTACACCGAACTGGACGATATGATCAACATGATCTTCAATTCACCACATACTGCCAAACACATTTGCAGACGCATTTACAGGCAGTTTGCCTACTACGAGATCACTCCGGAAATCGAAACGGATATCATTGAGCCTTTGGCAACGATCCTGACGACAAACAACTTTGAAATCCTTCCGGTGCTCGAAGCCTTGTTCCAAAGTGAACATTTTTACGATATCGATAATGCGATCACCCAGGACAACAACATCGGTGCGATCATCAAATCGCCGGTTGACCTGGTAATCGGAACCATGCGTTTGTTTAACCTCACAGTTCCGGATCAATCCACGCAACTTCCCTCGTTTTATGAGTTGTACGGACAACTCCTGGGACAACTCAGCCTGCAGGGAATCGAATTTTTCGAACCATATGACGTAGCCGGTTACGAACCCTATTTCCAGTACCCGGATTTTCACCGCTACTGGATTTCTTCCAATTACCTGGCGAACCGCTACAAGTTTTCGGAATTGCTTATCAGCGGATTTACCGGAACAAATGGCATTTTACTGAAGCTGGATATCGTAGCATTTGTGGATCTTCACTGCTCCGATCCGGGTAATGCTGACACCCTGGTACAGGAACTGGTGAAATGGCTGCTACCGATTACACTGGATGCCAACCGTTTCAATTACTTCCGGGACACGGTATTACTGGATCAGCTTCCGGCTTCCAACTGGACGGCAGAATGGAATAATTACGTCAATACCAGCAGCGATGTCAACGTGCGCCTGCAACTGGAAGCACTTGCCATGGCGATGATGCAGTCACCGGAATACCAATTATTTTAAAACGAACGGACATGGATAGAAGAGACTTTGTACGCATTTCATCCCTGATGGGAGCCGGAATGCTGTTAACACTGAATGGTGTTCCGTTACACGCAGCCGAAGGAAACGGTTTTCTGCAGCAGATTGCGAAATCCAGCCTCAACGACCGGGTTCTGGTACTGATCCAGCTTCACGGGGGAAATGACGGACTGAACATGGTCATTCCGATCAATCAGTATGGACTTTATTACAACCTGCGGCCGAATATTGCCATTGCGCAAAGCGGTTCGCGGCAATACATTACGCTCGACAGTAGTTTGCCGGCCAATAAACAGGTCGGACTCCACCCGGACATGACCGGAACGAAAGCCATGTACGACAACGGACACCTGGCAATCGTGCAAAACGTATCCTACGAAAACATGAACGGTTCGCATTTCCGCAGCCGCGATGTTTGGTTCATGGGCGGAGATTACAACGAATACTTCAACTCGGGATGGATGGGACGTTATTTCGAACACTACTATCCCGACTACCCGATCGGCTATCCGAACCCAACTGTTCCGGATCCGCTGGCTTTGGAAATCGGAACCGGGGTTTCATTGGCGTTTCACCGCGAACAGGGAATTCCTGCCGGGCTTTCCATTCAAAACCCGGATGCTTTTTACAACCTGATCAACAGCGTGGGGGCTGATCCTCCTGTCAACTTCCCTCCTACGCATGCCGGAGACGAGATTGAATACATCATGCAGATCGAAAAGCAGTCTAACAACTACGCACAGCGCCTGAAAGACGTTTACAATGCCGGGGCGAACTCCGGAGTTGTTTACCCGGATTTGTACCCGTACATTGCTCCGAGCGGTGCGCTGCACAACCCGCTGGCCCCTCAGCTAAAGATCATTTCGCGACTCCTCAGCGGTGGAATCGGGACAAAAATCTTCCTGTGCCGCATCGGTGGATTTGATACGCACGCCAACCAGGTGATCAATTCCAACACCTCGATGGGATCGCATGCCGCATTGCTGTATCACATCTCATCTGCAGTGAAAGCATTCTATGACGACCTGATCAGTCTGGGACTCGCCGACCGCGTTTTGACCATGACTTTTTCGGAATTCGGACGCCGGGCAGCATCGAATGCCAGCTACGGAACAGACCACGGAAATGCCGCTCCGATGATGATTTACGGAACTTGTCTGAATCCGGGAGTTTATGGCGAAAACCCGGATCTGCAGAACCTGCAGAATGGCAATATTCCATTGCAGTATGATTACCGGCAGGTGTTCAGTTCGGTGGTCAAAGACTGGTTCCAGGCTCCGGATGCGGCGATTGAACACGTCAAATTCGAAGATTTTATCAGCAATCGCGTCGACTATATTCAATGTAAAGAATTGAGTACATCCGAATTTTTCAAGGAAAATTTATGGATGCGCTGTTATCCGAACCCGGCCAATGCTTCTGTCAACATTACCTATATGATGCAAAAAGAAGCCACGGTACACATTGAAATCAAAGATATTTCCGGACGAACCGTAGGGAAGATTTCAAACGCACCGGGCGTCCCGGGAGAACATGCCGTGAATTTTGACTTGTCGCGCTATTCGAACGGAACCTATATCGTTACGCTCATGACCAATGAAACTGTCACGCTCACTGAAAAAGTAATCCTTTCAAGATAACAGATGCCAAATAAAATCCGACTTCTTCTTTCAATTCTTTTGTTCTCATATTACGGACAAGCACAAAACTACACCGTGCACCGTCAAAACAAAGTATACATCGGGCTTTTTGGAGGTCTGAACTACAGCAAACCGCATGTGGTGGATGATTATTCCGTGTTGGTCAATACGCCTCAATCAGGCAGTGATCCCATGGAAAAGCATTACGAACCCCTCTTCAAGAACAAAGGTTCTCAATACGGGCTGTACCTGTCGTTCTCATTCACCCGAAAATTCTCCGTTGTGTTCGAACCATCATACCAAACGAGCAGTTTTAACTACCGCACGGCGTATTGGTGGTCCGATACCGTCAATGGTTCCGATTTCGCGATGGAAATGATGCATCAGCAAAAAATTTCCTCGGTCAACCTGCCACTGATGGTGCGCTGGGACTTTACGGTCAACCAGTTTTCTCCTTTTATCCAGGCCGGAATCTTTACCAGTTTCAGACACCACGCGCGGAAAACCATTTTCTACGATTACACGATCGATGAAAGCGTGGACAAAAAATCTGCCGACAGAACGCAGGAAGCCGATTTGACGGAACACATCAACAAGGCAAACTTCGGAATCTCTGCCGGTGCAGGTCTCACGTTCTTTTCCAATTACTTTGCAATCAGCCTCGAAAGCAATTTCCGCTACGGATTCCGTTCACAGGTCAATGACAAGAACCGTTATGCCGATTACACCGGTTTCAGTGTTCAATACCTCGACGTACTCGACCAACTGAAGCTGATGAGCCTGGATTTCCAGCTCAGTATCATGTTCCCGATCGATAATTCGATCTCACTGGGAATTCTCAGAAAAAGAAGACATTAATTCATCGTATAGAACTTGATTATGAAATTGTTTATATCCTGCATACTGATCCTGGGAGCCGTTTTTTTGCTACCGGGTTGTAAGAAAGATTCCAAACCAGAGGATTCCTATATCAAAATTTACGACGACCAGAACGGAAACAAGCACTTCTACCCGCTCAGCATTGCCAAATCATCTGTTGATGACGGCTATGTGGTTATGAGCGCTTATGACGGCTGGAGAATCCACCTGATGAAGGTTGACAAAGCCGGTGAATTTGTGTGGAACTACGAACTTCCGGACAACTACGTCAACGCGGTTCCGAACCTGATTACCCAAAACGGACAAAACTACCTCGTTTGTATGGACGCAGTGGGCTTGTTTGCGATCGTATTGAAGATTGATGAAGGAAATCATTCGGTAACGGAAGTTTCCAATTTTCAGAATGTGTTGTATCCGACTTATGCTTATGCTTCCGGGCAGGATGTATATATCCAGAATTACAACCGGACGACTTTCCAGACGGAAATCCATCATTTGTCCACGGATCTTTCATCCATTGTACAATCCGGAAGCGTGAATATCTATACGGATGTGGAAGAACGGATTGTGAATCACGTAACGTACAATGGAAGCCGGATTCCGTTCTTCGTGAGCAGTACTCCCGAGCAGAATTACATCGTCATGAACGGCTTTTACAATTACAGTTTTTCGTTGATTTTCCTCAACCCTGACCTCACGTTTGCCGGCGTATACAACGGCGCAGGTTTCGACGGCGGACTGGCAGCTATTTCTCCGTCAGGAAGTTCACAATTCGCACTGGCGCGTTTCTCTTTTGATAATCTGTATTACAATCCCAACGCGGCTTTGACTCCAACGACCATTGACATCACAGCATCGATTCCCGCACAGGGCCATTCGGAGCTGGATGCGAAAAAACCGGTATTGATCAAAGAGATTTCCATTAAAGGAGCGAAATACAAAGCGTTCTTATCGTCTACGAGAAGCAACCAGATTTTGCTGAGCGTATACGCTCCCGGCGGGAATTTAATCGGGAAAAAGTACCTGGGAAAGAACACGCCTTATACCGTTTGTGACTTCATCGAGACGGCAGACAACGGACTAAATATCCTCATTCAGGCTAAAATCATGGGAAGCTTTGACCGGATTGCGCTCATCAAACTCCCCAAAGAAGAACTGGAATCCATGGTGGAATAATCAAACGATCTGTTATAACAAACCGGGGCGCTCGATAATCGAACGCCCCGGCTGTTTTTATACTGTTTGATCTTGTATCAAGCAATCTGTTCATCCAGGAAGCGGTTATCGGAAGCCAGTCCTCCAATTGTAAATTTGCCCCCTTCATGAACCATATCCACATCAATGCGACCTAATTTCAGTCCTCCGTAACCAACCTGGTTCACGAATACCGATTGTCCATCTTTGTTTTTGAATTCCTGCATAGCTTCCAGGAACGTATGTGTGTGTCCCCCGATGATCAGGTTGATCCCGGAAGTGGAAGCTGCCAGTACCTTATCAGACACCTGGTTTGTATTGTATTCATACCCAAGGTGTGAAAGGCAAATGATCAAATCACAGCCTTCGGCTTTCAGGTGATCTGCCTGCTTCTGTGCTGCCTGAACCGGATCCTGGTAAGTCATTCCTTTCCAGTTTTCGTTCGGAACCAATCCCTGCAAGTCAACTCCCACACCGAAAACCCCGATTTTATACCCGGCTTTCTGAACAATCGTATGCGGTAAAACAACTTCCGAAAGCGGCGTAGAACTCAGTTCGTAATTCGCATTCACGACTTTGAACGAAGCATGTGACAACGCATTTTTATACGCTTCCATCCCGATATCGAAATCATGATTTCCCAATGTCACGATGTCGTAATTCATCGCTCCCATGGTCTTCATTTCCAAAACCCCGCGAAACTTATTGAAATACGGTGTTCCCTGGAAAATATCTCCGGCATCCAGCAGTAGCACATGCTCTTCCTGCTCCCTGATCTGCTGGATCAGAGCTGCTCTGCGGGAAACTCCGCCCATGTTCGGGAACTTCGGATGGTTTACCGGGAAAGGGTCTATATTCGAATGCGTGTCGTTGGTATGGAGAATCACCAGTTTACCATGTTTCTTCTTGGCACTGATCAATGACGGAGCAATCATAGCCGCTCCTGCAACCACACCGGTTTGCTGCAAAAATAATCTTCGTTCCATATTACCAATTTATTCTTTCTTCAGGAGAAAAAGTAATTTTTTTCTCTTTTTTAACAGCTTCAATGATAAATTCACGGAATAGGATATTCGTGTTTAAACGCTCCAATGGATTGTTAAAGAAGAACATATTGTCTCCGCCGTTGGCCAAAAAGTCGGATGTGACCACCCAAAAATACTTTTTCTCTTTTGCAGCTTGATCCGGAAATTCCAGCTTTCCTTTCACCAGCTTGAATCCTCCGATCGGTTCTCCTCCTTTTTCTTTGAGGTAAGCTTCCATTTCAGGTAGTTTATCCGTCGACAGTTTCAGGTATACAATCCGGTTGTCAAAAGGCATGACTTTGTAGATATCTCCGATGGTAATGAGACCTTTCGGTAAATCGGCACGCAGCCCGCCGATATTGATAAACGACACCACCGGTTCGTTTCTGAAAAGCACGCTGTCTTTTGCCTGTGCAATCAAGTGGTCGCACAACCAGAAACCCAGCGTCGAATTCGGTCTTCCTACCACCAGGTCGGTAGTTGTTTCACCAATCACCTGCCCGAATTCTTTCATCATTTCCCTGCGGTAAGGAGCGATCATCGAGTCCATTTCGACAGATGATTTCGCCGATCCGTCAATAACCTGCTGTGATCCCTTTACCTGCAAATGATAAGAGCAGGCTGTTACGCCTGCTCCTATTAGAAAAAAAAGAAAAACAACTATTTTATTCATCTTATTCAACGATAAATGTTCGTTCCGTTTTTCCGTATGGTGTTTCAACTTCAATCAGGTAAGTTCCTGCTTTGAAGTCTGCTGTGTTCACTTTCAAAACATCCAGAGTCACGTTTGATTTTGTATCAACAACTTGTCCTGCCAATGTGATGATGCGGTAGTTTTGGATTTGAGTTCCGTTTACCTGAACATACATCTCGTCTTTCGCAGGGATTGGGAAAACAACCAGGTTTTGCTTCAACAACTGTTCGTTTACCCCCAAAGATCCACAACCTGTACTTTGGTACGTCATGTTGGAGAAGTTTACGTAGCAAGCAAACTGAACGCTGTCTACATAAGGGTTTCTGTTATTCTGCTGAGAGAAGATGTATTCGTTACGAGCGATTTCGTAATTATCCGGAAGGTCAGCCATGTGCCATGTTTTCAGGATTTCCTGATCCTGGTTTGTAGGCAATGCCCAGTTGTTTCCGGAAATTCCGTTGTAAGCAGTAGCCATGTAGAACATCGCACGTGCGCAGTTTCCTTTTTGTGCGTTTCTAGGCTCGTAGCACAACTGAGATCCGTTGTAACCTACTTTTCCTTCCATGTAAGAGAATACCGTACTTCCTGTAACCACGTTCATAGGCAGGTTACTTCTTGGAGAGTTCGCGTTTGTCTGGTTTACAGGGTACAAGTTGTGCTGATCTGAATATTCAGGCATAGCTGGTGTACCATCTGCAGGGTAAGTCGGCATCCAGGAGTGGCAGTAAGAGTGCTCACGGGAGTAACCGACAGCTGTCCAGTCAAAAGGATCCATGAATAATTTTCTCTCACCGGTGTAAGAACACTCTACATAAGACTGTCCGTTAACAGTATCACGCACTTCAAACTGAGCCATTACTGTAGGCTTGTAGTTTGTGTAAGAGATAACTGTGTGCGGGTTAATCAATGCGCTCAAAGAAGTCAGGAAAGAAGCACTTGTGTGGTTGATTCCATTGTAGTAGTTACCGATCTGCTGTCCCTGAGAAGTGATATTTCCTGTCAAAGGAGCAGTTGTTTTGTAGTTCTCGTATCCTGCAGGACCGTTAAAAGCGAAAATTGCAATGTGGTTGTTCTGATTTGCAATTACGTGGCGTGGTGAGAAGTTCACCGCAGGACCAACGTAAGCAACTTGTCCGTTTCCTACAACATCACCTCTTTTGTAAGTTGTACCGTCAACCGGTGCACCAGTAACTGCAGCACCGTTTTTCGTGTAAACTACCAGGTAGCTCTCCGTGTTTGCACTTGGAGTGAAAGATCCGCTGAAAGTGTATGCTTTATTTGTAGGGAAAGTCAGGTTTGTTGGACTTGCAGCAGGCTCAGTAGCCAGGTTATTTGTCCCGATACCGTACAGGTTGATCACGTAAGAAGACTCATCCGAATCATCAGAAGAGATAGTCAAAGCAGCCAAACGGGATCCTGTACCTGCAGGAGCAAAGTTGACTGTCAATGTGCTTGTAGATCCACCTGCGATTACTGCGTTCGTAAACGTTGTGCTGTAATCAGAAGCCTGAGCGCCGGAGAAAGCAGCTCCGGAAACTGTCAGGTTTCCTGATCCTGTGTTCTCAATCGTAACAACTGTTGAAGCGGTTGTCCCGATGGTGTACTGAGATCCTGTCAGGTAATCCGTACCACCGATTTTCACGTTGATTTCTCTTGCAGGCGGGACATAAGCGAAGATATCGCTCAATGATCTTGGGATCAACTGGTAGTTTGCGTTAAACTGACCAACCAAAGCGATGATGGAAACCGGTCCTGTAGGGATTGCTGTTCCGTCGATATTGGTAGTTCCGTTGATACGAACGTCCATGGTTGTTGTTCCGTCTGTAATTTGCACCGTACTGTTACCAGTTGCAAATGTACCCGTTGTTGTAAAAGTTACGTTATCTACACGTACCAGTTTCGCTTCGATGCTTTCGCTGATTACAGAAAGTGGAACCACTTGAGGAGTTGGTAAGGTAACCGCTCCGTGGTTTGTAAAGCTGTTTGTAGGAGACAACTCCAACAATCCCTGGTAGTCATACAAAACTCCCGTTACCGTAATTGAATCCCCGCGGGAAACACTGTTCAGGTTTGTTCCGTATGCAGGAAGCCCACCCGTAGCATCTTGTACGTAACGAATAGGTCCTAATTCACTTCCGTTTGTTACAACGCCCTTGATTGTAACCGTCTGCCCGATCGCGTAGTTACGCGCATCTGCAATCGTTGCCTGCGCCTTCACCGATAGTGAAGCCAATGTTGCACAAGCTAAAATCCATAATTTATTCATTGTTGTTCTTTTTCGAAATTAAAAATTAACTCCCAGGGTCAGGTTAAATCGAAGTCCTTGTCCGAATACTACAGATGCAGATTGTGCATCAGAGTTGTAAGGAGCATAGTAACTATCCGTAGCATCTGCAATAAATTTCGAATTTAAAATATTAGAAACCATCGCATTGAAGAAAATATTTACTTTTTTCACTTTCATGGAGTATCCTGCAAACGCGTTCAACAATCCGTATGAAGGCAGTTTCCATGCTTCACGGCGAGCATTTGCTCCCTGTAAGTAGAACGGGTTAAATGCCGCGTAGTATCTGTCGAACCACTGGTACTGTACTTTGAAGTACAATCGCTTGATCGGTTCGTAACGCAATGAGAAGTTAGCCATTGTTTGTGCCGCATCTCCTACGTGTACCCCTTTCGCGTCGAATGTAAAGCTGTAGTTCAATTCCGGAACGTAGAATGTTTCAGCAGAGTTCCATGTCCAGTTTCCTACGGACAACATCACTTCTGCCTGCAAGTTTTTAAAGATATTGTATGCTACATCCATCTCACCTCCGTAGTGAATCGCATCCATCCCGTTAATGTTCAGGTAAATGGAAGCATTCGGATCGTTCGGGTCAGGAATTGCAACTCCGTATGGGAACGGTTTGTTTTTCCAGTTCGTGAAATATCCGTTCACACTTACTCCGACATATTTGTTGGAGAAGCTGTATCCCAATTCAATGGCCTGGATGATCTCATTCTTGATTTCACGGAAGAAAGTGTTCGTGTTGTTGTCAATTACGTTGCTGAACTGCGGAGTTCTCGACAAGTACCCCAGGTTCGCAAAAATTTTGGATTCTTCGTTCAGCGTGTAGCTCACCCCTCCTTTGATTGTTGCTCCCGGAATGGCTTTCCATTTGGTAGCGTAATCTTTCAAGCCTGGTGAAGAAGCCGTATACGTGTTTCCGTGATATTGAATCGTATCTTTTGCTCCGATTCTCAAAACCGTATCTCCCAAATCCAGCATTTTCTTTTGGAAGTAATCCACTCCTTTGTAAGTATTCACCACAGCAGATGCGTTGATAAATGCCGTCCATCTGTTTCCGGAATACTCAGCAGATCCGAATACCCCTCCCCACTGTACAAATGCATCGCGGTCGCTGTTATATGAATTCAAAGCGATCTTGTCTCCTTTGCGTTTCATCGGGTTCGCATCGTTGAAGTTTGCCGTGTTGATGTAGTAATCACCTCCAAGCATATCCACGATTTGCTGGTAGTGGCTTCCTTTGTAGTAACGGTAATCGATCCCCCCGGAAACTGTCCAGTGCGGATTCAACTCATACTGGAACTGCCCCAGGTAACCTACCCAGAAGTGGTTGTTCACAGAAGAGATCAAAACCTGCGTGGATTTCAATTCGGTGGAAGAATATGCCGGGTCGATGTTTGGTCCTCCGAACAACTGATCTACCTGGTTTGCTTTTACAATCGCATTCCAATCTACATGTCCGTCTTCCGTGTAGAGAATTCCACCGGAGTTTGCCAGACGCGTACCCCCTCCACGTCCGATAGACATGTAAGCAATATTTGAGATCGACAATTTTTTATTTACCTGCCAGAAGTCTTTCAGCGTAATCTGTGGCTTGTGGTAGTAGTTCAAACGTTCATTTTTGATTTCCTGCTTTCCATCTTCATTGGTGATATATCCCCAATGCTGGTTGAAGCGGATCCCGCGATCCATAATTGCATTCGGATTAACGGTCACTCCCATTTGCTCCGCAATTTTAGAATCCCAGTATTGAATTGGCTGGTAGTATGAACGCTGTCCGTGCTTTTGAGGTGCACCGAAAGCAGACAAACTGATCAGGTGTTTTTTGATTGATTTCTGGATTTTTCCATAGTAGAAAGCTCCTTGAGTATTCGTTCCTTCTACCCATCCGTTTCCTTGTTTGTAAGAACCGGAGAAGTTGAATCCCCATCCTTTTTTCGTTCTTCCGGAGTTGTAGGAAAGCGACGTTCTCAGGAAGTCTCCTGTTCCGTATTCCTGTTTGAAAGAGAATCCTTTGCGGTTGTGCATCCCGTTCGTTACGATATTCATGGAACCACCGACGGAAGGCATCGACAATTTGGTAGCTCCCAAACCTCTTTGAACCTGTACCTGGTTAGTGATTGCATCCAAACCGAACCAGTTTGACCAATACACCGCGCCGTTTTCCATATCGTTCACCGGAACCCCGTCGATCAATACCCCTACGTTACGCTGGTCGAAACCACGAACTGTAATACGGGCATCACCATCACCACCACCGGTTTGAGTTGCGTACACCCCCGGAGTTGCGTTCAACAACATCGGCAGGTCGCGTGATCCCAATTCTTCTGCGATTTGTTCCGCAGAAATCTTTGTAATCGCGATCGGTGTTTTACGGTCCATCGAGATGTTGGCAATCACCTTGATCTCTTCGATTTCTGTACTTCCTCCTAATTCCGGGTTCACTACCGTTTCTTTGCTTTTCACGGTAATCTCCATTCTCACGGTATCGAAATCATAAGCAGCAACAACCATGTTATACTTACCATACGGTACATCTTTGAAAGAGAACGCTCCGTTATCGTCAGCAAGGACTTTGTAGTTTCCTCCAAGGCTTACAAGTGCTCCGGGAACAACGTCTTCAGACACTTTGTCTCTCACAGTTCCTCTCACCAAAGAAGTCTGTGCAAAGCCCAAAATTGGAAATAGCAATACCAGTGTTGTAATAAATCGCAACATATTGATAAAATAAAGAAGGTCGAATAAAACTATCCGACCTCATTATAACATTTCTTATTTAAGTACTACTCGTTTTGTTAAAACGGTTCCGTTATTCTGAGTAATGCGAATCAGGTAAACACCTTTATCGTTACCCAACCTCACAGACATCACCGGAGAAGCGTTGTTTGCGAAACGGTTTACGTTTTGCCCAAGTGCGTTCAACACCGTGATTTCTTTCACTTCCTGTGTGTTTTTCACGTAAACAATACCGTCAGTTGTAGGGTTTGGATAAACCGCTACTTCGTCCATTTTGTTTTCACCAACTGAAAGCGGGTTACAGTCACAATCGTGTTTTCCTAAAGAGAACCAGTTCCCGAAAAGGATCGGTCCGTTAGCACCGGAAATAGGGTTTCCGTTTTGATCGTATACGTATGTTACTGCAGGAATAGTATCCCACTCTCCAAGCGGATTGAAGAAAGAAGGGTTAGCAGTAACTCCTTTTTTCACGCTTGCCTTACGAATCATGGAGTGATCCATTGTTACCAATACTCCCTGTCCTGTACTGTAAGGGAAAGTAGTAGACCATGCACCGTCATTGTTTGCTGTAGAACCTGTAGCATTTGCAGGGTTCTCACCAATTTTACCGAATACATCAATAATCGCAAATCCTGTAGCAGTTGTAATAGAAGCTGTCGGAGTGCTTGTCAATGTTCCTTTTGCCAACAATACCGCATCGTTTCCATTCCAGTAGAATGCGTTGCTGGTGTTGTATACAGGAGAGAAGAATCCGTCTCCTCTTACTTGCAGAGAGTCCCAGATCGGAGCTTCCTGACCTGTACCGTTTGGATCGCGTTTGTCCAAAACAGCTACAAATACATCATGCGGAGCAATTGTTCCGGATAACTGTACTGCGTTTGCGTTTGTTGCAGAAGAAGACCCGTTGGAATAACGAGCAACAAAATACTGGCTCAAATCTACCGGTGAACTTGTAGGGTTGTAAATTTCCAAAGCTTTGTTGTTTGACCAACCCTCAACGTACTCCGAGATGAAGATTTTCGAGCAATCCTGTGCGTATGCAACAGAAGATAACATACCTAAAAAGAGTAATGTTTTTTTCATAACTTACTGATTATTTGAATTGTAGATAAAGTGCTTCGTTGAGATATAAGAAATGTACTCAGCATGGCTGCCGAACAATAACACCAAATTCTTCGGGTGAAGTCTTTGCTATTATGGAAAAGTTTCATTTCTATTTCATTATACCAATCGTTTTATTTCCAGATGGTTTCAGTCTGCCAAAACGCAGCATCAAGGAGAACACCCGGAAATTTTCGGGACAAAGTTACACCAAATATTCTATTCCTACATTACTTAATTGTTAACAATCAACTAAGGTTATGAACGCTGAATCCCTTTGAATCAAAGGCATATTACACAAGCTGTTAACTATTTTACACCACTCATCAATAATTCACTTCATTCGGAACGCTTTTTGGTTATTTTTGCTCAAAACACAAACTATATGAGATATAAGTTAGCCCTTTTATTTGTTTGCATCGTCTCCTTTTCGTTTGCACAAAACCTTACGGTTGAGAGCATTTGGAAATCCGGAGAGTTTTATCCGAACAGAATAGAAGGATTCACCGCGCTGAGCGATGGACAATCTTTCACTAAAATCGTGGAGGAAGATGGAAAATACCTGATGAAAAAATATCAGTTCAAAGATTATAAAGGTGCCGGAACGACTCTGATCAATCTTTCGGCGATCCAGTTTAACGGAAAACCACTCGAATTTGACGACGGAAAACTGAGCAAAAGCGGCAAATGGCTGTTGATCCAAACAAATACGGCATCTATTTACCGCCACAGCTACTCAACGGTATATTATATTTATAATGTCCAGAGCAAGGAAACTTACAAAATCCACGCTGCAGATGTACCGCAAACACTCGGAACATTCTCTCCGGACGAAACGAAACTGGGATATGTTTCCGGGAACAACCTGTTCGTATACAACCTGAACACGAATACCTCGAAGCAAATTACGTTCGACGGGAAGCAAAACAGTATCATTAACGGTACTACGGACTGGGTATACGAAGAGGAATTTGCGATTACTCAAGGCTTCGAATGGTCGCCGGATTCAAAATACCTCGCTTTCATGCGTTTTGATGAAACAGATGTAAAACAGTTTCAAATGGCGATATACGGAAAGTTGTATCCGGATGAATACACCTTTAAATACCCGAAAGCGGGTGAAGCGAACTCCAAAGTAACGTTCCACATTGCAAATGTTGAAACGGCAGGAATCAAAGCTGTTTCCCTGGGAGAATACGAATACCTGCCTCGCTTCCAGTGGTCACCGATCAAAAATGAAGTATTTGTTTCTACGCTGAACCGCCACCAAAGCCACGTGAAGTACCATTTGGTGAGCAACCCTGAAAATCCTTCCGACCGCATTTTCTACGAAGAGCAATCCACTACTTACCTGGATGCAGACAACGTGATTTTGCTGAAAGACGGAAATTCCATGTTACGTACTTCAGAAAAAGACGGCTACAACCACATTTACCACCTGACATTCTCCGGAACCCTGACCCAGGTAACCAAAGGAAACTGGGATGTGATGGATTTGTACGGAATCGACGAGAAAAAAGGAACGGTTTTCTATTCTTCTTCTGAAAACGGGGCGATGAATAAGTCTCTCTACTCTATCCAATGGAAAGGAACGGGAAAAACATTGATCTCTTCACCGACCGGATACCACGATGCGGAATTTGCACCGGGATTCAATTACTTTATCCGCACCAGTTCTACGGCAAATACAGTTCCGACCTACACCTTGTGCGACCGCACCGGAAAAGAATTCCAGGTATTGGAGACCAACAAAGCGCTCCAGCAAAAACTGGACGGCATGAAACTGAGCAAAAAGGAATTTTTGCAAGTTGACGGAGCAGCCGGAAAACTGAATGCCTGGATCATGAAGCCGGCAGATTTTGACCCGAACAAAAAATACCCGGTTTACTTTAACGTATATTGCGGACCGGGAAGTAACATGGTTACCAACGATTACGACGGTGCAAACTACCTGTACCACCAGTTACTAACCCAAAAAGGATACATCGTGTTCTGTGTGGACACCAGGGGAACACAATTCCAGGGCGCGGCATTCAAAAAGTCGACTTACCTGCAGCTTGGTAAATTGGAAACGGAAGATTTGATTGCTGTTGCCAAAAACCTGCAGAAAGAATCCTACGTGGATCCAAACAGAATCGGGATCATGGGATGGAGCTACGGAGGTTTCATGACATCACTTGCCATGACGAAGGGTGCTGACGTATTCAAAATGGGAATTGCTGTTGCCCCGGTTACCAACTGGCGCAATTACGACAACATCTACACCGAGCGTTTCATGCAAACTCCGCAGGAAAATGCAAGCGGATATGATGACAACTCCCCGGTGAACCACGCAGACAAACTGAAAGGAAAATTCTTGCTGATTCACGGTTCTGCCGATGACAACGTACACTACCAGAACACCATGGAATTCATTACGGCACTGGTGAAGGCAAACAAGCAGTTCGACCTGTTTATTTACCCGAATAAAAATCACGGAATTTACGGCGGAAACACCCGCAATCATTTATTCACCATGATGCTGGATTACACTCTGAAAAACTTGTAATCGTTTATTCAGGCTTTCATCCGGACAGGCATTAACACCGGGGCTATTCAAGTGGTAAAACACGACGATGGTTCCGGTGGGAATGAGCTTACATGATTACTGCCAATGATTCCGGTGAGACTGATCAACTGCGCGCTTTTCACCTACTCCTTTTACCGCCTGCGCCCCCCCCTCTAAAGAACAATTCACCTATTTCCTGTTCGGAATCGGGAACACCGCTTATTTCTTCTTTACTTGGAACCATTTGCAAAATTTAACGGATCCATGACCAGCTGACGCAAAGTCGAATAAAATCTAAATCGTACACTTTCAATTCGTTACATAAAAGCCAGTATTCTACCATTTTAGGGTATTAACAAACTATAGCTATTTTGCAAAAAAAGATTGCAAAGAGAGGATTATTGTATTTATTTCTTTATTAATTTAGTGCGGCTAATAAAATTGTTAGATAATACTCTTATAGATCATCATGAGCAAAGTTGCGAAAATCGAATTAGACGGGAAAGTATATGAATTCCCGGTTGTACAAGGTACAGAAAATGAACTGGCTATTGACATTTCAAAATTGCGCCAGGAGACTGGATACGTTACCCTGGATACGGGTTATAAGAATACAGGTGCTACTATGAGCGCCATTACTTTTCTCGATGGTGAAGAAGGAATTCTCCGCTACCGTGGTTACCCGATTGAGCAATTAGCAGAAAAAGCAAGCTTCCTGGAAGTGGCTTATTTGCTGATCTACGGAGATCTTCCAACACAAACACAATTGGATGAGTTTGCTTCCAGTATCACCAAACACACATTGGTTCACGAGGATATGAAGCAATTCTTCGAAGCGTACCCTGCTCAGGCTCACCCAATGGGAGTTTTATCTGCAATGGTTTGTTCGCTTTCTACGTTCTACCCGGAATCATTGGATCCGAACAGAAGTGCTGAGAAAAAGAACAGAACAATCCTGCGTTTGTTAGCAAAATTACCAACATTGGCTGCATGGTCTTACAAAAACTCCATGCGTCATCCGTTCATGTACCCTAAGAATGAGTTTGACTACGTGAAAAACTTCCTGTACATGATGTTCGCTATGCCTACCGAAGATTACAAAGTAGATCCGGTAGTAGTAGATGCATTGAACAAATTGTTGATCCTGCATGCTGACCACGAACAAAACTGTTCTACATCAACAGTTCGTATCGTTGGTTCTTCCCAGGCAAACCTTTACGCTTCTATTTCCGCAGGTATTTCTGCTCTGTGGGGACCACTTCACGGTGGTGCAAACCAGGCTGTAATCGAAATGCTGGAGAAAATCCACAACGACGGTGGAGATGTAGACAAATGGGTATTGAAAGCAAAAGACAAAGACGATCCATTCCGTTTGATGGGATTCGGTCACCGCGTTTACAAAAACTTCGACCCGCGTGCTACAATCATCAAGAAAGCAGCAGACGACGTATTGGAGAAATTGAAAATCAACGATCCATTATTGGAAATCGCTAAGAAACTGGAAAAAGTTGCTTTGGAAGACGATTACTTCAAATCCAGAAACTTGTACCCGAACGTAGACTTCTACTCCGGAATCATTTACAAAGCATTGGGAATTCCTTCCGAAATGTTTACAGTAATGTTCGCATTGGGTCGTCTTCCGGGATGGATTGCACAGTGGAAAGAGATGGCAGAAGGCGGAGAGCCGATCGGTCGTCCAAGACAAATCTACACGGGATCAACTACCAGAGATTACGTTGCGATTGCAGATAGAAAATAATTTTCTGATCATATTAAAAGAAGAGCGGGTGATTTGGAATCACCCGCTTTTTTGTTGGGACGCGATGCATCTCGTCCCAACAAAAAAGAAAAAGAACGGAACGGAAAATAAAAAAGCCATCCGTCACTTGACGAATGGCTCCCACTGCGAATAGTGTTTAGGTGTTAGCTCTTATTCTACGATCAGCTTCGATCGCATCGTATTCAGTTTTACGTAATACATCCCGGACTGCAACCCGGAAAGATCCAGTTTCATTTCTGCGGAGGTAACCGTCAATCGTTTCACTGTTGCGCCCTGCGCATTGATCAGTTCCAGTTCGCTTCCCTGCATTTCAGAAGAAAGCATTACCGTAACAAAACCAGATGCCGGGTTCGGGTAAACGTTGACAGAAGATACCGTCAAATTTTCCAATCCTGCACTGGAACACGACACCACGACCATTTGCTGTGCGGTTACCTGGTTTCCATTGCCGTCGTCAAACAACCAGTTGATCGTATAGGTTCCCGGTACGGAATATGAAAGCGGATCTGCAGTTGTTCCTTCCACCACTCCGGCACAGTTATCGGTTGCTTCCGGTTTGGAGATGGTATCGTTACACGCAATATTCAATGGAGAAAGCGATGGCGTTACCGGAGTCTCGGTATCTTCTACCAAAATGTGCTGGTCTGCAGTAACTATGTTTCCATTTCCGTCATCAAAGGTCCAGGTCACAGTAGTCATTCCCATCGTTGTAATTGGAAAGACCGTTGTGGTCGTTCCGGTAATGATTCCAGCACAGTTATCTGTCGTTGTAGGAGCAACCGGTGTCACACTACAAGAACCCGTTACATTACTCAAAGTCGGTATAACCGGATCTTCGCTATCCTGGATCGTTACCGTTTGTGTCTGCGTCAAAGTTCCGTTTGCATTCGTATACGTCCAGGTTACGGTAAATGTCCCCTGAGTCGTGTAGGTAACCGGATCGTTCGTTGTTGCTGTTACAGTCCCATTATCAGCTGTCGGAACAGTCAATGTAGCGCTGCACGGATCAGACACCGCAGGAAGAGAAGCCACATCCGGAACCGGGATCGGGCCGCTGGTTGCCGGGTATGTTTTCAGAAAACACTTATTTGGAATGGCGCATCCCGGGATAGAAGAAGATTCGATCAGGGTAAACGTGGTTCCGTCTACTACTTCATAATATCCGGGTGCTACATAGGTGTTGGCAGAAGCAATCGCAAAATCTCCAGTCGACTGATCGATATCAAATGATCTTCCGTAACCAAACGACCAGCTGTTCCCGGGCAAGGTACTGGTGTAAACGGATGTCAGCGGAAGTGCAGGCGGTGTCTGAATATCGTATTGATACAATTTCTTGTCCCCAAGTGTCCAGAAATACAACTTGTTATTATAGTAGCGTAGCAATACACCGCTCAAACCGACATTTACAACTGTTCCAAGCGCATCGTTATTCAATACTTCAATGGAATTGATGGAAGTACCTCCGATCACCCACAATTTCCCCTGGTGGTCGTATGCAATTCCCTTAATGGAACCCACCCCCGGGTTGAACTTCGCAACAACGGTATTGGTAGCCGTATCGATTTTCACCAATTGGCTTCCCTGGTCCAGGTACATGAACCCCTCTGCAAACTGCATGTTCGTGCAATAAGTCGAAATTTCATTGTTTGGTTCGATAACGGGAGTCAGGGTATTGTTTTGAAGATCTACCAACGAAACCGTTCCTCCCTGAGGGTAGCAGGCATACGCTTTGGTAGCGCTTGCTACACCCAATGTTTGGGCAGATTGCGCAAACGTATGGATTTCGGTCATGGAAGGATAATTCACAATCGTGATCCGTCCTGCTCCGGTTGGTTTTTCGGCCAAAATAGCTTTGTTTCCCGCAATGACATAATCTTGTAAGACATCGAAGCCGGTGGTTCCGTTTGCGGATTGATATCTTCCTGTGGAAGTTGTTGCCGGACTAACGGTGGTATTGCGGACAAAAATGTCTCCGTTAGGGGTTCCGTAGTTCCCTTCGGCGATTAATTCCAGTCGAAAGGTTGTTTGAGCGTGAAGTGAAGTAGTCAGGATTAAAAAGCCAAGTACTAATTTGATTTTTTTCATCGTGTGTGTATTTATTATTAACGATGAAAAAGGAATGGCAAGGCCAATTCATGACTTGACAATTTATCCCTTCACTTTTTCACCGAAAGTTACAGTACATGCAAATTGGCAGGTCTCCTGACTCAGTCCTTCAATTCACCTTCCCATGCTGACAAGATCGTCTGCACAGTGGTATTACCGAATTAAATATGGACTCTCACAGTTGCGGGAACAGCTCCGGATTTACACCGGATTCCCTTTTAATCCTACGCCTGAAGCGTAAGGAACCGAATCGCAGTGCAAATGTAACCCGAATTCTTTGGTTTCAAACCTCCACCCCATATTATTTGATTGTACACACGGATTTAACCTGCAGCAACATTCCGTTAAATCCCGCTTAAACAAAAACCATTTAGTCAAACTCCAAACTTATCCGAATCATAACTTACTCATAAACAACATCCTAAAGTTTCAACCTAGCTTTGTTCTGTTCAATCCACGACTTCTTATTCCTCTTGCGTTATGAAACAAATTCATACTTTCTTCAAACACCTGCCCCTGGTACTCGTAAGCATTTTAGCCGGTGCGCAATTGGTTGCTGCACAATGTCCTTCCGGGGCAATCGGTGTAACAGGATCCGGGTGCGGATGTATGAGCGGGTGCAACCTGACATCCTACGGCGGGCCGAATTGCTCTCCTGCCGTAACGGGAAATTGCAGCGGCGGAGAGCTTCCGATGTCTGTAAACATTACTGTTCCTGCAGGATGTACATTCACCGTATCTGCAGCTATGCAAAACCGTGCAGGTTCGTGTACGGCTTCCGGTGCCGACGGAGGAGACCAGTTAAAAGTGGACATATCCGGTGGATCAAAAAGTTTTCAAACGGGAGCCGGCAATGCTTCAATCAGCGACAGTTACACACTTACAGGCCCGGGAACAATCGTCGTTTCAGGAACAGCAAACAGAGCGGATGAGATTATCACCTACACAACCACTTCAAGCGGGGCAACCTGTGTGAGCTGTATGAGTACCCTCCCGATCGAATTGACCGAATTTCAAGTGACCCTGGAAAACAACGCAGTTGCCTGCGACTGGTGGACGGAAACGGAAATCAACAACGATTACTTCACCATCGAGCGCAGCATTGACGGAATCCATTTCGAATACCTCGCATCCATGAAAGGTAGCGGAAACAGCTTCAACCCGCTGCACTACAAAATCTACGATTACGATCCGTACCTGGATGTGGTGAGTTATTACCGCCTATCGCAAACAGATCTGGACGGCACAACACGCCAACACCAGATCAAATCCGTGAAGCCGAAGAAAATCAGTAATCTCACTATTTTCCCGAATCCGTCAAACGGAACGGTTCAAATCTCCGGAGATTCCAAAACATTGCAGGCTTCCCGCCTGTTTGACCTTTCAGGAAGAGAAATTGCACTGTATACAGCTTCGGAAAGTACTTCCGTTACGGTTTCTTCCCTTCCGACAGGAGTGTATACACTGGTGTATTTTGACAATGAAAAAACGATTTCCGAACGAATCGTGGTAACTCCTTAAGCAGTTGCCTCCTGCTCTGCCCCTTTCTTCGAGCCTTCATAGATCGAATACTTGCGGAAAGAACATTCCAGGTCACCGTTAAACAGTTTGTATTTCTTATCCGGTTTCAAAGCCAGGTACTTGAATCCGGCTTCACTGGATGAAATAATGAAACAGGAATACCCCATCAGGCGGTGTTTCATGATACTTCCCAGCGTTCCGTACAAGTCTTCCACATCTGTTTCCAGGCGTTCGCCGTATGGCGGATTCGAGATCAAAACTGCCGGTCCTTCCGGGAATGGAAATTCAGTTACTGCTGCATTGTGCACATCGATGAATCTTTCGAAGGAGAATCCTCTCAGGTTTCGGCGCGTTTTCATCACCATCTGCGGATCAATATCCCCGCCGATGAGTGTACAGGGAAGTTCTTTCACCACTTTCACGGCCTTCGAATAAATCTCATCCCACAACTTGGCATCGAAGTTCGACATGTTCTTGAATGCGTAATGTGTTCGTTCGATATTGGAAGGAATTCCAGCCGCCAGCAATGCTGCTTCAATCAATAGTGTTCCGGAACCACAGAAAGGATCTACCAATGTCGTTTTCTTGTCCCAGTTAGAAAGACGCAGAAGTGCAGCAGCTACCACTTCGTTCAGCGGAGCATCTCCGGTCGATTGTCTGTAACCGCGCTGGAAAAGCGGCAAACCACTTGTGTTGACGGAAATTACGCCTTCATTTTCTCTTACATACAGGTCAATCACCACTTGTGGCGATTTCACATTGATATCCGGACGTTCGCCCTTCAGGTCTCTGAAATGATCCACAACCGCATCCTTGATCAACAAGAACGGGAACTGGGAATGTTTGAAGATCGTAGAATTGACTGCACCTTTCACGGCAAAGGTTTTCTTCACATCAAAAAGAGCAGACCAATTGATCTTCATTGCTTCATGATACAGATCTTTCTCTGTTTTAACGGAAAATCTTCGCAACTCAACCAACACAGAAATGGCACAACGCACATGCAGGTTCAGAAAGTAAACATCTTTCCACTCTCCTTCTACCTGAACTGCTCTGTTGAGTTTGGTGCACTCGGGATAGCCCAGTTCATTCAGTTCTTCCGCAAGTACATCTTCCAGTCCGTAAAACGTTTTGAGTACGATCTTCATAAAGCTTTCTATTATTTGAGCCACAAAAGTAGCTAAAAGCTAAGAGCTTTTCTAAATAGCGCAGAAATAAGCCAAAACACTACGCTTTTAGGTAAAAAAAATTTAATTTTGATTTTCATGCGTTCCGCGAAGCAAATAGCTCTGATAGTAATCCTAAGCGCCCTCCCTTTCGTCACCAAAGCTCAGGGAGTGGGGCTTGTTTTAAGTGGAGGTGGCGCATCCGGTTTTGCACATATCGGTGTACTCAAGGCACTGGAAGAAAACAATATCCCGATTAATTACATCACCGGAACGTCGGCTGGAGCACTCGTGGGAGCCATGTATGCCTGTGGTTATTCTCCGCAGGAGATCGAAGAGTATGTGATGAGCAACAAATTCCAGCTCATGACGAGTGGCAAGATCGAACAGCGTTATGAATTTTTGCTCCGGGAAGACAATGAAAATGCTTCGGGAATGAGTTTTTCCTTTTCACTCGACAGTTTGTTCATTAAATCGCTTCCTACAAATTTCATCCGGCCGGAATTACTCGATTTTGAAATGCTCCGCCTATTTGGAACAACGGGAGCATCTGCCAACTATAATTTCGACAGTCTTTTCGTTCCCTACCGCTGCGTTGCCAGCGATATTGTGGCCAAAAAAAGTGTTGTTTTCTCAAATGGTTACCTGAATGAAGCTGTCAGAGCTTCCATGACTTTTCCATTTTACGTAAACCCGATCAGGATTAAGGGAGTTTTGTATTTTGACGGCGGTTTATACAACAACTTTCCGGCAGATGTGATGTACAAAAGCTTTCCGGCAGATTTCATTATCGGGAGCAATGTGTCGTACAATGCCGCCGAACCGAAAGAAGACGATTTGATCAGCCAGGTCACCAACATGCTGGTATCGCATACGACCTTTGAAATTCCGTGTGAACACGGGATGATCATTACTCCCAAAGCCAACATCAGCACCTTTGATTTCGAAGATGTAGATGAAGCCATAGATGCGGGGTACAATGCCACCATTGCGATGATGGACAGCCTGAAAAGCTTACTGGATAACCGGATTTCGACCGAGGAACTAAACAAACGGCGCGAGCACTTCCGCGATAAACTCAAACCGCTGGTTATTTCACAGGTCAATACCGTGAATAAAAAAGGACTGGACGAAAGTTATGTCCGTAAATCCATCCTGAAAAACAACAAAGGAGAAAGTATTTCCGGACTCCGCTTCAAACGCCGGTACTTCAGAACTTACGCCACTCCACAGATCAAATACCTCTACCCGACACTGAATCTGCACGATGATTCCAGCTACACCCTGAATATCAAAGTAACGGAATCGAAGCCTTTCAGACTGGATATCGGGGGAATTTTGAGTACGCGGGCTATCAATACCGGTTTCGTACAGCTTAATTACATGCGTTTGGATCGTTTTGCAAGCACCTACCAGGTCGGAGGGTACTTCGGGAAGTTCTACAACTCCGGAAGAGTGAACGTGGATCTGCATTTCCCGTCCTACTATCCCATTTCTGCAAGTGTTTACGGGGTCATCAACCGCTGGGATTATTTCAAAAGCTTTACGACCTTTTTTGATGACGAAAAACCATCTTTCCTGGTTCAAAATGAGGCTTACATTGGCGGCGGAGTCAAACTTCCCTTATTCAACAACTCCAAGTTCAGTGTTGAATACCGGCATTTCGAAACCCAGGACCGTTACTATCAATCGGCAGAATTTACCAACAAAGACACGACAGACCGGACGATTCTCTACGGAAATTCACTCATAGCAACCCTCGAACACAATTCCCTCAACCGGAAACAGTGGGCTTCTTCCGGAACGCTTGCTTTGTTCAAGGTGATCTACAGTGGAGCGATGGAGCACAGTTTGTCGGGATCCACTTCTCCGCAGGATTACGATTACCGGAACGGACACCACTGGTTCAACATCCGCGGTGAAGTACAGAATTTCCCGCTCAGCACCAAGTACTTTTCCTTTGGTCTGCACGGACTTGCGAGTATCACCAACCTCTCATTGCTGAAAAACTACACGGCTACCCTGCTCAACATGAATGCGTTCCAGCCTTTGCCGGATTTGCAAACCTATTTCTTCTCGGATTACCGTTCGCCTCAATATGTGGCCGGAGGAATCAACATCATCTTTTCGCCCCGAAAGAATCTCGACATCCGTGCCGACGGTTACTGGTACCAGCCGTTCATTTCCATTCTCAAGAATGACGACGGAACTTTCGGCTATTCCAAGCCGTTTAAGGGAGAATCGCAGGTAGTGTCGCTTTCCGCCATTTACCATTCTCCACTTGGGCCGCTTCGCGCTTCACTCAACTATTTCCCGAAACAAAAATCGCCTTTTGCCCTCCAGTTTACTTACGGATTTATCATTTTCCACGAGCGGGCTTTCCGTTAGGAAAGAAACTCACAAGTCCAAAGGGGTGAAAAAGTTCAACGTTTGACACATGATAGTTTGAACTTTTGAACTATTGAACTTTCCAACTTTCGAGATTCCTAGTATCTTCGCATCCAATTCAATCTCTGACAATACATGTCAGGATGCAAAAAAGCAAAAAATGACAAAAATCATCTGTGGCATTCAGCAAATGGGGATCGGCGTTCCCGATGTACAATCAATATGGAAGTGGTATCGTGAGCACTTTGGTGTAGACGTGCGAATTTTTGAAGAAGCTGCTGAAGCCCCTCTGATGACAAGATATACCGGAGGTGTGATTCACTCCAGAACCGCAACATTGGCCCTTTCAATGGAAAGTGGCGGTGGTTTCGAAATTTGGCAGTTTACTTCCCGCCCGACAGAAAAAAGCAAAGAACCGGTAATTTTCGGTGATTTCGGTTTGTATGCCTGCCGTATCAAATCCCACGATGTAAAGGCAACCCATGCTTTCCTGACTAAAAAAGGAGCGAAGGTATTGTCTGAACCACAACAGTTACCAAACGGGAGTTTCCACTTCCTGGTAGAAGATCCGAACGGAAACCTCTTTGACATCGTGGAAGGATCGGGCTGGTTCATGGATACCAAATTCGAAGGAAGAACTGGTGGTGTGGCAGGAAGTATGATTGGAGTCAGCTCCATTGAGAAAGCATTGCCTTTATACCAAACCATCCTGGGTTACGACAAAATCGTTTACGATATCACCGACACGTTCGATGCATTCAACCAGGTTCCGAATGGAAATCACCGCGTAAGACGCGTATTGCTACAACACTCAGAAGACCGTAAAGGTCCGTTTGCTAAATTGCTCGGTCCTACTCAAATTGAGTTGATCCAGGCAGTTGATCGCACCGATTCCAAGTCCATTTTCAAGGATCGTTTCTGGGGCGATTGGGGCTTCATCCACTTGTGTTTCGACGTTCAGGGAATGGACGATTTACAAGCCGAATGCGAAAAACTCGGGTTCCCTTTCACAGTAGACTCCGGGAAAACATTCGACATGGGAGAAGCAGGCGGAAGATTCAGCTACATCGAAGATCCGGATGGAACATGGATCGAGTTTGTGGAGACACACAAAGTTCCCGTGATGAAAAAACTGGGCTGGTACATCCACCTCAAAAACAAAAAACCGGGAGCATTCCTTCCGAACTGGATGTTGAAAGCGATGCGTTTTAACCGCGTTAAAAATTGATTTAAACGTAGTTTCTATTGATTTTAATTCCGTTATCGTTTTATATTTAATTGTACCTTTGGGTCAAATTGTGTACTTATGAGATTTCTCCAATTTTCACTTTATGCGATCATTCTGGCTTCAACGGCTTTGGTCACTTCCTGTAAAGACGATATCGACTTTGCCGGAGATCATGTTGAAACGCCGGTATTATTCGGACTGCTGGATAAAAATGATTCGTTGCATTATGTGAAACTGACCCGTACATTCGGGGGGTCAAACAACTCCATAGACGTTGCTTTAATCGCAGACTCCAGCTATTTTCAAAATGCTGAGATCGTCGTGGAAGAATGGGCTTCACTTCCTCCGAACAATGTGTTTACGAAAGTGAGATCCTGGATTCTGAAAGATACGGTATTAACGAATAAAGTTGCCGGAGCATTCTACAGTCCGAATCAGAAAGTATATTATTTCCAAACTCAGGCATACAATGCACTCAATCAGCCTGCTATTGGTGATCAAAACCCATTGGTTGCTCTGAAAGACGAAGCAACGTACAAGATTATTGCTAACATTAACGGCGGACAAATCGTAGTGAACGGTGAAACAAAACTGGTGACGGGTATGTCTATCGCTTCCCCAAGCAGTAACGGAAACTATTCGTTTGTGAAAACAGTAAACGGAGTCAAAGAATACAACGGAGCATCCCTGAAATGCAACAACGGAAATGCACAGGTGATCGATGCCCGAATTCAATTCTTCTTCAACGAATACTACGGAAGTACTCCTGTAGAAAAATCCTTTACCTGGAAAGTGGGTGAATACAATGGAGATGCAGTTCAGGGAACTACCTCCAATTTCTCTGCAAACGGGGAAACATTCTACCAATTGGTCAGTCAGAATTGCACGAATGACCCAACCATTACCAAACGTCAAATGACTTCCATACGTTTGATTATGACAGGTGGTTCGGAAGATTTAAACAAGTATATCCTGGTAAACCAGCCAAGTTCATCACTGGCGCAGAACAAGCCGACCTTTACGAATCTGACGCGAACTGACGGTGGTCCGGTGATTGGGCTTTTCAGTTCCAGAATGACAACCAAGCAGGACAAAGCGGTATTCAATCCGTCGCTACCAAATCAGCGTGCCATGGATTACTTATCGACAAAAGAACTGTGTTCCGGTCCGATTACAGGATTATTGTTGTTCTGCAGCAGCAACCCGGTGGATATTAACAACAGTGAATCCTGGGCTTGCCAATAAGATAAAACAAGCAAATGATATCTTAAATCCCGTTTAATCTCTCAGATAAGCGGGATTTTTTCTTTCGTAAAAAAAACCGGGGAATCGTGGTATGTGGATAAGTGCACACTTATCCACCACCTACCCGGGTAAGTAAACAAATTGCCGGATTTACTTTAGATTCGGTAAACAGTCCTTTTTTCTTTTTAGTTCACTAACTTTGTTTCATGAGCGAACGCATTACCCTTTTCGTTGATGTCATCTTACCCATTCCGTTGAGCCAGGAATTTACTTACCGGGTTCCGTTCGAAATGAATGATTTCATACAAGAATACCTGCGGGTCATCGTTCCGTTCGGAAAAGGAAAGCTCTACACCGGGATTGTGACGAAAATCCACCAGGAAGCTCCCAAAATCTACCAGGCAAAATATGTAGAACACATCCTGGATGAAACTCCGCTGATTACCAAAAGACAATATACCTTCTGGAAATGGATGTCGGAATACTACATGGCTCCGATCGGGGATGTCATGAACGCAGCACTTCCATCCAATTTCAAACTGGCCAGCGAAACCAAAATCGTCATTCATCCCGATTTCGACAGCAACACAACTCCACTCTCCGACCGCGAATACCTCGTGGTAGAAGCTCTGGAAATCAAGGAAACGCTCGACCTGAAAGAAATTTCAGAAATCATTGGGATCAAAACAATCCAGCCGCTGATTAAAACCCTGCTGGAAAAACGGATTGTACTCACGCTCGAAGAAGTTTCCAATAAATTTACCCCCAAGACAGGTTTATTCGTCGTTTTGCAGGAAGACTATCGCTCAGATACTGTTCTCAATGAATTATTCGAGCAACTGGCTCAGAAAAAATCGACGCAAAAGCAGGAACAGGTGCTACTGAAAATCTTACAACTGGGTGGTTTCCACGAGGGTCAGGTCACTCCTCTCCTACGCAAATCACTGGAAGATCAGGGGTGTTCGCTTTCAGCCATCAATACGCTTGAAAAACAAGGCGTTTTGCGGACCGAACGACTCGAAATTTCCCGAATTCAGGGAATCGACCAAACCAAATTTGAGTTCCCGAAACTGAGTGCGGCACAAACAACTGCGTTGGAACAGATCGAAACGGCATTCCTGGAAAAAGACACCGTACTACTCCAGGGAATCACCGGATCCGGAAAAACGGAAATCTATATCGAGTTGATCCGCAAGGTTCTTGACCTGGGAAAACAAGTGTTATTCCTTGTTCCGGAGATTGCATTAACAACACAGCTCATTCAGCGTTTATCTGCCTATTTCGGGGAAAAAATCGGAGTCTACCACTCCAAATTCAATTCCAACGAACGGGTCGAAATCTGGAACAAAGTCCTGAGCAACGATCCGAACCAATTCCGTTTGGTTGTAGGTGCGCGCTCATCCGTCTTTCTGCCTTTCCGCGACCTGGGTCTGGTAATCGTGGATGAAGAGCATGAATCATCCTACAAACAACAGGAACCATCTCCTCGCTACAATGCCCGGGACATGGCCATCGTATTGGCTCATTTTTTCAAAACCAAAACACTTCTGGGTTCGGCAACACCTTCTATTGAAAGTTTCCAAAACACCCGGGATCGCAAATACGGGCATGTACTGCTGACAGAACGTTTTTCGCAGGTACAACTTCCGGAAATTCTCTGTGCAGACATGAAGGAAGAACGCCGTCAGAAAAGCCTGAACGGACACTTTTCTAAGTTCCTGCTCGATCATATTCAGGAAACACTCAAAAGCCAGGAACAGATCATCCTCTTTCAGAACAGGAGAGGTTACACGCCGATCTGGACCTGTGAAATCTGTGGATTCAGCCCGAACTGTATCAACTGTGACACGACGCTGAATTACCACAAACATTCCAATATCCTGAAATGCCACCACTGCAGCTACCAGACAAAACCGATCGGGACTTGCCCGGCGTGTGGAAGTAACCGCTTGAAAATGCTGGGATTCGGAACAGAAAAGATTGAAGATGATTTATCGCTGCTCCTTCCGGACGTGCGAATCGGGCGAATGGATTTAGATACTACCCGTAACAAAAACAGCCATTTGGAATTGATCCAGGCCTTTGAAAAACGGGAAATTGATATCCTGATCGGAACCCAAATGGTTGCGAAAGGGCTGGATTTTGACCACGTCGGTCTGGTTGGAATCCTGGATGCAGATTTAATGCTCAATAAAACGGATTTCAGAGCATTTGAGCGGGCATTTCAATTAATGACACAGGTTGCAGGGAGATCGGGACGCAGAAACAAGCGCGGAAAGGTAATCGTCCAAACCGGGAATCCGGATCACTGGGTCATTCAGAAAGTGATGGAACACGATTACGATGCCTTCGCAATCAATGAAGTAGTAGAAAGACGAAACTATCACTACCCGCCGTTCTATAAACTGATTCGTTTTACGCTCAAGCACCGCGACCGGGATCTGGTCGAAGCCGGCGCACTGCATTTCAGTAAATTACTCAAAGAGCAATTTCACGAGCGTGTTTTAGGCCCTGAATCCCCGGTTATTGCGAGGATTCAGAACTTTTATTTGAAAGAAATTGTTTTAAAAATTGAGCACGAAGCTCCTCAGAAGAAAGTAAAGGAACGCTTACACGAGCTGACGGATCAATTTTTCAGCGTTCCCCATTTCAAACCCATTCGACTGATAACAGACGTCGATCCCGCTTAACCCAGGTATGATTTAAGCATCCGGCTTCGGGATGTATGCTTTAAGCGTCGAATTGCTTTTTCTTTTATTTGTCTTACCCGTTCTCTGGTCAGATCGAATAAATCTCCGATCTCTTCCAATGTCAGGGGGTGTTTTCCGTTCAAACCGTAGTAAAGTCTGACGACATCTCCTTCTCTTCCGGATAATGAAGACAGGGAGCGTTCAATTTCCTTTCTCAGGGATTCTTTGGTCAGCTCATTTTCAGGGCTTGGCAATGAATCGTTCGGAAGCACGTCATACATGCTGGAAGAACTTTCATCTCCGTCTACCAAAGGAGCATCCATTGACAGGTGACGCGCCGTATTCGCCAGCGACTGACGTACATCATCTACAGAACATTCCAGGTATTCTGCCAGTTCATCTGCAGAAGGAGGGCGTTCATACAACTGTTCCAACTCACTGTATGCTCTGTTGATTTTGTTGATCGTACCGATCTTGTTCAACGGCAGGCGCACAATACGTGCCTGTTCCGCCAAAGCTTGTAATATCGATTGACGAATCCACCAAACTGCGTATGAAATGAATTTGAAACCGCGTGTCTCATCGAAACGTTCTGCTGCTTTAATCAAGCCCAGATTTCCCTCATTGATCAAATCCGGAAGTGACAACCCCTGGTTTTGATATTGCTTCGATACTGAAACCACAAAGCGAAGGTTTGCTTTGGTCAAACGTTCCAGGGCTTTTTTGTCCCCTTCTTTGATTCGTTTTGCCAGCTCCACTTCCTCATCCGCACTGATTAATTCAACACGACCAATTTCCTGAAGATACTTATCAAGGGAGGCTGTTTCCCGATTGGTAACCTGCTTTACAATCTTTAACTGTCTCATGGCCTTTACAATTGATTTACATGAATATAACGATTATAAGATACGGTTAGTTGTGTTCGTTGGAATCAAAAAATGTTAAATGAATAAATGGTTTGTTTAAGCTACCAAATTGTGTGAATGACTGAAAATTTCGTTTAACCCGGATAAAAAAGTAACTTTGCCCCCGATAATGAATGATTCTATGCGCATTTTAATGGTTTGTTTGGGCAATATCTGCCGTTCTCCGATGGCTGACGGCTGGCTGAGACACAAAAACAAAAAGCTCGGCCTGTCGCTTGAAATTGATTCTGCGGGAACAGCCAATTATCATGTCGGGGAAAAACCGGATCACCGCATGCGGAAACTTTCACTCGAATACGGTGTCTCTATTGATGAATTGAGAGCCCGCCAGTTTTCCGTAGATGACTTTGACCGCTACGACATCATTTTTGCAATGGATCAGAGCAATCAGAAGAACATCCTGCGCCTGGCGCGGCATGAAGCAGACAGACAAAAAGTGCGTCTGCTCCTGAACGAACTTCACCCGGGAAAAGACCTCGAAGTTCCGGATCCATATTATGGAACTGAAGCCAATTTCAGAGAAGTGATCGAGCTGCTCGATGAAGCAACGGAAGCATTCCTTATCAACAACCAATTAATAGCAAAACAATGAGTGCAGGAAAATTATACCTGATTCCGAATACCCTGGGAGGGGAAACAACCGAAGATATCATTCCGCAGGGAGTGGCACAAATTGCAGCTCAACTGAGAGTATTTGCCGTAGAAGACATCAAGTCTGCACGACGGTTGCTGCGTAAAATTGACCGCACCTTCCCGATCGATGATTCGGAATTCTTTGTTTTGAATAAAGCAACTGCCCCTTCCGATGTGTATCACCTCATCAAAGCGCTGAAATCCGGAAAAGATATCGGGATTATCAGCGAAGCAGGTTGTGCAGGAATTGCAGATCCGGGGGCTGTACTGGTTTCCCTGGCTCATGAAAATGAAATCCAGGTCTGCCCTACCGTTGGCCCGAGTTCCATCCTGTTAACCCTGATCGGAAGTGGATTCAACGGTCAGAACTTTGCTTTTCACGGCTATTTACCAAAAGATCAGAAAGAACGTATCCGCAGGCTGAAAGACCTCGAACAGCGCGTTAAGAGATCCGGCGAAACGCAATTGTTTATGGACACTCCGTTCAGAACAATGCACGTTTTCGAAGATTTGCTGAATGAACTGGCAGATGACACCTTATTATGTGTTGCATCCAACCTGACACTTCATAATGAACGCATTCAGACCCGTACCATTGCCGATTGGAGAGAAAACGCATATGACATCAGCAAACAGCCTGTGATGTTCGCTGTCGGAAAACTCTAATCATCGTATTTGTTCCGTTTGGGCAGATATACTCAAAAAGGTCTTATACGGGTATTCAGGAAATATGGACTTGTTGATGATTCCACATAAGTTCAAAAAGTGAAAAGTTCAAAAGTTTCAAGGACATGCAATTGAACTTTTGAACCCTTGAAACTTTTTCAATCCCCAGACTTTCATTCCAGCTCTGTGTAAATAAAATGCACCACAGCTATATTCTCGCCACCGCTTTCCACAAAACGGCTTACCTTATCACCGTAAGGCTTCCCTGTGCAGCATACTTCTTATCGTTATCGGAAGCTCTGAATTTAACCGTCCAGGTATAGGTCCCTTCCGGAACAATCACGCCGTTGTAGGTTCCGTCCCAGGAAGCTTTCGGATCATGGCTTTCCCAGATCAATTCTCCCCAGCGGTTAAAGATGTTCATCGTGAAGCTATATGCATCAAACCCGGAGGTAAACACCGGCTGGAAGGTATTGTTATGCTCATCACCGTTCGGAGTAAAACAATTCGGAACATAATACACCAGTTCGTCCAAAATACGCACAATCACGCTGCTCGTATCCGAACAACCGAATGAATTCGTGGCAATCAGCTTCACCAGGTAATTCCCTACTACCGGGTCATATGCATGCACCGGTGAGAAAGCAGCAGAGGTTCCTCCGTCACCAAACATCCAAATATAAGAAGTCGCATTGGTCGAATGATTGATAAACTGAATTTCCGGACTGGTCACCGTAGCATCTTGCGGAGATGCAGTAAATGCAGCCGTTGCCTGTGGATTTACGCATACCAAACCTGTTTTTGTTCTGGATGTTGAACAGCCATTATTATCTGTCACTGTAAGCGAAATATCATAACAACCTTGCGAGAGGAAATTCGCAGTTCCGTTTTGTGCACCGGATGTTTGCCCATTACCAAAATTCCACGAAGCACTTACTCCGGGAGTGATATTGGTAAAAGTGACACTTAATGGCGGACATCCCTGCGCCACGCTCGGTAAAAAATCAACAACCGGGGCAGCATTTACCACAATCGTTGTGGTAGAAGGCCCGGCACACGAGCCCGGAATATCATACGTAATCACATGTGATCCTACTCCCGCTACAGCAGGATCGAATAATCCGGTAGTGGTATTCGTAATCCCCGTTCCCGACCAGTTTCCACCCGGTGTAACAGGCGTCAGCAAAACCGCCGTTCCGTTTACACAGTATGGGCCGGATGCATTGATCGCTGTAGAATTACCCGGATTTACAGTCACAGTAGTGGTTGCTGAAGACGAACAGGAATTCACAGTCAGTGTGACAGTATAGGTTCCAAAGTCAGCAGACGTTACCGAAGCGATACTTGGATTTTGAAGCGTCGAACTGAAACTATTAGGCCCCGTCCAGCTATAGTTTCCTCCTCCGGTTCCGGTAGCCGTTAAATTCAGTGCATCTCCCACGCACAAAGGTCCGTTATTCGATGCAGAAACAGTTGGAAGCGGATTGACCGTAACCGTTGTTCCTGCAGAAGTAGCAGAACAACCGGAGCCGTTGGTAACCGTTACCGTATAGGAACCTGCTGTTGTAAGTGTAATCGATTGCGTGGTTGCTCCTGTTGACCACAGGTTTCCACTGGCAGAAGAGGACGTTAAAGTCACATTTCCTCCTGCACAAAATGTCGTTGGGCCACCGGCTGTAATAGTCGGCGCAGTTGGAAGTGGATTCACGGTGACAGTCGTTGCGGCAGATGTTGCTGAACAACCTGATCCATTAGTTACTGTTACAGTATAAGATCCACTTGCTAAAACCGTAATCGATTGCGTCGTTGCTCCGGTCGACCAGGTATTCCCGGTTGCAGAAGACGAAGTAAGCGTTACCGAACCTCCCGCGCAGAAAGTAGTCGGACTGGAAGCAGTAATCGTCGGTGTAGCCGGAAGTGGATTCACAGTCACGGTTGTTGCCGCAGAAGTGGATGTACAACCTCCTGTTCCTACTACCGTTACGGTATAAGAACCACTGGCAGAAACCGTAATAGATGCTGTAGTTGCTCCCGTAGACCAGGTATTTCCTGCTGTCGAAGATGAAGTCAAAACCACATTTCCCCCGGCACAAAATGTCGTTGGGCCACCGGCTGTAATTGTCGGTGCAGTCGGAGTGGTATTTACCGTTACTGTAGTCGCTGCAGAAGTTGCCGAACAACCGTTTCCGTTCGTAACGGTTACTGTATAAGACCCACTGGTAGAAACCGTAATGGACTGCGTAGTTGCTCCCGTTGACCAGGCATTTCCCGTTGTGGAAGACGAAGTCAGAATAACGGAACCTCCGGAACAAAAGGTAGTCGGGCCGCCGGCTGTAATCGTTGGTGTGGCCGGAAGTGGATTCACCGTAACCGCAGTCGCTGCTGAAGTTGCAGAACAATTGTTTCCGTTCGTCACCGTTACCGAGTATGATCCGCTGGCTGAAACAGTAATCGACTGTGTCGTCGCTCCGGTTGACCAGGTATTTCCAGTCGTAGAAGACGAAGTTAAAACCACATTATTTCCGGCACAGAAAGTCGTTGGACCTCCTGCTGTAATGGTCGGCGTCGTCGGAAGCGGGTTCACCGTAACGGTCGTTGCGGCAGATGTTGAAGAACACCCGTTTCCATCTGTAAACGTAACGGTATAGGATCCACTTGCCGAAACCGTGATCGCTTGTGTGGTTGCTCCGGTCGACCAAACATTTCCGGTTGCAGCAGATGAAGTCAATGTAACGGAACCTCCACTACAAAATGTTGTCGATCCGCCAGCTGTAATGGTTGGCGCAGCCGGAAGCGGATTCACCGTTACTGTCGTAGCAGCAGATGCTGAAGAACAGCCGTTTCCATCCGTAACCGTAACACTGTATGATCCACCGGTTGAAACGGTGATGGATTGGGTGGTTGCTCCGGTAGACCAAACGTTTCCGGTTGCTGAAGATGACGTCAAAGTAACAGCACCTCCGCTGCAAAATGTCGTCGGGCCACCCGCTGTAATCGTTGGCGTTGCAGGAAGCGGGTTCACAATTACCGTAGTTGACGCTGCTGCAGAAGTACACCCATTGGCAGTAACTGTCACGGAATACGTTCCACTCGCTGAAACCGTAATAGATTGGGTTGTCGCTCCGGTCGACCAGGTATTCCCGGTTGCCGAAGACGAAGTCAATGTTACAGAACCTCCTGCACAAAATGTCGTTGGGCCACCCGCTGTAATCGTCGGTGTAGCAGGAATCGGGTTCACTGTCACCACCGTAGCTGCAGAAGTGGCAGAACAACTACCCGATACAGCTGTTACGGTATACGAACCACTTGCTGTTACGGTAATCGATTGCGTCGTTGCTCCTGTTGACCAGGTGTTCCCACTCGCGGATGAAGACGTTAAAACCACATTACTTCCTGCACAAAATGTCGTTGGACCACCCGCCGTAATCGTTGGTGGAGTTCCCGGAGTAACCGTTACAGTTCGGTTACTGGTAACCTGGTTTCCACAGATATCGGTTACGATGGAATAAAGCGTCACAGTTCCGGAAGTCGGAAATGAAATACTGGCACTTGTTCCAGTTCCCACACTCGGCGTTCCGGTCGGACTGAAACTCCAGTTATAAGTATATCCCGGTGCTCCGTATACGGCAGAAGTCGACGCCGTGAGCGTTCCTCCCTGACAAACCGTTGTTCCGGAAAGCGTAATCGGTGTAGTCTGGTTCGTATATTCCAGCGTTCTTCCCGTCACGTTCATGATCCACGGAGCCCCCGCCCCAATACAGGTATTGGAACACGTTGTACCGGTTGTTCCCCAGCAGGAACGATAGAATTTCAAGGTAAATGTCACGTTTTGAACAGCACAACTCGGACTCGGCATACACGAAGCCAGATCCGAATAAACCGATTGGTTTGTTGCCGAGCAGTTTCCGGTTCCGATTCCATTGCAGAACCAGTAATATCCTGTTGCTGACGGACTCACGCAAGAACCTGTTGCGATGCGCATTGCTCCATCCTGGAGCCAGCAACTTCCGGTAGCAGTATATGTAAATGAGAATGTTGCATCTGTAAATGTAGCTCCTGCCGGACAAGGAACAGACAAGTTATAATCGCAGGAATTGGTGAAGTTACAACTTGCATTGTATCTGGAACCGGTAATCGACGCCTGAGCCAGGGTGGCTGTTCCCGTTACAAGCGGGTCTACAACCAATTGGTAGGAACCAATATTTTGACTGATCCATGCATACTCCACTATCAGATCGATTTTATTCGCCTGGATTGCATAAACTGCCGAATGCGCCAGGCTTTTCGGTCCATTTTTTGCATACAGTCTTCCTTCGTCCATCAATGCCAATTCTGTCGACCCGGAAAGTAGTTTCAAACTTCCCACTCCCTGTGTTTGGCTTCCATTCTCAAATGCCGCATGAAGCCCGCTGAGTCCTTCCAGCTCTTCGCGAAACAACAAGCGGTCAAATATCCCGAATGCATTGGTTTTAATCACAAAACTTGTTTTAATGGCTCCGCGCAAAACGATCATTTCGGCATCAATTCCCGGGAAAATGTTGTGGATCAAAGTTCCGTCTGCTCCTACGGTATAATCAGACCAGTCTGCTGACAGAACCTGGGATTCCGCACCGTTTTGAACCACGATCAGTTTCCAGTTGTTGAATTGCAACGTTCCATTCAAGGTCTTCAGTTCTGTTCGTTTCACGGCAAAATCGATCGCCGGCTGATCCAGCAAATAACCGGATTCATAGCGCGTTCCCGAAACCGGATGCAGTTCGTGTTTGATGGAAAGCCATTGTCCGTTTACCTGTTGGTGTAAATCTCCGAGTGCTTTCTGGGTGTAAAATTCACTGGTGTTGGAAAGATTGATAAAATAACGCTCATCGATGGTTCGTTTATCCAATACTTCGATGCAATTGGTGCATGGAGCATTATCAGGAAGCATTCCGAATTCAGGGTGATTGTAATTCTCCGGACGATTGTATTTTTTCCATTCGTCCACGTGATTTATTTCAGAAACGGGAAAGGTAGTCAGATTCTTTTCTTTTGCAACCATACCGGCCCGGGCTTGTTTCTCCTGGCCAAATAGAGGGGTAATACCCATTACAAAAAATAAGAGTAAGAAAACACGGTTTCCGGAGTAGTTTGTTGTTAGCATGAACCTAAAATTATTTAACGCTATATACAAATAGACGTAAATAATCTCACATGGTGGCGCAGGTTTTTATTTTTTTTAATACTGAATTAATATATCCATAAGTTCAACAAAACTACAACGTTATAGCTGGAACTTTTTGATGTCGTCAGGAGAATTCTGGTCATTGAGGTTTTCGTTCTTTCAAATGAATTGGATGCGTTCAAAAGTTTAAAAGGTTCCATTTGAACTTTTCCACTCTTTATACGATTTACATACACTGCTTTTGTTAAAGTCCTCTCGCCTTTTTGACGTTATCATATGCTTCCTGGATGCGCTGGAATTTTTCCTTTGCTCCTTTTTGGTATTCTTCTCCCAAAGAAGCCACTTTATCAGGATGGTAACGCACAGCCATCTGGCGATAAGCTTTTTTCACCTCTTCATCTGAAGCGGATTCATCGATTCCCAGGATTTCGTAATCGGCATTGAGGTTTTGTTTGAACATTCCCTGAACGGAACGGAAATCCATCGGCGGAACCTGGAGTAAATTTGCCAGTTGCTGCAAAGTCCTGATTTCCTGATCCGAAACCTGTCCGTCGGACTGTGCAATACCGAACAGATAATGCAACAACTGAATGCGGATTTCAACCTGTGCACGCATGCGGATATCCGCACAAATCTGATCGATCGGAATGGATGGCGCATCCAAAAAGTGTTTCAACGTTTGTAAATGCGATGTATTGAACTGATTTCCGAATTGTTGTGCCAGGAAAGCCTTCACAAAATTCAACTCAGATTTCACGACTTTTCCGTCGCTTTTCATCATGTAGGCAGAAAGTGCCAGTAATTGAGTCGGGAAATCGTAGCGCTGAGTCTGCTGGGTGTAATAATCGAAAATGTCCTGGAACGACTGACGGGAACCTCCCCCGTTTTCAGCCCCCGGATTTCTTCTCGCCCGGGCTGCCTGGTCGATAATCCCTCCTACTACCAATGCAATTACTGTCGGTAAAATCTTCCCACCGGAAATCGCAAATGCAACTACTGCCAAAATGATACTGTACACGCCTAAAAAAATAAAGTTCCGTCCGCCGGGCGAACGGAACTGCGATGATTAAATAAATGAGATGCTTCTCTCAATAAACTGGTTCAATTCTTCTCCCTTCAACATTCCCTGGGCAAGCAGTGCCAGGTCTGTGAGCTGTTTCACCTTACCGGATTTCTCCGTTTCCCCGAGGTTTAACAAGGATTCTACTTTTTGGTGGTTCGCGTTCACAACCAGGTTATACGTTTCCGGGAAAGCTCCAAAGAAACCGCCGCCCCCGTATTTCTGCTGTTCCATCATTCGACGGATAAACTCCGGCTGTGTAACGATGATTGGAGCATCCGTTTCGCTCATAGACTTGAATTCCACTTTGAATTTTTGGTTGTCTACTGCCGATTCGAACAATGGTTTCAAAGCTGTTTGCTGTTCTTCTGTCAGTTTGGAAGGAAGTTCTCCTTCTTTCTGAATCAGTTGATCCAAGGCATCGGCATCTACACGTGCAAAGGAAAGATTTTCAAAAGTTTGTTCGATTTTCGAAATCCAGTGCGATGCAAGCGGTCCGTCGATCAACGCAACCTGGTAACCGCGGTCTTTTGCCTGCTTCACGAAAGAGAAATGTTCTTCTTTGCTGTGCGTGTAAAGCGCTACCACCTTGTCATTCTTATCTGTTTGAAGCGGAGCAATCTGCTCTTTCATTTCTTCAATGGTATAATACTTCCCGTCTGTATTTTTGATCAGGGCGAAGTTTTTCGCTTTCTCTGCAAATTTGTCATCCGAAAGCATTCCGTATTCCACGAAGATTTTCAGGTCATCCCATTTCGCTTCAAAATCCGCACGGTCTTTTTTGAACATTTCAGCCAGTTTATCCGCTACTTTTTTAGTAATGTGAGCCGAAATTTTCTTCACATTTCCGTCGCTTTGCAGATACGATCTGGAAACGTTCAGTGGAATGTCCGGAGAATCAATCACCCCGTGAAGCAAGGTCAGGAATTCAGGAACGATTTCCGCAACGGAATCCGTAATGAACACCTGGTTTGAATACAAGTTGATTTTATTGCGTTGTACTTCTACGTTTTCCTTGATTTTCGGGAAGTACAGAATTCCTGTCAGGTTGAACGGGTAATCTACATTCAAGTGGATGTGGAACAAGGGATCTTCGAACGACATCGGGTATAACTCGCGGTAGAATGACGCATAATCTTCGTCTTTCAAATCAACCGGAGCAACTGTCCATGCCGGTTTCGGGTTGTTCACCTGGTTCGGCACATCGATGGAAACGCGTTTTACTTTTCCGTCTTCGTCCGTTTCGCCTTCCGGTGAATCAACGTATTCTACTTTTGTTCCGAAAAATACCGGGATCGGAAGGAATTTACAGTATTTATCCAGGATTCCCTGAATGCGCGGTTTCTCTAAAAACTCCAGTGATTCGTCGTTGATGAACAAAACGATATCCGTTCCGCGTGTTTCTTTGTCAATTTCTGTCAGGGTAAACTCCGGAGAACCGTTGCTTTCCCACTGAACAGCTTGTGATCCTTCGTGGCGTGATAAGGTTCTGATCTGTACTTTCTCAGCAACCATGAACGCGGAATAGAATCCCAATCCAAAATGCCCGATGATATTTTCCGCACCGTCTTTTCCTTCATACTGCTTCACGAACTCTTCTGCTCCGGAAAAGGCAATCTGGTTGATGTATTTATCAATTTCCTCAGCAGTCATCCCGATTCCATTGTCACGGATGGTCAGTGTTTTAGCCTCTTTATCCAACAGTACTTCTACTTTCAAATCGCCCAGTTCGCCTTTGTATTCTCCTGTTGAGGAAAGTACTTTCAGCTTCTGACTGGCATCTACGGCATTTGAAACCAATTCCCGCAAGAAAATCTCGTGATCGGAATACAAGAATTTTTTGATGATCGGAAAGATATTTTCCGTTGATACATGAATTTGTCCTGTTTTCATACTTATTTGAAATTTGCTTCACTCCGGCAAGCTTTGTGCCAAGCACTTTTTTGTGACAAAATGACAGCCGTTTGAACCATGCCTTGCGAAAGAGTAGTCAAAAAAGGAGAAAAAGTTGAAACGATTCAAGGTGTTTAATTTCAATGTTGAACTTTTGAATCAAAAAACGTCCGAATCACGCATATTCAGGAACAAAACGTATATTTACTCTACCCGCAGGCAGATTTTATTTTTAGTATAACCAATAATTCCAACCGTGAAAACGCTCGTCATCGCTTTCCTTCTATGCTGTTCATTTTTCACTTATGGACAAAAAGAAACCAATTTCAAACCCGGTGACAAAATTGGATTGTGTTTGAGCGGAGGCGGCGCAAAAGGACTGGCTCACATCGGGATTCTAAAGCTGATCGATTCGCTTGGAATCAAAATCGACTACATTACCGGAACCAGTATGGGAAGCGTGATCGGCGGATTGTATGCTGCAGGCTACACCGGAAAACAAATCGACAGCCTGGCGCGCACTGCTGACTGGGAGCTGATTCTCAATCAATACGTTCCGGCAGACAATATTAACATGGATGAAAAGGACGAGTATTCCAAATACATTGCAGAAATCCCTTTTTCCAACGGAAAGTTCAATTTTACCGGTGTAATCGATGGACAAAGTTTGCAGGAATTGTTTACACGTCTCACCCGGCATGTCAATCACATTACGGATTTCAACAAACTCCCGATTCCATACAAGTGTATGGCGGTGGATATTCTCACAATGAAACCAATTGAACTGGATTCCGGGAACCTGGCACTTGCTATGCGTTCAAGTATGGCCATTCCGACGGTTTTCAGGCCAATCAAATGGAACGACTATTTACTGGTCGACGGCGGAATCATGGTGAACTTCCCCGTTAAACAACTCAAGGCAATGGGGGCAGATTTCATCATCGGGAGTTATACCGGCGGGCGTTTGATGGAAGAAGACGAATTAAACACGATCAACAAATTACTGATCCAATCGAGTAGTTTTTACGGCATTAAAGAGGCTAAAGACGACATCGAAGCTTGTAATATCTTTAACAACCTCACCAAAAACATGTTGGAATACGGTGCCGGGGATTTCAAATATGCCCAGCGGATTATCGATAAAGGAGTTGACGTCGCCAAACTGGTACGACCTCAGCTGACCAAACTGGCCGGTCAGTTCCATGCGTATTACGGCAAGTACCGAAAACCGGATCTGATTGATACGAATCCGAAGTTCATTGTCAAATCGATTTTCATCGAAGGTGTTTCCTCCTATGAAACCGAAGAATTCATCCTCAAGCGTTTACGGCTCAAACCCGGCGATACCACGACGTTTGAAGAGATCGACAAGTCGGTGATCGATGCGTATTCCAACCGCTATTTTTCCAAGGTATATTACACGGTTCTGCAAGATTCCACCAATCATGCGGATGTGAAACTACAGGTGATCGAAGATTTCAAGATCGCGTTCAAAGGTTCTATTCACTACGACAATGAATACGGAGCCGGGATCTTTCTGAATTTTACCGCGCGAAATTTACTCGGGAAAAACTCGCGTGTAGTTGTGTCTATCGACCTGGCGGAATCGCTTAAGTTCCGGGCGAACTACCGGAAATACATCCGCGCATCGCGCTTCAGTACCTTTACTTCGTTCTACAACGAAAGCATCAAGCAGAATTATTTCACCTCCAACGGCGGGCTGCAGGACACGTACCGGAACAAATACAACATGCTCTCCACCGCTTTGTCTTACAACATCAATGTGCAGTCTTCCGCCTACCTGGGTGTAATGTACGAGGTTTCCTCACTCAAGCCGATGTTTGAAGATTTATCACTCAACCAGCTGAAGATTAAAAAGGTCGTTGGAAATGTATTCAGCATTTTCATGAACTACCAGCGAAATAACCTGAACAACCTCTTTTACCCGGTCAAAGGAAGCAATCTTTTCTTCGAGAACCGCTTTGCTTTGTTCACCTACGAAGATCTGAGCGGAGAAACTTCTTTTGAAGACTCTACCAGCTCGAGCGGTATTTCAACACTGACCATTCGCGGGAAATACAAGTTTAATCCGAGTTACCGGGTTGCGCTGACTTATGACAAGTATTTCAAGTTACACCGGAAGATCAGCATTCCAATCTCTTTCAAAACCGGTTTCGTATTCAACAACCTGTATCATATTATCAGTACGGAGAAATACCCGGTTCTGGAAAGTAGCACGTCCTTTGCGGAATATTTCAGTGTGGGAGGCATCAATACCACTTCCCGCAACGGAGCAGTTGATTTGTGGGGCTACCGGAACGGAGAAATCAGTACGAAGGCTTTTTATTCTGTGCGGATCGGGATTCAGTGGGAATGTGTCCGCAAATTGTTTGTGACGCCTTACCTGAATATGCTATACAGCGGAGACGAGGTAGTTGATTTCGGGAACAACATCAAACATGCTTTTGACTTTTCGAAGAAGGATCCGAATGCAACACCGGGCTATACCAATTCGATCGGTTATGGGATTAACATCCGCTTCAAAACGATCCTCGGACCAATCAACCTCAATGTCTCCAAGGTAAGCAGCTTCAGCAAGCCTACGGCTTTTTTGTCAATCGGGTATTATTTCTGATCCGCCTCTTTCTGCGGAATACAGATCATATTGTCGTGATGTGGAAGGTCTGCAGGTGTTTTGATCTCAATCAATTTCCCGCGACGCTCTTTGCTCCCTTTTTGCTTGTAAAAACGGTATTCACCGATTGTCTGAACAAGCGCCATCACTTCTGCCGGACTCGGCCCGGTTTCTTTTTCACGCTTTTCAGAAACTTCAATGATAAAAACCGGCTGTTGTTTGCGAAACCAGTTCATTCCCCCGCGAATCACTTGTGGTTCGAAGCCCTCCACGTCGATTTTCACCAGGCGAATTGGTGTGTTTTCATCAAACAGATCGTCGAGGCGTTCTACTTTCACTTCAATTCCTTTTTCTTCGGTTCCCTGGGAAATCAGCGATGCTCCTCCGCGGTTTACTTCCCAGTTTTCGAATAAAACGGCTGTTCCGGAAGTATCTGAAAGTGCTACGGGAATCACTTCGACGTTTTTACGGTCATTCAAATCGATATTTGCCTGCAGAATCGGTACCGTATTCGGGTTTGCTTCCACGGCATACACCACTCCCTTTTCTCCGACATATTCCGAAGCGATCACAGACATCAACCCGATATTGGCACCAATGTCGAGGAAAGCGCTTCCTTTACTGAGGTGTTTTCGCAGCAGCTGGATCGTTCCTTTTTCATAGGTTCCCGTCTCAAAAAGCGACAATTCGACTCCCTGATCTATAGAGGGGTCGATGAGCATTTTTACTCCATGAATGGTTTTCAACACATGTTTTCCCACCGATTCCGGAGCGGGAAGCAGCATTTTTGGTAAACTCACCGACAACCTGCGAATTCCTTTGATATCCCAATCGCGGAGTGCGGAAATGAGTTTGTGTCTGAAGGCATATGATCGTTCGGGAATGCTCATGCACGAATGTAAGGAGATTTTGGAAAGAGAATACCCGGAATTTACATCAGTCAAATTCCTTTTTTTACAAATTGGCAATTCGCAATATTACGAATTGGCAAAATCACACGAAGTCAAAATAAACACAACAATCTCATTACCAAATAAGTAACTAGACATTTGAATTTCGCCATATTACGAATTGACGAATTTGAAGCTTCATAAAAAAGTGCTCAAACTAGTTGAAAGAAATGATCTTTTTTATTAAATTAAAGAAGAAACATCAAATTTCAATCCATTATGGGTGCTTCTAAAAAACAGCAATTTTCAGAAAGTCAACTGGATTCTGCAAGAATCGGAAAAGCCATCGCCTCTGCCGCGCGAATTGCAATTCTACAACATGTTTACAGGCATACAGCAACAACCAATAAAGAACTGCTTCCTATTCTTTCATTATCGGAAGCAACGGTACATCAACATCTGCAGGTATTAGTAAAAACAGGCTTTCTGGAAGGTGATTTTTTCGGTAATACACATGCCTACTACTTTAAGCCAGGAGTTGAACCGGATTTAAATAAGATCGAATGGCTTTTGGTTCAATAAAAAAGGCACCTGTCAACCGACAAATGCCTTTTTTCAGTACAATATGATCAATTTGTCTCGAAATTACGCGTAAAGCTCATCTTGCAAGCTTGCAATTTTCGCATCCTGCAGGTACTCATCGTAAGGCATCATCTTGTCGATGAAACCGTTCGGAGTGATTTCGATAATGCGGTTTGCAACTGTAGAGACCAACTCGTGGTCATGAGAAGTAAACATCATCGTTCCCTGGAAGTCGGACATTCCGTTGTTCAAAGCCGTAATAGACTCCAAATCGAGGTGGTTTGTCGGTTCGTCCATCATCAGGAAGTTTGCTTTCGCCAACATCATACGGGATAACATACAACGTACTTTTTCACCTCCGGAAAGTACCGTAGCACTTTTCAAAGCTTCTTCTCCGGAGAACAACATACGTCCGAGGAATCCGCGCAGGTTCACTTCTTCTTTTTCTTCGTCTGTTTGTGCATACTGACGCAGCCAGTCGATCAAAGACAGTTTATCCTGGAAGAATTCGGAGTTATCATTCGGCAGGTAAGCCGTTGTGATGGTTGTTCCATAGGAAAACTCTCCTTTGTCAGGTTGTACATTTCCGTTCAATACTTCGAAGAAATGTGTCATTGCCAGGGAATTTTTGGAAATAACAGCCACTTTGTCTCCTTTATTCAGAGTAAAAGAAAGGTCTTTGAACAGGTATTCACCTTCGTGCATTTTTGTCAAACCACTCACAGTCAAAATCTGGTTTCCGGCTTCGCGTTCCTGATGGAATGTAATTCCCGGGTAACGGCGGGATGACGGCTGAATTTCTTCCAGATCCAGTTTATCGATCAATTTGCGACGGCTGGTTGCCTGCTTGGATTTCGAAGCGTTTGCAGAGAAACGCGCAATGAAGTCCTGCAATTCTTTTTTCTTGTCTTCTGCTTTCTTGTTCTTGTCTGCACGCTGACGAGCCGCCAACTGTGAAGATTGGTACCAGAAGGTATAGTTTCCTGTAAACAGGTTGATTTTGCTGAAATCAATATCGCAAATGTGCGTACAAACCGTATCGAGGAAGTGACGGTCGTGAGATACAACGATTACCGTGTTTTTGAAATCCAGCAAGAAATCTTCCAGCCAGTTAATCGTTTTCAAATCCAGGTCGTTGGTAGGCTCATCGAGTACCAGTACATCCGGGTTTCCGAACAAAGCCTGAGCCAACAAGATGCGTACTTTGTATTCGGAAGGAACATCTGCCATTTTCAGGTAGTGCTTGCTCTCATCGATTCCGAGGTTGCTCAGCAAAGACGCAGCATCCGTTTCAGCATTCCATCCTTCCAGGTCTGCAAATTCTCCTTCCAGTTCCGATGCTTTCATTCCGTCTTCATCCGAAAAATCCGGTTTTGCGTACAACGCGTCTTTCTCAGTCATGATTTGGAACAAACGCTTATGCCCCATGATCACAGTCTGCAACACTTCGAATTCATCGAATGCAAAGTGGTTCTGGCTCAATACGGCCATTCGTTTACCCGGCTCCAATTCAACACGTCCGGAAGTCGGATCCTGTTCACCAGTCAAAATCTTCAAAAACGTGGATTTACCGGCACCATTGGCACCAATCACCCCGTAACAGTTTCCCTGGGCGAATTTGAGATTGACATCATCGAAAAGAACGCGCTTACCGAATTGAAGAGATAAATTATTTACTGAAATCATGAGAAATACTTGGAATTTTGGCGCAAAGATAACACTAATTCAAGCTTTTAAAAAGCGAAAACTCCGAATTCCATCATAAATATTTAATTATCAAGGATAAATGAGGTAATTATCAAGGGCTCACCACCCTTGATAATTCATCATTGATAATTTAGTAAACCACCACCCGGTGCGTAGATTTCGCAGCACCCTGAACAGCATTCAAAATGTAGCATCCCTTCGCCACGTTCATTGGGATAAGGATGGTTTGCGTTCCCGGAGAAGCCGGAACTTCCGTTGTGGAAATAACCGCTCCTTTCAAGTCCATCACGATCAGCTGCATGCCTTTTTCACTGTTCGGAACCTCAATGGTCAGATCCGATCCGGAAGAAACCGGGTTCGGAGCAATCGATACGGCAGAAGCCAGACCATTGTCTTCGATTCCCAATGTTCCCGAAATATTGAAGTTGTCGATGTACAGGTTGGAAGAGAAATCCGAAGAAGTGTATTCAAAACGGAATTTGGTTTTGTTGTCCGAAGCATTCGAAACATAACTGAAGCTGGCTGTTTTCCACTGAAGATCATTATTCGGAGTAAAATCCGTATTTCCGACATATCCTGCGGTTACCAAATCTGCTCCGGTCAAAGAAAGCCGTTGAATCCACGTTTTTCCGCAATCTCTAGAAGAATACACGACCAATTTCTCCGTAATATCAGCACTTGTAGTTGCTTTGGTGCCGTACGCATAGTCAAAAGAGATGCTTACGTTAGAAGTACTTCTCAAATCAATCGCCGGAGAAGTTAAATAGTCTTTGGCATACCCCAGACGGTTGTTGTAGTACCAATCTTCCGTAAAGGCCATTGCCGCTCCCACATCTTTGTAGTTGTTCAGCTTAAAACAGCCGGTGTTTCCTCTCCCCCCGGTTGCCACACGGTTGAATGAGGATTCATTGTCTTCGGGGTTGAATGAAATCCAGAAGTTTGCATGCTGATTGAAATCTTCGGTTCGCGGACCTGTGTACTCTGCCCAGTCTCCCTGGATGTAAATCATATTATTCACTGTTTTCACATCCGTTCCGGCACTATTTGCTACCGTCAGCGTGACATTGTACCAGCCGGGTGCATTGTACGTGACACTTGGATTCTGAGAAGTTGACGCTGCCGGAGATCCGCCCGGAAAACTCCACGACCAGGAAGTGACACCAGCTTTCCAGGAAGCGTCCCTGAAAGCAATCGGATCGCCCACACAAGCGGTCATGACGTTGGCATTCGGCCCGGTATTCGGCTGACTTCCGTTTGCATCCATATAGAAATCCGCCACCGGGATACAGGTTACCGGGGTCAATGAATTGGTTCCCGTTTCCACCAGGTTACCGTCGGTATACAAGTTGTTTCGTCCGCTGGTTTCCTGATCCAGTACATTGTTCATGAAATCGGCCTGACCTACCGTAAACATGGTCGAACAATAGGAATAATCCATGAAGTTCTGAGCATTGTCAATCACATCATTCGGGTACCAATAATTATCAGGAGTTGCTCCGTCGACACATGAGTTTTGGGTCAGTTTACAGCTTTTCATCCCGATACAATTCGGTGTATCTTCAATCCCGTCATCGAGATTACAGTTACCGGGCAGATCCGGAGTATTCGTATTTCCCCAGGTATGAGCCAATCCGAGGTAGTGCCCGATCTCATGCGTCAATGCACGCGAGTGCAGCACGCTACTTGTTCCGATACTTCCTACGTAATCGTGCAGAATCACCACACCGTCACTCCAGAAGAAGGTTCCGGTGACATCTGTGGGATGATACGCATATCCTGCCGCACCGGAACCGATGGTTTTCACCAGCCAGATATTCAGGTATTTGTCTCTGTCCCACTGATGGAGTTTCGAATAATCGTCCGCCATGTTGGTGTTGTGATTGTAAATGTGTTCGATTCCGTTGGTGCAGTTCCCGTAAGGATCCAGCGTTGCCAGCCGGTATTCGATAAATGCATCTCCGATAATGCTGTCGAAAGGAGGCACTACAATAGCCGTATCCGCATTCATTTTCAGGAAATCTTCATTCAGAATCCGCATTTGATCCTGGATTTGCTCATCACTCACGTTCTCTTCTCCATACTCGTGAACAATATGAAACACAATCGGGATCACGCGAACGGTAGTTGATTTTCCGCGAATCAGGCGGTTTTCCTTGTACCGGTTCACCAGTTTTTTATAGTCTTCTTCCAATCCGGGGTTTTCCGCATACATTTTCCGAAGCTGCTCATCGTTCCCGCACGAATAAGGCGTTTGCTGTGCGAAGGAATTTCCGACGGAAACCATCGTCATCACCGAAAATACATTTAAAAGTAATCTTTTGCGCATGTTGAATAGTTTTAAGATTTAACATCTATTGGTTATGTGATTCGTTCGAATCGGAGAGCAGTAGTATTACATGTTTTAATCCGGATCAATGACGCGCTCCAACGGTCTCAAAACTCACATGAAGCAAATGTAAATGATGTTGTTTGAACATGTTAGCGGATGCAAATCTATTTAGCTGTGTGTACCTGATGACGATTAAACGTGTTCTGAAAAACGGTGAATGGTAGTGAACTATTCATTCCAACTAATTATTAACCAGATGCTTTATTTAAAAGTAATCTGACAGGTGGTTTTACATACAAACAAAAATGGTCAAAGAGTTTCCTCCCTGACCATTCCTTTTATCGTTGATAATACTTTATTTATTCATCCATTTCAGGTTCAAACTGTACAGGAAAACGAAAACTCCCGCAAGAATCAGGTTCATGATCACTGAAACCATCGGGATCATGTGCGATGGAATAATGAGGAAACTTCCACCGACACTCAGCAGGTTGTAAATAATATACAAATGGAATCCCAGTTTTTTTCCTTTGAACATCATGAGTACTCCTGCGAGGCCGGTTCCCATGGTTACTGCATTCACCAGCAATACAGACCAGTAATGGTGCTGCTGGTAGGCACTCATTTCAGCAACCTGTTCGAATAATTCTGCCAGGAAGATTACATTCTGGTCCCGGTAGTCGGAAGCCATCTGCATCGTCAGGTTGTAGGCTTTTTCAATATCTTCCGCGCCCGGTTGTCCACCGATCAGGGAGAACAAGACGCCCAAAACGCCAAATCCGACAACAATGAATGATAAAATACACAAAACGGTCAGTAAAACCGGTCTTTTAACTGGTTTTTCCGGGGTTTCGTTTACGGGTGAAAAGTAGTCGCTCATATTATATTCCTGTTTTTACAAATTCTTTACTGGTCTGCATCAACGGATGCATGTATCTGTCTTCCGTTACGAAAGGCACTTGTTTCCGGAATGCTTCGAAAATTCCTTCCAGTCTCGGGCTTGATTTTGCCGGTCTTCTGAATTCGAGCGACTGACAAGCGTGCAGCAACTCAATTCCCTGGATGGAATAACAGTTGTCGATCACACGGAAGAGTTTTGTTGCAGCATTTGCTCCCATCGATACGTGGTCTTCCTGCCCGTTGCTGGAATCAATCGTATCGATACTTGCCGGCGTACACAACTGCTTGTTCTGACTCACGATGGATGCACAAGTATACTGCGTAATCATGAACCCGGAATTCAGCCCAGGCTTGGCCACCAGGAATGCCGGCAGGCTTCGTGTTCCGGAAATGGATTTATAGATTCTGCGTTCGCTGATACTTCCCAGTTCCGCCAGAGCAATTGCCAAAAAGTCCATTGCCAGTGCCAAAGGCTGTCCGTGGAAATTTCCTGCCGAAACCACGATATCATCGTCCGGGAAAACCGTCGGGTTATCTGTTACGGCATTGATTTCACGTTCTACGATCATTGCACAATGTTCAATGGTATCGTATGATGCTCCATGAACCTGCGGAATGCAACGGAAGGAATACGGATCCTGAACGTGTGCTTTTTCACGGTTCGCCAGTTCGCTGTCTGCTAATAAAACGCGGAATACTTCAGCTGTTTTGATCTGCCCGACCTGGTTGCGGATTCCGTTTACCTGAACGCCGAATGGCTCTTTTCGTCCGTCGTAACCGTCCAGGGAAATTGCAGCAATTTCGTTGAATTGGTTCCACAATTTGCGTGCATGTGAAATGGCATAGGAAGCATATCCCGACATGAACTGCGTTCCGTTCAGCAATGCCAATCCTTCTTTGGAGCGCAAAACAATCGGTTCCAGTCCGAAGCGCTGGTTGATTTCACGGCTTGCGTATTCTTTTCCTTCAAATAAGACTGTTCCTTCGCCCAACAGCGGCAATACCAGGTGGGCCAACGGAGCCAAATCTCCGGATGCTCCCAGACTTCCCTGCTGGAAAACCACCGGGTGAATGTGATGATTGAAGAAGAATACCAGGCGCTCTACCGTTTCCAGCTGTACTCCGGATGCCCCGTGAGAAAGTCCCATGATTTTCAAAATCAGCAAACGTCTCACGATCTCTTCCGGAACGCGCTCTCCCATACCACAAGCATGAGAAAGTACCAGGTTGCGCTGCAACTGTTCCAAATCCTCCGGAGAAATCGCCGTGTCGCACAAACTTCCGAAACCGGTATTGATTCCGTAAATCAAACTGTTGCTTGTTGCCACCTTTTCATCGAGGTAGGCGCGGCATTTCAAAATGGCATTTTTGGCTTCTTCGCTCAGAGCCAGTTTCGTATCTGAAGCCAGGATTTCGTCCAGTTTTTCCAGAGAAACCCATTCATTCGTAATCGTAAAAGTATTCATGGGGTGTATGTGGGCTTATTTCGTAAAGCGTTGAAGCAAGGCTGAGGCTGTCAGCTCTTCCTGTTCTCCGCTTTCCATATTTTTTAATTGTATCGTTCCTTTTTCCAATTCGCTTTCGCCAATAATGGCAACGAATTTCACATTCCGGTTGTCGGCATATTTAAACTGTTTCTGCATTTTGGCAGCAGCCGGATACACTTCACAATCTACTCCGGCCTGGCGCAGTTCCTTCGACAACTTCATACAGTATGCTGCTTCATTCTCTCCGAAATTGGCAAACAGGATTGTCAGCGCTGCATCGGTATCAGCCGGGTACAGGTTCAGTTCGTTCAGTACGTCGTAAATGCGGTCTGCTCCAAACGAAATTCCAACTCCTGAAAGTCCTGAAAGTCCGAATAAACCGGTCAAATCATCGTAACGGCCACCACCACAAATCGATCCCATTTTTACATCGTGTACTTTCACTTCGAAAATAGCTCCGGTATAATAGTTCAATCCACGGGCAAGCGTCACATCAAATTCCACCTCCGCACGCTCCAAACCAAGTGCTTTGGTCTGGTTCAACACGTATTCCAGTTCTTCGATTCCCTTCAATCCGGTTGTCGAAGTACTCAAAAATGCTTTCATTTGATCCAGGCGCTCATCATTACTACCCGAAACAGCAAACAACGGAGAAATGATTTCGATTGCCTGATCGGAAACGCCTTTTTCTTTCAATTCCTTGATCACACCTTCTTCCCCGATCTTGTCGAGTTTATCGATTGCCACAGTGATATCCACCAGGCGCTCCGATTCACCGGAAACTTCCGCGATTCCGGAAAGAATTTTACGGTTGTTGATCTTAATGGTAAATCCGGGAATCTGCAATTTCGTCAATACCTGGTCGAAAATCTGCACGAAATCTACTTCGTATAACAGGGAATCCGAACCTACCACATCGGCATCACACTGGTAAAACTCCTGGTAACGACCATGCTGCGGACGATCCGCTCTCCAAACCGGCTGAATCTGGTAGCGTTTGAACGGAAAGGATAATTCATTCTGATGTTGCACCACAAAACGCGCAAACGGCACTGTCAAGTCGTAACGCAATGCTTTCTCCGCCAATGAATTAGCAAAACGCGGCAGGTTATCTGCTTGTAACGCGTCAATATCTGCTTTTTTCATTTTCTCTCCCGAATTCAAAATCCGGAAAATCAAACGGTCTCCCTCTTCCCCATATTTCCCCAGCAAGGTGGTGGAAAGTTCGAAAGAAGGCGTTTCTATCGGTGCAAATCCGTAGGTTTTGAAAACGGATCTGATTGTGTCAAAAATATACGTACGGCGGGCTACCTCACTGGGTAAAAAATCTCTTGTTCCTTTTGGAATTGCCGGTTTTTGTGCCATGAAATCTGAATTTGGAACAAAGTTAACAGAAAGTGAGAAGTGAGCAGTAAAAATTGAAAATTGAGTTCTGATAACTCCCTGAATGAAAAGAGGTATCTGATTTGAATCAAGGGGTATCTAACTAATCCTTCTTACTTCTAACACTCTCTGTTTCATTCATTTGTTTTTTCAATTTTTTTTTAGTTGTTTTGAAGCGTTAAGATGAAATCAGGCCTGAATGAAATTAACACCGCTATTCATTTACCGCGTTAAGCGTAAATACCACATTTAAACATTGAATCATGAAAAAATCAATTCTGTTGGGTTTAAGTCCCGCTCTTTTGTTATTGATCGCAGTTGGGTGTCAAAAAGAAAACATCACTCCTTCTGCCTCATCAAACCATTCGTTTACAACCAAAGCTCAGGTAAACAACCTGCGTGTATGGCATGATAACGGTAAACAGCCAGGTGTTGACGGTGTCGATTACGGTTGCTGGAGTACAGGTGGAAATTGTCTTCCGGATGTGATTGTTACTCCAAAACTGTCTCAAAGTCTGACTGCTTTTGCATTCAGTTCCAGTCAGGCCGGGTATGCGAGCGCTAATTATTCAACATTATCATCTGTTATCAGTACAAGTGTTTTGGATGGTGTAATCGGTGGAGAACTGGTCGTTTCTATCAGAGGAAGTATCACGGCTACAGCTCCGGGATATTTGACTTTTACAGCTCATAATCAGGACATAAAAGCTGTATATCCATTTAAAACAAATTAAAATCCGGCGGGGGCGTTGCCCCCGCTTCTTTTCCCTTTATGAAACACATCCTTTTCTTTTCTATCGTATTCTTCGTTTCCCAGACTGGCTGTCAAGAGAATCAAAGTAAGAAGGTCCCGAACCTGCAACAGAAAGCACTTCATTTCAGGAATGATTTTACGGCATACAACCTGAATTATTTCACAGATTCGCTTAAAAACGAGTTCATCTCCTTTGCAGATTTCGTCACTGCAAAAAAGATTCATTTCCATACAATAGATGGGAAACAAAAATGGTCTATCGACCTGAAACAATTGATGGATTCAGAAAAAGAGAAATTTATTTATTATCACGTTGTTTCACCGGATTCTATTTTACTGCTCTCCAAATACAGTAACCGGATTTACCTCATCAATCAAAAAGCGGAGGTTTTGAAAAAACTGGATTACTCCCGGCTCCTGATGGAAGGAATTGAGTTTGTTCCTCCCATTTATGTTCAGGGAAACACCGTTTTTCATGCGTTCAATAATTACCCTGTGAAACAACTCACAACGCAAGAAGAACAACTAAATTGGGAACTGGAATCCTTCGGAAAAAACTGCATCGCCCAAACTAGTCTGAAAGATGAATCCCAAACTCCGGAATACATCGGACAAAACCTCTTCAACCGTTTTATAAAACGCAACGAAATTCTTGCTGATGGTGTTCATTTCTACCTGAACCAGTCGAAAATATATTATCACTCGGCTTACTCCGATACCATTTATTCCATTACAAAAGACCAGATTCGCCCCCTGTTCAAGGTTCAATCCGAAATCGGAAAAATCTTTCTGAAACCTTCGACCCGTTCAGAATACGTGAAAAACACCAATTGTATCAACGAGGCTTATCTCAAACAGGCATTTATCACGTCTTTATTGTTTGACAATAGGAGAAACCTGATTTACGTATTGGTACGAAAGCCGCAGGTAGGCGAACACTTTCCTTTCAACGTATTGGTTTACGATCAGGCCTTCAAAAAACGAGATGAATTCCAGTTTGACGGAACCCAGCATCATCCAAACGGATTTATCGGCAAAAAAGGATTGTATCTGCTCCGGAATTACGACAAAACTCCCAATCAAAAATCATTTGACTTATTGACGTATGAAAACTAGTGTTATTTTGCTGCTGCTTTTATTACTCAACAGTTGCTCTGAACCTCAGCTGAGTACCTATGAGCAAATCGAGTCGTTTTATCATCGGTTCAAAGAAGGAAATTTTGAACGCTTCAGCCGGATTATTGTCATCAACGAAGAAGGAACTTGTATTAACTGCAATAACCTCTTTGCCCGAAACCAGGCTGAAAACCTGTCTAAAGATTCTGTGCTATTTATTGTTTCAGGCTATGGAACAATGGTTGATATTTCAGCTTATGTGGATAAAAGCTCACCCAACCTGATTCTCGACCCCAAAAATGAGTTTCAAAAACTGAATCTGAAAAAAGGCTGTTCCATCATCGAGATAGCCAATCATAAAATCAAAAGCATTACCACTATCAACGCTAAAAACGTGCGGAACTAAAAAGGTAGAAATATCCTTCTACCTTTTCAATGCTCAATTTTTATTTTTCCATTTTACGGAATCAACTCCTGCAATTCGAATTTCGGAGCTCCTTTGATGCCACCGTCGTCATAGAAATCGATGAACCGCATTTTGAAATAGCGCCCATTGACTGTTTTGACAACAAAGGTGCGGTTGCTGTTTACGGTGTAATTTCCATTATCGAAATCATAGGTTTTCCAGTCGTAACCGATCACATTGATCCGGGTCGGGAAATTAGCATCCTGGATATCCGAATACTTCAAATCTGCAAACGGAATACTCACTTCCTGCACTTTCACACCGTAGCGGTTGGATAAAACTCCTACAACGGAATATGGTGTGTGTGCATCAAACACGTGGCAGTAGCTGGTGAACAGCAAATCCCAGGTTTCTTTATTGGGCTCGATATCCAGGAGCGAACCGCTTCCCGTCAGGGAAACATAGGTGAATCCGGCAGTAGCTGATTTCGGAACGGTGTATGTCTGAATCGAACTACTCGCCAAATCGCCAAACTGGATTTGGTATTCGGTGTTATTAACAGAAACGATTTTGAGTTTTTTCTTCCCCATATTCGTCCCCGAAAGATTGGCTCCCAAATCGATGGCATACACTTTTCCTAAACTCTGCCAGTCACCGATTGCCGTTGAATCGAGGTTCCCGGTCTGGTAATCCCAGGTATATGTCAATCCAGCATCCGAAGTCAATGCTGTAATATCCGTTTCGGAAGAAACGGCCGCTGCCATCAGGCGCGATTCGTTCAAAAGCACATGAAAACCGGTTTCTCCGGCTTCAAATGCCAAATCCCATACTTCGCGGTTGTTTTGGCGGATAATCGTATTCGTTTCCAAATCATAGTAAATCTGGTTTGCGTAGTTTCCTCCCATTTCGACCTGGGAAGTCGTTGCATCCGAAACAGGTTTTTGAACCGGAAGTTCTTTTTTAAAGCAGGCACTTACCAACGGAAGTAAGGCTAAAAACATCCACTTTCTCATTGTTTTGATTTTATCAGGTAAGTAATCGTGAGGTAGAAGCTTCTTCCCCATGCAATCGGAGCGGTTCCTGAACTGGAAGTGTGCGCTCCGCCGGTTGTACCGCTTCCGGCAGTGATATTCGTTACGTTCAACAAGTTTTTACCTCCCAGGGAAACACTCAGGGTTTTCTTCAGGAACCACTGCTGCACCTGGAGATCCAGCAACTGGTAATCAGCGATGAACTGCTGCGTAATCGAAGCATCTTCTCCAACAAAGTACGTCACTACTCTCCCCGTGTATTTGTAAAATGCACTGAACTTCGTTGTCCCGTTTTTCAACTGGCAGGAAACGTTTGAAACCAATTCAGGAGAATACGCAAAACGGTTGTCCGAATAATTGGATGCCGTACCGATATAGTTGAATCCGATAGTGGCGTTCCACTGCTTTCTGCCTGCTTTCACCAAAGACTGAATTCCTTTTGCATAGAACTGATCGATGTTGAAATAGCTGTAGTCAACTCCATTTGGAGACTGCGCCAAACTGATCCGGTTGTGAATGTCCTGGTAATAAGCAGATAATTCAAAACCAAGGTTCCATTTTTTCGGCTCCCAGTTGAAATTGTACCACCCCTGAACATGATTGGCCACTTCGGGCTTCAAATCCGGGTTTCCGTGAATGTTGTGGTTGATATCCACAAATTCCATGTACAATTCCTTGATGGAAGGAGAGCGGAATCCGGAGGCAACACTTCCCCGGAAAATGTGTTTCTTCTTCCCTACTTTCACATTCAAAGCCGGCATCAATGCTTCTTTGTACAAGGTATTGTAGGTAAAACGCAATCCCGGCTTCACATTCAGCCAGTTCCACGGAGCCCAGTTAAAGGTTCCGAAAACAGCGTAATCCCCGATTTCTTTTTTACGGTTCTCGATACGCGGACCGTAACCCAATTCATAATTGATGTCGTAACCGACTTCGTAATTGAATTTCTTGTCCATGCTGTTTCTCGTCAGTGTTACGCGGTTGAAGTACAATACAAAGCGGGAAGTATCCTGTTCGGTATTTGCCAGCAGTTTGCGATCCAACGTTGTTAAATCCGTAATATACGAATTCTTGGTGCGTTTGTAGTTCGAGTAATTCAGTTGTACATCCAGTTTCAGGTTCGATTTCAACCAGCCGATCACTTCCAACCCTCCGTTCTGGCGGCTCGTGATGTACTCATCATCGAAAGCAGAAATCTGGAATGGAGCTCTCGGGTAACCGCGGTTGACGATCTTTTCGCGGAACAAGTCTACCGAAGGAATGAACTCGATCTTTTTCAATTTGTAGGAATACTTTACTCCTCCCATGTACTGTTCTTTCGCTTTCCATTGCTGGTAGCGACCCGAATCGGCTACTTCCACTTTCGGGAATTGAATCCATTTATCGCCCGGATTCCAGCCATCAAAGAAATTCCGTGCTCCATAAGCCGAAATCGAATGGTTCTTGATGCGGGAAGTGATTCCGAGGTTCAGGTTGTAGTTTCCTACCGTTTCGTAATACGTTCCCAGGTTTATATCGTAGCCTTTGTTCTTCGGCTTCTTGGTAATCAGGTTAATGGTTCCGGCCATGGCATTGCTCCCATAGTTCGTACTTAAAGGTCCTTCCACAATCTCCACGCGCTCGATGTTCGCGAGATTGATCTGGCTCAAATCAATGTTTCCGTTTTGGCGTCCGATGATCGGCACACCATCAATCAGAATCTTCACTCCTTCTCCGCTGATTCCCAGCATCGACATCCCGCTTCCGAGAATTTGGTCCTGGCTCACGCGGATATTCATTTCATTCTGAAGTAAATCGCGCAGGTTTACTGCTCCTTTGGCATCAATCGTAGCACGATCGATCAGTTTTACCTTGTTGGTGGAACCCGAAACGGATCCTGCACCGAGCTGTCCGGTAATGACAACTTCTTCAATGTCTTTGGCATTCGCTTTCAACTGAATGCGGTGGCTTGCTCCTTTCGAAATGGTATCGATTTCCTGGTGAAAGCCATTCGTATTGATCTTTACGATCAGTTGTTGTCCGTCCTGGTACAATGCTGTGGGAACAACCAGGATTCCCATGTCATTTGACTGAACATAGCTTGTTTTTTTTGCGCTGATGTCTTGCAAAGCTATTTGTGCGAAAGGCACAGCAACCCCTGTTTCATCACTGATGTAAAGCGTATCCTGGGCGGAAGCAACCCCGCCCAGTACACTCATCATCAGAAGCAAATATGCTTTTTGTATCATGATATTACAATTGTTCTACCAATGTTCTCCAGGATTCCAATTCAGGAATTCCCGGTTTGCGTGCTCCGAAAAGCGTACAAATCAATTCTTTTTTCTCGTTGAATAACTCCAGGGAAGTCACGATTCCGTCTTCTGTCGGTTTTCGAACGATCCAGGATTGAGCAATTCCGTCTTCTTTTGCGTGCAGGTTGAACATCGGGTCTAACACATTGATCCACGGACCGTGCTCTACAATGTTTTTCACCTCTCCGGTGTGGATTTGAATCATTCCCGCATTTCCAACGAATACCATGATGGAAACCTGGTCTTTCGCAGCCAGTTCCAATGCTCTTCTCAATGCTTTGTTGTCGATCTGTTTGGCGTAAGTCTCATCCGGAGCCATGCGCAAGGCCTGCGTACGTGTCAATTTGTGACGCTTCAGCAATCCAAAGAATTCGTGCGTGTCTTTCAGGTTTACCCAGGATTCTTGGAATGCTTTCACATCGATTTCGCTATCCGGTAACTCTTCCCCTTCCAACGGCAGCAATGCTCCGATTTCCAGTTCAGAAGACTGATTCTCATCTTTGTATTTCGCTACCAATGCTTCGTATGCTTCCATGTTGCTTTTCGACTCCAGATAGATTTTGTGTGTTGCAACACCATCTGTTGTGAAGAACTGCAAGCTGTGACGTGGTTTCTCACCTCCTTCGGTTACTGCAAATACAGAAGCCCAGGAGCCCGGAAAAATACGCAGGTCGATGTCTTTTCCTACAAACAGGGAAGCATGCGGAGTGGTACTGAAGTTTTCGTAAACTCCTTTGCGCTCGTGCACAACCTCATCGTTTCGTGTCAGGGCCATCACATAACCCAGCGACTCAATTTCTCCAAGAATAGCTACAAACTCCGGACGCAGACGAACAGCAGTTGTTCCTACACCCAAAGCAACCAATTCAGCTTCGGAAGCATTCAAACGCTTCGCGTACTCTCTGATTCTCAATTTCGGTTCGCTTTCTTTCAACTGAGCGAATGCCTCTTTTAGGGACAAAGTTGTTTCCATTTTTATTTCTATTTAATTCTTTATTGATCTGTTCATTCAGATTCTATATTATCCGCCGTGCGGACTCTTATCTAACAAGCTCGATGAGTAGGATAAGTGTCTGTAAAATATTTCTCCGTCGAGCGAGCGCACCTGCTCCAGTTCAATCTGGTAGGTTTCACTCAATACTTGCGGAGTCATCACTTCATCCACCGTTCCGTCCAGGATGAGTTTTCCCTTCTGCATTAACAGCACGCGGTCTGCATATTGGTAACACAGGTTGATGTCGTGCATCACTATTATCACGCTTCCACGCTTGTCATCTACAAATTTACGTGCATATCTCAGCAGTTCGATCTGGTAACGGACATCCAGGTTATTCAGCGGTTCGTCCAGGAACAGGTATTTGATCGGCTGAATTTCCCCCTCGCTTTCCAATTGCAGCAACACACGCCCGAATTGAACGCGCTGCTTTTCTCCACCGGAAAGAAAATTGAATTCCTGATCCAGCAGGTTTTCCAAATTCAATTCGGAAACAATCCGTTCAATCACTTGCTGATTGAAACCCGCTTTGGATTCCGGATGGCGGTAACGTGCCATTTCCAGTACTTCACGCACCGTAAAATTGGACGCGATCATACTTTCCTGGTGCATGTATGCCCTGTAACGCGACAACCCCTCCAGCGTCCAGTCTTTCAGCTCTTTTCCGTAATAGGAAATGCTTCCTGAACTCCGGTTTGCTCCGCTTGAAAGCATTTTTACCAGCGTACTTTTTCCGGCTCCGTTCGGGCCGAGAATCACGATAAACTCTTCCTTGTCCGTTTTGAAATCAACCGGATGAAGGATGTGTCTTCCTTTTACTGCAAATGATATGTTTTTCGCTTCAATCACACCGAGAATTTACGCTTATGTTTAAAAATAATGGCTATAAATACCGGAGTTCCCATCAAGGCGGTAATAATTCCGATCGGAACTTCTGTCGGAGGCAAAATCGTTCGGGAGATCATATCTGCACACGAAAGAAGAATTGCGCCGAAAAAAGCACTGAAAGGAAGCAACAAACGGTGATCGGGTCCAGACAGAATGCGGATAATGTGAGGTACAACCAAGCCGATAAAGCCAATTACACCTGACATGGATACGGCTGCTCCAACCATACAGGTTGAACACACGATCACAACAATTTTGATGGTCTTTACCTTGTAGCCCATGTATTGCGCATTGCTTTCACCGAGCGAAAGTACGTTCAGACTTTTTGCCTGACGCAGGATCACCACGAGCGGAATTACGGTAAATACCAGGAGCAGCAAGAGCGAATCGTTGTTTGCGGACCCCAAACTTCCCAGTGTCCAGAAAGTTAAATCCCGCAACTGGTCGTCTGTGGCCAAAAAGCTCAGAAGCCCTGTCAGCGAAGCCGTTAAGGCATTCAGTGCAATTCCTGCAAGGATCAATGTCAATGAATTGATCTCACCGTTACTCAGCGACAAACGGTAAACAATAAATGCAATGCATGTTGCCCCGAAGAAGGCTACGATAGAAAGGGAAAGTCCCTCGTTGAAAAAGATCAACCAAGGGACTAAACCATTGAACAAAATGAATAAGGATGCAAACAGCGAGGCTCCCGTAGAGATCCCGATTAAGGCGGAATCAACCAGCGGATTTCTGAAAATGCCTTGCAGTGCTGCACCCGAGACGGCTAACCCCGCACCAATAAGACAAGAATAAACCGCCCGCGGAAACCGGATGTTGTAAACAACATTGTATTCGATTTCCGTTATTTTCAAATCGGTATGGAAACCAATTTTTTCAAAGATACTGCCAAAGACGTGGGAAACCGGAACGTGTACATTTCCTACTGATAGATTGACAACGAAGCAAACTAACAATAAAACCACCAATAAAAGACCTATAATCCCCTGTCTCGACATATCACTTTTTCTTCTGAAAAAGCTCAAGGTTCAACTTTTGAACCTTGAGCTTTTCGAACTATTTTATTTTTGCAAACTCGTGATTCAATTCAACAAGCGCTTCAGCTACACGCGGACCGAATCCACTGAGTAACTGACCGTCCATTTGAATCAAAGCTTTGTTTTTACCTGCATTGGTTGCAGCTACCCCCGGAACATGGAAGATTCCGTCAGGCCCGAGGCTTTGCGCTCCTGATGTAAACATCAGAATCACATCCGGATTTGCAGCAATCACTGATTCACTCGTCAAAGGTTTGAAATCCGTGAATCCTTTTCCTGCATTTTCACCACCTGCCAAAACGATCATTTTTTCCAGCGGGGTATTTTCTCCGGCTACCATCAGTGTTCCGGCACCGCGTGCATACACAAACAATACTTTCGGCTTTTTAGCCAATTTCGGGAGATTCTTCATCTCTGTGTCAATCTTCGCCGTAATTTCTTTTGAAGCAGCTGCTTTACCCAACCAGTTTGCAACGTCTTTCACCAATCCTTTCGCTTCATCAGCGCTGTTCGGGTGTTTGAATGTTACCAACTCGATTTTCGCTTGCTTCAATTTCGATTTCAGGTCCGGAGACACTTCATCTTCCAGCATCAATACGTGTGTCGGGTTCAAAGCCAGTAAGCTTTCTACCGCCAGTTTGCGCACATGTCCCAGGTTCGAAAGCTTCTCAGTCGCCGCAGGATAAGTGCTGGTCACATCAACGCCAATGAGTTCCTTTTGGGAACCCACTGCGTAGATGATTTCTGTTATTGATCCGTTTAAAGAAACGATACGTTTCTCTGCAACTTCTTCTTTTTTCTCTTCTGATTTTGCACCTGAATTACATGAAGCAATTGCAAATACAAGTCCCAGAAACAAAAAACCAATTTTTTTCATCTTTCTTTGAATCAAAGATTAGTGCTGAACAACCAAACGTTGTGTTGTAGTTGCAGAACCGTTAGATACCTGAACCAGGTAAATTCCGTTTGTGAAATCTGCTGTTGAAATGCTCATTGCTTCCAATCCGTTTGAAGCAGCTGATTCGTATACTACAGCTCCTGTCAGGCTCACTACTTTCAATGTTGCACCTGCTTTGGAATCCACCATTACAGTTACTTTATCAGAAGCAGGGTTCGGGAAAATTCCTGAAATCAATTCGTTGTTTTCAGATACGCTCAATGTAGCTACTTTCTCTTTTTTGAAAACGGTCTTACCCAATGCAGATCCTGAGAATGCAGTCATTACCAATCTCCAGTAATCTCCTGATTTATCTTTCACGAAGTAAACAGTAGAATCTTCGATCGTGTATGTTCCTGCGTATGTTTTCCAGTCATAACCGATTGTGTTGATATCCTCAGAGTATGCAGCTGTTTCGAAAGACATATCCGTTTCAGGGTTGTTTACCGGGTGAACTTCAGCAACTTCTACTCCAACATTGTGCAATACTCCTGTTACCAGGTTATAAGGGTATGGTGCTCCGATGTTTGCACAGTACTGAGTGAAATACAAATCCCAGCTTGCAGAAGCAGGCTCACGATCTACGATAGCAGCACTTGTGAAGCTGTAGTAGATGTAGTTTTTAGCTGCACTTGCAGCAAACGGAACAGAGATTGTTCCTGAGTTTGAATGATCTGCATCAGAGTAGTTGATTTCGTAAGCCATTGAGCTGAACGGAAGAGAAACTGTAAACAATTTGCAAGATCCGTTGGTGTATTTAATAGCAAAAACACGGTTAGCAACGATTCCAGTGTGGTTTACAGCATCGTAATTTCCCCAACCGTAATCTACTCCACCTGCACTTGCTGCGTTCAAAGCTCCTTCAGTCCATGTGATTTCAGAATTGTAAAGTGTTGTCCACCCTGCAATACCTGCTGTATCTGCAGTAGCCAAATCTGTTCCGTTTGATCCAGGAACTGCGTATACTGTACCGATTTTATTGTTGAAAATGATAGATGCAGCAAGCGGATTAGACGGGCTGATCGTTGTAGCCATACCGATATCCCAGTTGTTTGCAGGCTGAGCAGTACCTTGCTCATCGTTTGCCAAACTGTACCAAATATTGTTTGCATATCCAGCACCCATAGTCACTGAATCGCTCACCAGCTGCGCGTTTGAAAATCCAGCCAGAGCCAAGAATGATAGAAGTAATCCTTTTTTCATGTTTGATTTATTTACTTTATTTATATTAAGTCTAAATTAACTCCGCAAATGTAGTCCATTTCACTTTTTGGGGCAATCACTACAATCAGCGGAAAAAACTACCTTTACCAGGGTATCTATCTACTGCTTTTTGAATACCTGGTTCTCCATTTCAAAAAGGAGCAATTCTGACAAGGATTTCACTTTTAATTTCTTAAAGCAATTTTTCCGGTGCGTTTGTACTGTGTGCGGACTTAATCCGAGTTCCTTGCTGATCTCCATCGTTGATTTCCCGAGCAGCAAACGATCCACAATTTCAATCTCCCGTTTGGTCAAACTGAAATTGGTTGGAGAAGCCGCTTCGTCGTCCTGGTTCAGGATTTTACTCCAAACCACTTCGCAATAGTAATTCTGGTTGTGCAGGATTTTTTGAAATGCTTCTTTCAAATCCGGGATCGTGCAGTTTACATCGATGAATCCGGAAACTCCATAGGAAACCAGTTTCGGGAGATGTCCTACATCTCCGTTCAAAATCAGTACAACTTTAATGAAAGTATCTTCCGGAGTGCGTTTCAGGTTGCTTTCCAGTTCCTGGAAATTGTCTGTGAAATTGTAGACTACCACCTGGTCTTTAGCGGAAAGTCCCTGGGCAATTTGAGGAATTCCAGAGTGCCATTCCACATGCAGGTCTCCGAAAATGGTCCGGACTAACTCCTTGAACCCAAGGCTAATTAATTGGTTTCGGCTATCAAGATACAGATTCATACTATGTAGAATAATTCTAAATAACAAAGATGAAGTCTAATCTGACATATTCCAATACCACAAAAAGGGTAATTACTAATTACTAATGCCTAATGCCTAATGCCTAATGCCTAATGCCTAATGCCTAATGCCTAATGCCTAATGCCTAATGCCTAATGCCTAATGCCTAATGCCTAATGCCTAATGCCTAATGCCTAATGCCTAATGCAAA